>NZ_JAKSXY010000125.1 GCF_022829445.1 Methylobacterium sp. J-068 | reverse complement strand
CTCGCGCTCTGGTTCGCCCTCGCGGTGCTGGGTCTCGCGCCGCTCGCGGGGTTCGGCATCTGGCCGCGCCGGGCGATGACGACGGCCGATGCCCTGCTGGCGATGGCGCTCGCCTGCGCCGCGTTCCTGCCCCACCTCCTCTGCGACGGGCTGAGAGAACGGGAAGACCGTTCCGCACGGGGGCATCGTCCGGCGCGGGCACCCGCTTGATCCGGCCGCCGGGATGTCGGAAGATGGTTTAGATGTGAACTAAGGTGGCGCGAAGCCGCCGGGTCGCATCACAGGGAGGATCGACATGGCCGAAACCCGGAGCGCCGCGCGCCCGTGGCTGTCCGCGTATCCATCGGGCATCCCGGCGGAGATCGACGTCGCGGGCCTGGGCACGCTGGTCGACCTGTTCGAGGATTGCATGGCCCGATCCGGCGGCCGGCCGGCGTTGCGCAGCTTCGGCGCCGAGGTTTCCTACGCGGCTCTGGGCGCTTCCGCCGAGGCCGTAGCGGCCTGGCTGGCGGCGCAGGGGCTCGCGAAGGGCGACCGCGTCGCGATCATGATGCCGAACGTCGCGGCCTATCCGGCGACGATTTTCGGAGTCCTGCTCGCCGGCTGCACGGTGGTCAACGTCAACCCGCTCTACACCCCGCGCGAACTCACGGCGCAGCTCAACGATGCCGGCGCGCGCGTGCTCTTCGTCCTGGAGAATTTCGCCCACACCGTCGCGGCGGCCCTGCCGGACCTGAACCTCGAACGGATCGTGCTGACGGGGCCGGGCGATGGCCTGGGCCTGAAGGGCCGCCTGATCACCCTGGCCTCGCGGCACCTCAAGAAGGCGGTGCCGGCCTATCGCTTCCCCGAGGGATTGGCGCCGCGCTACGAGGCGGTGGTCCGTGCCGGGCGCGGCATGCCCAAGGTCCGCGTCGCGGTCGAGCCCGACGACCTCGCCTTCCTGCAATATACCGGCGGCACCACCGGCATCGCCAAGGCGGCGATGCTGACCCACCGCAACATCATGGCCAATGTCGAGCAGTGCCGGATCTGGTTCCGGGTGTCCGCGGAGGACGGCCGGGCGCGCGTGATGATCACGGCCCTGCCGCTGTACCACATCTTCGCGCTGACCTGCTGCTTCTTCTTCTTCATGAAGGTCGGCGGCTGCTGCCTGCTCATCGCCAATCCCCGCGACGCGGACGGCTTCATCAAGACCCTGAAGGGCAGCCGCTTCACCCATTTCTCCGGGGTGAACACGCTGTTCAACCTGCTGATCAACCACCCTCGGATCGGGGAGGTGGACTTCTCGAACCTGGACTTCGTGATCGCGGGCGGCATGGCGGTTCAGGCGGCGGTCGCCGAGAAGTGGAAGGCCATCACGGGCAGCGCCATCGTCGAGGGCTACGGGCTCTCAGAGACCTCGCCCGTCGTCTGCGTGAACCCGCCGGACCTCGCGGAATGGAGCGGGACGATCGGTTACGCGCTGCCGTCCACGGACGTGTCCATTCGAGGACTCGACGGCCGCGAAGTCGCTGAGGGAGAGCCGGGCGAACTCTGCGTCCAAGGTCCCCAGGTCATGGCCGGCTACTGGAAGCGGCCGGACGAGACCGCCCGCGCGACCACCCCGGACGGATATTTCCGCACCGGCGACGTGGCCGTGCTCCAGTCCGACGGTCAGGTCCGCATCGTCGACCGCATGAAGGACATGATCCTCGTCTCGGGCTTCAACGTCTACCCGAACGAGATCGAGGACGTGCTGGCGAGCCATCCCGGCGTGCTCGAATGCGCCGTGGTCGGCGCCGTCCATGCGGAGACCGGCGAGATGGTCGTCGCCCACGTGGTGCGCAGGGATGGGGCGATCACCACCGACGCCCTGCGGAGCTACGCCCGCGAGCAGCTCACCGGCTACAAGGTGCCACGCCGCGTCGTCTTCCACGACGCCCTCCCGAAGACCAATGTCGGCAAGGTGCTGCGCCGGGCGCTGCGCGACGATCCGCCGGGGCCTTGAATCGTCTTGCGACGATCCGCTCGCCTTCCGCGAGTGTTTGCCCTGTAACCTGGGGCCGTGACGCGCCGAAGGGTGAGTCGCTGTCGGCTTGCGCGCGAGAAGCTGCGAGCCGATGTCAGGGTCATGAGCCGGCGCGCCTTCGGTGCCGCCGCAGGAGGATTCGATATGCATATCGGGCGCAAGCGGGCCTGGGAGATGCCCGAACATCTCGCGACGCCGGAGAGCGTCTTCCTCGATCGGCGACGCCTGCTCGGCGGCGCCGCAGGCCTCGCCGCGGCCTCGTTCATCGGCATCGACGGCGCCCATGCGGCGGCCGATCCCACCGCCGACCTCTACCCGGCCAAGCGCAACGAGGCCTACACCCTCGACCGCGCCCTGACGCCGGAGAAGTACAGCGCCGACTACAACAACTTTTATGAGTACGGCACCTCGAAGACCGTGCTGCCCGCCGCCAACGCCCTGAAGACCCGGCCTTGGAGCGTCGCGATCGACGGCCTCGTCGAGAAGGCGATGACGCTCGGCGTCGACGATCTCATCCGCAAGATGACCCTCGAGGAGCGGCTCTACCGCCACCGCTGCGTCGAGGCGTGGTCGATGTCCGTGCCCTGGACCGGCTTCCCGCTCTCCAAGCTGGTGGCCCTGGCCAAGCCCACCTCGGGCGCCAAGTACATCCAGATGCAGACCTTCCTCGACCGCTCGATGGCGCCGGGTCAGAAGTCGTTCCTGTATCCCTGGCCCTACACCGAGGGGCTGACCCTGGAAGAGGCCAACAACGACCTCGCCTTCATCGCGACGGGGGTCTACGGCAAGCCGCTCGCCAACCAGTTCGGCGCGCCGATCCGCCTCGTGGTGCCGTGGAAGTACGGCTTCAAGTCGGTGAAATCGATCACCAAGATCTCGTTCGTAGCGGAGCGCCCGAAGACCTTCTGGGAAGGCCTGCAATCGGCCGAGTACGGATTCTGGGCCAACGTGAACCCGGCCGTGTCGCATCCGCGCTGGAGTCAGGCGACCGAGCGGGTGCTCGGCACCGACCAGCGCGTGCCGACTCTGATCTACAACGGCTACGGCGAGCAGGTCGCCGGCCTCTACAAGGGGCTGGAGAAGGAACGCCTGTTCGTGTGACGGACGCCGGCGGCGGGGGCTTGCCCCGCCGCCCCGTTGGGTCCGGTGCTCGGACGCTGTCAGTAGGTCCAGCGCTGGGCCTTGGCGACCAGGAAGTCGCGGAACGCCTGGACGCGGGCCACGGTCCGCATCTCCTCGGCATAGACGAGGTAGCTCTCCATGTGCGGCATCTCGGTCTCGCGCATCACCTGCACGAGGCCGGACTGCCCCTCCGCCGCGTAGTCGGGCAGGATGCCGATGCCGGCGCCGGTCTCGATCGCCTGCTGAAGGGCGGTGATGTTGTTGACCGTGAAGTGGATCGTCCGGCGCTCCTGGCCCTCGCGTCCCACGGTGGAGAGCCAGTGCGTGGCCAGCAGGTAGGACGGCTCGTTGCCGCCGAACGAGACCAGCCGGTGGTTGTCGAGGTCGGCGATGGATTTCGGCTCGCCGAAGCGCTTCACGTAATCCTGCGACGCGAAGGCGTGGTAATGCACGGTGAACAGCCGCCGCTGGATCAGGTCCGGCTGGGCCGGGCGCCGCATGCGGATCGCCACGTCGGCCTCGCGCATGGCGAGATCCAGCTCCTCGTTGGTGAGGATGAGCTCGACGCGGACATCCGGATAGAGGTCGAGGAACTCTGCCACCCGCTGTGCGAGCCAGGCGGTGCCGAGGCCGACCGTCGTCGTCACCTTGAGGTCACCGGACGGCCGTTCACTGGTCTCGACGAGGCGCGCCTTGGTGTTCTCCAGGCGCAGTTTCATGTCGCGCGCCGCGCGGAAGAGCAGATCACCCTGCTCGGTGAGGATCAGGCCGCGGGCATGGCGGTGGAACAGGGGCGCCTTCAATTCGCGTTCGAGGGCGCTGATCTGCCGGCTCACCGCCGACTGGCTCAGGCCGATATCGTCGCCGGCACGCGTGAAGCTGCCGGCTTCGGCGACATTGAGGAAGATGCGGATCTTGTCCCAGTCCAAGGCGTCCACTCCCGTACCCACCCCGACGCCGACCGAACGAGCCTCCCACGCGCGCACGTTTCGCGATCCGGTCGACCCGCCACGCCCGGTCGATCCGACCTCGGGACGTCCCGCGCAGGGCGGCGGACGGCGAGGGCGAGTCATGCGGGGAGCGCCGACGGCTCATGCCGTCAGTGCTTAGGTTATGCGAACGACCTTGCGATTGTCTTGACGCCGCGCGCAAGGCGCATGGCGCCCTGTCCGCCGAAATCTTCCTGTTCGGCGGGTCCTTGCCAGCGAGGACGCGGAGGCCGGGACCGGATCCGTTCCGATGGCCGGACGGGACATGAGGGGGGAGATCGCCGCAGCGCAGCCAAATCTCGTCATGGCAGTCCCGGACCGACGCCATCATCGACACCGGCCAGCGGCAGATCGCGCTGCTCGACCGCAAGTCACGTGGTTGGGACCGTCGTCTCTCGGAGGGCGGCGCATGAAACCAGCGCGGTTTGGCGGTAGTCACGCGGACTCATGCCGAAGCGATCACGGAAGCGGCGGGAGAAGTGGGCGGGGTCCCCGAAACCGCATCGGAAGGCCACTTCGTTCAAAGGCTTGTGGAGGCAACCGGGATCCGACAGGTGCCGCGCCGCCTTCTCCAGCCGCTGCTGCCAGATCCAGGCGCCGATGTGGTGCCCATCCTCCCGAAACAGGGTCTGCAGATGCCGCAGCGACACGCCCATCGCGGACGCGATCCGCGACGGGTCGAGGTCGTGGTCGCCGAGATTGGCGGCGACGTAGGCTTTGGCCCGCTGGACGATCAGCACTCCGCGCAGCGGTTTCGGCGCATCCTTCGCCATGCGCTCGGCCAAGCTGGCGACGACGAGGTCGACCCCGATCGATGTCATGCGCTCGGCCGCCTGAGGCGTCAGCTGATCGCCCATGCGGAGCAGATCACAGAGGAACGACCGGGCCAGGATCGTGACCGGCCCGCGACCGCTCATCGTCAGTCCGGCAAAATGGCGCGCGGAGCCCAGCACGCTCTCCAATCGGGCTCGTGGAATCTCGACGGTCAAGAGCTCGCTGCGACCTCTGTGCTCGATCGTCCACGGCGTGTTCGTGTCACGTATCGAGAGATCGCCGGTCGCATCGGTGGTCGAGCGGTCGTTCTGACTCGCGTTCACATTGCCCGCGAGCATCATGCTCAAGTACAGGAAATCAGTCTTGTTGTTCCTGTGACGAATCGATTGCGATGTCGTCGAGGTGTCCAGGTCGCTCAGGGCGAATTTCGTGAATGCGAGCCCGCCGATGACGGTGCCGTCGATCGAGGCGTGGAACGGCCGATCACCCACGCAATTCTGGGACATCGGAACGAGGCGATCCTCGCAGATCTCGCGCCACCGGCGAAACGCGTCCTGCGCGGACATATCCTCTGTCGAGAAAAGCCTCTGCATCACCGTATCCTCGCCTGACAGCCTACGATGATGCACATTCTCGCATTCTACCACACCTGCCGCGTCATGACCTCGGTCATGACCGGGAGGCTTGGTTCGATCCCGTCCGTTGGCGCAGGGCGGTCGAGGGACCTGTCGGTTTCGGAGCCTTCGTTTCGGAACCGCGTGCCATCGCCGAGGTAAGCTCCCCCCTCAGCCGTGCCGCTCGCGGTACATCTCGGCATAGAGTGCGGCGAGGTCCTCGGCCTGCTCGCGCGCCGTCCTGATGGCGGGCTGGAGCGCGGGTGAGGCCCGATGCATGTCCGGATTGGCGTCGATGTACCGCAGGACCGCGATGAGCGCTTCGGCGTCGCCGACATCGACCACGTAACCGTTCTGCCGGTCCACGACGCAATCTCCGATGGCGCCCCGATCGGAGGCCACGACCCAGCACCCCATCGCGAGAGCTTCCCGGCTCACGAGGCCGTAGCTCTCGGGCCAGATCGAGGCGGCGAGCAGAACGTCGATGTCGTCGTAGAGCGCCGCGACCTCGCTCTGAGGCGCCTTGCCTCGAAACAAGACGGGCGTGCCGTTCCAGATCTCCTCGCGCTGCAGGCCGGGTTGCATGGCGTGGTCGACCAACAGCAGGCTCAGGTTCGAGAACGTCTCCGTAAGGAAAATGTTCCTGACGAGGTGATAGCCTTTGTGGGCTGCGAGGCCGCCGATATGGGCGAGCCGGACCCGGCCGTGAGACCGGGTTCGCGCCGGCGGCGGCGGCAATCGCGATACGCCGTTCTCGATCACCGCGATGGCCTCGAGACCCGTTTGCCGGCAGATCCGGGCGAAGGGCTCCGACACCGTCAGCAGACGGTCGGCCCCCCTCAAGTAGCGGCGCAGGATCTTGGACCGTTCGAAGTCCTCGCTCCCCATCGAACTCGGACAGATCACCGAGGAGAAATCGTAGGTCCGGGCATTGTTCTCGCTATCGAGCAGGAACTGATGCGGCGAGATCCACCAGCCATCGTGCATGGTGACGGCGAACGGGATGGCGCGCTTGCGCACCTCTCCGAGGCAGGATGCGGTGAGGCGTTGAATGCAGTGGAAGTGAACGAGATGGGGCCGAATGATCTCGATCACTTCCGCGAAGGCCCGCGCCATGCGGGGATCTTCGACCAGGTGGTCGATCCGTGGGTGATCCGCGGCCGTGATACAAAAGACGCGGATCCCATCCTGAACGTACCAGTCGATCTCGTAGGGGGTCTCCCCCCCCTCACGGGTGCAGATCACGTCGATCTGCCAATCCGGTCCGAGGAGGCGCTTGAGATCCAAAACGTTGTCGTGGACCACGCGCGTCGCGCCGCCGATCGCCTGCGGCGGGTAGAAGACGTTGACGATCGTCAGCCGTTTCACGGCCGATTCCTTGACCGGTGACGCCGCTTCGATGATCGTTCCGAGGTTCCGGCTCAACGCGTCGATGTTGTACTTCGCCATGGCCTCGGCCTCGGCCGCGCGGCCGATCCGCTGGCGCAGTCCGGGCGAACGGACCAACGCATCCAGGGCTGTGAACAATTCGTCGGAGGTCCGGTAGAGATAGCCCGTCTCCCCCGGAACGATGACCTCTTCGTGGGTCGCGGATGCGCTGACGACCGACGGGATGCCGAAGATCGCGGCTTCGAGCCACTTGATCTCGCTCTTGCCGTCGTTGAAGACGTTCTTCTCGAGGACGGACAGGTTGATGTCGCTGAGTTTCAACAGATCCCAATAGGTCTGGAGATCCTTGATCGGCCTGTGCAGCGTCATCGCCTGCCGCCAGGGCGACAGGGACGGCGACAACGTGATGTCGCCGATGACGATCAGTTGGATCTGCTCCCCATGCACCTCGAACAACCGCAGCAGCGCCGGTTCGACGAGGTCGATGAAGTCCGCCTTGTGGGCCTTCGTTCCGGAGCCGTAGAAGATGGTGGTCTTCCCGGGCCGCTTGCCCACGGGCATGGCGCGGGCGGCCTCGTGCTCGAGGCTCAGACCGTTGGGATGGACGAAGGTCGTCTTCGCCTGCACGCTTGCCTCGACGAAGGGCGCGAGGCTTCGGGTCGAGACCATGCCGTACCGGCACAGCGTCGGCGCGTGCGCGAACAGGCTGACGCCGCAGGCCATGGAGGCATGATCCGCTTCGGCGAGCTGCCCCGAATAGGTCGCGAGGGCCGGGGGAAAGTGCCGTTGGTCGAAGACCAGGTCGTCGATGTCGTAGATGGTGACGATTCCGAGCGCCGTCGTCCTCTGAATGGCCTGGATGACGTACGGAAAGGCGGGGACACGGTAGACGATGACGAGATCGATCTCGGACAAGTCCGATAGGTAGAGATCCGTCTCCGTCACGTAGTCGTAGACGCGGACCTCGTAACCCGCCGCGGCGAGTTGCTCGACTTTCTGGTCGACCCGGTAGAACTTGCACTGCGGCAGGTCGCAATTTCCGTAGATGGCGACCGTCCGGACAGTCCTGCCGATCGGGGGAAGGTCCACACGATCGGAGCACAGTTCCGCTGCTTCGCGGACCAGAGCCTGCGCCGTGGGATAGCCGTAGGTCAGCGCGGTGCTCGCCGCGGTTCGCCAAAGATCTTCGAAATACGCTTCCCGGCTGGCCATCAAACGCCGCCGGAGACCCGAATCGCCGGGAAAGCGGTCGACGCCGTGCGTCAGCGTGCGCAGGGCGTTCTTTCGATCGCCCAGTTGCGCGTAACACGCTCCGAGATCGGCGAAGGTCGCCGCATTGCCGACCCCCCACGCGACCATGCGCTCCCGAATGGCGATCGCGCTCGTGACATCGCCGGTGCGCTGGGCGAGTTCGGCGCGGCTGGTCAGGGCCTTCGCGAAGTTCGGGACCTGCCGCAGGACGAAATCGTAGAGGGTGGCGGCACCGGCCTCATCCTGCCGAGCAGCCAGCCGGTCTCCGAGCTGCGCGTAGAACGCGGCCATCGCCTCGCGATGCGTCTCAAACACGATCGCGTCGAGGAGCGGCTCTTCGATCAGGCGTGCCACGTGTCCACTGGGCTTGATGGACGATTCCGGGCGACTTGCGTTCCGAACGGCGGGATCGAGCAGGTGAGGCGGCACCTCGACATCGTAGATCGCCTTGGCCAGCGATCGCAGGTTGGGCCAGCGCACGCGATCGGAGCCGCCACGAATCCAATCGAGAAAGGGAGGCTCGGATGCGTCCGGCGCGACGCCGTACTCGGCCGCGTAGAACGCCGTATCGAAGACGAGGCCGGGGGCGATATCGTGGCCCCGGAACTGGCCCACCTCACAGAAGTGGATCAGGCACCGAGCCCGGCTGCGGATCTTCTCGTCGTTCCGCAAATACCGGATCGCATAATATTCATGGTCGAACATCTGCGAGACGTACGGAACATTCACGTCATGAAAGCAGAGGAGTTCCTCCTCATTGAGGAAAACGAGATCCGTTCTCGAACATTTCGCCTGATCCCGTAGGGTGCGAACGACCTCGTCGACCGTCAGGTCGGACGAAATCCTGACGCGATACATCTGCTCCAGGAAGCGCGCGTTGTAGCGGAGCGGAACACAGAGGCGGTTCTCGGCACGGCCATAATGCAGGAAGTGCGTGATCGCGCCGATGCCGTCCTTGGCGACCCGACGGATATCCGGATTGTGGGCGAGGTAACTGCCCGCGTTGAAGGCGGCCGGCAGAACCGCCAGTTCCCCGGATGTAAAGAAGGATTCGATCGGCCGTCTCTCGGCATCCGGGATGGAATCGCCGCCGAGAAACAAGGGTTCCGATCGGTAGCGTCTCCGCTCGCGAATGCCATCCGAGAGATAATGAAGCAGACCTTGGAAATCCCAGCGGATCGACGATTTGACGTCGGGATTCAATTCAAGATAGGTGGCCAGATCGAAATCTGGCGGAAGACGTGAATCCTTCAGCAACGCTTCCTGCGCCGCATAGGGGTTCGCGTAACGTCCCTCGAATTGTCCGTACGACTTCCAATGTGCCGCGGCGTCGAGATCGTTGATCGTGCGAAGATCCTCGTAAAACGCACGATAAAACTCGATATCCAGCATCAACGACTCCGCGCACAGGATTTTGTTCATATTTTAGGAAATATTTTTACGAAAATATCACGTGAGCGTTTATTCGTCAAAGTTGCCAACGCTCAAACAAAGTCGTTCAATCCTGGAAAATTTGGATAATGTAAATTTAATGCACCCGTTTTTAATGCTTGTCGTTATTCGGTAAAATATTTCGATAAGCAGAGTCGCACGTGTCCCGGTATCAAGAAACGACCCCGCCCGTTTCGTCTGCGTTCGCGCGTTCGGAACGTTCGCGCTCCACCTAAGCATGTCCCACACGCGCGCTACTTGGCTTGGGCATTCGCTCGACGCAATCCGGTTCCTCCTGACCAACAAAATGGCGATCGACGCCACGAATCGATACCGATCCTGCATCGATCCATCCAGCCTTTGAGTTGGACGCGGCTTCCCGGCCGGCTTTACGCTCGGTCTCGCAATGGGCCGCCGAGTCCGAGGACTGCCAAATCCGAAGGCACGTCCGAACGGACGAGAGAACGGCCGATGTCCGCCACGGCAACAGCCGGGTGGTCCGCTCTCAGGGAGAGACGTCATGAGCGCCGGTCTTGCGGTGGCCGTGGCGAAGCGAAGCCGTGTTCGGCTTCTCATCGTCACGATGCTGTTCCTCGCCACGACCATCAACTACGCCGACCGCGCGACGCTCTCGATCGCAGGTCCGTCGCTGGCCAAGGATCTCGGCCTCGACGCCGTTTCCATGGGCTACGTGTTCTCGGCCTTCGCCTGGTCCTACGTCCTGGCGCAGCTTCCCGGCGGCTGGCTGCTCGATCGCTACGGCGCCAAGTGGGTCTATGCCGGCGCGATCTTCCTGTGGTCGGCCTTCACCCTGATGCAGGGCGCGGTCGGCTTCTTCACCGGCTTCACGGCGGTGGCCGTGCTCTTTAGCCTGCGTCTCCTGGTGGGCCTGTCCGAGGCGCCGGTGTTTCCCGCCAATGCGCGCATCACGGCCGCATGGTTCCCGACCTCCGAGCGCGGCACCGCGTCCGCCTTCTTCAACTCTTCGCAGTACTTCGCCACGGTCCTGTTCACCCCGCTCATGGGCTGGGTGGTGCATCATTACGGCTGGCATCACGTCTTCACCCTGATGGGCGCGCTGGGCATCCTGTTCGCACTGGTCTGGACGCAGGTGATCCACGGCCCCCGTGAGCACCCGGCGATCAACAAGGCCGAGCGCGACTACATCGAGGAGGGCGGCGCCCTGCTCGACATGGACGGACGCGGCCAGGCCGCCCCGGTGAATGCCGGCCGCACGATCCGTCAGCTTCTGTCCAATCGCATGCTGCTCGGCATCTATATCGGCCAGTACTGCATCACCACGCTGACCTATTTCTTCCTGACCTGGTTCCCGGTCTACCTCGTCAAGGAGCGCGGCCTCTCGATCCTCCAGGCAGGCTTCGCCGCCGTGCTCCCTGCGCTCTGCGGCTTCATCGGCGGCATTCTCGGCGGCTGGATCTCCGATCTTCTGCTGAAGCGCGGCTACTCCCTGACCGCTTCGCGAAAGATCCCGATCGTGGGCGGCATGCTGCTCTCGATGTGCATCGTCGGCTGCAATTACGTGCAGGCGGATGCGCTGGTGGTCGGCCTGATGGCGCTCGCCTTCTTCGGCAAGGGCATCGGGGCGCTTGGCTGGGCCGTCGTCTCCGACACCTCGCCGCGCTCCACCGGCGGCCTCAACGGCGGCCTGTTCAACACCTTCGGCAACACGGCCGGCATCACCACGCCCATCGTGATCGGCTACATCGTCCAGCAGACCGGCTCGTTCAACGGGGCGCTGGTCTTCGTCGGCCTGAACGCGCTCGTCGCCGTGTTCTGCTATCTCGTGATCGTGGGTGAGATTCGCCGAGTCGAACTGCACTGACGCATCCCTCCTCACGCACCATCGGGTTCGTGGCCGTGGGTCTTCGCCCACGGCCATCGGTTTTGCGGGGCACGATGCTCGATTTCAGCCAACTCCGCTGCTTTGCCGCCGTCGCGGAAGAATTGCATTTCGGGCGCGCCGCCGCCCGGCTGAACATGACGCAACCGCCGCTGTCCCGGCAGATCCAGGTACTGGAGCGCGTCCTCGACGTGCAACTCCTCGATCGCACGAGCCGCTCGGTCCGCCTCACCGCCGCCGGGCGCAGCTTTCTGCCCGAGGCCCTGCGCATCCTCC
Organism: Methylobacterium sp. J-068; assembly: GCF_022829445.1. GTDB lineage: Bacteria > Pseudomonadota > Alphaproteobacteria > Rhizobiales > Beijerinckiaceae > Methylobacterium. The sequence goes on along the minus strand of NZ_JAKSXY010000125.1, from coordinate 290,613 downwards.
GGCTCGCGGAGACCGCCACCCACGTCACCCGGCAGGTCGCGGCGGGACGGGCCGGCGTGCTCAAACTCGGTTTCACCGCTGCCTCGGCCTACGACTTCCTGCCCCGTCTCGTCATCGCCTGCCGGAACGCGATGCCGGACGTGACGCTCTCGCTGCGCGAGATGGTGACCAAGGATCAGGTGGAGGCGATCCTTTCCGGGCAGATCGATGCCGGGCTCATCCGCCCACCCGTGAACCATCCCGAACTCGAAGCGGAGCGGGCGCTCGCCGAGCCCCTCGTCGTGGCGCTGCCGGCCGGGCACGCCCTGGTCGCACGCCACTCCCTCAGCCTCGACGATCTGCACGACGCGGCCCTGGTCGGCTACGCGCCGCATGAGGCGAGCTACTTCCACGACCTCCTGGTGGGTCTCTTCGCGGGCGGCGACCGGCAGCCGCGCATCGTCCAGCAGCTCACGCAGATCCACTCGATCCTGGGTCTGGTGCGCGCCGGCATCGGCCTCGCCCTGGTGCCGGCGGCGGCCGAATGCCTGCGCTTCGAGGGCGTCGCGTTTTGCCCCCTCGACCTCGCGCAGCCGCGCCCGGCCGAACTGCATCTGGCCTGGCGTCGCGGCAGCGACGTGCCGCTTCTGGCGCATCTGCGCGCCCTGCTGCGAGAGATGCCCTGAGACTGGATCGATACGGAACCCGCATCGATCGATCCAGCCTTTGGCTTGGACCGGCATCGCTGCACTTTCTAGAACGGGGGATGCAAGACGGCGCGCGAGACGCCGCTGCGATCGGTTCGGGAGAACGCTCATGGCTCTGGACTCCACGGCTTCCACGGCTTCCGCGACGCGCGGCCCGTCGCGAACCCCCACGGTGACCGCGCTGCGGGTCGTGCCGGTGGCGGGGCGCGACAGCATGCTGCTCAACCTCAGCGGTGCGCACGGCCCCTTCTTCACCCGCAACCTCGTGGTGCTGACCGATTCCACCGGAGCGACCGGCCTCGGCGAGGTTCCGGGCGGCGAGCGCATCCGCGCCACCCTCGAAGAGGCGGGCGACCTCGTCGTCGGCCGCCCCATCGGGGATTGGCAGGCGGTGCTCAACGCGATGCGCAGCCGCTTCGCCGACCGCGATGCCGGCGGGCGCGGGCTCCAGACCTTCGACCTGCGCGTCACCATTCACGCCGTGACGGCGATCGAATCCGCGTTCCTCGATCTGCTGGGCCAGTTCCTGGAGGTGCCGGTGGCGGCACTTCTCGGCGAGGGCCAGCAGCGCGACGCCGTCGAGATGCTCGGCTACCTGTTCTATGTCGGCGACCGCCGCCGCACAGATCTGCCCTACCGTGAGCCCGAGGCCGGCGACGGCTGGTTCCGCCTCCGCGACGAGGAGGCCCTGACCCCGGACGCCGTCGCGCGCCTCGCGGAAGCCGCCTACGAGACCTACGGCTTCAACGACTTCAAGCTGAAGGGCGGCGTCCTCGCCGGTGAGGACGAGATCGCGGCGGTGACGGCGATCCACCAGCGTTTCCCGAAGGCGCGCGTCACCCTCGACCCGAACGGCGCCTGGTCGCTGGAGGAGGCGATCCGCCTCTGCAAGGGGCGCGGCGACGTGCTCGCCTACGCGGAGGACCCGTGCGGGGCCGAGGCGGGCTTCTCCGGCCGGGAGATCATGGCCGAGTTCCGCCGCGCCACCGGCCTGCCCACCGCCACCAACATGATCGCCACCGACTGGCGGCAGATGAACCACGCGATCCAGCTCGGCTCCGTCGACATCCCGCTCGCCGACCCGCATTTCTGGACGCTCGCCGGCTCCGTCCGCGTGGCGCAGCTCTGCCGCGACCACGGCCTGACCTGGGGTTCGCACTCGAACAACCATTTCGACGTGTCGCTGGCGATGTTCACGCATGTCGCCGCCGCGGCCCCGGGCCGCGTCACCGCCATCGACACCCACTGGATCTGGCAGGACGGCCAGCGCCTGACCAAGGAGCCCCTGCGGATCGAGGGGGGCCTCGTGCGGGTGCCCGAGCGCCACGGCCTCGGCATCGAGCTCGACTGGGCCGAGGTCGAGGCGGCGCACGCCCTCTACCAGCGTCACGGCCTCGGCGCCCGCGACGACGCCTCGGCCATGCAGTTCCTGGTCCCGAACTGGATCTTCGACAACAAGCGCCCGTGCCTCGTGCGCTGAACCCCTAGTCCCGGAGACGCGACGATGACCGACATCCTCACCAACCGCTTCAAGGCCGCCCTCAACGCGGGCCAGCAGCAGATCGGCCTTTGGTGCAGCCTCGCCAGCCCGATCTCCACCGAGGTCGTGGCCGGCTCCGGCTTCGACTGGCTTCTCCTCGACATGGAGCACTCCGCCAACGACCTGCGCGACGTCTACGCGCAGGTCCAATCGATGATGGAGGGCGCGGCCCACGCCATGGTGCGGATGCCGAGCGACGAGCCGATCGCCATCAAGCGCATCCTCGACACCGGCGTGCAGTCGCTGATGATCCCCAACATCGACGATGCCGACCAGGCCCGCCGCGCGGTCGCCGCCACCCGCTATGCCCCGCGCGGCGTGCGCGGCTTCTCGCAGGCGCCGCGCGCCGCCCGCTTCGGCCGCATCCCGAACTATCACGCGCGCTGCGAGGCCGAGATCTTCGTCGCCGTGCAGATCGAATCGCGTCGCGCCCTCGACAACCTCGAGGAGATCGCGGGCGTCGAGGGCGTCGACGGCGTCTTCATCGGCCCCGGCGATCTCTCGACCAGCCTCGGCTATATCGGCCAGCAGAACCACGCCGACGTTGTGAAGGTGGTCGAGGAGACGATCGCCCGGATCCGCGGCACCGGCAAGCACGCGGGAATCCTCACCGCCAACGAGGAGCTGGCGCACCGCTACATCGCGGCCGGCACCCGCTTCACGGCGGTGGGCTCGGATATGGGTCTCCTGGCCCGCACCTCCGAAGCGCTCGCCGCGCGCTTCCGCTGACGCTGCCCCATCATTCGGAGATACACATGAACGTCGGATTCATCGGCCTCGGCATCATGGGCGCGCCCATGGCGGGGCACCTCATCGCGGGTGGTCACAGCCTCGCCCTCAAGACGCGCCGGCAGGTCCCGGAAAGTCTCGTCGCGGCCGGCGGTCGGCCCTGCGCCAGCGCCGCCGAGGTCGCCGAGCGCTCGGACGTCGTCGTGCTGATGCTGCCGGACACCCCGGACGTCGAGGCCGTGCTGTTCGGCGCGGAGGGCGTCGCCGAGGGCGTGAAGCCCGGCGCCGTCGTGGTCGACATGAGCTCGATCTCGCCCATCGCCACCCGCGACTTCGCGGCACGGCTCGCCGAGCGCGGCGCGGAGTACCTCGACGCACCCGTCTCCGGCGGCGAGGTCGGCGCCAAGAACGCGGCGCTCTCGATCATGGTCGGCGGCAAGGAGGAGGTCTTCGCCCGCGTGAAGCCGCTCTTCGACCTGATGGGCAAGACCGTGACCCATGTGGGCGAGACCGGCGCCGGACAGGTGGCGAAGGTCGCCAACCAGATCATCGTGGCGCTGACCATCGAGGCCGTCGCCGAAGGCCTGCTCTTCGCCTCCAAGGCGGGCGCCGACCCGGCCAAGGTGCGCCAGGCGATCACCGGCGGCCTCGCGACCTCGCGCATCCTCGAACTGCACGGGGAGCGGATGATCAAGCGTACCTTCGATCCGGGCTTCCGCATCGCCCTGCACCAGAAGGACCTGAACCTCGCGCTGGAGGGCGCCAAGTCCCTCGGCCTCGCCCTGCCGGGCACGGCCCTGGCGCAACAGCTCTTCTCGGTCTGCGCGGCCAACGGCGCCGGCGACAAGGACCACTCGGCCCTGGTGCGCGCCCTGGAGATCATGGGCAACCATCCTGTGGCGGAGGGCTGAGACCGGTTCCGGTTGATCCCTTCGGGACGATCAGACGCGACGGGCTCCCTCTCCTGGAAGGAGAGGATTGGGGAGAGGTGTGGTCCATCTCCGGAAAGGTCACGCACCTCACCCTGTCCCTCTCCTTCCAGGAGAGGGAACCCGCGAGTCACCCCGTCACCGAACTGATCAGGCGGAAACAATATGAGACCACGCGGGGCCCGAGCGAAGCCCCAATCCGCCATCCCGAAGGGATCGACCGGATTTGGTCCGGGCTCATCGAGACCCGGTGCGAATCCGGTCAGGTCCGGGCGTAGGCGGCGGCATCCGCCACCTGCGCCGGGCTCGGCGTCACGCCGGTATACCGGATGAACTGCTCCAGGCCCTGGAGCACGACCACGTCGTGGCCGCTGATGCAGAGCGCCCCGGATCGCCGGGCCGCCGTCAGGAACGGTGTTTCCGAGGGCAGGGCGACCACGTCGAGGGCGATGGCGCAGGACGCGATCGCCGCCTCGGGAAAGGCGAGGACGTCGGCATCCGGGCCTTCCATGCCCATCGGCGTCACATTGATCAGGAGCGGCGCCGTCCGAGCCTCGAGATCCGCCGTCCATGCGAACCCGTAGCGCGCCGCGAGCGCCGGTCCGGCCCCGGCATTGCGCGCCACGATCGTTCCGTCGCGAAACCCCGCGTCCCGCAGGGCCGCGACCACCGCCTTGGCCATGCCGCCGGACCCGCGCAGCAGGAAGCGCGTGCCGGATGCGATGCGGTGCCGGGCCAGCAGAGTGCGTATGGCGAGGTAATCGGTGTTGAAGCCCGAGAGCGTGCCCCCGTCGTTGACGATGGTGTTCACGCTGTCGATCGCCCGCGCCGAGGGATCGAGCACGTCCAGCAGCGGGATCACCGCTTCCTTGAACGGCATCGAGACCGCGCAGCCACGGATGCCGAGCGCGCGGATGCCGCCGATGGCGCCGGCGAGGTCGTTCGTCGAGAACGCCTTGTAGATGTAATCGAGGCCCAGCAGAGCGTAGAGACGGTTGTGGAAGCGGGACCCGAAATGCCCCGGGCGCCCCGCCAGCGACATGCACAGGGTCGTATCCCGGCCGATCGGCGGGCGATCGGGCAGGGTCTCGCCCCCGATGCCCACGCTCAGGGCTGCGTGCCGACGTAGAACTTCGGGTTCAGGGCGGCCAAGGCCAGGAGGGGCGGGGGCATGATGACCCCGGCGACCCGCATGGCACGGGCCGCGGCCCGGCAGGCCACCTGATCGTTCGCCGCCGCCGCCGCGTCGATCCTGGCGATCAGCGCCTCGTCGGGCTTCGGGCTGGGCGCCGGCGCGCCGGGGGGCGCCGGAGATTTCGCGGCGGCATTGGCCTGCGCCAGGACGGTGTTGCCGGCGCTCACCGGAGCACGCGTGTCGCTCGTCGGCGCCTTGGCTTGCGCGTTGACCGGCCCGCTGAGGCCGGAATTCTGCTGCGGCTGCCCCCCCGAAGCCGAAGGTTGGGCGTCGCTCTTACCGGACGAATTGGAGATCGCCGTCGCCTGCGCCGGGGGCGTCGCGGCCTCCTGCTTCTTCTCTTCGGGCTTCTTCACGAAGGCCAGGAGTTCCCCGCACAGGTTCGCGGGGCCGCCGGCCGGCGCGGCATCCTGGGCAAAGGCACTCGTGGCGATCAGGCTCGACGACAGCAGGAGCGCGGCGAAGGGCAGGCGGTGGATCATGCTCGGTCCCCTGGGATCCAGGCTCGTTGCGAGGGTGCGGCGCCCCGATGCGCGGGCGTGTGTCGGCTCAGGATCGCTTCGGGTGCGACGGCTCGCCGGTGGCCTTGCCGTGCGCCGACTCGCTCTTGTCGTTGGTGTTCGGATCGCCGGTCCACTTCTCGCCCACGAGGTTGGTGCCGGGCTCCGAAACACGGGCGCCGGTCGTGGCGAAGGCCTGGTAGGCGAAGCGCTGATTGCTGGTCAGGGCGTACATGGCGGCGACGGCGAGCCCGATGGCGGCCACGACGGCGACGATGAAGGCTTTCATGATGGTTTTCCTCGTCGCCGGCTCGCGCGGCCCGGGCTGTTATTCGGCGGGGGCCGGGTGGCGGCCACCGAGCTGGGGACCGCTGGCGGTCTTGGCCTGTTCCTTCTCGACCCAGAGGTCGTGGTGGGCACGCGCCCAGGCGAGATCGACCTTGCCGCTGCCCATGGCATCGTAGGCGCCCTTCATGCCGAGGGTGCCGATGTAGATATGGGCCAGGATACCGGCGATGAAGGTGATGCCGATCAGCGCGTGGATCACCTGCATCACCTGCATGCCGTTGATGTCCAGCAGCGCGAAGGGGAACAGCATCATCAGGCCGGTAACGCCCATGGCGGCGCCGAAGCCCGCGACCATCCAGAACACGCCCTTCTGGCCGGCGTTGAAGCGGGCCGCGTGGGGGTGCTTCTTGCCGATGAAGCCGCCACCGGCCTTGATCCAGGCCCAGTCGATCCGGTTCGGGATGTTGTCCTTGATCCAAACCACGAACATCATGGCGACGCCGAACATGAATGGCCAGGCGAGATAGACGTGGCTGTATTTGGCCCATTGCGCCAGGGCGCCGAAGGCCTCGGGGCCGATCAGCGGCATCAGCAGGCGCTTGCCAAAGATGTAGTTCAGCCCCGAGAGCGACAGGATGATGAAGCACACAGCCGTCATCCAGTGGGTGAAGCGCTCGAAGGCGTTGAAGCGCAGGATCTTGCGGCCCGATTCCTGGGTGTCGTCGGTGAGGATGCGCCCGCGCCAGAGGAAGAACGCGCCGAGCGCCGCGATCATGCCGAGGATGAATGCCGCCCCGATCCAGGGCAGGTAGCGCTCGCGGAACGACTGGTACTCGCGGCCCTGGGGCTGGATCAGATTCGCGGATTTCTTGTCGGGAATGCTGACGCGACCCGTGATCTTGTCGGCGTTCTTGAACAGGAATTCCTCGTTGACGGAATCGGCCGTGGGCTTGGCGCCCATCGGGTTCTGCCCGTCCTGCGTGATCGGGTTCTGCGCGCGCGCGGGCGCGAAGGCCGCCGGCGCGGCCAGGAGCGTCGTGCCGACGACGAGGGTGCTCAGAAGAGTGACTGCCCGCCGCATCGGCGTTCCTTTCGATGGCGTATCGTGCGGGGACCGTCGCGAGCGCGACGATCCCATCGTCGGAGGCGAAGCGATCAGATCGCCACGGTCTCGCGGTAGGCGGTCTTCCAGCCCCAGGCGCCGGAGCCGTAGCCGCGCTTGATCACTCGCTGCTTGTAGATCTCGGCGATCATCTCGCCGTCGCCGGCGAGCAAGGCCTTGGTGGAGCACATCTCGGCGCAGAGCGGCAGCTTGCCCTCGGCCAGCCGGTTTGAGCCGTACTTCTCGTACTCGGCCACCGAGAGGTCGGGCTCCGGCCCACCCGAGCAATAGGTGCACTTGTCCATCTTGCCGCGCGAACCGAAGTTCCCGACGCGGGGATATTGAGGCGCGCCGAACGGGCAGGCGTAGAAGCAATAGCCGCAGCCGATGCAGATGTCCTTGGAGTGCAGCACCACGGCGTCGGCCGTGGTGTAGAAGCAGTTCACCGGGCAGACCGAGGCGCAGGGCGCGTCGGTGCAGTGCATGCACGCCATGGAGACCGAGCGCTCGCCCGGCTTGCCGTCGTTGAGCGTCACGACGCGACGGCGGTTGATGCCCCAGGGCACCTCGTGCTCGTTCTTGCACGCGGTGACACAGGCGTTGCACTCGATGCAACGGTCGGCGTCACAGAGGAACTTCATACGGGCCATTAGCGATGCGCTCCTCTCACGCGGCCTTGATCTGACACAGGGTACACTTCGTCTCCTGCATGCCCGTCACGGGGTCGAAGCCGTAGGTGGTGACCGAGTTCACGCTCTCGCCGAGCACCACCGGATCGGTGCCCCTCGGGTAGTAGTCGCGCATGTCCTTGCCCTCGTACCAACCCGAGAAGTGGAAGGGCATGAAGGCGACGCCCTTGCCGACGCGGTCGGTGACGAGCGCCTTCATCTTGGCCTTCGAGCTGTTCTCGGCGCCCGTGACCCAGACCCACGACCCGTCCTTGATGCCGCGCTCGGTGGCATCCCCGGTGTTGATCTCGACGAACATGTCCTGCTGCAATTCGGCGAGCCACGGGTTCGACCGGGTCTCCTCGCCGCCGCCCTCGTATTCCACGAGGCGCCCCGAGGTGAGGATGATGGGGAAGTCGCGCGCCACGTTGCGCTCGACCGCCGCTTTCTGAACCGAGAAGCCGATATTCGGCATGCGGAACTGGCGCTCGTCGGGCCGGGTCGGGTATTTCGCCACGAGGTCGGGACGCGGCGAGTAGACCGGCTCGCGATGCACCGGCACCGGGTCGGGCAGGTTCCAGGCGTTGGCGCGGGCCTTGCCGTTGCCGAACGGGATCACCCCGTGGTCGAGGCAGACGCGCTGGATGCCGCCCGAGAGGTCGGTGGCCCAGCTCACGGTGTCGGGCTTGTCGCCGCCGATCTTCAGGATCGTGGCGCGTTCGTCCGCCGTCAGGTCCTTGTCCCAGCCGAGCTTCTTGAACACCCCGAAGGTGAACTCGGGGTAGCCGTCGGTGAGGTCGGAATCCTTGGTGAAGCTGTCCTCGGCGAGCAGGGTCTGGCCGTTGCGCTCCGTGCCGAAGCGAGCCCGGAAGGTGCTGCCGCCCTCCTTCACGTGCAGCGAGGTGTTGTAGAGGATCGCCGTGCCCGGATGGCGCAGTTCCGGCTTGCCCCAGCACGGCCAGGGCAGACCGTAATAATCGCCCCCGACCTCCGGATCGTCCTTGGGCGCGCGCAGGGTGATCAGGTCGAACTTCGCCTGATTGCGCATATGGGCCTTGAGGCGCTCCGGGCTCTGCCCGCAATACCCCGTCGACCAGCCGCCCCGGTTGATCTCGCGCAGCAGGTCCTCGGCCACGGGGACGTTGTTCTCGACCTTGATGTTCTTGAACAGCGTCTCGGCGAAGCCGAGCTTCTTGGCCAGGAGGTAGAGCACCTCGTAGTCGTTCTTCGACTCGAAGGCGGGCTTCACGATCTGCTCACCCCACTGGATCGAGCGGTTCGAGGCCGTGCGCGAGCCGTCCATCTCGAGCGATGTGCAGATCGGCAGCAGGTAGGTGTTGTCCTGCCGGGCGTCGAGCGCCGCGAAGGTCGTGGGATGCGGGTCGGCCACCACGAGCAGTTCGAGCTTGTTCATGCCCTCGATCGCCTCGGGCAGGCGGGTCACGGTGTTGCCGCCGTGGCCGAAGACCATGAAGGCCTTGACGGGGCTGCGCTGGTCGATCTGTTCCGGCGGCAGGTTCACGGCGTCGAACCAGCGCGTCGAGGTGATGCCGGGCGCTTCCATGTTCTCCTTGCGCGAGCGGGCCTTGCGGCCGTCCGCGGCGGGAACTTCGTCGAAGCGGGATTGCAGCCACTCGTAGGGCACGTCCCAGACGCGGGCCCAGTGCTTCCAGCCGCCCTCGACGAGGCCGTAATAGAGCGGCAGCGAGGTCACATCGAGGCCCAGATCCGTGGCGCCCTGCACGTTGGTGTGACCCCGGAAGATGTTGGCGCCGGTGCCGGGCTTGCCGACATTGCCGGTGGCCAGACACAGGATGCACAACGCCCGCACGTTGGCCGTGCCCACCGTGTGCTGGGTCGCGCCCATGCACCAGATCAGGGTGGCGGGCTTCTCCTTGGCGAATTTCTCGGCGACGCGACGGAGCTGCTCGCCGGGCACGCCGGAGACGCGCTCGACCTCTTCCGGCGTCCACTTGGCGACTTCCTTGCGGACGTCGTCCATGGCGTAGACGCGCTGCGCGATGAACTCCTTGTCCTCCCAGCCATTCTGGAAGACGTGCCAGAGGATGCCCCAGACCACCGGGATGTCGGTGCCGGAGCGGATGCGCACGTACTCGGTGGCATGCGCCGCCGTGCGGGTGAAGCGCGGATCGATGACGATCATGTTCGCGCGGTTGATCTCCTTGCCCGTCAGGACGTGCTGCATGGAGATCGGGTGCGCCTCGGCGGGGTTGCCGCCCAGGATGATCATCGTCTTGGCGTTGCGGATGTCGTTGTAGGAATTGGTCTGGGCGCCGTAGCCCCAGGTATTGGCGACGCCCGCCACCGTGGTCGAGTGGCAGATGCGTGCCTGATGGTCGACGGAGTTCGTGCCCCAGAAGGCGCCGAACTTGCGCATCAGGTAGGCCGCCTCGTTGGTGAACTTGGCCGAGCCGAGCCAGTAGACCGAATCCGCGCCGTTCTTCTCGCGGATGGCGGTGAGCTTGTCGCCGATCTCCTCGATGGCCTGCTCCCAGGAAACGCGCTGCCATTGCCCGCCGACGAGCTTCATCGGGTATTTGAGGCGGCGATCGGAGGAGACGAGCTCGCGGATCGCCGCGCCCTTCGCGCAGTGCGTGCCGCGATTGATCGGGCTGGCGTAGGAGGGTTCCTGACCGACCCAGACGCCGTTCACGACCTCGGCCGTCACGGTGCAGCCGACCGAGCAATGGGTACAGATGTTCTTCTTGACCTGCACGTCCGGTCCCGTCGCCGAGGAGCCGGCGGCGCGGGCCTGCCGCACGGAGCCCAGCTGGATCGTGCCGGCGGCCGCGAGCGCACCGGCGGTGAGGCCGGATTTCCGGAGGAAGCCGCGCCGGTCGAGCACACCGGCCGCGAGGCCGGCCGCGACGGCCTGATGCTTGGTGCGGCTCGCCTCGCCGTTCTTACGCTTGGTCAGCATCACAGCCTCACTTCTTCTCGACGCCTTTGAGACCGCTCTGGAGCGTTTCGTAGCCGTTAGTGCGGTAGAACGCCTTCACCTCATCGCTGAGGCGGTAGCGGGACCGGGTCTCGTCCGGGCCGGGGTCGTAGGCCTGGGCCTGGGTGGGCGCCATCGGGGCGGCCAGACCGGCCGCGGCCGCCACCGTGCCGCCCCCGAGCGCCCGGAAGAACTGGCGACGGCCGAGCTGGTCCTTCTGATCCTGTCCCATCGTCGCCACTCCTCAACCGGCGCCCGCCCGAAGGATCGGGCGCCTCGATCCACTGTGTCCGGATGCCCGTTCAGGCATCCATCGCGAAAGCCGCGGCCTCGACCTCTAGGAAGGCGCGGCCGAGGGCCCCCACGGTGCGGTAGAAGCGCGCCGCCTTCGCGCGCTCCAGATCCGCGAAGAAGCGCCCCGCCCACGGCGCCACGTGGCGCAGGAAGAACGCCCGTTCGGCCCCGGCCTCGGCCTCGAAACGCCCCGCCGCGAGCCCCGCCATCACGTCGAGGAGAATGGCGAGGTGATCCTCCGGTTCGGTCATCGCCTCGTCCCGCTCGATTCCCAGGGCGGCGAGGTCCTCGCGCACGCGGGCGAGAGGGCGCTCGTTCAGGAAGCCGGTCAGGTAATAGGAGGCGTAGGGCAACAATTCACCGCGTCCGACGCCCACGAAGAGCGCGAAATACTCGCGTTCGGCAGCTTCCCGCGTGGTGGCGGCGGCCTCCGTCCCGAGGGACGCGACCTCGCGGCCGAGCACGCTGTCGCCCCCCGTCAGGTCTGCGAGGACCGCGAGCAGCCGATCGTCCGGCGCGCGGCCCAGCAGGACGGCGAGCAGGTCGTATTGCTGGGCACGAAGTTGATCGACGTCGTCCGAGCTCACGTTGGCCAATGCGTTTCGGGTGATCGCGGCGGGTAGGTCGGCGCCGCTCGTGGCCGAGATCTCGATGAACGGCGACACGGAACGCATCCGACTCCTCGACCCGATCCGCTGCGCACCGTTCTCGATGAGAACCGGCTAGTTTGTATCTGTAATAAAAAGCGTTTGGCCCTGCCGCAATCGGGATTTTTCGATTCAGCTCGGCATCGCCCCGCCATGGCGTCGCAGGCGAGAGACAATCGTCGGCGATTGAAACTCGCGCACGGCGTTCGTCGGCGGAATAGAAACCGGGGGTTCGACGTGAGCCAGCGCCTCCGGCGCGTCCTCGGGGGGGACGGTCGCGTCTTCGGGCGTCACGGCCGCGACCTCGGGTGTGGTGGTCTCATCGGTCTCGGACGCGGGCATCGGGACTTTCGCAGCCGTCTCGGACCTCTTCGCCTCGGGTGCGTGGCCCCTCATCACGCGCTCCACCATCGCCCCGATATCGTCGGTGGGGAGCATCGGCCCGAGCCCGGGGACGCCACCGGGCGTGTTCCAGTCGTAGGCGTATTCGCGGGCCTCGCTCACGAAGTCGCGGATGCCGGGATCGACGGACCACATCCTCCGGAGCGCGGCGTTGCGCAGGGCGGACGGAATGCCGGCCCTCAGGAACGGAGCTAGGTCGGTCTGCGCCGTCAGGTCCTCCAGCTTCGGCAGGCGCGCGATCGCCTCGGCGAGGGCGCCCGCCACCTCGGGAGACTCTTGGGCTGCCTCGAGGGATTCGGGCGCCGCCTCGGCGGCAGGGCCCGGCGGCGTGTCCGGCGGGAGCACGTCTGCGCGTGCCTCGCGCTCGGCAGCGCGCGCCGCCTGCTTGCGCCGGGCCCAGCGCGAGAGGATTCCGTCGCTCATTCCCCTTGCCCCCGGTTGGATCCACCGCGAGCCAGGGCCTCCGGATCGGCGCGGTCGCGCTTGCGCTTCTCGAATTTCCGCTCGACGTGGAAGGCTTCGAAGAAGGCCAGCAGGACGGCCTGGGACTCGGCCGGCATCGGCACGGCCTCGACGATCTCGCCGATGCCTTCCGCCATGGACTCGCCCTCGTAAGGATCGGCGGTGACCGCCGCGACCTCGTAGGCGTCCTCCGCGAGCTTGCGCAGCGCGACCCAGAGGGAGGGGCGGCCCGAGACGAGGTTGTCGCGGTAATGCGCGGTCTCGGCCGGGTGAAGCAGCACGTCGAAGGCGCCGGCGTAGAACACCGTTTCCTCGTCCGTCTCCGTCAGCTTGGTCCAGTTCGCCACTGGGGGAGCCGCCGGAAGGGCGGCGACCGGCATCCAGGCATGGCTCGCCCACGGCCCGCGCAGGCGACGGCGGGCCACCAGGATTCCGACCTCGAAATGGTTCTCGGGCATCGCCAGGTCCTCGGCATGCGGCATCGCCGTGCCGGCGCGCCGTTCTGAAGTCTCAGGAAACGGGTGGAACGCCCCTCAGGGGCAATCCGGCGATCAGGTTCTGCGGCTTCAGCGTCACGAGGTTGGCGGATGTCGCGGCGAGCAGGAGATAGACGGGCCGGTCGCCGACGAGTTCGTCGACGATCGTCGTCTCCGCGAAGGTCAGGCGGAAGATCGCGATGACCCGCGCCCGATCGGCGGCCGCGACGGCCTCACCGCGCCAGAGCGCGTTGCCGATCCGGGTTGCCTCCGCGTCGAGGCCGACGAACCAGCGCCAGTCGGGATCCTCCAGTCGTTCCAGCGGCTCGACGCGCACATCCACGTTGAGGAGGTGGCGCAGGAAGGCCTCGATGACGCGCGCCAGGCCATCCCGGCTCCGGGCGCTGGAGCCGAGGTTCAGCGCCATCGAGAAGGCGTCGGAGCGGCTCCAATAGCTCCAGGCATTCTCGTCGTTGAGGATGTCGAGTTCGTTGGCGGCGTCCTTGCCCAGCATCGACACCAGCGGTGAGAGCGGCGCGCTGCCCTCGCGCGCCTCGATCACCTCGGAATCCGCCAGCAGCACCGCGCCGTCGAGGCGGCTGACCCTCTGGGGCCGGAAGAACAGCTCCGCCGCGCGCAGCACGAAGGGGTCGTCGCACCCATCGAGCGCGTTGCGCAGGATGAGATGGACGAGCTGATTGAGGAACAGGGAGGGCGTGCCCCGCAACCCGCCGCGCACCAGGTCCAGATAGGCCGCCTCGATGGATCGCGCCGCCAGTAGCCGGTCGCGGAACGCCAGCAGCACCTCCCAGTTTTCGCGGGCGTCGGCATCCGCGATGGCGCCGACCGCTTCGGGCGGAACGACCCGGCGCGGCGCGGCGCGCAGGCTCGCGTAAAGGGCGCGCTCGGCATCGCAGGCCTCCTCCGGCGGCACGAGTTCCGGCCGCGCCAGATAGGCGAGGATCAGCGCATCGGTGACCGCGAGACCGCCCCCCTCGGTGCGCTGGGTGAGGTGATGCCCGCTGGAGACCCAGAACTCGGTCATTCCGCCGGGTGCCCGGTACTCGGGATGCGCATGGTCAGGCTCCTGGACGATTGCGCGCGAGGCCGATGAGGTCGGCCCGTTCCTCGGGCTCCGCCTCGTCGGTCTCGACGATGTGGAAGGCGCGGGCATGGGCGTGCAGCCGGTCGGCGCCGGGCGAACCGGAATCGCGCCGGTTCAAGGTTCGGAAGTCTTCCGCGATCTCGCCGTTCCGGGTGGTGCGATGCATCGCCACGACGCTGCCGAGGGGCAGGTTGCAGAGCGAGGCCGCGAAATCCACTTCCTCGCGCGCCGCCAGGCGCGCCGTCGCGCGATCCGGCGCGCCGAGGCGCTCCTGGATATGGCGGGCCAGATCCTCCACGGCGGCGTCCCGTTCGATCTCCGTCGCCTCGCTCACCACCACCAGCGTCGCGAATCCGAGCGACGTCACGCCGACGAAACCGGAGCGGAAGGCGACCCGCGCCTTGCCGTCCAGGGCGTCGAGATCCCGGTCCCAGAACAGGAACGAGCCGGTCACGGCCCATTCGCCGGGTTCGGCCGGGTTGGCGAAGACGAAGGTGTCGGAGGCGTCGAGCCGCAGGGTGCGCGGCAGCTTCAGGGCGCTCACAGCCGCACCGTCCCGGTCTCGGGATCGCGCCATGCCGCCTCGCGCAGGAGGGAGGCAAGCGGCCAGCGCTCGGTCTCTCCGAGGACCACGTCACCCCGCGCATCGATCCGCGCCGCGACGCCGCGAGGGGTCGGCAGGTGCGCGAGGTAGTGCGCGGCGAGGGCCGGGAAGCCGTCCTCCGCCCACAAGTCGAAGGCCCGGATGAGGTTGCGGGCGAAGCTCTCCACGAGCAGCGGCCGGATGCCGGCGGGGAAACCCTCCTCGTCCAGCGCCGTCGAGTCGGGGGTCAGGCCGGGATCGCCGGCCCCGGTCTTCGAGACGATGAGCATGCCGGAGAACACCAGCCAATCCGGGACCTCGTCCTCCGCGCAATCCTCCGGCCAGACCAGGCGTCCGCCGCCGAGACGGGCCCCGTCGAACGTCAGCCCGTCGGGCCAGACGAAGGTGAGGGGCATTTCCGGCGGTCCATGCGCCCCGACCGCGTCCGCGAGCGCGCTCATTCCCGCGAGGAAGGCGCGCCGGGCCGAGGCGAGGGGCTCCTCGGGCGCGAGCACCACGGCGAGGTCGAGCACGTCCGCCCGGTCGACCAGCACCAGCGTGCCCGCCGCCTCCGGGCCGTCGCGCCGCGCGATGGCCACGGCGTTCGAGACGGCATCGGCGGGCGGCGCCAGCACGATCGCCGTGAAGGCCGGCGGCAGGGCGAGGGGGCCCGGAGCGGGCTCGGCGGTGATCGGAGGCATGTGTTCGAAAGATCGCATCCTGATCGGAGGACCACTGGGGTTAAGCGCCGGACGCAGATGTCCCGCGCGGGGCCGGGCCGCAAGGGGACGGCGTAGGGCCGAAGCGCGCACGTCTGCGGCGGACCGTAGTTTTGAACGCTTCGAGTATATAGGATACGAATGGTCCCGCGAAGGGGCGTCTCCGCCACCGCGCGATCCGTTTCCCCGCTCCCAAGGTCTCCCCTCACGTGTCCGACCGTATCGTGTTCGCCTGTTCCTGCGAGAAGACGATGCCGGTCGATGCCGACATCATCGGGCGCGGTTGCGCGGGACGGGTGAAGACGGCTGACCAGCTCTGCGGCCGCGAGCTCGACCGGTTCCGCGAGGCCCTGGGCACGGGCGCCCCGGTCACCGTCTCCTGCACCCTGCAATCACCGCTCTTCGACGAGGTGGCCTCGGATCTCGGCGCCGACGAACGCGTGAGCTACGCCAAGATCCGCGAGACCGCCGGATGGTCTTCGGAGGCGATGGCCGCCGGACCGAAGATGGCCGCTCTGATCGCCGCCTGCGCCGAGCCGCTGCCGGACGCCGCCACGGTGCCGATCGAGAGCGGGGGCGTGGCGCTGGTCTATGGCCGCGACGATACCGCCATCGAGGCCGGCCGGCGCTTGGCCGAGCACCTCGACGTCACCGTGCTGCTGACCGGATCGGAGGCCGTCGAGCCGCCGCAGCGCAACGACTTTCCCGTAGTGAAGGGCACCATCGCGAGCGCCCGGGGGCGGCTCGGCGCGTTCGATCTGCGCATCGACGACTATGCGTTGCCCGCGCCCTCGTCCCGCACGCGGCTCGCGTTCGGCCCCGGGCGGAACGGCGCGACCTCGACCTGCGACATCGTCGTCGACGTCACGGGCGGCACCGCCCTGTTCCCGGCCCACGAGGCGCGCCTCGGCTACCTGCGCGCCGACCCGCGCGATCCGGGGGCCGTCGAGCGGGCGATCGCGCAGGCATCCCATCTTGTCGGAACCTTCGACAAGACGCGCTTCATCGATGTCCACGCCGATCTGTGCGCGCATTCCCGCTCCCGCATCATCGGCTGCACCCGCTGCCTCGACGTCTGCCCCACCGGCGCGATCACGCCCGCCGGCGACAGCGTAGCGATCGACCCCCACATCTGCGCCGGCTGCGGCAACTGTGCCTCCGTCTGCCCGACGGGCGCGGCCGCCTACACGCTGCCCCCGGCGGATGCCCTGATGCGCCGCCTCAGGACCCTGATGCTCGCCTATGGGGCGGCCGGCGGGCGCGAGGCCACGATCCTGTTCCATGACGGCGACCACGGCGAGCCGCTGATCGACGCCCTCGCGCGCCACGGGGACGGCCTGCCCGCCCACGTCCTGCCGGTGCGGGTCAACGAGGTCACGCAGCTCGGCCCGGAGGCCTTCGCGGCCCTCTTCGCCTACGGGGCCACCGGGGTGCGGATCCTGGCGCGCGCCCGGCCGAAGCACGATCTCGAGAGCCTGCGCCGGGCCGCCGACCTCGGCGACACCCTGGCGCAGGGCCTCGGCTACGGCGGCCCGGCCGGCGCCGCTGTGGTCTCGCTGATCGAGACCGACGATCCGGATGCCCTCGGCGCGGCGCTCGCGGCCTTCGCGCCGGGAACGGCGGCGGCGCTTCCCGCCCGGTTCATGCCGGTCGGCGGCAAGCGCGAGGTGCTGCGCTTCGCCATCAACGAGATGCACGCGGCGGCCCCCAGGCCGGTGGCCCGCATCGCACTCGCCGCCGGCGCGCCCTTCGGCGGCCTGACCTTCCGCACCGAGGATTGCACGCTCTGTCTCGCCTGCGTCGGCGCCTGCCCGACGCACGCCCTGTCGGACAGTGCGGAGCGCCCCTTCCTCGGCTTCGAGGAGAGTCTCTGCGTGCAGTGCGGGCTCTGCGCCAACACCTGTCCGGAGAACGTGATCGATCTGATGCCGGGCGTCGATTTCGAGGCCTGGAAGGCGACCCGGCGGGTGGTGAAGGAGGAGGAGCCCTTCGCCTGCCTCACCTGCGCCAAGCCCTTCGGCACCCGCAGCACCATCGAGCGCGTGGTCGAGAAGCTGCGTGACCGGCACTGGATGTTCACCGGCCCGGCCGGCGAGGCCCGGGTCCGGGCGCTGATGATGTGCGAGGATTGCCGGGTCGAGGTCGCGGTCAACCAGGGCTTCGACCCGCATGCCGGGCCGATGCGCGACAAGCCGCGCACCACGGAAGACTACCTGCGCGAGCGCACGGCAGCCGGCGAGGCGTCCCAAGGCGAATGACGGGCCGCTGGCTCTGGCGCGGCATGCGGGCGGAGGACCTCGACCGGGTGGTGCCCCTGGCCGACACCCTGTTCCCCGACCATCCCGAGGAGACCGCGCGCTTCGCCGAGCGGCTCGCACGCGCGGGCGCGCTCTGTCTCACCCTCGCGGATAAGAGCGACCGCATCGGCGGTTACGCGATCGCCTATCCGTGGCCGCTCGGCCGCATTCCAGGCCTGAACCGGCCGCTCGCTGCGAGCGCCGAACCGGCTGACGCGATCTACCTGAACGACCTCGGCGTGCATCCGACCCTGTCCGGCGCCGGCCATGCGCGGGCCGGGCTCGGGCTCTTGGTCGGGCATGCGCGGGCGGCGGGCCTGCGCGCCGTCGCCCTCGTGGCGGTGAACGGATCGGCGGCGTTCTGGGCGGCGATGGGTTTCGAAGAGCCGACGGTCTCCGAGGCCATCGCGGCCAAGCTCGCGAGCTACGGCGCGGGGGCGCGCTACATGGTGCTGACGCTCTGAGGGCGCGCCTCAGCGCGCCGCCGTCGCGCGCTCGAGGAACCGCACCAGGGCCTCCCGGTCCTCCGCGCTGGTGATGGTCTGTTCCGGCATCCGCGTGCCGGGCGTGTAGCGGGCGGGGCCGATCGCGAAGAGCTGCGCGATGGTCCGCATGTCCCAGACGATGTCCATGCCCCTCAGGGCATCGGAATAGCGATAGTCCGGCGCCGTCGCGATCCGCCGGCCCATGATGCCCGCCAGCGTCGGCCCGGCACGCGGGCCATCCTCCGGCGTCAGGGCGTGGCAGGCCACGCAGGCGCGGAACACCTCCGCGCCCCGGTCGCCGCCATAGGCCGCCAGCGCATCGGCGGGGCGCGGCATCGCCAGGGGCCCGATCGGCGTGCCGATCCGCGCGTCCCAGCGCCGGATCAGGTGGTCACCACCCCCCGTGAGGAGTTCGGCCCCGTTCGGCCGCCAGGCGACGGACCAGACCGGCAGGCCTGGACCGACGAGACGGTGGTGGACCCGGCCCTCGGCGCGGTCGATGATGGCCACGGCGCCGCCCGCCGTCGCGGCCGCGATCCGGGTGCCGTCGGGGGAGGGCGCGAGCGCGACGACCGGGTTCGGGCCGACATCCACCGCGACGCGCACATGGCCATCGGGAGCCAGCAGCCGCACGACCGCGTCGCCGCCCGCCGCCGCGATCTCGCCGTCCCGGAACACCGCCAGGGCGTTGAGGACGGAGGGCAGGGTGCGTACGACGGGCGCGCCCCGCGCGTCGTCGGCCGCGGGCCAGATCCGGACCGTCGCATCGTAACCGGCCGTGACGGGGCGGCCATCGGGCAGGAAGGCCACGGCGTTGACATTGCCCTGATGGCCTTCGAGCACCCGCGCCGGACCGCCCGCGAGCGGGCGGATGCGCGCCGTCCCGTCCCACGACGCGGAGGCGAGGCTCAGCCCGTCCGGCGACACGGCCAGCGCGGCGACCGGGCCGCCATGCTCGGCGAAGACCCGCTCGGGCTCCGGCTGCCCGGCGCGCCACAGGGCGACGCGCCCATCCTCGGATCCCGTCGCGAAGCGGCCGTCGTCGAGGGCCGCGACCGCGTTCACCGCCGCGTCGTGAAAGCGCAGCACCCTCAGGGCGGTGCCGGTCTCGACCGCCCACAAGATGGCGGCCTGATCGAAGGAGCCGGAGATCGCCAGGCCGCCATCCGGCGCCACCGCGAGGGCCCGCACCGGCCCGCCATGCCCCCGCATCTGCGCCTCGGCGGCGGAAACCAGCCCGAGCAGACCAATCCCGATGAGAACCAGGACACCGGCGATCGGCGTCCATCGGCGTGCGGCCATCCGATGCCTCGTACGCTGCCCCGGCGCGACCATCGCGCCGCGGGCCGGCAGGTTAGTCGATGCCGTCACCGGGTGTCGCCATGCCGTGGCGAGACCCGGTGACGCGGCCGAGCGGACGCTTGATCATCGCCCGGCGATGGCGCATCGCTCAGCGCATGATCGCCCCTGTCCGCTTGACGGCCGAGACGCATGCCTTCGAGAACGCCCCGAGGCACGGCGCGCGAAAGCGCCTGGCCTCGGCGGCGCTGATGCCCCTCGCCGAGGCCGTCGCCCGGCTCACCGGAAGCCTTGCGCCCCTGGAGGCCCGCGACGTTCCCCTGGCCGGCGCGTGCGGCCTGATCGCGGGCGCCGACATCGTCAGCCCCCGCGATGATCCCGCGACGGCGCGCGCCCTGAGCGACGGTTGGGCCGCGCGGGCGGAGGACGTATTCGGCGCCTCGCCCTACGCGCCGATCCCGCTGTCCCAGCCCCTGGCCTGGGTGGAAGCCGGCGCGATCCTGCCCGAGGGGTGCGACTGCGTGCTCCCGCCCGAAGCCATCGAGGGCCGGAGCGTGGTCGCGGATGCGCCGGTGTGGTCCGGCACGCGCGCGGCGGGCGAGGAGATCGCGGCCGGGCGCCGTCTGATCGCGGCCGGCGCGCGGCTTACGCCCTTGCGTCTCATGGCCCTGGCGGCCGCCGGCATCGCGTCGGTGCCCGTTCGCCGCCCCCGGCTCCTGCTCGTTGTGACCGGATCGACCGAGCCGGATACGCTCTCCCCCGTCGTCGCCGGACTGGCGGGACAGGCGGGCGCCGTCGTGACGCGCATCGTCCGTGCCGCCGCCGCTCCGGATGCCATCGCGGCGGCGATCCGGGCCTCGGACGCGGACGCCACGCTGATCCTCGGGGGAACGGGATTCGGTCGCCACGACCACAGTGCGGCCGGGCTGGCATCGGCCGGGACCGTTCACGCGCACGGGATCGCCCTGAAGCCCGGCGAGACGGCGGCTTTCGGCGCCGCCGACGGCCGTCCGGTGCTGCTGCTGCCGGGGCGGCCGGATGCCGCCCTGAGCGCGTTCCTCGCCCTCGGCCACCCGCTGATCGATGGGCTCTCCGGCGCGACGGCGCCCGTTTCTCGGGTGGAACCCCTGTCGCGGAAGGTCACCTCGACCATCGGCCTGAGCGAGATCGTGTTCACCCGCCGGGAGGCCGGCGGAGTCACGCCTCTGGGCGGCGCCGATCTGCCCTTGCAAAGCTTGATGGAAGCCGATGGCGCCATCCTGCTGGCGCCCGATTCGGAGGGATATCCGGCGGGCACGCGGGTCGAGGTGCTGCCGCTGTGAGCGAAACCGAGGCCGCCTTCGCCGACCGCTTGGCCGGGGCCGCGCGCCAGGAGCAGTTCCTGCGCGTGGTCAGCCGCGAGGACGCGATCGCGCGGTTTCGCGCGGCGGTCCCGCACGTGGCCCTCGGCGCCGAGCGCGTGCCGCTCGCGGACGCGCTCGGCCGCGTCCTGGCGCGGGATGTCGCCTCGCCGATCGACGTGCCGCCCTTCGATCGTGCCCTGGTGGACGGCTTCGCCCTGCGCGCCGCCGACACGGAGGGCGCCGGCGCGGCGAGCCCGCGTGCCCTGACCCTCAACCGCGAGATCCTGGCCTGCGGCGTCGCGCCGAGCCTCGTCGTCGCCCCGGGGACGGCCACGCCGATCGCCACCGGCGGCGTCGTCCCGCGCGGCGCCGATGCGGTGATCATGGTGGAACAGACGGAGTTCGATGCCGAGGCCGGGTCCGTCGCGGTTCTCCAGGCCGTCCGGCCGGGCCAGTTCATCGGCTATGCCGGTGCCGACATGGCCTCGGGCGAGACGGTGCTGCGCAGGGGCATGCCGGTGACGGCCCGCGAGATCGGCATGCTGGCCGCCTGCGGCGTGGGCTCCGTGGAGGTGGTGCGCCGTCCCCGCGTCGCCGTGCTGTCCACCGGCGACGAGCTCGCGGCGGCCGGCGAGGCGCTTCGCCCCGGCGCGATCTACGATTCGAACGGCCCCATCGTCGCGGCTTCCGTCACGGAGAATGGCGGCGCCGCTCTTCCTCTCGGCTTCGTCCGCGACGACGAGCACGCCCTCGCCACGGCCCTGCGCGGCGCGATGGCCGTCGGCGATCTCGTCGTGCTCTCGGGCGGCACCTCGAAAGGGGCGGGGGACGTGTCGCATCGGATCCTCCAGCGCCTCGGCGCGCCCGGCATCCTCGTGCACGGCGTCGCCCTCAAGCCCGGCAAGCCGCTCTGCCTCGCGCTCGCGGACGGCGTTCCGATCGTGGTGCTGCCGGGCTTTCCGACCTCGGCGATGTTCACCTTCCACGACATCGTGGTGCCGCTGATCCGCGCCATGGCCGGCCTGCCGCCGCGCGAGGAGACGAGCGTGACCGCGACGGTGCCGCAGCGCGTCGCCTCGGAGCAGGGCCGGACGGAATTCGTCATGACCTCCCTGTCCGAGACCGAAGAGGGCCTCGTCGCCCTGCCTCTGCCGAAAGGGTCGGGCTCGGTCACGGCCTTCTCCCAGGCCGACGGCTTCTTCGCGGTTCCGGCCGCGCGCTCCGGCCTCGAGGCTGGCGAGACGGTCTCGGTCACGCGCCTCGGCGCGGGTGTGCGCCCGCCCGATCTGACCATCATCGGCAGCCATTGCGTCGGTCTCGACCGCGTCGTCGGGCGCCTCGCCGAGGCCGGGTTTCGCGCGCGCACCCTCTGGGTCGGGTCGGCCGGCGGCCTCGCCGCCCTGGGGCGCGGCGAGTGCGATCTTGCCGCGATGCATCTCCTCGACCCCGAGACCGGGACCTACAACCGGCCGTTCCTCGCCCCCGGCATGGCGCTGGCGCCGGGCTGGGGACGGTTGCAGGGCCTCGTCCATCGGCCGGGCGACCCGCGCTTCGAGGGCCGGAGCATCGGCGAGGCCGTGCGCGCGGCGCTCGCGGATTCCGAGACCGTCATGGTGAACCGCAACACCGGGTCAGGCACGCGCGCCCTGGTGGACGGGCTTCTCGCGGGCGCCCGCCCACCCGGCTTCTTCAATCAGCCGCGCTCGCACAATGCCGTGGCGGCCGCCGTGGCGCAGGGCCGCGCGGATTGGGGCGTCGCCATCGCCACGGTGGGACGGTCCTACGGCCTCGGCTTCCTGCCGCTGGCCGACGAGCGCTACGACTTCGCCTATCAGAGCGCGCAGAGCGCGCGGCCCGCGCTCGCCGCGTTCCTGGCCCTCCTGCGGGACCCGGAGACCCACCGGGCCCTCGCCGAGGCCGGTTTCACGCCGGGAGACGCCGCATGAACCCCGCCCGGGTCATCGGCCTCGCCGGCTGGAGCGGGGCCGGCAAGACCACGCTCCTGGCGCGCCTCATCCCGGTGCTCACGGCGCGCGGGCTTCGCGTCGCCACGATCAAGCACGCGCACCACGCCTTCGACGTGGATCGACCGGGCAAGGATTCCCACACCCACCGCCAGGCGGGCGCCGTCGAGGTCATCGTCTCCTCGGCGCGCCGCTGGGTTCAGATCCACGAGGTCGGCGACGCGGCCGAGGCGCGCCTGCCCGACCTGCTGCGTCGGCTCTCGCCCTGCGACCTCGTGGTGGTGGAGGGCTTCAAGCGCGAGGCCCATGCCAAGCTCGAAGTGCATCGCGCGGGGAACGACCGGCCGCCGCTCCACCCGGACGATCCGCGCATCGTCGCGGTGGCGAGCGACCGGGCGCATCCCGACGCGAGCGTACCGATCGTCGATCTCGACGCGGTGGAGGCCATCGCGGACCTCGTCCTGACCCTGGCCGAGCCGATGGAGACGGCGCTCGCGCGCCTGGAGGAGCGATGGCCCAGCTGACCGACGATTGCTTCGCCTTCGGTTCGCTCATGCGCATCGAGGATGCCGTCGCGCTGATCGCCGAGCGCCTGCCGGTTCTGGCCGGCACCGAGTGGTTGCCCCTGGCCCAGGCCGACGGTCGCATCGCCGCCGATGCCGTGACGGCCCTGCACGACGTGCCGCCCTTCGCCAACTCAGCCGTGGACGGTTACGCGGTCCGTCACGCTCTTCTGTCGGCGGATGCCGAGACGGTCCTGCCCGTGGCGGGCCGGCTCGCCGCCGGTGCCGCGCCCGATGCGGTCGCGGCCTCCGGCGGTGCCGTTCGGATCTTCACCGGCGCGCCGATGCCGGAGGGCGTCGACACCGTGTTCATGCAGGAGGACGTGCGCCGCGCGGGTGACGACGTCGTCCTGCCCGCCGGGCTGAAGCGCGGGGCGAATGCCCGCGTGGCCGGCGAAGACATCGCCGTGGGCGCCTGCGCGATCCCGGCCGGGCGGCGCCTGCGCCCGCAGGACCTGGCCCTGGCCGCCGCCACGGGCCACGACCGCATCGCCGTGCGGACCCGCCTGCGCGTCGCCCTGTTCTCCACCGGGGACGAGCTGACGGAGCCGGGCCGGCCCCTGGCGCCGGGGGCGATCCACGATTCCAACCGGGTGATGCTGGCGGCTCTGCTCGGCCGGTTCGGCGTCGCGGTGAGCGATCTCGGCATCCTGCGCGACGAGCGCGACGCGCTCTCGGCCCGGCTCGCGGCGGCGGCCCGCGACCACGACCTCATCCTGACCTCGGGTGGCGTCTCGACGGGCGAGGAGGACCACGTCAAGGCGGCGGTCGAGGCGAAGGGCTCGCTGATGTTCTGGCGCCTCGCGATCAAGCCCGGCCGCCCGGTGGCAATGGGCCTCGTCGCGGGCACGCCCTTCGTGGGTCTGCCGGGCAATCCCGGCGCGGTCTACGTCACGCTGCTCTTCGTGGTGCGTCCGCTCCTCGCCCGCCTCGGCGGCGCCGTCGAGGCCCCGCCGATCGGCCAGCCGGTTCGGGCGGCCTTCACCTACCGGAAGAAGGCGGGCCGCCGCGAATTCGTCCGTGTCCGCGTCGCGACCGCCGCCGATGGCGTGCTGGAGGCCTGGAAATACCCGCGCGAGGGGGCCGGCGTGCTCACGTCGCTCACCGAGAGCGACGGCCTCGTCGAACTCGCCGACGAGTCCGTCGCCGTCGCGGCGGGAGACATCCTGACCTATTATCCCCACGCCGCCCTCTGGTAGGCCGGGTCCGGCGGCGCGTAGCCGAGCGTCGTCCCAGCCGCCGCCGCGATGGCGTCGAGGAGATTCGTCAACGGGCTCCCGGTCGGATCGATCGATCGCTCCCAGAGATGCGCCCGGATGGCGAGGAAGTAGGTCTCCCACCCCACGGGCCGAAACGCGAGGCCGAAGCGCTCGGCCACCGCCGGTGTACCCAGCCCCACATCGGCCTCACCCGTCGCGATCAGCGCCGCCACGGCCTGATGCGTGAATTCTTCCGTTCGGGAGCCCACGATCCGCTCCGGGGACAGCCCGGCTTCCGCGCAGAGGCGCTCGAACCAGATCCGTGTGCCGGCCCCGCGCTGGCGGTTGACGTAGCGCAGGTTCATACGGGCGATGTCACCGACGGATTCGACCGCCCGCGGATTGCCGGGCGGCAGCAGGAAGCCCTGCTGGCGGTCGAACAGGGGGTGCACGACGAGGTCGCGATCCGCGAACAGGGCCGCGAAGGGCGCTGGCGCCTCCCCGCGCGCGCCGTAATGGAAGCCCGCCGCATCCGCCTCTCCGGCACGCAGCAGCGCCACGGCGTCGAGGCTGCCTGCAACCGCGAGATCGATGGCGGAGATCTCCGCCACCGCGCCGAGCAGCAGCGGATCGTGGCTTCCCGCCAGCCTCAGACGCCACGGCTCCGGGGGCCGCAGGGCGCGCAGGCTCTCCGCGAGGCGGACTTCCTCGGCGGCGAGGTCCGGTGCGAGCCGCTGGAACGTGCGGGCGAGGGTGGCATGGAGCGCCGCGCCATAGGGGGTCAGCGCCGTGCCGTGCCCTTTCGTCTTGATCACCACGCGCTGTCCGAGCGCCGCCTCGATGGCCGCGAGCCGGCTCCAGGCCGAGCGGTAGGAAATGCCCAGCGTCCGGGACGCCGCGAGGAGCGAGGGGGCCCCCGCGACGGCGTCGAGGATCGCGAAGGTCGGCCCGAGCCTCAGCCCGCCCGCGTCGCCGTCGATCCCCAGGCGAACTCGCATAGGCAATCCCTTTCCTATTGATCTGATCGCGCGTGCCGTATCATCGAAGCCTTACCCGCGCAGCCCGGTGACGATGCTCCAGACGCTCCAAGAGACGGTGTCGCGCCTCTCCAGCCTCGATCGCGACGTGCTCGCGATCGCGTGGCTGTCCCTGCGCGTCAGTCTCACGGCCGTCGGGATCGGACTGGCGCTCGGCATTCCCCTGGGCGCGTTCCTCGCGGTCACCGCGTTTCCCGGGCGGGGCGCGCTCGTCGGGCTGTTCAATGCCTTCATGGGCCTGCCGCCCGTAATCGTCGGGCTGGTGCTCTACCTCGTGCTGTCGCGTTCGGGGCCGCTCGGGTCCTTCGGGCTGCTCTTCACCCCGGGCGCGATGGTCGCGGCGCAGGCCGTGCTGGCGACGCCGCTGGTCGCCGCCCTGACCCGGCAGGTGGTGGCGGATGCGGAGGCGCATCTCGGCGAGCAGCTGCGCTCGCTCGGGCTGTCGGCGCCGCGCCGCGCCCGCGCGCTCATTCACGACACCCGCTTCTCGCTGGTCACGACGGCGCTCGCGTCGTTCGGGCGGGCGATCTCGGAGATCGGCGCCGTGCTGGTCGTCGGCGGCAACATCGACGGCCACACCCGCACCATGACCACCGCGATCTCGCTGGAGACCCAGAAGGGCGACCTCAGCCTCGCCCTCGCGCTGGGCCTCGTGCTGATCGGCATCGTCATCGCGGTGAACGCGGTCGCCGCCCTGCTGCGCGGGCACGCTGCCCGAGCCTACGGGTGAGGACGATGCCGAGCCTCCGGTGCGAAGACCTCGTCCTGCGCCTCAACGGCGCCACCATCCTGGACGGCCTCAACGCCGCCATTCCGGCGACCGGCATCACCGCGCTGATCGGCCCGAACGGCGCGGGCAAGAGCGCGACGCTCCGGGTCATCGACGGGCTCATGGCGCCGACCAGCGGCCGGGTGCGGATCGTCTCCGACGGGCCCGTGCGCCGGGCCTTCGTGTTCCAGCGTCCCGCCCTGGTGCGGGCGAGCGCATTCGCCAATGTCGCGCTCGCGCTGGTGCCGCTGAAGCTGTCGCGGGCCGCGCGCGAGGCCCGCGCCCGCGACGCCCTGGCCCGGGTCGGCCTCGGCGATCGGGCGGGTGCCCCCGCCACGCGCCTCTCCGGCGGCGAGCAGCAGCGTCTGGCCCTGGCCCGTGCCTGGGCCGTGGAACCGGACCTCCTCCTCGCCGACGAGCCCACCGCCAACCTCGATCCCGCCGCCACCGAACTCGTGGAGGCGCTCATCGCCGAGATGGCCGCCGGCGGCACGAAGGTGGTGCTGGTCTCGCACAATCTCGGGCAGGTCATGCGGCTCGCCGCAGACGTCTTCGTGCTCGCGAAGGGGCGCGCCGTCGAGCACGGTCCCACCCGCACCCTCCTTCTGTCCCCCCAGATGCCCGAAACCCGGGCCTACCTCTCCGGAGAACTGCCTTGGACCTCCTTCGCCGCCGCTTCGTAGCCCATGGCGTTCTCGCCGCCCTCGGCCTCCTCGTCGGGCTCGCGCCCGCGCGGGCCGAGCCGGCCTCGATCATCGTGGCCTCCACCACCTCGACCGAGCAATCGGGCCTGTTCAAGCATCTCCTGCCGCTGTTCGAGGCCAAGAGCGGCATCACCGTGAAGGTTGTGGCGCTCGGCACGGGACAGGCCCTTGACGCGGCCCGGCGCGGCGACGCCGACGTGGTGCTGGTTCACGACCGCCCCGCCGAGGAGAAGTTCCTGAGCGAAGGCTTCGCCACCAAGCGCCAGGACGTGATGTACAACGACTTCGTCCTCGTCGGCCCCAAGGCCGATCCGGCCGGCGCGAAGGGCGACGACGTGAGCGCGGCCTTCGGCAAGATCGCCGCCGCCCAGGCGACCTTCGTCTCGCGTGGGGACCGCTCGGGCACCCACAGCGCCGAACTGCGCACCTGGAAGGAGGCCGGCGTAGACCTGCCGGCGGTGAAGGGCGCGTGGTACCGCGACGTCGGCCAGGGCATGGGCCCGGCGCTCAATGCCGCCTCGGCCCTCGATGCCTACATCCTGGCCGATCGCGGCACCTGGCTCTCGTTCAAGAACCGGGGCAACCTCGCCATCCTGGTCGAGGGCGACAAGCGCCTGTTCAATCCCTATGGCGTGATGCTGGTGAACCCGGCCAAGCACCCGACCGTCAAGGCGAAGGAAGGGCAGGTCTTCATCGACTGGCTGATCTCGCCCGAGGGGCAGGCCGCGATCGCGAGCTACAAGATCGGGGGCGAACAACTATTCTTCCCCAGCGCCGCGCGATAGCGGCGCTCGGAGGGCGCCGGCTTCGGCCGATTTGACTCGCGGTCCCCGGCGGGGCGATGGATCACCCGCCGCCATGCTGTTCAACTGCCTCTCCGACGACCTGTTCAAGCCGCTGGCCTCCCCGAGCCGGGCCTTCAACGCGGCCCTGCTGCTGCATCTCCATGCCCGGATCTTCGGCGACACCGCCGAACCCTTGCGCAAGAGCGAGCTCCTGGCGGCGATCGGCGACTTCGCGGCCGATTACGTCGGCAGCGAGATCGCCGACGACGAGGCGACCCCGGCCGATCCGAGCGAGCGCCGCTCGGTGGTCTACCGGCGCCTGCTCGAGGCCGGGTGGCTGGTGGAGCGGCGCGAGCGCTACGTGCCCGTGGTCGAGTTCGATCCCGAGGCCCGCATCCTGGTCGAGGAACTCGCGCGCCTGGACCGGGGCGAGACCCGCTCCTACGGCGGCGCGGTCCTCGACGTCCTGGGCAGCCTGGAGAGCGCCATCGCCAACCCGGCCGAGCGCTCCGAGGCGCTGGTCAACGCCGCCAAGGCCGCGCGCGCCTTCCTCAGCCACCTGCGCAGCTTGGCCGGCTCCATGCGAAAGAGCGAGGAGCGCATCCTGCGCGAGGCCGATCACGGCGCGGCCTTCCGGCTCTACTTCGAGGAGTTCGTGGCGCGCCACCTCGTCAGCGATTACCGCACGCTGCACACGCGCCTCAACCCGTTCCGCTTCCGCTCCGGCATCGTGCGCGAGGCCGGGCGCGCCTTGCGCGATCCGCTCACCCTGCGGGCCCTGGCCGAGGCGGGGCTGCGCGAGGGACGGGCGCCGCACATGGAGGCGGCCGAGCGGTCGGTGCGCTCCGACCTCGCCGAGATCCTGTCGATCTTCGAGGGCCTCGACCGGCACCTCGACGCGGTGGCCGAGATCGTCGCCCGCCTGGAGCGCCGGATCGCGGCGGCGCTACGCACCCTCGATCACCGCGATTCGGATCGCATCGAGCGCACCGCCGCCGCTCTTCGGGCGGTCGCCGCCTGCGCCGACGACGAACTTCCGGGCCTGCCCGACACGCAGGTCTCGACCTTTCGCCCACCCATCGGCGAACCGCATTGCTACGCCCCGCGCCTGCGCCGCCCCCCCATCGACAGCGAGCCCCTGCCGGAATTCGAGCTCGACCCGGCGATCGAGGCCTTCATCGCGGCCAAGGATGCCTTCCGCCTCCGCGTGGCGGTGACGCCCGAGCGGGTGGTGGACTTCATCGAGGGGAAGCTCGGGCACGGGCGCGCGATCCGGGGTTCGCAGATCGGGATCGCGGATGTCGACGACTTCGTGGTGTTCCAGCGCCTGCGCGAGATCGACGTGCTGTTCGACGGAACCCTGCGCGGCCGCTACCGCCTCTCGCGCGTCGAGGGCCGCGTCAGCAACGGCTGGCTCGATTGCCCGGATTTTTTGGTGGAGCGCGCGCCCACGATGCCGCGCTGAGACCGGTTTCCGCCGCGCGCCGACCCGCGGCTCGACCCTGCTCCTCAAGTCTTCGCATCGTCGAGACCACGCGTCCCCTTGGCAAAGCCCCGAGCCGGGTTCATCCTCATCAGGCGTCACGCGCGAAGATGCGAACAACGCGGGAGCGTTCATCCATGAATCCCGGGACATGCCTGATCAAATCCGCCTGGATCGCAGCCGAGGTCGGACGGGAGCGCAGCGAGCGCGTGCTCGTGGTCGAGACCTACATCGCGGTGAGCCCGCTGGAGCCGAACTACGACGCCGCCCGCTACGAGGCCATCGTGGCCGAGGTGCAGCGGGTCCTGGCCGCCAACCCCTCCCTCGACCGCGCCTCGATCCTGAGCATGCACCGCGACAAGGCCTGTCTGTCGCTGTTCCGGGCCCAGCCGGCCGCCGCCTGAGGGGCCGGCGTCGCCGGGTCTTGGCGCGCAGCCGCTCCGCCGGGTAGAGAGCCGAGGCGCACGCGGGCCGGCCCCGCTCCGGCCCAGCGAGACCCGCCATGCTCGAACCCTTTCGCGCCATCGTGGACGGCGACGAGCCGCCCCCGCCCGGCGCGCGCGCGCCCTCCGAGGAGGAATTGACCCGCGCCCTGCAGGTGCTCCTGAAGAGCCAGTGCGTCTATGCGGGCACGCCGGGCATCGGGCGCTCCTACGAGCTCGCCCGGCACTACGCCCCGTTCTTCCAGGCCTATTTCGGATGCCTCGGCTATCGCTTCGAGGTCGCGCACCGCGACCAGATGGTGTGCCTGCGCGTGCCGATCGACGGGGTCCGGCACGATGCGCAGGGCGAGCGCCTGCGCAAGGACGAGACCCTCGTACTGCTGGCCCTGCGCCTCGCATACGAGGAGGGCCTGCGCGCGCATCGGGTCACCACGGACGGCGTGGTCGAATGCACCACCGACGACATCGCGGAATCAATCCGCACCGCCACCCGCAGCGATCCGCCGGAGGAGCAGCGCCTGATCGAGATCCTGCGCCTGTTCGCGCGCAAGGGCGCACTCCGCCTCGGCGAGCGCGACAAGATCGAGAAGATCACGCCCCTGATGGTGCTGCCCGGCATCGCCGTGCTCTCGCCCGAGACCTGGATGGATCAGGTCCGGGCCTGGGGCGCGGCGCGCGGCGAGGAGGAGGCGTGAGCCTCGCTTCGCCCGGGGTCCGGTCCCCAGCCTCGGATCGGGGCCGACTTGCATCCTCGGGCCGGGGCGTCCATGCGAGGGAGGCTTTTCGCCGAACCGGGACCAGACCAGAACCGCCGTGTACCGCCTCACCGACATCGTCCTGTCCAACTGGTACCTGATCCGCCGCGAGCAGATCCGGATTCGGGGGGCTGCCGCCCTGGTCGGACCGACGGGGGCCGGCAAGTCCACGATCTTCGACGCGGTCGGCACCGTGCTCGCCGGCAACAACGCGAGCCGCCTCGCCCTCAACGCCTCGGCCTCGGGCCGCAGCGCCCGCACCGTGCGGGATTACTGCCTCGGCTGGATCAGCGATCCGGCCGAGGGGGGCCGCCCGACGCGCGAGGCCTGCGAGAGCCTGATCGTCCTCGTGTTCGAGAACGCGGTCACGGGCCGGGTCGTCTCGGCGGGGCTCGCCCTCGCGGCGCGGGCCGAGGAGAGCCGCGAGACCACGCTCTCGCGCTTCGTCCATGTGGGCCACCGCTTCGAGATCGCGGATTACGTACGCGAGGCGCCCGCCGGCAGCTTCGTGGCGCCCTGGGCCGAGATCGCCAAGGACCTGCGCAACCGGGGCACCACCTTCGACGAGTTCCGAGCCTCGGGCGAGCGTTTCACCGCCGAGTTGCTCGGCATCCTGCGCGAGGGGGCGGCGGTGCCGGAGCCCCGCCATTTCCTGCGCACCTTCTCGAACGCCGTCGCGTTCAAGCCGATCTTCGACTCCTCGGCCTTCGTGCGCTCCTTCGTGCTCGAACCCGAGCCCCTCGACGTCGCCCGCATCCGCCAATCGGTGGAGAACTGGCGCCGCCTGCGCGAGACCATCGAGGAACTGGAGCGGCGCCTCGCCCATCTCGCCCGCATCCTCGGGCGCTACGAAACCTGGGCCGAGGCCAGCCTGTCGGCGGCGCTCGACGAGTTGCGCGCCGCCGACGCGGACCTGCGCCGGCGCATCCTCGACCATATCGGCGCCCGCCACGCCCTCAAGGACGTCGCCGAGCGCCTGCGCATCGCCCGCGAGAGTGTCGCCACCAGCCAGGGCTTCGTGCGGGAGATCGACGGCGAGATCGCGGGCAAGAAGGCGCTGATGGCCGGGACGGCGGCGGAAGGCCGGCTCGCCGCCTCCAATGCGGGCCTCGCCATGCTGGCCCGCGACCGGCGCGACCTCGCCGCCCGCGTCGCCGACCTCGTCGGGATCGTCCTCGACGCCGGCAAGCTCGCCGTGGTGGCCGGCGAAGTTCGGCGGATCGCGCCGGAGGCCGCCCGGCTGGTGGAGGCCTGCGCCCGCTCGGGGCTTCGGCGGGAGGCCAATCCGGAGGAGACCCTGCGCTCGGACGGAAAGCTGGCCACGCTGCTCGCCGGCCTCGCGGATGCGCCGGAGATCGCCACGCCCCTCGAACGCGCCGCCGAGGACGCGGCCCTGCGCGCCCGCGCCCAGGAGAACGAGGCCCAGTCGCGCGCGCCGGCCCCCAGCGCCGGGCGCGGCGCGCCGCGCCTGTCCTCGGACGTCGCGGCGTTTCGCGAGGAGCTGGCCCTGCTCGGGATCGAGGCGACGCCGATCTGCGAACTCGCCGAGATCGTCGATCCGACCTGGGGTCCGGCCCTCGAAGGTCTGCTCGGCGCCGCCCGCGAGGCCCTGGTGGTCGAGCCCGACCGGCTCAACGCGGCCTTCGCCCACCTGGAGGCGCGCAAAAGCCAATTCTACCGCTGCATCCTGGTCAAGACCACCGACACCGCCAAGCGACGCGGCGGGCGCGACGACGATGGTCCGCTGGGGCTGATCGAGACGCGCGACCCGCACGCCCAGGCCTTCCTCGGCGCGCGTCTGGGAGGTTACGACCTCGCGCCGAACGACGCGGCGCTCGCCCATATGAGCCGGGCCGTGGCGCCGAGCGGGCGCTCGACCTCCGGCATGGCCTATTCGGTCGTGCGCCCGGTGCAGTTGATGATGACGCGCGGTCATCGCGGCCCCACCGCCGAGAGCCGGCAGGATTGGGAGCAGACGGTCGCAGAGGCGCGCCGCCTGCGCGCGGAGGCCGACGTGCTGCGCGAGGCCGCCCGCATCGCTGCGACCCTGAAGAGCCGCATCACGGCCACCAGCCTCGACCTCGCCGAATTGCGCGCGGAGGCCGACGCCCTGGAGGGCCGCCGCCGCAGTCTCACCACCGAGCGCGAGACCGTCGAGCGGGCCGAGACCGGCGTGCTGGAGGCCGAACTGAAGGAACTCGCCAAGGAGCGCTCCGCCTACCTCACCGAACTGGTGCAGGTGCTGGAGCCCAAGCGCGACCTTCTGCTCGGCGAGGAGGCGGGCTTGCGGGCGAAGGTCGCATCCACCCGCGACTTCGCGCGGGCCGCGCTCATGGCGCGGCGCACGGCCCATGCCCGCTG
Organism: Methylobacterium sp. J-068; assembly: GCF_022829445.1. Lineage (GTDB taxonomy): Bacteria > Pseudomonadota > Alphaproteobacteria > Rhizobiales > Beijerinckiaceae > Methylobacterium. The sequence goes on along the minus strand of NZ_JAKSXY010000125.1, from coordinate 257,842 downwards.
GATCGGCGGTGACACGCTGCGCATCCGCCTGGTCCAGCCCGAGGGCTTCGATCCGCGTGCCGTCTCCGATTTCCGCGCCAAGCGTGCCGACCTCGACCCCAAGGCGCTCGGGAGCCTCGCTCAGGTCGCGCGCGCCGCCGCGCGCGAGGCGCAGGAGACCGCCCGGACGCAAGGGCGCGCGGCCGAGCGCGATCTCGCCGAGTACTGCGTGCAGTGGCGCATCGAGAACCCCCTCGGCAACGGTGAAGCCCCGGCCTCGTTCGGCTATGCCTGGGCCAGGCGTGCCCACGACGAGGTCGCGGGCCACGAGTTGCGGCGCTACCGCGACCAGGCCCTGCGGGCGGAGGGCGAGATGCGCCGCCTGATGATCGAGGATCTGCTGACCCGGCTCGCCGACAAGTTCGAGCGGGTCCGCGCGCGCCTCGACGCCCTGAACGAGCGCTTGTCGAGCCAGACCTTCACGGGCCAGACCTACGCGTTCGAGGCCGAAGTCGACCGGCGCTACGCGGCAGTCCACGCCCTCGCCACCGAGGTCGCCCGCTCGCCGGATGCCGCGCAGGCCATCCTGCCGGGGGAGGGCGCCTCCGGGGAGAATCCCCCGCTGGAAGGGCCGCTCGCCGACGCCATCGCGGAGATCACGGCCCTGATCGCCGGGGACGAGAGCGCGGCGCGGCTGGCCGATTACCGCAACTACTTCGTCTATGAGATCGGCATGCGCGACCGGGCGGGCAACCGCACCACCATGTCGAATCGGGCCCTGCGCGGCTCCGGCGGCGAGGCGCAGGCACCATTCTACGTGGCGATCGCCGCCTCGCTGGCCTCGGCCTATTATCCGGGCGACCGGCCCGGCGACGAGAATCCGGGCCTCGGCCTCTGCCTCCTCGACGAGGCGTTCTCCAAGCTCGACGTGCGCAACAGCCAGGCCCTGGTCGATCTCTATCAGGCCTGGGGCCTGCAACTCCTCATCGCCGCGCCCGAGGACAAGCGCACCACGCTGACCGAGGTGATGGACACCATCGTCACCGTCTACAAGAGCCCGGATCTCACCTCGGTGCGCATCGAGGCCGAGCATCCTCTGGAGGCCGCCAAGCGCGCGCTCGCCGCGATCAACCCGGAGCGACAGGGCATCGAGGGGTTCCGCACCTCGGATGCCGCCGCCTGAGGCCGCGCACCCCGCGTCGGAGCACGCGTTGGCGATGGCCCGACGACGGCCGGCCTCCGCTCAGGCCGGATCGGGCTCGTCCCGCTTCGGCACCGAATCGGAGAAGGGCACGGTCGAGACGCGGCGTCCCTCGATGTCTTCGATCTCGAAGCTGCACACGAACCAGTCGCGGATGGTGCTGAGCCGCGTCCGGGCGATCAGGTCGCGCGCGATGGTGAGCGCATGGGACCGTGCCGTATCGAGGTCCGGGAGTTCGTCCCCTTCCGGGTCGACGGCCAGCTGTTCCGGTCCCGGGCCGTAGCGGACGTTGAAGAAGTAGCGTGGCATGACGACCCGCCTTCGATACTACCCACCTTCGATCAGGCGAACGTATTCGGCTTGCCGCCCATCGTAGGCCCGATTCGCCACGGCTTCGAGTTGATCCCGCCGCAGCACGATGACGCGCCCGCGCCGCGATCCGATATGCCCGGCCCCCTCCGGATTCTGGAGGGCCGGCGTGACGCCGCCCCGTCGAACGCCCAGCATGACCGCGAGGAAGTCGTGCGTCAGGGTCGGTTCGTCGCCGTCGACGCGATCGTGGCACATCAGCGGCCAGCGCGCGAGCCGGACCTCGGCGACGAAGAGGGCGCTGACGTAGGCCGCCGGGCGACCGACCGCATGCAGTCGAAGCTTGCAACTCGGACAATCGAAGACGCTCGACGAGGGCAAGTGCCAGTCAATGATCGGAGCACACGCGATTTCCCAACCGGTCGTGCAGATACAATCGAGCAGCCGGTGGACGAGCAGCCGGTGGAAAATCCTAGCCGACAACCTGAAGCTTATCCAATAAAAGGTGCTGTATCGTCTGGTAGCATACAAATCCCAATGTTTGATATCATACGCAGCCGATCTGGTGACTTCACACGGTCGCGTTTTCGATTACAAAAAGAGGCATAATCAGTGTGTTTCTGTTCGATTAACATTTGATAGATTAAGGCCGAGCCGATGGGGACGGACAAGCTTTCCTTGATCCCCCTGGTCGATATCCATGAGACCGTCGGGATGAACCGGTGGGATGCCTTGCGCGTGACGATCGGGAGCCTGTGAGGCGATGACCGCGTCGAACGCCGTCGCCGGCGAGAGCCGGTCCGGCCCATCGCCCGGGGGGCCGAGGAACGCGCTGATCCGGCGCCTCGGTCACTTCGCGGCTTTGTCCACGGACGAGCAGGCATTGCTCCTGCACCATTGCGCCCAGGCCCGCACCTACCCGGCCCAGGCGGATCTGGTGCGGGAGGGTGAGTCACCGGACGGCATCCTCGTGGTGCTGGAGGGCTTCGCCTGCCGACAGCAGTACCGGAACAACGGTGCCCGCCAGATCACCGCCTACCTCCTGCCGGGGGATCTCTGCGATTGGGACCCGGCGCTGGGCGGCCGCCTGGACGATGCGGTGAGCACCCTCTCGCCGTGCCGGGCGGCCCGCATCCCGAGGGAGGCCCTGCTGCGCGAGGCCCTCGGCCCGCATTCGGGTCTGGAGCGCGCCCTGCGCATGAGCCATCTCACCGACGAGTCGACCCTGCGCGAATGGGTGGTCAACATCGGATGCCGCTCGGCGGTCGAGCGGATCGCCCACCTGTTCTGCGAACTTCATGTCCGGCTCACGGCCGTGGGTCTGGCCGCCGAAACCGGCTTCGACTTCCCCCTGACCCAGAACGATCTCGCGGTGACTGTGGGCCTGTCGGACGTGCATGTGAACCGCTCGCTCCAGGCCCTGCGTCGAGAGCGCCTGATCGCCTTGAAGAGCCGCCACCTGACGATCCTCGACTGGGACGCGTTGGTGGACCTCGCGGAATTCAACCCCGCCTACCTGCGTTTCGGACGCTTCCCGGTGTCCTGAACCGATGCGGGACGCCGAGGACGCGATGCGGCGCCCCGGACCTGCGGACAAGCGGGCTCGGTCTCGCGTCGCTCAGGGTTTCGGCGCGGTCTGCGGGTCGGTGGTGCCGGTATCCTGCTCCGCCCGGTCGTCCGCCGCCTCGTCATAGGCCTGCAGCCAGGCCGTGCGGTCCTGCGTCCCCTCGGCGTAGGGGCAACGCTCGCGCGGCTTGCCGTAGAGTCGCGCGTTGCGGCCCTGGATGAAGGGGCTGTCGCTCGCCGTGGCGCCTTCGCTCATCTCTGAACTCCCTGTCACACCGGATCGCACGCGGGCGAAAGGCCCATCAGAGATCCGAACCCCATGAGAGGTCCGAACCCCATGAGAGGTCCGGACCCCATGAGAGGTCCGAACCCGTGGCCGACCCGATGGAAACCCAACCCGAAACCGCTCGATCGGGTTCAGAAAGTGTAGCGCGGCCGAATCGCACCCGCGTCGGGCGCGCTCCACATCGGCGACCCGGCGGGTTTCGGGGCCTTCGCATTCGAGATTGTCCTCGACACGGAACCAATCGATGGAGCATGGATTGCGCCTTGCAGTGCTCATCCGGGTACCGCGATACACGCCGGAGGATCGTCCGGCTCCGGGGTCACGCCACCGTCGATCAACACCGCCGGCCGCAGCGCCGGCAGGAATTGGGGAACCGATCTCTCGTGCCGAGCCGTGGACCGATCGAGGCGTATGACACCGCCATCACGACCCTTCCGACGTTGCGTCGCGGGTCTCAGCTTCACGAGACCGAACGGCGCCTCAACGCGGTCCTGAACAACGCCTCGGTGTCGATCTTCCTGATGGATGACCGCCAGCACTGCGTCTACATGAACCGGGCGGCGGAACTGCTGACCGGCTTCACCCTCGCCGAGGTGCTCGCGCGCGACTGCCCGCTGCACGACGTGGTGCATCACACCTATCCCGACGGGCGCCCGTTTCCCCTGGCCGAATGCGCCATCGACCGTGCTTTTCCCGAGAACAACCAGGAGCGGGGGGAGGAGGTGTTCGTCCACAAGGACGGGCATTTCTATCCCGTTGGCTTCACCGCGAGCCCGATCCGGGACGATGCCGCCAACATCATCGGCACGATCATCGAAGTGCGGGACATCACCGAGGAGAAGGCGGCGTCCGAGCGCCAACGCCTCCTGACGAACGAACTGAACCACCGCGTGAAGAACACCTTGGCGACGGTCCAGTCGATCGCCGCGCAGACGTTCCGGGGCCGGACGGACCAGGTGGCGCGGCAGATGTTCGACGCCCGTATGGTCGCCCTGTCCAACACGCACAACGTGCTCACCGCCGAGAATTGGGAGAGCGCCAGCCTGCGCAGCGTGGTCGAGTGCGCGCTGGCGCCTCACGCCCTGGCGGAGATCGACACGGCGCGCTTCGATCTCGTCGGCCCCGACACCCGGCTGCACCCCAAGGTCGCCGTCACTCTCGCGATGGCCCTGCACGATCTGATGACCAATGCCGCGAAGTATGGCGCCCTCTCGGTTCCCGAGGGCCGGGTGAGCGTGCGCTGGACGCTGGAGCCGGTCGGGGCCGGGGAGCGCCTGAAGCTCGACTGGACGGAGAGTGGTGGTCCCACCGTCGCGGAGCCGACGCGGAAAGGTTTCGGCACGCGTCTGATCGAGCGCCAGCTGCCGATGGAGTTCGAGGGAACGGCGGTGATCGGCTACCCGCCGGGCGGCGTCGTCTGCCACCTCGAAATCCCCCTGACCGCTCTGGGCTGGCACGGCCGCGACGTCGTGCTGGGGCGCGGGCTCTGATGGCGCGGCTCGAGGGTCGACGGGTTCTCCTGGTGGAGGACGAGAGCCTGGTGGCGATGCTGGGCGAGGACATGCTCCTCGAACTCGGCTGCGAGGTCGAACTCGCCATGCGGCTCGACAAGGCGCTGAGCCTCGCGCGCGGCGGCGACTTCGACATGGCGATCCTCGACGTGAACCTCGGGGAGACCTGCAGCTATCCCATCGCCGACGTGCTCTTCGAGCGCTGCATCCCGTTCATCTTCGCCACCGGCTACGGAACCGCCGGTATCGAGCCTGCGTACAACGCGATTCCGGTGATGCAGAAGCCCTATCAGATCGGGCAGATGGCGACGCTGCTGCGCCATCTCCTCGCTTGCGAGACCCTGGCGCAGAAGGGCACCGATCCGGGCAAGGCGCTGACCTGCACCTGCGCCGTCGGTTTGGGTACGCGTGGTCCGACGCAGATCCGCGCGGACTGACACGCCCGTTGCTGCGGCCTTCGGTCCGGGCCCGGTGACGCTTGGCGCCGGACCTTTCCGGTGCATGTCGCGTTCGCCTCTCACGAGCCGCGAACACCTGAGCGCATGCAGATCCATCTCGACGCCCTCGGAGGGGTCGCGGGCGACATGTTCGCCGCTTCCCTCCTTCACGCCTTCCCGGAGCACGAGGCCGGGGTGATCGCCAGCATCCGCGCTGCCCTGCCCGAGGTGTCCTGCGAAACCTTGCGCCACAACGACGGCATCCTCGACGGGCGCCGCTTCGTCGTCGCCAGGCCGGGCGCGCCGGACCACGACATGTCCGGGCATCGGCACGCCCATCATCACGGCGCGGATCACGCCCACGTCCATGCGCACCGGCCCTGGTCGCGCATCCGTGACGAGCTTCAAGGCGCGCCGCTCGCGCCGGCCGTTCGCACGCACGCGATCGGGATCTTCTCCCGCCTCGCCGAGGCCGAGGCGCGCGTCCACGGCATCGGCGTGGATGCGGTCGCCTTCCACGAGGTCGGGGCCTGGGACTCGATCGCCGACATCGTCGCGGCCGCGCACCTGATCGCCGCCCTCGAGGCCACGGCCTGGAGCGTGTCGGCCCTGCCGCTCGGATCGGGCCGGGTTCGGACGCAGCACGGCCCCCTGCCGGTGCCGGCCCCCGCCACGAGCCTGCTCCTCGAAGGCTTCGCGACCCTCGATGACGGCATTCCCGGCGAGCGCGTCACCCCGACGGGCGCCGCCATCCTGCGCCACCTGCGCGCGATCGTGCCGCCGGCGGCGGCCGGCCCGCGCCTCCTCAAGGCCTCGGGCATCGGGTTCGGTACCAGGACGCTGCCCGGCATCAGCAACTGCCTGCGGGTCCTCGTCTACGAGGAGGACGAGGCTGCGCCGCGAAGATCCGCCGAGCACCGCGAACTCGGCGTCATCGAATTCGAGGTGGACGACCAGTCCGGCGAGGATCTCGCGATGGGGCTCGACCGCCTGCGCGCCCATCCCGACATCTTCGACGTCGTGCAGATGCCGGTCTTCGGCAAGAAGGGCCGGATGATGATCCATGTCCGGGCGCTCGCCCGCGCCAGCGCGATCGAGGGCGCCATCGCCGCCTGCTTCACCGAGACGACCACGATCGGCCTGCGCCACCGTATCGTTTCCGGGGCCGCCCTGCCGCGCCGGCTCGAAACCGTGGCGGTCGAGGGGCTCCCCGTCCGCGTGAAGATCGTCGCCCGTCCCGACGGCGCGAGTGCCAAGGCGGAGGCCGACGACGCCTTGGCGCGCGAGGGCCATGCCGGGCGGGCCGCCCTGCGCCGGACGGCCGAGGCGATGGCGCTGCGCGACCACGCCGGTTTCGGAGACGACGCGTGAGCGCGGAGCCCCAAGAGCGTCTGGCCGCCGTGCTCGCCGGGATCGGCCCCCTCGCGGTCGCGGTGAGCGGCGGCGTCGACAGTCTGACCCTGGCGGCCCTGGCGCACCGCGTCCTCGGCGCCGAGGCGGCGCTGATGGTGCACGCGGCGTCGCCCGCCGTTCCGGCCGAGGCCACGGCACGCGTACGGGCGGAAGCGGCCCGCGCGGGTTGGACCTTGCGCGTGGTCCAGGCCGGCGAATTCGCCGATCCGAACTACCGGGCGAACCCGGTGAACCGCTGCTTCTTCTGCAAGACCAACCTCTACGGCACCATCCGGGCGGTCAGCGACCGCACGATGGTCTCGGGCGCCAATCTCGACGATCTCGGCGAATATCGCCCCGGTCTCGACGCCGCTCGCGAGCATGCGGTCCGCCACCCCTACATCGAGGCGGGGTTCGACAAGGCGGCCGTGCGCGCGCTCGCCCGCGCCCTCGGCCTCGGGGAGGTGGCGGACTTGCCGGCGGCGCCCTGCCTCTCCAGCCGTGTCGAGACCGGAATCCGGATCGAGCCCGAGACCCTCGCGTTCATCCATGCCGTCGAGAGCCTCGTCGGCGGCGCGCTCGGGGTTTCGGCGGGGGCCAAGCGCGCCGTGCGCTGCCGCGTGCGCGCCGCCGGAATCGTGGTCGAACTCGATCCGGACAGCCTCGCGGTTCTCGACGCGGATCGGCGCGGCGACCTCGCCCTCCGCATTCGCGCGACAGCCCCGCTCGGCCTGCCCGAGGCGCCGGTGCGCTTCATGGCCTACCGGACCGGCAGCGCCTTCCTGACGGGGCCTTCCGCATGAGTGTCGGCGACGAGTTCGTCCTCGATTTCGCCCGGCCCGAGCGGATCGGCCTGGAGGAGGCGATCTATGCGGCGGGCAAGTCCCCGGTGCAGATCGACGCCATCCTGGAGGCCGCGGCCGCGCGCGGCGCCTCCCTGCTGCTGACCCGCCTCGACCCCGACAAGCACGCGGCCCTGGCCGAGGCGCATCGCCGCCGGATCGATTATTGCGGCGTCTCGCGCACCGCCATCTTCGGCACGCCCCGGCCGCTGAGGGGCCCGTCCCGGATCGGCATCGTGGCCGCCGGGACGTCGGACGTTCCGGTGGCGCGCGAGGCCGAGCGCACATTGGCCTATCAGGGCCATGCCGCGACGCTGTTCGCCGATGTCGGCGTTGCGGGTCTCTGGCGCCTGACCCGCCGCCTGGAGGAGATCCGGGCGCTCCCGGTCCTGATCGTCGCGGCCGGCATGGATGCCGCGCTGCCCAGCGTCCTCGGCGGCCTCGTCGCCAGCGCCCTGATCGCGGTGCCGACCTCCGTCGGCTACGGCGTCGCGGAGGGCGGGCGCACCGCCCTCGACGCCATCCTGGCGAGCTGCGCGCCCGGGATCACCGTGGTCAACATCGACAACGGCTACGGTGCCGCCTGCGCGGCGATGCGCTGGCTCCACGCCGCGCGGATGCTCGCCTCCGCCGCCTCGGAGCCGACCTGAGATGCCGTCCCACATCGTCCATCACGGAGACCGAACATGGAACGCCGCAGCTTCCTTCAGGGCGCCGCCCTCGGCGCCGGCCTCGCCGCGACCAGTTCCGCCGGGGCGGCCGTGACCGCGCCGGGCCTGCCGGAGACCCGGCCGAAGGACCCCGCCGACCTGCCCCTCGTCACCGATCCCGGCGAGCGCCGGGGCGAGATGCTCTACCGCCCGTTCGGACGGCACGCCGAGAAGATCTCGGCCATCGGCATGGGCGGCTTCCACCTCGGCAAGAACGCGGTCTCGGACGACGAGGCCACCCGCTTGATCCATTCGGGCATCGAGCGCGGCATCACCTTCATGGACAATTGCTGGGACTATAACGGCGGCCGCTCGGAACTGCGCATGGGCGTCGCGCTCTCACAGGGCGGCTACCGCGACAAGGTGTTCCTGATGTCCAAGATGGACGGGCGCACCAAGCAGGAGGCGATGCGCCAGATCGACGAATCCCTGAAGCGTCTGCGCACCGACCGCATCGACCTCGTCCAGCACCACGAGATCCTGCGCTACGACGATCCCGACCGGGTCTTCGCCGAGGGCGGCGCCATGGAGGCTTTCGTGGAGGCTCGGGCTGCGGGCAAGCTGCGCTACATCGGTTTCACCGGTCACAAGGACCCGCGCATCCACCTGCAGATGCTCGAAGTCGCGGCGGAGCGCGGCTTCCACTTCGATTCCGCGCAGATGCCTCTGAACGTGATGGACGCGCATTTCCGCTCGTTCGGCCACCTCGTGCTGCCCTATCTCGTGCGGGCCGGCATCGCGGCGCTCGGCATGAAGACCTTCGGCGACGGCGTGATCCTGAAGAGCGACGCGCCGATCAAGCCGCTCGAATACTTGCACTTCAGCCTCAACCTGCCGACCACGGTGGTCATCACCGGCATTCAGAACCAGCGCGACCTCGATCAGGCCTTCGAGGCGGTGAAGACCTTCAAGCCGATGGACAAGGCCAAGGTCGCGGAGTTGCTGGAGCGCAGCAAGCCCTATGCGCTCCAGGGCAAGTACGAGCTGTTCAAGACCAGCGCGACCTTCGACGGCACGGCCAAGAACGCGGCCTGGCTCGGCGACGACGTCGAGGGCGTGCAGAAACTGGCACCCACGATGGAGTGATCAACCGGCGGCAGGGCCAGTCCCTCGGGACCGGCCCTGCCGAGCGGGCGTGAGGCGGATTCAGCTCTCCTTGAAGCCGTAATCCGGCACGCCCTCCTCGTTGCCGTAATACTTGTAGGGCAGGAACTTGCCCGAGAGGTTCATCTTCACCCGGTCGCCCTTGTTGTTGGGCTCGCGCTCCATCGTCATGTTGAAGTCGATGGCCGACATGATGCCGTCGCCGAAATCCTCCTGGATTAGCTCCTTCCAGGTGGTGCCGTAGACCATCACGAGTTCGTAGAAGCGGTAGATCAGCGGGTCGGTCGGCGGCATCTGCGCGATCGAGCCGCGATAGGGGGCCTCGTTCAGCATGCGCTCCTCGGCCTGGGACAGGCCGAACAGGGCGGCGGCCTTGGCGGCCTGGGCCTTCGGAAGCTTCATCTGGCCCATGCAGGCGGCGGTGATCAGGATCGGCGAGATGCCGCCGATCTCCTCCTGAATGTGTTTCCAGGTCCAGCCCTTCTCACGCTTGATGTCGAGGAGCTTCTCGGTGAGGTCTTCGCGCTTCATGGGCAACGTCCTGGGCTCGCAACGGGAGGCCGCGCGGTCGGCGGCATCGGAGCCGGACGAGCAAGGGGCGGACCACGGCCGGGCCCGGCCGATGCGGCGTCGAGGGGACGCAGGGGCGAGCGTCCAGACGGCCAGGGATGCGTCCCCGCATCGACTGCTGCGGGATTTCAGACCCGAACTGCTCAATTTCAGGGCAGATTCGCACAACCTGCCCGTCAGCTTGGCTTTCGACGCCCTCGGATGACCGGATCCGACCCGAATCAGCTCCGCAGGCCGGGAGCCTCCTGCCCGGTGCGGGCGACGTATTCGGTGTAGCCGCCCCCATACTGGTGAATCCCGTCCGGGGTCAGTTCGAGCACGCGGTTCGAGAGCGCGGCCAGGAAGTGCCGGTCGTGGCTCACGAAGAGCATCGTGCCCTCGTAATTCGCGAGGGCGGCGATGAGCATCTCCTTGGTGCCCATGTCGAGGTGGTTGGTGGGCTCGTCGAGGACGAGGAAGTTCGGCGGGTCGAACAGCATCTTGGCCATCACGAGCCGGGCCTTCTCGCCGCCGGAGAGCACGCGGCAGCGCTTCTCCACGTCGTCGCCGGAGAAGCCGAAACAGCCGGCCAGCGCCCGGAGCGAGCCCTGGCCCGCCTGCGGAAAGCTGGCCTCAAGGTCCTGGAACACCGTCAGGTCCCCGTCGAGGAGGTCCATGGCGTGCTGAGCGAAGTAGCCGAGCTTGACGCTGCCTCCGACCGCGATGCTGCCGTCGTCGGGGCGCGCCGTGCCGGTCACGAGCTTGAGCAGCGTGGACTTGCCGGCGCCGTTGATGCCCATCACGCACCAGCGCTCGCGCCGGCGGATCGAGAAATCGAGGCCCTCGTAGATGCTGCGGCTGCCGTAGCGCTTGTGCACGTTCTTGATGATGACGACGTCGTCGCCGGAGCGCGGCGCCGGCTGGAACTCGAACGCGATCGATTGCCGGCGCTTCGGGGGCTCCACCCGCTCGATCTTGTCGAGCTTCTTCACCCGGCTCTGGACCTGCGCGGCGTGGCTCGCGCGGGCCTTGAAGCGCTCGATGAACTTGATCTCCTTGGCGAGCATGGCCTGCTGGCGCTCGAACTGCGCCTGCTGGTGCGTTTCGTTCAGCGCCCGCTGCTGCTCGTAGAAGACGTAGTCGCCCGAATAGGTGGTCAGCGTGCCGCCGTCGATCTCGATGACCTTGGAGACGATTCGGTTCATGAACTCGCGGTCGTGCGAGGTCATCAGAAGCGCGCCCTCGTAATCCTTGAGGAAGGCTTCGAGCCAGATCAGGCTCTCGAGGTCGAGGTGGTTGCTCGGCTCGTCTAGGAGCATCACGTCCGGGTTCATCAGCAGGATGCGGGCGAGCGCCACGCGCATCTTCCAGCCGCCCGAGAGCTTGCCGACGTCGCCGTCCATCATCTCCTGGGAGAAACTGAGGCCCGCCAGCACCTCGTAGGCGCGGCCCTCCAGGGCGTAACCGTCGAGTTCCTCGAACCGGGCCTGGACCTCGCCGTAGCGCTCGATCAGGGCCTCCATCTCGTCGGCGCGGTCCGGATCGGCGAGCGCGTGCTCCACCAGCTTCAGTTCGGCGCCGATCTCGCTGACCGGGCCGGCGCCGTTCATCACTTCCGAGACGACGCTGCGGCCGGACATCTCACCGACATCCTGGCTGAAATACCCGATCGTGATGCCGCGATCGGTGGCGACCTGGCCCTCGTCGGGCTGCTCCTCGCCGGTGATCATCCGAAACAGGGTGGTCTTGCCGGCGCCGTTCGGGCCGACGAGGCCGACCTTCTCGCCCTTCTGGAGGGCGGCGGATGCCTCGATGAAGACGATCTGGCGGCCGTTCTGCTTGCCGATTTTTTCGAGGCGGATCATGGGGTCACGATCATGGGATCAAGGGGGCTGGGGGTTGCAGCGGCCTTACGGCATGCGCGGCCCCAGGGGTAGTGCAGGGCCGCACCGGAGCGCTCTGTTTCCATCTAGCGTCCGCGATGGTCCTCGGGGCACGGCCGGGGTAACCTGGCGCACGCCTCCTCCACACCGGTCCCGCCCGTCGCCTCATGCTCCACACCGGCTACAACCCGGCGCTCGTCGCCCTGTCCGTCTCCATCGCGGTCCTCGCATCGTATACGGCGCTCGATCTCGGCAGCCACGTGCGGAGCGCCGCGAGCGGCCCGCGCTGGGCCTGGATCGCGGGCGCGGCGGTGGCGATGGGCGGCGGCATCTGGTCGATGCACTTCGTCGGCATGCTGGCCTTCGAGATGGGCATGCCGGCGGCCTACGACCTCGGCCTCACCCTGCTGTCGCTCGGCCTCGCGATCGGCTTCACGGGCGCCGCCTTCGCCTGGATCGGCCGCAGGGGCGCCGCGACCCGCGACATCCTGATCGCCGGCCCGGTGATGGGGCTCGGGGTCGCGGCCATGCACTATACCGGCATGGCCGCGATGCGGGTGCCGGGCAATCTCGCCTATCATTGGCTGGTGGTCTGGGTCTCGGTGGCCATCGCGGTCACGGCCGCGACGACCGCCCTGTGGCTCACCTTCCGGCAGAACAGCGTCTGGCAGAAGCTCATCGCCGCCTGCGTGATGGGCGTCGCCGTCGCGGGCATGCACTACACCGGCATGGCGGCCGCCACCTTCACCGCCGAGGCGGCCGGGGCGCACGCGGCCCATGCCGCGGAGCTGGATCATGCCCAGCAGAACCTGGCGCTCGCGGTCGCGGGCGCGACCTTCCTGATCCTGTTCCTGGCGATGCTCGCCGCCTCCTTCGACCAGCAGCGGGTCGGGGGCGAGTTGCGCGCCAGCGAGGCCCGCTTCCGCGCCGCCGTGCAGGCCGTGCGGGGCGTCCTCTGGACCAACGATGCCGAGGGCCGGATGGTGGGCGAGCAGCCCGGCTGGAGCGCGATCACGGGCCAGACCCGGTCCGAATACGAGGGCTACGGCTGGGCGGCGGCCGTACACCCCGACGATGCGCAGGCCAGCATCGAGGCCTGGAACGAGACGGTGCGGGCGCGCCGGACCTTCATGCACGAACACCGCGTGCGCTCGGCCGACGGCACCTGGCGCCACTACGCCATCCGGGCCATCCCCGTCCTCGATGCGCGGGGCGCCATCCGCGAGTGGGTCGGCGTCCACACCGACATCACCGAGCAGCGCCAGGCCGAGGCGGAGCTGCGCGAATCGAACGAGGAGATCCAGCGCTACGCCTACATCGTCAGCCACGACCTGCGGGCGCCCCTCGTCAACGTGATGGGCTTCACCAGCGAGCTTGAGACGACGCGGGAGGACGTGCGCGCGGCGCTGCAGGACCATCCGCGGGCGGCGGGGATCGACGCCGATCTCGCCGAGGCCCTCGGCTTCATCAAGGCGGCCGTGACCCGGATGGAGAGCCTGATCGCCGCCATCCTGAAACTCTCGCGCGAGGGCCGGCGCACCTTCGCGCCCGAGCGCCTCGACATGACGGCATTGCTGCGGCGGATCGCCGACGCCCAGCACCACCAGACCGAGAGCGCGGGCGCGCGCGTGATCGTCGCGCCCGACCTTCCGGAGGTCACGGCCGATCGCCTCGCGGTCGAGCAGGTCTTCGGCAACCTCATCGACAACGCGGTGAAGTATCTCGACGATGCGCGGCCCGGGCGCATCGAGGTCACGGCTCAGACGGTCGGCGGCGGCCGGGTCCGGTTCAGCGTCCGTGACAACGGGCGGGGCATCGCGGCGCGCGACCATGCCCGCGTCTTCGAGTTGTTCCGGCGTTCCGGCGCGCAGGACAAGCCGGGGGAGGGCATCGGGCTCGCCCACGTCAAGGCGCTGGTGCGCTCGCTCGGCGGCCGGATCGAGGTCGCCTCGGAATTCGGCGTCGGCACAACCTTCAGCGTGACGCTGCCGCGCGAGAGCGCTACAGGTCAGGGACAGGACGTGCCGCCGGTGCGGCTCGCAGCGGAATGAGGCCGAGGCCCAGCGTGAACGCCGTCGAAATCGTCATGATCGAGGACGATGAGGGCCATGCCCGCCTGATCGAGCGCAACATCCGTCGCGCCGGGGTGAACAACACGATCCTGCCCTTCCGGGACGGGACCACGGCGCTCGACTACTTGCTCGGGACGGACGGAAGCGGCGAGGCCAGCGCGAAGCGCCACCTCCTGATCCTGCTCGACCTCAACCTGCCGGACATGACGGGCATCGACATCCTGGAAAAGGTCAAGGCGAACCCGCACACCAAGCGCTCGCCCGTGGTCGTCCTCACCACCACCGACGACCAGCGCGAGATCCAGCGCTGCTACGATCTCGGCGCCAACGTCTACATCACCAAGCCGGTGAACTACGACGGATTCGCCAACGCCATCCGGCAGCTCGGCCTGTTCTTCTCGGTGATGCAGGTGCCCGAAAACCCATGAGACCCTCAGCCCCATGAGATCCTCAAGCCCATGAGCGAGCCCGCGCCCCAGGATCGCGGTCGCATCCTCTACGTCGATGACGACCCGGGTCTGGGGCGGCTGGTTCAGCGCGCGCTCCAGGCGCGGGGCTACGTCGTGGAGCTCGCGGCGGACGGCGATGCCGGGCTCGCCCGGCTGGGCCTCGGCGGCATCGACGTGGTGGCGCTCGACCATCACATGCCCGGCCAGACCGGGCTTGACATCCTGCCGGCGATCCGGGCACTGCCCGATGCGCCGCCGGTGGTCTACGTCACGGGCTCGGAGGACAGCCGCGTCGCCGTCGCCGCCCTGAAGGCGGGCGCCGTCGACTACGTCTGGAAGGACCTTCAGGGCCAGTTTCGCGAACTGCTCGGCGAGGCGATCGACATCGCCCTGCGCCAGGAGGCCATGCGGCGCGACAAGGAGCGGGCCGAGCAGGCCGTTCGCGAGGCGCGGGACCGGGCCGAGATCATGCTGCGCGAGGTCAACCACCGCGTCGCCAACTCGCTGGCCCTGGTGGCGGCCCTCGCGCACATGCAGACGAACGCCGTGAAGGACCCCGCCGCCAAGGCCGCCCTTCAGGAGATGCAGGCCCGGATCTCGGCCATCGCGGGCATCCACCGCCGGCTCTACACCTCGGACGACGTCGAGGCGGTGGATCTCGACGCCTATCTGGCGAGCCTCGTCGAGGAGTTGCAGGCGGCGATGAAGGCGGCGGGCCGCGACCACGCCATCCGCCTCGACGCGGCACGCGTGCGGCTCGCCACCGACAAGGCGGTCTCGGTCGGCGTGGTCGTCACCGAACTCGTGACCAACGCCTACAAGTACGCCTACCCGCCGGAGGTGCCTGGCGAGATCCGGGTCTCGGTGGCGCGCGAAGGCACCGAGGGCCTGACCCTGACCGTGGAGGACGACGGCATCGGCTGGACCGGCGAAGGCCAGCCGCGCGGCACCGGGCTCGGCTCCCGCATCATCCGCGCGATGGCGACGAACCTGCGCTCGGCCCTGGTCTACGCCCATGGCCGGGCCGGCACGCGCGCGACGCTGTCGTTCCAGGGCTAGGATTCGCGCCCGGCCGGAACGTCGGCGCGCGCCAGGGCAAAGCCTTCCGCGATCCAGCCCGTGATGCCCCCGGCCATGATCTTCACCGGTCGGCCGAGATCGGCCAGCCGAAGCGCGCCTCGGGCGGCCCCGTTGCAATGGGGGCCCGCGCAGTAAGTGACGAACACCGTATCGTCCGGCCAGCGCACGAGGGCCGAGCGCACGATCTTGCCCTGCGGGAGGTCGAGGGCGCCCGGAACGTGACCGCGTGCGAACAGGGCCGGAGCGCGCACATCGAGCAGAACGAAGTCCTGCTCGCGGGAGAGGGCGTCGTGCACGTCCCAGCAATCGGTCTCGAACGCGAACGCGGCGGCGAAGTGCGCGCTGGCGACCTCGGACGGCGCGGGCGGAATGGCGGTGACGGCACTGGACATGGCGGCTTCCCCGAACGGCTCGCCTTCATGTCACCCGAGCCGGCGAAGCCTTGCAATTGGCATGAAGGACAGTCTACGGGAACATCATGCCAAACCCACGCGGGCCCCTCGTCGTCGCGCTGCTCTACGACGGTCTCTGCACCTTCGAGTTCGGCATCGTCGCCGAGATCTTCGGCCTGTCACGCCCCGAGATGGGCGCGGACTGGTATCGCTTCGCGAGTTGCGCGGTCGAGGAGGGTCCGCTCCGGGCCCATGGCGGATTCCGGGTCGTGCCCGAGCACGGCATCGACCTGATCGATCGCGCCGACCTCGTCGTGGTGCCGGGCTGGAAGGGCGCGGACGAACCCGTTCCCGACGCGCTGTGCCGCCGCCTCGTCCAGGCGCACGAACGGGGCGCGCGGCTGGCCTCGATCTGCTCGGGCGCCTTCGTACTGGCGGCGACGGGGCTCTTGGACGGCGGAACGGCCACGACGCACTGGCGCTATGCCGGGGCGCTGCGGGCGCGCTACCCGGCCATCGCGGTCGATGAAACGTCGCTCTACCGCGCGCAGGGGCGCCTCCTCACCTCAGCCGGCAGTGCGGCCGGGATCGACCTGATGATCGAGATCGTGCGCCAGGATTTCGGAGCGGACGCGGCGAACGCGGTGGCGCGACGCCTCGTCATGCCCGCGCACCGGACCGGCGGTCAGGCGCAGTTCCTCGAGCGCCCGGTGCCGGCACGCGCGAACGCCGCCGTCGCGCCCTTGCTCGACGCCCTGCGGTCCGATCTCGGCGCCGCATGGACCCTCGCGCGCATGGCGGCGGAGTGCCGGATGAGCCTGCGCACCTTCGTGCGCCGCTTCACGGAGGCGACGGGCTCGCCTCCGGGCGCGTGGCTGGTGGCGGAACGCGTCGAGGCGGCCAAGCGCCTCCTCGGCGCCGACGGCCTCACCACCGACGCGATCGCCGGCGCTGTCGGTTTCGGAAGTGCCGACACGCTGCGCCACCATTTCCGGCGGCACGTCGGCATCAGTCCGGGCGAATACAGGGCGCGCTTCGGCGCTCACCCGGCGGCGGCGACGCGCTGAGCCGATCCCGCCGGAGTGGCGGATCACAGCATCGCACCCGCGTTCATCACGTCCTGCGGGTCGAGGCTTCGTTTCAGGGTCCCGATCAGCGTCAGACGGGCCGGATCGGAATAGCGCACGAGGAGGTCGCGCTTGAATCGGCCGATGCCGTACTCGGCACTGAAGCTCCCGCCGAGATCCGCCGCGAGGGCGTAGAGGTCGTGGGCGAAGCCCGCCTCAATCGCGCGGGTGAATTCCAGTCGGTCGCGGCCCTCGGGCACGACGAGGTTGTAGTGCAGGTTTCCGTCGCCGACATGACCGTAGACGGAGAGGCGCACCTCGGGCAGGCGTTCGGCCAGCAGGGCCGCGCCCCCCGCCAGGAAGGCGGTGAGCTGGGAGATCGGCACGGCGATGTCGTGCTTGACCGAGCCGCCCGCATGCTTCTCGCCCTCGGGAATGGTCTCGCGCACGGCCCACATCGCCCGACGCTGGGCCTCGGACTGGGCGAGCACCGCATCCGTCACCCAGCCCTTCTCCATCAATGGTTCGAGGCAGCCCATCAGCAGGTCGTCGAGGGGAATGCGCTCGGAGGAGGCGGTGAGTTCGAGGAGCACGGCCCCGCCCGGCCCGGAATTCAGGCCGGTTCCGCCACCTCGCATCTCCGCCACCAAGCCGAGCGAGGAGGCCGAGATCAGCTCGAAGGTCGAGGCGAGGTCGGAGGTTTCACGCCGGACCGTGGCGGCCATCTCGGGGATGGGCGCCTCCGCGCCGAGTTCGAGCCAGGCGGTGGCGCGCTGCGTCTGGGCGGGCCAGAGCTTGAGCACCACGCCGGTGATAATGCCCAGCGTGCCCTCGGCGCCGATGAAGAGCTGCTTCAGGTCGTAGCCGATGTTGTTCTTGCGCAGGGTCCGCATGTCGGAGAACAGCGTGCCGTCCGGCAGCACCACTTCGAGGCCGAGCACGAGGTCGCGGGCCATGCCGTAGCGGAGCACCTGCAGGCCACCCGCATTGGTGCCGAGATTGCCGCCGAGCCGGCAGCTTCCCTCCGAGCCCAGGCTGAGGGGGAGGAACAGCCCCGCGGCTTCCGCGGCTTTCTGGGCGTCGCTGAGGATCGTGCCGGCATCGCAGGCGAGGGTGAAGTTCAGGGGATCGACCGCGCGGATGCGGGTCATCCGTTCCAGGCTGACGACGAGTTGGCGCCGGCCGGGCTCCGGCGTCGCACCGCCGACGTAACCGGTGTTGCCGCCCTGGGGCACGAGGCCGAAGCGCCCCTCTCGGGCGAGCCCGACCAGGGCCTGAACCTCGTCCACGCCGCGCGGGCGCAGCACCGCCGGCGTCTCGCCCAGCATCAGATCGCGGTGATCGCGGGTGTAGCGTTCGGTCATGTCGGGGCTCGTGAGCACCCCGCTCTCACCCAGCAGGTCCCGAAAGGGGGCGAGGCCGTCGCGTTCCGACATGGCGTCCGACATAGGTCAGGGCTCCTCGATCGAGGCGTGGCGCGGGCCCGCCGATGGGCCGACCATGTCGTGCCGGGTGTCGGAAGGAAAGCGCGCGCCTTTCAACGTCCATCCGATGTCAGCCCTCTCCGTCTTGGGTCCGGACTGCCGTCGCGTGGTCGGCGCTCGCGGCGACTTCCGCGAGATCGGGGTCTCCGATATGCCGGATCTCGACCGCCCGCGCGGCGCTTGAAGGCTCGCCGGGTGCGCGCCGGACCCCACCGCTCGCCGTTCCGACCGGAAGGAACCCACTCGCATGCCCGACACCCCGAACGGGATTCCCGACGCCGTCCGCGCGGGCCGGCCGACGGTCTGGCGCAACCCGCATCGCCGCCCGGCGGCCGAGATCCTGCCGGGTCTGGCCTACGGGCTTGCGGAGGTCGCGGCGGCCGAGGCGCGCTGGCGCCGCTTCGATCCCCTGCTGGCCCGGCTGTTCCCGGACCTGGAGACCGGACGGATCGACTCGGACCTGCTGGCGCTGCGCGCGGATGTGTCCGCGCATGTCGCCGGTATCGCGGGCGCGGCGATTTGGGTGAAGGCCGACCACGACCTGCCGGTGACGGGCTGCATCAAGGCGCGCGGCGGCGTCTACGAGGTGTTGGTCTATGCCGAGACCCTGGCTTTGCGCGCGGGCTGGCTGCGCGGCGGCGAGTCCTATGCCCGTCTCGCCGAGCCCGTGATGCGGACCGCGTTCGGTGCCTACACCGTGGCGGTGGGCAGCACCGGCAATCTCGGCTTCAGCGTCGGCGTGATGGCGCGGGCACTGGGCTTCGCGGTCGAGGTCCACATGTCCCACGACGCCAAGGCCTGGAAGAAGCAGCGCCTGCGCGACCTCGGCGCCCGCGTGGTCGAGCATGCGGGCGATTACGGCAGCGCCGTCGCTTCGGCGCGCGACGCCTTCGCGGGGCGGCCGGACGCGCATTTCGTCGACGACGAGAGTTCCGTCGACCTCTTCCTCGGCTACGCGGCGGCGGCCTTCGACCTCCAGCGCCAATTGGCGAGCGCGAACGTCACGGTCGATGCCGAGAGTCCGCTCCACGTCTACCTGCCCTGCGGAGTCGGCGGCGCGCCCGGCGGCGTGACGCTGGGCCTGAAGCTGCTGTTCGGCGACGCCGTGCGCTGCATCTTCGTCGAACCGGTGGCGGCGCCCTGCATGCTGGTGCAACTCGCGGCCGGCTTGGAACGTCCCGTCAGCGTCTACGATATCGGCCTCGACAATCGCACGGCGGCCGATGGCCTCGCGGTCTCCCAGGCCTCGCTGCTGGTCGCCGGCACGGTCGGCGCGCTGATCGAGGCCGTGGTCACGGTGGAGGACGCGGCCCTGTTCACAGGCGTGCGCGACCTCTGGGAGCGGGCCGGGCTCCGGCTCGAACCCTCGGCGGCCTCCGCCTTCGCGGCCGTGGCTCCGGCGCTGGCGGCCCTGCCCGAGACGCACCGGGGCACGCACGTGGTCTGGACCACGGGCGGCGCGCTCCTCCCGGAGGCCGAATTTCAGAAGGCCCTCGCGGCGGCGGCCTGAAGGGGCGTCGGCCGCGACGGCGCGTTCAGCGCGCGGCGCGCGGTGTTCCCTGTTTCCGGGACGCCAGCGCCGCGGCTTTCCCGGCGGCCGCGTAGAGGTCGAGGCGCGCGTACAGGCCGAAGGCCGAGCCGTCGTCGAGGAAACCGCCGCCGGGCCCTTGCGTCTCCGTCAGGATCGCGTTCGCCTCCTCCAGGCTCAGCGACGGGAACGCGGCCGTGAGGAGGTGTCCGGCTTCCGGGGCGACCCGGCCGACATCCTCGCGCGTGCCCGCACGCCCCGCATGCACGACGGGCAGACCGTAGGTCTGCGTCGCCTCGTACAGGGCGGCGTTGGCGGCGGCATCGCGGAAGCGTCCCGTATCCGTGGTGGCGCAGGCGGCGACCGGCTCGCCGCACCCGTCGCGGAGGAACGCGGTCAGATCGGCGCGGGCGGCTTCGAGCGCCGCCCGGTAATCCGTGACGGCCACGGCCTCGTTGGTGGCCGTGCTCATCTCGTTGGTCACCGCGGGGTTCCGGCGGATCTGGCCCACATAGGCCGGGTCGTTGGCGAGCAGGTGCGCGACCGCGTGCAGCGCCGTCGCGCGTCCGCCCAGCACGTCCATGGCGTAGTGCGCGCCGACCAGGATGCGGTTGTTGCCGTACTCGGCGGCGCGGCCGATCATCTGCTGGTAACGCTCCGGCACCAGGATCGCGAGGACCACCGCCTCGGTGTAGCCGTAGGTCGTGTGGCCGCTCGGATAGGATGGGCTGTCGGTCAGGTTCTGGCTCGGTCCCCGCAGCCAGTCCAGGCTATGCGAGGGCTGGCCGAAATAGTCCTCGCCCCGATAAGCGAGCAGCGTGGGAAGGGTCTGGAACGGGCGGGCATTCCCGTAGGCGTCGGAGCCCTGGCTGCCGGCCGGTCGTCCATAGGCCCTGCCGAACACGTCGAGCGTGCCCCCGCGCGCCGCCAGGATGGCCCGGGCCGCCTCGGAGACCGGGACCTTGCCGTTCGTGGTACCGTTGGCAAAGAAGTACTTGCCGGCGTTCGAATCCGATTTGGCGACGTTGTTGGTGTAACCGATCAGGTCCGCCACCGACTGGGCGACGTTCGTGAACTTCTCGCGGTCGGTGTATCGGGCGCGCGCCTGGTAGAGTCCGCCGAGCCTGCTGCCCAGGCCGTCGGCGAGTTCCGTGGCATTCCCGTCGGTGATGAAGGCGTCGCGGAGCGCGAGTTGGCGCTGCTCGGCCTCGGGCAGCAGGAGCGGCTGACGCGCGCGTGCGGCCTGGATGTCGCCGGTCACCCGCAGGTTCGCCTCAAGGGCGGCCCGGCCCTCGGGGCTGGCGGCGAGGGCGCTCACGGGGGCGAGGCCGCTCAGGGCGGTCAGGTTGGTCGCCGATTGCGCCAGGGCCGGAACGGGCGCCAGGATGCAGAGGGCGATCCATGTTCCCTTGAGCGTCGTCCACATGGCGTGTCTCCCGGTGGCCTGCGGTTCCGCCTCCGAGAGACCGCAGGACGCGCCCGATGTCCAGCGCCCGCCCGGCGGCTCAGTCGTGCAGCGAGGACAGGAACTGGCGCAGTTCCGGCGTCCTCGGCGCGCCGAACAGCTCCGCCGGCGGGCCGATCTCGTGGACGAGCCCCTGGTGCATGAAGATGACCCGGTCGGCGACCTTGCGGGCGAAGCTCATCTCGTGGGTCACCATCAGCAGGGTCATGCCCTCGTCGGCGAGGGATTCGACCACCCGCAGCACCTCGCCGACGAGTTCGGGGTCGAGGGCGCTGGTGATCTCGTCGCAGAGCATGATGGCCGGGTCCATCGCGAGCGCGCGGGCGATGGCGACGCGTTGCTGCTGGCCCCCCGAGAGCTTGTCCGGCATCGCGTCGAACTTCTCCGCGAGGCCGACGCGGGCGAGGAGCTGGCGGGCGCGGGCGTCGTTCTCCGCCCCCGGCCGCTTCTTCACGAGGTGCGGGGCGAGCATGACGTTGCGCCCCACCGAGAGGTGGGGGAACAGGTTGAAGTTCTGGAAGATCATGCCGACGCCCTGGCGCAGGTCGCGCATGGCCTTGGGGTTGTCGTAGAGCAGGTGCTTGCCGTCGACGATCAGCGACCCGTGCTGGAAGACCTCCAGGCCGTTGATGCAGCGAAGCAGCGTGCTCTTGCCCGAGCCGCTCTTGCCGATGATCGCCAGCACCTCGCCGCGCATGACGTCGAGGTCGATGCCGCGCAGGACCTCGTGCGTGCCGTAGGATTTGCGTAAGGCCGTGATACGCAGGATCGGCGCCCCGACCTGGGTGTGCGGCTCGGCGGACGGGCCGCCCTTGGCCACGCTCTCGGGGACGGCGATCATGCGAGTTTCCTCTCTAGGGCGCGGGCGTAGAGGCTGATGGGAAAGCACAGGACGAAGTACATCGCCGCCACGCAGGCATAGGTCAGCATCGGCTCGTAGGTGACGTTGGCGATCATGCCGCCGGCCTTTGTCAGCTCGACGAAGCCGATCACCGAGGCGAGGGCCGTGCCCTTCACCACCTGGACCAGGAAACCGACCGTCGGCGCCACCGCGATCCGCAGGGCCTGGGGCAGGATGATGTGGCGAAACTGCTGGCCGAAGCTGAGCGCGAGGCTGGCCGAGGCCTCCCACTGCCCGCGCGGGATCGCCGCGACCGCGCCGCGCCAGATCTCCGTGAGGTAGGCCGAGGCGTAGAGCGTGAGGGCGACGCAGGCCGCGAGCCAAGCCGAGGTGTTCACACCCATGACCGCGAGCCCGAAATACAGCAGGAAGAGCTGCATTAGCAGCGGCGTGCCCTGGAAGAGCTGCACGTAGATACCGACGAGGCGCTCGAGGACGCGCCGGCCCGACAGGCGCATGAGCAGCAGCAGCAGGCCGAACACCGTCCCGCCCAGGAAGGCGATGAACGAGAGCGCCACGGTCCAGCGCGCGGCGAGCAGCAGGTTGCGGACGATGTCCCAGAGGGTGAATTCGGGCATGCGGGCCTCCTAGCGGCCGAACAGGAAGCGCGGGCCGGCCCAGTAGAGCAGGTTGCGGACGAGGATCGCGAGGCCGAGATAGCTCAGGGTGCCGACGATGTAGGTCTCGAAGGCGCGGAAGTTGCGGCTCTGGATCAGGTTGGTGGCGTAGCTCAGCTCCTCCGTCGAGATCTGCCCGCAGACGGCGGAACCCAGCATCACGATGACGATCTGGCTGACCAGGGCGGGCCAGACCTTCTTCAGGGCCGGCGGCAGCACCACGCGGGTGAAGACCTGCGCCTTCGTCAGGGCGAGGCTCTCGGCCGCCTCGATCTGCCCGCGCGGCGTCGCCTCGATGCCGGCGCGCAGGATCTCGGTGGCATAGGCGCCGAGGTTGACCGTCATGGCGAGGATGGACGCCGTCATCGGCGAGAGCCGGATGCCGAGTTCCGGCAGGCCGAAGAAGATGAAGAACAGCTGCACGATGAAGGGCGTGTTGCGGATGATCTCCACGTAGCCGCCGACGAGCCAGCGCAGGGCGCGCGGTCCGCCGGCGCGGGCCCAGGCGCAGACGATGCCGAGCATCCCGCCCAGCAGGGTCGCGATCGCCGTGAGGGCGATCGTCCAGGCCGCGCCCCGCAGGAGCAGCGGCCACTGGACCAGGATACTCATGAAGTCGAGTTGCAGCGGCATGGCGGATCGGAGGCCCTGGCGAGCGATCGAGACGCGGACCGTCCGAAGGACGGCCCGTGTCGGTGAGGCGGGTCTCAGCGATGGATCAGAGCGGCAGGTCGCCGGTTCCGCGCTTCAGCCACTTCTGCGACAGGGCCTCCAGGGTCCCGTCGGCCTTGGCCGCCAGCACGATCTCGTTGACCTTCTTCAGCAGGGCGTCCTCGCCCTTGTTGACGCCGACGAAGCAGGGGCTGTCGCGCAGGAGCAGCTTGTACTCGACGCCGAGATTCGGGCTCTTGCGGCTGAGCACGGCGATGTTCGAGACGCTGGTGGCGATGACCTGGGTCTGGCCCGCCGCGAAGGCCGCCGTGGTGGCGGCCTGATCCTCGAAGCGCTGGATCGTCGCGGAAGCGGGCGCGACCTTGCCCAGCATCTCGTCCTCCATCGCGCCGCGCGTCACCGCCACCGACTTGCCGGCCAGATCGTCGAAGCTCTTGATGCTGGTGGATTTCGGCGCGAACACGCCCTGGTAGAACGGCGCGTAGGCGGCGCTGAAATCGATGATCTTGATCCGCTCCTCGTTCTTGCCGAGGGTCGAGACGATGAGGTCGATCTTCTTGGTCTGCAGGTAGGGGATGCGGTTGGCGCTCACCACCGGCACCAGTTCGACCGCGGCCCCGAGCTTGGCCCCGATGAGGTTGGCGACATCGATATCGAGGCCGATCGGCTTCAGGTCGAGCCCGACGAAGCCGTAGGGCGGGTAGTCGGCCGGGACGCCGATCTTCACGACCTTGGCCTTCGTGATCTCCGTGAGGGCGTCCTGCGCCTGCGCGCCTCCGAACGACAGCAGGGCGGCATTCAGGCCGAGGGCGAGGAGGAGGCTGCGCTTGGTCAGGGGCATCGAATAGGGGCTCTCGTGGATGACGGCCCGGGTCCTGTGCAAAATCTATGCACAGAGCGGCGCCCGCCCGTGACGGACGCCCACAATCGTCATCCGGTGCGTTCGCCGACGGGCGTCGCGCCCGCTCAGGCCGGCACGGCGGCGCGCTCCGTAATCCGTCCGAGCGAGGCGTCGAGCAGGGCGCGCAAGGATCGCGTCGCCGCGAAAGCGACGTCCGAATCGCCGGAGCGCGGCCGCGGCACGACCACCGTGTCGTGGATGCGCCCCGGATGCGGCCGCATCACCACCGCGCGGTCGGCGAGCGCCACCGCCTCGGCGACGTCGTGGGTGACGAGCACGATCGTCGGCCGCGTTTCCGCCCAGAGGGCGAGGAGGTGCCGGTGCAGGTCCTCGCGGGTCACGGCGTCGAGGGCCGAGAACGGCTCGTCGAGGAGGAGCACCACGGGGTCCGCCACGAAGGCGCGGGCGATGGCGACGCGCTGCTGCTGACCGCCGGAAAGGTCGCGCGGCCAGCGCGTCCCATGGGCGGAGAGGCCGACGCGGGCCAGCACGTGCGCCACCCGCTCGCGCCGGACCGCGCGCGGCAGGTGCGCCAGTCCGAAGCCGACATTCTCCGCGATCGTGAGCCAGGGCAGCAGACGCGGCTCCTGGAACACCAGCCCGACACCCGGATGCGGCGCGGTGATCGCCGCGCCGTCGAGGCGGATCGTGCCGGCGGTGGCGGTATCGAGGCCGGCGACGAGGCGCAGCAGCGTGGTCTTCCCGCAGCCCGACCCGCCCACCAGGGCGAGGATCTCGCCGGGTGGGATGGCGAGGCGGATGCCCGTCAGGGCCTCGGTGCCGTCCGCGTAGGTCTTCGACACGTCCTGGATCGTCAGCATGGTCCGGACTCTTCAGAGGACGTCGCGGGCCACGTCCTGCCAGCGCAGGAGCGGACGGGTGAGGAAGACGAGCAGCGCGTCGGCGAGCTTGCCTAAGGTCGCGAAGGCCAGGATGGCGGCCAGGATCTGGTCGGGCTTCCCGAATTGCTGGCCCTCCACGAGCAGGTAGCCGAGCCCCTCGGAGGCGCCCATGAGTTCGGCCGCGACCACGAACAGGAAGCCGAGCCCGAGGCCGGTGCGCAGGGCCACGATGGTGCCGGGCAGCACGGCGGGGAGCAGGATGCGGCGGGCGAGCGCCCAGCGCGAGAGCCGGAAGATGCGCCCCACCTCCACGAGCTTGCGGTCGACCGAGGCGATCGCCCCCGAGACGCCGATATAGACCGGGAAAAACACGCCGACCGCGATCAGCGCCACCTTCGGCGTCTCCAGGATGCCGAGCCAGAGGATGAAGAGCGGCACCCAGGCGAGCGACGGCACCGCCCGCAGCGCCTGCAGGCCCGGATCGACGAGGTGGCGCATCAGCGGCACGGTTCCGGTGACCGCCCCGGCCAGGATGCCGAGACCCGCGCCCGCGACGAAGCCGAGCGCGACGCGCAGCAGCGTCGCCTGCACGTGGAGCCGCAGGTCGCCGGATTGCGCCAGGGCCAGCAGGGTGCCGAGCACCCGGCTCGGGGGTGGCAAGAGGCGTCCCTGGGTGAGCCCGGCGCGGGTCGCGAGTTCCCAACCGAGCACGAGGCCGAGCGGGATGAGGACGCCGAGAACGAACCGGACGGCATGGCGCCCATCGGCCCGTCGAGAACCCGCGTGAGGCCGGGATCGCGCCCGCGCGCCCGCCTCCCGGGTCTTCCCGTCGGCCTCGAAGCCGAGAATGCGCGCGGCCGCGCCGGCGCTCACCGCTCGGGTCCGGGGTTGAAGCGGGTGTCGATCAGGCCGTCGACGGCGCTCGCCACGTTCGTTTCCGGCGGGATCACGCCGGCCTGCTGGAGGGCGAGGCCCGCCGCCTGGATGCTCTCGGCCTGGACGCGGCCGATCGCGGGCCTGGTCAGGTCGGTGCGGGCGAGTTGCCGGGCGATCACGGGCTCGGGCAGCTTCGTGGCGGCTACGAGCGCGCGGGTGACGGCATCCGGGTTGGCGATCGCGTAGGTCCGGGCCTCCTCGTAGGCCGCGATCACGGTGCGGACGAGGTCGGGATTGGCCTTCGCGAAATCCTCCCGCACGTCGAGCACGCCCCAGGTGTTGGCGGCCGGGTCGCGGAAGAACAGCACGCTGCCGTTCTCGATCTCGGAGGCCGCCATCATCGGGTCGAGGCCGGCCCAGGCATCGACGTCGCCGCGCTCCAGGGCGGTGCGGCCATCGGCGTGCTGGAGCAGGACGAGTTTGGCGTCCCGCTCGGCGAGGCCCGCGCCCTGGAGGGCACGGATGAGGAAGATGTGCGGATCGGTGCCGCGCGTCACCGCGATCCGCTTGCCCTTGAGGTCGGCGGGCTTCGCGATGCCGCTGTCCTTCCGCGTGACGAGGGCCGTCCATTCGGGCTGCGAATAGGCGTAGATCGCCTTGACCGGGTTTCCGTTGACCCGCGCCAGCAAGGCGGCCGCGCCCGCCGACGAGCCGAAGTCGATGGCGCCGCCGTTCAGGTATTCGAGCGCTTTGTTCGAGCCGAGCGACTGCGTCCAGCGCACCGCGATACCCCGCTCCCTGAGGGCGGCTTCGAGGAAGCCCTTCTCCTTCAGGACGAGGCTGACGGGGTTGTAGGTCGCCCAATCGAGGCGGACCTCCTTCACCTCGGCCGCGTCGGCCCGGTGCGGTGCGCCGATGAGGAACAGCGTGCAGCCGGCGGCCCCGAGCAGCGCACGACGGGAGAGGGACGCGGCACGGCGCCCGAGGAACGACATCATCGACTGTAAGTCCTCGTGGAGGGCAGGAACGGCAAAAGACTCAGAGCGACGGCGGCACCCAGATCGGCAGCGCGGAGGCATCCACCGGCCGGGGCAGCAGGCCCTCCGCCCGGAAGGCATCCGCGATGGTCTGCTGTTCCGAGAGGCCCGCGCGGGTGACGGGCTCGACGGCGTAGCTGCGCCGCCCGTTGGCCTGGAGGACGACGGCCGGTTCGAGCTTCCACAGGGCGCCGAGGCGGGTGGCGGCCGCGTCCGGGTTGGCCTTCACCCAGGTCCCGGTCTCCCGCAGCTTGCCGAACAGGATCGCCAGCACGTCGGCGCGCTGCGCGGCGTAGTCGGCCCCCGCGAGGTAGTAGCGCTTGTATTGCGACAGACCGGTGCCGTCCTGGAGGATGCGGGCCCCGGTCTGCTGCTCGGCCGCCGAGAGGAACGGGTCCCAGGCGACCCAGGCGTCGACGCTGCCGCTGGCCAGGGCCGCGCGACCGTCCGAGGGGGTCAGGTAGGCCGGGCTGATCGACCGGAACGGCAGGTTCGCCGCCTGGAGCGCGGCGAGCAGCAGGTAGTGGCTGCCGGCGCCCTTGGTGACCGCGACCTTGCGGCCCTTCAGGTCGGCGACGGACTTGATCGGCGAATCGGCGCCGACGAGGATCGCCTGAGCCTTGGGCGATGCGGCCTCCTGGGCGACGTAGGCGATGCGGGCCTGGGCGGCCTGGGCGAAAATCGGCACGGTGTCGGCCACATCCGCCGACACGTCGATCTGCCCGGCGTTCAGCGCCTCCATGATCGGCAGGCCGCTGGTGAATTCGTGCCAGGAGACGGTGACGGCGAGCGGCGCCAGCGCCTTTTCCAGCACGGCATCCTGCTTGAGCAGGGCGATCAGCGTCGAGGATTTCTGGAAGCCGATGCGCAGCTTCCCGGGCTCGGCCGCGCGTCCGGCACCGGGGAACAGAGCGAGGAGGCCGAAGCCGGCGGCGGCCCGCAGCGCGTGGCGGCGATCGATCATGGTTGGACGTCTCGTGTTGTCAGGGATGCTTGTGGATCGGATCGACCCAGTGGACGGTCTCGGGCCGTTCGACGGGCTCGACATCCGTGATGTTGACCACCACGGCCTCGTTGTCGGAGCGCACGAGGACGCAGTTCAGCGGCTGGTCCGGGTCGGCGTTGATCTCCTGGTGCGGCACGTAGGGAGGCACGAAGATGAAGTCGCCGGGCCCCGCCTCGGCCACGAATTCGAGCCGGTCGCCCCAACGCATCCGGGCGCGGCCCGAGACCACGTAGATCACGCTCTCCAGGGCGCCGTGGTGGTGCACGCCGGTCTTGGCGTCGGGGGCGATCGCCACCGTGCCGGCCCAGATCTTCTGGGCGCCGACGCGGGCGTGGTTGATCGCCGCCTGCCGGAACATGCCGGGCGTCTGGGCGGTGTTCGCATCGAGCCTGTCGCCCGGAATCACCCGCACGCCGTCGTGCTTCCAGCGCTCCGACGGAGCGCCGTGGTCGTGATGATCGTGGTGGGCATGATCGTGGTCGTGCTCGGAATGATCGTCGTGCATCTTCGGTCCCTCGCGCTGTGCGTCGCGGCTCATCGTACCGCAGCGGCGGCGGGTTCGAAGCTGCGGTCGAGGATCGCCTCGGCCCTCGGCGCGCGGGCCTGCGGAATCAGCCCCGAACGGACGTAGAGATCGATGTTGCGCTGCTCGTCGGCGATCACCGCGTCGTCGATGGGCACGGCGCGGTATTGCGCCCGCGAGAACCAG
The DNA here is from genome assembly GCF_022829445.1 of Methylobacterium sp. J-068. Taxonomy (GTDB): domain Bacteria; phylum Pseudomonadota; class Alphaproteobacteria; order Rhizobiales; family Beijerinckiaceae; genus Methylobacterium. The sequence goes on along the minus strand of NZ_JAKSXY010000125.1, from coordinate 228,975 downwards.
CGCAGCGGCACCGTCTCGGGCAGGCCGATGAGCTTCGACCAGACGGCGGCGTAGGGGGCCGGGTCTTTCAAGGCCCATTCGCGCGCCGAGACGAGGCGCCGGCCGAAATCGGCGAGCTGCGCCCGCTTCGCCTTCAGCGCGGCGTCGCTCGCCACCGCGAAGCTCAGGCCCGGCGTGATGCCGTTCCCGTCTCGGACCGCGCGGGCGAGGCCGGCGAGCTCGGCCGTGGAGGTGTAGGGCTCCCAGGTCGCCCAGGCATCGACGCTGCCGCTGGCCAGCGCGATCTTGGCGTCCGCCGGGGGCAGGAAGCGTAAGGTCACGGCGCTCGCCGGCAGGCCGGCCTCCTCCAGGGCGGCGAGCACGACCTGATGGCCGATGGAGCCGCGATTGGTGGCGATGCTCCTGCCCTTCAGGTCGGCGACCGTCCTGACCGGAGAGTCCTTGGGCACCAGGATCGCGAGGCCGTCCTGCCGGTTGCGAAAGGCCAGGAACGCCTTCACCGGCACCCCGGCGGCGGCCGCGAAGGTGAAGGGCGCGTCGCCGACCCCGCCGGCATCGATCGCCCCGGCATTCAGCGCTTCCAGCAGGGGCGCGGCGGCCGGGAACTCGCTCCATTCGAGCCGATAGGGCAGGTCCGCGAGCACGCCCGCCGCCTCCATCAGCGCGCGCGCGTTGCCGCGCTGGTCGCCGACGCGCAGGACCGCGTCGTCGGCGCGGGACAGTCCCGTGAGCGCCAGGAACGCGGCGATGGCGAGAGCGAACCGCATCACGCCGCCTCCGACCGCGCGCCGCGCTCGGCCAGGAGCCGGCGGAAGGCGGGGATGAGGTCGCGGCCATACGCGATGGCGTCCTCCAGCGGGTCGAAGCCCCGGATCAGGAAGGTGCGCACCCCGAGGTCGTGATAGGCGAGCAGCGCCTCGGCGACCTGTTCGGGTGTGCCGACGAGGGCCGTCGAGTTGCCCGAGGCGCCGGTTTCGCGCGCGATGGCGGTGTAGAGCCGCGTGTCGAGGCGCGAGCCCTGCGCGGCGGCCGCGAGCAACCGGCGCGAGCCCTCGTTCTGCGGCGCCGCGGCGGGGCCGAGCCCACGGGCGGCGCGCAGGGCGCGGGTCTGCGCCAGAATCGCCTCGGCCCGCGCCCAGGCCGCCGCTTCGGTCTCGGCGAGGATCGGCCGGAAGGAGAGGCTGAAGCGCGGGCTGCGCCCGTGCGGCGCGGCGGCCGCGCGAACCTTCGCGATGGCCTCGCGGACCTGATCCAGGCTCTCGCCCCAGAGGGCGTAGGTGTCGGCGTGCCGGCCCGCCACCGCGATGGCGGCCGGCGAGGCGCCTCCGAAATAGACCGGGATGCCACGCCGGCTCACGGGCTTCACCTCGGAGAAGCCGCCCTCGATCCGGTAATGCGCACCCGCGAAGTCGAACGGGGTCGCGGCGGTCCAGACCTGTCGGGCGACCGTGAGAAACTCGTCGGTGCGGGCATAGCGCTGATCCTTGGTGAGGTGGTCGCCGTCCTGCGCGAGTTCGCGGTCGTCCCCGCCGCTGATGGCGTGGATGGCGACGCGCCCGCCGGTGAGCTGGTCCAGGGTCGCGAACTGGCGCGCGGCCACCGTCGGGGCGGTGAAGCCGATGCGGTGGGCGATCATCAGGCCGATGCGATCCGTCACCGCCGCGATCTGTGCCGAGAGCAGGATCGCGTCGGGCTGCGTCGAATAATAGGCCACGAGGATACGGTCGAACCCGCCCCATTCATGGGCCTGGGCCAGAAGCCGAAGGTAGTCGCGGTCGATCGCCGGGCCGGAGGCCGCGTGGGTCTCGGAATGGTAGCGGGGTGCGGCGAATCCGATGAACTCGACGGCGTCGGGGCTGAGGAAGCTCATGAGGTCTCCTGATGGATCACGACGCTCGGAGGCCGAGGGCGGCTTCGCGCAGGGCGAGGTGCCGGGCGCGTGCGAGGCTCGTTTCGGGGCGGGGCGGAACGAGCGGCATCGGGCGCGACATCGGCTCACGGTCGGGATCGGAACACGCGCCGGGAGGGCCTCGAAACCCGTCCGGCGAAGGCCCGCATCGTCCCGTCAGGACGCAGGAGAGTCAACAAGAACGTTCTTTTTTAAGAACGCTCTCGTAGGGGATCATCTTTCCCTTGAAGCCGAGATGCGAGCAAGTTCTTGCGATCCTGCCGAGTGGAGCGCCGAATAATGGTGTCGCTGCCTATTGGATGCCGGCCGACGCAGGTCCTTCGTTCACGGATCGGCATGTCTTGTTCTCTATATCGAACGAACCTATGAGGCTCCAAGCTAACGGACGGGATGGAGTTTCCGACCATGACAGAGACCGACCGCCCGCGTCCGCTTGCCGTCATCGGCGGCGGCTTCAGCGGTTTCGTCGTCGCCCGGCAGCTGCTCCGCGCGCTTCCCGACGATCGGCGCGTGCTCCTCTGCGAGCGGACACACGAGGCCGGCCGAGGGCTTGCCTACTCGACCTCGAACCCGGATCACCTGCTCAACCTACGCGCGGCGCAGATGAGCGCCGATCCCGACCGGCCCGGGGATTTTCAGGACTGGCTCCAACGCTCCGCCTTCGATTCCACCGAGCGCTCGGGCATCCGGGTCACCGACGCGGGGACCTTCGCGGCGCGCGGGCTCTACGGGCGCTACCTCGCGGAGCACGTGGCCCGCACCGAGGCCGGTGCGGGAACGCGCCTCGAACACGCGCGGAACTCGATCGTCGACGTGGTGCCGGAGCGCGACGGCTTCGCGTTGCGAACCGGGACGGGCGCGCGCATCCCCGTCGCCGGGATCGTCCTCGCCATGGGGAACCTCGCGGGTCCCGTCGCGGCGCGGAGCCGGCACCGGCGCGACCCCTGGGAGCCGAAGGGCTTCGGCCAACTCGATCCCGCGCGAGACGTGCTCGTCGTCGGCACCGGCCTGACGATGATGGATTCGGTGGCCGCCCTGCGCCGCCACGGCTTCGCGGGCCGGATCGTGGCGGTCTCCCGGCGCGGGCTGGTGCCGAAGCCGCATGCGCCCGTGCCGGCCTGGCCCCGGCCCGATCTGAGTGCGGAGACCCGCGCCTCGCTGCGCAGGCTCCTCGCCTGGGGGCGGGCCGAGATCGCGGCGGCGCGCGCGGTCGGCGTCGATTGGCGCAGCGTCATCGACGCGCTGCGCCCGATGACCGACGCACTCTGGGCGGGACTGCCTCGTGCCGAGCAGGCGCGCTTCCTACGCCACCTGCGCCCCTACTGGGACGTGCATCGCCACCGCACCGCCCCGCCGGCGGCGGACGCCATCGCCGAGGAGGTGGCGCGCGGCACGCTGGTGGTGCTGGCCGGGCGCATCCGCTCCGTCATCGACGAAACCTCGCACGCGGTCGTCACCCTCCAGCCGCGCGGCGGCACAGGGACGCTTCGGATCGACGCCCAGACGATCCTCGACGCAACCGGGTTCAGCCGCCTCGCGGAGACGGAGGATCCGCTCGTCCGTAACCTGCTGGCGCGCGGCCTCGTGCGTCCCGGCCCGTTCGGCCTCGGGCTCGACGCGACGCCGGACGGGGCCGTCGTCTCACCGCGGGGCGAGGCGCCCCTCTGGGCCATCGGGCCGATGCTGCGCGGGGTGCTGTGGGAATGCATCGCCGTGCCGGACATCCGCGACGCCTCGGTTCCGCTCGCCGACGCGATCGCGGCCCGCCTCGCCGATGTCTAGGTGCCGTCCGCGCATTCCGCCGGACATCGCGCGTCGAAGCCGCGCGCCAGTTCGGCGAGGCTGACCGCGTCGAGCCGTGCGACCAGCAGCGCCTCGGCATCGCGCAGGGCGTCCGCCACCGCCGCGTTGACGACCTTCTCGACCGCACAGGCGGGATTGGGATGCTCGTTGCCGATCGCGAAGATGCGCGGGCCGCCCACCGCGCGATGAACGTCGAGCAGCGACACGTCTCCCAAGTCGGCGGCGATGACCCAGCCGCCGCCATGGCCCTTCTCCGAGCGCACGTAGCCTGCGTCCCGCAGGCCCGCCATCGTGCGGCGGACCACCACCGGATTGGTGTCGAGCATCCTGCCGATCGCCTCGGAGGTCATGGGTCCGTCGTGCCGCGCCATGTGGAGAAGCACGTGCAGCATCCGTGAAAGGCGACTGTCGTTACGCACGCCACGATCCTTCGCACGGGGCCTCGGATTGGCAAAGGCATCGAATCACGATACTTATCGAGTTACGTGAAAGGGGAGTGGCGAGGATGCACGTGTTCGAGAACCCCGACCATTGGGATACGGCGGCCGCGCAGTACGAGACGACCGCCCACCCGTTCACGGCGCGCTACGCCGAAGCGGCGCTGGCGCGCGTGCCGCTCACCTCCGACAGCCGCGTGCTCGACGTCGCGGCGGGCACCGGGGCGCTCGCACTGGCGGCGGCGCGGACGGGCTCTCAGGTGCTGGCGACCGATTTCTCGCCCGGAATGGTCGCCCGTATCGCCGCGGCGGAACTGCCCAATGTGGAGGCGCGGGTGATGGACGGGCAGGCCCTCGCGCTCCCCGATGCCGGCTTCGACGCGGTCTTCTCGATCTTCGGGGTGATCCTGTTCCCCGACTGGCGCAAGGGCCTCGCCGAGATGGCGCGCGTGACGCGTCCCGGCGGCTACGGCGTGGTCGCGACCTGGAAGGATCACGGCGCGGCGACCTTTCTGCTGCTCGGCCGCATTCGCCGGACCCTGTTTCCCGAGCGCGAGGGCGTGACGATGCCCGAAGCTGTGACGGCCCTGAGCGAGCCGGAGGACTTTGCGCGCGAACTCGCCGCCGCCGGTTATCACACCCCGGTCATCGAGGCGGTGACGCACGATTACGAACTCGCGGTCCCGAGCCTCTCCGACCCCGATACGCTGTTCGGCCTGTCGCCCGATTGGACCAGCCTGACCGATGTGGACAAGGCGGCCGTCGTCGCCGAGGCGAGGCGCATGGCCGGGGATCGCCCGGTCCTCGCCATCCCCTCGACCGCCCTGATCGCCGTGGCGAGACGCTGACGCCGCGTGCCGATGCTCGCGCGGATCTCGGATCGTCCCGGACGACGCCGGGGGGCTCGTCCGAGAGCGCCGTTTTCCGGCGGCAGGATCGGAGGCGGTGCGGCATCTCTGGAAGCCAAGATCTTTGGAAGCACATTTCCAGGCCGCTCGGTTAGATTTCCCAGTATCGGCGCTGCCTCGACGCCGATCACCCGAGTAGAACCACCATGAACGTTCCGACTCCGAATCGTCCCGCCTCGCTCTGCTGTCGTTCCGTACGGGATGACGGCCGACTTCGTGCAGTTCGCCCGCACCACGGGCAAGCCAAGGGGAATGAGGATCATGGGATATCACGCGACGCACTTTGAAGGATTCGAATCCGTCAGCCCGGCGGCCCTGTTCGGGCCGCGCAGCGTCCGGCGCAGCTACGGCCGGGCCGCCGTGGCGGCGGCCATAGAGAACGGGATGCTGCCGCACGAACTCTCCGGCGTGCTGGCCGGCCGCCGCGTCGTCGAAGCCTTTCCGGTGGCGAGCCGCGAGAGCGTGACGGATTACGCCGTCCGGGCCGTGGCCGAGATGATGGTCGCCTACCTGAGCCAGCCCATCGCCTGACGTGCCCCGGACGGTCCGGCGAAGCGCCCTCAGTCGGCGGCCGCCGTGGGTGCGCCCATGCGGTCGTGATCGGGCCAGCAGGAACGGGGCGGCCCCGGTGCCAGGAACGTCCCCGGCAGGGCCAGGACGCGGCCCGCCAGGCTGTCGCGCAGCACGTCGAGCCGCGCGACGTAATGGTAGAGCGGGCCGTCGTTCGGCGGTCTCCCGGCAGCCTGGAGCAGGGAGCAGTCGCTGATCGCGAAGGCCCGGCGGCTGAGGGCCCGGCCGATTTCGTAGAGCGGTGTCACGGCTCCGAGGGCGAGGACGAGGACGACCACGGCCCGCCGGGCGCCGGCCGCGGAGACCGCGACAGCGCCCACGCGCAGGGCCAGCAGGGCCAGGGCCGGGATCGATGCCCGCATCACGAAGTCGGTCGAGCCGAGCTGGTACAACGGCACGACGAGGAGGAGGCCGAGGGCGAGCGGCAGGGTCCAGCGCGCCGTCGCCTCGGAATGGCCGGGCGAGCGCCCGTCCCGGTAAACAGCATCGATTCCGAACCCTCGCCCGACGAGCAGGATCGCCACGAACGGCAGGAGTTCGAGGAGGAGGAACAAGCCGTAACCGACGACGAAGACCGGATCGAGGTCGCGCCATCCGTGCGCGACGCGGGCGGCATCCGCCTTGAGGTACAGGGCGACGGGGATCAGGCCGAGGCCGGCGAGCGCCACCGCCGTGACGGCGCGTGGCCGGGCCAGCATGGACCATCGCTCCGTCAGCACGGCCAGGATGAGAAAGGGCAGGGCGCCCATCATGCTCAGGGGCGACCAGAACACGCACAATCCGAAGACGACGATCAGCGACGAGGTGTCGAGAGCGCCCCGCTGCCGGAGCAGATAGGCGCCGACGAAGGCCCAGCCGGAGGCCGCGTGGTTCGGCACCCAGAACAGTTGCGTCACGTGCGCGGAGAACTGAAGGTCGCTTACCCACTGCTCGAGATGCGAGCCGAAGCTCAGCGGACGGCCGAGAAGCATGCGTCCGAGGACGTCCCATCCGCTTAACAGCAGGAAGACCGCCAGGACGGCGAGGCTGCGGCGGAGCGGGCGAACGGTGCGGGCGAACCCGTAGAACAGGCCGCCGAACAGCAGCGTGTTCTGGACGAGCAGCGCCCCGTGCGCGGCACGCAGACCGAGGATTTTGCCCACGAGCGCCGGCGTCAGGTACATCCCGAGCGGCGCGCGCAGGAGCGTGTCATCGCCCTTGTAGCGATAGCCGACCGGCCAGGGCTCGGCGACGAGGTCGCGCAGCACCGCGTCGCGGATCAGCCAATCGTCGTTGGCGAAGAACAGGTGCGTTTCCCCGCCGAGCAGGCAGAGCGCCAGCGCGCCCGCGAGCGCGGCGGCGACCAGCCGGCGGTCCAGGGGTTCGGCGTCACGCGCGAGATCGCGCAGCACGAAGGCGAGCGCCGCCAGAACCGCGCCGACGCAGAGGACGGCGACGGGTCCGCTCTCCAGATGGGTCGCCAGAAACACGAGGTTCGGCAGGGCGATCAGGACGAGGGCAAGCCCGAACGGCCAGCGGTCCGATCCCAGCGCGGCGCCGGAACTCGGCATCGTCGCGACGGGGCCGCTCACAGGAGCTTGCGGGTCGCGCCGGACATCATGGCCTCGTGCGCCCATCGGGCAGCAGGTCGCTCGCCACGCCGTTGCGGATCAGGGCGGAACGGATGAGGCGCGGCCGGCCTTTGACCTCCTCCATGATCTTGGCGACGTACTCGCCGATCAGGCCGAGGCCGAACAGGTTCAGGGCGCCGAAGAACAGGATCGTCAGCAGGATGGTGGTGGCGCCGCGGGGCGCGATGTCGGGGATCGCCAAGCGCAGCGCGATCAGCACGAGCCCGAGGAGGCCCGCGAGGCCGAGGAGCACGACGCCGCCGGCGGTGAGCATCTTCAGGGGCGTGTTGCTGAACGAGAAGATCCCGCGCTTGGCCCATTCGAGGTTCGACAGCAGATTGTTGGTGCTGGTGCCGAACATCCGCTTCGGCCGCACGTAATCGACCCCGGTCTGGCGAAAGCCCACATAGGCCCGAAGACCCCGCATGAAGAGGTCGCGCTCGGGGCAGTTCAGGAGCCAGCCGACCACGCGGCGATCCATCAGCGAGAAGTCGCCGGCATCGTGCGGGATGCGGATGTAGCTGAAGGCGGCGAAGACCCGGTAGAACGCCTTGTAGAGCAGGCCCCAGACCAGCGGCATCTCGCGCCGGACCCGGCGGCCGTAGACCACGTCATGCCCGGCGATCCAGGCCGCGTGGAACTGCGCGATGAGTTCCGGCGGGTCCTGAAGGTCGCCGTCGAGGAGCACGCAGGCCTGGGCGGTCGCGAGTTCCATGCCGCTGCGGAAAGCCATCTGCGAGCCGAAATTGCGCGAATGCGTGATGCCGAGCACGTGCGGATCGCAGGCCGACAGGGCGCGGATGCGCTCGCCGCACCCGTCCGGGCTGGCGTCGTTGACGAAGATGATCTCGTAATCGACGTCGATCTTCTTGAACACCGCCGTGAGGCGGGCGTGCATGATCGGCACCGCTTCCTCGTCCTTGTAGCAGGCGACGATGGCCGCGATGCTCCGGCGCCGTGCGGGGGGGGCGCCGGATTTCGTCAGGCCGGACAGGTCGGGGGCGGCTTGCGCCATCCAGTCCCGCGTCCGGGCCAAGCCTTCGGCGAGGGGGGTGCGGGCGCGCCAGCCGATCAGCCGCGCGGCCTTGGCCGGATTGGCCTGCCAGCGTGTCAGGTCCCAGGCGCGTTCCGGCATCGCCCCGAAGGCCGGGGCCTCGGCCAAGCCGAAGACGGTCTGCCCGATGCCCGCCAGGTCGCGGATCGTGGTCTCGATCCCGGTGCCGATGTTCAGCGACTCGCCGTAGAGGTCGAGGGACATCTTGGCGGCCGCGCGCACGAAGGCCTCGCAGACGTCCTCGACGTAGACGAAGTCCCGCGCGATCTCCGGATTGACGAAGTCGGGATAGCCCCCCGCGAGCGCCCGCGAGACCAGGGCCGGCACGAGACGAGCCGCGTCCTCGTAGGGGCCGTAGACCGAGTAGAGCCGCAGGTTCACCACCGGCCAGCCCCGGGTCTTGCCCGCATAGGTCAGGAAATGGGCCGCTGCCGCCTTCGAGACCGCGTAGGGGCTGTTGGGCGTCAGTTCCGCGTCCTCGGCCGGGGCGGCGGAGTTCGAGCCGTATTCCGAGGACGAGCCCGCATGGACATAGGCCGCGAGGGAGCCGGTGCCGGCCAGCGCCTCGACCAAGCCGACCAGGGCGGTGAAGTTGGTGGCGTAGATCAGGTCGGCGTCGGATTCGAAGGAATAGGCCCCGTAGGCGATGCAATCGAACACGGTGGCGGGCCGGATCGCCGCGACGAAGTTCCGGGTCGCGGCACGGTCGTTGAGATCGACCTCGATGACGTGGGCTGGATCGATGTCGCGCAGGCGCGGCGCCGGGCTGCCGCGCACCACCGCGAAGACGTCCCGCCGCCGCGCGAGCAGGTGGCGCAGGAGGTTGCAGCCCACGAAGCCCCCGGCGCCGAGCACCGCGATGGGGCCCTTCAGGGTATCGATCCAGGCATCGGGCCGCGCGTCGGGCTTTTGCGTCATGCGGCGAATGCCGCGCGGATGCTCTCGGCGTCGAGGCCGCACTCGCGACGATGGAAGCCCTGCGAGCCGTAGGTGCCCGAGGGATAGCCGAGGGCGGCCATGTGGCGGAATCCGGTGATCGGCACCGCGTGTTCCAGGCACCAGGCGGCGAGGCTCTGCCCGAGTCCGCCCTGCGCCACGTGCTCCTCGACCACGCAGAGCCGGCCGCTCGCCCGCAGGGCCGCGACGAAGGCCTCCGGCGGCGGATTGGCCTGAAGGGGCAACTCGCTCACCGCCCAAAGGTCGGCGCCGTTCGATCCGTCCTCCATCAGGGCGGACCAGGCGACGCCCGCCATCGGCCCGACGGCGACGACCACCGGACCGGTGCCGGCGCGCAGGCGGCGCCAGGGCGCGTAGGGCGGCGGCGCGCATCCGGCGGGCAGTTCACCCCGGCCGAGACGGAGATAGACGGGTCCTGCGCTGTCCCCGGCGGCGGCCACGACGGCGGCGACGTCGCCGTCGAAGGCCGGCACGAAGATCCGTAGGCCCGGCAGCGTCGAGAGGATTCCGTAATCCTCCAGCGCATGGTGGGTCGCGCCCATGACGCCGTATCCGTAGCCGCCGCCGTTGGCGAGCATCCGCACCGGCAACCGGTGCAGGCAGACGTCGTTGCGGATCTGCTCGAAGGCGCGGGCGTAGCAGAACGGCGCGATGGTGTAGGTCCAGGCCTCCAGGCCCTCGCTCGCCAGGGCGGCGGCGACCGAGATCATGTTCTGCTCGGCGATGCCCGCATTGATGAAGCGGTCGCCGAGCGCGTCGCGCAGGGGTTCGAGGGCGCCGAAACCGAGGTCGCCGGTCAGGAAGACGAGGTCCGGCCGAGGGGCGCGGGCGACGAGCGCCTCGCAGAGTTCACGTCTCACGCCAGCGGCTCCCGAACACCGGTGAGGGCCTCACGGAACTGCGCATCCGTCAGGGGCAGGTAGTGGCTGTCCATCCGGCCCTCGATCGACGGCACGCCGTGCCCCTTCCGCGTGTGCAGCACCACGACCACCGGACGGTCGGTCCCCGGTTCGAGCGCCCTGCGCATGTCGGCGAGGTCGTGACCGTCCGCCTCGCGGATCTCGACCGCGAAGCCGCCCAGCGCGCGTCCGATCGGGTCGAGGGAGGCGACCTCGGCGGTGGTGCCGAAGCCCTGGAGTCGGTTGTGGTCGACGAGGATCGTCAGGTTGGACAGCCGGCGATGGGCGCAGAAGATCAGCGCCTCGAGGGTCGAGCCCTCCTGCCACTCGCCGTCCGAGGTCAGGCAGAAGACGCGGCCGGGCCGATCTTGCAGGCGTGCCGCCAGGGCGAGGCCGCCGGCGAGCGAGAGGCCATGGCCGAGGCTCCCCGTGCCGAAGCGGATCGCCGGCAGCGCACCCGCCGGCGGGTGGCCGGCGAGCCGCGTGCCCTCGCCGTGAAAGCTTTCGAGTTCGGCGTCGCCGATGAGGCCCCGGCTCCAGAGCGTGACGTAATAGGCTCCGGCCGCGTGACCCTTCGAGAGCACGAAGCGATCCTGGGATCCGAGCATCTCGTGGTGGACAAGCATCATCGCGTCGAGCGCCGACAGGTTGCCGCCGAGATGGCCGACCCCGGCGGCGTGGTGCATCGCGATGAGGCGCCAGCGCGCCAGCCGCAGGAGGCCCGGTTCGAGCCGTGTCGCCGCGTCGGGCGAAACCGGCGCGCGCGATGCCGGCTTCCCTGCGGCGACCATCCCGTGCGCTCGATTCGCCATCCGATCGCGTTCCATCCTCTGGTCCGGATGGAGGCACATCTCAAGTTACGGCGGCCTTAAGATGCGGCAGCCCGCGACCGGAGGTCTATGCGGGCGAGCGCCGCGCCCGGCTGTGCAGCAGGTTGAGGATCAGGGCGGTCCACCCGGTCTGGTGCGAGGCGCCGAGACCGCGCCCGGTGTCGCCATCGAAGAACTCGTGGAACAGCAGCGCTTCCTCGGCACCCGGTGCCGGAGCGATCGGGTCCCGCTCGCCGAAGACCGGACGGCGGCCGTCCGCGCCCTTGGCGAACAGGGCGATCAGGCGATCCTCGAGCGCGTCCGCGATGGCCTTGAGGGTCAGGTGCGCGCCGGAGCCCGTCGGATATTCCACGAGGAAGTCGTCGCCGTAATAGGTGTGGAAGCGGCGCAGGGCCTCGATGATGAGGTAGTTCATCGGCATCCAGACCGGGCCGCGCCAGTTCGAATTGCCGCCGAACATGTTCGAGGTGGAATCGGCCGGGTCGTACCGCACGGTGAAGGAGGCGCCGAACTCGTTGAGCGCGTAGGGCTGGTCCCGATGCGCCTTCGAGAGCGAGCGCACCCCGTGAGCCGACAGGAACTCGGCCTCGTCGAGCATGCGCCGCAGCAGGGCCTTCATGCGGTGTCCGCGCAGGAGCGAGAGGAGCTTGCGGTCCTTCACGCCGCCCTCGTCCCAGCGCGAGACCAGGCAGGCGAGGTGGGGCCGGTTCTCCAGGAGCCAGTTCAGGCGCCGGGCGAAATCCGGCAGGCGCTGGAGGACCGACGGCTCGATCACCTCGACGGCGAAGAGCGGCACCAAGCCGACCACGGAGCGCAGGCGCAGGGGCAGCATGCCGCCGCCGGGGATGTCGACCTCGTCGTAGTAGAATTCGTCCTCCTCGTCCCAGAGGCCGAAGCCTTCGCCGCCCATGTCGGTCATCGCCTCGGCGATGAGGAGGAAGTGCTCGAAGAACTTCGAGGCCGTGCTCTCGTAGACATCGTTGTGGAGCGCGAGTTCCAGGGCGATGCGCATCATGTTGAGGGCGTACATCGCCATCCAGGCGGTGCCGTCCGCCTGATGGATGCGGCCGAATCCGGGGGGAGGGCGCGACCGGTCGAAGACTCCGACATTGTCGAGGCCGAGGAACCCGCCCTGGAAGACGTTGCGGCCCTCCGCGTCCTTGCGGTTCACCCACCAGGTGAAGTTGATCAGGAGCTTGTGGAAGACGCCTTCCAGGAAGGCGAGGTCGCCGCGCCCGCCGCGCCGGTCGCGGTCGATCTCGAACACCCGGTAGGTCGCCCAGGCATGGACCGGCGGGTTGGCGTCGCCGAATTCCCACTCGTAGGCCGGGATCTGCCCGTTCGGGTGCATGTACCATTCGCGGGTGAGCAGAAGGAGCTGCTTCTTGGCGAAGTCCGGGTCGATGAGCGCCAGCGGCAGGCAGTGAAAGGCGAGGTCCCATGCCGCGAACCAGGGGTATTCCCATTTGTCGGGCATCGAGAGCACGTCGGCGCCCGCGAAGTGGCGCCAGTGGACGTTGCGGCCGCCGTCCCGCTCCCGTGGCGGCACGGGCTGGAGCGGGTCGCCCTTGAGCCAGACCCGGACATCATAGGAATAGAGCTGCTTGGACCAGATCAGGCCGGCGGCGGCCTGCCGGAAGATCGCGCGGGAATCCGCGTCGTCGATGCCGTCCTGCAGGGACTCGTAGAAGGCGTCGGCTTCCGCGATCCGGCGGTGAACGATCGTCCCCTCCCGGTCGACCGGCCGCAGCCGCGCGCCCGCCGAGAGCCGCAGGGTGACCCGCGTGGTCTCGCCCGGCTCCAGGTGACGCGCGTAGTGTAGGCCGAGCTTGGTTCCGGCCTCTCGTCCCACCGCGGACTCGTCCCCGTCGACGATCGCCGCGTGGAGACCGTCCTTGAACGGGCCGGCGGCATCCGGCTGCCAGCCATGCAGGCGCAGGTTGGTGTCGTTCTCGCAGAAGAGCGGGTCCGGATAACCGTCGAAGGTCAGCCGATACGGGCCGAGGCGCGGATGCTCGCAGGCCACGCCGCCATCGGGCCGGATCGTCAGGCGGGGCCGCCGATGGGCGGCGTCCTCGCGCCAGGACCAGGTGTTGCGGAACCAGAGCTGCGGGATGATGTGGAGGTCGGCCGCCTCGGGACCGCGGTTGATCGCCGTGATCACCACGTGGATGTCCTCGGCATCCTCCTTGGCGTATTCCACCGTCACGTCGAAGAAGCGGTCCTCCCGGAAGATCCCGGTATCCTCGATCTCGTATTCCGGCTGGTCGCGGCCCCGCCGAAGGCCCTCGCGCACGAGTTCGTCGTACGGATAGGCGCCCTGGGGATAGCGGTAGAGGTACTTGAGATAGGCGTGGCTCGGGACCGCGTCGAGGTAATGGTAGATCTCCTTGACGTCCTCCCCGTGATTGCCTTCCTCGTTGGCCAGACCGAACAGACGCTCCTTCAGAATGTGGTCGTGCCCGTTCCAGAGGGCCAGCGACAGGCAGAGGTGGCCGCGCTCGTCGCAGATGCCGGCCAGGCCATCCTCACCCCAGCGGTACGCGCGTGAACGGGCCTCGTCGTGGGGCAGGGCGCGCCAGGCATTGCCGTCGCGGCTGTAATCCTCGCGCACGGTCCCCCATTGGCGCTCGCTGAGATACGGCCCCCAGAGGGACCACGCTCGCTCGGCCCGGGCCTGCTCGGCGATCCTGCGGCGCTCCGCCCAGCCATCGAGCTCGCTCATGCGCGCCGCTCCGTGACAGCCCGAAGCCCGCGTTCGAACGAGGGGTGCGAGGCCACTCGATGGGGACCGGTGACGTCGGATAGCGGCCGGATGGTGCGACGGAGCGAGGAAAAGACGATCATCGGGCCCAGGGTGATGCGGTGCGACGGCGACAGGGATGCATCATCAGCGCCAAGCGCACTCTCGCTCGTCCGACCCCTCGTCTCACGCCCCTGGCGCGACCGGCCGACGGGCTCAGGCGCGTTCGAGGCGCGCGGACAGGCGGCGGACCTTGAGGCGGCGGGCGAATGTCGGGCCCGCGATCAGGCGATCCCGGCGCACGAGGTCGCCCGGCCGGGGGGCGCTCACGCCGATCACGGTCTCGCCGCGCGCGGCGAGGCGGGCCGGCAGGCCGGTATGCGGGCGTCGCAGGCGTGCGAGGGCCACCTCCGGGCGGGCGGTGCCGATGAAGCGGTCGAGGAGGCGAATCCAGCCCTCCGCCGGCACGTCCCCGGCCTCGAGGCAGAGAACCCAGTCCCGCCGCGCCGCCTTCGCGCCCGCGGACCAGGAGGACGCTCCGCGTGCGCGCAGCACGACCTTCGCGCCGGTCGCCTCCGCCACCGTCTCGATGGCGGGACTTTGGCTCGGCACGATGATCACCGCGTCGCCGACGAGGCCGGCCGCGACACCAGCGACCAGAGAGCCCAGCGTATCCGCGAGCTGATCGATCGCGTCCGGGTCGCTGGGTCTTGCCACGAAGATCAGTGCGGAGATCATGCGCGCGCATACCGTATTTTCCAGCCGCGCCAAGCCGTTCGCGACCGGCAGCGCGCGGCAATAGGAATGAAAAACCGCTCCCGTCGCCGGTTTGCCTGAAAAACGCGCACCGGCTTGCAGGCTTGTTCTTGATATGTTCTAAAATCGATCGATGAAACGCTTTCCCGCATGAGCGACTCGGATGCCGGCCCCCGCCGGCCCTCGCAAGGGGTCGATCGACGTCTATCCGAGACCACCCGGCCGATGCCGGAGCGGCGCGGACGCGGCGCCACCGCCAATCCCGGCGGGCGCTTCGAGCCGATCCGGCAGGCGGCGTTCGACGATGGCTGGGCCGACACGCCGGACCTGCCGCCCGTCCGAACCGAGGTCAGGCCGGAACGGGCCCGCAGCCTGATCACCCGCAACACCTCGCCCGATATCTCGTTCGATCGCTCGATCAATCCGTACCGGGGCTGCGAGCACGGCTGCGTCTACTGCTTCGCCCGGCCGAATCATGCCTATGTGGGCCTGTCGCCGGGGCTCGATTTCGAGACGAAGCTCTTTCAGAAGGCGAATGCCGCCGCCCTGCTCGAACGGGAACTGTCGGCGCGAGGCTACAGCCCGGCCACTATCGCGCTCGGGACCGCGACCGATCCCTATCAGCCGATCGAGCGGGGCCATCGCCTCACCCGCGCGGTGCTGGAGGTGCTGGCGCGCTTCCGCCATCCCGTCGGCATCGTGACGAAGTCAAACCTCGTGACGCGGGACATCGACGTCCTGGCCGCCCTGGCGCGGGACGACCTCGTGAAGGTGGCGATCTCGGTGACCACCCTCGACCCCGTCCTCGCCCGCCGGATGGAGCCGCGGGCGCCGCACCCCGAGAAGCGCCTGGAGGCGATCGGCCGGCTCAGCGCGGCGGGGATTCCCGTCATGGTCATCGTCGCGCCGATCATCCCGTCCCTGAACGACCACGAGATCGAGACGATCCTGAGCCGGGCCCGCGCGCTCGGCGCGGTCGAGGCCAGCCACGTGCTCCTGCGGCTCCCCCTCGAACTCGATGCCCTCGTGGACGACTGGTTCGGCGAGCATTATCCGGGCCGCCGCCATCACGTGATGTCGCTCGTGCGCCAGGCCCGAGGCGGCAAGGCCTACGACGCGGCGTTCGGCACCCGCATGACCGGAACCGGCCCCTATGCCGACCTGATCCGCCAGCGCATGCGCCTCGCCCGGCGCCGCCTCGGCTACCCGGAGACGCGCCGGCGCCTTCGCACCGACCTGTTCAGGGTTCCGACGGATCAGTTGAGCCTGCTCTGACCCCGTAGGCCCGGGTGAAGCTGAGGCGGTGATGCGGCGAGCGCCCGAGGGCCGCGAGGCCGGCCAGATGGGTCCGCGTGCCGTAGCCGACATTGCTGGCCCAGCCATAATCCGGGTAGCGCCCGGCCAGCCGCCGCATCAGCGCGTCCCGCAGGGTCTTGGCGACGATCGAGGCGGCCGCGATCTGCGGAACCAGGCGATCGCCACCGATGACCGCCCGGCAGGGCAGGGGGAGGCCCGGCAGCACGTCGCGCCCGTCGACGCACACCGTCGCGCTGCGGCCCAGTGCCAGCACGGCGCGCCGCATGGCGTCGAGGGTCGCGCCGCGCACGTTGATGCGGTCGACGAGCGCGCGGGACCCGGCCGCGACGGCGACCTCCGCATGCGCCCGGATCAGGGGCGTGAGGGCCTCGCGCTCGGCGGCCTTCAGGCGCTTGCTATCGTCCAGGCGACCGAGCAGCTCGGGCGGGAGCGCTGTCGGCCGGAACCAGACCGCCGCCACGACGACCGGGCCGCAGAGCGCTCCGCGCCCGACCTCGTCGCATCCGATCACGGCCGGGTAGGTCTCCGCGAGGCGCGGGTCGAACGGCGGCATCGAACTGAGATCCGGACGGCGGGGCGGCGTTCGGGGTCTCCCTAGCGCGGGCCACGCACGCGGTCCACGCCTCAGCCGAGTTCGACCACGCCGCGAGCCGGCTTGGCGGACGCGCGAACCCGCACGGGCGCCGTGCCGTGGGCGAGCGCGATGTTGTCGTAGAACTGGCGCGCGCTCTCGGCCCAGGTGTAGCGCAGGGCTTCCGCGCGGCAGCGCGCACGCGGAATGGCCAGCGCCGCCAGCGCCGCCGCCCCGAGGTCGCGGTCGAGGATGCCGGCACCCGTCCGCCCGATGACGTCGAGGGGACCGGTGACGGGATAGGCGGCCACGGGCACGCCGCAGGCCAGGGCTTCGAGAAGCACGATCCCGAACGTGTCGGTCAGGCTCGGGAACACGAAGACGTCGGCGGCCGCGTAGAGCGCGGCGAGGTCGGCTCCCGTCCGGGTCCCGAGGAAATGCGCCCTCGGGTCGATCGCGGCGAGGCGCGCCCGGTCCGGGCCGTCGCCGACGACGACCTTGGAGCCCGGCAGATCGAGGCGCAGGAAGGCGTCCAGGTTCTTCTCCACGGCGAGCCGGCCGACGGAGAGGAAGATCGGACGAGGCAGGCCGGCGAGGTCCGCCGGGTCCGGTGCGTCGGCCGGCCGGGGCCGGAACAGGTCGGTGTCGACGCCCCGCGTCCAGCGCATCAGGTTGGCGAAGCCGCGCGCCGCGAGGTCGCGCTCCAGGGAGGGCGTCGACACCATGGTGCCGTTCGAGGCGCCGTGGAAGCGGCGCAGCCAGGCATAGCTCCATACCTCCGGCACGGGGGCACGGGCCGAGAGATATTCGGGAAACCGGGTGTGGTAACTCGTGGTGAAGGGGCGGCGATGCGCGAGGCAGTAACGCCGCGTCGCGTAGCCCACCGTACCCTCCGTCGCGATGTGGACATGGGTCGGCCGCAGATCGTTCCAGAGCCGCGCCACGTGTCGCTTCGTGGCGTAGGCGAGCCGGATTTCCGGATAGCCCGGCAATGGCAGCGACGCGAAATCCTTGTGCGTCAGGAAGATCGGCTCGAACCCGAAGCCGGCTCCGGCCGCCGCCATGTTCTCCAGCGACCGAACCACGCCGTTGACCTGCGGATGCCAGGCATCGGTGGCGATGAGGAGCCTCACGCGACCGCTCGGGCCCCATCGCGGCGGGGGCGCTCGATCAGGTCGACCTGAACGGCGCGCGCGCGGATCAAGCTCGGGTAGTGCAGCACTTCCATGGTGCCGTCGTAATGTTCGACGATCGCCGTGCAGGATTCGACCCAATCTCCGGTGTTCAGGTAGGTCAGGCCATTGATCTGGCGGTTGGCCGCATGATGGATATGGCCGCAGATGACCCCATCGGCACCCACGCGCTTCGCCTCGGCACTGAGAAGCTCTTCGAACTTGCCGATGAAATTGACGGCGTTCTTGACCTTCAGCTTGGCCCAGGCGGACAGGGACCAATAGGCCAGGCCGAGGCGCCGCCGCGCCGTGTTCACGTAGGTGTTGATGAACAGCGCGAAGGTGTAGGCGCCGTCGCCCAGGAACGCGAGCCACTTGGCGTGGCGCACGACCATGTCGAACTGGTCGCCGTGGATGACGAGATAGCGCTTGCCGTCGGCCGCCACGTGGAGGCGCTGATCCGCGATCTCGATGCCACCGAACGTCATGCCGATATAGTCGCGCAGGAACTCGTCGTGATTGCCCGGAACGTAGATCAGGGTCGAGCCTTTGCGGACCTTGCGCATCAGCTTCTGAACGACGTCGTTGTGGCTCTGAGGCCAGTACCAGCCGGATTTGAGCTGCCAACCGTCGATGATGTCACCGACGAGATAGATCTCGTCGGCATCGTAATCGCGCAGGAATTCCAGCAGGAGGTCGGCCTGACAGCCCTTCGTGCCGAGGTGCATGTCGGACAGGAACAATGTCCGGACGCGGGTCGTCTCGGTCTCTTCGCCCATGCGCGCCTCCGGGTCCGCCTTCCGATGCCAAGAGCCAAATCGGATTCCCGTATCAGTTTGATGACGCCGTCCGGTGCGCGCGGACGCGATCCCGCGACGCGACGTAAGCCCTTCATCCACGAAAAAAATTTTGATTTGAGCCCAAGTATTTCGGGTTTTCCTTTCGCCGCGAAGGCGGGCATAGTCCCGCTCAAGGTGCCCCACTGGGCCGCGCCGGAACGCGCATGTCCGGAACCCTCCGAGGTGAACCAAGGGTGCCGTCCCCGGGGACGAAGACGCTGAAACGGTCCAGTAGCGCGCGTGCCGAACGCGTGACCCGACCCATGGAGAAGAAGGCTTGAGGAATCCGGTCGCGTTCGATGCAGCAGGTGCCGAAGGTGGTCCTTCGGTGCGTCCGGCGTCCGTCCGGAGACCGAACGCGAACGAGGCCGGCTCACGATTCATCTAATCAGCGGCCGCGAACGGCTTTCCGGATCGGTCCGGGACCGTCCGCGCGGTTCGCTCCAGTCATCAACGCATCTGTGTCGCCCCACGAGACTGGTGTGCGGGCGCATTGTGATAAACGGAGAACACACCATGGCGGCAACGCGACGTCCCGGCCGGAACCACCTGTTCGTTCCGGGCCCCACGAACATCCCGGACCGCGTCATGCGCGCGATGATGGTCCAGTCCGAGGACCACCGTTCGGTGGATTTCCCGGCGCTGACGAAGCCGCTCTTCCAGGATGCGAAGGCCGTCTACGGCTCGACGGACGGGACCATTTTCCTGTTTCCGGCCTCCGGCACCGGCATCTGGGAATCCGCGCTGACGAACACCCTCTCCCGCGGCGACAAGGTCCTGGCCTCGCGCTTCGGCCAGTTCAGCCACCTCTGGATCGACATGGCCCAGCGCCTCGGCCTGGAAGTGATCGTGCAGGAGGAGGAGTGGGGCACCGGCGCGAACCCGGAGCGGATCGGCGAGGCCCTGCGCGCCGACAAGAACCACGAGATCAAGGCCGTGATGGTGGTCCATAACGAGACCGCCACGGGCGTCACCAGCGATGTCGGCGCCGTGCGCAAGGCCATCGACGCCGCCGGTCACCCGGCCCTGCTGTTCGTGGACGGCGTCTCGTCCATCGGCTCCCTGCCGTTCAAGATGGACGAGTGGAAGGTCGATTGCGCCATCGCCGGCTCCCAGAAGGGCCTGATGCTGCCCGCCGGCCTCGGCGTGATCTGCGTCAGCCAGAAGGCGCTGAAGGCCGCCGACACGTCATCCGGTCAGAACGATCGCCTCGCGCACGTCTACTTCGACTGGGCCGACCATCAGAAGCAGAACCCGGGCGGCTACTTCCCCTACACCCCGTCCCTGCCGCTGCTCTACGGCCTGCGCGAGGCGCTCGCCTGCCTCAACGAAGAGGGCCTGGAGAACGTCTTCCACCGTCACCACGTGCTCGGCGAGGCGACCCGCCAGGCCGTTGCCGCCTGGGGCCTGAAGACCTGCGCCAAGGAGGCCAAGTGGAACTCCGACACCGTCACGGCGATCGTCGTGCCGGAGGGCGTCGATGCCGCCGCGATCATCAAGCACGCCTACGTGCGCTACAACCTCGCGCTGGGCGCCGGCCTGAACCAGGTCGCCGGCAAGGTGTTCCGCATCGGCCACGTGGGTGACCTGAACGAGCTGTCGCTGCTGGGCGCCATCGCGGGTGCCGAGATGGCGATGCTCGACAACGGCGTGAAGGTGCAGCCCGGCTCCGGCGTCGCCGCCGCGTCGAGCTACCTGCGCGAGAACCCGCTCTCCAAGTCCTGAGACCTAATAAGTCTTGAGACCTGGCAAGTCCTGACATCCGATGCCGGGGCGGGCGAACCCGCCCCGGCACTCCGATCGACCCTACCCGTGACCCGGCCGGATCGGCCAGAGGATTCCATGACGAAGAAGATCGTGTTCCTCGACCGCGAGTCCCTGGACGCCAAGGTCCGTGAATTCAACTTTCCGCACACGTACGAGGAGCACGAGTCGACCTGGACGCCGGAAGAGATCGTCGAGCGCCTGAAGGGCGCCGAGATCGCGCTGATCAACAAGGTCCCGATGCGCGCCGACACCCTGAAGCAGCTCCCCGACCTCAAGCTGATCGCCGTGGCCGCCACCGGTACGGACGTGGTCGACAAGGAGGCCGCGAAAGCTCAGGGCATCACGGTCGTCAACATCCGCAACTACGCCTTCAACACCGTGCCCGAGCACGTGATCGGGCTGATCTTCGCCCTGCGCCGCGCCATCGTGCCCTACGCCAACTCGGTGCGCCGGGGCGATTGGGCGAAATCGACCCAGTTCTGTTACTTCGATTATCCGATCCACGACATCGCCGGCTCGACGCTGGGCATCGTCGGCTACGGTGCGCTCGGCAAGTCGATCGCCAAGCGGGCGGAAGCGCTCGGCATGAAGGTCATCGCCTACGACGTCTTCCCGCAAGAGGGTCTCGTTGACTTCGAGACGATCCTCACCCAATCCGACGTGATCACCCTGCACGCCCCGCTGACCCCCGAGACCCGCAACATGATCGGGCGCGAGCAGCTGGCGAAGATGAAGAAGCACGCGCTTCTCATCAACACCGCCCGCGGCGGCCTCGTCGACGAGGAGGCCCTGGCCGAGGCCCTGAAGGCGGGCACTATCGGCGGCGCGGGCTTCGACGTGGTGATGACCGAGCCGCCCAAGAACGGCAATATCCTGTGCGAACTCGATCTGCCCAACCTCATCGTCACGCCGCACGTGGCCTGGGCGAGCAAGGAGGCGATGCAGATCCTCGCCGACCAACTCGTCGACAATGTCGAGGCCTTCGTCGCGGGCAAGCCCCAGAACGTGGTGTGACGGTGTTCGGACCGACCTCCGCGTTTCTACGAGCAGACCGGGTCCCTCTCCCCCTCGCGGGGAGAGGTTAGGAATGGGGGTGGCGCCGCTGGCCTCGGTCGCGTGCGGGGCGCCCGACCATTCCGCCTCCAACGCCTCCCCACTAGCTCGACGGATTTCGGGCAGGCCCGAGATCCACCGTGAAGGAGGTCCGGGACAGCGAGACGCATTCGCACGATAGCCCGCCCGAACGGGCGAACCCCTTCACGACCATCCGCCGCGCCGGGCGCGCAATCGACAAGGACGAACCGATGAAAAAGCTGCTGTTCCAATTCGACACCGACACCGTCCCGAGCGTGTTCGACGTGGTCGTGGGCTACGATGGCGGGGCCGACCACATCACCGGCTACGGCAACGTGACCCCGGATAATGTCGGCGCCCTGGTCGACGGGACGATCTACACCCGCGGCGGCTCCGAGAAGAAGTCGACGGCGATCTTCGTGGGCGGCGGCAGCATGGCGGCCGGTGAGGCGGTGTTCGAGGCGGTCAAGAAGCGGTTCTTCGGCCCGTTCCGCGTCTCGATCATGCTCGATTCCAACGGTTCGAACACCACGGCCGCCGCGGGCGTCGCACTGGTTCAGAAGGCCGCCGGTTCCCTCGCGGGCAAGAAGGCCGTGGTGCTCGCCGGCACCGGCCCCGTCGGCATGCGATCGGCGGCCCTGCTCGCGCAGGAAGGCGCCGAGGTGATCCTGTGCGGTCGCTCCCTGGACAAGGCGCAGGCCGCCGCCGACCAGATCAACAAGCGCTTCAAGGTCAGCATCGAGGCCGCCGAGACGCCGGACGCCGCCTCGCGCGCCGCGATCGTCAAGGGCCAGAACATCGTGTTCTCGGCCGGCGCCATCGGTCTCGAGCTCCTGCCCGAGGATGCGTGGAAGGACGAGGCCAGCATCGAGTTCGTGGCCGATTACAACGCGCAGCCCCCTCTCGGCTTCGGCGGCATCGAGGCCATGGACAAGGGCAAGGAGCGCCATGGCAAGCGCGTGTTCGGCGCACTCGGCATCGGTGGACTGAAGCTCAAGCTGCACCGCGCCTGCGTCGGCCAACTCTTCGACAACACCGAGCAGGTGCTGGACGCCGAGGCGATCTACGCGCTCGCCAAGAAGATGGCCTGATCGCCATGGCCGACAAAGCGAACGCCGCGAGCGAGTCGATCCAGACCTTCCTGGATGGCTTGGCGAGCTCCGCCCCCACGCCCGGTGGCGGCGGGGCGGCCGCGATCCATGGAGCCATGGGCGCGGCCCTGCTCAGCATGGTGTGCAACCTCACGATCGGAAAGAAGAAGTACGTCGAGGTCGAGGGCGAGCTGAAGGAGATCCTCGCGAAGTCCGAGGCCCTGCGGTCCGAACTCACCGGCATGATCGCCGACGACGTCGCGGCCTTCGACGCCGTCATGGCCGCCTACGGGCTGCCGAAAGGGACCGACGACGAGAAGGCCGAGCGGGCGGCCAAGATCCAGGAGGCGCTGAAAGTCGCCACGGACGTTCCGCTCGACTGCTGCCGGGCTTGCCGCAAGGTCATCGACCTCGCCCAGCCGGTCGCCGACAAGGGCAACCTCAACGTCATCTCGGATGCCGGCGTCGCCGTCCTGTCGGCGCATGCCGGTCTGCGGAGCGCGGCCCTCAACGTCTACGTCAACGCCAAGGGCCTGGACGACCGCGCCTTCGCGGATTCCCGCCTCGCGGAGCTGGAAGCCCTCCTCGGGTCGGCGGGTCCGCTGAACGAAAGCATCTACGAAATCGTCAAGGCCAAGGTTAATTGACGGGGCATGATGCGGCGCAAACATTGCGCCGCATCATCGTAACGAATTCGAGCAATGCTCGCGACGGGTAGACCGAGATAAGTGCCTTGACGCAAAGTCGAGACGATCAACCGATCTCGAAGCAATACATTCCGACTGCCTTCAAGGCGGACTTAACGAGAATGTAAAAAAATATAAATGCAAAGGCTCTTTTCGCGAAGTGAAATTTACGAGAAGGTCATCGCAGGGAAACGTCGAGGAGATCGCACATGGACGTGCACGAGTATCAGGCCAAGGAACTGCTCGCCGGTTTCGGCGTGGCCGTTCCCAAGGGCGCGGTGGCGTTCAGCCCCGATCAGGCCGTCTACGCCGCGACCGAACTCGGCGGTTCGTTCTGGGCGGTCAAGGCCCAGATCCACGCCGGAGCGCGGGGCAAGGCGGGCGGAATCAAGTTGTGCCGAACCTACAACGAGGTTCGCGACGCGGCCAAGGATCTCCTCGGTAAGCGCCTCGTGACGATCCAGACCGGCCCCGAGGGCAAGCCGGTCCAGCGCGTCTACGTCGAGACCGCTGATCCGTTCGAGCGCGAACTCTACCTCGGTTACGTGCTGGATCGGAAAGCCGAGCGCGTGCGCGTGATCGCGTCCCAGCGCGGCGGCATGGACATCGAGGAAATCGCGGCCAACGAGCCCGAGGCCCTGATCCAGGTCGTCGTCGAGCCGGCCGTGGGCCTGCAGCAGTTCCAGGCGCGTGAGATCGCGTTCCAGCTCGGGCTGAACATCCGCCAGGTCTCCGCCGCCGTGAAGACGATCATGAACGCTTATCGGGCGTTCCGCGATTGCGACGGCACCATGCTGGAGATCAACCCACTCGTCGTCACCAAGGACGACCGCGTCCTGGCGCTCGACGCCAAGATGTCGTTCGACGACAACGCCATGTTCCGCCGGCGCAACATTGCCGACATGCACGATCCCTCGCAGGGCGACCCGCGCGAGGCCCAGGCCGCCGAGCACAACCTCTCCTATATCGGCCTCGAGGGTGAGATCGGCTGCATCGTCAACGGCGCGGGCCTCGCCATGGCCACCATGGACATGATCAAGCACGCGGGCGGCGAGCCGGCGAACTTCCTCGATGTCGGCGGCGGCGCCTCGCCCGACCGCGTCGCCACGGCCTTCCGCCTCGTCCTGTCCGACCGCAACGTGAAGGCCATTCTGGTCAACATCTTCGCGGGCATCAACCGCTGCGACTGGGTCGCGCAGGGCGTGATCCAGGCGGCGCGCGAGGTGAAGATCGACGTGCCGCTCATCGTCCGGCTCGCCGGCACGAACGTCGAGGCGGGCCAGAAGATCCTGGCCGAGAGCGGCCTCGACCTCATCACGGCCGACAGCCTGTCGGATGCCGCCGCCAAGGCCGTTCAGGCCTGCGACGCGGCCAAGCGCAAACACTGAGAGCGGGGAGGATACGCGATGAGCATTCTGATCGACGAGAAGACCCCGATCATCATTCAGGGCATCACCGGCGACAAGGGCACGTTCCACGCCAAGGAAATGATGGAGTACGGCTCCAACGTCGTCGGCGGCGTCACGCCGGGCAAGGGCGGCAAGACGCATCTCGGCGTGCCGGTGTTCAACACCGTCCGGGAAGCCGTCGAGGCCACCGGCGCCACCACCTCCATCACCTTCGTGGCCCCGCCCTTCGCGGCCGACGCGATCATGGAGGGCGCCGATGCCGGCCTCGCGCTGATCTGCTCGATCACCGACGGCATTCCGGCCCAGGACATGATGCGGGTGAAGCGCTACCTGCGGCGCTACCCGAAGGACAAGCGCACCATGGTGGTGGGCCCGAACTGCGCCGGCATCATCTCGCCCGGCAAGTCGATGCTCGGCATCATGCCCGGCCACATCTACCTCAAGGGCAATGTCGGCGTGATCTCGCGCTCGGGCACCCTCGGGTACGAGGCCGCCGCGCAGATGAAGGAAGAGGGCATCGGCATCACCACCTCGGTGGGCATCGGCGGCGATCCCATCAACGGATCGTCCTTCCTCGACCACCTCGCCCTGTTCGAGCAGGACGCCGAGACCAAGGCGGTGCTCATGATCGGCGAGATCGGTGGGCCGCAGGAAGCCGAGGCCTCGGCCTGGATCAAGGAGAACATGACGAAGCCCGTCATCGGCTTCGTCGCCGGCCTCACCGCACCGAAGGGCCGCCGCATGGGGCACGCCGGCGCCATCATCTCGGCCACGGGCGATTCGGCCGCCGAGAAGGCCGAGATCATGCGCTCCTACGGTTTGACCGTGGCCCCCAGCCCCGGCGAGTTCGGCTCGACGGTGGCGCAGGTGATGCGGAAGCTGGCGGCGTAGCACCAACGAAACCCTCCCCCCTCTGCGGGGGAGGGTGGTCGCGGAGCGACCGGGCCGGGACGACGTCCCGCAAGAGGGGAGCGACGTTTCCGGAGAGCGCGCTCCCCTCATCCGACCCGCTTCGCGGGCCACCTTCTCCCGCAGAGGGGAGAAGGACCAAGGACCCCACGCCGACGGTGAGGCCCCAAGAGAAGCCGACGCTTGATCGTCCCGGCCGCCCGTCCCATGCTACCGGGGCGGTTGCCCTCCCGTCGTCCGCCTCCGTCGCGGTCGAACGGCTTAGATTCCTTCGAGGTGGCCTTGCCCATGACGGATACCCTGCACGCCCCGGTCGGTGCCATCGACCACACCTTCGCGCCCCCCGTGATCACGGGCACCTCGTCGAAGGAAGCCCTCGACATCCTGTTCCACGCGCTGCTCGAAGTGGCGCGCCGGCACGAGCCCGAACTGGAAGACGTGCTGCACGGGCGCGCCAACATCTCCGATTTCTCGCCGGAACTGCTCGCCCGCGCGCTTCAGGTGCAGGGGATCTGGTTCCAGCTGCTCTCCATCGCCGAGCAGAACGCCGCCATGCGCCGGCGCCGGCAGGTGGAGCGCGCCAAGGGCCGCGCCGCCCTGAGCGGAAGCTTCAGTGCCGTCCTGGCCGATGCCGTCGCCAACGGGATCAAGGCGCCGGAAATCCATGCGCTGCTGAAGGACCTGCGCATCCGCCCGACCATTACGGCGCATCCCACCGAGGGCAAGCGCGTGACGGTGCTGGAGAAATTCCGGCGCATCTACCTCGTGCTGCGCGAACTGGAGCTGCCGCGCTGGACCGAGCGCGAGCGCAACGGCCTCATGAACGAGCTGCGCGACCAGATCGAACTCGTCTGGATGACGGGCGAACTGCACCTGGAGAAGGCCACCGTCGAGCGCGAGGTCGCCTGGGGTCTGCACTTCTTCGACGAGACCCTGTTCGAGATGCTGCCGGAGGTTCTCTACTCGCTTGAGGAGAGCCTGGCTCAATATTATCCGGACGAGAAGTTCGAGGTGCCGGCCTTCTTTCAGTTCGGTTCCTGGATCGGCGGCGACCGCGACGGCAATCCCTACGTCACCTCCTCGGTGACGCGCGCGACCCTCCAACGCAACGCGCTGGCCTCCCTTCGACGATACCGCGACGGCGTCACCGCGCTGGGGCGCACGCTCTCGCTCACGGAGCGCTCGCTGCCGGTGCCGGCCACGTTCAAGGCGGAGCTGGCGCAGATGCTGGCGGAGAGCGGCGACGGGCGCGCCATCGCCAGCCGCAATCCGGGAGAGGCCTATCGCCAGTTCCTCACCTGCATCCTGCGCAAGCTCGAATCCACGATCCTGCGCAACAAGGGCCAGCGTTCCGCCGGTCCGGATTATCCGAGCGCCGACGGCCTCATCAACGATCTGCGCATCCTGGAGCAGGGACTGATCGACGCCAAATGTTCGTCGCTCGCCACCGACCTCGTTCGTCCGGTTCGGCGCATGGTCGAGATCTTCCGGTTCTCGACGGTCCGGCTCGATCTGCGCGAGAACACCACGCGGACGACGAAGACGCTGCACGCGCTCTGGCACCAGCAGAACGGAGCCGGCCGCACGCCGCCGGACCTCGAATCCCCCGAATGGAAGGCCTGGCTCCTCGATGAACTCGCCCGACCGCGCCAGGGCGAGCGCTCGTTCGAGGATCTGCCCGACGAGGCACGCGAGACGCTCGAGACCTTCGCGCTGGTCGGCGAGATGCGCGAGCAACTCGACCGCGAGGCATTCGGCTCGTTCATCCTGTCGATGACGCGGTCGGTGCCCGACATCCTGGGCGCCTATCTGCTGGCCAAGGAAGCCGGCAACTTCCTCGACGCCGCCGGTACCGAGATCTGCTGCCTTCCGATCGTGCCGCTGTTCGAGACCATCGACGACCTGCGCGCCGCTCCGGCGATCATGAAGGAACTGTTCTCGATTCCCGTCGTGCGCCGCTCCACCCGCTGGCAGGGCGGCGTGCAGGAGGTGATGATCGGCTACTCGGATTCGAACAAGGATGGCGGCTTCGTCGCCTCGAACTGGGAGCTCTACAAGGCCCAGGACAAGCTGACCCAGCTCGGCAAGACGGCCGGCGTTCCGATCGCGTTCTTCCACGGACGCGGCGGTTCGGTGAGCCGCGGCGGCGCACCGACCGCACGGGCCATCGCGGCCCAGCCGCCGGGCTCGATCAACGGACGCTTCCGCACCACGGAGCAGGGCGAAGTCGTCTCGTTCAAATACGCCAACCGGGGCACCGCCGCCTACCAGATGGAGCTTCTGGCCTCCTCGGTCTTCGCGCACGCGCTGACATCGGAGGCCGAGGCGGCCAAGCTGCCGCGCAATGAATTCGACGATAGCCTGGAGGCTCTGTCGGGCGCCTCGCGCGCGGCCTACGTCAACCTGATCCAGCACCCCGATCTGGTGACCTATTTCGGCCAGGCCAGCCCGCTCGACGAGATCGCTCTGCTGAATATCGGCTCGCGGCCGGCCCGTCGCTTCGGCGCGCGCTCGCTCTCCGATCTGCGGGCGATCCCATGGGTGTTCGCCTGGTCGCAGAATCGCCACGTCATCACCGGCTGGTACGGCGTCGGTTCCGGCCTCAAGAGCTTCCTCGACGTGCGCGGCGCGCAGGGCGAAGCGCAGCTGAAGCGGCTGTTTGCCGAATCGAAGCCGTTCCGCCTCATCCTCGACGAGGTCGAGAAGACCCTTCTCATGGTCGATCTCGGAATCGCCCGCGAATATGCCGGCCTCGTCCATGACGAGAAGGCACGCGAGAGCATCTTCCCGCTGATCGAGGCCGAGTATGAACTCACCCGGGAGATGGCCCTGCGGGTGAGCGGTGGTCGCGAACTCGCCGAGCGCTACCCCCTCTTCCGCGATCGCCTCAGCGGGCGCCTGCCGACGATCAACCAGGTCAGCCACGAGCAGGTCGAGCTGCTTCGACGCTTCCGCTCGGAGCAGGACGAGGACAAGCGCGAGGCGGTGAAATCGGCCCTGTTGCTCTCGATCAACTGCATCGCGGTCGGCTTCGGCGCGACGGGCTGACGACGTTGCAAGAATCCCGAGGGCCGCCAGCGGCCCTTGGCCTAGCGCGAAGGCGCGTCTCCACCGGTATGATGGCCCGACTTTCGGGTCTCACGAACGTTCAGAACACGTCAAACAGGAAGGAATCCCGATGAGCTTCACCCTGATCCAGCAGGCGACCCCGCGCCTCCATCGCTCGGAACTCGCCGTTCCCGGCTCCAACCCGACCTTCATGGAGAAGTCGGCCTCCTCCAAGGCTGACGTGATCTTCCTCGACCTCGAGGATGCGGTCGCTCCTGACGACAAGGAGCAGGCCCGCAAGAACATCATCCAGGCGCTCAACGACCTGGATTGGGGCAACAAGACCATGATGATCCGCATCAACGGTCTCGACACCCACTACATGTATCGCGACGTGGTCGACATCGTGGAGGCCTGCCCGCGCCTCGACATGATCCTCATCCCCAAGGTCGGCGTCGCGGCGGATGTCTACGCGATCGACGTGCTCACCACCCAGATCGAGCAGGCCAAGAAGCGGGAGAAGAAGATCGGCTTCGAAGTGCTGATCGAGACGGCGCTCGGCATGGCCAACGTCGAGGCCATCGCCCAGTCCTCGCCGCGCCTCGAGGCCATGTCGTTCGGTGTCGCCGATTATGCGGCCTCCACCCGCGCCCGCGCCCAGGTGATCGGCGGCGTGAACCCCGACTTCTCGGTGCTCACCGACAAGGACGAGGCCGGCAACCGCCAGACCCATTGGCAGGACCCGTGGCTGTTCGCCCAGAACCGCATGCTCGTCGCCTGCCGCGCCTACGGCCTGCGCCCCATCGACGGCCCGTTCGGCGACTTCTCCGATCCAGACGGCTACATCTCGGCAGCCAAGCGCTGCGCGGCCCTCGGCTTCGAGGGCAAGTGGGCGATCCACCCCTCGCAGATCGACCTCGCCAACGACGTGTTCACCCCCTCGGCGGCCGAGGTCGACAAGGCCCGTCGCATCCTGGCTGCGATGGAAGACGCCGCCAAGGCCGGCAAGGGTGCCGTGTCGCTCGACGGCCGCCTGATCGACATCGCCTCGATCCGCATGGCCGAGGCGCTGATCGAGAAGGCCAACGCGATGACCGCGGGCTGATCCCAGCCCAGTCCTTGTCGCCTGAGACTTGACCCGTAACTAGGCCGCCTCCTCGGGGGCGGCCATTCTTGTTTCACCGCTCTGGCCATCGTTTCGCGTTCCGGCTGTTCGTGGTTCTCGGTAACGGACGGCCTATGGTGTCACGTCGCAGGATTTGACGGACGGCTTCGCGGCGAACCCAAGACCTTCACCAGACCTCCAAGGAGATCCGATCATGCACGTGACCATCGAAGACGCCCACAAGGCCATCGAGGCCGCCCGGGCCAAGGCCGTCGAGCTCGGCACCCAAATGTGTATCGCTGTGGTGGATTCCGGAGGAAACCTGAAGGCGTTCTACCGGATGGACGATGCCTGGGTCGGCTCCATCGACATTGCGCAGAAGAAGGCCAAGACGTCCTTGTTCTTCGGCATGATGACCGGTCAGATCGGCCAGCTCTCGCAACCTGGCGGACCGCTCTACGGCATCGAGCACTCGAATGACGGTCTGATCACCTTTCCCGGCGGCATCCCGATCGTCGACAAGGATGGCGTAATGTCGGGGGCCATCGGAGTGAGCGGATCGACCGTCGAGAACGACCACGCGGTCGCACTGGCGGGGGCGAGCGCGGTCGGTTCCACGGAATTGCCCGCGCATCCCTGGCGGACCTGATCGATTCCAGACTAATCCGTTTGCCCCTTCGGGATGGCGGATTCGGGCTTCGCTCAGGCGCCGCTTGGGCTGAGCGAGACCGTCTTCCGCTTCGATCGAACGGAAGACGGTTTCATCGCGCCGAACAGCAAAAAGCCCCGCTCGTGAGAGCGGGGCTTTTCGAAAAGAATTCCGTGCCGGCGCTCCGGATGGAGCGCCGGATGGACAGCTCAGAGCGAGCCGAACTTGTAGTTGAAGCCTGCCTTGATCAGGTTTCCCTCGGTCTTGAAGCGCGAGGTGTAGGAACCCGTCGGGCCGATGCCGGTGTTGTTCACGAGCACGTCGCGGCTGCCGAGATCGTAGCGCAGGTACTCGGCCTTGAGCGTGATGGCGCTCGCGCCGATCAGGCCGCCGATGAAGTTGAAGCGGTTCAGGAAGCTGTCGGTCGGAATCGCGTACTCGATGCCGCCGCCGTAGACATAACCCGTCTCCATGCCCTTGTAGCGGCCGAAATAGGCGAGGCGGTTCGCCGTGTTGAAGAAGTCGGCCTGATACTTGACGTCGCCGTAGGCGAAGCCGCCGGTCCCGTAGACCAGGAACCGGTCGAAGGCGTAGCCGAGGCGACCCTGGACGGTGCCGAGGTAGTTGAGGCGGTTCCGGTAGGAGCTCGGATCCGGAATAAAGTTGTTCGCGGCGATGGCCGGGCCGAGATAGTCGCGGCGCTTGCCGATGTCGGTCCAGGTCACGTCGGCCTCGGCGCCGATCACGAAGCCCGAGCCGGGCGTGAACTGGTAATTGTAGCCCAGGCCGCCACCGATGTTGCCGATGCCGTCCTGCTCAGCCTTGAAGTTCTGCGCGCGACGGCCCTGGGCGACGTTCAGCTGCGTGTTGGTGATGCCGCCGGTGCCATTGTTGTTGCCGAGCGTGCGGATGTTCTGATTGTCGCTGAAGGTGTAGGAGCTGTGCGTGCCGAAATAGACGCCGGTCCAGGTGAAGACGGGCACCGGCACGAACACCGGCGGCGCCTCGCGGCGCGGAAGGTCGGCCGCGGAGACCGAGCCGATGGCGACGAGCGAAGCGACGCCGGCCAGGAGAGTTTTTGCGATCATCGTGGGGTTTGTCCCAGGTCGGAGAATTGTCGCCAAGCTACCCGGCGTTGTCGGATCGGACTATGCCCCCCAAGCCACACCCCCGACCAGAAGCGTCATGCGGCATGCAGAAAAGGCCGGCCCGGCGGCCGCGTTTCGGCATGGGCTTTCGTCCGGTCGCATCGACGCGTGCCGTGCAGCACGCCGGAACCAGTGGTTAAGCAAGCTGCGCTATCCCGGCGGGGCAACCCTCTCGCCGTGACAGGAGCGACGATGACACGGGACCAACTCGCCGCCGAACTGAAGCGCATCGCGACCGATCAGGTCGGCGATATCGAGCGCGCGGTGAAGGACGGGCACAAGACCATCGCGTTGAACGAGATCGCGGATCTCAACCGGAACCTGAAGGCTCTCGCGGCCGCGGTGAAAGGCAAAGGTCTGGTGCGCGCCTGACACGCTTGGTCGACAGCGATCGGATCGCGATGCCTTGACCGGCCGAGGGCGGGACGATCGCGCTCGATGGCTCGATCGACCCGCCTTCCGGCATCATGCGCCTGATCTTGCGCGAAACCTTCGCGCGGAGATTCGGTCGAATTCAGACTTCGCCATCCGTGGCTTTTTGCTCTTCGACCTCGGGTGCGACCTGACCAAAATTCAGGACCGCCACGAGGGCGGTGCCGCCGAAGACGTTCCCGATCAGCGTCGGCAGGAAGAATTTCCAGGCATAGTCGCCCATCGTCACCTCTCCGGAGAAGACGAGGTAGAATGTGTCGACCGAGCCGGCCACGATGTGGGAGAGGCCGCACATCGAGACCAGCCAGGTGATGAGAACGATCACGAAGGGCGCGGCCGACCCGGTCGCGGGCAGCATCCACACCATCAGGGCGATGAGCCAGCCGGCGAAGACGGCCTTGATCACCGTCGTGCCGAAGGCCGATCCCACGGCGTGGCGGCTGATCTCTGAGAAAGCCGCTCTGACCTCCGGCGGGAACGCATCCGAGTGTGCCAGGACGGCGGCGATACCGGCGGTGGCCGCGATATTGCCGGCGAGCACGATGCTCCAGAGCCGGAGCACCCGCCACAGCGTCCTGAGATTGCGATCGTGCAGGAGCGGCAGAATGGGCGTCACCGTATTTTCGGTGAACAATTGCTGGCGCCCGAGGACCACGATGAGGAAGCCCGTCGCGTAGCCGAGGCTGGTGATGAGGCTGGTCCAGGCGGCGTCGGGGAGGTGGGCCTTGAGCACGCCTGGGACGATGAGGGAAAATCCCATCGTCAGGCCCGCCGCGATGGCCGAGAGGAACAGCGCGCCTCCATGCCGGCGCAATTCCTCGTCGCCCTCCCGCCGGATCGCCTCGTGGAGGACGAAGGCGTCGGGCCGGCCGACATCGGCGACGCTCTCGATCCGCTCCTGATTCTCGGTCTCGCTCCGCTCCGCCATCGCGCTTGCTCCATTGCTCGGCCTCGAAGGGACGAGACGCGGCTCGGACCGCGATCAGCCGGGGGTGCCGTCGCGTAGCCCGTCCAACAGGGTGACGATGTCGGCGCGTGCGTGGGCGATCGCCTCGGCGTCCCGGCCGCGAACCACGATGCGGTTGGCAAAACCATTCGGGGTCATCGACGGATACGAACCGATGGACACCGCGCCATGCGCCTTCGCGATGCCCGCGAGCCCACCCGCATAGGTGCCTTCCGGCATGTTTCCGGCCTCGATGGTCTCGGACAGGATCTTGGCGCCCGTG
The DNA here is from genome assembly GCF_022829445.1 of Methylobacterium sp. J-068. Taxonomy (GTDB): domain Bacteria; phylum Pseudomonadota; class Alphaproteobacteria; order Rhizobiales; family Beijerinckiaceae; genus Methylobacterium. Next base: position 196,053 of record NZ_JAKSXY010000125.1, on the reverse strand, counting down.
GCCAGGGTCGGCCCGATATTGTCGAGCATCGCCTGCATGATCGACGGCACGCCGGCCATGACGAAGACGTTGCCGATCCGAAAGCCGGGCGCCTTCGAGACCGGGTTGGCGATGAGATCCGCCCCGGCCGGGATGCGGGCCATCCGCAGGCGGGCCTCGTTCAGGTCTTCCGGCTTGTGGCGCTCGAGCAGCATCGCCCGGGCGCGTGGGTCGACGTCGATCGTCACACCGAAGGCGGCGGCGACGCAATCGGCCGTGATGTCGTCGTGCGTCGGCCCGATGCCGCCCGTGGTGAAGAGATAGGTGTAGGCGTCGCGCAGGGCGTTCACGGCCGCGACGATGCGGTGCGCCTCGTCGGGCACGATACGCACCTCCTTGAGGTCGATGCCGATCGCCGTGCAGTAATCGGCGATGGTGCCGATGTTCTTGTCCTTGGTGCGCCCGGACAGGATCTCGTCGCCGATCACGAGGATGGCGGCGGTGACGGCGGCTTCGGTCATGGCAAACGGGTCCTGGCAAACGGGTCCTGGCAGATCGGACCCTGGCGGGTCCGCTTCGGACAAGTCGGACCCCGCCAATTAGCGCGGCCGGGCCGGCCTGACCACGCCGGTCAGCGCGCGCCGCGCTGCAGGTCGCCTTCGATGAGCAGGGCGCTCTTGCCGTCGAGGCGGTTGCGATAGACCTGGAGGTTCTCCATCACCCGCTGGACGTAGTTGCGGGTCTCGGTGAAAGGGATGCGCTCGACCCAATCGATGGGATCGACGCCGCCCTTGCGGGGATCGCCATAGGCGTCGATCCACTTCTTCACGTTCCCGCCGCCGGCATTGTAGGAGGCGAAGGCGAGGATGTACGAGCCGCGCCAATCCTCCATCAACTCGCCGAGATGGGCCTGGCCGAGGCGGGCATTGTAGGCGGGATCGCTGGTCAGGCGGTCGGGATCGAAGCTCGCGCTGACCCGGCGGGCCGTGCGCTGGGCGGTGGCTGGCATCATCTGCATCAGGCCGCGCGCACCGACGCTCGATTGCGCCAGCGGGTCGAACTGGCTCTCCTGTCGGGCGATCGCGAACACCATGGCTTTCTCGACGAGCGGCACGGCGGCCGACGCCTCGTAGTTCGGGATGCCGATGGTGGGGTAGGCATGTGCGTCGAGGGGAAGCCCGCGCTGCACCGCGATCTTGCCGACGGCCACCAGCGCGCGCGAGTTGCGCTGCTCGGCCGCCACGTTCCCGAGGGCATCGATCTCGGCCGCATCCGTGAGGCGGTTCGCGGTATCGATGTAGAGCGGCAGCGCGAGATCCTTCAGGGCGGCCGCTTCCAGCATCTTCAGGGCACGGACGTAGAGCCTCTGGTCGAAGGCAGCCTGCTGGGTCGCGTCGAGTTCTGGGATACTGCGCAGGGTCAGGCTGGAGCGCCCGAGCTTCGCCCGCGCCAGCTGCCCGTAATAGGCGATCGGCTGGAGCGCCGCCCGCTCGTAGAACGCTCTGGCGGCGTCGGATTGGCCTTGCGCCTCGGCGGCGCGGCCCTGCCAATAGGCGGCGCGCGCCAGCGAGATCGGGGTCTCGGCGATGCGGGCCGCCTCGGCGAAGTGATGCGCGGCCTTGGCGGCGTCGTCCTGGAAGCGCAGGGCGATCCAGCCCGCGTGGAATTCCGCCTCGATCCGCTTCTCGACCGTGCGGGCGCTGTGCGCGCTCGCCACCGCGTAGGCGCCGGCTGGATCGTTGGCGTCGATGAGTTTGCGCGCGACGATCCGGCGCTCGACCCACCACTCGTCGCCGTCGACCAGGACGTCCGGATTCGTCGGGGCGGTGGCGAGCATGGCCGCCGCCTCGACGAACTTGTCGTGGCGGCGCAGATGCTGCGCGCGGGACAGGATGTAGGACGGATCGCTGCGGAGCGACGGCGGCACCGCGTTGAGGGCGGCCGGCGCCGACGAACTCTTGTCCTCGACGGCGCGCCGGGCCCGGACCAGGGTGGCGTAGCTCCCCCCTGCGTAGGACGCCGCCCGGCCGGCGGTCTCGTAATCTTCCTTCAGCAGCGCCCGCTCCATGCGGTAGCGATGATCGACCCGCGTCAGCAGCATCGGAAAGGCATCGAGCACCTTCGCCTCGAGATTGCGGCCGAAGGTCTCCGAGCGCCAGAGATCGCGCACGAGCATGGCGGCGTCCTCGTCGAGGCCATCCGCCTTGAAGGCGAGCGCCAGGGCGAACTTGCCGGGTGCGCTGGCGGGCTTCGAGGCCGCGAAGAAGGCGCGCACGGTCGTGGGGTTGCGACGCTCCGTCAGCAGCGCCTCCTCGGCCCGGCGGCGGAGGAGGGGGCCTGCTGGCCAATCGGGATTCGTGCGCGTGAAGCTGATCGTCCGTTCGAATCCGATTCCGGCGCCGGCGCGGATCGCCACCCATTCGAGAAGCGCGCGGGCCGCGGGGTCCTTGAAGCCCTCACGAAGACGATCACCGTCCGAGACACGCCCCTTGCGGTAGGCATCGATGGCCTGACGCAGGGCCGGCAGGTCGACGTCCGGTGCCACGCGGGCGGCCCGCGCCGGGTCCGGCACTTCGGGAACGGGAGCGGCCGGCGAGACGGTGGCGTCCGGCAGGGGGAAGGCGATTCCCGCCTCCGGATCGGCCGAGGCGTAGGCCTTGGCCGCAGTCGGCAGACCCGGACCTGGTCCTCCCTCCGACGTCTTGGCCTCGATCTTGAGCGCATCCGCCGCGACGGGGTCGGGCGTCTTGGCGTCCGGCAGAGCGCCGGACGGCGCCACCGCGTCGCTGGACGGCCGAAGCGTCGGCGCCTCCGCTCCCGTACCGGCGAAGGCGACCGAACCGGCCGCGGCCAGGGCGAGAGCCAGCATCAGGGTCGCGCGCTGCGTCGAGAACACCATGGTTCTTCCAGTCCCACCGAATGCGGACAGGTCTTCAAGCTCACTCAAAGGGCATTAAGAAGGCATTAACCGCGTGAAAGCAGCGTTTGCACCGGTGCGGACGAGGGCCTATGTCTGCCCCTCCGCGCGCAGCGGGACGCCGCCGGACAACCGGCGCATGACGAGACCCACGGCTGGGAACGCCAGGATGACCGAGACCTCCACCCGACGCCTTCGCGGCGCGATGTCCGCCCTCGTGACCCCGTTCAAGGACGGCGCCTTCGACGAGGGCGCGTTCCGCAAATTCGTGAACTGGCAGATCGCACAGGGCATCCACGGCCTCGTGCCCACCGGCACCACGGGAGAGAGCCCGACCCTGAGCCATGCCGAGCACGACCGCGTGGTCGAAATCTGCATCGAGGAGGCGGCCGGCCGCGTTCCCGTGATCGCGGGTGCGGGCTCGAACTCCACCGCCGAGGCGGTGGCGCGCGCCCGGCACGCCGAGAAGGCGGGCGCGGATGCGGTCCTGGTGGTGACGCCCTATTACAACAAGCCGACGCAGGCCGGTCTCTACGCGCACTTCAAGGCCGTGAACGACGCCATCGGCATTCCGATCATCCTCTACAACATTCCCGGGCGCTCCATCGTCGACATGAGCGTCGAAACGATGGCGCGCCTGTACGAACTCGAGAACATCGCCGGCGTGAAGGATGCCACGGCCAAGCTGGACCGGGTCAGCCTGCAACGCCAGGCCATGGGCGAAGACTTCATTCAGCTTTCGGGCGAGGATGCGACCGCGCTCGGCTTCAATGCCCATGGCGGTTGCGGCTGCATCTCCGTCGTCTCGAACGTCGCCCCCCGCCTCTGCGCTGATTTGCAGGAAGCGACCTTGGGCGGGGATTACGTCAAGGCGCTGCAGATCCAGGATCGACTGATGCCGCTGCATGCCAGCCTGTTCGTGGAACCGAACCCGTCACCGGCGAAGTACGCGCTCGCGCGCCTCGGCCACATGAGCGACGAGGTCCGGCTGCCCCTGCTGACGGTGAGCGACGAGACCAAGGCGCTGGTGGATGCCGCGTTGCGCCATGCGGGCCTGCTCGACGGCTGAGCGCGACCGGCCAAACCACCGGAAGCGCGACTGGCGAAACCGCCTGCGACGAACCATATCCCTCGGCCCGGTCGCGCTGTCGCGGCCGGCCTGACCCGACGTTGTGATGGCTCCCAAACCCGAAACGAACCGCCGCGTCGTCGCCGACAACCGCGCCGCCCGCTACCATTACGAGATCACCGACACGCTGGAGGCCGGGCTTGCCCTGACGGGGACCGAGGTCAAATCCCTGCGCAAGGGCAAGGCCACGATCGGCGAGGCCTATGCCGGCCCGTCCGGCACGGACCTGATGCTGTTCAACGCCTACATCCCGGAATATGTCGAGGCGAACCGCTTCAACCACGAGACTAAGCGGCCGCGCCGCCTGCTGCTCCACCGGAAGCAGATCAACAAGTTGATCGGCGCGACGCAGCGCGAAGGGTTCACCGTGGTGCCCTTGAAGATCTACTTCAACGAGCAGGGCCGAGCGAAGATCGAACTCGGCCTCGGACGCGGCAAGAAGCTTCACGACAAGCGCGAGGCCTCCAAGGAGCGGGATTGGCAGCGCGACCGCGCCCGCATCATGCGGGACAAGGGTTAGGCGCGCGGACCATCGGCAGCCCGATCCTGGCCGGGCTGCCGTTCGCGACGCCCGTCAGTTTTCGGAGACGTCCCCATCCTGGCGAATGCCATACCGGCTCTCGAGCGCAGCACTCGGTCGGGCGGAGCGCTCCGGCGACTCTCCGCGCGAGCGGGTGGGCAGGTCGCCCGATCCGCGATTGTCCTGATGACGGGTCGACCGCTCACCGGGATCGCGACCGATCCGTGGCAGCAGGTGTGCGAGGTCGATGAACTCATCCGCCTGTCTGCGCAGATCGTCGGAGATCATCGCGGGCTGCGTTTGAATGGTCGAGACCACGGTGACCCGAACACCGCGTCGCTGCATCGCGTCGACCAGCGATCGGAAGTCTCCATCGCCCGAGAACAGCACCATGTGATCGATTCGCGGTGCGAGTTCGAGAGCGTCGATCGCGAGTTCGATATCCATGTTTCCCTTCACCTTGCGGCGCCCCAGGGAATCGGTGAATTCTTTTGCTGGCTTCGTGACGACCCGAAACCCATTGTAATCGAGCCAATCGATCAACGGCCTGATTGAGGAATACTCCTGATCTTCGATAATGGCCGTGTAATAAAAAGCGCGCAAAAGAGAGTCTCTCGACTGAAACTCCTTTAAAAGTCGTCGGTAATCGATGTCGGCACCGAGAGCTTTGGTTGCGGCATAGAGATTTGCGCCATCGATGAACAGGGCGCTGCGCTGAAGTGCGCTCATCATGATATCCAATATTTTAGTGAGTCTTGCTCGCGCACATTTCGCAACGATAGCTTTGCCGAAACTTAAACAAATAGCCCGCCGATTGCGTCAGAGCAAAGTGCAGTTGGCCGGTCTTGAGCTAATCGGAGCCAAATATCGGAAGAACAAGATACGATTGATAAAACTAGGCCAGATTAGTTATCTACATTTGGCGGTCAAAGTCAAGGTTGTTTTTGTTTTGCTGTACCCAACCTCAGGTATTACATGCCGTCGGATTTATAGCAAAAATTGCAATGCCACACCGATTGGAATTACCCGAATCATCAGAAATCGTATTCTTGGTATGTGGGGCCAATGTCTCCAGAAAAAACGGATTACCCCTGATACGACTTGGTACGGCTACGATTGTTTGCAAAAGATATATCATGCCATGAATGACATATGACTTGTAATTTAAAACTCAGTGACGTGGCGGGAGTCGAGATTTCATTCCCGTGATCACCCGTTCACCCGCTCGACCTTGTTGACGGTGCGCTTTCCTCGCAACTCGGCGATGATCGCATTGAGATGTTTTAGGTCCCAAACCGACAGGTCGATCACGATCTGCGTGAAATCCTGCGTCTTTCGCTTCATCGAAACGTTGTCGATGTTTCCATCGTGATCGGCGATCACCTGAGCGATCTGCGCGAGCACACCGGGTTCGTTGATCGATTGGAGAGCGAGGCGCGCGGGGAAGCGCTCGCTCGCTCCAGCCTCGACGTCCCAACGCACATCCAGCCAGCGATCCGGCTCATTGTCGAAGGCCGCGAGGGCCGCCGACTGGATCGGATAGATCGTCACGCCGATGCCGGGCGTGAGGATACCGACGATTCGGTCACCCGGAACCGCGCCGCCATTCGGTGCGAAGCTGACGAGCAGATCGCTGTCGAGGCCACGGATCGGAATGCCATCGGAGCGCCCGAGATCGGCGGCCCGGCCATCCGGAAAGGTCAGACGCATGGTCTGATCCTTTGCCAGACTCAGTCGTCCGGCACCGTCGCTGGACCCGAGTTGCGGCAGGGGGGCCGGAGCGCCGCGTCGCTCGTCCTTGTGATCGGGATAGACCGCCCGCACCACGTCGCCGGAGAACATCTCTCCTCGACCGACGGCCGCGAAGACGTCCTCGGTGCTCTGGCGCGCGAGGCGGGGCAGGGCGCCCCGCAGCTTGTCCTCCGAGAAGCTCTTGGCCGCCCGCTCGAAGGCGCGATCGAGAATCTGGCGGCCGAGGCCCGCATATTGACGGCGCACCGCCGAGCGGGTCGCGCGCCGGATCGCGGAGCGGGCCTTTCCGGTGACGACGAGGGATTCCCAGGCGGCCGGCGGCGAAGCCCCGTCCGAGCGCGCGATCTCGACCTCGTCCCCGTTGACGAGTTCATGGAGGAGGGGGGCCATACGACCATTGATCTTTACGCCGACGGCCGAGTTGCCGACATCGGTATGGACCGCGTAGGCGAAGTCGATCGGCGTCGCGCCTCGGGGCAGCGCGATCAGCCGGCCCTTCGGCGTGAAACAGAACACCTGGTCCTGGAAGAGTTCGAGCTTGGTATGCTCCAGGAACTCTTCGGGACTGTCGCCCTCGGCCAGGAGTTCGATGGTCCGGCGCAGCCATTGATAGGCGCCGCTCTCGGTGGCGAGGCGCGGATGCCCGCCACCGATCTCGTCCTTGCCGCCGCTCTCCTTGTAATGCGCGTGGGCGGCGATGCCGTACTCCGCGATCTCATCCATGGCGGCGGTGCGGATCTGCAATTCGACGCGCTGGCTCTTCGGGCCGATCACCGTGGTGTGGATCGAGCGGTAGTCGTTCTGCTTCGGTGTCGAGATGTAATCCTTGTAACGCCCGGGCACCATCGGCCAACTCGTATGGACGACACCGAGCGCGCCGTAGCAATCGGCCAGGGTTTCGACCACCACGCGGAAGCCGAAGATGTCCGACAATTGCTCGAAGGCGACGGATTTCCGCTCCATCTTGGCAGAGATCGAGTAGGGCCGCTTCTGCCGGCCGGTCACGACCGCCTTGATCCCCTGCGCCACGAGCTTGGCGGTCAGGTCCTGCTCGATGCTCTCGACCAGTCGTTCGGACTTGGCCGAGAGATCGGCCAGGCGCTGCGCGATGGTGGCGTAGATCTCGGGCTTCAGGTTGCGGAGCGCGAGATCCTCGAGCTCTTCGCGCAACTCCTGCATGCCCATGCGGCCGGCGAGCGGCGCATAGATGTCGAGGGTTTCCTGCGCGATGCGCTCGCGCTTATCGACCCGCATGTGGTGGAGGGTGCGCATGTTGTGCAGGCGGTCGGCGAGCTTGACCAGGAGCACGCGCACATCGGCGGCGACGGCCAGGAGAAGCTTGCGGAAGTTCTCACCCTGCGCCGCGCGCTTGGAGACGAGATCGAGGCGCTTCAGCTTGGTCAGGCCGTCGACGAGGGCGCCGATCTCGGGGCTGAAGATCTCACGGATCTCGTCGAGCGTGGCGGCCGTGTCCTCCACCGTGTCGTGCAGGACGGCCGCCACGATGGTGGCGTCATCGAGCCGAAGGTCCGTCAGAATCGCCGCGACTTCAAGGGGATGCGCGAAGAACGGATCGCCGGAGGCTCGCTTCTGCGTGCCGTGGGCGCGCATCGCGTAGACGTAGGCGCGGTTGAGCAGGGCCTCGTTCGCGGCGGGATTGTAACGCTTGACCCGCTCGACAAGCTCGTATTGGCGCATCATCCGCCGTGAGACCCTTTCACGCTCGATCGGCCCGGTCCGGGACGTCGTTCCTCGATGTGTCCCGCATTGCACGCGGGCGCGCCAGCCCCACGGGGTCGCACGGGTGGGAAATCTCCCGGCAGCGCATGAAAAAACCCGGCACGGGACCGGGTTTTCAGGACGTCGGCGATGAGGTCGAGGCCTACTCGGCCTCTTCGTCCGTCTCGGTCGGAGGCGCCAGGTTCTCGAGGCCGCGCAGGAGATCCTCCTCGCTCATGCGGTCGAACTGCACGGCGCTGTCGTCGCTCGACGAGGGCGGAGCCACGGCGGCGGCGGCCGGCGAACTCGAGAGCAGCGGAACGGTTTCCGCTTCCGGCTCGTCGACCTCGACGTATTTCTGCATCGAATGGATGAGCTGTTCCTTGAGGTCGTCCGCCGTGATCGTCTCGTCGCCGATCTCGCGCAGCGCGCAGACGGGGTTCTTGTCGCGGTCGCGGTCGATGGTCAGCGGGGCCCCGGCGGCGAGCAGGCGGGCGCGGTGGCTGGCCAGCAGAACCAGCTCGAAGCGGTTCTCGACCTTGTCGATGCAGTCTTCAACGGTGACGCGAGCCATGGCGGACGGCTCCTTCCTCGGACGGAATTTCTGGGCTGTGCGCGCCTCATACACCCGATGACGTGCTGCAACAAGCCGCGCGTGGTGGCGCATCGTACCGCGTTCGTTTGGAAATCCCCTGCCCGCCGGCGGATACCGAGGCGGCACCTTCGCCCGATCCTCGCTGCGGTGCCATGTTGACACAGGTGGCGGGCGGTGCGACTGCGCCGCCCTTCCTATTCTGGGGTTGCCCCGGCACGACGAGGATCTTGGATATGGCGCGCGCGTGCATCTTCCCCGGCCAGGGCAGCCAGGCCGTCGGCATGGGCCGGGCACTCGCCGAACATTTCCATCAGGCGCGCGACGTGTTCGCCGAGGTCGACGAGGCGCTCGGCCAGGCGCTCTCGCGCCTGATGTTCGAGGGCCCGGTCGAGGAACTCACCCTCACGGCCAACGCCCAGCCGGCGCTGATGGCCGCCAGCCTCGCGACGCTGCGGGTGCTGGAGGCCGAGCGCGGCCTCGACCTGAAGCGCGACGTCGCGAACGTCGCCGGGCACTCCCTCGGCGAGTACACCGCGCTCTGCGCCGCCGGCACCTTCTCCATCGCCGACACCGCCCGGCTCCTGCGCATCCGCGGCACCGCCATGCAGGGTGCGGTGGCGCCGGGCGATGGCGCGATGGCGGCCCTGATCGGGGCGGATGCCGAGACCGCGCAGGCCGTCGCGGAGGACGCCGCCGAGGGCGCGGTCTGCGAGGTCGCCAACGACAATGGCGGCGGGCAGGTGGTGCTCTCCGGCGCCAAGGCGGCGGTGGAGCGCGCGGTGGCGATCGCGCAGGCGCGCGGGATCAAGCGCGCGGTGATGCTCAACGTGTCGGCGCCGTTCCACTGCGCCCTGATGGCGCCGGCGGCGGAAGCCATGCGGCGTGCGCTCGCGGAGGTCGCCATGCACACGCCCGTGGTCCCCGTCTACGCCAACGTGCTGGCCGCGCCCGTCACCGATCCGGCCGCGATCCGCGAGGCTCTGGTGGCCCAGGTCACCGGCACCGTGCGCTGGCGCGAGTCGGTCGCCGCCATGGCGGCGGCCGGCATCGACCAGTTCACCGAGGTCGGCACCGGCAAGGTGCTCAGCGGCCTCGTCAAGCGCATCGCCCCGGGGGTCGCGGCCGGCGCCGTGGGGACCCCCGACGACATCGCAAGCTTCCCCGCCCACGGCTGAACGACAGGAAAGCCCATGTTCGACCTGACCGGCCGCAAGGCCCTCGTCACCGGCGCCACCGGCGGCCTCGGCGGCGCCATCGCGCGGGGCCTTCACGCGCAGGGGGCCACACTCGCGATCTCGGGCACGCGCCAGCCGGCGCTGGAGGCCTTCGCGGCCGAACTCGGGGGCGAGCGCGTCCACGTCGTGCCGGGCGACCTCTCCGACAAGGCCTCGGTGGAGGCCCTGGTGCCGGCGGCGGAAGCGGCGCTCGGCGGCCTCGACATCCTGGTCAACAATGCCGGCATCACCCGCGACAACCTCGTCCTGCGCATGAAGGACGACGAGTGGGACGCGGTCATCGCCGTCAACCTCTCGGCCGCGTTCCGTCTCTCGCGGGCGGCGGTGAAGGGCATGATGAAGCGCCGCCATGGCCGCATCGTCAATGTCGGCTCGGTGGTGGGCGCCACCGGCAATCCGGGGCAGGTGAACTACGCCGCCGCCAAGGCCGGGCTGGTGGGCATGACCAAGGCGCTGGCGGCCGAGGTCGCGACCCGCAACCTCACGGTCAACTGCATCGCGCCGGGTTTCATCACCTCGCCGATGACCGACGCCCTCAACGAGAAGCAGCGCGAGGGCATCCTGAGCCGCGTTCCCATGGGGCGCCTCGGCACCGGCACCGACATCGCGGCGGCCGCCATCTACCTCGCCTCCGACGAGGCCGCCTACGTCACGGGCCAGACGCTGCACGTGAACGGCGGCATGGCGATGTACTGAGAGGCCGAATCGCCGCGAGCCGGCTTTGAATCCAGGACCGCCCCGGCGCAAGGCCTTGCCGGGCCTGTGTTTCCGGACCCCGGGCTCGGCTACGCGGACATGGGATGACGGGGCGGTTTCTTCCGGAGGTGGCCGGTCGAATCCATCAAAGAGCCTGTCGAACGGACCACCGGCACAACGCGCGTTTCGCTGCACCGCACAGGGCGAAAAACCCGCGATTGGCTCGAAAAAGCCACACCGATGAATGGCTTGTGAACCGCCCCTCGCCAGCGTCGGAACCCTGTGTTAACACCCCGGCTGCCGTGCGAGGGGGGTTGCCGATTCAGCGTGTTGCGGAAGTCTGAAAAACTGAAGTCCCTGACTGGACAAGTTCGGCGACTTGCCCGAAACGCGCGATCGAACACACCGGCCGCTCAATCTCACAACAGTCCTGCGACGGGACGGCGGCCACGGCGCCTTCACCATCACGACCTTGAAGAGCTAAGGACCAAGACCGATGAGCGATATCGCTGAGCGCGTGAAGAAGATCGTTGTCGAGCACCTCGGCGTGGAGCCGGAGAAGGTGGTCGAGGGCGCGAACTTCATCGATGATCTCGGCGCCGACAGCCTCGACACCGTCGAGCTCGTGATGGCGTTCGAGGAAGAGTTCAACGTCGAGATCCCGGACGACGCCGCCGAGACCATCCAGACGGTCGGCGACGCGGTGAAGTTCCTCGAGAAGAACTCCGCCTAAACGTCACGGGTCGCGCGTGAGCGGGGTCCGCGTGGCCCCGCGCGCCATTCGTTTTCGATGACAGGACCGGTTCGGGATAGCGCGATGCGTCGGGTAGTGGTGACGGGCTTGGGGATGGTGACGCCGCTGGCCAGCGGGGTCGAGGCCACCTGGAGCCGGTTGATCGCCGGCGAATCGGCCGCCAAGGTCGTGACGGCATTCCCCGTCGACGATCTGGCCTGCCGCATCGCGTGTTCCGTGCCCTTCGGCGACGGTGAGAACGGCAGCTTCAATCCCGACGCCTTCATGGAGGCCAAGGAGCAGCGCAAGGTCGATCCGTTCATCGTCTACGCCATGGCGGCGGCGGGCGAGGCCCTGAACGACGCCGACTGGCACCCGACTTCCTACGAGGACCAGTGCGCCACCGGCGTCATGGTCGGCTCCGGCATCGGCGGCATCGGCGGCATCTACGACGCCTCCGTGACCCTGCACGACAAGGGCCCGCGCCGGATCTCGCCCTTCTTCATTCCCGGCCGCATCATCAACCTCGCCTCCGGGCAGATCTCCATCGCGCACGGGCTGAAGGGCCCGAACCATGCGGTGGTGACGGCCTGCTCCACCGGCGCCCACGCCATCGGCGACGCGGCCCGGCTGATCCAGTTCGGCGATGCCGACGTGATGGTGGCGGGCGGCGCCGAATCACCGGTGAACCGCCTCGCGCTCGCGGGCTTCGCCGCCTGCCGCGCCCTTTCCACCGGCTTCAACGACGACCCGACCCGCGCCTCGCGCCCCTACGACCGGGACCGCGACGGCTTCGTGATGGGCGAGGGCGCCGGTGTCGTCGTCCTCGAAGAGTACGAGCACGCCAAGGCGCGCGGCGCGAAGATCTACGCCGAGGTGATCGGCTACGGCCTCACGGGCGATGCCTACCACATCACCTCGCCGGCCCCGGACGGCGACGGCGCCTTCCGCTGCATGAGCGCCGCCGTGAAGCGCGCCGGCATCCAGGCCTCGGACCTCGACTACATCAACGCCCACGGCACCTCGACGCCCATGGGCGACGAGCTGGAGCTGAAGGCCGTGGAGCGCCTGCTCGGCGACCACGCCGCGAAGGCCTCGATGTCCTCCACCAAATCCTCCATCGGCCACCTGCTGGGGGCCGCTGGCTCCGTGGAAGCCATCTTCTCGATCCTCACCATCCGCGACGGCATCCTGCCGCCGACCCTCAACCTCGACAATCCGTCCGTGGAAACCGCGATCGACCTCGTGCCGCACGAGGCCAAGCGCAAGCGGGTGGATACGGTGCTGTCGAATTCGTTTGGGTTCGGTGGGACGAATGCGAGCTTGGTGATGCGGCGGGTTTGAGGCCGCAAACTACCTCCCAATTTCAGATTGATACTCGCTATTAGATGCATAGGATCACACTATGTCGCTTTTTCACCGTGGGCAGATTGATCTCACTGTAAAAGGCGAAACGATCGAAAGAATTTATTCAGGTTTTTGCGCTAAAAAATACGTTGTTAATAGAAGATACCAGCGGAAATTAGTTTGGACATTGGACGAAAAAAGAAATTTTATTGACTCTGTTGCAAGTAATTTTCCCGTTCCAATAATATTGCTTGCCGATCCCAAAGTTCAGGGCCACGATCAGGTTGAGATTATTGATGGAATGCAGCGTATGAATGCTGTAATATCCTTCATTGAGAATGAATTCAGCTGGAACGATGCGTATTTTGACCTCAATACACTAGCCATTACGAAATCATTGCTAGATGAGGGCGCATTGACACAGAAAACTCCGGTGCTGGAACGGAAGATCTGTGTTCAAATCGCGTCGTACCAACTACCACTTTCAATTTTCGAGTCTGCTGAAAGAGATAACATTGAGGAAGTCTTCCGCCGAATCAATTCAGGCGGACGCAAGTTATCACGTCAAGAGCTTAGAATTGCTGGGGCAACTGGTGATTTTGCAAATGCAGTTCGTAAAATCTCAACGTTGATCAGAAGTGACACATCGGATAGTGATCTAGTATTTTTAAATAATATGAAAGAAATTAGTATCACATCTCGTGATCTTAATTATGGTATTGATATTGAATCTGTCTTTTGGGTCAAAAATGGAATATTGACAAAAGATCAAGTTCGGGAAAGCCGAGACGAAGAAATCGTCGCAGATATGATGGCTTTCATGGTGGCAGAAATTCCGCCGCCGTCTCGTAGTGAGTATCTTGATGCCATTTTTGGTTTCAAAGATGCAGGTAGCTCAGCAGACGCATTCGTTGAGAATGAGGACAATGTCCGTAAATACAATGCGGATGTTTTGACGCAACATTTTCATATTGTTCTCGACGAACTAAGATTGACGTTGGAGAGTGGCAACAAGACGCTCGGCGAAGTGCTCTTTAAGAAAAAACCAACTAGGGCGCCGCGGTACTTTCAGGTAGTTTTTCTTGCCCTGTTTGATCAAATCGTTCGCAAGCGCAAGCGTTTAACAGATCGCGCTAAGCTTCTTAGTGCCCTCAGCGGAGTTGGCGAGAAAATCAATATTCCTGAAGGCGGCAGTTGGGGGGCGAACGACCGGGCAGACGAGGTCAAAAGGACTTCTGCAACAATTTCAAAGGCTTTTTCAAAATCTGACCAACCGGATCCCGCGCGCGCTAATTGGATCAGTAAACTCGAAAATATACTTACTCAATCACTAACCGAACAAGCTGCCTATGACTTTAAGCAGGGATTTATACGCCTTGATGGCTCATCAAAATTCGATGATGAAAGTCTTGAGAAGGTAATCCAGACATCTATTGGTATCGCAAATATTGGCGAGAAAAAACGCGGATATGTGATCATTGGCGTCGCCGATAAAAAAGCCGACGCCCAGCGTGTTGAATCATTGTATGGAATACAACCAATAGAGCACAGATATTTTCAGATTACAGGCATAGAGCATGAGGCAAAGGCACTCAATATAAGTATTGATGCTTATTTCAGAAAAATAGTCTCTGCTTTCAAAAACCGAATCAGTGGAAATCACTGCAATTATATCTTGAGTAATATGAAGTTGATAAATTACTATCAGAAAGTTTTACTAATCATAGAAGTGGAGGGTCAGAACGACCCTGTCGACCTTGATGGCGTTTATTACTTAAGGAATGGCAATACACTCAGCACCGTAAATTCGAAAGACTTAATGGCGTTTGCAAGAAATTACCCGCGTGTAACTTTGCCGTGAACAGAAAATATTGAATAATATAATACTTGTGTGCAGAATTTTACCTGAGCGATATGCTTAGATTAGTTTTAATCAAGCGCTCGAAGAAACTCGAACTGCTCACGCGTTTTTCGCCACAAAACCCGCTAAGTTCGCGCGCCAACCTGCCCTTCCCGCGCGCCCAGCGACTCGACTTGTGCGCACGAAATCCCCCAAAAAATCCGGCGGCGGCCGGGGCGGGGACCTGAGGCCCGAACAGGATGTCCATGTTCTTCCGCAAGCGTGACACAAGCCCGGCGCCGACGCCGATCGCGTCCGACGAGCCGGCCCTGCCCAACCGCCTGTCGCCGCGCAGCCCGTCCGAGGCGATCAAGCCCACCGCCGCGCCGCCGCCGCCCGAGCGGCCCGTGCGCGAGCGCGGCGGGTTGCTCGCCCGCATCTCCGGCCTGCTCACCGCCTCCGTGGTGCTGGCCATCGCGGTGATGATCGGCGTGACGCTGTTCGAGCGGCAGACCAAGGAGCCGGGGCCGCTGCCCGCCGACAAGGTCGTGGTCATCCCGCCCCGCAGCGGCACCTCCGAGATCGCCGAGGCGCTTTCCCGCGAGGGCGTCATCACCCACACCGCCCTGTTCGAGTGGGCCGCCCGGTTCTCGGGCAAGGCGCTCAAGGCCGGTGAATACACATTCAAGGCCCATGCCAGCATCACCGATGCCATCGACACCCTGGCCTCGGGCCGGCAGGTGCAGCACGCCATCACCTTCCCGGAGGGGCTGACCTCCGAGCAGATCGTGGTGCGCCTCAACGACAACGACATCCTCACGGGGGACATCAACGAGATCCCGCCCGAGGGCTCGCTCCTGCCCGACACCTACAAGTTCGAGCGCGGCGCCACCCGCCAACAGATCGTGAACCTCATGCGCGCCAAGCAGCGCGAGGTGCTGAACCAGATCTGGCTGCGCCGCTCTGGGGAAATCCCCGTGAAGACCCCCGCCGAGATGGTGACGCTGGCCTCCATCGTCGAGAAGGAGACGGGGCGCGCCGACGAGCGCCCCCGCGTCGCCGGCGTGTTCGTCAACCGCCTCAACAAGCGCATGAAGCTGCAATCCGACCCCACCATCGTGTACGGGCTGGTGGGCGGGCGCGGCACCCTCGGGCGCGGCATCCAGCGCTCCGAGATCGAGCGCGCAACGCCCTACAACACCTACGTGATCGAGGGCCTGCCGCCCGGCCCCATCGCCAATCCGGGCCGCGCCGCGCTGGAGGCGGTCGCCAACCCCTCGCGCACCAAGGACCTGTTCTTCGTGGCCGACGGCACCGGCGGCCACGCCTTCGCCGAGACCCTGGAGGGCCATTCGCGAAACGTCGCGCGCTGGCGCCAGGTGGAGAAGGCGCGCCAGGCCCCGACCCCCGACGCGGTGGTCGACAAGGCCGATCCGCCGGGCGCCCCCGCCGTTCCCGGCGCCGCCTCGGCCTACGCGCCCGAGAGCACCAACTTGGCGGCCGGCGGCGAGGGCGGGGCTGCCCGCCCCAAGGCCTTCGACGCCTCGGAGGGCACGAAGCTCGACCCGCTGCGCAACAAGACCTACGACCTGAATTCACCCAAAACCGTGCCGGCGCTCAAGCAGCCCTAGACGATCGGAGCCCCATGATCCTCTCCAGCATGACGGGCTTCGCCCGCGCCGCCGGCAGCACCGGGCCGGTGCAATGGGCCTGGGAGGTTCGCAGTGTGAACGGGCGCGGCCTCGACGTGCGCCTGCGCGTGCCGAGCGGCTACGACGCCGTCGGCGAGGTCGCCCGCACCGCCCTCCAGAAGACCCTGTCGCGGGGCCAGTGCCAGCTCAACCTCTCCCTCACCCGCCCCGAGGCGGCGCCCCGGGTGCGCGTCAACGAGGCCCTGCTGGCGGATCTCGCCGCCGCCGTCGCGCGCGTGCCGCGCCCGGAGGGCCTGGCCCCCGCCACCCTCGACGGGCTGCTCGCCGTCCGGGGCGTGATCGAGGCCGACGAAGAGCCGGGCGCCGACACGGAGGCGCTCGCCCGCGATCTCGCCGAGGGCGTGGTCCGGCTGGTGGCCGACCTCGTGGAAGCGCGCCGCGCCGAGGGGCGCGCGCTTCGGGGCGTGATCGAGGGCCAGCTCACCGAGATGGCCCGCTTCACCGCCGCTGCGGAAGCCTGCCCGGCGCGCAAGCCCGAGGCGGTGAAGGCGCGCCTCGCCGCCGCGGTCGCGAGCCTCGTGGAGGC
The DNA here is from genome assembly GCF_022829445.1 of Methylobacterium sp. J-068. Classification (GTDB taxonomy): domain Bacteria; phylum Pseudomonadota; class Alphaproteobacteria; order Rhizobiales; family Beijerinckiaceae; genus Methylobacterium. Next base: position 179,353 of record NZ_JAKSXY010000125.1, on the reverse strand, counting down.
CGGCGGCCTCGACCCCGCCCGCCTGCACCAGGAAGCGGTGCTGCTGGCCGCCAAGGCCGACGTGCGCGAGGAACTCGACCGGCTCCAGGCCCATCTCGCCAGCGCGGCCGAACTCCTGGCCGCCGGGGGCGCCATCGGCCGCAAGCTCGATTTCCTGGCCCAGGAGCTCGGGCGCGAGGCCAATACCCTGTGCGCGAAGGCCAACGACATCGCGCTCTCGCGGATCGGACTCGACTTGAAGGCCGTGGTGGAGCAATTCCGGGAGCAGGTTCAGAACGTCGAGTAGGTTTTGTCGAAGATGCAGGCCGTTGTGCAGGGGAATGCCACGACCATCGGGCGGCGCGGGTTCATCCTCATCCTGTCCTCGCCCTCCGGCGCGGGCAAGACCACGCTGACGCGCGCCGTGGCGGCCGATCCGAAATGGGGCCTCGACCTCTCGATCTCGGTGACGACGCGCCAGCGCCGCCCCTCGGAGATCGACGGCAAGCACTACACCTTCATCGACCGCGAGGCCTTCGACGCGCTGCGCGCCGCCGACAACCTGCTCGAATGGGCGGAGGTGCACGGCAATTTCTACGGCACGCCGCGCCGCCCCGTGGAGAAGGTGCTCGGCGCCGGCCGGGACATGATCTTCGACATCGACTACCAGGGCACCCGGCAGGTTCGCTCCAAGCTCACCGACGACGTGGTCACGGTGTTCATCCTGCCGCCGTCGCTCGCCGAGTTGCGCCACCGCCTGGAGCGCCGGGCCGAGGATTCGCCGGACACCATCGAGAAGCGCCTCGCCAACGCCCGCCTCGAGATCCAGCGCTGGAGCGAGTACGATTACGTCATCGTCAACGACGATCTCGACGACGCCTTCCGCTCGCTCGAAGGCATCCTCATCGCCGAGCGCCTGAAGCGCGCCCGCCGCACCGGCCTGACGTCCTTCGTCGAGAGTCTGCTCACCGAGCCCGACTGACGCAGGCGCGTCGCGACGCGGAACGTTCGCCCAAAGGGCCGGGTTGGCCCGCGACCGCACCAACCCGAGGGCCCGAGGCGATGCGCGAGCGAACCTGTGACGTCGCGGTGATCGGAGCCGGCACCGCCGGTCTGGCGGCCTTCCGCGCCGCCCGCGAGGGCGGGGCCGACACCGTGCTGATCGAGGCCGGCCCCGGCGGCACCACCTGCGCCCGCGTCGGCTGCATGCCCTCGAAGCTGTTGATCACCGCCGGCAACGCCGCGCATGCGGCGCGCCGGGCCGAGCGGTTCGGAATCCAGGCCGGTCCGGTGCGCGTCGATGGCCGCGCGGTCCTGGCGCGGGTCCGGCGCGAGCGCGACCACTTCGTGGCGGGTGTCCGGGAGGGGGTGGCGCGCATCCCTCACGATATGCGCATCGAGGGCCGCGCCCGCTTCGCCGGTCCCGACACGCTCGCGGTCGATGAGCACATCCACCTGCGCTTCCGCGCCGCGATCGTCGCCACGGGGTCGAGCCCCGCCGTGCCCGAGCCCCTGCGTGGCCTCGGGGAGCGCGTGCTCACCACCGACACGCTGTTCGAGATCGCGGACCTGCCCATCTCCCTGGCGGTGCTGGGCGGCGGCGCGGTGGGCATCGAACTGGCGCAGGCGATGGCCCGCCTCGGCGTCGCCGTGACGCTGTTCGATTCCGGCACGCACCTCGCCTCCCTGCGCGATCCCGGCCTCGCGGAGCAGGCCGCGCGGATCTTCGGTGCCGAGATCACCCTGTATCTCGGCGCGCAGGTCACGGCGGGCGAGGCCGAGGGTGACGGCGTGCGCCTGCACTGGCGGGACGCCACGGGGGAGACCCGCTCCGGCGCCTTCGCGCGGGTCCTCTCGGCGGCCGGCCGCCCGCCGAACCTGGCGGATCTCGGGCTGGACAGGACCGGGCTCGCCCTCGACGACGACGGCCTGCCCGACTTCGATCCCCGCTCGCTCCTGTGCCGGGGCGCCAACATCCTCATCGCGGGCGACGCGAATGCGGACCGCCCCATCCTGCATGAGGCCGCGCGCCAGGGCGGCATCGCGGGCGCCAACGCCGCCCGCCTGGCGGCGGCCGGCCCCCCCGCGATCGAGGCCCCGCGCCGCTGGACCAACCTCACGATGGTGTTCACCGAGCCACAGGCCGCGAGCGTCGGTGAACCCTACGATCCGGAGGATGCCGGCCTCGTTCTCGGCACGGTGAATTTCGGCGACCAGGGCCGCGCCCGGGTCCAGGGCGAGAACGAGGGCGCCCTGCGCCTGCACGCCGACCGCGCGGGCCGCCTCAAGGGGGCCGAGATGTTCGGGCCCGCCTGCGAGCACCTCGCCCAGATCCTCGCATTCGCGATCGAGGACGGCCTGACGGCCGGAGCCCTTCTCGACCGCCCCTTCTACCACCCGACCGTGGAGGAGGGGCTGAAGACCGCCCTGGAGGCGATCGTGACGAGCCTCGAAGCCGACCGCCCCGGAACATGAACGGGCGAAGACGACGCGCCGAAATCCTGTCCGGCCTGTCGAGATAACGTGCGCTCCATCCGCGTCACGGCACCCTACCTCGCCCGTTCGCGAGCGTTCTCGCGAACGGGCACTCGTTCGATCGCACGCGACCGGGCCAGCAGCCTTCGTCGCGGACACCGCGCGCGACGATTTCATTGAGGTTCGGCGGACGCCCGCCGCCGCGCGGTCGCGCGGGCAGACCTCGATGAGGCATGCTCATCGAGGTTTGGTGTGAAGACCGGTTTGCATCACGACTTCGCGCTGTCGACGAGCCACGTGCAGAAGGCGCGGATGGACGGATCCTCCGCCCGGAGTTCCGGAACATAGGTGTAGTAGCTCCGTGCCGGCAGCGATGGACCGGTGAAGGGGCGCGTCAGCCGGCCGGCCTCGACGTCGTCGGCGATCAGCCGCTCGGGACCCATCGCCACGCCGAGCCCATCGAGCGCGGCCTGCAGGGTGAGATAGAAGTGCTCCAGCGTGACCGAGGCCCGCGGCTGCAGGCCCGGCACGCCGGCCGCCTGAAGCCATTGCGGCCAGACCTGCGGCAGCGTCGCCGCGTGGAGCAGCGTGTGATTCCGCAAATGCCCCGGTTCATCGAGGGGCAGGCGTTCCAGCAGGGCCGGGCTGCACACCGGAATGCGCCGCTCCGTCAGGAACGGCTGCGCGATGTGACCGGGCCGCACGTCCGGGCCGCCGCGAATGGCCACATCGAAGGGCTCCATCAGGTTTGCCAGCGGCACGTTCGAGGTGGTCAGCCGAACCTCGACGGACGGGTTGGCGCGCTGGAAGGCGGACAGGCGGGGAATCAGCCAGCGCAGGGTGAAGGTCGCCAGGACGTTCAGGCGCAGCAGGCGCGGCCGTCCGCGCTCCACCTGGCGCACCGTCGCCAGCGCGATGCGGTCGAGCGCGGCGCCGATCTCCGCGAGGTAAGTGCGGCCGGCCTCCGTCAGGACGACGCGCCGGTTGTGTCGCTCGAAGAGCGGCAGTCCGAGCCACGCTTCGAGGGCCTGCACGTGCCGGCTGACCGCGCCGTGGGTGACGCGAAGTTCCTCGGCGGCGCGCGTGAAGCTGGCGTGCCGGCCCGCGGCCTCGAAGGCCTTCAGGGCGTTCAGGGGTGGCAGGCGGCGCAGCACGGGTCAGATTTCCTCACGCGAGCGTCAGCATAAGGCGTTTGTCAGCGGCGGACGAGGGCGCGATCCTGTGCCGGCAATCGAGAAGGATGCCGCATGCCGCCAGCAACGGACCTCGCGTCGCCACGCCCACCTTCGGCCATCGTGCAGGCGCCCGCCCCGGAGGCGGGGCGCACGATGGTGGCCTTGGGCATCAATCACGCCCTGCATGACGGCTACACGGATCTGATCTACGTGCTCCTGCCGGTCTGGCAGGCGGAATTCGCCCTGGGCTACGCGGCCCTCGCGCTGCTGCGAAGCCTCTACAACGGCGCGCTCGCTGCTCTTCAGATGCCGGCGAGCCGCCTCGCGGAGCACTTGGGCGCCCGAACGGTGCTGGTGCTCGGCACCCTGCTCAGCGCCGGCGGATACGGGCTCGCCGGCGCCTCGGGCAGCCTCGTCGGACTCTGCATCGCGCTGACCCTCGGAGGCGCCGGCAGCGCCACGCAGCACCCCCTGGCCTCGGCGGTGATCGCCCGGACCTACGGGCGCTCCGCCCGGGGTCCGCTCGGCACCTACAACTTCACCGGGGATCTCGGCAAAGCCAGCGTGCCGCCTCTCATCGGCCTGTTGATGACGCAGATGGATTGGCGCTCGGCCCTCTGGCTGATCGCCGCCCTGGGGCTGGCCGTCGCGCTGGCAGCCTTCCGGCTGCTACCGCGTGATCCTGCTTCACCCGGCGCTGCCCACGCCACGGCCTCGCGCGGCACCCCACATGGTCAGACGGCCGAGACCGGGCGAACCGGATTTCGTCTGCTCGTCGCCATCGGTATCCTCGACAACGCCGCGCGCCCGGCCTTCCTGCTGTACCTGCCGTTCCTGCTGCAGGAGAAGGGCGCTGCGCTGACCACGGTCGGCTTCGCGCTCTCGGCCGTCTTCATCGGCGGAGCGCTGGGCAAGGCGGTCTGCGGCCGGCTCGGCGAACGCCTCGGCGTGACCCGGACCGTCGTCCTGACCGAGACCGGCACGGCGGTCGCGATCCTCGCCGTGATCGCGCTTCCGCTGCTGCCCGCGCTCGTCGTCCTGCCGCTGCTCGGAATCGTGCTCAACGGGACATCCTCGGTGCTGTACGGCACGGTGCCGGAACTGGCGCCGGGCGGCCGGGTCGAGAAGGCCTTCGCGGTGTTCTACACCTGGACCCTGGGTGGCAGTGCCCTGGCTGCCCCACTGCTCTACGGCAGCATCGGGGATGCCGCCGGGCCGCGCGTCGCGATGGTGGCCGCCGCCGCGACCGCCCTCGCCGCCGTTCCACTCGTCCTCCTTCTGTCGCGTCATCTCGGCCCGGGCATCGGCGCGGCTGCCCCCAAAACCTGATTTCAGGCCGGAAGCGTTGGGATCGGCGTGGCCGCCGCGCGGCTGCGATGCGTGCTCACCGTGTTGCCCACCGACGCCACGACGATGCAGGCGATGGCGAACCACTCGGTCGGGCTCAGGCGCTCACCGAGGATGGCGAGGCCGGCCAGCGAGCCGATGGCGGGCTCGAGGCTCAGGAGCACGCCGAAGCTCTGCTTGGGCAGGCGCTTCAGGGCGACCATCTCCAGGGAATAGGGCAGGGCGCTGGAGAGCGCCGCGACGCCGAGGCCGAAGGCGAGGATCGCCGGGTCGAGCAAGGCCGCGCCCGCGCTCGCGATCCCGAAGGGCAGCACCACCACGGCCGCCACCGACATGCCGAGGGCGACCGCCCGTCCGCCGTGGAGATGGCCGACGCGCTGGCCGCAGACGATGTAGAGCGCCCAGCACAGGGCGGCCGCGAGCGCGCAGGCGACACCCACGGGGTCGAGCCCGCTGGACAGGCCGCTCACCGGCAGCAGCAGCGCCAGTCCCAGTACCGCGCAGCCGATCCAGACGAAATCGACGATCTTTCGCGATGCGGCGAGGGCGAGCGTCAGGGGGCCGGAGAACTCGATGGCGATGGCGAGGCCGAGGGGGATCGTCCTAAGGGACAGGTAGAAGAGGAGGTTCATGGCGCCCAGCACGGCACCGTAAAGGAGGAGCGCGCCGCGATCGCGCCGGCTCAGGCCGAGGCGCCAGGGGCGCCACAGGACGACGAGGATCAGCGCCGCAAGGCCGACCCGCAGGGCCGTCGTGCCCTCCGCGCCCACCGTCCCGAACAGGTGCTTGGCGAACGAGGTGCCGACGCTCAGCGAAACCATGCTGGCCACGAGAGCCGCGACGGGGACGAGGCTGGCCAGGACACTCCCTTCGGGGACGCTTCCAGGGACATTGGTCTCGGAGGCGCCGGGCCGCGCGGATCGGGCCATGCGCCCGCCTATCCTTGCGGCGGCAGGATCGTGCCGCGCCGCGCCTCGATCATCTGCCAGAGGATCAGCGCCGGCAATCCGAGCACCACATCCGGCACGCGCTTGACCAGGGAGAGGGCGAGTGCCGTACCGGCATCGATGCCGAACAGCCCGCCGAGGAGTACGAAGCCGCCCTCCTGCACCCCGAGGCCGCTCGGAACCGGGAAGGCCGCCGACTTGATGGCCTGGCTCAGCGCCTCGATGATGAGGATCTCGGCGACACCGACGGAGTGGTTTCCGATGCAGGCCAGAGCGATCCCGATCTCGACGGCCCCGATCAGCCAGGCCGCGAGGTGCAGCAGGACCGAGGCGGCGAGATGCCCACTCCGGCCAGGGGCCCAGACCGCGTCGAGCGCGTCGTAGACGCCGCCGCCCGGCGCCGGGTCGGTGCCGCCACCGCGCAGGGTCCGGCGACCCCAGGCGAGCGCGCGCCGGGCCGCCGCCCGAACGCCGGGGCTGCGCTGGGCTGCCAGGAATGCCGCCAGGAGGAGCGCGGTGACGGCCAGCGCGCGCAGGACCCAGATCGCGAGGGCGTGCGCGGCCTCGCCACTGACCTGCAGCAGCAGCCCGACCCCGAGGAGGGCGAAGGCGGCCTGCGTGCCGGCCTGGAACAGCATGTCCACCATGATGGAGGCGGCCGCCAGGGCGCCCGTGGCCCCCCAGAAGGTCAGCAGGCGCCCGCCGACCACGTCGCCGCCGACGGAGGCCACGGGCAGCAACACGTTGATGCCCTCGCGCACGAAGCGCAGGATCAGGAAGGCGCCCGACCCGGCCCGTCCCAGGCCCACGAGCCCCCGGACGGTCTGCCCCCAGGCCACCCCGCAGAGGAGCAGGATCAGGACGCGCAGGAGCACGATGGCGGTCAGGCCGAGGGCGCCGACCCGGCCGAAGGCATCCGCGATCGCCCCGAGGTCGTTCGTGGCGACGAGCCAGGTGCCCAGCGCGAGGCCCAGCAGCGTGCCGGCGAGCGGCAACCGGCGCATCAGGGCGCGGCCCCATCCCCGCACGGAAGCGGTGCGGGCCGTGCCGGACGTCGGATCGGTCAAGGCGCGTCCCCGTCCAAGCTGGTTCCCTCCGGCGCGATCCGGGACGGCTCTAGCGGGCGCCGGAGCCTCAAGGCAAGGGCGTTCGGGTCCTAGGTCGGAGGATCCACGTATCCGGGCATCTTTGTCAGGGTGCCTTGCTTGTCGGAATCACTTGGGGCCGAAATCGGGAAACAGGGCGTCGACCGTCTGGGCCGGCGTCGATTCCGGGTCGATGAGGTGGATGCGCTGCTTCGCCAAACTCTCGGTGGTGGCCACCGCGAGCGCGTGCTTCGGGCAGGGGCCGAGGCACCCGACCTCGACCACGCGGGGCTTGCCCGCCAGCGCCCGTCCCTTCAGTTCGCGCTTGAGCCGGCCGCGCAGGGCGCCCTTCTTCAGGCCCTGGCGCTTGGCGCATTTCGCGCAGACGAGCACGAGTTCGGAGAATTTGGAGCGGGCGAGCCGGACACGTGTCGCACCCGGCCGAACCCCGTCCTTGCTTTCGCCGGTCCTGCTGTCCATGAAGTCCCCGCCATCAGATCCCCGCCGGGCATTTCCGGCGTCCGCCTCGTGAGGTACGCTCTTCGCATCGCGGCAAGCGGAGAGCGGCGCCTTAAAAAGGGCCGAAAAACACGGGATTCGGCGGGACAACGGCAGGCTGTCGAGAGGGCTCCGCAGGCGTGACCATTTGCATCGTCGTTTGGACCCACCAGGATCGCGGTTCGTGGCGGTGAGCGCGCGCGTCCCGGCCACGCCGAGCCCCGGGAATAGGAATCGATGAAGGTCGACGAGGTCAAGCAGACGGACCGGCTGCGTGGGGTGATCGACCTCGCGCTTCGCTCGGTGCCGGATCTGCGACGGAATGCCGAGACGGTCGACCCGGTCCGGCCCGGCGGCCTACCGGCGCTGTTGCGCCGGACGCGGGAGCGATTGGACTGGCGGCGCCTGCCGATCATCCGGCCGCCCGCATCCCGACCGAAGAACATCATCGGCGGCATTCTCAAGCAATTCGCGGTCTTCGTGCTCCTGCCGACCGCGCTGGCCGCGGCGTATTTCTACGTTCTCGCCTCGGATCAGTACATCACGACGGCCCAGTTCGCCGTGCGCGGCAATGTCGAGCCGATGGACGAAAGTGCCGGCGGCGGCGCCGGCTCGCCCGTGGGCGGGAACACCGCCGGCCTGATCCAGAAGCACAACAGCCAGGACAGCTTCATCGTCAAGGACTACATCCAGAGCCAGACCCTGGTCTCCGCGGTCGAGAAGGCTCTGCATGTCTCGAAGATGTTCTCCCGCCGCGAGGTGGATTTTTGGGAACGCTACGATCCGGACCAGCCGGTCGAGGAACTGGTCAAGTATTGGCGCAAGCACGTCTCGGCCCGGATCGAGGTGATTTCGGGCATCATCACTCTCTACGTCCGCGCCTTCACCCCGGAGGATGCGCTGGCCATCGCCAAGGATGTCGTGGCGCGCAGCGAGACCCTCATCAACGACATCTCCCGGCGCGCTCAGGCCGACATGCTCGCCCATGCCGAGACGGAGGCGACCAAGGCGCAGGAGCGCCTGCGCAAGGCGCACGTGGCGCTTCAGACCTTCCGCAACCGCTGGGGGATCATCGACCCGCTGAAGACGGCCGAGACGACGCTGACCACGATCGCCGCCATGCGCAAGGACCGCTACAAGGCGGAATCCGATCTCATCGTGCTGCGCGGCTCGAATCTCGACGAGAAATCCCGCAGCGTCCAGAACCTGGTCTCGCTGATCTCCGCCCTCGACCAGCAGATCAAGAAGCTCACGGATCAGCTCACGACCGATGGCGCGAACGGTGCCGACGCAGCCAACAACATGACGCGCGCGCTGCTCGAATACGAAGAATTGCAGATCGAGCGCACCATCGCGACGAAACTCAACGAATCCGCCAACCTGATCGTCGACCGGGCACGCGTCGCGGCCGGCAAGCAGCAGATCTTCCTCGCCACCTTCGTCGAGCCGGCGCTGCCGGACGATTCGCTCTATCCGATGCGCGGCCGCGCGATCCTGGTGGTCTTCTTCTGCTGCCTCGTGGGCTGGACCTCGATCGCGCTGATCATCGCCGGTATCAACGACCAACGGCTCTAAAGTCCCATCGACCGTCCACGGCTTCGTATCCCGCATGTCCGAGTTCAGCGACCTCATCGCGCGCGCCGTCAACCCCGCCATGTCCCGCGCCGAGCGCGAGACCGTCTACGGCGTCGTGAAGCAGGCCGTCGAGCGCCTGCAGGCCCGGGACGGGCTCCCGCCCGACGATCCGCGCATCGCCCTACAGCAGCACCTCGTCGAGGAGACGATCCGCGACGTCGAGGCCGACATCGCCCGGTTCGTGTCCTTCGAGAAGCTCGAGCGCGCCCATTCGGTGCAGATGGCGGCCGAACGGCCCTGATCCCGGCGGCGCGCGGGCGCCGGCGTGCCGCCGGCCGGTTCCTCAGCCGTAGGCCGCCACCGCCCGCACGCTGCCGGGCTCGGCCACCGACAGGCCGGCATCGACATACTCGTTGAGCTTGTTGCGCAGGGTCCGGATCGAGATGCCCAGGATCTTGGCGGCGTGGGTCCGGTTGCCGAGGCAATGGTCCAGGGTGTCGAGGATCAGGTCGCACTCCACCTGCGCCACGGTCTGGCCGACGAGGCCGCGCGTGGCGGCCTCGGCCACCCGCGCGGCGCGCTCGGCGGGTCCGGCGGAGACGGGCGCGATGCTGTCGCCCTCGGGCGTCAGGATGGCGTCGGGGCCGATCTCGGAGCCCGACGCCAGCAGGACCGCGCGGTGCAGCGTGTTCTCGAGTTCACGCACGTTGCCGCGCCACGGATTGGCGCGCACCAGCACCTGCGCCTCGGCGCTGAGCGGGCGCACGGGCACGCCGTTCACCTCGGCGTATTTGCGGGCGAAGTGCGCGGCGAGCTCGAGGATGTCGGCCGGGCGCTCGCGCAGGGCCGGCAGCCGCAGGTGGACGACGTTCAGCCGGTAGTAGAGGTCCTCGCGGAACGTCCCCTTGCGGACCTCCTCCACGAGGTTGCGGTTCGAGGTCGCGAGCACGCGGATGTCGACCTTCACCGGCGCGGTGCCGCCGACCCGGTCGATCACGCGCTCCTGCAGGGCGCGCAGCAGCTTCGATTGCAGCCGCACGTCCATCTCGGAGATCTCGTCCAGCAGGAGGGTGCCGCCGTTCGCCTCCTCGAACCGGCCGATGCGCCGGGCGACGGCGCCCGTGAAGGCGCCCTTCTCGTGGCCGAACAGCTCGGATTCGAGCAGGGCCTCGGGAATCGCCGCGCAGTTCACGGAGACGAAGGGCCGGCCGGCGCGGTTCGACTTGCCGTGGACGTGGCGGGCGAGCACCTCCTTGCCGGTGCCGCTCTCGCCCGTGATGAGCACGGAGGCCTCCGAGCGCGCGACCTGCTCGGCGAGCTTGACGACCTTTTCCATGGAGGCGTCGCGCCAGACGAAGGCGCGGCCGTCCTCGGAGACCGCCTGCAGCACGGCCGCGATCATCTCCGGATCGGGGGGCAGGGGAATGTACTCGCGCGCGCCCGCCTGGATCGCCGCCACCGCCGCCTTCGCGTCGGTGGCCACGCCGCAGGCGATGACGGGGGTGCGGATGCGCTCGTCGGCGAGGGCCGTGACGAGGTCACGGATCGCGAGGCCGACATCGATCATGATGAGGTCGGCGCCCTTGGCGCGCAGCACCGCGAGGCCCTGCGCGAGACTCTCGGCGTTGGTGACGGCCGCGCCCCGGTTCATGGCGATCTTCGAGGCGGTGATCAGCTCGCCGTTGAGGCGTCCGATGATGAGAAGCCGCATGGCCCAGGGTCTCCGTCAGGTTTGGCTTCGCGCGGGCGCGCGTCGGCCGGGAAGGGCAGGAAGGCTCAGTGGTCGCTCTTGATGATCTCGGTCATCGTCACGCCCAGGCGCTCCTCCACGAGCACGACCTCGCCCCGCGCCACGAGGCGGTTGTTCACGAAGATATCGATCGCCTCGCCGACCTTGCGGTCGAGTTCGAGCACGGCGCCGGGCTGGAGCCGGAGAAGGTCGCCGATCGGCATGCGCGAGGAGCCGAGCACCGCCGAGACCATTACGGGCACGTCGAAGACCTGCTCGAGATCGGCCGCGCTCTTCGGGGTGGTCGGCGTTTCGCGGATGGACTCGGTGCCGAGGCCGTCGAAGGACGCGTCCATTCCGTTGAGCTGGGGCAGGCTGAAATCGTCGGACATGGTGTTTTCTCGGGGTGCTTGAACGGATCAGGAGGCGATGCCGACGGCATCGAGAACGGCGGCCTCGATGCGGGCGCGGTCGCGCACCACGCCGCCATCGGCCCATTCCATGCGGGCGTCGCCGGGGGCGAGGTCGGGCTCGCCCAGAACCACGAGCCGGCCCTCGAAGCCGCGCTCGCGCGCGAGGCGCTTCACCAGGGTCTCGGCCTCGTCGACGAGGCTCTCGTGGACCCGGACCACGAGGTGTGGAACGCCGCGCAGGTGCTGGAGCGCGGCGCGCGCCGCGTCGCCGATGGCCGCCAGCGGATGCGCGTCGAGGGCCTCGCCGGCGATCTTGCGCGCCAGCGCGATGGCGAAATCCATCGCCTCGTCCTCGCGCTCCCGGTCCCGGGCGTCGGATTGGCCGATGAGGCCGGCGGCGGCGAGGCCGAGTCGGGTGATGGCGTCCGAGAGCCGCGCCTGGATCTGCTGCTCGGCCAGGGCCTGACCCTCGCGGACGCCCCGCGCATGGCCCTCGGCCTCGGCCCGTGCCACGGCCTCCGCCAGGGCGGCGGCTTCCCGAACGGTGGCGGGATTGTCCGCGCGGGGGCGGAAATCGGTCTCGAAGAGGAAGCGGCGCGCGTTCAATAGACCAGCTCCTCCTCGCCGCTCGACTTGGCGATCATGATCTCACCCTTCTCGGCCAGTTCCTTGGCGAGTTCGGTCATCTTGGCCTGGGCCTCGTCGACGTCCTTCAGGCGGATGGGACCGAGCGAACCCATCTCGTCGGTGATGTTCTTGGCCGCGCGCGTGGACATGTTGCGAAGGAAGAAGGTGCGCACGCGCTCGTCGGCGCCCTTGAGCGCGCGGCACAGGGTTTCGTTGTCGACCTTGCGCAGGAGGGTCTGCACGCTGCCGGCATCGAGCTTGAGCAGGTCCTCGAAGGTGAACATGAGCTGGCGGATCTTCTTGGCCGAACCGCGATTGGCCTGATCCAGGGCGGTGAGGAAGCGGCCCTCGGTCTGGCGGTCGAAGGCGTTGAAGACGTCGGCCATGAGTTCGTGGGCGTCGCGCCGGGTGGTCTGGGCGATCGTCGAGACGAACTCGACCCGCAGGGTCTCCTCGATGTGGCGCAGGGCCTCCTTCTGCACCGTCTCCATCCGCAGCATCCGGTTGAGGACGTCGATGGCGAAGTCCTCGGGCAGGATGGTGAGCACCTTCGCGGCGTAGTCCGAGCGCACCTTGGAGAGCACCACCGCCACGGTCTGCGGGTACTCGTTGCGCAGGAACGAGGCCAGGATCTCGGGGTCGATCTGCGTCAGGCTCGCCCAGACGCGCTTGCCGGAGGCGCCCTTGATCTCGGCCATGATCGCCGAGACCTGCTCGGTCGGGAAGATCTTCAGGAGCAGGGATTCGGTCCGCTCGAAGTTCGAGGTGATGCCGCCACCCGAGGACAGGCGCGACACGAAGTCGACGATGAGCTTCTCGACGGTCTCGGCCTCGAGCGAGCCGAGCTGCACCATGGCGTGCGAGACGAGCTTGATCTCGTCCTCGTCCAGCATCTGCCAGATCGGCGCGCCCTCGCTCTCACCGAGCAGCAGCAGCAGGGCCGCCGCGCGCTGGGCGCCCGTCATGGCGGCGAAGGCGCCGTTGTTGCCCTTGGCGAGTTCCGCCTGGATGTTCAGTCCCGAGGACATGGTCTCAACGCCTCAAGGCATCATGGAGGGAGGGGGCGGGCATCAGGATTCGTGGATCCAGTTGCGCAGGACCTCGACGGTCTCGCTGGGGCTGGCGCGCACCATGTCGACCACGCGCTGCACCGTTTCGGCCTGGACCTTGCCGTTGAGTTGCGCGAAATCGACGAGGCGCGCGGTGGGGTTGTCCGACGGCGCCAGGGCGGCGTCCGCGCCCCCCGCCACGGCGCCGGCCGCGCCGGCTCCGGACACCAGGGCGATCTGGAGCGGATCGGAGGCCAGCACCTTCTTCAGGAGCGGGCGCACCACCGCCATCAGCACGATGAGCGTCAGCATGCTGAGCACCGCGAGCTCGACGATGCGCATCACCTCCTCCTTGGAGGGCGAGAGCAGCGACTGAATCAGCGTCGGCTCGACGAACTCGGCCTGGGCGGGGGTTTCGGCGAAGCGCAGATTCACGACCTCGACCTGATCGCCGCGCGTCTTGTCGAACCCGATGGCCGTCCGCACCAGGGCGGCGATGCGGTCGACCTCGGCGGCCGGCCGAGGCTGATAGACCGGCTTGCCGTCCGGCCCCGGCACGTAGGCGCCATCGACCACCACCGCCACCGAGAGGCGCTTGACCCGGCCGCCCTCGGCGATCTCCGTCTTGGTCACGCGGGAGATCTCGTAGTTGGTGGTCTCCTCGTTCTTGTTCGTCGAGTCCTTCTGCGCCGGGGCCTGCCCGGGCTGGTTGGCGCCGGGCAGTTCGTTGCCCACGCTGACCGCGCCCTCGGCGCCGCCGGTGAGCGAGTTCTCACTGCGGGTCTGGGTGGAGCGCACCACACGGCTCTCGGGATCGTAGCTCTCCGAGCGGCTCTCGACGCGCTTGAGGTCGAGTTCGGCGCTGACCTGGACGCGGGCGCGCCCGGCCCCGACGATCCCGGCGACGATCTCCTCGATCTGGGAGCGCAGCCGGCGCTCGATGCCGACCTGCTTCTCCTCCATCCCCGCGCCGGTCTCGGATTCGGCGCCCTTGGCGCCGTCGGCGAGGAGGCGCCCGCGCTCGTCCACGATGGAGACGCGCTCGGGCTTCAAGCCCTCCACGGCCGAGGCCGCGAGGTGGCGGATGGCCCGGACCTGCGAGGCGTCGAGGTCTCCCATCAGCTTGAGGACGATGGCGGCGCTCGGGGTCTCCCGGTCGCGCTCGAACAGGCGGCGCTCCGGAATCACCAGGTGGACGCGGGCCGCCTGGACCCGGCCGATGGCGCGGATCGAGCGGGACAATTCGCCCTCCAGCGCCCGCAGGTGGTTCACGTTCTGCACGAAGTTGGTGGACGAGAAGGCGTCACCCTTGTCGAAGATCTCGTAGCCGACGCCGGCCTGGCTCGGCAGGCCCTTGCCGGCGAGATCCATGCGCAGGCGGGGCAGGTCGGCGCGGGGCGCCAGGATGGTCTGGCCCGCATCGCCGCGGGTCTCGTAGCGAATGCCGCGCGCGTCGAGGTCGCGGATCACGGCGGAGGAATCCGACATCGACAGGTCGGCGAAGAGGACGCCCATGTCGGGCTTCGAGACCCGCAGAATCACGAAGGCGAAGAAGCCGATCAGCGTCATCGTGACGGCGGCCATGGCGGCGAGACGCGCCGGGCCCAACTTGGTCACGAGGTCGAGGACCGGTTTCACGAAGCGACGCACCCACTCGAGCCGCAGCGACGGACCCTCCGCGCTCGGCCGGCAAAATTTGCCCAGTCCATGGTTAGCGCCGGGTTAACAAGTCTGAACGAAGCGGGGCGGGCGCCGTCGGCGGGGGCCCCGAGAAACACGAAAGCCGCGCCCGGGTGAGGGGACGCGGCTTCCGGTGTGGGATGGATCCGTGTGGATGTCGGCTCAGTGGCGGTAATGCTGGATGCGCGTGGTGCGCAGGCCGGCCAGACCGTGCTGGTCGATGGAGAACTGCCAGCTCAGGAATTCCTCGGTGGTGAGGGTGTAGCGCTGGCAGGCTTCCTCGAGACTGAGCAACCCGCCCCGGACGGCGGCGACCACTTCGGCCTTGCGACGGATCACCCATCGCCGCGTGGTGGTCGGCGGAAGGTCCGCAATGGTTAACGGACTTCCATCAGGCCCGATCACGTATTTCACTCTCGGGCGGCTTGGTTCGGTCATGATACGCTCTACAACTCGACTGACCTGTCGAGATTGGAAGCTAGGTGGTGCCGCTTAAGATATCTTGAAGCGGATCAATCGCATTGGATTCGCCTGTTCGTCATGTGGACAACCCGGAACCGATGTCCTGGACCGAGGAGACCGGAACCCGCGACGTGCCGAGCAGGAGCACCGGTTCCGTCCCGGTGAGGTCGATTCCGTCGACGGTTCCGCTGACCTTCGTGTCGACGCTGACCTTGGTGCCCGTCGCGTCGAGGGCGTCGACCTTGATCGAATAGTTTCCGTTGGCCGAGGTGAAGCCTGTGGAGGAGCGGCCGTCCCAGGCGAAGCTCTGGGCGCCGGCCGCGAGCGCCTTGCTCTGGGTCGCCACGACGTTGCCCTTGGCGTCGCTGATCGTGATCGTGGCCTGGGTGGCGGCGCGGGCGGGCGTCAGGGTCCAGGTCGCCGAGCCGTCCTTGAGCGCCGTGGTCTTGCCGTCCGCCGTGATCGTCTGACCGATGAAGCCGGTGGCGGAGGCCGCGCTCGAAGACTTGGCGTTGGTCAAGATCGAATCGAGCCGGTCGTTCGACTTCAGCTGCTGCTCGACGCCGGCATATTGCACCAGCTGCTGCGTGAACTGGTTGGTGTCCATCGGGTCGAGGGGGTTCTGGTTCTTCAGCTGCGTCGTCAGCAGCGTGAGGAACTGCGTAAAGTTCCCGGCGAGTTCCTGGGACGAAGTCTTCGTGGTCGTGCTCGTGGAGGCCGTACTCGCGAGGCTGCTGATGCCGGTGGACATGGGATCGGTTCCTCAGATGCGGATGTCGAGGCCGCGCGCGGCGCCGGAGAAGCGCAGCGGCACGGGTAAGGGCAGGACGGGGGTCTCGTTGCTGTCGCCGCCGCGCCCGCCGCCCCGGGCGCCCGCGCGCTCCCCCTCGGGATTCGAGCCGCGCGAGGCATCGCCGCCGCCGCCGTCGTTCCGCAGGCTCAGGCTGATGCTGCCGTCCGGCGCATCGAGGCCGGCCTGGGACAGGGCCTGCTGCAGGTTGCCGGCATCGCGCTGAAGCAGCGCCAGGGTCTCGGGCCGATCCACCACGAGGGTGGCCTGGACCGTGCCCGTCTCCTTGTCGATCGCGAGGTTGACGTCGATGCGTCCCAGATCCTTCGGGTCGAGGCGGATCTCGAACTGGTTGCTGCCGGCCATGGAGCGCAGACCGATGGTCATCGGCACGGCGCCGAGGGGGACCGGCGCCTGAGCCTGCGTTCCGGGGCCGGACGGTGCCGGCGCCGCGACATCCGGGGTCGCGGCCGGCGCGGCGGTGAGGGGCGTCAGGGCGGGCGTCGGCCCGGTCGAGCCATCCGGGGCGGCCTTCAGCGCGGCGGCGAAGTCCCCCTCGGGGGTCGTCTTCGCCCGCTCGCCGCCCTCGTCCGCATCGGCGCGTCCCGCGCGGGCCTGCACCCGCAGGGCGAGGGGGGCACCCGCCTGCGCCTCGGCGGCGTTCTGCGTGGTCGCGGCGCCGGTCTTCGTACCGAGGGCGCCGGTCTTGGCGCTAGAGACGGCGGTTTCGCCCGTCTGCGTCTCGGGCGCGGGCTCGCTTGCGGTTCCGGACGGGGCACCGGACGCGGCGGCCTGCACGATGGTCGCTGATGTCGGGGGCACTGACACGATGGGCAGCGGGAGGACTGGCGGCGGAGGCTCGGCCGCGCCTTCCTTGACGGTGGCCTCCTTGTCACTGGACTCGTCTTTGGTCTGCTCGCCCGTGGATTCCTTGCCGGTCACCTGGGGCGAAACTCCGGCCGAACCCGTCCCGTCGGCCGCCCCGCTCGAGTCCTGCGGCGCGCAGGCACCGGCTTTGGATTTGGTGGCTCCGTCCCGATCGCCCGCGACCGGGGCCCGATCGGATGTCGGCCGCTCCTGCGAGCGCGTCTTCGAGGCGGAATCGTCCGCCGCGCGGGTGGCGCGGTCGCCGGTCCTGTCCGTCTTCTCCGCTCCCGCGTTCGCGCGGCGGGCGCTTGCCGTCTCGCCGGCCCTGTCCTGGGACGCTGCCGTTCGCGAGGTCTCGCTGCGTTGTGCCGCCGCGCGCTTGGCCGATGAACGATCGTCCGCGAGCTTTGAACCGACGGGAGCCGTCCGCGCGGATTCGGCGTGGTCGATCGTGAAGGTCGCAGCGCCGGTGTCCCGCGAACGGGCGGCGGCGGGGGTCGAACGGCGTGCCGCCGAAACATCCGTGTCGATCACCGAAAAAGTCATGCGCGGCCTCTCTCCCTGGCGGCGACGGCGCAAGGGCCGGGCCAGCCAGTAACGGCGCTAAGGCACTGTTCGATCATGGTTTTTGAGACGGCGTCACACGTTCGTCAGGAAGCGCTCGGCAAAACCTGCCCGCGGCCCGGCAGCTTTCGCCCGGCAGCGATCCGGCACAGGCGGTTCCAAACGATCCCCCGGCGCCGCGACACCCTCCCTGGAAACCGGGGGCGAGGATGGCTATAGACTCACGCGCGGGGGCCGGACCGGCCCCTCCCGGCGAATCCTGGCGCGATGAATTCCCTCGATCTTCCCAAGGCCCCGCACGAGACGCGCGTCGTCGTCGCCATGTCCGGCGGCGTCGATTCCTCCGTCGTGGCCGGACTCCTGAAGCGCCAGGGCTACGACGTCGTCGGCATCACGCTCCAGCTCTACGACCACGGGGCGGCCACCCACCGCAAGGGCGCCTGCTGCGCCGGCCAGGACATCCACGACGCCCGCCGCGTCGCCGAGGCGCTGGAAATCCCGCACTACGTCCTCGATTACGAGGATCGGTTCCGCGAATCGGTGATCGACCGCTTCGCCGAGAGCTACCTCGCCGGCGAGACCCCGATCCCCTGCGTCGAGTGCAACCGCTCCATCAAGTTCCGCGACCTCCTCGCCACCGCCCGTGACCTCGAGGCGGATTGCCTCGCCACCGGCCATTACGTGGCGAGCCGCCCGGAGCCGGCCGGCGGACGGGGGCTCTACCGCGCCCTCGATCCGGCACGCGACCAGAGCTACTTCCTCTACGCCACCACGGCGGAGCAGCTCGATTTCCTGCGCTTTCCGCTCGGCGAGCTGCCGAAGGACGAGACGCGGCGCCTCGCGCGCGACCTCGGCCTCGCGGTGGCGGAGAAGGCCGACAGCCAGGACATCTGCTTCGTGCCGCAGGGCCGCTACGCCGACGTGATCGCGCGCCTGCGCCCCGACGCGGCGCGGGCCGGCGACATCGTGGATCTCGGCGGGCAGGTGCTCGGCCGCCACGACGGCATCATCCATTACACCGTGGGCCAGCGGAAGGGCCTGCGCCTCGCGGTGGGCGAGCCGCTCTACGTGATCCGCCTGGAACCCGACAGCGCCCGCGTGGTGGTCGGCCCGCGCGCGGCCCTCGCCACCAGCCGGATCCGGCTCAACGACATGAACTGGCTCGGCGCGGCCTCCGAGGGTGCTGTCGAGCGACCCGTCGCGGTGCGGGTGCGCTCCACCCGCGAGCCGCGCCCGGCCCTGTTGACCCGCGACCCGCGCGACGGCACGGCCGAGATCCTGCTGGCGACGCCGGAGGACGGCGTCTCGCCCGGCCAGGCCTGCGTGATCTACGCCGACGAGGGCCCGCGCGCGCGCGTTCTCGGGGGCGGCACCATTCGACGCGTCGACGCGTTGGCGAGCGGCGCAGCGCAAGCGGCCTGACACGCGCCGGCCCGACACACCCAACCCTTTCAAGGACATCGAGATCGACATGCTGAGCGAGCCGCGGGAGGCCGGTCCGAGCACCGCCCTGATGCGCAAGGCCTATGCCCGCTGGGCGCCGGTCTATGACGTGGTCTACGACAAGCTCACGGAGCCGGCCGCGCGCGACGCGGTGGAGGCGGCGGTGGCCTGCGGCCCGCGCATCCTCGAGGCCGGCGTCGGCACCGGATTGTCGCTCGGCTACTATCCGTCGACTTCCTTCGTCTGCGGCGTCGATCTCTCGGAGGACATGCTCAAGCGGGCGCGCGCCAAGGTCCTGCGCCGCCGGTTCACGCATGTGCGCGGCCTCCAGGTGATGGATGTCTGCCGCCTCGGCTACGCCGATGCGAGCTTCGACGCGGTGGTGGCCCAGTTCCTCATCACCCTGGTGCCCGACCCGGAGGCCGCACTCTCCGAATTCCTGCGGGTGGTGCGTCCCGGCGGCGAGATCGTGCTCGCCAATCATTTCGGACAGACGGCCGGGCCGGTGGCGAAGGTCGAGGAGATCGTGGCCCCGCTCTGCACCAAGATCGGCTGGTCGTCCGCCTTCAAGTCGACCCGGATCGAGGCCTGGGCCCGCGCGCACGGGGTGGACTTCATCGGCGTCGCGCCGACCTTTCCGGGCGGGTTCTTCAAGATCCTGCGGATGCGCAAGCGCGGGTGAGCGCGCCCGCGCCCCCCGCAATGGAGCCGCCCGAGCCCACGTGGCTGCGGCGGTGGCTGCGCTGGCTTCCCCTGCTGCTGCTCGTGGGTGCCTCGGTCGCCGTGCTGGTCTCGGGCGCCTCGCACCTCCTCAGCCTCGACCGGCTCCTGGCGTCCCGCGCCTGGCTCAACGCCTGGGTGGCCGAGGACCGGTTTCGCGCCATGGTGGTGGCCTACCTCGTCTATGTCGGCGCCGTGGTCGTCTCCGTGCCGGCCTCGCTGTTCCTGACGATGCTGTGCGGATTCCTGTTCGGCATCGTGCCGGGCGCCCTGATCGCGCTCGCGTCCGCGACGACGGGCGCGGCCATCGTCTTCACCATCGGGCGCGGTGCGGCCGCCGACCTGCTGCTGCGCCGGGCCGGGCCGCGCCTCGCGAGCCTCGCCGCCGGCTTTCGCGCGGATGCCTTCGGCTACATCGCGTTCCTGCGCCTTCTTCCGATCTTCCCCTTCTGGATGACGAACCTCGCGCCGGCCGCCTTCGGCGTGAAGCGCAGCACCTTCGTGCTCGCGACCCTGGTGGGGCTGCTGCCGGGCGTGTTCGTCTACGCGTCCACCGGGGCGGCGATCGAGGACGTGGTTCGGGTCCACGAGACCGCCAAGGCCGCCTGCCTTTCGGCCGGCGGGCTCGATTGCGAGAACGCCCTGACCCTGCGCGACCTCGTGACCCCGAAGATGGTGGCGGGCCTCGCCGCGCTCGCGGCCTTCGCGCTGCTCTCGGTGTTCCTCCGGCGCCGTTTCAACCGGCGCGAGCCGATGAATTCCTGATCGATTTTGGCCATAAGTCTGATCAAAGTATTGTGTACCCTGTGGCAGCCTAATGGGATCTTGAGCGTTGGTGGCGCAGAGACGCAGACCGCCGCCGCTCCTCACCCGCAGCCGGATCGACCACCGGATGAGCCTCACGCCGACACTCGCTGCGCCAGTCGGACACCGGGAACCCGAAGAATCGAGATGGGTGTGAATTCGCGTGTCGCGTTCGAGCCGGACGTCGCCGCCGCCGCTTCGCCGGCCGGGCGCGGCCTCGGGCGGCATCTCGGCCTTTCCGGCCGCCTCTTTCTGCTGACCGTCGCCTTCGTCGCCCTTGTCGAGGTGCTGGTCTACGTGCCCACCGTCGCGAATTACCGCCGGATGTGGCTGTCGGACCGGATCGCGGCCGCGCAGGTCGCCGCCCTGGTGCTCGACGCGGCACCGGACCAACACGTCTCCGAACGGCTGGCACAGCGCCTCCTCGCCGGCGTCGGTGCCCGCGCCATCGCGGTGAAGGGCAACGGCACGCGGCGCCTGCTCGCCGACGAGACCGTGCCGGAGGCGGTGTCCGAACTCATCGACCTGCGCGAGATCAACTGGATCACCTCGATCAGGGGATTGGTGCGGACGCTCCTGTTCGACTCGCCCCTTCCCGTCCGCGTCATCGGCCATGGGCGCGACGACTTCGACCTCGTCGAGATCCTGATCGACCCCGAGCCCTTCCGCGACGCGGTCGCGGCCTTCGCCATCCGGCTCGCCCTTTCATCGTTGGCGATCGCGGCGGCGGTGGCGGGGCTCATCTTCCTCATCCTGCAGCGCGCGATCGTGCGGCCCGTGCGCCGGCTCGTGCACAACATCACCGAGTTCGCCGAGGACCCCGAGGCCATCGACGGCATCATGGTGCCCTCGCGGCGCACGGACGAGATCGGGCACGCGGAGATCGCGCTCGGCCGGATGGAGACGGCGCTGGCGGGAGAGCTGCGCGAGAAGCGCCGTCTCGCCGGGCTCGGTCTCTCGGTGAGCAAGATCAACCACGAACTGCGCAACCTGCTGACGACCGCCCAGCTTCTCAGCGACCGCCTCGACGGCGTCGCCGACCCCCTCGTGCAGCGCGTCGCGCCCCGCCTGGTACTGACTCTGGATCGCGCGATCCGGTTTTGCGAGGAGACCCTGGCCTATGGCCGCGCGACGGAGCGCAATCCGAATCGCCGCCTCGTCGCGCTCGCCCCCATCATCGCCGAGCAGGCCGACCTGTCCGGCCGCGAGCGCGAAACGAACATCGTGATCCGGGAGGTTTGCCCGAAAGGCCTGCGCATCTGCGTCGACCCGGAGCAGTTCTCCCGCGCGCTCGCCAACATCGTCCGCAACGCGGTGCAGGCGCTCGCGCAGCCCGCCTCCGACCACGAGGCACGAGCCCGCAGCGATCCGACCATCACGATCGAGGCCCGGCGCGGCGCGACCGGAATCGGCGCCGCCACCACGATCCTTGTGGCGGATAACGGCCCGGGCCTGCCCGCGCGGGCGCGCGAGCACCTGTTCAGCCCGTTCAAGGGCTCCTCGCGCTCGGGCGGGACGGGCCTCGGGCTCGCCATCGCCTCGGAGCTGATCCAGCTCAACGGCGGTACGCTCACGCTCGACGAGACGGCCGTGGGGACCTGCTTCCGGATCGTCATTCCGGATCCGGCTGTCTGATCCTCGGCCTCATCGAGGTTCGGCGGACGCCCGCCGCCGCCGCGGGCAGACCTCGATGAATCATGCTCATCGGGGTCCGGCATAAGACGGGAAAGCCCCTACTCGGCGGCCGCCAGCGTCAGACCCGGCACGGCGATGCCGATGTCGCGCAGGAGCTCGGCGTCGGAATCGGTCTCGTTGTTGGCAGTGGTGAGCAGGCGCTCGCCGTAAAAGATCGAGTTCGCGCCCGCCAGGAAGCACAGGATCTGCGCCTCGCGGGTGAGTCCCTTGCGGCCGGCGCTGAGACGGACGCGGGCGCGCGGCATCACGATGCGGGCGGTGGCACACATGCGCACGAGGTCGAGGGGGTCGACCGGCGGACGATCCTCCAGCGGCGTGCCCTCCACCGCCACCAGGGCGTTGATCGGCACGCTCTCGGGGTGGGGCGCGTGGTTGGCGAGCACCTGGAGCATGCCGGCGCGGTCCTTCACGCCCTCGCCCATGCCCACGATGCCGCCGCAGCAGAGACCGATGCCGGCGTCGCGCACGTTCTGCAGGGTGTCGAGGCGGTCTGCGTAGGTCCGCGTCGAGATGATGTCGCCGTAGAACTCGGGGCCGGTGTCCAGGTTGTGATTGTAGGAGGTCAGCCCGGCCTCCGCGAGGCGCCCCGCCTGCGAGGGCGTGAGCATCCCGAGCGTGACGCAGGCCTCCATCCCGAGGCCGCGCACGCCGCGCACCATCGCCAGCACCGCGTCGAATTCCGGTCCGTCCTTCGGCTGGCGCCAGGCCGCGCCCATGCAGAACCGGTGCGCCCCGGCGGCCTTCGCCTCCGCCGCCTCGCGCAGCACGGCGTCCACCGGCATCAGGCGCTCGCGGGCCATGCCGGTGCCCTTGTGGTGCGCCGATTGCGGGCAATAGGCGCAATCCTCGGGGCAGCCGCCGGTCTTGATCGACAGCAGGCTCGCCCGCTGGATGTCGGCCGGGTCGTTGTGCGCGCGATGGACCTGCGCGGCCCGGAACACGAGGTCGAGCAGCGGCAGGTCGTGGATCGCCTGGATCTCGGCCACCGTCCAGTCGTGACGGATGGCGGAGATATCCAGGGCCGGGGCGGAGGGGAGGGCGGCGAGCGTCTCGATCATGCCCCCATGAGGCGAATCTCGGCCGGAAAATCAAGCCGGCCTAATGCGCGAGCCGGGCGCGCGCCTCAGTTCGTCGGCTCGCCCGCCGCGACCTTCGCGGTCCAGTCGTCGAAGGCGACGATCTCCTGGCGCTGGTCGCCGAGACCGTCGATGCCCAGGGTGACGACGTCGCCGCTGCGCAGGAAGCGCGGGGGCTTGCGCGCCATGCCGACGCCGGGCGGCGTTCCCGTGGTGATGACGTCGCCGGGCTCCAGCATCATGAAGTGCGAGACGTAGGCGACGAGTTGCGCCGCGTCGAAGATCATCGTGGCGGTGGAGCCGGTCTGCATCCGGGTGCCGTTGACGTCGAGCCACATCCCCAGCTTGCCGAGGTCCGGGATCTCGTCGAGGGTCACGAGCCAGGGGCCGAGGGGTCCGAAGGTCGGGCAGCCCTTGCCCTTCGCCCAGGTGCCGCCGCGCTCCATCTGGTACTCGCGCTCGGAGACGTCGTTGCAGATGCAGGCGCCCGCCACGTAGGACAGGGCCTCGTTGGCGTGGACGTAGGAGGCCCGCGCGCCGATCACTAGCGCGAGCTCGACCTCCCAGTCGGTCTTGGCCGAGCCCTTGGGCAGGATCACTCGGTCGTTCGCCCCGGCGAGGCACGAGGGCGCCTTGTTGAAGAGGATGGGCTCGGGCGGGATCGGCGCGCCGATCTCGGCGGCGTGGTCGGTGAAGTTCAGGCCGATGGCGACGACGTTGCGCGTGGCCCCGACGCAGGGGCCGAGGCGCGTGCCGGCCGGCAGCAGCGGTAGGCTCTCCGGATCGATCAGGCGCAGGCGGTCCAGAGTCTCGCGCGACAGGTTCGGGCCGGCGATGTCCCGGACATGGGCCGAAAGGTCCCGCAAGCCACCCCGCGCATCGACGAGACCGGGTTTCTCGTCGCCGCTCGCGCCATGACGTACCAGTTTCATCGCTCGTGTCTCCGCGCTCGCTCCTGCCCGCGTCACATCGATCGGATGGGTGTCCGCGGCAAGGGGCGGATCGCCTGATCGGCACGCATCCGGCCATGCGCGGCACCGGATTTGTCACCCAAAGGTCACAGTGCTGCCCGGAGATGCGGCGGCAGCGCATTTTCTGAGCGGGCGCTTACTCACGGCCGCGAGAGTTTAGATGTGAACCATTCTGCCGGTATCATCACCGAGATGAAGACGCGGCGGCAATATCACGCCAACTCCAGTATAATTTCGATTTTTACTTGATTTACGCGATCCGTCCGCAGGATTGCGCAGTCGCGGCGCGCACGTCATTGTCACATCCAAGGTGCGGGGCCGGCCCAATCGGGTCGGAACAAGCGAGCACCACAAAATGGGTGGGTCTCACGTCATGACGGGCACGATTCGGAGCCGTTCTCTTCGCAATTGGGCGCTCTCGGGTGCCTCGATCGCCCTTCTGACCGCCAGCGTGAGCGGCGCCTCGGCCGGTGCCTTCGGCATCCGCGAGCAGAGCACCGAGGCACAGGGCGTGGCCTTCGCGGGCACGGCGTCCGGCTCCGGCGGCGTCTCGTCGATGTTCTGGAACCCCGCGACCGTGACGATGCGTCCGGGCTGGGTCACGGAGCAGAATCTCAGCCTCATCAACCTCTCGGGCAAGATCACGCCGGAGGCGGGCACCAACCCGGCCTTCTCGCGGCTCGGCGACAGCGGCGACATCGGCCAGGGCGCCGTGGTGCCGGCGGGCGCCACCTCCTACCAGCTCAACGACCGGCTCTGGATCGGCATCCAGACCGGGGCCCCGTTCGGCCTCGTGACGAAGCCGCGCGATACCTGGGCGGGCGAACTCTACGGGCGCTCGAACCGGATCTTCACCCTCGCCTTCAACCCGGTGATCGGCTTCAAGGTCAACGAGTGGCTCTCCGTCGCCGCCGGCCCGAACATCGAGTACTTCAAGCTCACCCTGAAGCAGGCGCAGATCACCTCGCCCGTCTTCAACCCGGCGAACCTGCCGAGCTCGATCCTGAAGGGCGATTCCTGGGGCGTCGGATTCACGGCCGGCGCGCTGATCACCCCCTGGGCCGGGACCGCCTTCGGCGTCGGATACCGCTCCTCCGTCCATCACGACATCTCGGGTTCGCTGACCCTGCCCGGCGCCGCCGCGATCCTCAGCGGCCCGGTCGTGGCGAACCTGAACACGCCCGAAAAGATCACGGTGGGCCTGACCCAGGCGATCAACCCGGTCACCCGCATCAATCTCGGTTTCGAGTGGGACAATTGGAGCCGCCTGAAGAACGTCGCCATCGTCCCGGTCGGCCTGCTCACCCCGGCCTCGGCGCTGCCGCTGAACTACAAGGACGGTTACACCTACGCCATCGGCGCCGAGTACGATTGGTCGCCGGCCCTGACCGTGCGGGCGGGCGTCGCCTATGAGGTCTCGCCGATCGACTTCACCAACCGCTCCGTGCGCCTGCCCGACGCCGACCGGGTGAACGTGTCCGTCGGCGCGAGCTACCGCTGGAACGAGAAGCTGACCCTGAACCTCGCCTACTCGCACTTCTTCGTGGACAAGGGCCGCATCCTCACCGGCGCCGGCCGCGACTACAACGTCCAGAACGTCGTCTTCGCGGGCGTGGCCGACAGCAGCGCCGACATCGTCTCGGTGGGCTTCCGCTACGTCTTCGGCGAGCCCGTCGCCGCCGCGCCGGCGCCGCTCGTGCGCAAGTTCTGAGACCCGATCGACGGCGGACGCGGGCGGCGGGATCGGTTCGGTTCCGCCGCCCGACCGCGTCCGTGCGATGTCTCGGATCCGGTCCGTGATGCCCCGTGACGCGGGCCCCGCCTCCCGGTTCGAAGCCTTGCCGAAGCAACCCGTCGTCGATGCGCCGGCTTTGCGTTCTGGTCTGATCTTTGCGAGACTTGACCGCAGCGCGGGTCGATAGAATCGCCGATATTCCGGCCGGTCCGCAGGACGAGCGATGACGATCCAAGCGCATCCGACCCCCACGACCCGATCCGTCGAGCCGCCGGCCACCCTCGACGGAGCCTACCGCCGGATCACCCTTCGGCTGCTGCCCTTCCTGATGGTCCTGTGGATCCTGTCGTGGATCGATCGCGTCAACATCGGCTTCGCCAAGCTCCAGATGTTGAGCGACCTCAAGTTCAGCGAGACCGTCTACGGAATCGGTGCCGGCATCTTCTTTATCGGTTATTTCCTCTGCGAAGTTCCGAGCAACCTGCTGCTCGAATATATCGGTGCCCGCAAGACCATCGCGCGGATCACCTTCCTGTGGGGAATCTGCTGCGTGGCGATGATGTTCGTCACGACGCCGACGTTCTTCTACGTGCTGCGCTTCCTCCTCGGGGTGTTCGAGGCCGGATTCTATCCGGGCGTGATCCTGTACCTGACCTACTGGTACCCCACCGAGCGGCGCGCCAAGGTGTTCGGCCTGTTCATGTCGGCCTCCGCCCTGGCCGGCGTCATCGGCGGCCCCCTGGCGGGCGCGATCCTGAACGGCATGAACGGGGTCAATGGTTGGGCCGGGTGGCAGTGGGTCTTCCTGCTGGAGGGAATCCCGTCGATCCTGGCCGGCATCGTCACCCTGTTCTACCTGACCGACCGCCCATCGAAGGCCCGCTGGCTCTCGCCCGACGAGCGGGCCCTGGTCGAGGCGGACCTCGCCCGCGACGCGGCGGCCCTGGGCCCGCGCGAGCACGGGATCGTCGCGTCCCTCAAGGACGTCCGCGTCTGGCAGTGCATCGCCATCTTCTTCTGCATCGTCACGGCCAATTCCGCGCTCACTTTCTTCGGGCCGAGCGTGGTGCGCGAGGCCGGCTTCACCGACCCGCTCACCGTCGGCTGGATCATGTCGGCCGCCTATCTCTGCGGCGGGGCCGGGATGATTCTCAACGGGCGCCATTCCGACCGCACGGGCGAGGCGCGGTTGCATTGCGGCGTGCCGGCGCTGATCGGCTCGCTCGCCATCGCGGCCGTCGGTTTCCTGATCCCGTCGCAACCGGTCCTCGCCATGCTGGCCCTCGCCCTGGCGATCGTCGGCACGATGAGCGCGATCCCGGTATTCTGGCAGATTCCGGGCCGCTTCCTCGCCGGCTCGGCGGCCGCGGCCGGCATTGCGCTGATCAACTCGGTCGCCAACCTCGCCGGCTTCGGCGCTCCCTCAGCGATGGGCTACCTGCGTGAGCAGACCGGCTCGGTCTCCACCGGTCTGTGGCTGGTGGCCGCCTTCGAGTTCGCCACGCTCCTCCTGATCCTCCGCTTCATCCCAGCGGCCACACCGGCGCTGGAGCGCCGGGCAGCGGCGCGCGCGGCCCACGAACCGGCCTGAACCGATCCGTTCGCCCGTCATCGAGACAATCCAGGAGTTCGCTTTGGATCGACATTCCCTGACACGCCGTAGCCTTGTCGGGGCCGGCTTCGGTGGTGCCGTGCTGGCCGGCGCGACCACGGATGCGCTCGCACAGGCGGGTCCGCCCCAGACCGCCGCCCCGCCGAATCCCGCGCCACCCAAGCCCGGCACGCTCACCACGGCGCCGTCCTCGCAGGCGGGTCTGTCCCCGCGCCTGACCATGCACGCCATCGACAACTTCCACGGCACGCCCGGCGCCGGCATGGTCTGCGACCTGTCGATCCGGGAGGGCGACACCTACCGCCTGATCAAGACGGTGACGACCTCGCCCACCGGCCGTCCCACGGAGCCGCTCCTGGTCGACGAGGCCTTCAAGGCCGGCCGCTACGAGTTGCTGATGCACTTCGACGCCTATTTCCGGGCCCTCGACGTCAAGCTGCCGACCCCGAACTTCCTCGGCCTGGTGCCGGTGCGCTTCGTGATCCGCGACGTCGGCCAGCGCCACCACCTGCCGATCCTGTTCTCGCCCTGGGGCTACTCGTATTATCGCGGCAGCTAGGGCCGTGCCCGCTCCGCGGGCGTCGCAATCCACTCACCACGGAGTCTCAGATGGCCGGGATCAGCACACATGTCCTCGACACCGATCGCGGGCGGCCCGCGGCGGGCGTCAAGATCGAACTCTCGGTCCGGGAGGGCGAGACCTGGCGGATGGTCAAGACGATGATCACCAATGCCGACGGCCGCACCGACGGGCCGGTCGTCGCTGCGGCGGACGCGCGGGTCGGCGAGTACCAGTTGGAATTCCACACCGACGCCTACTTTCGGAGCCTGCCCGATGCCGGCGCGGGCGAGCCCTTCGTGGACAACGCGGTGGTGCGGTTCGCGATCTTCGACGTGAAGCAGCATTATCACGTGCCCCTGCTCTGCACGCCGGGCAGTTGCACCACCTATCGCGGAAGCTGAGCCAAACACCGATGCCGGACATCGCCACCGTCAACGCCCTCGACCGTGAAAGCTTCGTCGCGCTTCTCGGGGAGACCTTCGAGCATGCGCCCTGGGTGGCGGAGCGCGCCTTCGCCGCCCGGCCGTTCGCGAGCGTCGCCCATCTGCACGCCGCGATGATCCGCGCGGTGCGGGACGCCGCCGAGACGGAGCGGCTCGCCTTCCTCAACGGGCACCCCGAGCTCGCGGGACCGGAGGCGCGGGCACGCAGCATGACGGCGGATTCGGCGAGCGAGCAGGGCAGCGCCGGGCTCGACCGCCTGAGCGCGGCCGATCTCGACCGGTTCGATCGCCTGAACGCGGCCTACCGGACGACATTCGGCTTCCCGTTCATCGTCGCGGTGCGCGGCCGCGGTCGGGACGAGATCCTGGCCCTGTTCGAGCAGCGGCTCGCCCGCGATGCGGCGACCGAGGCGGAAGCGGCGCTCGGCGAGATCGCGGCGATCACGCGGATGCGCCTCGACCGGATCATCGACGCCGCCGCTTAGGGGCTTCGGGCTCCGCCTCCGGGCGGAGCGTCCGGTCCAACCGCGTCCCGCTCAGGCCTTCATGCGGACATAGGTGCCGGGGGCCGGGCAGATCGCGGCGAGGCCGGCTTCGCCGGGGATGCGCGCGGGCACGCGCGTGGGCGCCTGATGCTCCAGCCACTGGAACCAGTAGGGCCACCACGAGCCCTTGTGCTCCGTCGCGGCCGCCTGCCAATCCTCGAACCGCCCCTGGACCGGGCCGCCGGTCCAGTAGCCGTATTTCGGCTTGGCGGGCGGGTTGACCACGCCGGCGATGTGGCCCGAGCCCGCCAGCACGTAATCCACCGGGCCGCCGAACTTCGAGGAGCCCTCGAACACGGAGAGGGCAGGGGCGATGTGGTCCTCCTTGGTGGCGAGGTTGAAGATCGGCACCTTCACCTTCTTCAGGTCGAGGCGCACGTTTCCGAGCACCATCTTGCCCTGCGCCAGCGTGTTGTCGAGGTAGCAGTTGCGCAGGTAGAACGAGTGGTTGGCCGCCGGCATCCGGGTGGCGTCGGCGTTCCAGTAGAGCAGGTCGAAGGGCATCGGCGTCTGGCCCTTGACGTAGTTATTGACCACGTAGGACCAGATCAGGTCGTTGGGCCGCAGCATGTTGAAGGCGGTCGCCATGCCGGTGCCCTCGAGGTAGCCGCGCTTCTGCATCCGCGCCTCGATGAGGCGGATCTGCTCCTCGTCGGCGAACACCTTCAGGTCGCCCGCATGGGTGAAGTCCACCTGCGTGGTGAGGAAAGTGGCGCTCTTGATGCGCTTGTTGCCGGTGGCGGCCTGCATCGCCAGGGTGACGGCCAGCAGGGTGCCGCCGACGCAGTAGCCTGCCGCCGCGACCTCGTTCTCGCCGGTCGCCACCCCGATGGCATCGATGGCGGTCTCGATGCCCTCCCGCATGTAGGCCTCGAAGTCCTTGTCGGCGTGGCGCGCGTCCGGGTTGACCCAGGAGATGCAGAACACCGTCAGCCCCTGGCTGACCATCCAGGCGATCAGGCTCTTGGCCGGGTTGAGATCGAGGATGTAGAACTTGTTGATCCAGGGCGGCACGATGAGGAAGGGCCGCTTCAGCACCGTCTCGGTGGTGGGCGCGTACTGGATCAGCTCCATCAGGTCGTTGCGGAACACCACCTCGCCGGGGGTCACCGCCACGTTGACGCCGACCTCGAAGCCGGCGGCCGGGTCGGTCTGGCGCACGCGCAGCTGGCCGTTGCCGGCCTCGATGTCCTCGGCCAGCATCTTCATGCCGCGCACGAGGTTGGCGCCGTTCTCCTTCAGGGTGTGGCGGATCAGTTCCGGGTTCGTCATCACGAAGTTGGAGGGCGACAGCGCTCCACTGATCTGGCGCAGGTAGAATTGCGCCTTGTGCCGGGTGTGCTCGTCGATGCCCTCGGCGTCGTCCACCAGCCCTTCGGCCCAGCGCGTGGTGATGAGGTAGCTCTGCTTGATGAAGTCGAAGATCGGGTTGGTCGACCATTCCGCGTGGGCGAAGCGGTTGTCCTTCGGTTCGGGCAGCGCCACCGGGGTCGCCGCCTCGCCCTGCAGGCGTTGCCAGGTCGAGCCCCACAGGGTGATGAAGGCCTCACTGAGCTTGGTCTGGGCCTCCACCGTGCGCTTCGGATCGGACAGCCAGGTCTCCGCCACGGTGCCGAGGGTGCGCACCACGTCGTTGACCTCTTCCGGCGGCTCGACGGGCTGGACCGTCAGCGCATCGGGGGTCGCGACCGGCTTCATGTAGCGGGAGGCCGCACGTCCGAATTCCTCGACGAGCAGGCTCGCGTTGCGGGACAGGGCCTCGATGTCGGGCAGGGGCGGCGTCGTCCGTTCGGTCGTCACGCGTGCATGTCTCCCCGGGTCCGGCCCGCCTTCAGACGACGCGCGACCCGTGCCGCGCGATCGTCCTGGGCCTCGTTTCCGACAAATTAACGCGCCATCGCGCAGTTCCGCCAGAGCGCAGGCCTCCGAAACGGGCGACGACCCCCATGTCCCGGCTTCACAACCCCCAGTTTGTCGCCGCCTTCGCCGCGAGCCTCGCCGCCATCGGCCTGCTCGGCGGCTGCTCGGGCGATCTGAATCCGATGCGGATCGCCTACGGCACCGGCGAGGCCGGCCCTCCGGCCAAGGCACCGGACTTCGTCGCGCAGTCCCGGCGCTCCGACGGCGACTTCATGCCGGTCGGCGTCTCCGCCCCGGCCCGGCCGATCCGCGCCAAATCGGCCGAAGGCACGAAGGCCCTGGAGGACGAACTTCTCGCCGCCCGCGGCCGCAACGAGGCGCGCGGCCGCTCCGCCGCCAGTGTGCCCGCCCAGAAGGCGACGCCCGCAGAGGCGCAATGAGCCGACAGATAACGTTCGGCGTCCCGGCACAAAACTGCTAGACGTGTCCCGAGCGTGCGAATTCTGCGACGGCCCCGCGCAAGGCGGCGCCGTCAAAAGACGGCCGGATTTCACCCGAGGGACATCCGGTCTAGACCACGCCCCCGTCTCGGGTTGATGACAGATGCGCGCCCCGGCCCGGCCCGGGCCCCCGCGCCATCGCGTGCCCCAAACTCGTGCTCCTGGACACCGTGAAGGCCATGACCGACTTCCACCGCATCAAGCGCCTGCCCCCTTACGTGTTCGAGCAGGTGAACCGGATCAAGGCCCAGGCCCGCGCCAACGGCGCCGACATCATCGACCTCGGCATGGGCAACCCGGATCTCGACGCGCCGAAGCACGTCATCGCCAAGCTGGTGGAGACCGCCGGCCGGCCGCGCACCGACCGCTACTCGTCCTCCAAGGGCATCGCCGGCCTGCGCCGCGCCCAGGCGAACTATTACAAGCGCCGCTTCGGCGTGAGCCTGAACCCCGACACGCAGGTGGTGGCGACCCTCGGCTCGAAAGAGGGCTTCGCCAACATGGCGCAGGCGATCACCGCGCCGGGCGACGTGGTGCTGGTGCCGAACCCGAGCTACCCGATCCACGCCTTCGGCTTCCTCATGGCGGGCGGCGTGATCCGTTCCGTGCCGGCCGAGCCGACGCCCGCCTTCTTCCCGGCCGTCGAGAAGGCGATGCAGCACTCGATCCCCAAGCCGGTGGCGATCGTGGTCTGCTATCCCTCGAACCCGACCGCCTACGTGGCGAGCCTGGATTTCTACCGGGACCTCGTCGCCTTCGCGAAGCGCCACGAGATCATCATCCTGTCGGATCTGGCCTATGCGGAGGTCTATTTCGACGGCGAGCCGCCGCCCTCCGTGCTGGAGGTTCCGGGCGCCATCGACTGCACGGTGGAATTCTCCTCGCTCTCGAAGACCTTCTCGATGGCGGGCTGGCGCATGGGCTTCGCGGTGGGCAACGAGCGCCTGCTGGCGGCGCTCACCCGCGTGAAGTCCTACCTCGATTACGGCGCCTTCACGCCGATCCAGGTGGCGGCCACCGCCGCCCTGAACGGCCCGGAGGATTGCATCGTCGAAATGCGGGCGATCTACAGGAAGCGGCGCGACGCCCTGATCGAGTCCTTCGGCAAGAACGGCTGGAAGATCCCGACGCCCTCCGCCTCGATGTTCGCCTGGGTGCCGATCCCGGAGAAGTACCAGGCGCTCGGCAGCCTCGAATTCTCGAAGCTCCTGCTCGAGAAGTCGGACGTCGCCGTGGCCCCCGGCATCGGCTTCGGCGAGCATGGCGACAATTACGTCCGCATCGCGCTGGTCGAGAACGAACAGCGCATCCGGCAGGCGGCCCGCAACATCCGGCGCTTCTTCGATTCGGCGGACAAGACCCTGCACAACGTCGTGCCGCTGCCCGAGGCGTCCCTGTCCAAGGTGGGCTGAGTCGAGACTAGGCAGTTGTTGCGGCCAGGAGACAGGCGCCCGCAAACCGGGACGAAACCGTCCGATGCGCTTGTCACGGCGCCATCCGGTCCGCAGGGTCGGACGGCGCCGCGCTCGGCAGATCCTGCGGCCGGTCGAGGCCCGAGGTTCGTATGCGTCGTCTGACCCTTCGTCGTGTGGCCCTTGCTACGGCTCTGGCGCTGAGCGGCACCGCCGGCGCCTGCGCTCCGAAGCCCATCGTCGCCCGCGACCCGGTGCCCGCGCCCGGGCCGGGCTTCGGCTACGTCTGCGATTCCCGCCCTGTGGTGCTGAACGCCTATTCCACGAACTGCGAGCCGACGATGCGCGAACCGACGGCCGTCCTGCGCGCCAAGGGCTGAGGCGGAAGGCTGGGACCGGCGCTCACGCGAAGGGCGATGGAGGCGAGGACCGGTACCGGCCGAGGTGGAGCGGCCCGAGGATCCGTTCTCCCTTCGGCGGCCGCGCGAACTTGATCGCCAGCCGCAATCCCGGATCGCGCGCCGTCGCCAGCGAATCCCAGAAGTAGCAGGCGACCCCACGGAAGACCGCATCGTGGGTCTTGTCGGCCTCGCCGTAATATTCGTCGGCGAAGCGCTCACCGAGGCCGGCGCTGGAACACAGGTGGATCTCGGACAATCCGAGGGCGGCCTTCACGGCCGTGAGGGTGCCGCGGGCGCGGGCGGCGGACAACGTCATGTTGTAGGTCTCGCTGCCCGCGCGATCCGTCACCCCGTAGAGTTCGAGATTTCCCTGATCGGGACCGAAATTGGTCAGCACCTGGGCGACGGCCAACTTGATCCCGATGCCGTGCCGCGCGCTGAGGGACGCACTGTTCGTCTGGAACTTGTTCAGGACGAGCAGCCCGCCACCGCCGAAAACCGGCGGATCGAGGAAGAATTTCGACGGGATCGGCGAGAACGAAAAGTATCCCGCCGGATCATCGAAGGGCGTCAACATCGGCGACGGCTCCCAGGCAAATTCAATCGAGTCGGACCATTCGACAATGGTGAAGCGCGTTTTTTCCGTGCGCAAGTCGCTGACCGCCCGCCGAATGCAATAAGTCGGGCGGCGAGATTTGAGGAGGCGGCCGTGTCATCCCGCAAGACTCGACATCGCGATCCGTCTATACCGCTGATGTGCCTCGCGCGGCGTCGCGCCCAGGGATTTCGGTGAAGCGTCGCCGGGCCCGTGGAAAATCGTCCCGTTGCGGCAGCCCGGACACGGACAGCGGGATCACGTTCGGGCATAAGGGCGACGGGCGCGTGTTCATCGATCCAGGCTGCCCGCCGGAGTGCCGTCGTGTTGCTGACCCTGCGAACCCTCCTCGCCACCGGCTTGATCGGCCTCGGTCTCACCTCCGTGGCCGGGGCGCAGACGCTCTATCTCGGCGCGAACGGCCCCGTGGTCCTGCCGACCAGCCCGAGCACCGGCCGCCCCGTGCCGGACGATCCGCGCGCCGTGCCGGTTCCGAGCGTGATGAACGGCGGCGGCTTCGGCCTGACCGGGACCGACTATTACAGCGACGGCATCAGCGAGGGTCCGCTGAACAAGCGCCATCAGCCGCAGAGCTACGTCCTGGCCCCGGCACGGATCGGACCGCAGGATTATCGGAGGCCGGCGATCCAGTAGGCCGCGCCACTCCGAGGAGCCGCCGGTCTACGAGGGCGGCGGCCAGGATGCCGGCCGCGTAGGCGACGAGATTGACGGGCGAGAACACCCGCCCGATCAGGAGCTTGCCCGCCAGCGTCAGCCGGAAGGCGTCGAGTTCCGGCGTGTGAACCAGCCGGGAAAGTTCGACCGCGACCGCGATTCCGGCCGCCGTGACCAGGATGCGTCGGCGCGGTGACGGCAGCGCGAGGCCGACGAGTCCGTAGACCATGGCGCCCCAGAGCACCGAGCCGCCCCACTTCGTCACCGTGGCGGGCAGGCCGAAGGGCGCGAGACGCAAGCCCAGGCCCGCCGCGATGACGAGGAACGTCGACGCGAGCAGCCGGAATCGCCGGGTGTTCGAGGCATGCATCGTTCGGCGATCCTGGAGCGGCGTCGGGTGCGAGCCGTTTACACCACCGGGGTGGCCCGGTATCACCCCGTCCCGACCCCTCACCCCACACCACGAGCCCGAAACACCAGATGCGCGCCGAGATCGAACAACTCTCGGATGCCGCCAAGCAGTCGATCGGACTGCTGAGGAGGCATCTTTGACTGGGATACCGTCGAGAAACGCCTCGCGGAGCTGAACGCGGCTTCCGAGAACCCCGAATTGTGGAACGACGCGGACGCGGCCCAGAAGGTCATGCGCGAGCGTACCCAGCTCGATGACGCCGTGAGCGCGATCAAGAAGTTGTCCCAGGACCTCGAGGACGCCCACACGCTGATCGAGCTCGGCGAGATGGAGGGCGACGAGGCCACCATCCAGGAGGGCGAGGCCGGCGTCCGCGCCGTCGAAACGGAGGCCGCGCGCCGCCAGATCGAGACACTGCTCTCCGGCGAGGCCGACGCCTTCGACACCTATCTCGAAGTCCATTCGGGCGCCGGCGGCACCGAGAGCCAGGACTGGGCCAACATGCTCCAGCGCATGTACGGCCGCTGGGCCGAGCGCCGGAAGTACAAGGTCGAGATCGTGGAATGGTCGGACGGCGACGAGGCCGGGATCAAGGGCGCCACGCTCCTGATCAAGGGCCACAACGCCTATGGCTGGCTCAAGACCGAGTCGGGCGTACACCGCCTCGTGCGGATCTCGCCCTACGATTCGAGCGCCCGCCGGCACACCAGCTTCGCCAGCGTCTGGGTCTACCCGGTCATCGACGACCGGATCGAGATCGAGATCAAGGAATCGGATTGCCGGATCGACACCTACCGCTCGTCGGGCGCGGGCGGCCAGCACGTGAACACGACCGATTCGGCAGTGCGCATCACCCACAATCCCACCGGGATCGTGGTGGCGTGCCAGCAGGAGCGCTCGCAGCACAAGAACCGGGCCACCGCCTGGAACATGCTGCGCGCCCGCATGTACGAGGCCGAGCTTAAGAAGCGGGAGGAAAAGGCGAGTGCCGAGGCCGCCGCGAAGACCGACATCGGCTGGGGCCACCAGATCCGGAGCTACGTGCTGCAGCCGTACCAGCTGGTGAAGGACCTGCGCACCGGCACCCAGTCGACGGATCCGGACGCCGTGCTGGACGGTTCCCTCGACCCATTCATGGAAGCCTCGCTGGCGCAGCGCGTCTATGGCGGCGCCGACGTGGTCGAGGATATCGAGTAGCGCCGGACGGCCGGTCGACATGCGAAGAACGCCGGCCCGATCACTCGGGCCGGCGTTTCGCGTTTCATACCGGTCGATCCCATCGGGATGGCGAATCTGGGCTTCGCTCAGGCGCCGCGCAGGCTGAGCGAGACCTCTCCGCTTCGATCAAGCGGAGAGGGTCTCAAAGCGCGTCCGAGGCCCGCAGGAAGCGCTGCGGGTCGACGGGCTCGCCGTCGATCCGGGTCTCGTAATGCAGGTGGCTGCCGGTGGAGCGGCCGGTGGAGCCGACGCGGCCCACGATGGCGCCGGCCTCGACCCATTGGCCGGGCGTGACGTCGAAGGCCGAGAGGTGGGCGTAGCGGGTCGTGAGCCCGTGGCCGTGGTCGACCTCGACCATGTTGCCGTAGCCGCCGTTGTAATCCGCTTGGCTGACGCGGCCGGCGGCCGTGGCGCGGGCCGGCGCGCCGGTCTCCGCGCGCATGTCCATGCCGGTATGCAGGGCATAGCCGCGGGTGAAGGGGTCGAGCCGGGCGCCGAAATTGCTCGACAGGCTGATCTCGCCGGAGAGCGGGCGCCGCAGCGGCAGCGCGGCCGTGAGGCGGCGCAGGCGCGCTTCCTCGGCGATGGAGCGCTGGACCTGAAGCAGCGACAGGCCGAACGCATCGCTGCTCAGGGGCACGAGGGGCCCGCCGAGGCCGGCCTCTCGGCGACCCTCGAAGCGGGCGGGATCGAGGCCGAGGCGGGCGACCAGGCCGCGCAGGCGCTGCGCGCCCCGTCCGGCCTTCAGGCCGAGACCGTCGAGCAGGCGGGTCTGAGCCTCCGCGACGCCGTCGAGCCGCTGCTCCAGGGCGGCGACCGTCCGCTCCACGAGGCGGGCCGATTGCCGGCCGGGCGCGGCCTCGTCGCGGGTCCGGAGTTCGAGGCCGTCCGGGGTCGGAAAGGGCTTGGCGCCGAGGACCCGCGCGGGCGTCTCGTCGGCGGCGGGTTCTTCCGCCGAGGGAAGGGAGCGGGCGGCATCGGGATCGCCCGCGAGGTTGGCGAGCACCGCCTGCCGGGCCTCCATCGACGCCTGTCGGCGGGCCAATTCGGCCATGCGCTGGGCGATGCCGTCGCGGGCCACGGATTGCTCCATGGCGGCCCGATCGAGTTGGAGGCGCAGGGCGCCGATCCGCTCCTCGTAGCCGTACTGGATCGCGCTCTGCTGCGAGACGAAGCGCGCCAGGACCTCGTCGTGGAAGACGAGGTAGTAGGTCGCTCCGCCCGCCCAGAGGGTGGCGAGCGCGAGGGCGCCCGCCAGGAGGCGGACGCGCAGCGCGGAGCCGGACGGGCCTTGCGGGACCGGCCGACTCGCCTCGGCGCCGCGCGGAGGATGGGATGATTTCATGGGACGCGTGACCTGATCCACGCCGTCAGCATGCTCGGATCAGGGTTAACGAACCGCCAAGACGGATAAAGCGGGGAAAGGTCTCACGCCAGAGCGCGGGCGGCGGCCAGGACTTCCTCGGCGTGGCCCGGCACCTTCACCTTGGGCCAGATCCGGGCGATGCGGCCCTCGCGGTCGATGAGCATGGTGGTGCGCTCGACGCCCATGTACTTGCGGCCGTACATGCTCTTCTCGGCCCAGACGCCGTAGGCTTCCAGCATCGCCTTGCCCTCGTCGGAGGCGAGCGGAAAGGTGAGGCCGTACTTCGCCCGGAACTTGTCGTGGCTCTTCACCGAGTCCGGCGACACCCCGATCACGATGGCGTCAGCCGCCGAGAAGTCCTGCGCCAGGGCGTTGAAGCCCTGGGCCTCCAGGGTACAACCGCTCGTATCGTCCTTCGGATAGAAGTACAGCACGGCCTTGCGGCCCTTCAGGCCCGCGAGGCTGATCGATTCACCGCCCGCACCCGCCAGGGTGAAATCGGGCGCCTGGTCTCCGGTATCGAGGGGCATCATGCCTTCCTTTCGGCCGATTGATGGTGTGCTGGTCGGGTTGCGCCGAGGCGGAGCCGCCCGTCCGCGACGAACGAACGGCACCGTAAGCTGAAACCCGTAGGACAGCCGCTCGATAGCCCGAGGGGACGTTCCGATCCAGCGGCACAAGGATTGATGGACCAGGAAACGGCCACAGGTTCGCGCGCGACGCGATCGGCCGCGCGGCGCCGCCCCCTGCTCTGGGTGGCCGCAGGCCTCGCGCTCGTCCTGCTTCTCGCCATCGGCGGCCTCGTCGCCCGCCTCGCCTCGGGTCCGGTGCGGATCGAGGGCATGTCGGAGCGGGTGGCCTCCGCCATCGCGGGCAGCATCGGCCCCGGCTGGCGCGTCGCACTCAGCGACAGCGCCATCGAACTCGATTCCGAGCGATCGCTGGCGCTTCGCGTCGCCGGCCTCGACATCCGCAACCCGGAGGGCGCCCTCGTGGTGCGCGCGCCGCAGGCGGTGGTCAGCCTCGACACCTGGAGCCTGCTGCGGCTCTCGGTCCAGCCGCGCGCGATCGAGTTCCGCGACCTTCAGATGACCGCCCTGGTCCACCACGACGGCAGCATCGCCTTCGCGGCCTCGGACGCGACGCAGGCCGGAACCGTGCAGCCGCACACCCTGCCCAGCCTCGACCCCGCCCTCGGCAAGGTCTCGCCGATCTCCGCCGCAGTCGGGTCGATCTTCGGCGTCGTTCTCGATTCCGCCGGCATCGTCGGCGCCCTCGACCGGGCGCGGATCACCAACGGGCGCCTCATCCTGATCGACGACGACGCCCGCCAGCGCGCGGTGTTCGAGCACGTCAACGGCCTGTTCCGCCGGGACGCGACCCGCGACGCGCGCGTCTTCGAGCTGCGGATCGAGGGGCCGCACGGCGAGTGGCGCTTCGGCGGCGACCTTCACGAGGCCGGCGGCACCCGCCGCACCGGCACGATCACCCTCGACGATTTGCCGATCAACGATCTGCTGCTCCTGTCCGGCCAATCGAAGCTCCCGGTGGAGACCGACCTGAAGCTCTCGGCCAAGGCGGACGTCGCCATCGATGCCGGCCGCATCGAGACCATGACGGCCGAGATCCGCACGGGCGGCGGCAACGTCCTCATCGAGGAGAAGGACTTCAACCCAGTCACCATCGACAGCCTCAACGCCCAGGTGAGCTGGGACGAGACCGCCCGTGCGATGAAGCTCGACGGCCTGGACTACCGGGGCGCCGGCAACGCGGTTCACCTGACCGGGGCCTGGACGGCGGCGCCTCCCGGCGCCGATACGGCCTGGACCCTGGTGCTCGCGGGCCGGGACGCGGTGCTGCGGGGCGCCAAGACCGGCGACAAGCCCGTCACCCTCGACGCGGTCTCGACCCACCTGACGGGCAAGGCCGGCGGCGTCGTCATCGACGATCTCACCGTCCGGGCCGGCCAGGCGAGCGGACGGATCACCGGGACGATCGGAACGGCGGCCGACGATGACGGCCTGACCCTGCGCATCGTCGCGTCCGACACCGAGGGTCGCATGGCCCTGCGCCTGTGGCCGGAGCACGTGGCGCCGCCCGCGCGCAACTACCTCGTGGATTACCTGCGCGGCGGCAAGGTCGACAGCGTCGACATCACCGTGGACATGAGCGGGCCCGAACTCGCCGCCGCCACGCGCGGCGAGCCGATGCCGGACAACGCGGTCCATATCGACTTCACCGTCTCGGACGCGACCCTGACGGTGGCCCCCGACGCGCCGCCCCTGACCCGGGGCCGGGTGACGGGCACCATCACGGGCCAGACCACCACCATCCGCAACGTCACGGCGGATCTGCGGATGCCGGACAACCGGAGTCTGGCGATCTCGGACGGGTCCTTCGTCATTCCGAAGATCACGCCCGAGAGCGTGGTGGCGCAGATCGGCCTGCGCCTCGGCGGCGGCGCCGACGCCCTGGTCTCGCTGCTTCAGACGAAGATGTTCAAGACCCTGACGGGGGTCGATCTCGACCCGGCGACGGTGAAGGGCAGCGCCGACCTGCGCATCGATTTTCCGCTGAACCTGAAGCACATCCCCGACCTGCCCGACCTGCCGGTGACCATCGCGGGGACGCTGTCCGACATCGCGGTCGACAAGGCTTTCGGCAAGGAGCGCCTGGAGGGCGGGCGCTTCACGGTCTCCTACGATCGCGGCGCCTTCGCGCTGAAGGGCGACGGCCGGGTGATGGGCTCGCCCCTCACCATCGACCTGCGCCAGCCGAAGGCCGGCGCGCCGGGCGAGGTCAACGTCAACCTCGCCCTCGACGAGGCCCTGCGCGCCCGCAAGGGCCTGCCGGTCGCGCCCCAGCTCTCGGGCACGATCCCGGTGAAGATCAACGTGCCGATCGGGCGGCCCGGCACCGGCAAGCCGCCGATCCGCGTGGAGGCCGATCTCGCGCGGGCCGCCAGCGACGGGCTGTTGCCCGGCTTCACCAAGGCCGCCGGCAAGCCCGGACGGATGGCCTTCACGATCGTCGACGGCGCCAATAGTGGGATGGATCTGCGCGACCTCACCTTAGACGCCGCGCCGGCTGTGCTGCGCGGCAGCGCCACGCTCAATGCCGATGGCGGCTTCGAGCGCGCGGACCTGACGAGCCTGAAGCTCTCGGCCGGCGACGACATGCGCGTGCAGGTCGAGCGCAACGGAAACGGCTACCGCGTCTCGGTGAAGGGGGCCGTCGCCGATGCGCGCCCGTTCCTGCGCAACCTCGCCGGGCCGGAGCCCAAGGGCGGCCGGGACACGAATCCGAAGGACATCGAGGCCGATGTCAGCCTCGGCATCCTCACGGGCTTCAACGGCGAGGCCCTGACCAATGC
Source organism: Methylobacterium sp. J-068 (assembly GCF_022829445.1). Classification (GTDB taxonomy): domain Bacteria; phylum Pseudomonadota; class Alphaproteobacteria; order Rhizobiales; family Beijerinckiaceae; genus Methylobacterium. The sequence continues at coordinate 138,673 of NZ_JAKSXY010000125.1, read as the reverse complement.
CACCGCCAAGGTCTCGCTTCGCGGGCGCGATATCCGCAGCGGCCGCCTCCAGGGCAAGTTCACGGGCGCGCCCTTCAGCGCCCAGGTGATGCACGGGGAGCGCGGGGCCCCGAGCATCACGATCGAGACCCTCGACGCCGGATCGGCCTTGCGCTTCGCCGACATCTACAAGCGCATGTACGGCGGCAAGCTCATCATGACGAGCGCCCTGAACGACGGCCCGCAGCCCGGCTCGGTCCAGATCCGCAACTTCACCCTGCGCAACGAGCCCGCCCTCTCGAGCATCGTGGCGCAAGGGCCGGCGAGCAGCGAGGTGGTGGATTCGCGCGGCCGGAAATACGTGGTGCAGAACACGGGCAACGACGTGGAGTTCGACCGCCTGCGGGCCGTCTTCACCCGCACGGGCAGCCGGATCGACATCAGCGACGCGGCCATCTCCAATCCCGCCATGGGCTTCACCATGACGGGCTATCTCGACACCGCCAAGGAACGCACCGACATCAACGGCACCTTCGTGCCGCTCTACGGTTTGAACAACGTGGTGTCGCAGCTGCCGATCTTCGGGCAGTTGCTCGGCGGCGGCCGCAACGAGGGCCTGTTCGCCCTGAACTTCCGCGTCTCGGGGCGGCTCGCCAAGCCGGACGTCAGCGTGAACCCGCTCTCCGCCCTGGCGCCCGGCATCCTGCGCAAGCTGTTCAGCGCGGGTGGCGGCAACGAGGGCGTCGCCGGCACCTCGTCGGTCGGCGAGACGGAGCGCTGAGCGCCCTCAGCCCACGCGCACCAGCACGTGCTTCTTGCGGCCGAAGGAGAGCTTGATCACCCCGTCCGCCGTCAGGTCGGCGTGGCGCAGCACCGCCCGCTCGTCGGTGACCGGCACGTCGTTGACGCGCAGGCCGCCGCTCTTGATCTGGCGCCGCCCCTCGCTGGTGGAGGGCAGGAGCTTGGCGTATTCGGGCCCGAAGGCCGAGAGGACGCCGAGGCCGGCGGCGAGCAGGTCGGCCGAGACCGTGATGCTCGGCAGATCCTGCGCCACCGTACCCTCCACGAAGGTCTTTCGCGCGGTCTCGGCGGCGGCGTCCGCCGCCTCGCGGCCGTGCATGAGCGCCGTGGCCTCCGTCGCCAGCACCCGCTTGGCCTCGTTGATCTCGGCGCCCGGCAGGGCTTCGAGGCGGGCGATCTCATCCATCGGCAGCAGGGTGAACAGCTTCAGGAAGCGGCCCACGTCGGCGTCCTCGGTGTTGCGCCAGAACTGCCAGTAATCGTACGGGCTCAGCATCTCGGCGTTGAGCCAGATCGCCCCGGCGGCGGTCTTGCCCATCTTGGTGCCCGACGCCGTGGTGAGCAGCGGCGTGGTGAGCGCGAAGAGCTGCTTCGTGCCCATCCGTCGGCCGAGATCGAGGCCGTTGACGATGTTGCCCCACTGGTCCGACCCGCCCATCTGCAGGGTGACGTCGTAGCGGCGGTTCAGCTCCACGTAGTCGTAGGCCTGGAGCAGCATGTAGTTGAATTCGAGGAACGAGAGTTCCTGCTCGCGCTCCAGGCGCAGGCGCACGCTGTCGAACGACATCATCCGGTTGATCGAGAAGTGCCGGCCGACGTCCCGCAGGAAGTCGAGGTAGTTGATGTCCGACAGCCACGCGGCGTTGTCGACCATCAGCGCGGCCTCGTCGCCGAAGGTGAGGAACTTGGCGAACACCTGGGCGATGCCGGCCTTGTTGGTCTCGATGTCGGCCGCGCTCAGCACCTTGCGGCCCTCGTCGCGCCCCGTGGGATCGCCGATGCGGGTGGTGCCGCCGCCCATGAGCACGATGGGCCTGTGGCCGGTGGCCTGGAGCCAGTGCAGCATCATGATCTGCACCAGCGAGCCGACATGGAGCGAGGCGGCGGTGCAGTCGAACCCGATATAGGCAGTGATCCGGTCGCCCTTGAGCACCGCGTCGAGGCCCCCGAGGTCCGAGCATTGGTGGATGAAGCCGCGCTCCTGAAGGATGCGCAGGAAGTCCGACGCCAAGACGGGCGCGGCGGCGGGGGAGGCGGTGTCGGGGGTCTGGGCGGACATGGAGGGCAAGGCCGTCTGGTCTGGCTGGCCGGCGGATGCGGCGCCTTGCGGGACAAGGGCCGCGCCCGCGTGCTAGCTCGCGGATCACAAATCGCAGTGGTGGCGGCTCGTAGCATCCCGCGCACCGAAAGGCACGGGGGCGGCGGGGCCATGACGATGATGCGCGCGATCGGACTGATGAGCGGCACCTCCCTCGACGGCGTCGACGTCGCCCTGATCGAGACGGACGGCGAGACCGTTCGGGTGGTCCAGAGCCACAACGGCTACCTCGAACCGCTCGGACCCACGGGTTATCGCGGCTACACGGAGGAGGACCGCGCCCTGCTGCGCCAGGCTCTGGCCGATTCCGAGGGCGTCACCGCGCGCGAGGACCGGCCGGGCTGCCTCGCCGAGGCCGAGGCCTTCGTCACCGCCGCCCACGCGGAGGCGGTGGAGAGCTTCCTCGCCGACAACGGCCTGTCGCCGGCCGACATCGACGTGATCGGCTTCCACGGACAGACCGTGGTGCACCGGCCGGACCAGCGCATGAGCGTGCAGATCGGCGACGGGACTGCGCTCAGCCGGCGGCTCGGCATCGCGGTGGTGTCGGACCTGCGCCACGCCGACGTGCTGGCGGGCGGGCAGGGGGCGCCGCTGGTGCCGGTGTTCCATCAGGCGCTGGCCCGCGCCTCGGGCTTCGAGGGCGCGCTCGGCATCCTCAACATCGGCGGCGTCGCCAACGCCACGATCCTGTCCGCGAACGGCGACGTCATCGCCTTCGACACGGGCCCCGGCAACGCGCTGATCGACGACTGGATGCGCGAGCGCACCGGCCGCCCCCTCGACGATGGCGGGCGCACCGCGGCGCGCGGACGCCCCGACGAACCGCTGCTGGCCTGGCTGCTGATCCACCCGTTCTTCGCGCGCCGGCCGCCGAAGTCGCTCGACCGGAACTGGTTCTCGCACAAGCTCGCGGGCCAGCTTTCCACCGAGGACGGCGCGGCGACGCTCACCGCCTTCACCGCCCGCGCGGTGGCCCGGGCGCTGGATCACGCGCCCGAGATCCCGGCGCGCTGGATCGTGGCCGGGGGCGGGGCCCGCAACGGCGAACTCGTGCGCCTGCTGAACTACCACCTGCGCGCCGAGATCACGACGGCGGATGCCATCGGCTGGTCCTCGGCCTACCTGGAGGCGCAGGCCTTCGCGCATCTGGCGGTGCGCTCGCTGAAGGGCCTGCCGATCACCTTCCCGTCGACCACGGGGGTGCGCGAGCCGACCACGGGCGGCGTGCTGGCGCGGCCGGACGCCTGAGACCTCGTGGCCGGCGCGAGCGTGCTTTCGCGCACCGACGCCTGCGGTGGAGACATGCGCCCACGCTGGCCCTCGGGGCAAACCCGCGCTAGAGCGGGGGCGCCATGTCGCACAATACGTTCGGACACCTGTTTCGCGTCACCACCTTCGGCGAGAGCCACGGGGTCGCCCTCGGCTGCGTCGTCGACGGCTGTCCGCCCGGTCTCGCACTGTCGGCCGAGGACATCCAGGCGGAGCTCGACCGGCGCAAGCCCGGCCAGTCGCGCTTTACCACGCAGCGGCGCGAGCCCGATCAGGTCCGCATCCTCTCGGGGGTGTTCGCCGACGACCGGACGGGGGGCGTCCAGCTCACCACCGGCACGCCGATCGCCCTCGAGATCGAGAACACCGACCAGCGCTCGAAGGATTACTCCGAGATCCGCGACAGCTACCGGCCGGGCCACGCCGATTACGCCTACGACGCCAAGTACGGCATCCGCGACTATCGCGGCGGCGGGCGCTCCTCGGCGCGCGAGACCGCCGCGCGGGTGGCGGCCGGCGCTGTCGCCCGCAAGGTCCTGCCCGAGGGCGTGATCATCCGCGCCGCCCTGGTGCAGATGGGGCCGCACGCCATCGACCGGTCGCGCTGGGACTGGGAGGCGGTGAACGCCAACCCGTTCTTCTGCCCCGACCCCGAGACGGCGGCCTTCTACGAGACGTACCTCGACGGCATCCGCAAGGACGGCTCCTCGGTGGGGGCGGTGATCGAGGTGGTGGCCGAAGGGGTTCCCCCCGGCCTCGGCGCGCCGATCTACGGCAAGCTCGACGCGGATCTGGCCGCCGCGATGATGTCGATCAACGCCGTGAAGGGCGTCGAGATCGGCGACGGCTTCGCCGCTGCCGCCCTGCGGGGCGAGGAGAACGCCGACGAGATGCGCTCAGGCAATGCCGGCGCCCCGACCTTCCTCGCCAACCATGCGGGCGGCGTGCTCGGCGGCATCTCTACGGGGCAGCCCATCGTCTGCCGCTTCGCCGTGAAGCCGACCTCCTCGATCCTGACGCCCCGCATGAGCGTGACCCGCGACAACCGCGACGTCGACCTCGTCACCAAGGGTCGCCACGACCCCTGCGTCGGCATCCGCGCCGTGCCGGTGGCGGAGGCCATGATGGCGTGCGTGCTCGCCGATCACCATCTGCGCCACCGGGGGCAAGTCGGCGCGCGGGGCTGATCCGCTCGCGCCCGACGCCCGCCTGCGTGGCCCATTCCAGAGACGTCCCAGTGCCTCATACCCAAGTGCTTCATACCCAAGTGCCCCACACCCATGTCACGCAGGCCATTGAGGCCTATGCCAACGGTGAGATCGTCGTCGTCACCGACGACGACGACCGCGAGAACGAGGGCGACCTCGTCGTCGCGGCCTCGCTCTGCACGCCGGAGAAGATGGCCTTCATCATCCGCAACACCTGCGGCATCGTCTGCGCGCCCCTGACCCGCGCGGAAGCCCGGCGCCTGCGCCTCGACCCGATGGTGGCCTCCAACGACGCGCCGCTCGGCACCGCCTTCACGGTGACGGTGGACGTGAAGCACGGGCTGACCACCGGCATCTCGGCCGAGCAGCGCTGCAACACCGTGCGAGCGCTGGCCAACGGCAACATGGGCGAGGACGATTTCGTCCGTCCGGGTCACGTCTTCCCGCTGATCGCCAAGGATGGCGGCGTGCTCATGCGCTCCGGCCACACCGAGGCGGCGGTGGACCTGTGCAAGCTCGCCGGCCTGCCGCCGGTCGGCGTCATCTGCGAACTCGCCAACGACGACGGCACGGTGATGAAGGGCCCGCAGATCACGGCCTTCGCCGAGACCCACAACCTCAGGCGCGTCTCGGTGGCCGACCTGATCGCCTATCGTCAGGCGCGCGAGACCCTGGTGGAACGGGTCGGCACCTTCCCGGTCAAGACCGAGTTCGGCGAGATGACCGGCTATGCCTACACGACGCCCTTCGAGGCCGTGCAGCAATTCGCCTTCGTCCACGGGCGCATCGGTGACGGCAAGGACGTGCTGGTGCGCCTTCACCGTTCCAATGTCGTCGCCGACGTGATCGAGGGCGGCCGCCAGATCGAGGCGGTGATGCGCAGGTTCGCCGAGGAAGGACGCGGCATCCTCGTCTACCTGCGCGACGGCACCGCCGGCGTACCGCTCAAGCCCTTCGCGGAGGAGAGCTCGGAGGCCCAGCGCGTGGCCCAGTGGCGGGACGTCGGCCTCGGGGCGCAGATCCTGCGCGACCTCGGCGTCTCCTCGATTCGCAACCTCGCGACCTCTTCACGGGCCTATGTCGGCCTGTCCGGCTTCGGAATCGAGTTTTTGGGAGATGAGCGCCTGGAGGGTTGAGACCGTCTCGGCTTGATCAAAGTGGAGACGGTCTCGCTCAGCCCGCGCGGCGCCTGAGCGAAGCCCAAATCCGCCATCCCGAAGGGATCAATCGGATTTGGGATAAGCCTTTCGGGACGAGCCTCGCGGCAGCGCCTCAGCGGGGCGCGGCGCCCACCCCTTGCGAGGACCGGTTACGGCTCTGAAGCGCCCGCGAGGCGTCCCGCGCGCTCGGGGGGAGGCTGCCGTCGGCGGCCGACGCATCCGCACCGCCCAGCCCGCCCGTCCCGAACCCGCGCTTGTGCCCGTCGGCGGTCTGAAGCGCGTAGCCGGCGTTCACCCCGGCATAGAAGCCGCTGAAATCCTCGGCCGAGACCGGAGCCGCCAGCCAGACGAGGCAGGCGCACGAGAGCAGGCCGATCCGCATCGATCCCTCTGAACTTCGTCACGTCCCGAATGCGAAACGGCGGCCCGATGGGCCGCCGCTCCGATCATGGCGCGAAAGGTGGCCGCAACGCGGCCACCGGAATGCGATCAATCGTCGACGTTGATGCTCTGGGCCTCGCGGCCCTTCTGACCTTCGACCACGCCGAGCACGACCTGCTGTCCCTCGGCGAGGGATTCGAGGCCCGCGCGGGAGAGGGCGGAGCGGTGCACGAACACGTCCTTGCCACCGTCGTTGACGGAGACGAAGCCGAAGCCCTTGGCCGGGTCGTACCACTTCACGGTGCCGGTCATCTCGGTGGAGGGACCGCTGGCGAAGCGGCCACCACCGCCGCCACGATCACCGCCGCGGTCGCCGTACCCGCCGCCGCCGCCACCGTAGCCGCCACCGCCAAAGCGATCGCCGCCGCCGAAGCCGCCGGTGCGGGGCGGACGCGAATCGCGCATGGGCGCGGCCTCGGCCGTGGAGGTGTCGACGCTGGTGACGTCGGTCACCTGCGGACCCTTCTGGCCCTGGGCGGTGTGGACCGTCAGGCGCGTGCCGGGGAGGAGGTCGGCATGGCCAGCAGCTTCGACGGCGCGGATGTGGAGGAAGGCATCGCCCGAGCCGTCAGCCAGCTCGACGAAACCGAAGCCCTTCTCCTTGTTGAACCACTTGACCGTCGCATCGCGCTCCGGCCCGGAGGGGGCTGCCGCGGCGCGCGACGGGCCACGGTCGAAGCCGCCGCCACCGCCGAAACCACCACCGTAGCCACCGCTGCTCGGAGGAGCCTGATCCGGCCAACGCGGCTCGGCTCCACCCTCATCGAAGCCGCGCTTCTGCGGCCCCCGAAAATCACGACCACGTCCCATAGAAAGCTCGCAAAAACCGTCCGCCGACCATCAGTTTCGATAACCACGTGCGCGCCATCCCAGACAGCCCACGCTCCGCATCACCATTACTCCCAGCAGCGGTGACCAAGAATAACGCCTTAGTCCTGACTGAAACCTGCCTTGATCGCAAGAACCTTTCGTTCGGGTTCGCGAGAGTTCCGTAACTTTCCTGCGGCAAAGTGCGTAGCTTTTCATCGCACCCCCGGCGGCCGCGATGGACTGCGCGCCGCCTGGGCAGCCGGAACCGGCCGTTCTTGAAGCGGATCGCTCGAATCAAATCAGGGGCTCGCGTTAGCAATCCGCAAAGGCTCCGGCCCGTAAGCTCCGCTCCGGGCAGACTCGCCCAGGCGGCCCCGAGGGCGACGCTGGACGCATGATCGCGACACCGAGCTTTCCGGACCTGTCCGCCCTCGTGGTGGACGAGAGCCTCTACATCCGCCGCATCGTGCGCGACATGCTCATGCGCGTGGGCATCAAGCGGGTCCTGGAAGCCCCCGACGGCGCTGAGGCGCTCGGCGTTCTCGCCGAGAGCAAGCCGGACCTGACCATCATCGACTGGGACTTGGCGATCCTGTCAGGCGAGGAGTTCATCCGCCTCGCGCGCACGCCCACCACCTCGCCGTCCCCCACCGTGCCGATCATCCTGATGCTGGCGCAACCGCGCCGGAACGTCGTCGACCGCGCCATCTCCCTCGGGGTCAACGAGATCATCGCCAAGCCCTTCTCGCCCAAGACCCTGTGGTCGCGCCTCGACGAAGTGATCAACAGGCCGCGCCCGTTCTCCCAGGTGAAGAGCCTGCTGCGGCCGGTGCCGCGCATGGCCGCCTCCGGAAAACTCGGCTGAACGCCACCGCACGTGTTTATCCTAGCAAAACAATCCTCGGTTCCGCACGAAGGCGGGATCGAGGCTTTGCAGTTTGCCGGGGAGACCTGTAGCTTCGTGCGGGAATGATGGTCCGGCTCTCCGCCTGGGGCCACGACGAGGATTTCGGCTCGGCCGATGAGGGAAGAGAGCGCCGCGACCATGCCGGCCCGCCCGAGCGGCGGACAGACGCCTTCACCGGCTCCGGCGGCGCGCGCCGAGTCGAGCGGGACGACCGGCCGTCCGGGCCGGCGCGGCGCCTACGCGGCCCTCGACCTCGGCACCAACAATTGCCGCCTCCTCGTGGCCGAACCGGCCTCGCACGGCTTTCGCGTCATCGACGCGTTCTCGCGCATCGTCCGACTCGGCGAGGGCCTGGGAAATTCCGACCGGCTCAGCGATGCGGCGATCGAGCGGACCGTCGAGGCGCTCCGGGTCTGCCGGGCCAAGATGCAGGCGCGCGGCGTCGTCCGGGCCAAGGTCATCGCCACGGAGGCCTGCCGCCTCGCGGTGAACGGCGCCGAGTTCGTCGAGCGGGTGCGCAAGGATGTCGGCCTCGACCTCGAGATCGTCGATCGCCAGACCGAGGCCTATCTCGCCGTCACCGGCTGCGCGGCCCTGGCCGATCCCTATTCCGAATCCGTGGTGATCTTCGACATCGGCGGCGGCTCCACCGAGATCGCCTGGCTCGACGGCGCGGCCACCAACCCGTCCGCCGATCCGACCCTGCGCATCCGCGCCTGGGATTCGCTGCCGGTCGGCGTCGTCACCCTGGCCGAGCGCCACGGCGGCACCGACGTCACCCGCATGACCTTCGACGGCATGGTGGAGGAGGTGGCCGACCTCCTGGCCCGTTTCGCGATCCGGGCGGCGCCGGCCGCGAATGCGCGGCACTTCCACCTGCTCGGCACCTCCGGTACGGTGACGACGCTGGCGGCGATGCACCTGCGTCTCGCCCGCTACGAGCGCCGGCGGGTCGACGGCCTCTGGATGAGCGATGCCGAGGTGGGCGACGCGATCGACGACCTCCTCGACACCCGGCTCGAACAGCGCGCGGACAATCCGTGCATCGGGCGCGACCGGGCCGACCTGGTGCTGGCAGGCTGCGCCATCCTGGAGGCGATCCGGCGGGCCTTCCCGTCCGACCGCCTGCGCATCGCCGATCGCGGCCTGCGCGAAGGATTGCTGATGAACATGATGCGGGAAGACGGCGTCTGGCGCCGTGGGGGTTACCGGTGAGCGACAGGCGTGGTGCCAGCGGGGGTTTGCGCGGCGAACTCAAGCAGCGGGTGAAGACGGGGCGGGGCCGCACGGCCTCGCAGAAGCGCTGGCTCGAACGCCAGCTCAACGACCCTTACGTGGCCCGGGCCAAGCGCGAGGGCTACCGCTCGCGTGCCGCCTTCAAGCTCATCGAGATCGACGAGCGCTTCAAGCTCCTGAAGCCCGGCCAGCGCATCGTCGACCTCGGCGCCGCGCCCGGCGGCTGGTCGCAGGTGGCGGCCAAGATCGTCGGCGCCAGCGGGCGGATCGTGGGCATCGACCTCCTGGAGATCGAGCCGATGGTCGGCGTCGATTTCATCACCCTCGACTTCCTGGCGCCGGAAGCGCCCAGGCTCCTCACCGACCTTCTCGGAGGTCCGGCGGACCTCGTCCTCTCCGACATGGCCGCCAACACCACCGGCCACAAGCAGACGGACCACCTGCGCATCATCGGGCTCGCCGAGACCGCCGCCGAGTTCGCCCGCGAGATCCTGGCGCCCGGCGGCTCCTACCTCGCCAAGGTCTTCCAGGGCGGCACGGAGGGCACCCTGCTCGCCGACCTGAAGCGGGATTTCGCCAGCGTGCGTCACGTCAAGCCGAATGCCAGCCGCGCCGATTCGAGCGAGCTCTACGTGCTGGCCAGCGGCTATCGCGGACCCATGGGCGCCGCGCTCAGCCCGGAGGCCGATTAGGGCGGCGACGCGCGGTTCGGGCGAAGCGCGGCCGCGATGCGCCTGGTGCAATGCAGCATGAAACGAGGCGCAGAGCTTCCTGGCGAATCAAATCTGCTCGTTACTTTGGAATGCTTATCATTCGCAGTCGGAATACATGAACGGCATTATAATGGTCTGCGTTCACGGCCACCGAAAGCACTATACACCCTCTTGAAGAATTTGCGCGGCGCAACATGAATGGTGCAAAGCAGCATCTCCGCGAGATCGCTGTGTGAGCCCATTGATGTCCGAGACCTTTCAACCTCAGCCCGGTTCTGAGACTGAAAAACTGTTCCACCGCCGCAAGTTCCTGGAATTCCTGTCGGCCAGCCCCGTCGTGGCGCCGGGCGTCGTGAGCGCCCTGGCCGGCCTTTCCGTCCTCGGCACCGATGCGGCGATGGCGCAGAGCTACGACGTGCTGCGTCAGTCCCCCGGCAATGTCGGCGAGATCATCGACTCCCCGACGCAGGCCCTCAACGTCTTCGACTTCGAGCCCGCCGCCAAGAAGGCGCTGCCCCCGGCCCATTACGGCTACCTCGCCAGCGGCGTCGACGGGGACGAGACCCTGAAGGCGAACCGCGACGGCTTCGAGCGGATTCGCATCCGCGCCCGCCGTCTCATCGACGTGCGCAAGATCGACACCACGGTGAAGATCTTCGGCGAGACCTGGGCGAGCCCAATCGTGCTCGCCCCGGTGAGCAGCCAGGCCGCCTTCCACCCGGAAGCCGAATCCGCCGTGGCGCGCGGCGCCAAGGTCAAGGGTCATCAGATGATCCTCTCGACCGTGGGCAGCACCTCGATCGAGGACGTGATCAAGGAGCGCGGCGCCCCCGTCTGGTACATGCTCTACCCGACCGACGATTGGGCCGTGACCGAGGCCCTGGTGAAGCGGGCCGAGAAGGCCGGTGCGCCCGCCATCGTGCTGACCGTCGACCGCCAGGGCGGCCGCAACACCGAGACGCTGTTCCGCGAGCGCCGGCAGGACACGCGGACCTGCACGGATTGCCACACGCCGGGCTTCAAGAACGAAGTCAGCCGCAAGCCGATGTTCGACGACATCGACGTGTCGAAGGTGACGAACCTCTACGGCACCGGCATGACCTGGGATTACGTGAAGCGCCTGCGCGGCATCGTGAAGGGCAAGCTCGTCCTCAAGGGCATCGTCACCCACGAGGACGCCAAGAAGGCCCTCGATTACGGCGTCGACGCGCTCATCGTCTCGAATCACGGCGGCCGCGCCGAGGAGAGCCTCGAAGCCACGATCGACGCGCTGCCCGAGGTGGTCCAGGCCGTGAACAACAAGGTGCCTGTCCTCATCGACGGCGGCTTCCGCCGCGGCACCGACGTGATCAAGGCGCTGGCGCTCGGAGCCACGGCCGTCTGCATCGGCCGTCCCTACGTCTGGGGTCTGGCCGCCTTCGGCGAGCCCGGCGTCACCACCGTACTGGCGATTATGCAGCGCGAGTTCGAGACGATCATGCGTCAGGTCGGCGCCACGAAGCTCGCCGAGATCACCAGCGCCAGCGTCAGCCGCGCCTGACAAAGACCGCCTTCCCGGACCCCGGCTCCGGGAAGGCGCACCGGCGCGACGCTCTTAGAGCTTCTCACAAAACTCCCGCTGCGCTGCCGTGCCCAGAGTGAGGGCCGACGGTGGTCGGGAGTTTTGTGAGGCACTCTCAGACTTTGCAGGCGCCCGCGAGCGCCGTGTTCTCGGCCTCGGTGAACAGCCGCGAGCGAATCAGGAAGCGCTTGTCGCGCCCATTCTCAAGGGAGAACATGCCGCCGCGCCCGCGCACCACGTCGAGGATGAGGTGCGTGTGCTTCCAGACCTCGAATTGCGGCCGGCTGATCCAGAAATCGGCCCCGGCCACCTGGCCGAGATGGACGTCGCTGTCGCCGGTGAGGAAGTCGCCGACAGGGTAGCACATCGGGGACGAGCCGTCGCAGCACCCGCCCGATTGATGGAACATCACCGGCCCATGGTCGGCACGCAATTCGGCAATCAGGTCGACGGCGGCCGGCGTCGCGGTGACGCGCAGGGGCGTGCCGTCGTTCCCGGTCTGATCGGCGGTGTTCTGGGCGAGGGAGGCGGTTTCGCTCATCGGGGCGGTCTCCGTGGACAGGTCCATCCGGACAGATAGGGCAGGGGACGAAAAAGCCCCGGCCTTTGGGGGCCGGGGCAAGTCTCTCGGATATCTAAGAATTCTGCAGTCTCGGGATCTTGGACCCGGCCTAGAAGAAGCCGAGCTTCTTGGCCGAGTAGCTGACGAGCATGTTCTTGGTCTGCTGATAGTGGTCGAGCATCATCTTGTGGTTCTCGCGGCCGATGCCGGACTGCTTGTAACCGCCGAAGGCCGCGTGGGCCGGATAGGCGTGGTAGCAGTTCGTCCAGACGCGGCCGGCCTGGATGGAGCGGCCGAAGCGGTAGGCGCGGGTCACGTCGCGGGTCCAGATTCCGGCGCCGAGGCCGTAGAGCGTGTCGTTGGCGATGGCGAGCGCGTCGGCATCGTCCTTGAAGGTCGTGACCGACAGGACGGGGCCGAAGATCTCCTCCTGGAAGATCCGCATCTTGTTGTGGCCCTTGAACACGGTCGGCTTCATGTAGAAGCCGTCCGCGAACTCGCCGTCCTTCACGTTGCGCTCGCCGCCCGTGAGGCACTCGGCGCCCTCCTGCCTGCCAATGTCGACGTAGCTGAGGATCTTCTCCAGCTGCTCGGAGGAGGCCTGGGCACCGATCATCGTAGCGGGATCGAGGGGCGACCCTTGCGTGATCGCCTCGACGCGCTTGATCGCCCGCTCGATGAAGCGGTCGTAGATCGACTCGTGGACCAGGGCACGGCTCGGGCAGGTGCAGACTTCGCCCTGGTTGAGGGCGAACATCGTGAAGCCCTCGAGCGCCTTGTCGAAGAAGTCGTCGTCCTCGTTGGCCACGTCCGAGAAGAAGATGTTCGGCGACTTGCCGCCGAGTTCCAGCGTCACCGGAATCAGGTTCTGCGAGGCGTACTGCATGATCAGGCGGCCCGTCGTCGTCTCGCCCGTGAAGGCGATCTTGGCGATGCGGGGCGAGGAGGCCAGCGGCTTGCCGCATTCCAGGCCGAAGCCGTTGACGATGTTGAGCACGCCCGGGGGTAAGAGATCGGCGATCAGCTCGGCCACCACGAGGATCGAGGCGGGGGTCTGCTCGGCGGGCTTGAGCACGACGCAGTTGCCGGCGGCCAGCGCGGGCGCCAGCTTCCACACCGCCATCAGAATGGGGAAGTTCCACGGGATGATCTGGCCGACGACGCCGAGCGGCTCATGGAAGTGGTAGGCGACCGTGTCGTGGTCGATCTCGGAGATCGAGCCTTCCTGCGCGCGCAGGCAGCCGGCGAAGTAGCGCCAGTGGTCGACGGCGAGCGGGATGTCGGCGTGGGTCGTCTCGCGGATCGGCTTGCCGTTGTCCCAGGTCTCGGCCAGCGCGATCAGATCGAGGTTCTCCTCCATCCGGTCGGCGATGCGGTTCAGGATGCGGGCGCGCTCGCCCGGCGCGGTGCGGCCCCAGGCCTCCTTCGCGGCGTGGGCGGCATCGAGCGCCCTGTCGACGTCGGCGGCATCCGAGCGGGCGACTTCGCAGATCACGCGACCGGTGATCGGCGAGGTGTTCTCGAAATAGCGGCCGGCGACGGGCGCGACCCACTGGCCTCCGATGAAGTTGTCGTAGCGGGGGGAGAACGGGGACTTGGTGCCCTGATTCAGAAATTCCGGCTTGTTCATCGGGTTTCCTCCTGGTTGTTTTTATGAGGCGCAGCCAAGGCCAGACGCCCGTTCAAATCAAGGTGGACTTTTGGCCAACGAACTTGGCGGCGGGACCTTCCTCGCGGCAGGACCTTGCGGACAAGATCGCGACGGCGGGATCGCGGCATCGGCTCGGCGAGGCGGCGCGCGGGACAACATCCCGACCGGAGCCGGATGGTAGACCCGTTTCGCAGGGTTGGCGACCCGGCGGGCCGGCCCTTCAGCGCGGGATCAGCCGCGCGAGGCGGCGCGAGGTGATCCGCCGGGCCGTCTGGGCGTCGATGCGCGGGCCGGAGCGCGCGCCGCCGGCCGCGTCCACGAGGAGGCCGGTGGCACGCCCGTCGGGCTCGATGTCGAGGGCGATCCGGGTGCCGTCCCCGGCCACGAAGACCCGGTCGCTCTCCGGCGTCAGTTCCAGGCGGGCGAGCCCCGTCCCCTGGACGACGAGCCGGTCGCCGGACCGCGTCAGGGCCACGACGGCGCGCGGTCCGGTCCGGTAGAATCCGACGTAGCGCTCGATCACCCCCGGCGGAACCGCGATCTCGGTCGCCTCCGGAACGCCGAGCGCGAGGGCGGCGAGCCGGCGCGACAGGGTCTGGGCCGGCGCCGTCTCGGTGTTGCCCAGGACCACGACGGTCAGGCCGAGGTCCGGATAGGTGTCCTTGATCGCGGAGAACCCGTTCAGGAAGCCGCCATGCGACCACAGCCGCTGGCCATAGGCATGCCCGAGATACAAACCGAGTCCATATCCGTGACCGCGATCCCGGACCATCTCGGCGAGCGATTCCGGTGCGAGCACGCGCCCCGCGAGCAGGGCCTGGTCCCAGGCCACGAGATCGTCGAGGGTCGAGACCAGCCCGCCCGCGCCGAGAGCCGCCGCCGGCACCACCGGGCCCGCGTTGCGCCATGCTCCGGCCACGCGCCGGTACCCGCTCGCGCGGCGCGGGATCACCAGGTCGGGATCGGCATCCCCGGTCTCGGAGAGGCCGGCCGGCGCGAGCACGAGAGACCGCAGGGCCTCGGCGAAGGGCTCACCGGTGATCCGCTCGACGATGGCGGCCAGGAGGATGTAGCCGGTATTGCTGTATTCCTGCGCCGTACCCGCCGGGAACAGCAGGTCTTCGGGAAAGAGCCGCGCGACGACGTCCATGGGATTGCGCGCGGTGCGGGCGATCTCGGTTGGGAAATCGGGCAGCGCCGTGACGTTGGGCAGCCCCGAGGTGTGGTCGAGGAGCATCCGCAGGGTGATGGGCGTCCAGGCGGCCGGAAGGCCGGGCATGTGGCGCGACGCGGAATCGTCGAGGCCGAGCCGCCCCGCCTCCCGCAACCTGAGGATCGCGGCGGCGGTGAACTGCTTCGTCAGGGAGGCGATGCGAAATCGGGTCTCGGCCGTGTTGGGCACCGACCACTCGCGATTCGCGGCCCCGTAGGCCTGCCGGAACAGCGCCATCCCGTTGCGCGCCACGATCACGGCCCCCGAGAAGATCCCGGCGCGGGCATAGGGCCGTATCAGCGCCTCCGCCCGTTCGGCGAAGTCCGATTGTTCAGCGAAGGACGCTGCCGGGTCGGCCCAGGCGGCCCCGCGCGGCAACACCGGCAGGAGGAGGCCGAACAGGACGATGCGGCGTCGCGTCTCCGGCATGCGGTCGTTCTTCCCTCCTGCGCGAGACCCTCGCCCGAGCGTCTTGCGTGACGAACGCCCGAGCGAAGCTGAAGGGCGATCGTTTGCCGGAAATTATGGCGTCACCGCGCCGTCCGGCCCGCGCGGCTGCCATGCAGGCGACTCAATTGCCGACCTAAGCCTCCGGCACCAAATCCGGCGAGAACGGTCGCCCAACCGCCAACCAACGCCCGACCCGCACATCCGGACGCACTCGTCCCGAGGACAACTTCCAGTGACCAGCACACCGGTGACGACCCTGCGCGCGACGTTGCCGGACCACGACGGCGCGGCCGGGTCCGCTTCGGCAGCGCCCGCGAAAGGCCCCGGCTTCGGCGAGTTCGTCGGCATCATCGCCCTGATGATGGCGGTGACCGCCATCTCGATCGACAACCTGCTACCGGCCTTTCCGGCGATCCAGGCCCGCTTCGGCGTTCCCGACGCCAACAGCCTGCAACTCCTCGTCTACGTCTACATGATCGGCTTCGGGGCGGCGCAGATCTTCTACGGCCCGCTCTCGGACACCTATGGCCGCCGTCCCATCCTCATGGCGGGTCTGGCGATCTACGTGGTCGGGTCCGGGCTCGCCATGGTGGCGCCCTCGTTCGGCTGGCTTCTCGCCGCCCGGATCATCCAGGGTATCGGCGCGGCGAGCGGGCGCGTGCTCTCGACCGCGATCGTGCGAGACCGCTTCGCCGGCCGCGAGATGGCGAGCGTGATGTCGCTCATCATGATGGTCTTCCTCATCGTGCCGATGATCGCGCCGGCGATCGGCGGCGCGATGCTGCTGCTCGGCTCCTGGGTCTACGTCTTCGTCTCGATGCTGGCGCTCGCCGGCATCCTCTTCGTCTGGTTCGCGTGGCGGATGCCCGAGACGCTGCACCCCGAATTCCGCCGTCCCTTCTCGTTCCGGGCCGTCGCCCAGGCGGTGGGGCTGACCTTCCGCAACCGCGTCGCGGTCGGCTACGCCACGGCGCTCGGTCTGCTCACCGGCTGCATCATGGGCTATGTCGGCTCCGCCCAGCAGGTCTTCGACACGGGGCTCTACCATCTCGGCGCGCTGTTTCCCCTGGCCTTCGGCCTCGTCGCCGGGTCCATGGGTGCCGCCACCCTGGTGAATGCGCGGCTCGTCCGCCGCCTCGGCATGCGGCCGCTTTCCCATGCGGGCCTGAGCCTGTTCGTGGTGGTGGCGGTGATCCAGGTGGTGGCGGGCCTCGCCTATCACGGGCACCCGCCGCTCGCCCTGTTCCTCGCGATCCTGGCGGCCAACCAGTTCCTGATCAGCTTCGCCATGCCGAACTTCAACGCCCTGGCCCTGCAGCCGCTGGGCGAGATCGCCGGCACGGCCTCCTCGTTCCTCGGCTTCTACACCACGATTCTCGGCGCGTTCTGCGGCTACCTGATCGGGCAGTCCTTCGACGGGTCGGTCCTGCCCATCGGCCTCGGCTACGCCGTGCTCGGTGCGCTCGCCCTCGCGGTGGTCGCCTGGACCGAGCGCGGGCGCCTGTTCCGGGGCGGCGTGTCCGGGTGAAGCCCCGTCATCCTGTCGAGGATCGAACCCTGTTGAGGGCCCGGCGTCCTTAACGCTCTCTTCAGCCGGTCCCGACAAGGCTCGGCGTCTCGATGTCAGATGGAGCCCGATACGTGACCGGCCGGACCCAAGACGGACTGCTTCTGCTCTCGCGCCTGCTGCTCGCCGCCGCGCTCCTGCCCACGGGCATCGCCCGAGCGCTGAACGTCTCGGGCTTCGCGCTGACGCTCGCCTCCACGGGCCTGCCGTCGCCCAACGCGGTCGCCACGGCGGCCGTGATCGTGCAGGTCTTCGGCCCCCTGGCGCTGGTCCTCGGCGTGCTGCCGCGCCTCAGCGGGCTCGCGCTCGCGGCCTTCGCCTGCGTGATGGCCGCCCTGCTCCACCCGTTCTGGCAGTTCGCCGGTCCGAGCGCCGTGGCGGAGCGGACCCTGCTGCTGGCCGATCTCGGCCTCGCCGGCGGTTTCCTGATCTACGCGATGACCGGCCCCGGACGCTGGAGCTGGCAGGGCTGGCGTGAGGGCGCGCGCGCCTCGGCCGGGCCGGCGAGGGCCGCCGCCGCGAGACCGGCCGGCAAATCGGGGGCCAAGCCGAAGCGTGCGCCGGGGCGCGCGCCCGCGCGCGCTGCCGCCTGAAGCGCTACGGCATCGCGGCGCGGGGATCCTGCGCGCAGGCTTCCTGCGTGACGCGGCGCTGACCCGAGACTTCGGCCCCGGCATCGGGGTCGAGCCGGCGGAAGGCGATGAGCGAGGCCAGCGAGATCACCGCGACGGTGAGGAAGGCCGGGGCGAAATCGCCTGCCGCGATGTCGTTGCGGCCTTGCGCGGCCGCCGCCGCCTCGAGCGCCAATGCGCCGATCGAGACGCCGAGACTGAGCGAGAGCTGCTGGGCCACGCTCGCGAGACTCGTGGCCGCGCTCATCTCCCGCGTGTCCAGTTCGGCATACGCGATGGCGTTCACGCAGGTGAATTGCATGGAGCGCACGCAGCCTCCCACCAGCAGCACGCAGACGATGACCGCGTGTGGCGTCTGCGCCGTGAACAGCCCGTTCACCGCCAGAAAACCCGAGGCCACCACGGCGTTGACCAGCATCACCCGCCGGAAGCCGTGGCGGCGCAGGATGCGCGGGCCGATGATCTTGATCAGCAGGGCGCCGGCGGCGGCCGCGAAGGTGAGCAGGCCCGATTGCAGCGGATCGAGCCCGAACCCGATCTGCAGCATCAACGGCAGCAGGAAGGGGATCGCCCCGGTCCCGATGCGGAACAGGCTGCCGCCCGTCACCGCCGCCCGGAAGGTGGGATAGCGCAGGAGATCGAGGCGGATCACCGGATGCGCGATTCCGCGCGCATGCCGGAGGTAGAGCGCCAGCAGGATCACGCCGCCGCCGAGGCAGGCCCAGGAAACGCCGTCCGGCAGGAGATGCCGGCCCGTCGAGGCGATGCCCAGCATCAGGCTGGCGAGCCCGAGACCGGAGAGCAGGAAGCCGACCACGTCGAGGGGCGGACGCTCGACCTCGCGGATGTTCTCGAAGAACAGGGTCGCGAGCACGATGCCCGCGATGCCGATCGGGATGTTGATGAAGAAGATCCAGCGCCAGTCGAGATAGGTGGTGATCAGGCCGCCCAGCGGCGGCCCCATGATCGGGCCGATCAGGGCCGGAATCGTCAGGTAGGCGAGGGCGCTCACGAGTTCGTTCTTGGGCACGCTGCGCAGGATCACGAGCCGGCCGACCGGCACCATCATGGCGCCGCCGAGCCCCTGGAAGAACCGGGCGGCGACGAAACCCGCCAGCGAGTTCGAGGCGGCACAGGCGAGCGAGCCCGCCATGAACACGCCGAGCGCGATGCGGAACACCGAGCGCGCCCCGAAGCGGTCGGCCATCCAGCCGCTGATCGGGATGAAGATCGCGAGGCTGACGAGGTAGGCGGTGAGCGCGAGCTTGAGGGCGATCGGGTCCTCGCCGAGGCTCCGGGCGATGGCGGGCAGGGCCGTGGCGATCACCGTCGAATCGGTGTTCTCCATGAACAGCGCGGTGGCGACGACGAGGGGAACGATCTGAGAGGCGCGCATGGGAGGGGAAAAGCCTGCTGGCATCCGGTCGGTTGCGTGGACGACGGCAGAAACCGCCGCCCCGCGCGGATCCGAATTTTTTCGATCCGGCGTGGAATGAAATGGGCATGTCGTCCGTGCAGGGCGAGAGCCGAAAACAGGCGTGGCTCTGCGGCCACAGCGATTCAGCTTCGGACGGACGGCGGGTCACTCGCCTTTCCACATTGTTGCTGGAGCCGTTAAGCTCACGGTCACGCTCGGATCGCCGCACGCCGCTTTTCCGTGGTGGTGCCGCGCGACCGATCCTTACCGTCCCCGAGAAAGTCATCGATGCTTCCGAGGTTCGAACATCGTCCCAGGTTGTCCGGGATCGCGGCGAGCCTCGTGCTCGCCCTGGCCGTCGCCGGCTGCGGCACGGTGGTCCTCACCGAGTCGGGCGCCCTGACCCGGTACGACCGTCTCGTCTCCAGCGACGAGACGGCGAGTTCCTCGCGGATCTTCGTCGACCCGGCCGCGCTGGCCACGACCCGCACCGTGCGCATCGTGCCCACCACCTTCTCGGAGGCCGTGGCGCCGGGCCTCACGCCGCTGGAGCGCAAGCTCGTGGCCAACGCGGCCGACCGCGCCCTCTGCTACGAGCTGTCGCTGAAATACGATGTGGTCTCCGGGCGGAAGGCCGACCTCACGGTGCGCTCGGCCGTGACCCGGATCGACCTCACCAACGTGCCGGCCGCCGGCGCCACGATCGCGACCTCGGCCGGCATCACCATCGCGTCCCAGTTGGGCGCCGGCTTCGCGACCACCGTCGGCCGCATCCCGATTCCCCGCATTCCGATCGGCCTCGGCAGCCTGACGGTCGAGGCCGAGGCCCTCGACAGCCGCAACAAGCAGCGCGCGGCCATGGTGTGGGGCGGCGCCACCAACGCCTTCACCAACCAGGCCCGGTTCTCGCCGGCCAGCGACGCCTACGACCTCGCCGGGGAATTCGGACAGGATTTCGGGTTCTACCTCGCCACTGGCCAGGACCCCTTCAAGGCGCCCCTCACCCTGCCGACCTACGACCGCGTTCGCGTGACCACGCTCGGCGAAGCGCCGCTCGACCCCGATTGCGAGGCCTTCGGTCGCGCTCCGGGCATCGACGGCATCCTCGGCGACTACGTCGGCGCGCCGCCGGAATGGACGGATAAGGGACCGGCCGAAGGGCTGCCGGGCGCAGCCAGGGGTCTGCGCTAGGCGCAACCCCCACCGGATCTCGGCGCACGGAACGCATTTTCCTGTTGCGTCGGCGTCCCGGCGGCTTTGCGAAGGGTCCGCGCGCGTGATACTGGCCCGTGCCAACCCGATGACGCCGGAGCACCTGAAAAGGCCCGGCGCCGGCACCCGTTTCGGAGTTGGTTCATGGCCCGCATCACCGCAGATTCCATCATTGAGGGCCTGACCTTCGACGACGTCCTCCTGCGTCCCGCCGCGTCCTCGGTGATGCCCGGCGATGTGCGGATCGCGAGCCGGCTGACCCGCTCGATCCACCTCAACCTGCCGATCCTGGCCTCGGCCATGGACACCGTGACCGAGGCGCCGATGGCGATCGCCATGGCGCAGAACGGCGGCATGGGGGTGATCCACCGAAACCTCGAGCCGCCGGAACAGGCCGAGCAGGTCCGCCTCGTCAAGAAGTACGAGTCCGGCATGGTGCTGAACCCCATCACCATCCATCCGGACGAGACCCTGGCCGACGCGTTCTCGCTGATGAAGCAGAACCGCATCTCGGGCATCCCCGTGGTGGAGCGCGGCCCGAACGGCTCGCGCGGCAAGCTCGTGGGCATCCTCACCAACCGCGACGTGCGCTTCGCCACGAACTCCTCCGAGACCGTGGCCGACCTGATGACCCGCGACCGGCTCATCACCGTGCGCGAGGGCGTGAGCCAGGACGAGGCCAAGCGCCTTCTCCACCAGTTCCGGATCGAGAAGCTGCTCGTCGTCGACGACCATTACCGCTGCATCGGCCTCATCACCGTCAAGGACATCGAGAAGCAGGTCGCCTATCCGGGCGCCGTCAAGGACGAGCAGGGCCGCCTACGGGTCGCTGCCGCCACCACGACGGGCGACGGCGGCTTCGAGCGGGCCGAGCGCCTGATCGACGCCGGCTGCGACGTGATCGTGGTCGACACCGCCCATGGCCACTCGATCAAGGTGCTCGACGCCGTGCGCCGGGTGAAGCAACTCTCCAACACCGTGCAGGTGGTGGCCGGCAACGTCGCCACCCGCGATGGCGCCCAGGCCCTCATCGATGCGGGCGCGGACGCGATCAAGGTCGGCATCGGTCCGGGCTCGATCTGCACCACCCGCATCGTGGCGGGCGTCGGCGTGCCCCAGCTCACCGCCCTGATGGAGGCCGTGGAGGCCGCCGACCGGGCCGACGTACCCGTGATCGCCGATGGCGGCATCAAGTATTCGGGCGATCTCGCCAAGGCCATCGCGGCGGGCGCCTCCGTGGCCATGCTCGGCTCGCTCCTGGCCGGCACCGACGAGGCCCCCGGCGAGGTGTTCCTGCACCAGGGCCGCTCCTACAAGAGCTACCGCGGCATGGGCTCGGTGGGCGCCATGGCCCGCGGCTCGGCCGACCGTTACTTCCAGGCCGAGGTCAATGACACCCACAAGCTCGTGCCCGAGGGGATCGAGGGACAGGTGCCCTACAAGGGGCCGGTGGCGGCGGTGCTGCACCAGCTCGCCGGCGGCCTGCGGGCCGCCATGGGCTATGTCGGCGCGCCCACGATCCCCGAATTCCAGGACAAGGCGCAGTTCGTCCGCATCACCAATGCGGGCCTGCGCGAGAGCCACGTCCACGACGTGACCATCACCCGCGAGAGCCCGAACTACCCCGGCCGCGCCTGAGCCGGCGGTGACCGATCCGCGCTACCTCGTGCTCTGGCCGGTGCTGGCGCAGATCGGACTCACCTTCGCCCTCTATGCCTGGCTCTCGGCGGCGCGCGTGCTCGCGGTGCGCTCCGGCGAGGTCCGCTACGGCTGCTTCGAACTCGGCCGCGACGAGCCGGTGCGGATCGCCCGCATCACCCGCAACCTCGCCAACCAGTTCGAACTGCCGGTGATCGTCTTCGCCTGCGTTGCGCTGCTCGTCGCCTTCGACGCGGTGACGGCGTTCGACGTCTGGGCCGGCTGGATCTTCTTCGTCGGCCGGGTGGTCCATAGCGGGGTCCAGACGCTGACCGACGACGTGCCCCTGCGCGGCCGGGTCTTCCTCATCAACACGCTCGGCTGCGCGATGCTCGTCGGGCATCTTGGCCTCGTCGCCCTCAGAGGCTGATCTCTCTCGCGAAGGATTCGCCGTGACCGTCCAAGCCATCCTCGCGCCCGTCTTCGCGCAGGTGCTTCTCACCTTCGCGCTCCTGTTCTGGATGGGACGCGCCCGCCTCGGCGCCGTCCGGGGCGGGGAGGCGCGGGGCCGTGAACTCTCGATGGGCCAGCGCAACTGGCCCGCCCCGGCGCAGCAGGCGGCCAACACCTTCTCGAACCAGTTCGAGATTCCGGTGCTGTTCTACGTTCTCGTCGGCTTCGCGATGGCGACGCGCAAGGCGGATCTGCTGTTCGTGGTCCTGGCCTGGGTCTTCGTCGCGACGCGGTTCCTCCATGCCGGAGTCTATCTCACCACGAATCACGTGCCTTACCGCTTCCGGGCCTACGCCGCCGGCACCCTGGTGCTGCTCGCCATGTGGATCGTCTTCGCCGTCCGGATCTTCTCCGCGCCGATCGGGCTCTGAGCTCCGGGCAGATCCGACGTCCGGGCGAAGGCTACGTGCCGGGATTGCGGGTAAGGACTCGGCGCGAAGTCGCTGGATCGACGGGCCGCGCCTCGGGTAAGGCTAGGCGCCTGAACAGGAGAGGGATACGACCATGCGCGTGCTCGTTGTCGGCGCCGGGGCCACCGGTGGGTATTTCGGGGCGCGGTTGGCTGAGGTCGGGCGCGACGTCACCTTCCTGGTCCGGCCGGCCCGGGCCGCCAAGCTCGCCGCCGCCGGGCTGGTCGTGGAGAGCCCCGTGGGCAACCTCCACATTCCCGCGCCGCAGACCGTCACCGCCGCCGCCCTCGCGGACGGAGCGGGTGGCGCCTTCGACCTCGTGCTCCTCTCCTGCAAGGCCTACGACCTCGACAGCGCCATCGCCGATGTGGCTCCGGCGGTCGGCGCCGACACGGCGATCCTGCCCATCCTGAACGGGATGCGCCACCTCGATGCCCTGGCCGCGGCCTTCGGCGAGGAGCGCGTGCTCGGCGGCTCCTGCTCCATCGTGGGGACGCTCGGGCCGAACGGCGAGATCCGCCAGATGACCCCGCTGCACACCCTGACCTATGGCGAGCGCGCCGGTGGCCGCTCGGCACGGGTCGAGGCGATCGAGGCCCTGATGCAGGGCGTCACGTTCCAGGCACGCCTGAGCGAGAGCGTGGTGCTGGAGATGTGGGAGAAGTGGAGCTTCCTCGCGACGCTCGCCGGCGCCACCTGCTTGATGCGCGCCACCATCGGAGACATCGTCGCGGCGCCCGGCGGCCGAGTTTTCATCGAGGCCCTGATGGAAGAGTGCCGCGCCATCGCGGAGGGCGCCGGTTACGCCCCGCGCCCCAAGGTGATGGAGAACACCCGCGCCACCCTCACGGCCGAGGGCTCGACCTTCACCGCCTCGATGCTGCGCGACATCGAGGGCGGGGCCCGGATCGAGGCCGATCACATCATCGGCGACCTGATCGCGCGGGCGCCCGACGCGGTCGCGCATTCCATGCTCGACCGCGTCTACACCCACATCAAGGCCTACGAGAACCGGCGTGCCCGCGAAACCGCCAAGGCTGCCTGATCGGGAGAACGGTTCAGTAGCGCGGTCCGGGCGGCGGCGGCGGGGGCGCGCCATATTCGAGCTGGGTCTTGGCATCGGGCCGACGCGGCGGCGGAGTCGACAGGTCGGGCGCGGCCGGAGCCGTTGAGCAGGCGGCGACGGCCAGGAGCACAAGGCCCGAGACAGCGAGGTGGATGACGGGAGACATGGCGTTCTCTAAAGCTCCGGATGACCGCTCCGCGCGGCACCGTCGCTCAAGCTGAGCGGCAAACGCGCCGGAAGCTCGGCCGTATTGTGGCCGGTCACGCCCCAAGCGTGACCGTATCGCGGCGGCCGCGAACACGAGGACCATGCCCTGACGCCCCCCGCCCGCCTGTCCGCCGCCATCGAGGTCCTCGCCGACATCGCCGCCCGCCGCCGCCCCGCCGCCGACGCCCTCAAGGATTGGGGCCTCGCGCACCGATTCGCCGGCTCGGGCGACCGGGCCGCGATCGCCAGCCTCGTCTACGACACCCTGCGCCGCCGCGCCTCGGCCGCCTGGATCATGTCCGACGAGAGCCCGCGCGGCCTCGTCATCGGCATGCTGCGGCTTCAGTACGGGCGCGCCGCCTCGACCATCGCGGAGCTGTTTTCCGGCGAGCGCTTCGCCCCCGCCCCTTTGAGCGAGACCGAGATGCGGCGCCTCACCGAGGGGACGCTGGCGGATGCGCCGCTCCACGTCGCGGGCGACGTGCCCGAATGGGTCCTGCCCTCGCTGGAAGCGACCTTCGGCGCTGCGACCCTCGACGAGTTGCGCGCGCTGGCCCGCCGTGCCCCCCTCGATATCCGGGTCAACACCCTGAAGCGCGGCCGCGCGGAGGCCCTGGAGGGCCTCGCCCATCTCGGGCCGGCTCCGACGCCGCATGCCCCGCACGGCCTGCGCATTCCCATCGGCGAGGACGGGCGCGGACCCGCACTCCACGTCGAGCCGGAATTCATCGACGGCTGGTACGAGATCCAGGACGAGGGCTCGCAACTGGCGAGCCTGCTCAGCGGCGCGCGCCCCGGCGAGACCGTCGTCGATCTCTGCGCCGGCGGCGGTGGCAAGACCCTGAGTCTTGCCGCGATGATGGACAATGCGGGCCGCCTGATCGCCAGCGACGACGATCCGCGCCGGCTCGCCCCCATCCACGAGCGCCTGCGCCGCGCGGGCGCCACGGCCGAGATCCGCACGCCCCGCGCCGGAAAGGCCCGCGCCGACGTGCTCGCGGACCTCGACGGCACCGCCGACCGTGTGCTCGTGGACGCGCCCTGCACCGGCTCGGGCACGTGGCGGCGCAATCCCGACGCGAAGTGGCGGATGCGTCCCAACGCGCTCGGCACGAGGGTCGGCGATCAGGCCGGCGTCCTCGACCGCGCGGCGCGTCTGGTGCGGCCGGGCGGCCGGATCACCTACATCACCTGCTCGCTCCTGCCCGAGGAGAACGATGCGGCGGTGGCGGGCCTCCTCGAACGCCGTCCGGGTGATTTCGCCATCGTCGCGGCGGAGGCGGTGCTGGCTGACCGTGCACCGGACCTCGCCCCCGTCATTCGCCTCACCACGCACGGCCTGCAGATGAGCCCCGCCCTGACGGGCACGGACGGATTCTACGTCGCGACCCTGCAGCGCGGGGGCTGAAACGAAGAAGGACCCCGCACGGGGCCATTCCGTCTCCCCGGCGCGGCCGCGGCAAACGGAGACGGCGCCTTCCGCTCGAAGCAGCGGCGATTGGGCACCACGACCACGCGCGCCCGCGGCTCTTGGTGATCACCGTCCGGCGCACGACCCGAACCCGCGCGATGCCGCTGGCCGGCGCGAGGTCGCGCGCGAAGGGCAGGGTAGAAGGCGGTACCGGTGCCCGTGAGGGCGAGGGCGGCGATCCCGAAGACGGTGGCTCTCATGACATGAGGCGCCCGTTCGTTGCTGGGACGCAGGATTTCGGCGCCCGCCCATGAACGACCGGTCCATGGGCCCCGAGCCACGAATCCCCAATCCGTTGCATCTCGCGGGGCGGGTCTGCGGGCCGATCCGTTGCACGGCGCCGAGGCCTCGTCTAACTGCGGTTCCATGACGACAGAACACGACAAGATCCTCATCGTCGATTTCGGCAGCCAGGTGACGCAGCTGATCGCGCGCCGCGTGCGCGAAGAGGGCGTCTATTGCGAGATCGTCCCCTTCACCAAGGCGGCCGAGGCCTTCGCGGAGACGAAGCCCAAGGGCGTCATCCTCTCCGGTGGCCCCGAATCGGTCACCACGGAGGCGTCTCCCCGCACGCCGCAGATCGTGTTCGATTCGGGCGTTCCGGTCTTCGGCATCTGCTACGGCCAGCAGACCATGGCGGCGCAGCTCGGCGGCGAGGTCGAGGGCGGGCACCACGCCGAATTCGGCCGGGCCGAGATCGAGATCCTCTCGGAATGCCCGCTGTTCAAGGGCGTCTGGCACGTGGGCGAGCATTACCCCGTCTGGATGAGCCACGGCGACCGCGTCACCAAGCTGCCGGACGGCTTCACCACCGTGGCCATGTCGAAGAACGCGCCCTTCGCGGCGGTGGCCGACGAGGCGCGGAACTACTACGCGGTGCAGTTCCATCCCGAGGTCGCCCACACGCCGCACGGCGCGCTCCTGATCCGCAACTTCGTGCGCGATATCGCCGGCTGCACCGGCGACTGGACCATGGGCGCCTATCGCGAGGAGGCGATCGCCAAGATTCGCGAGCAGGTCGGCTCGGAGAAGGTGATCTGCGGCCTGTCGGGCGGCGTCGATTCCTCCGTGGCCGCCGTCCTGATCCATGAGGCGATCGGCGAGCAGCTGACCTGCGTCTTCGTCGACCACGGCCTGCTGCGCATGGGCGAGGCCGAGGAGGTCGTGCGCCTGTTCCGCGACCACTACAACATCCCGCTCGTCCACGTGCAGGCGCAGGACCTCTTCCTCGGCGAACTCGACGGCGTCAGCGACCCCGAGCAGAAGCGCAAGATCATCGGGCGCCTGTTCATCGACGTGTTCGAGGCGGAATCCAAGAAGATCGGCGGCGCGGCGTTCCTGGCGCAGGGCACGCTCTACCCCGACGTGATCGAGAGCGTCTCGTTCACGGGCGGTCCCTCCGTGACCATCAAGAGCCACCACAACGTCGGCGGCCTGCCCGCGCGCATGAACATGCGGCTCGTGGAGCCCCTGCGCGAGCTGTTCAAGGACGAGGTCCGGGTGCTCGGCAAGGAACTCGGCCTGCCGGAGGCCTTCGTGGGGCGCCATCCGTTCCCGGGCCCGGGCCTCGCCATCCGCTGCCCCGGCACCATCACGCCGGAGAAGCTGGAAGCCCTTCGCAAGGCCGATGCGATCTACCTGGACGAAATCCGCAAGGCCGGCCTCTACGACACCATCTGGCAGGCCTTCGCGGTGATCCTGCCGGTGAAGACGGTCGGCGTGATGGGCGACGGGCGGACCTATGACCACGTCTGCGCGCTGCGCGCCGTGACCTCGGTCGACGGCATGACGGCGGATTTCTACCCGTTCGACATGGCGTTCCTCGGCCGCGTGGCGACCCGGATCATCAATGAGGTCAAGGGCATCAACCGCGTGACCTACGACATCACCTCGAAGCCGCCGGGCACCATCGAGTGGGAATAGGGAACGACCGGACGGGTCGAGCGGAGCGGCTCGACCGTCCGATCGGTCGAGCACGTCGCGATGAACTAGGACCGTAACGGCTCACAGCGCGCGAGAGCCAAAATCGGGCTTCAGGCGTCGATGGCGTTCGGGCGGGCCGCATTCCACGCATAGGTCAGCCGCAATCCGTCTTCCAGACTCACGCGCGGCCTCCACTTCAGACTGCTCCGAATCAGGCTCGTATCAAGGACGTTGACCGGAACGTCGGCGGCCCGTCCGGGCTGATAATCCACCTCGATAGCGAGCCCCGTCGCACGTTGCACGGCGGCAATCACGTCGATGACGCTCGCACCGACGCCGGACCCCACATTGAACACGTGCTCCGGTCCCTCGTAGCCGGCCGCGGCCGTCAGCGCGGACACGACGTCATCGATATAGATGAAGTCCCGCACCACGCTTCCGTCGCCCCAGATCGTCAGGGTCTCCCTGTTCAGGCCGCAACTGATGACCTTGCCGATCAGGCCCTGGCCCTTCGCCGCGAATTGGTAGGGGCCATACGGGTTCGAAATCCGAAGGATGGTCGACTTCAGGCCGAGATACCGTGCGAAGATCTCGAGGTATTTCTCCGACGCGAGTTTCCCGACGCCGTAGCAGGAAATCGGATTGGCCTGGCTCGTTTCGTTCAGGAACACATCGCGGCTGATCCCATAGACCGTCCCACCGGACGATGTGAAGACGAGGCGATCGACCCCGGCAGCGATGGCGAGTTCGGCGAGTTGGAGCGTCGGCTCCACGTTCTCGCGAAGGTCGGCCAGAGGATCGGTGTTGTAGCGCCCCGGCGATGAGGTCGAGATCAAGTGGAAAACGACGCTCTGCCCTTCGAGGGTGCGGGCCATGAAATCCCG
The DNA here is from genome assembly GCF_022829445.1 of Methylobacterium sp. J-068. Classification (GTDB taxonomy): domain Bacteria; phylum Pseudomonadota; class Alphaproteobacteria; order Rhizobiales; family Beijerinckiaceae; genus Methylobacterium. The sequence continues at coordinate 110,451 of NZ_JAKSXY010000125.1, read as the reverse complement.
ATCCGAGAAACTGCCCTGACGCCACGCGATGTCGGGATCGCGTCGCTGCTCGTCGGAGATCGTCCGATGCACCACCGCCCGGACGCGCGCGCCCTGCGAGACGAGATGGCGGCAGAGATTCCAGCCGATGAAGCCCGTCGCCCCGAGCACCAGGCACGTTTTGCCGGAAAGGTTGGAAACAGGCATTCTCATTCCTGCGTGCGACGATCCGCAAGCGCACCGTCCGCAATGAGGCGGTCCCAGATCTCCGCGTATTGCCGAGAGATCGTGCGGGAGGAAAAGCGTTCCAGCACATCGTTCCGATGCCGGAGTGCGTTCGCGGTCACGACGGCGAGATTATCACACCAGTCGCAGAATGCCTTCCACATTTCGGTCTCCGACGCATCGGGATCGAAGACGCTGCCGGACTCGTAGTCGTCGAGCACGGGCTTGATATCGCCCACGTCGGTGGCGAAGGCCGGACGTCCGAACGCCATGGCTTCCAACAGAACGATCGGCAATCCTTCGAACGCCGAGGTCACGATGAGACCGTCGATCTTGCTCATCATTGCCCAGGAATCGTCGTAGTATCGGATACGGGCCACGTTCGTCAGGTTGTGCTCGGCGATGAACTGGTCGCAGGCGGAACTGAGTTCGCCATCGCCCACGAGAAGGAAGCGATCGCTGCGGTTCGCGTCCTGAGACATGCGGGCGAGTGCGAGAAAGCGGAGCGGTCGCTTCTGGGCGGTGAGGCGCCCGATGAAGGCAAAGCAGCGCTGATCGGGCGTCGCGCCGACCTCCGCCTTCAATTGGCGTACCTGCTCCGCGCTGGCCAGCGGATGACTCAGCTTGGCCGTGTCGATCACGCTGTAGACCAGGCTGACGCGATGGGCGGGAATGCGGATTTTCGAGAGAAAATTTGCTCTGATCCGAGTATTGATTGCAATAAAGTGATCGAATGATTGAATGCCTGGATCGTTGTATCGATTGATCCAGCCGTGCTCCGTATCGTAGACTTGCTGATCCACGATCGGCGTCTTTGAGAAAATCCGCCGCACCTCTTCCGCGTGGTCTGCGAGCCAGGGAGATCCGTTGCAGATCCATACAGCATCGGGCTTGTACCAGGATCGTAACGCCGAGAGCAGCGCGACGTGCTGCGAGCGATCGCAGATCTCCGCCAAGTCGAGGACCGGGACGTCCAGGGCGTCGAGCTGGTAATGCAGGGAGCCCTGGTGCTTGGCCTGCCACTCGGTGGTGACGACGACGAACCGATACCGGTCTCGTAACGTGCGGATCACCTCGATCGTGTTTCGCTCGACGCCGCCGACGGCCAGAAACATCGGCAGCACCAGGATCAGCGGGCCGCCCACGTTCTTCGCCGGCGGGAACGCGATGGCGGCCGGGTTCTCTGGCAGCGGAGCCGCGCCGAGAACGATGTCGGACCCGTTCACGCTCGCGGATTCGAAGCCTGGGACGGAGGTGAGGGCCTTGAGACGCTCATCATGCTCCTCGCGCGGCGCACAGCGGATGATGCGACCGCGCAAAGGTTGTTCGGCCCTGCCTTGACCGGTGAACAGAGCGGCGGCCCGGGCGTTGAAGACACCTTGCAAACGGCCATCCGTGCCGAGACTTACGGAAGGTGGCTCGGACAGGGACGGCGAGATGATCGTAAAATCGTAATCGCCCCATTGGAGCGCGAGGACGCTGTTTTCGAGGGCTCTGAACGGAAGCACCTCGGAGGATTGAACCGCGTAGCGCGCACCGGCACCCGCCGGGCCCATCCGCCCGGAAACGGCTCGTGGCTTGACCGAGTAGAATTCCTGGCTCCGAGACCAGTCGAACGTCGCAGCGTCAGCCGGAGACGAGGCCCGTACGGCAACACCGTCTCTTGCAACATACCGGCTCAGGTGCCGGTTCGATTCCAGGGCCGCGATACAGAGCGGGCTTCGTTCGATCTCGGGATACTCGGATAGGAGCCGCGTGAAGAAGCGCAGAATCTCACCATCGATGTGGCCCGACACTTCCTTGATCGTGTTCGACTCATGGATGCGATAGCGCGCGAAATAGGATCGGCTCAAGTGAACCTTTCCACGCAATGCCGCTTTCAGCGCGAAATCCCAATCATGCGCGTATCTCAGATCGCTGAAACCTCCGACCTTCTTGAAGAAAGCTTTTCGGAAGATCATGTTCGTCGTCGTGGCGAGGAAGTTCTGGCTGCAAAGAGCCGCCAGCATCTGCTCCTTGTCATCCAGGCCGCTGAAGTCGATCGCATCGGGAAAGGCATATTCCGGATCGAGCAGGCCGCGCTTCTGCCCGATCACGTTGTCGCTGCCATCGACGATGAGAAGCGATCCGCAGATCAGATCAGCGCCCGATGTGCGTGTGAGCGCCTGAGCAACGTCGAACCGCCCCGGTGTAAACTCGTCGTCGGAATTGAGAACGGCGATCCATTCGTTCGATGCGAGCTCGCAGAGCTGGTTCAAGCGCGCATGCGCCCCCCAATTCTCGCGTGACGCCGTCGTGAGATCCCGAATGCGCGTCGGATGCTGCCGCGCGAGCCCCGCGATGATGTCGGCCGAGGAATCACGCGATCCGTCATCGACCAGGAGGATTTCCGTGACCAGTCGGCACTGCAGGGCCGACGCGACGGCGCCGCGGATGTATCGTTCGTGATTATAGACCGGGATGACGACCGAAAACATTCACTGGACTCCCGATAACTCAACATCTCTGATGATGGGTTCGAAAAGACCAGAATAGATGAATTCCGATGCACTCAACTCATGATGTATCGTTCGACGCATGCGGTTCATGAAGCTGCTCAGAACGAACTGGTACGCACTCGCGAGGTTGGCATCGAACCGGGTCTGTGCCGCGATGAAGCCTTGGAAGAAGGCTGCCTCGAACACGGCATAGAGAAGGTCATCGTGCCAAGCTTCATGGCCGAGCCCTCCATTGCGATCGAGGATGCGTGCCCACGCCTTGATTCCCTCCAGAATTGCCAGGCAATCGGAAACCACGGCGGCATCGTCGGGCTTCGCCGGGGCCCGCAGATGCTCGAGGATCGTCTGAAGGCCGAGAACCTCGGTGACGTCATGAAGCTTGAGGAAGACGTCGGCCATGAGACCGGTGTTGAACTGGCGCTTGAGGAACCCGTCCACGGTGTATGGATGGATATGGCGCCCGATGCTCGTCGGATCGTAGAAGATCGTGAATCCGCCCGGCCCTCGCGCGAGACGATAGGCGAGTTCGGTGTCTTCGAACCCGTACAGATCGAATTTTGGGCTGAAGCCGTCCGCCTCCCAATCATCGATAAGATCTTTCTTGACCGAAACATTCGCCGTGTAAAAAAAGCGCCAGTCGATAAACGTATAGGGAACAAAATCAGCGTATCCGAACTGCTCGCCAGCACGGCCCTGGATATGTCTCATGACATGATTGACATCCATCTTCTTGCTGTCAGGCCAAACGCATTTCCCGAGCACGGCGAAGCGCGAAGAAGGATACGTTTTGTGCAGCCGGGCATGCGTCTCGAAGAAGTCGCGATCGAACGGCTGTATATCGTCACCCAGGAACAGGATGACCTCCTTCGTCGCGAGCGACGCACCGATGTTACGCGCGCGACCGGGCCCTCCGTTGTCGACAGAACGATAGATGATGTTGTCGTAGCGGTCGGCCATCTCTTCCAGAACGAGCGTCGTGTCATCCCGCGAGCCATCATTGATGATGATGAATTCGACATCCTGCGATTTCGCGTGCTGCTGACACAACTCTAGCGTTTCGCGCAGGAGAGACCCGCGATTGTAAGTCGGAATGACGACAGACAACGAAGCGAGAGCCGCGCTGTTGACGCGCGCGTTCCGCGGCGGACGCAGCGAACGTCCTTCCTTGCGCCCGTGCAGAACATAGTGTTCCAGCGCTCCGATACCCGAGCCGACGATATCGGCATTTGCCGCAAGGTACGCTCGCGTTGTGAATGCCCGCGACGGGTTAAGCCCTTCCCGGTCTCCGTGAAGGACATAGTGAATGAGGCTATTCATTCCACTGGTTGCAACGTAAGGATATGTTGCCTTATAATATTTATCATCGAAAAACGGCGACGGATTGGTGTTCTCTTTCGCACCATGCTCGAGATAATGTCGAACCGGTTCTACTTCCTTGTCCCAAACATCGGGACGCTGCTCATGATAATGATTGATGTCGAAGAGTGGATGAGGATTACGCTTTTCCAAGTAACCAATATTCAGATAATGCAACAATGCCGGTTCATTCAGCGGACCCGTTTGGAGCATGTAAAAACTTGTTTTAAACAACGGATGCGGATCGAGGTATTTTTTCCAACCAATCGTCAAATAATGATGAATCGCATCGATCTGGCCATCAACAGCAATGTTGTTACTCCAGATATAAAAATCCGAATCGAACAAACCGGACTTCTTGATGACTTGAATATTTTTCCGATGCGCGCTGGAAATCAATTTCGCGAATCGCGAGACCTTTCTGAGACCACGAAATGATTCCTGTGACATTCAAATATCCGTGTCTTTAAAGGTCCGAAGCCGTACCGGATGGTGAGTTGCGGGTACCTATCACGCGGATTGTGCATCGCCAAATGAACTTCGTAGACCACATTCCGACGATCGAGCAGCGCAGTCATGCCGGGATCACTCCCTCTTTTCCCGCGGTCAGGCCTCGCTAAAAGGATTTTATACCTTCTTCGCGGTCTTGTCCGGTCGCGCTCCATCTTGCGGTAACAAGGTCGTCACGCCACGCGGATTGTCGAACGTGTGTCGGGGATGGGCTCGACGGCGCTTCAAATTGCTTACCATGGCGCGGACCGCCTCCAAGAGTGGCAGCGCGTGGAGTTTGGTAAAAGGCTCGATCGGATCACCGCCGCCTTGCCGGCGTTTTCCAGGCCGACATAGTTGCGGCTGCCGTCGCCCGAGGGCCGGAGCCCGTGCGGCAAGGCACCGGTCGGAATGGTGGCAAGCTGAGCGAAGTCTTCGGTGCGGAACACCTTGACCTGGTTCAGACCGCCGACCGTCATATAGGCGAATTGGCCAGCCTTGGTCGAGACGATGTTGACGTGGTTCGTGATCGGCTCGGTCTCGATGGTCTTCAACGTCGGTCACCACCGCACCCAACTCGCCAACATGGCAGGCCAGGCGCAGAGCGCCATCGACCAGGAAACCATCCAGGTCCTGGCGGATCGCGGCTAATTCTCTGGCGAGGAGATCCTGGCCTGCGACCGGGCGGGGATCGCGGTCACACGGCCCAAACCGATGACATCCGGTGCCAAAGCCGAAGGCCGCTTCGGCAAGCAGGACCTCGTCTAACAAGCGAGCGACGACACACCCCCTCGGTGGGGAGCGGACCTCCCGACTGGGACTGACCATCACACATTGCGACTGCCGACTTATCCGTCACGCGCCCCACGGCGTCGGCCGGGGCGCGCGTTTTTGCGTTTCCGGTCAGGAACGCCGCCGGAACACCGCGTGGGACTTCCGTGGGACCGACCGCTCACAACGCTGCGCTTCCCTGCCGATTTGTGGCCCGAGACGCGATTGAGGGGGTTGCGCCCCCAGGGGGCAAAAGCTAAGAACCGCCTGCCTTTAGGGGCGTCGGAGCGTAGCGCAGCCCGGTTAGCGCACTAGTCTGGGGGACTAGGGGTCGGAGGTTCGAATCCTCTCGCTCCGACCATTTAAAGCCATCCCCGTCAGGGCTTTAGAAACAATTCCACTGTGGTGTCGGCATCCCGCTCGACGGGAGCGAACCGCGCACAGCCGGACTGAAGCGGACGACGGTTCCCTACATCTCTGCCCACAGCGATTTTGGCCCGCCTTCGCGGCTCGTTGCGGACCGAACCGCAGCGCCAGACGGCGGCCACATGTCGGCTGCAGCGACGATCACCCCCGCCGACCCGCAGGTCTGGCGCACGGCACGGATGGGGGCGCCGAGCTCCTGGCCATCGGCGTCCTGCCTTCAATCCCAACTCGGGCGCGAGACCTTCGGCGCCGGCGTGTTCCACGCTTGCGGACGGTGTTGCGCCTGGCGGAAGTCGGTTTTTGCCGAGCCCGCGCCGTTGAGCCATCGGTCCAGCCGATTTCCCCGGATGGCAACCCCAGCTCAGTTCGTGCGAGGGCGCGCCGCCCTGGCCTTTGGCGGAACGCGCGCTAGGTTGACGTGCGGTCAAGCCGAGCCGAACCGGACGCGCATCCAGGCCGTTCCTGCGCCCGACCGAGGAGAACACGTGACATGAAGGTGCTTGGTGCAATGCTGGCGGTGGGACTGGCCCTGATGGGCTCGGCCTCGGCGCAGTCCTATGGAGATCGCGATTACGGCTCTCGGGATCGCGGCTTCCGCGACCGTGACTACGGCGACCGGGACTACGAGGACCGGGGCCGGGGGCGGCGGGAGCGCGGCGGCGATTCCGGGTTCGACGAGCGGGAATATCTGCGCTGCAACGCCGACGTGCGCCGTGCCGTCGAGCAGGGCAAGATGCCCTCGGGCGCGGTCCACTATCGCACCTTCGGTCGCCGGGAAGGGCGCCGTCTGAGCTGCTGAGCGGCGGTCCGGGACCGGCGGATCGGATCGACGGACGGGTCGTGTCGCACCGGCCCGCGGTCCTGGCCCCGTCCGCCGCACACCCAGCCCCACCATCCACGCGCAGGAGGATGCCGAGACCATGAGCGATCTGAAGACGCTGCGCATCCTGTCCGGGCTCCCCGTCGAACCGGCGCGCCTGACCGGCTCCGCCCTGGTGATGATCGACCTGCAGAACACCTATCGCGAGGGCGTGATGCGGCTGGAGAACGTGGAGCCGGCGCTCACCGCCGCGCGCGCGCTCCTCGACCGGGCCCGTGGGGCGGGCGTGCCGGTCTTCCACGTCCAGCACGATGCCGGGCCGGGTTCGCCCTACGACGTTACCGCCGCCATCGGCGCGATCAGCGACGAGGTCGCGCCCCGGGACGGTGAGCCGGTCATCGTCAAGACCTTCCCCAACGCCTTCGTGGGAACCGATCTGCGGGATCGGCTCCAGGGCGCCGGCGTCACGTCGGTCATCCTCGCCGGCTTCATGACGCACATGTGCATCAACTCGACGGGGCGGGGCGCCTTCAACCTCGGCTTCAGCCCGACCGTGGTGGCCGAGACCACCGCGACGCGGGCGCTGCCCAGTTCGGACGGTTCGATCGTGCCGGCGGCCGCGCTTCAGGCCGCGAGCCTCGCGACCCTGGGCGACCTGTTCGCCGTGATCGCCCCGCGCGTGGCCGATATCGCCGACTGACAGATCCGCTCCGGGGACATTCCTCACACGGAACTCCCGGTGGCGGCGGAGGTTCGGCTCGGGACAACCGGAGCCGAATTCCATGAAGATCGCCACCGTCGCGGACCTCGTCGTCGACACCCTCGAGCAGGCCGGCGTCCAGCGCATCTACGGGATCGTCGGGGACAGCCTGAACGCATTGACCGAGTCGCTGCGGGCGCGGGGCACCATCGACTGGATCCACGTCCGCCACGAGGAGGTCGCGGCCTTCGCGGCGGGCGCCGACAGCCAGCTCTCCGGCAAACTCGCGGTCTGTGCCGGCTCCTGCGGACCGGGCCACGTCCACCTCATCAACGGACTCTACGATTGCCACCGCACCCGCACGCCGGTGCTGGCCATCGCGGCGCATATTCCGACGGCCGAGATCGGCTCGGGCTATTTCCAGGAGACGCATCCGGGGCAGCTGTTCCGTGGGTGCAGTCATTACTGCGAGATGGTCGGCGATGCCTCGCAGCTGCCGCAGGTGCTGGAGAACGCCATGCGCGCCGCCATCGGCCTGAGCGGTGTCGCGGTGGTGATCATTCCGGGCGATGTCGCCCTGATGGACGCGCCGCCACGCCGCGCCGCGCCCAATCCCGGCCTGATCCCGCCGCGCCCCGTGGTGCGCCCGGCCGAGCCGGACCTCGACGCGCTAGCCGATCTGCTCAATGACTCCGAGCGCGTCACGCTGCTGTGCGGGCGCGGCTGCGCCGGCGCGCACGCGGAGCTGCTCCGGCTCGCGGAAACCCTGAAGAGCCCCATCGTCCACGCGCTCGGCGGCAAGGACGTGGTCGAGTACGACAATCCGTACGATGTCGGGATGACCGGCCTGATCGGCTTCTCGTCGGGCTACGCCGCGATGATGTCCTGCGACACGCTGCTGATGCTCGGCACGGATTTTCCCTACCGGCAGTTCTACCCACACGATGCCCGGATCGCGCAGGTCGACGTCCGACCGGAACAGTTGGGACGGCGCTGCAAGCTCGACCTCGGCCTCGTCGGGCACGTGGACGACACCATCCGGGCCCTGCTGCCGAAGCTCGCCGTCAAGTCCGAGCGCCGGCACCTCGACGCCGCGCTGAAGCACTACGCCAAGGCGCGCGAGGACCTCGACGACCTCGCCACGGGCGCACCCGCCCGGGGCTGGTTCGGGCGGAAATCCGCCGAGACCCCAATCCACCCGCAATACCTGACCAAGCTGATCAGCGAAGCGGCGGCGGCGGATACCGTCTTCACGGCGGATGTCGGCACGCCGACGATCTGGGCGGCGCGCTACCTCACGATGAACGGCCGCCGCCGGCTCATCGGCTCGTGGGTCCACGGTTCCATGGCCAATGCCATGGCTCAGGGCATCGGCGCCCAGGCCGCCTATCCCGACAGGCAGGTGGTGTCGCTCTCGGGCGACGGCGGTTTCGCCATGCTGATGGGCGACCTCCTGACCTTACGCCAGCAGAAGCTGCCCCTGAAGGTCATCGTCTACAACAACGGCACCCTGGGCTTCGTGGAGCTGGAGATGAAGGCCGCCGGCTACATCGAGACCGGGGTCGCCCTCGACAATCCCGACTTCGCCGCGATGGCGCGCGGCGCCGGCATCCACGCCGTGCGGGTCGAGGACCCCGCCGAATTGGAAGCGGGCGTGCGCGAGGTCCTGTCCCATCCCGGCCCGGCCCTCCTCGACTGCGTGGTGGCGCGCCAGGAACTCTCGATGCCGCCGAAGATCGACGGCAAGCAGGTGAAGGGTTTCAGCCTCTACGTCCTACGCGCGGTGATGAGCGGACGCGGCGATTCGGTCCTCGATCTCGCCAAGACGAACCTCCTCCGCTAGACCGGCCTCAGAGTAGAATATTTCCAAAGCGGCCGGGTCTTCGCGACACCGGCCGCGCAGCCCGGAAAACGCCATGCGCATCGGACTGTTCGTGCCGTGCTACGTCGATGCCTTCGAGCCGGAGGTGGGGATCGCCACGCTGGAATTGCTCGAACGCTTCGGCCTCGACGTGCATTATCCGTTCGACCAGACCTGCTGCGGCCAGCCGATGACGAATACCGGCTGCCACGCGGAGGCCGCCGCCACCGAGGCCCTGTTCGTCAAGAACTTTTCGGGGTTCGACTACATCGTCGCCCCGTCCGGCTCCTGCGTGCATCAGGTGCGCGAACACCTCACGGCGATTCCGCAGACGCCTGAGGTCACGGCGGTCCGCCAGAAGACCTTCGAACTCGTGGAGTTCCTGCACGACATCCTCAAGGTCGAGGAATTTCCCTGGGCCGAGTTTCCGCACCGGGTGGGCTACCACGGCAATTGCAACGCGCTGCGCGGCATCCACCATGCCCGTCCGTCCGAACTCAACGCGCCGTTCTTCTCCAAGCCCCTCGACCTTCTGAAGAAAGTCAAGGGCATCGAGATCGTGGTGCCGGCCCGGCCCGACGAGTGCTGCGGCTTCGGCGGCACCTTCTCGGTGTTCGAGCCCGCCGTCTCGGCCAAGATGGGCTACGACAAGGTCAGCGACCACGCCCAGGCGGGAGCCGAGTACGTCGTCTCGGCCGACTCCTCCTGCATGATGCACCAGAAGGGCTGCGCGGATCGAATCGGCGTCCCCCTCAAGTTCATCCACATCGCCCGCATCCTCAATGGAGCGACCGCATGAGCGCGTCCGACGATCTCCAGCCGCCTGACGGCACGCAGCGCGACGGCGTCATCCATCCCGAGGTGATGGCGGGCAACGACGAGAGCGAGCGCGGACAGGACGGCCGGCGCCTTCAGCACGCGGAAGGGGCCTCTCGGCCCATCGCCGCCAAGGCACCCCGCGAACCGCAGCCGCGCGGCGCCAAGATCCGGGGCGACCGCCCCATCGATCAGGCCGAGGCGGCCGAGCGCTTCCTCGCGGCGCCCATGCACCAGAAGGCGCACGACGCGCGCCTGTGGGACCTGCGCGGCAAGCGCGACACCGCCGCCTTCGGGATTCCCGAATGGGAGGAGCTTCGCGAACTCGCCTCGCAGATCAAGACGCACACGCTGGCCAACCTCGATCGCTACCTCGAACAGTTCGAGGCTCAGGCCAAGGCCAACGGGGTCCAGGTGCATTGGGCGGCGGACGGGGCCGAGCACAACCGCATCGTCCACGGCATCCTGAAGGAGCACGGCGCGAAGTCGCTGATCAAGTCGAAGTCGATGCTCACCGAGGAATGCGGCTTCCGGCACTACATGGCCGGCACCGGCATCGAGGTGATCGAGACCGATCTCGGCGAGCGCATCCAGCAACTCGACAACGAGGAGCCGAGCCACGTCGTGGTGCCGGCCGTGCACAAGACCCGCTTCGACGTCGCCGACGTCTTCGCCCGCACCATGGGGACCGACCCCGAGAACGACGACGCGCACTACCTCGCCGAGAGCCAGCGCATGCACACGCGCCCACTCATCCTGGAGGCGGATGCGGGGCTGACCGGCTGCAACTTCGCCATCGCGGAGACCGGCACGGTGGTGACCTGCACCAACGAGGGCAATGCCGACCTCTCGGGCAACGTGCCCAAGCTGCAGATCCACTCCATCGGCATCGAGAAGCTGATCCCGCGCATCGAGCATCTCGGCGTGTTCCTGCGCCTGCTCTCGCGCTCGGCCCTGGGCTCGCCCATCACCCAGTACACCTCGCATTTCCGCAAACCGCGGACTGGCGCGCCCATGCACTACGTGCTGGTCGATAACGGCCGTTCCGAGCGGCTCGGGATGGAGGAGTTCTGGACCTCGCTGAAATGCATCCGCTGCGGCGCCTGCATGAACACCTGCCCGGTCTACCGGCGCTCCGGCGGCCTCTCCTACGGCGCCACCTATTCGGGGCCGATCGGCCTCATCATCGACCCGACCTTCAACAAGCGGAAGTACTCGACCCTGCCGTTCTCCTCGACGATGAACGGGAGCTGCACCAACGTCTGCCCGGTGAAGATCAACATCCACGAGCAGATCTTCGCTTGGCGCAAGGTGCTGGCCGAGGAGCACCAGATCCCACTTCTGAAGCAGGGCATGATGAAGGCGGCCGGGCAGGTGCTCAGCCGTCCGGCGACCTACCGGGCCGCCATCGGCGCCGCCGATTCCGCCCTCAAGGTGCTGCCGCGCTTCGCCGTCTACAATCCGCTCAACACATGGGGGAAGGGCCGCGAGATGCCGGAGGCTCCGCGCCAGACCTTCCACGCCTGGTACAAGCAGAACCGCATGGGCAAGGCCGGCACCGGTAAGGCCGGCACCGGCACAGCCGGCACCAAGGGACCGGAGGGCGTGAAGTGAGCGTTCGCGAAGACACCCTCGCGCGCATCCGCCGGAACCGTCCGGCGGGCGAGCACCCGTTGCCGGAGGTGCCGGACTTCGCCCCCCTCGTCGGCGACGACCATGTGGCCGAGTTCGGCGAACGCCTGAAGCGCATGGGCGGCCGGATGGCCGAGGTGATCCCGGGGGAGGACCCCTTCGCGAGCGTGCGCGAGCGGCTGGCGGGCGCGAAGGTCATCGCCTCGGCCGTGCCGGAGGTCGCGGGCAATCGCGATCTCGCGGCGGTGGCACGCCCACACGATCTTGCGGATGTCGACGTCGCCATCGTGCGCGCGGTCTTCGGCGTGGCCGAGACCGGCTCGGTGCTGTTCACGCAAGCCGAGTTGCAGGTGAATGCGGTCGCCTACCTCGCCCAGCACCTGATTGTCCTGCTCGACCCGGCCGACATCGTCATCAACATCCAGGCGGCCTATCGCCGTCCGGACTTCGCGCGCGCGGATTATGCGGTGCTCCATACCGGGCCCTCGGCCACGGCCGATATCGAGGGCGTGCTGATCCACGGCGCGCAGGGCGTGCGCTCGCTCACGGTGATCCTGGCGCCCCGCGCAAACTGACGGTTCGGGCCTTCGCGCGATGCGCCCGGAGGCGCGATCCTTGCTATACCGAGCGGCATCACAGGCCAGCAAGGAGCGGACGGTGCGCTATCAACTCGGCTGCAATCTATCCTACAATATCCTGTCCGACACGACGTTCATCTTCAATCTCGAAGTGGCGCGTCTGCGCAGCGTCGAGATCCTGAGTGAGAGCCTGATCCTGTCGCCGAACCTCAAGCGCGACATCTACATCACGCCGGACCTCCAGAACCGCTACCTCGGCGTCAACGTGCCGGTCGGGCAGTTCTCGCTGGAATACAGCGCCGAGGTCGATCTCACCGTTCACCGGGCCGATCCCGCGACGATCGACGAGACGCCGATCTCGCAGCTCCCGCTCGACATCCTGCCCTTCCTGCTGCCGAGCCGCTTCGTCTCGTCCGATCGGTTGACGCCCTTCGCGCTGGCCGAGTTCGGCGCGCTGCCGAAGGGGCATCAGCGGGTCAACGCGATCTGCAACTGGATCCACGACCACCTGACCTACCAACCCGGTACCAGCGACGGCGAGACCACGGCGGACGAGAGCCTGTTGAAGCGCGCCGGCGTCTGCCGCGACTTCGCGCATATCGGTACCGCCTTCTGTCGGGCGCTGGGCATCCCCGCCCGGTTCGTCAGCTGCTACGCCCACGGCCTCGTGCCGAGCGATTTCCACGCGGTGTTCGAGGCCTATCTCGACGGGCGCTGGTGGCTGTTCGACGCGACGCGGCAGGCCGATCTCGACGGGCTCGTGCGCATCGGCGTCGGGCGCGACGCCGCCGAGATCGCGTTCTCGACGCCCTGGGGCAACATGCAGCCCGTCAACCAGCAGATCCGCATCGTCCGCTCGGACGGGCAGGGCTCTCCGCCCCAGCGCACCGTCGACGCGATCTCCACCGAGGAGCCGGCCCCGCACGCGGGCGCGGTTTAGGCGCCCGAAGGGATCGCGCCCTTGCCGGACCGGTCCCGGGCGCGATCTTGAGGTTTCCCGGGGGAGCGTCGCGCCATGGCCTATCGTCATCTCGTCGGTGCCAGGACCCATGTCTTCGCCGATCTCGCCACCCTGATGGCGAAGGCGACGCCGGTGCGCTCCGGCGACCGGCTCGCCGGCATCGCGGCGGAATCGGCCGAGGAGGAGATGGCGGCGCGCTGGTGCCTCGCGGACGTGCCCCTGAGCGAGATCCTGGCCAGGCCGCTGATCGCCTACGAGGCCGACGACGTCACCCGCCTCATCCTCGACACGCACGACGCGGCGGCGTTCCACGAAATCGCGCACCTCACGGTCGGCGATTTCCGCGAGTTCCTGCTCACCGCCCCGTCCGCGACCCTGGCTCGGATCGCGCCCGGCATCACGCCCGAGATCGCGGCGGCGGTCTCCAAGATCATGCGCAACCAGGATCTCATCCTGGTCGCGCGCAAGTGCCGGGTGGTGACCCGGTTCCGCAACACCATCGGGCTACAGGGCAGACTCGCGGTCCGGCTCCAGCCGAACCACCCGACCGACGATGCCGCCGGCATCACCGCCTCGATCATCGACGGCCTGTCCTACGGCTGCGGCGACGCGGTGATCGGCCTGAACCCGGCCTCGGATTCCGTCTCCACCCTGAGCGGGCTGCTCCATCTCTTCGACGACCTGATCCGGCGCCTGGAGATCCCGACGCAAGGGTGCATCCTCACCCACGTCACCACGACGATCGAGGCGATGAACCGGGGTCTGCCGGTCGATCTGGTGTTCCAGTCGATCGCGGGCACGCAAGGGGCCAATGCGAGCTTCGGCGTGACGCTGCCGATCCTGAAGGAAGCCCACGAAGCGGCGCTCGCCCTCAAGCGCGGCACGGTGGGCGACAACTGCATGTATTTCGAGACCGGGCAGGGCTCGGCCCTCTCGGCGGGCCAGCACCACGGCATCGACCAGCAAACCCTGGAGGCGCGGGCCTACGCGGTGGCGCGGGCTTTCCGGCCGCTCCTGGTCAACACCGTGGTGGGCTTCATCGGGCCGGAATATCTCTACGACGGCAAGGAGATCATCCGCGCGGGCCTGGAGGATCACTTCTGCGGCAAGCTCATGGGCGTGCCCCTCGGCGTCGACGTCTGCTACACCAACCACGCCGAAGCCGACCAAAATGACATGGACACACTGCTGACCCTGCTCGGAGCGGCCGGCTGCACCTTCATCATGGGCGTGCCCGGCGCCGACGACGTGATGCTGAACTACCAATCCACCTCGTTCCACGATTCACTCTACCTGCGCGAAGTGCTCGGACTGAAGCGGGCACCCGAATTCGAGGCGTGGTTGGAGCGGATCGGCCTCACCGATGCGGACGGCGCCCTGCGTTCCGACGGTCCCAGCGCCCGCCTGATCGCCGCCGCGCCGGGCCTCGCGAATCGCGGGTTGGCCGCATGAGCGCGGATCGCGGCCCCGAGGACCCCTGGGCGCGTCTGGCGCGCCTCACGCCGGCCCGGATCGGCCTGGGCCGGGCGGGGGCCGGGTTGCCGACGCGGGAGGTCCTGCGCTTCGGCCTCGCCCATGCCCAGGCTCGCGACGCGGTCCACACGCCGCTCGACGCAGAAGCGGTCCGGTCCGACATCGCGGCGCTCGGCTTCGAGACCCTGACCGTGACCTCGGCCGCCCCGGATCGCGCCACCTACCTGCGCCGCCCCGATCTCGGGCGCGCCCTCACCGACGAGGCGCGCGACGCCTTGGGCGCCGAGGCCGGCGAAGGCGTGGACCTTGCCCTCGTCGTCGCCGATGGTCTCTCGGCTCGCGCGGTCCACGAGGGCGCGGCCGGCTTCCTCGCGGCGTTCCAGCCGCACGTCGCGCGGGCCGGCTGGCGCCTCGCGCCCATCGTGCTGGCGACGCAAGCCCGCGTCGCGCTCGGGGACGGCATCGGTGCCGCGCTCAAGGCCCGTGCCGTGGTGGTGCTGATCGGGGAACGGCCGGGCCTGTCCTCGCCGGACAGCCTGGGCCTCTACCTGACCCTCGGCCCCCGCATCGGGCGCTCGGACGCCGAGCGCAACTGCATCTCGAACGTGCGCCCGGCCGGGCTCTCCCATGATCTCGCGGCGTTCAAGCTGAACTGGCTTCTCACCCAGGCCTTCGCCCTCGGCCTCTCCGGCGTGAACCTGAAGGACGCGAGCGGCGACGCCCTCGAATCCGCGCCGTCCTCGACCCTGCTCGCGGACGGGGCGGGGCGGCCGGATTGCGCCTGAGCCGATCCCGCGCCCCGGCGGACGCCAAAAACGAAAATCGATCCCGACCCAAATGGTTCTGCGTGTTTCCGGCCCGAAAGCGTGGCTGTGGCGGGGTCGCAACACCGCGAAAGCATCCAGACTTTGCCTTGGGAGCCCCCTTCCTCCGCCGCGATCCCGCCATAAACCGGGACCACCTCAGGAAGCGCGGTAAACGATAGTCCCCCCAACGATTTACCGCAGAGTTCAGATGCTTTCCGAGGTTCGGCTCCCGGGAATCGTGCGCGGCCCTCGAAGCCACGCACCGTCCCGCGCCCCCGGTCGCCCTGAACTCGATCGAGGCGTAGCAGACCGGGGCGGCGAGACAGACGATGGACGCGCGCAAAACCGACAAGTCGAAGCTTCCGAGCCGCCACGTCACGGAGGGGCCCGAGCGTGCCCCCCACCGCTCGTATCTCTATGCCATGGGCCTGACCCGCGAGCAGATTCACCAGCCGCTGGTCGGCGTCGCCTCCTGCTGGAACGAGGCCGCGCCCTGCAACATCTCGCTGATGCGCCAGGCGCAGGCGGTGAAGAAGGGCGTCTCGGCCGCCAACGGCACGCCGCGCGAGTTCTGCACCATCACGGTGACGGACGGCATCGCCATGGGTCATGCCGGCATGCGCGCCTCGCTGCCGTCGCGCGAAGTGATCGCGGATTCCGTCGAGCTGACCATGCGCGGCCATGCCTACGACGCGCTCGTGGGGCTCGCCGGCTGCGACAAGTCCCTGCCGGGCATGATGATGGCGATGGTGCGCCTCAACGTGCCGTCGATCTTCATCTATGGCGGCTCGATCCTGCCCGGCTCGTTCCGCGGCCGCCCCGTGACGGTGCAGGACCTGTTCGAGGCTGTCGGCAAGGTCGCGGTCGGCGACATGTCCCTCGACGATCTCGACGAGCTGGAGCAGGTCGCCTGTCCGTCCGCCGGTGCCTGCGGCGCGCAGTTCACCGCCAACACCATGGCGACCGTCTCCGAAGCCATCGGCCTCGCGCTGCCCTATTCGGCCGGCGCCCCGGCCCCTTACGAGATCCGCGACAGATTCTGCATGACCGCGGGCGAGAAGGTGATGGAACTCATCGCCAAGAACATCCGCCCGCGCGACATCGTCACCCGCAAGAGCCTCGAGAACGCGGCGGCCGCCGTCGCGGCCTCGGGCGGCTCCACCAACGCGGCCCTGCACCTGCCGGCGATCGCGCATGAATGCGGCATCAAGTTCGACCTGTTCGACGTGGCCGAGATCTTCAAGCGCACGCCCTACATCGCCGATCTGAAGCCGGGCGGGCGCTACGTCGCCAAGGACATGTTCGAGGTCGGCGGCATCCCGCTCCTCATGAAGACCCTGCTCGACCACGGCTTCATGCACGGCGACTGCATGACCGTGACCGGCCGCACCATCGCGGAGAACATGGAGCGGGTGCACTGGAACCCGGACCAGGACGTCGTCCGGGCCGCCAACACCCCCCTCACGCCCACCGGCGGCGTCGTCGGCCTGCGCGGCAACCTCGCGCCCGAAGGGGCCATCGTGAAGGTCGCGGGCATGTCGGAGGAGAAGCAGGTCTTCACCGGACCGGCGCGCGTGTTCGACGGCGAGGAGGCCTGCTTCGAGGCCGTGCAGAAGCGCACCTACCGGGAAGGCGAGGTTCTGGTCATCCGCTACGAGGGCCCGAAGGGGGGCCCGGGGATGCGCGAGATGCTCTCCACCACCGCCGCCCTCTACGGCCAGGGCATGGGCGACAAGGTCGCGTTGATCACGGACGGGCGCTTCTCCGGCGCCACGCGCGGCTTCTGCGTCGGTCATGTCGGACCGGAAGCCGCCGTCGGCGGCCCGATCGGGCTGATCCAGGACGGCGACGTGATCACGCTCGATGCGATCAAGGGAACGCTCGACGTGGCGGTCTCGGACGAGGAATTCGCCAAGCGTCTCGCCGCCTGGACGCCGCGCACCAACTCGGCGACCTCCGGCTACCTCTGGAAGTACCAGCAGACCGTCGGTCCGGCGGTGAACGGCGCGGTGACCCATCCGGGCGGCGCCGAGGAGACGCACACCTATGCGGACATCTAGGACAGCCCTCGGCCGCGCCATGCGGCCGTCGGGGGCCGCCCGCGATCGGCCGCTGCGGGACCGGCTGCCGGCCCTCTCGGGCCGCCGGCTGGTCGCGGCGGCCGGGCTCCTGCTTCTCGGCGCGATGCCGGCGCTGGCGCTCGACGCCACCGCGCGGACACCCGTGCCGAGCGGCAGTTACCGCAACGCCCGCGAGGCGCTGCGCATGGGCGTGCGCGACTACAATGCCGGCGACAAGGAAGGGGCGGCCCGCGCCCTCGAATATGCCGCCGACCAGGGCCACGCCCTCGCGTTGTGGAAGCTCGGCCGCATGTATGCCGAGGGCGACGGCGTGCCCCACGACGACCTCAAGGCGTTCGAGTTCTTTTCACGGATCGCCGACGACACCACCGACGAGGGACCGGACGCGCAGAATTCGGGTGTGGTGGCGAGCGCCTTCACGGCGCTCGGGACCTACTTCCTCGACGGGATCAAGGGCACCTACGTGCGCCCGAATCCCGAGCGCGCCTACGACATGTTCAACTACGCGGCGTCGTATTTCGGCGACCCGAACGCGCAGTACAATCTCGGCCGGCTCTACCTCGATGGCACCGGCGTCGATACCGACGCGCGTCAGGCCGCGCGCTGGTTCAACCTCGCGGCCGAGAAGGGCCATGCTCCGGCCCAGGCCTTGCTCGGCCAATTGCTCGTGAACGGGCAGGGGGTTCCGCCGCAGCGCGCGCGCGGCCTCATGTGGCTGTCCCTTGCCCGGGAGGCCGCCCAAGGGCGCAAGGACGCGTGGATCGTCGACCTTTACGACAAGGCCTGGGCGTCCGCGAGCGAGGACGACCGCGCTGCCGCGCTGGCCCAGGCGTCACAAGCCACCGCGCAGGTCACCGGGTCGGCGCGCCGGCGACGCTGAGCGGGGTTCGACCCGGGCGCGCCGCCGTCGCGGCCTGACGCGACCCTGTCCGTACGCCTCAGGACCGGCGGCTCCAGGAACCGCGCAGGCGCGAGGAGCGCTGCTCCGCATTGGCGGGAGCCGCCTCGACCGACGCCTCCTTGAGGAAGTGGTGCAACGGGCTGACGCCCGGGGCCAGGCGCTTCTCGAGCCGATACAGTTCCGGGTCGAAGTCCACGGCCGGAAAGCGTCCACGCTTCTCGCCTCGCAGGATGTAGTCGAGCAAGGGATTGGTCTCGACCGGAATCTCGTGGGCGTAGGTCTTCAGGTACCAGGCCGAGTCGAAATGGGGGTTTGGGCTCCGGGCTTCGCGCCAACCGAACGCGCAGTAATGCACGAGGGGCACGAAGGACGATGCGGCCACATCGGGATTCGCAGCGCGGTAAAATTCGGTGTCGAACAGACCCGATGTCGCGATGATCTCGAACTCCTCGGCAAAGCTCGGCTCCGCCTCCTCGCCATGCGCGGAATGAAGCCCGGGCACGCGACGCGCATAAGCCCTGAGATTGGTGAAGTCCGCCGCGGCGCGATCGCGCTCGCCCTCCGCGTCGTCGCCGCCCGCGGCGTTCGGCGGGCCAGCGAGAACCCGGTTCCGGGCATGGACGTGATCGAGGCCGAGGTGCTTGTAATGCAGCAGCTTCACCTGCGGTCGCGCCTCGGGAACGACCTGACCCGTCGGTGACGCGGCGTGCCGTCCCGCATCGTAGTCGATCGCCGTGATCGCCCGGGGATCGAACATCGCCGGCTTGTCGTAGAGCGTCTCGCGCACGCCACGCACGACCTGTTGCCACAACGGCCGAAGGCCGGTGGGGAACTGGTCTGCGACCATGTTGTAGCCGAGGGTCGTGATGTAGGTGACGCCGAGGGTCCGGCACCGCGCGAGGTAGCCCGGCAGATCGGGATGATGGAGGTGCTCATCCATCTCTGCGGTGACGATCCAGTCCGCCGAGTCCCTAGAGCGCATCCAGGCGGTATTCATCAGGTTCGTCGCGGTGGCCGCATAGGTCTCGCCCTGCGCCCCGACACGCTCCACGACAATCTTCTCGTCACCCTTCAGGAGGTTCAGGCTTCGATCGGTCGAACCCATGTCGAACACATGGATCCGGTCGACGATACGACGATAATGTGTCAGGAAAAACGGAATCATCCGCTCTTCGTTCAAGCACGTGCAGTAGAGATGAACGGGCATCGCTGCGGACCTCCAAGGCTCTCCGCCACACGGCTCGCGTGCGTGAGGAAGATCCGCGCCTTGTGCGATCAAAAACCCATGGCGTCCACCGTATGGATGCGGCCCGAAGCGCGAGGCGGCGCGCGCCCGCGCCTCGGGCCGTCGTGTCAGTTGGGGCTCGTCCGAGCCGCCAGCGCAGTGACGAAGGAAGGACGCGCCAGGATAGCGTCGACATAGGCCGCGAGCTTGGGCCAGCGCCCCGCATCGACCTTCTCGCCCGCCAGGTGCAGGTTGTGGAAGCCGGTAACCACCGAAATGTCGGCGATGCTGAACGTGTCACCGACCAGGAACGCGCCGTCGATCTGACCTTCGAGATAGTCGTAGATCTTCGGCAGCTCCTCGGTGAGCGCCTTGGTGACGGCCGCTTCGTCGCCGGGCTGTCCCAGCAGCTTGGGCTTCACCACCCGGTTGGCGAAGGGCTTGATGATGATGTCGAACATCTCCGTGTCGCCGTACTTGTCGAACCAGATCGCGCGGCCGCGGGCCTTTGCCTCGGTCGGGATCAGGGCCGGGCTCGGCGCCTTCGCCTCGAGGTAGAACAGGATGGCGCTGGAATCGGCCAGGAGAAAGCCGTCGTCGTCCATCGCCGGGATCTTGCCGAGCGGGCTCGCCGCCTGGAAGGCCGGGTCCTTGTCGTGGAAGAACAGCGGGATGTGCTCCGCCGCCTGCCCCTTCTCGGCCAGGGCGACGAGGACCTTGCGGACGTAGGGCGAATAGGCGGTACCGTAGAGTTTCACGTGCGTTTCTCTCCTTCGTGGGTGAGTGGTGCTGCCCCAACACGCGGGACGGCGGATCGTTCGCTCACCCGGCGGTGAGTTCCACCGTCACCGGCACGTGGTCGGAGGGTTTCTCGAGGCCGCGCAGGTGCTTCTGCACGGCGGCCGACACCAGCCGGTCGGCGGCCTGGGGCGACAGCAGCAGGTGGTCGATGCGAATGCCGGCATTCCGGTTCCAGGCGCCCGCCTGATAATCCCAGAAGCTGTAGAGGCCCGGACGCGGGTCGCAGGCACGCAGGGCATCCGTGAACCCCTCCGCCAGCAGTGCCCGGAACGCGGCCCGGCTCTCGGGCCGGAACAGGGCGTCGGCGCGCCAGGCCTCGGGGTCGGCGGCGTCCTCCGGCTCCGGGATCACGTTGTAGTCGCCGGCCAGGACCACGGCCTCCTCGGCCTCGCGCAACGCGCGGGCATGAACCCGGAGGCGCTCGAGGAAGCCGAGCTTGTAGGGATATTTCGGGCTGTCGACCGGATTGCCGTTGGGCAGGTAGATCGAGGCGACCCGCACCGGCCGTCGTTCCGGGCCGGAGATCAGGGCCTCGATGTAGCGGGCCTGCTCGTCGCTCTCGTCCCCGGGCAGGCCGCGCCGGATCTCGCTCATCGACAGGGGCGCCCGGACGAGGAGCGCGACGCCGTTATAGGCCTTCTGGCCCAGGGTCTCGACCGCGTAGCCCGCGGCCTCGATCTCGCCGCGGGGAAAGCCCTCGTCCTGGCATTTCAACTCCTGCAGGCAGACCACATCGGGCTTGGCCTCGTCGAGGAAGGCGACGAGGTGGCCGACGCGCTGCTTGATCGAATTGACGTTCCAGGTGGCGATCCGCATGGGCAGGGTCCGGCGAGTGATTCGGGTCCGCCCGGTGAGGGTCGCGATCCGGAACGAGGTCGGCTCGTCATCGGGCCTTCGTGGCGGGCTGGCAAGGCGTGATCGCGGGGCGGACCGGCTTCCGGCGCGGTACCACGATGGATGAACGAGGAAATCCCGAATGTCCGATTGGTCGGCGCCGATCTGCGCCTATTGCGAGCGCGCCGATGCGGGATTCTGGGCCGAGCCGGTCAACGCCCTGTCGAACGGCGCATTCCTGATCGCGGCGGCCCTCGCGGCGCGGCGCGTCGGGCAGGGCGCGCGGCCCGACCTGCCGGCGCTCGCCCTCAGCGCCCTGGTGGCGGTCGTGGGCCTCGGCTCGTTCCTGTTCCACACGCTGGCCGTGCGCTGGTCGCTGCTGGCCGACGTGATCCCGATCGCGCTCTTCATCTACGGCTACTTCCTGCTGGCGATGCGGCGCTACTTCGGGCTCGGCCTCGTGGCGGCTCTGGCCGCCACCCTCGGATTTTCCGCCTTCAACCTCGGCCTGGAACCGGCCCTCGACACCCTGACGGGCGCTTCGACGGACACGCTCACCAACGGCTCGATCGGATACCTACCGGCGATCCTGGCGCTGGCGGGGGTCGCCGCCGGCCTGCTCCGGCCACAGGGCTGCGGTCTCGGCCCCCTGCGGGCCCGGGCGGGACGGGCGGTGCTTCGGGTCGCGGCCCTCTTCGCGCTCTCCCTCGCGTTTCGGACCCTGGACCGGGCGGTCTGTCCGGTCTGGCCGCTCGGGACGCACGCCCTCTGGCACATCCTCAACGCGGGCGTGCTCTATGCGCTCATTCGCATCGCGTCCCGCTACCGTCAGGCCGTTCCGTAATGGCGAACGGCATCCGGGACCGGCCGTTTTGTTGCGCCCCTGGGGGATTCGTTGCAGAAGATCGAGCCGCGTCGCACGCGGCACGCGCATCCGCCGATCGACGCGTGACCCTGTCACGTCCGCCGGGCTCCTCGCCGGACGCGGCAGGGTCACGGCACGGCAGTCTTACGGATCAAGTCATGACACAGAGCCTTCGCCTCGGCGTTGCCGGCCTCGGCACCGTCGGCGCCGCCGTCGTCCGCATGGTCGCCCGTCGGGCCCAGGCCCTCGCCGAGACCAGCGGCCGGTCGATCCGCATCACCGCCGTCTCGTCGCGCGACAAGGGTCGTGACCGCGGCCTCGATCTCGCCGGCGTCACCTGGTTCGACGATCCCGTGGCGCTGGCCGGGTCGACCGAGGTGGATTGCGTGGTCGAGTTGATCGGCGGCGCCGAGGGGGCAGCCCGGGCGACGGTCGAGGCGGCTTTGAGCGCGGGCAAGCACGTCGTTACCGCCAACAAGGCGCTCCTGGCCAAACACGGCGCGGCGCTGGCGAAACGGGCCGAAGAGCAGGGCGTGTCCCTGGCCTACGAGGCCTCCGTCGCGGGTGGCATCCCGGTGATCAAGGCCCTGCGCGAGGGGCTGACCGGCAACGCGGTCTCGCGCGTCTACGGAATCATGAACGGCACCTGCAACTACATCCTGACCCGGATGGAGCGCGAGGGCCTGACCTTCGAGGCCTGCCTGAAGGATGCCCAGGCCCTCGGCTACGCGGAGGCCGACCCGACCTTCGACGTCGAGGGATTCGACACCGCCCACAAGCTCGCCATCCTGACGAGTCTCGCCTTCGGAACCGAGATCGACGCGGACGGCGTCTCCGTGGAGGGCATCTCGGCGATCCAGCCCCTGGACCTGACCATGGCGGAGGAACTCGGCTACCGGATCAAGCTCCTGGGCGTCGCGCAGGCCGCGGCCGGCGGCATCGAGCAGCGGGTACACCCCACCATGGTGCCGAAATCCTCGGCGATCGCGCAGGTCATGGGCGTGACCAACGCCGTGACCATCGACGCGGACGCGGTGGGGGAACTCACCCTGATCGGGCCCGGCGCCGGCGGCGAGGCCACGGCCTCGGCGGTGGTGGGCGACATCACCGACATCGCCGCCGGCACGCGCCGCCCGACCTTCGGGCGCCCGTCGGCGGCGCTGACGCCCTCGCAGCGCGTCGCGATGCAGCGGCACGAGGGCGGCTACTACATCCGCCTCACGGTGCACGACCGTCCCGGCGTCGCCGCCGGTGTCGCCACCCGGATGGCCGAGCGCGAGATCTCTATCGAGAGCATCCTGCAGCGTCGCTCAGAGAGTGCGGCTTCGAAGGATCCGCATGGACGCTCCGGCCAGCCCGTGCCGCTGGTGCTGATCACCTACGCGGCCACCGAGGGCAACATCCGCGCGGCACTCGAGGCCATCGCCAATGACGGATTGCTGGCGGAAGCCCCGCAGCTCATCCGGATCGAACGCGAATAGGATGAGGGCCCGCGCGGCGCCTGAGCGAAGCCCAAATCCGCTATCTCGAAGGGGTCAACCGGATTTGATATGAGATCGCGCCCGAATCCGCGAAGAAAAATGCGTGGCATTGACGGATTTTAGTTTTTTGCCCGCATTTTAGTTCATACACAACGCCAGATAGACAGGCGTTAGAGGCGCAAGGTTTTCATGTCCGGCGGAATCTTGGAATCGCGCGTGCCGGTGGCTCGGTCCCTCACCCTCGAACTCGCGCGCGTGACCGAGCGCGCGGCCATCGCCGCCGCGCGCCTGCGCGGGCAGGGTCGTGAGAAGGAAGCCGATCAGGCCGCCGTCGACGCGATGCGCTTCGAACTCAACCTCCTGCCGATCGACGGCACCGTGGTGATCGGGGAGGGCGAGCGCGACAACGCGCCGATGCTCTATATCGGCGAGCGCCTCGGCACCCGCGACGGCCCGAAGGTCGACATCGCGGTCGATCCCCTCGAGGGAACCACGCTCTGCGCCAAGGACATGCCGGGGGCCATCGCGGTGACCGCCCTGGCCGAGGCGGGATCGCTGCTGGCCGCTCCCGACGTCTACATGCAGAAGATCGCCATCGGCCCCGGCTATCCGGCGGGCCTCGTCGACCTCGATGCCAGCCCGGCCGACAACATCGCCGCGCTCGCGCGCCACAAGGGCGTCGACCCGGCTCAGATCACCGCGATCATCCTCGATCGTCCGCGCCACATGCAGCTGGTCGCCGCCGTGCGCGAGACGGGCGCGGGCATCCGGCTGATCTCGGACGGCGACATCGCCGGCATCATCCACACCGCCAACGCGGACGCGACGGGCGCGGACATCTATCTCGGCATCGGCGCGGCCCCGGAAGGCGTGATCGCGGCCGGCGTCCTGCGCTGCATCGGCGGCCACATGCAGGGCCGGTTGATCCTCGACAGCCACGACAAGCGCGAGCGGGCGGCGCGGATGGGCATCAGCGATCCGAACCGGAAGTACGAACTCAACGACATGGCGCGCGGCGACGTCATCGTGGCCGCCACCGGCGTGACCGACGGAGCGCTCCTCAAGGGCGTCCGCTTCAAGCCGGGCATGATCGAGACCGAGACGGTCGTCTATCGTTCCGCCAGCGGCACCGTGCGGCGCATGCTCTGCGAGCATCGCCACGCCGAGGCCTGAGCGCGGATCGCCCACCGGTCCGCGCGACCGTCACGACACGAGCGGGGCGCGGATGGGTTTCCCCACCCGCGCCCACAGCGTCCGAGACCGGGCGTTCGGGTCAGGCCAGCGCGGGTTTGCCGACCATCGCGGGGATTTCGGCCATGCCGCCGAGCCAGCGCCGGCGCATCGGTTTCAGGACGAAGTAAGCGAGGATCGCGGTCAGCACATCGAGCGTGATGATGATCGCGAAGACCGGAAGCCACGAACCCTGCACCGCGTAGATCCACGCCGCGATCGGACCACCGAAGAGCGAACCGATGCCCTGGGCCATGTAGAGGAAGCCGTAATTCGTCGTGGCGTGCTTGGTCCCGAAGGTGTCGGTGAGGATCGAGGGAAACAGCGAGAAGATCTCGCCCCAGGCGAAGAAGACCACACCGGACAGGAGCGCGAAGGCGTAAGGATTCTCACGGAAGACGAGGAGCAGCGCGATGGCGGCGGCCTCGGCCGCGAAGGCGATGCCCATGGTGTTCTCGCGGCCGATCCGGTCCGAGACCCAGCCGAAGAACGGGCGCGTCAGGCCGTTGGTGATGCGGTCGAAGGTGAGTGCGAAGGGCAGGGCGACGAAGCCGAAGATGATGGCGTCGGCCACGCCGAAATCGCGGGCGAAGGAGGCGAAATTGGCCACCACCATCAGGCCGCCCGTCGACATCATGGTCATCATGACGAACATCAGCCAGAACAGGGGCGTGCGCAGCATGACCCTTGGCGTCGTGTCATGGACGCAGGTGGAGAGGTTGCGGGCCGGCGCCGGCAGGACTTCGCCGGCGCGGGGCGCCCGCAGGCCGAGGGCCGCGAGGGCGCCGATCGCCCCGAGGATCACGCCGAAGACCGTGAGCGTGTGTCGGTAGCCCGAGGCGGTGAGCATGTCGCTGATGGGAAAGGTGCTGAGCATGGCGCCCATGCCGTAGCCGGCCGCGACCACGCCGACGGCGAAGCCGCGCCGGTCGGGAAACCATTTCACCATCAGGCCGACGATGCCCACGTAGACGATGCCGGTGCCGAGGCCGCAGAACAGGCCGTAGGTGGCGTAGACGCCGAGCAACGTGTCGACGCGCGCGGCCAGCACCCAGCCGAGACCGGACAGGGCGGCGCCGAGCGCGATCATCAGCTTGGGGCTGAACCGGTCGATCAGGTAGCCCTGGACCGGCGAGAAGAAGGTCTGCAGCACGATCAGGATCGTGAAAGTCCACTGGATCTGCGGCAGCGTCGACCCGGTCGTCGCGATCAGCGGCTTGGTGAACAGCGTCCAGACATATTGCGGGCTGGAGATCGCCATCATGGCAACGAGGCCGAGGCCGAGCTGCAGCCAGCGTTGGCGGGAGAGCGTCGTATCCATTATTCACTCCTTGCGATGCAGTATGCATCGCAAGGACGGTGCCAATTTGTGGAAAGCTCGATAGTCACTCCGGAGCGTATTCGCGAGGTGGTGTGCGCATTACAACCCTTCCGAGCCACCATCGGATCGCGGATCATGCACGGCCTCGATCGATCCGTTGCCGGAATGGCGGACCAGCATGCCGGCATGGCCGAGGGAGTCGATGTAGGCCCCGCCGAGTTCCTCTATCTCGTGACCGAGGCGGCGTAGGGCCGCGATGCAGGCCGGATCGAAGCGGTCCTCGACCTTGACGGTGAGGGATTCGGCGCCCCAGGTCCGGCCATAGAGCAGGCGCGGGGCATCGACGGCAGCGGCCGGGTCCATTCCGTAATCGGCGTAGCGCGCGAAGATTTGCGCCTGGAACTGCGGCTGCCCGTCGCCACCCATGCTGCCGTAGGACATCACGCGGCCATCGTCGAAGCAGGCGAGCGCCGGGATCAGGGTGTGGAACGGGCGGCGGCCGGGCTGAAGCGGGTTCACGGCCTTCGGGTCCAGGGAGAACGAGGTGCCCCGGTTCTGCCAGTGGATGCCCGTCCTCGGCAGGACGAGCCCGGAGCCGTATTCCCAGTAAATCGACTGGATGTACGACACCGCCAACCCGTCCCGGTCGATGGCCCCCATCCAGACCGTGTCGCCCTCGCCCGGATTGCGCAGGGGCACGCTGGCCGCGCGCTTCATGTCGATCCGCGCCGCCTCGCGGTCGAGACGCTCGGGCGTGAGGAAGCTCGCCGGATCGACGCTGAGCCGGTCGTAATCCGTGACGATCCGGTCGCGGATCGCGAAGGCGAGCTTCGTGGCCTCGATCAGCCCGTGGAAATGCGCGGCGGTCTCGGGCTGTCCGATCTTCAGACGGTCGAAGATGCCGAGGATCAGCAGGGCGGCGATGCCCTGGGTCGGCGGCGGAAAGTTGTAGAGCGTGGCATCCCGGCGTCGGATCGAGAGGGGTGCGCGCTCGCGCGGCGCGTAGGCTTCGAGGTCGGCCCGGGTCACCGGGGTCCCGAGCCGGTCGAGGTCCGCCGCGATCTCACGGCCGAGGTCGCCCCTGTAGAAGTCGTCGAGCCCGGCATGGGCGAGTTGCTCCAGCGTGCCGGCCAAAGCCGGCAGCTTGCGGACCGCACCGGCGGCGTAGGGCTTGCCGTGATCGAGGAAGGTCTCGGCGAAATGCGGCTGCTCGTGCAGCGTATCGAGTTCCTTCGGCACGTAGCGCGCTTCCGAGGGCGAGACGGCGACGCCGTCACGGGCGTGGCGGATCGCGTCGGCGAGCAGCGTCGCGAGGGGCAGGCGGCCGCCGAGGGCCTTCGACAGGTCGAGGGCGAGGCGCCAACCGCCGATGGCGCCGGCCACGGTCAGGGCGGCGTCCGGGCCGCGCGCGGGCAGGACGTCGTATTCCTTGTCCCGGTAGCGCTGGATCGTGGCGAGGCTGCCCGCCGGACCGCAGGCCTCGATGCCGCGCACCCGTCCTCCGCGCTCGCGGACCAGCCAGAAGCCGTCGCCGCCGATGCCGTTCATGTGCGGGTAGACCACCGCGATGGCGGCGGCCATCGCCGTCATCGCCTCGATCGCGTTGCCGCCCTGCGCGAGCACATGTTGTCCGGCTTGGGCCGCGAGGCGATGAGGCGCCGCGACGGCGGCCGAGGCGAAGACGGGCGTATCTGACATTCTGCTCTCTGGGTGATCTCGGGACACACGATATCGCATTTCGCCGACGCGGTGATCGGCCCGGACACGCCCGCCGCGCAAGCCGCGCGCCGCGCGCGCAGAGCGGGAACTCGGCATGTTCTACGCAGCCTCGGGCCCGATCCGTATTAATTTCGCCACACTGTTGTGGCGACGCATCAGCCATGCCGTGGCTTCGTTCTTCCAGCAATTCGGGCTCCTCCACGGAGGGTCCAAACCTCCCCGAGACGGCGCTCGACGAGGGCGACGGCGCCGATCGGCTGGCCGCGGTCGTGAAGCCGCCGCCGCGCGGCCCGGGCCTCGTCGGCGCCCTGGTCGTGGTGACCGCGCTCGTCTCCGCCATCGCCACCTTCCTCATCCTGGCCGGGGTGATCCGGGTGACGCCGACGCCGACGGTCGGCCTGACGCTCCTCGGCATCAACGTCTTTCTCGTCCTCGGCCTCGTGGTGATCATCGCCTGGGAGGCGCGGGTCTTCCTGCATGCCCGCCGCACCAACGCGGCGGTCGCACGGCTGCATACGCGCATCGTCGGCCTGTTCAGCCTCATCGCCATCCTGCCGACCGTGCTCCTCGCCGTGGTGGCGGCGGTGACGATCGATCGCGGCCTCTCGCTGGGCTTCACCGACCGGGTGCGCGACGTCGTGCTGAAATCCGTCGAGGTCGCCGACGCCTACCAGGAGAACCAGTGCCAGAGTCTCGCCCGCGAGATCCGCATCCTCACGGACGACCTCACCCGGGCGCGACCGAACTTCGACGTGAACCGGACCTGGTTCGAGAGCTTCCTGACCACGCGTGCCACCGCGCTCGGATTGCCGGTGGCCGAGATCATGCGCGGCCCCACCGAGGTGGTGGCCCGCGCCAAGATCGATGTCCTGAAGGAGCGGCGCCTGCCCTCCGCCGCCGCGTTCGAGGATGCGGCCAAGTCCAGCGATCCGATCTGCCTCGTGCCGAGCGAGGGCCGGGTCTTCGCCGCGCTCCTGCGGATGCCGGCCTATGACGGGGCGGTGCTGCTGGTCCAGCGCGAGGTCAGCCAGTTGGCCGTCGAGTTCCCCGGCGTGTCGCGCGCGGCGGCGGCCGAGTACCTCACCTACGATTCCCTGAAGCGCTCGATCCAGATCAGCTTTGCCTCGGTCTTCGTGCTGATCGCGCTCATCGCCCTGCTGTCGGCCGTGTGGTTCGGCCTCAACTTCGCCAATCGCTTCGTCGCCCCGATCCGGCGCCTGATCAATGCCGCCGATCAGGTCGCCTCGGGCAATTTCTACGCGCGGGTCCCGGCCCGGAAGAGCGACGGCGACCTCGCCCACCTCTCCGACAGCTTCAACAAGATGACCCAGGAGCTGCGCCGCCAGCACGACGGCCTCACGGCGGCGAGCGACCTCATCGACCGCCGCCGGCGCTTCACCGAGGCGGTGCTGGCGGGCGTCTCGCCGGGCGTGCTCGGCGTTGATGCCGCCGGCCTCGTGACCATCGCCAACCCGTCCGTGGAGCGCACCCTGGGGCTCACCGCCGAGGCGATCGTGGGCAAGCCCCTGACGCAGGCCGTCCCGGAACTGCAGGCCCTGTTCCCGGACGGCGGCGAGGCGCGCCTGCGCACCCTGCAGCAGCAGATTCAGCTCACCCGCGACGGGCGCGAGCGCACCGTGACCGTCCGGGTGACGAGCGAGCAGGCGCAGGGCGGCGCGCGCGGCTTCGTCGTCACCCTCGACGACATCACCGACCTCGTCTCGGCCCAGCGCACCTCGGCCTGGGCCGACGTCGCCCGCCGCATCGCCCATGAGATCAAGAACCCGCTCACCCCGATCCAGCTCTCGGCCGAGCGCATCCGGCGCAAGTACGGCAAGGTCATCACCACCGACAAGGAGGTGTTCGACCAATGCACGGCCACGATCGTGCGCCAGGTCGACGAGATCAAGCGCATGGTCGACGAGTTCTCCTCGTTCGCCCGGATGCCCAAGCCGGCCATCGCCCAGAACGACCTCAGCGAGATCACCCGCCAGAACCTGTTCATGATGCGGGTGGCCCATCCCGACATGGACTTCTCGTTCGGGGAGGCGGGCGAGGAGCGGGTGCTGGCGGCCTTCGACATCCGCCTGCTCTCGCAGGCGATCACCAACATCCTGAAGAACGCCGTCGAGGCCGTGCAGGCGGTGCCCGAGGCCGATCTGGACCAGGGGGACGGCGGCAAGGGCCGGGTCGATGTGCGCCTCGTTCTCGAGGACGGTTTCGCCGTCATCGAAGTGACGGATAACGGCAAGGGATTTCCCGCCGAGGGGCGCCAGCGGCTGCTGGAGCCCTATATGACGACGCGCGAAGGCGGGACCGGGCTCGGGCTCGCCATCGTCAGCAAGGTTCTGGAAGAGCACGGCGGTGGGATCGAATTGAACGACAATCCGGAAGGCCGGGGCGGGCGTGTGCGGATGCGGGTGCCGCGCGAGACCCCCGGCGACCCTGCCCCTGACGATCCCGGCCGGGCATCAGCCAATCCACCGAAGCCGGGGGGCCACCCCTCCGTGCAGGACGAGAAGGGCGCCGCGCGGACGGCCCCCCCCATCGCGGAGATCCAGTCATGAGCGCCGATATCCTGATTGTCGACGACGAGGCCGACATCCGCGACCTCGTGGCCGGCATCCTCGACGACGAGGGTCACCGCACCCGGACCGCCGGGGGATCGGACGAGGCGCTGGCCGCCATCGAGTCGCGCCGGCCCCACCTCGTCTTCCTCGACATCTGGCTGCAGGGCTCGCGCCTCGACGGGCTGCAGGTGCTCGACCAGATCAAGGCCGGACACCCCGACCTGCCGGTGGTGATGATCTCGGGCCACGGCAACATCGAGACGGCGGTCGCGGCGATCAAGGCGGGCGCCTACGACTTCATCGAGAAGCCGTTCAAGGCCGACCGCCTGATCCTCGTGGCGGAGCGGGCCCTGGAAGCCTCACGCCTCAAGCGCGAGGTCCGCGACCTCAAGGCCCGCTCGGGGCAGGCGAGCCGGCTCGTCGGCGCCTCGGTGGTGGTCAATCAACTGCGCCAGACCGTCGAGCGCGTGGCGCCCACCAATGCCCGCGTCATGATCCTGGGCGCGCCGGGTTCCGGCAAGGAACTCTCGGCCCGCACGCTGCACGCGATGTCGACCCGTGCGAACGGCCCGTTCGTCGTCATCAACGCGGCGACGATCACGCCCGACACGATGGAGGCCGAGTTGTTCGGCGTCGAGGCCGGGGAAGGCCGGGCCCGGCGCGTCGGTGCGCTGGAGGAGGCGCATGGCGGCTCGCTCTACATCGACGAAGTCGCCGACATGCCGCGCGAGACCCAGAACCGCATCCTGCGCGTCCTCGTCGACCAGAACTTCCAGCGCGTCGGTGGCACGGCGCGGGTCCACGTGGACGTGCGCATCATCTCGTCCTCCTCGCGCGACCTCGCCGAGGAGATCGCCGGCGGCCGCTTCCGCGAGGACCTGTTCCACCGCCTGTCGGTGGTCCCGATCCGGGTGCCCTCGCTCTCGGAGCGCCGCGAGGACGTGCCCGAACTGATCTCGTTCTTCATGGAGCAGATCTCCGGTGCCACTGGCCTGCCGCGTCGGCGCATAGCCGAGGATGCCATGGCGGTGCTGCAATCCCACGACTGGCCCGGCAACGTTCGGCAATTGCGCAACAACGTCGAGCGCCTGATGATCCTGACCCATACCGATCCGGATCAGGAGGTGACCTCCGAGATGCTGCCCACCGAGATCGGCGCCCTGGTGCCGACGACGCCTAACGGCTCGGGCGGCGAGAAACTGATGAGTCTGGCACTCCGCGAGGCGCGCGAGATCTTCGAGCGCGAGTATCTGGTCGCACAGATCGCACGCTTCTCCGGCAACATCTCCCGAACGGCGGAATTCATCGGGATGGAGCGCTCCGCGCTCCATCGGAAGCTCAAGTCCCTGGGGATCGGACCCTGAGGATTGCTGTGGGATGCACTTGCATCGCGCGCCCAACACACGTGTAATGCCTGCGGGCGGGGTCGAGGTCATTGGACTTCGCCCGGTCTCACGAAACCGGCTGATGAGAACCCGTCAGGCTCGACGGGCAACAGCGTGAATCAAGGATAAGAAAAAATGGCGGGCGAGCGCGCTCAGAACCTCCAGGACACGTTCCTGAACCACGTTCGCAAGAACAAGATTCCGCTGACCATCTTCCTCGTCAACGGCGTCAAGCTTCAGGGCGTCGTCACGTGGTTCGACAATTTCTGTGTGCTGCTGCGCCGGGACGGTCACTCGCAGCTCGTCTACAAGCACGCGATCTCGACGATCATGCCGGGTCATCCCGTTCAGCTCTTCGAGCCCGACGAGACCACGCCCGAAAAGGCGTGAGACCGAACGAAACCACGTGTCCGTGGGTCGATCCGGTTTGCCGTGCCCTTGTCTGTGGCCGGCAAACGCCCATTGTCCTGTGAGCACGCGGGACAGGGGCGACCAAAGAACTTCATGACGGAACCGATGACACCCGGCGAAGCCCGGCTCCAGGCGATGGCCGCCCCCGAAGGCGACATCGCGGCGGCAACCCACACGCTCGTCGTGGGGCCCTATCTCGGGCGGGCCGCGGCCGCGGCGCTCCGGGGGCAGGCGGGCAGCACGCCCGAGATGCTCCGCTCCTCGGAGGCGCGCCTCGACGAGGCCGCGGGCCTCGCCGCCGCGATCGAACTCGATGTGGTGGAGGCCATCGTCGCGCCGGTGCAGCGCATCCGCCCCTCGACCTATCTCGGCAAGGGCCGGGTCGAGGAGCTGGCGGGCGTGATCCGTGCCCGCGATATCGGCCTCGTGGTCATGGATTGCGCCCTCTCGCCGGTGCAGCAGCGCAACCTCGAGAAGGCCTTCGGTTGCAAGGTCATCGACCGGACCGGCCTGATCCTCGAAATCTTCGGGCGCCGCGCCTCCACGCGCGAGGGCACGCTCCAGGTCGAGCACGCCCATCTGGCCTATCAGAAGAGCCGCCTCGTTCGGTCCTGGACCCACCTGGAACGCCAGCGCGGCGGCTTCGGCTTCCTCGGCGGCCCCGGCGAGACCCAGATCGAGGCCGACCGCCGCATGATCCAGGAGCGAATGACGAAGATCGAACGCGAGCTCGACAGCGTCACCCGCACGCGCGGCCTGCATCGCCAGAGCCGAGCGCGCGTTCCGTATCCGATCGTCGCGCTGGTCGGCTACACCAATGCGGGCAAGTCGACGCTGTTCAACACGCTGACCAAAGCGCAGGTGATGGCGCAGGACATGCTGTTCGCCACCCTCGACCCGACCGCCCGGGCGACGAAGCTGCCGCATGGCGAGACCGTCATCCTGTCGGACACCGTCGGCTTCATCTCCGAGTTGCCGACCTCACTGATCGCGGCCTTCCGGGCGACCCTGGAGGATGTGATCCATGCCGACATCCTGCTGCACGTGCGCGACGTCTCGCACGTCGACAGCGAGGCCCAGGCGGAGGATGTCGGATCGGTCTTGCGTGAACTCGGAATCGAGACGTCGGCGTCCCGCATCATCGAGGTCTGGAACAAGGCCGATCTTCTCGACGAGGGGGATCGCACGCGCCTCCTGAACCTCAGCGGGCAGGGGCGCAGCGACCGGGACAGCGACGCGCCGGTGCTGGTCTCGGCCGTGACCGGAGAGGGACTCGGCGTCCTGACGGCCCGGATCGAGGCGCGGATCGCGCGTCAGCGCTCGACCTTCGCGGTGATCCTGCCGCCCGAGGACGGTGCCGCGCTGCACTGGCTCTACGAGAACGCCGAGGTGCTCGACCGGCGCGAGGAGGAGGGCGGCACCATGCATCTGGCCATCCGCATCGCGCCCGAGAAGGAACCCCGCTTCCTCAACCGCTTCGAGGGCGCCCGTCGGCTGAACCGCGTGGGTTGACCGACCCGTCCTCGACGAAACGCGAGAAGCCCCGCGATCCTGAGGATCGCGGGGCTTCTGCGTTCGGGCTTCGTGAAACGCGAGCGATCAGGGCTGCAGGACACCGTTGATGACGTGGATCACGCCGTTCGACTGCATCACGTTGGCGACGGTGACCGTCGCGGTGCTGCCCTTGGCATCGGTCACGTAGACCTTCTTGCCCTTGGACTGGATCACGAGCGGCTCACCCTCGACGGTCTTGAGCTGGGCTTCGCCGCCGCCGTCCTTGGCGAGCTTCATCAGATCCTTGGCGGTGTAGGTGCCGGGGACCACGTGATAGGTCAGGATCTTGGTGAGCGTCGCCTTGTTCTCGGGCTTCACCAGGGTCTCGACGGTGCCCGCCGGGAGCTTGGCGAAGGCGGCGTTGGTGGGGGCGAAAACGGTGAAGGGGCCGGGGCTCGCCAGGGTGTCCACAAGGCCGGCGGCCTTCACGGCCGCGACCAGCGTCGTATGGTCCTTCGAGTTCACCGCGTTCTCGACGATGTTCTTCGAAGCGTACATCGGCGCGCCGCCGACCATCGGGTTCTTGGCGAGGGCGGCGGCCGGCACGGCGGCGCCGAGCGTGAAGGCGAGGGCGGCTGAGGCCAGGGTACGGGTGATCGTCGTCATGAGCATGTTCCTCTTCGTCGGCCCTCGTGCGGGGGGACTGAGGTGCTCTACGGGACGGGTCGGCGAAAAGTTTCAGGGTTTCGCCGATCCTGCCACGAACATCGATGGGCCGGTCGTGGCGCCGATACGCGAAAGCCGCCGGACCCATGAGATCCGGCGGCTTCGGCAGACGTTGGAGCGTGGGTCGGGGCGCGAGCCCCGACCGATCGTTCTCAGTACTTGCGGACGAGCGGAGCGGCCGAAGCCACGGCCGGGGTCGGCGAGTACAGGGGCACGATCACGCGGAACCAGGCCTCGGTCCGGAGGTCCTCACGCGAGCGGCCGGTGTTCACGTCGACGTAGCGAGCGGCGCTGACGACATCGTGAGCGACGTAAGCCTGGGCGGTGAACGCACCGAAGTCGTAGCCGATGAGACCACCGAGGGCGAAGCGGCCACGGCCGGCGCCGAAGGCGTTCGCCGTCGCGGCGCTGGTGTCGAAGTTGTAGGTGCCGTAGCCGATCGCACCGATCTCGAACTTACCGAACTTCTTGGTCGCGGTCAGGTCGAGGTTGAGGGCATCGGAGAGGACGAACGGGCCACGGGTGTTGCCGAAAGCGAGGCTGTTCACGCCATCGAAGCGGCCGGGCGAGTCATAGATGTTCGCGGTCAGGTTGGCGGTCAGGTTCCAGCCGTCGCCGGTGTAGCTGCCGGCAACGCCGAAGCGGTAGGTGTTCGAGGAGAGCTGCGGCAGGACCGGAGCGGCCGCGAAGGCACCGTTGTTCTGAACGAGAACGCCACGATCGCCGTTGAGGTCGTTCAGGTAGACGCCGCCGAGCAAGCTGACGCCGAAGTTGTTGCCGAGGTCGAAGGCCCAGATGCCGCCGACGAAGGTGCCGACGTTGATCGAGGTGTCACGCAGGCCGGTCGGGCCGCTCTTGCGACCGAAGGTGAACACGGTCGGGGGAGCGACGAGCAGCTCGATGCGGCCGCCGAGCGGAACCAGCGGGGTCGACCAGACGAGCACCGGCACGTTGACGGCGACGTCGACGCCGATGTTGCCCGGGGTCGCGTCGGGCGTGCGGTAGAGGAACGTGTTCAGCGCGTAGATGCCCTCGGGCAGCGGTGCGCCGGTGGCGAGGCCGACCTGCTCACCGGGAACAGTGGTGGTCTGCGCGTAGGAAGCCGTGGCGGTCATGCCAACGGTGAGCGCAAGCGCTCCGGCGGCGAGCCAGTTCTTCGTCATTCTCGTTATTCCTTCCCAAGGATTTCAGGTGTCCGCCACGCAGCCATCCGAACCATTCTGCCGATCCGCCACTTTTTCGCGGCTTGTTTGCAGCTGATCCGACGGCCCCCCTTGCGGCGCGTTCTCAAGTCTCAACGTCGAGAACTATTCTACAGGACGCGGCGGAAGGACAGCGGAATGCTTGGAAACGGGGCAGTTCGGATCCGACCGTTGCGCAAAAGCCGCATTTTGGGCGCAGTGCAGCGTAGGGTTTTGTTAACTATTTGAGCAAGTTTCCGGACCGGTCTGGCGCTGCACGAGCGTCCCGCACGGCAGAATATCGCTGAATGCTCAAGCTGTTGCGCGGACGCCGAAGCCTCTGGGAGAAAGCGGCAAACGCCCCCTGGCCAATGCGCAGGGCGGTGGGTGTCCGAGCGGATTCACGGCGGCGTGAACGCCGTTTCGATGCAACGCGGGGACCGTGACGGGAGGCCGATCCGGCGAATCGCCGACCCGGGATGGACTCACCGCGCGACGAGGCGGCGTTCGCTCGGCTTATTCGGCGGCGGCCTTGCCCTTGAGGGGAGCCGCGGCGGGCCGGCGGGCGAGAACGTCGCGCAGGAACCGCCCGGTATGGCTCGCCCGCGATTTGGCGATCTGCTCCGGCGTGCCCTCGGCCACCACCTCGCCGCCGCCGTCGCCGCCCTCGGGACCCATGTCGATGACCCAATCGGCGGTCTTGATGACCTCGAGGTTGTGCTCGATCACCACGACGGTGTTGCCCTGGTCGACGAGTTCGTGGAGCACCTCCATGAGCTTGGCCACATCGTGGAAGTGCAGGCCGGTCGTCGGCTCGTCCAGGATGTAGAGCGTGCGCCCGGTGGCCCGCTTCGAGAGCTCCTTCGAGAGCTTCACCCGCTGCGCCTCGCCGCCCGAGAGCGTCGTCGCCTGCTGCCCGACCTTGACGTAGCCGAGACCGACGCGGGCCAGCGTCTCCATCTTCTCGCGGATCGTGGGTACGGCCTTGAACAGGTCGGCGGCCTCCTCGACCGTCATGTCGAGCACGTCGGCGATGGAATGGTCGCGATACTTCACCTCGAGGGTCTCGCGGTCGTAGCGGCGGCCCTTGCAGACGTCGCAGGTGACGTAGACGTCCGGCAGGAAGTGCATCTCGATCTTGATCACGCCGTCGCCCGAGCAGGCCTCGCAGCGCCCCCCCTTCACGTTGAAGGAGAACCGGCCCGCCTGGTACCCGCGCGCCTTGGCCTCCGGCAGGCCCGCGAACCAGTCGCGGATGGGCGTGAAGGCGCCCGTATAGGTGGCCGGGTTGGAGCGCGGCGTCCGTCCGATCGGCGACTGGTCGATGTCGATGACCTTGTCGAGGTTCTCCAGCCCGTCCAGGCGCTCGAACGGCGCCGGATGCTCCAGGGCGCCGTTCAGGGTCTTGGCGACGGCCTTGTACAGGGTGTCGATGATCAGGGTGGACTTGCCGCCGCCCGAGACGCCTGAGATGCAGGTGAAAGTGCCGAGCGGGATATCGACCGAGACGTTCTTCAGGTTGTTGCCGCGCGCGCCCACGAGGCTGAGCTTGCCCTTGCGCCCCTTGCGCCGGGCGGTCGGCACCCGCACGCTCATCTCGCCGGTCAGGTATTTCGCCGTGAGCGAGGCCGGGTTCTTCAGCACCTCCTCGGGCGTGCCCTGGGCGATGATCCGGCCGCCGTGGATGCCCGCGCCGGGGCCGACATCGACGACGTAGTCGGCCTGCAGGATCGCATCCTCGTCGTGCTCGACCACGATCACCGAGTTGCCGAGGTCGCGCAGGCGCTTCAGCGTGCCGAGCAGACGCTCGTTGTCGCGCTGATGCAGGCCGATCGAAGGCTCGTCGAGCACGTAGAGCACGCCGGTGAGGCCGGAGCCGATCTGAGAGGCGAGGCGGATGCGCTGGCTCTCGCCACCCGACAGCGAGCCGGAGCCGCGTGCGAGCGTGAGGTATTCGAGCCCGACATCGATGAGGAAGGTCAGCCGGTCCCGGATCTCCTTGAGGATGCGGTAGGCGATCTCGTTCTGCTTCGGCGTGAGTTTCCCCGGCAGGTCCGAGAACCACGCGTGGGCATCGCGCACGGAGAGCGCGGTGATCTCGCCCACATCCTGCATCGCCACCTTCACCGAAAGGGCTTCGAGCTTCAGGCGCTTGCCGCCGCAGGCGGCGCAGGGCGTCTCGCTCATGAAGCGCGCGATCTCCTCGCGGGAGGTGTCGCTCTCGGTCTCCTTGTAGCGCCGCTCCAGGTTCGGGATCACGCCCTCGAAGGGCTTGTTCACCTCGTAGGCGCGCATCCCGTCGTCGTAGGCGAAGCGCACCGCCTCGGACCCGGTGCCGTAGAGCACGACGTCCCGCGCCTTCGCCGGCAGGTCGGCCCAGGCGACCGTGGTCTTGAAGCCGTAATGCCGGGCCAGCGCATCGAGGGTCTGGCCGTAATAGGGCGAGGTCGACTTCGCCCAGGGGCCGACGACGCCGCGCTTCAGGCTGAGCTTGCCATCGGAAATCACGAGTTCGGGGTCGATCCGCATCTCGTGGCCGATGCCGCCGCAGGTCGGGCACGCGCCGAACGGGTTGTTGAACGAGAACAGGCGCGGCTCGATCTCCGCGATGGTGAAGCCGGAGACCGGGCAGGCGAAGCGCGACGAGAAGGTGATCGCCTCGTGCGGGGCCTCCCCCTCGGGCGTGTCCGCAAACTCGATGAGCGCGATGCCGTCGGCGAGTTCGAGGGCCGTCTCGAAGGAATCCGCGAGCCGCGCGGCGATGTCGGCGCGCACGACGATCCGGTCCACCACCACGTCGATGTCGTGCTTCAGCTTCTTGTCGAGCTTCGGCACGTCGTCGATGGCATAGTACTCGCCGTCGATGCGCAGGCGCTGGAAGCCCTTCTTCTGGAACTCGGCGATCTCCTTGCGGTACTCGCCCTTGCGGCCCCGGACCACGGGGGCGAGCAGGTAGAGCCGGCTCTTCTCGGGAAGGGCCAGCACCCGGTCGACCATCTGGCTGACCGTCTGGCTCTCGATGGGCAGCCCCGTGACCGGCGAATAGGGGATGCCGACCCGCGCCCAGAGCAGGCGCATGTAGTCGTAGATCTCCGTGACGGTGCCGACCGTGGAGCGCGGGTTCTTCGAGGTGGTCTTCTGCTCGATGGAGATCGCCGGCGAGAGCCCGTCGATCTGGTCGACATCGGGCTTGCTCATCATCTCGAGGAACTGGCGCGCGTAGGCCGAGAGTGATTCGACGTAGCGGCGCTGGCCCTCCGCGTAGATGGTGTCGAAGGCGAGGGACGATTTCCCAGAGCCGGAGAGCCCGGTGAAGACCACGAGGCGGTCGCGCGGGATGGTCAGGTCGATGTTCTTGAGATTGTGCTCGCGCGCGCCGCGCACCGAGATCACCCGCTGGTCGCGCGCGCCGTCGAAGAGCGCTTCGATCTTCGCCTCGACGCGCTCGGCCTCGGCTTGGGACTTCTTGGCAGCGGCTTTGGCTTTGGCCATCGGGTCTCTTCGGCGGATCTCTTCGGAACGTCTGCGGCGCCAGGGCGGCGGGAACCGTCCCGACCCCGCCCGAACGCCATGTCGGGCGCATACCCGCGCGGGGCAAGGCGCAGGCCACGCATATCCGCCCCTCGACTAGAACAAAAAGCGTACAAGCTCAAGATCGGCCGCTTGGTCGGCCATCGATGACTTCGGGATTCCGGAGGCGACACGCGCCGGAGCAATGTCCGCGGCCCACGGAGGCGGGGATCGCAAGGCTCGGAGCGTGACCGATGGCGGATCGTCGCCGCAGACCAGTCCCGAACGAACGACCATCGGTTGACGCGCTATCATGCACCGGACACGCAAGTACCTGATTAAAATTTAGCGATCTGGCTCAAAAAGCAGCAACAACACAAGAATGAACACAACCTTTACCGATGAAACGCAGAAAGGGTCCGCAACGGAATGTGCGGGCTCGGTTCATGTCAGTGGGTTTCCTATCCTCCCTTCGGTTTCGCATCCTTCTGGTCGCGCTGGCGCCCTGCTTCGCCTTCGCGGTGGTGGCCAGCCTCGCCATCGGCGATCGCCTGGATGAGCGCGGCCGCATGGTGCAGGTCCAAGACCTCGTCGGCCTTGCCGGCCGGGTCAGCGCCTTCGTCCATGAAGCGCAGCGGGAGCGGGGGGCGTCCAGTCTGTTCCTGGGATCGAAGGGCACGCAGTTCCGCGCCGAACTCGACGCGCAGCGCGGCCGCACGGATGCGAGCCGCACGGCGTTCGAGGAAGGTGCCGCCGTCTTGAACGCGAATGCGTTCGGCGCCGGCGTCGCCCGTCGCAACACGGCCCTGTCGGCCCAGATCGCCGGGATCGCGGCCCATCGCAAGAGCGTCGATGACCTCGCCCGCACGCCGGCCCAGAACATGGCCCTGTATTCGGGCGTCATCGCCAGTGCGCTCGACCTCGTCCGGGACATGGCCCAGGTGACGGCCAGCGTCGACCTGTCCGCCCGCGTCTCGGCCTACTCGGCGTTTCTCGCGCTGAAGGAACTCGCCGGCCAGGAGCGGGCCGCCGTCTCGGCGATCGTCGGCGCCGGCCGGATCGACCTTTCCGGGCACGAACGTCTGAGCAGCCTGCTCGCCGGGCAGGGAACCTACGAATCCTTGTTCCGCCTCGGCGCCGACGCGGAGCAGGCGGCTCTGCTCGACGCGGCCAAGGCGAGCGCTCCGGCCCGCGAAGTCGAGCGCCTGCGCCGTGTCATCCTCGACACGCAGCCGGGCACGCCCCTGGCCTTCACCGACGCGCCGGCCTGGTTCGGGCTCGCCACGCAGCGCATCGATGGCCTGAAGGGCATCGAGGATCGCCTCACCGCCGACCTCGGTGCCGCCGCCGGTGCGGCGCGAACGAAGGCGGAGCGGGGCGCGACGCTCTGGATCGCCGCGAGCCTGGCGACCCTGGCGCTGTCCTGCGGGCTGGCCTTCGCGTTCGGCACCGCCATCGCGCGCCCGCTCGCCCGCATCGCCGCCATCCTCACCGCCATCGGGCGCGGCGAGGCGTCGGGCACGATCCCGCGCGGCGGTGCCCGCGAGGTCCGTGCCATCGCGGCGGCGGCCACCGATTTTCGCGACAGCGTCACCGAGCGCCAACGCATCGCCGCCGAGGCGGAGCACCTGACGGCACGCGCCGCCGCCGCGCGCCGGGAGGCGATGTGCGAACTCGCCGACCGCTTCGAGGCCCGGGCCGGCGGCATCGTCGAGGCCGTCTCGGCGGCCTCCAGCCAGCTCGAGACCGCCGCCTACGCCCTGACGCAGGCGGCCAGCGACACCTCGTCCCTCAGCCAGTCGGTGGCCGCCGCGTCCGAGGACACCGCCGCCACGGCCGATACGGTGGCGGCGGCCACAGAGGAACTGAGCGCCTCGGTGCGCGAGATCGGCAATCGCGTGGAGACCTCGGCGGCTGTCGCCGACGAAGCGGAGCGCGACGCCGCCCGGATGAAGGCGGATGTCACCCGTCTCGCCGCGGCGGCGAGCAGCATCGGTGAGATCGTCGGGCTGATCACCTCGATCGCGGGGCAGACCAACCTGCTGGCGCTCAACGCCACCATCGAGGCGGCGCGCGCCGGCGAGGCGGGACGCGGTTTCGCGGTCGTGGCCGCCGAGGTGAAGAGCCTGGCGACGCAGACCGCCCGGGCCACGGAGGACATCGCCGCCAAGGTCGCGGAGATCGCCTCGTCCACGGACGCCTCGGTCGCGACGATCGGGGGGATCACCGAAGTGATCCAGCGCCTCAGCCGCATCTCGGGGGACATCTCGGCCGCCGTGGAGCAGCAGGACGCCGCGACGCAGGAGATCGCCCGCAACACGGTGCTGACCTCGGAAGGCACCCGTGCGGTCTCGGGCCACATCGCTGGCGTGCGGGAGGCCGCGGAATCCGCGCGCTCCGGCTCCGCGCAGGTGCTGACGGCGGCCAGCGACCTGGCCCGTCAGGCCATGGCGTTGCGCCGGGAGGTCGACGGGTTCCTCGTCACCGTGCGGGCCGCGTGAACCTCAGGGCGAGGTCGTCCAGGGATTGATCACCCGCATGGCGGTCGTTTCCACGCGCACCGGCTGTGCGGGCCCGATGGGCATGACTTTGGCAGAGCGGGCCATCAGCTTGCGGGCCTGATCCGCCGGCATCGCGCCGACGGGCAGCATCATCGCGGTCAATTGGGTACGGGTCCGGCGATCGATGAAGTCGGAGCGGCCGATGCTCTGGAAATCCCGCGCCGTGTGGCGGTCGTCCGGCCTGCCGACGAAGACCTTGGGACCGTCCTTCATCACGACGATGTCGCCGGGGCGCAGGGTCTCGTCCTTCATGAAGGCTGCCGCCGGGCCGGCCTTCATGTCGAGGGGCGTCTGCCGGTCCGTCACCTTGATCTGCAGGGGCTCGGCCTTGGGGAGGGCCGCATAGCGGATCTTCGGCCGTTGACGGCGGTCGGCGCGGCGGATCGAGCGGCGGGCCTGCTCGTACCCGCCCTGATCCATCGTCGGCGCGGGCTCCGCTTGCTGCACGGGACGGGCAGGGGCAAACAGCAGATCGAAGAGGCTGCGATCGGCACTCTGCGCGCTTGCCGGCAGGCCGAGCATCAGGAACGCGAATGCGGGAGCGATCACCGCGCGCGGCGCGGCGGACAGCGGAAACGTCGGCATGGATCTCTCCGAGAGCGTCTCCCGACCGCGCGCCGGGACGACCTCTTAACAAAAGCACAACCTGAACAGTTCCAAGGTTTTCAAAACATGGTGAGGCTGCCGCAAAGACTTCGCGCGGGGTGTGGCGCGTTCTCCGCCAGAACAGAATCGCGGGCCGCGGGCTGCGCCGGACGCGCGTTCTGATGCCGGATGGGACGCTGCTGGTTCCACGCCCGCACCAGGCCGAGGCGAGCCGGGCGATCCTCGCCGCGCGCATGGCCGGGCGCCGGGGATTTCTGCTCGGCGACACGACGGGGCTCGGCAAGACGCTATCGGTCTGGAGCGCGGTCGCCGCGATGCCGGAGCGCGAGATCCTGATCGTCTGTCCCAAGGGGGCGATGCCGCAATGGCGCCGGACGATCGCGCTCTCGGGCCTTGCCCCGAAGGCGGTCACGCTGACCAATTACGAGCGCACCAAGGCCCTCATGGCTCCCCCGCCGGCGAGCAACCGCCGCTCGACGCGGGCGAAGAACAACGCCCTGGCCAAGCACGGCACGCCGAAGCGGGCCTGGCCCCTGGTGGTGTTCGACGAGAGCCACCGCATCCGGAATCCTTATGCCCAGCAGAGCCTGGTCTGCCGACAGATCGCGGAGGCGGCCGGCTTCACCATCTATCTCAGCGCCACGGCGGGTCAGGCGCCGCACGAACTCTCCTATCTCGGACCGCTTCTCGGCGAGGCGGCGGGCGAGCCCGCGCAGACACTGGCCGAGTTTCGCGGCCTGATGCAGCGGCTCGGGATCGGCAGGGCCAAGGGCCGCTGGACCAACTGGTCCTGGGAGGCGAACCCGCGCGACTGCACCGTGATGGCCGA
Organism: Methylobacterium sp. J-068; assembly: GCF_022829445.1. Classification (GTDB taxonomy): domain Bacteria; phylum Pseudomonadota; class Alphaproteobacteria; order Rhizobiales; family Beijerinckiaceae; genus Methylobacterium. The sequence goes on along the minus strand of NZ_JAKSXY010000125.1, from coordinate 67,329 downwards.
CCTGCTGTTCAAGGGACCGCGCGCGATCGGATTGCGGCGGCGCCCCGCCGACATCGCCGGATGGCCGGAGGTGCAGCGCGAACTCAGCCCCGTGGCGCTGAGCCCGGCCGAGCGCCGCCTCTACGACGCCACGTGGCGCGAGTTCCGCCGCGAGTGGGGCCTGCTCGGCGGATCGACCCGCAAGCCCGCCGGTTGGGCGGCCGACCTGCGCTTTCGCCAGAAGGCCAGCCTGCTGCGGGTCTCGGGCACCGCCGCCTTCGCCGATCTGCTGATGGAGGAGGGCCATCAGATCGCGATCTCGATCGCCTTCCTGGAGACGGGCGAGGCCCTCGTGGCGGCCCTGCGCGCGGCGGGCTGGCGGGCCGACGCGATCACGGGGACCCGGTCGGGGGAGGCGAACGAGGCGACGCGGCTCGGCTTCCAGGCCGGGCAGCTCGACGCGGTGGTCTTCACCGTGACCGAGTCGATCTCCCTGCATCAGGGCGAGATGCCGGGGGGTGAGAAGCCCCGTGCCCTGATCGTCCACGACCTGCGCCACAGCGCGATCCAGCTGGCGCAGATCGAGGGGCGCTGCCACCGCGACGGCCGGCGGGCGACGATCTACTACGCGCTCGCGGAGGGCACGGTGGAGGAGGGCATCGCCGCCACCGTCGTCGGCCGCATGGCCTCGATGGAGGCGATGGCGGGCGAGGATACGATGCTCCTCGACGCCATCGCGGCGGCGATCGGCACGGCAGGGAAACCCGATGCGGCCGGAACGGGATCGGAAAGCCACGGTTGAGGCCTTCGGGGCCCCCGCTGGGGGACACGCACAGGGAACTGGACTCCATGGGACGACCGACGGCGAGCCTGCGCACGCTGATCAGCGAGGGCCTGCGCCACGGCGGCGACCTCGTGGGCCAGGAACTGGAATTGATGCGGCGAGAGACTGACGGGAACATCCAGGCCATCCTGGGTCTCGTCGCCACGTTCGGGACCGCGCTCGTTCTGGTCGTGGCCGCGATGGTGATGCTGTTCGTCGCCCTGGTGAAGGGACTCGCGGCGCTGATCGGCTCGGAAATCCTGGCCGCGCTCATCGTCGGCAGCCCGTTCGCCGCCATCGCCCTCGTCCTAACGACGCTGGGCCTGCGCCGGATGGCCCGCTCCAACCTGTTGCCGCGCCGCTTCGAGCGTCAGGTGGGGAAGGATGCGGCCCTGGTCACGGAGCGCGCGTCCGACTGAGGCTCACGCCCCCGCCGCCGAGCCCAGCAGCGCGTCCTTGTCGACGCCGAGGGCGGCCGCGATCTCGGCGAGCGCCGTGTGCTCCACGGCGCTGATGCCCGCCTGATCGGCGACGTCGGCGGCGATCAGGAACACGCTCATGCGCTGGATGCTCTCGCGCGCGGCGATGGCGGAGACAAAGCGAAGATTCTCCGCGCGCCCGGCCCGGGTCCGCGCGCGGGCGATTCCCTCGAACAGCTCCGCCTCCAGCTTCAGGGTGTCGTAGCCCTTCTCCAGGATCGGGTTGGCGCGCATGCCCGCGAGCGCCGCCTCGATCTCCTCCTCGTCGATCTCGTAATCCGCCAGGATGACGTTGGCCGCGGCCGAGACCGCCGCCTCCATCAGGGGGCGATCGCCGATATAGGCCGTCATCGTCTGGTTGAAGCGCCCGATGAAATCCTGGAACACACCCATCAGCTTCCCCGAGAGTCCTGGCGTTCCGCGACGCGTGATCCGGGCGGATCGCCGCCATCGGAGCCGCGAAAGGTCGCGGGCATCAGAAGCTTAGGCTCGAAGACCTGTCAACGCGCCGCCCGTGTCAGGACCCGTCTGGTTCGGGGGGATAGGCGTGCGCCGTCCCATTCGGATCGGTGACGCGCCAGCCGGCCCCGTCGGCCTCGAGATAATCCGGGCCCACCGGGACCTTGCCGTGCCCCCCCGGAATGTCGAGCACATAGAGCGGTTGAGCGAGGCCGGAGAGGCGTCCGCGCAGGTCCCTCACGAGGGCACGCCCCTGATCGAGCGTCGTGCGCAGGTGCCCCGTACCCGGCGCGAGGTCCCCGTGATGGAGATAATAGGGCTTGATCCGGTTCTCCACGAAGCGGCGCATCAGGAGGCTCAGTGTCTCGGGATCGTCGTTGATCCCGGCGAGCAGCACGGACTGGCTCACTATCGGAATGCCGGCATCCACGAGCCGCGCGATGGCGGCCATCGCCGCGGGCGTGAATTCGCGCGGATGGTTGGCGTGGAGCGCGACGAAGACCGCACCCTCGAATCGCTTCAGGGCGGCCACGAGCGCGTCGGTGACGGAGCCCGGCTCGACCACGGGCACGCGGGTGTGGAAGCGCAGGACCCGGACATGCGCAATGCCGGCGAGCGCGGCCGCGATGCTCCCCAGCCGCCGCGGCGAGAGCGCGAAGGGGTCGCCGCCCGTGACCACGACCTCCCAGATCTCGGGCCGATCCGCGATGTAGGCCAGCGCCCGCGCGAGATCGGCCTCGCTCAGCGTTCCGAGTCCGTCCGGCCCCACCACCTCGCGCCGGAAGCAGAAGCGGCAATAGACCGGGCAGACATGGAGCGGCTTCAGCAGGACCCGGTCCGGGTAGCGGTGGACGAGGCCGGGGAGGGGGCTGTGGGCATCGTCCCCGATCGGATCGGCATTCTCCTCGGGGCGGGTCTCCAACTCCTCCGCCCGCGGCAGGAACTGGCGCGCGATCGGGTCGGCGGAATCCTGCGCGTCGATCAACTCCGCCATGTCGGGCGTCACCGAGACCGCGTAGCGCGCCGCCACCGCCTCCAGGGCCGGGAGGGCGGCCGGGGCGACGAGCCCCGCCCGAACCAGGGCGCCGGGATCACGCAGCGGCCGATCCAGGGGCCGTTTCATGCCGGCAGCCGCGCCACGGGCGTCCAGATGACGTCCTCGATCCGGGGCGCGCCGGTGGCGAGCATGACCAGCCGGTCGAGTCCGAGCGCGATCCCGCTCGCCTCCGGCATGATCGCGAGAGCCGCCAGGAAATCCTCGTCGATGGGGTAGGTCTCTCCGTAGACGCGCGCCTTCTCCTCCATTTCCAGGATGAAGCGCCGGCGCTGCTCGTCGGCATCCGTGAGTTCGCCGAAGGCGTTGGCGAGTTCGACGCCGCAGGCATAGAGCTCGAAGCGCTCGGCCACGCGCGGGTCGCGCGGGCTCGGTCGCGCCAGGGCCGCCTCGCTCACCGGGTACTCGCACAGGATGGTCGGCCGGCCGAGGCCGAGATGCGGCTCGACGCGGGCGACGAGGACGCGGCTGAAGAGATCCGCCCAGGTGTCGTCGTCCGCCACGCGCAAGCCCGCCTGCCGGACGGCGGCGGCGAGCGCATCCCGATCGGTACGGCCATCGTGGTCGATCGTGGCGAGAAGGTCGATGCCGGCGCGCTCCGCGAAGGCTTCGGCCAGCGTGACGCGCTCGAAATCCGCGAACGGGTCGGCCTCCCGGTCGCGGTAGCGCAGGCGGCGCGCCTCCGCCGTCTCGGCCGCGAGCGCCAGCAGATCAGCGCCGTCGCGCATGAGTTCGGTGTAGTCGGCGCCGGCCCGGTACCATTCCAGCATGGTGAATTCGGGATGGTGCAAAGGTCCGCGCTCGCGGTTGCGGTAGACCCGGGCGAAGCTGACGATGCGCGCTTCACCGGCCGCCAGCAGCTTCTTGCAGGCGAATTCCGGCGAGGTGTGGAGGTAGATCGCCTCGGCCCTTCCGTCGGGGGCCTGCATCTCGGTGGCGAAGGCGCAGAGATGCGCCTCGTTGCCCGGCGAGACCTGCAGGGCGGCGGCTTCGACCTCCACGAAATCGGCACGGGCGAAATGCGCGCGGAAGGCCGCCACGATGCGATTGCGCGCCATCAGGGCCGGCCGGCGGTCGGCGTGCCGATGCGGCATCCACCAGGGAGAGGGCGTGTTCATGGCTGAAGCGAGGACATGGGAAAGAGGGCAAGGGAAACATGAGGTGGGGGAATCGCCGCCTTTGGAGTGCCGGCTCGCCGTGCGACTGGCAACGGGGGCTCGGATAGGTTAGTGGCGGGGCCAAGATGTCGCCCCCGCGGATGAAACCGCGCCGGGGCGTCGCGTCCGTTTTTCCAACGAACACAGCAGGACCAGACCCCGTGAAGGTGATCGCCTCTACGCTCCGCAAGGGCAACGTCGTCGACAAGGATGGCAAGCTCTACGTCATCCTGACGGTCGAGAACATCCACCCCGGCAAGGGCACGCCCGTTACGCAGCTCGACATGCGCCGCATCACCGACGGCGTGAAGGTGTCCGAGCGCTACCGCACCACCGAATCGGTCGAGCGCGCCTTCGTCGAGGACCGGGAGCACACCTTCCTCTACGAGGACGGCGAGGGCTTCCACTTCATGAACCCCGAGAATTACGACCAGGTCGCGATCCCGAAGGACGTCGTCGGTTCCGCCGCCCCCTACCTTCAGGAAGGGATGGCCGTGATGGTCTCGACCCATAACGGCGTGGCGCTGACCCTCGAACTTCCGCAGCGCGTCACCCTCGAAGTCACCGAGACCGAGCCGGCGATGAAGGGCCAGACGGCCTCCTCGTCCTACAAGCCCGCCATCCTCTCCAACGGCGTGCGCACCGCCGTGCCGCCGCACATCGCCGTCGGCACCCGCGTGGTGATCATGACCGAGGACGGCTCCTACGTGGAGCGCGCCAAGGACTGAACACCCGGCTCGGCGGGGAGCGGCACCGTCTCAGGGAGCGGGCGCCGTTCCCTCCGCCGCCTCGTAGCAACCTTGCGACAGACCCTGCGCCCGCGCGCGTTCCTCGGCGCTGAAGCTGCGGGGCCTGTCGGCCCAGAGGCCCTCGCGGCGAAAGGCATCGGAGACGCAGATGGCCGCCTTGGCGCAGGCTTGAGAGTCTCCGCCCGTTGCCGTGCAGTTGCGCTCGTAGAGTGACCGGAATTCGCGGACGCCCGCCTCCGGATGCGGTCCGGTCAGGCTCACGAGGCCGGTGAACAGCGCCATCAGCACGGGCTGGTGCACGAGGTAGACCGCGAGGCTGTGACGACCCGCGAAGGTGAGGCCGCGCCCGATCCGCCCACCCGCCCGCCAGGCGCCGAGCGTCGTCCGGGCGAAGGCCGGCAGCCCGTAGCGGGCCAGGGCGATGCCGGCCAGGATCAGGCCGAACCAGGGAAACAGCGGCACGTAGTCGTTGGTCTGCGGCGTTCCCTGGCCGAGGCCGAGGAAGGCCAGGACCGGCGCATCGAGGGCGTCCGCCGCCACGAGATGCGGGCCTGCCAGGACCACCCCCGCGCCGAGCAGAGCCGCCCAGGCGGGCAGGCCGCGCACGAAGGGCAGCGCGAGGACGCTTGCCAACGCGATGCAGTGCAGGATGCCGAAGAAGATGTAGCTCGAGGGGTCGGTCACCAGCGTCGCGCCGGTCACGAGGAGCGCGCCCCCGGCGATCCGGGCGAACCGAAGGGCGAAGCGGCGCGCCGCGAAACGCGTTCCGTTCATCAGCACCAGACCGATGCCGACGAGGAGCAGGAAGCTACCGGCGATTCCGTGAGCGGCGACACGCCCGAGCGGCGTCAACGCATAGTTCTCCGGTGTCAGGCGCAAGGCACCGAGATCCCAGGTCGCGTGATAGATCGCCATCGCGACGAGCGCGGCCCCACGCGCCGCGTCGATGGCGTCGAAGCGCGGGTGGAGCGTGGCGGGCGGGGAAGGCAGGCTCTTCATGGCCGTGGCCCTAGCATCGATCGACGGCACCCGCGACGGAGCCCGGAGACGGAGCCCGCCTGCCGGGGACCGTTCGGCGGATGCCTAACAAAATTTGAAGCGAGGCGGCGGCCTCCCGAAAATGCCTTTCCCTCGGACGGCGTTACGCGCGTTCGGGCTGTTGCGCGCGCACCGCCGTGCCGAACAATACGGCACCGAAATCCGCGCGCGGTCGCCAAACGGGCTTCCGCAGAGTCGCGACTTTGTTAATCTCTCGTGCGGGTCGCTTGGCGTGATTCGGTGTGGGTTGCTTACATGTCGGACGATTTCGGTTCAGGCCCCTTCGGGCGGCATTCGTCGGGACATTCCGACGACACCCGCACCGGGGAAGGCCTGGGTGCGGAGACCCAACGCCCCCTCGATCTCGTCGAAGTCGTGGGCCGGATCAAATGGTTCGATGTCGCCAAGGGTTTCGGCTTCATCGTTCCCGATGACGGTTCGGCCGACGTGCTCCTGCATGTCACCTGCCTGCGCCGCGATGGACACCAGAGTGCGAGCGAGGGTGCCCGCATCGTCGTGGAAGCCACGGAGCGGCCGCGCGGCTGGCAGGCTTTCCGGGTCGTGTCCCTGGATCAGTCGACGGCGACCCATCCCTCGGAGCTGCCGCTGCCGCGCACCCATGTCACCGTGACCCCGACGAGCGGACTCGAGACGGCCGTGGTGAAGTGGTTCAACCGCCTGCGCGGGTTCGGCTTCCTCAGCCGAGGCGACGGCACGCCGGACATCTTCGTGCATATGGAGACGCTTCGCCGCTACGGGATCGCCGAACTCAAGCCCGGCGAGATGGTTCTCGTCCGCTACGGCGACGGCTCGAAGGGCAAGATGGCGGCGGAAGTCCGCCTTCTGGATGGCGCGCTGCCCGCTTCACATTGACGGATGGTCCGGTGATCTCTCGACGCATGAACGCTTGGCGCGATGGCCTTCGCGCGCTCATCGCCATAACGCTCCTGGGGCTCGCGCTCGGGCCGGCGGCCGCGCAGGATGCGGCCTCGGGTCCAACCGAAAGCCTGAGCATCGTCGGCCGCGAAGGGCGGCACCTCTTCAACGTCGAGGTGATGCGCACCGATGCGGACCGCTCGCGTGGCCTGATGTACCGCCGCTCCATGGCGCCCGACCACGGGATGCTGTTCGACTTCCAGGCCTCCGCCCCCGTGGCGATGTGGATGAAGAACACCTACCTCCCCCTCGACATGCTCTTCATCCGGGCCGACGGCAGCATCGCCAAGATCGCGGCCGACACCGAACCCCTCTCCACCAAGGTCATCCCGTCGAACGAGCCCGTGCTCTCGGTGCTCGAACTCAACGCCGGCACAGCGGCGCGGCTGAAGCTTCACGCGGGGGACCGTGTGGAACATCCCCTTTTCAGCACGACGCGGCGCTGAGATCGAACCGTCCGACAAACACGAACACACCGGGAACAGAGCCTTGACGCCTGTTCCGTTTCGGATCACTGTTCCCTTAATGTTCTGAACCGATCCGGTGGCGCCCTTCCGCGTTGCCGGAAACGTCGACGAGGGGACACCATGTTCGACCAGCTGCCGGACGATACGTGCGTGATCACGGGCCGCCTGTTCGAGAACGCCGAGTGGCGTGTGCTGGGGGATGGGCTCGAACATCGCGCCACGGGTTACTTCATTGCCCGCGACACGTTCGCGATGCGGCGGGGAGATCTCTGGGAGTGGCCGCTGCACCTGGCGGAGAAGAGCTGGTGCAGCCTTCGCAGCTTCCGGGAAGCGTTTGTGGCTGCGGTCGAGGCTTTCGGCCTCACGCCCGACGCGGACCTCTCGCGATCCTTCGTGGCGGGCTTCGGCCGCGTCGCGAGCCCGGGTCTCAAGGCCCGCACGGATGAGTTCGTGGCGCTCGGGGAGATCGTGCGGCCGAAGACCGGACAGCCCGCCCCGGCCCGCAAGCGCGCCGGTGCCGGCGAGCCGCGCCCAGCCGCGCGCCATGCCGGGATGCGGGCTCCCCAGCGAGCCAACGACGTCACGCGCCAGCGCGTCACGCTCTGAGACCCGCTCCCGGCACGCCTCGCGGATGGTCACCATGTCTCGACGTCCTAGATGACGGGGTCAGATCGAGAACCTGCCTCAGACCTGTCGGGGACATCATGTCGAACGCGTCGGACCCCCATGAGAACGATCCCTTCAGCCAACTCGACGGGCTTCTGACGCCGCCCTTCTCGCGGCGTGGCTTCGTGATGACGAGCCTGATGACGGGTCTGACCCTGGCAACGACATCGGTCGAAGCGCAGGTCATCCAGACGGATGCCGAGGGTCTGGAGGCCGGCGAGGTCAAGATTCCGACCGCCGATGGCCCGATGCCGGGGTACCGCGCGATGCCGGAGGGCGCGGGGCCGTTCCCCATCGTCCTCGTCATCGAGGAGATCTTCGGGGTACACGCGTATATCAAGGACATCTGCCGCCGCCTCGCCAAGGTCGGCTATTGCGCCGTCGCGCCCGAACTGTACGCGCGACAGGGCGACCTTTCGACGATGACGGACGCCAAGCTCATCATCCGCGACGTCATCTCGAAGACCCCCGACGCTCAATGGATCGCCGATCTCGATGCCGCCGCGTCCTGGGCCGTCTCGGCCTCGCGGGGCGACGCCGCCCGGCTCGGCACCATGGGCTGGTGTCGTGGCGGGCGCGCCGTCTGGCTCTATGCCGCCCATCGCCAGGACCTGAAGGCGGGCGTCGCCTGGTACGGTCCCGTGGGTGGGGATCGCACCGAGATCCAACCTCGCACCGGGATGGACGTGGCCGCCGAGATCCACGCACCGATCCTCGCGCTGTATGGCGGCGCCGATACGGGCATCCCCGTCGCGGCCGTCGAAGCGGCCCGGGACAAGGCGAAGGCCGCCGGCAAATCCGTGGAGCTCGTGGTCTACCCGGACGCGCCACACGGCTTCCACGCGGATTACCGGCCGAGCTATCGCCCGAAAGAGGCCAACGACGGATGGGCGCGGGCGTTATCCTTTCTGAAGGCACACGGTGTTGGCTAAATCTCTCCCGAAGGCGTGACCTCTAAAGCACAACGGGACTGTCGTGTGGCTGAGACTCACCCGATAGTCCCTTCAGCCACATTGACACTTTTCTTCACTCATGGCGCAACGATGCAAGCGGCCCGCCGTTCTGGCCTGAAGAGCGTTCCGGACCCATGAGTGCTGTGACTGCCTCGGACTCACGCCCCGTGATCCTCGTCGTGGAGGACGAGCCCGACGAGCGTTTCCTCGCGGCCGAACTGCTCGAGGAAACCGGCTTCCGGGTGATCGAGGCCGAGACGGCCGAGCGTGCCCTCGCCATCCTCAACGATCGCGCCGACGAGGTCAGCGTCGTGTTTTCCGATGTCCGGACGCCGGGCCCCATCGGTGGCTTCGAACTCGCGCGCATCATCGGTGTGACGTGGCCGCGCGTGCGCGTGCTCCTTACCTCCGGCGATGCCGGAGATCAGCCGAGCGATCTGAGGGTCTCCGCGACCTTCATCCCGAAACCCTGGCGCGCCGTGGACATTCTCGCCTGGGTGGAGGAAGCCGCCGGCCGTCCCGATGGCGCGAAGGCGAGCCCGGACGTGATCGGCTCACCGGCACGGCGTGCCTGAAGATTTATCATACGTTAATGGAAACATGTGGCTCCAGGCCCGTTGACCGGTCTCCACAAGTGAGAGGCCGAGCGATGGCCCATGAGACCGCAATGAAATCTGTCAGCGCCGCGTGCGCCCAAATGCCGAGCGACCCCTGGTCGTCGCTCACCGTTCTGTCGGATCAACGAATGTTGTCGGCGCTCGGCGGCAACCTGCGGGACGTCTACGCGGACGTGACGGATTCCGCCCAGCCGAGCGATCTGCTCCGTCTCGCCGCGATGATCGATGAGCAGCGCAGCCGTTCGAACGGCTGAGAACAGAAATCCGGCACCCGGGTGCGGCGGGAATACCGCACTCAATGCAGCACGTTTGTCGTATGATCTCCGCCGTGATCGGGTTCGTGTGCCGAGGGACGAACCCTTGGCGGGAGCCGACCGGTGAATCGGGTTCGTCATGCGTCTGAACGTCCACCCCGGCCATGCCACCCTGAGGCGCGCCGGCATCGGCCTCGCCGCTCTTTTGGCGACCGTTCTACCTGTCCTGGCGGCCGCCCCCCCACCTCAGCCCAAGGACGGGCCCGGAGGAATGGGGGACAAGTCGGTCGCCGTCACCAAGCGTGGGTTGGGCAAGGCGGGAGCCGGCAGCTTCGTTTTCTATCCGGCCGCGCCGGCCCCGGCCGAAGGACGGCCCGTGGTGGTCTTCCTTCACGCCTGGGGTGTCCCGAATCCGCAAGCCTATGGCGGCTGGATCGACCATCTGGCACGCACGGGGGCTCTCGTGGTTTTTCCCCGGTTCCAGGACGTGAACCGAACCCGGCCGGCGGATGCCAGCGCCAACGCCGAGCGCCTGCTCAAGGCCGCCCTGTCCGAACTCGCCGGCGATCCGGAGGCGAAGCCGGATCCGAAGCGGGTCGCCGTCATCGGGCATCTGGCCGGCGCGCCCATCGCGGCCAACATCGCGGCGGATGCCGCCGAACAGGGCCTCCCGATCCCGCGTCTCGTCTTCGCGGTGATGCCCGGCGGCATCGCCAGCGATGCACGGGCGCGCGGCATCGTGCTCCACGACCTGTCGCGCATCAATCCGGAGACCCTGGTGATCACGGTGATCGGAGACCGTGACGCACGCGCCGCCGATCTCGCCGCGCGCCGCCTCCTGCGAGAGACGAGCGGTGTCCCGAGCGACCGTAAGCTCTTCCTGCGCGCGCTCTCGGACGATCATGGTTTTCCGGCCCTGACCGCGACGCTGACCTCGCCGGCGGCCGTCGATCCCGCCTATGACGGCACTGCGATCAAGCTGCCACCCGAGCCGCCGCGCGACCCGAAGCAGCCGGCACCGCCCTTCAAGTGGTCGCCCGACATGGCGCTCACGGGCGAGCAGACCACCCTGGTGTCGCAGATCAACAATGCCCGGGCCGACAGCCTGGATTACCTCGCCTATTGGAAGACCTTCGACCTCGCGGCCGCCGCCGCCTTCGCGGGCACCGACGCGGGAAGCCTGAAGAGCAATGCGCGCTTCAGCGACATGGAGCGCTGGGCCGATGGCTGGCCGGTCAAGCGCCTCGTCGTCGAGACCCCGCGCGCGAGCCCGCCCGCGGCCACCACACAGCCCGCGCCGGCACCAACGGCAGCGCGGGGAAAACCCGCGAGTTCGCGCCGCCCGTAATCCACGGCATGAACCTCGTCACCGAGCCGGAACGATCCCGATGCAACTCTTCCATTCCCATTTCTCGCCGTTCGCCCGCAAGGTCATGGTCGTCGCTTTCGAGCATGGCCTGACGGAATCCCTCGAGCTCCTGCCCACGGCGGCGCACCCCGTGAAGCGCGACGGCACGATCCTGGCGCGCCACCCCCTGGCGCAGGTGCCGACCCTGATCGATGACGAGGGGCATGCGATCGCCGACAGCCGCGTCATCTGCGAGTACCTCGATGCGCGCGCGGGCGGTGGCCTCTTTCCCCCGTCGGGCCCGGCGCGCTGGATCGCCCTGGGTGACCAGTCGACCGCCGACGGGATGCTCGATGCGGCGCTGCTGATCCGCTACGAGTTGACCGCCCGCCCGGAATCCGGGCGCTCCGACGGCTGGATCGCCGGACAGACCGCCAAGATCGTGAGCGGATTGGCGAGCTTCGAGGAAGCGGCGGTCCGTCTCGGAGACCGCGTCGATATCGGGACCATCGCGCTGGGATGCGCGCTTGGCTATCTCGACCTGCGCTTTCCGGAGATCACCTGGCGCGCGAATCACCCGGCGCTCGCCGCCTGGTACGAGGTCTTCTCGGCTCGCCCGGCGATGCTGGCGACGCGCCCGCCGGCGGCCTGAAGCCCGGAACCGCTTGGCGCAAGGGTTGCGTGGTGAGGTCCGGGTCCATCGGATACGTCACCATGCCCGACTTCATCACCGGTCTCGCCGCTGCGGCCCTGTTCTGCGCGGGCATTCTCATCTTCAACGGGCTGACGCGGCTCGCGCTCCAGCTGAACGTCGCCCCCCTCGATCTGGCTGAGAACGGCTTCGTTCAGTACGGCCTCGCCCTTGCCCTGTCCGGAGCGCTCTGGCGCAGGCACGCCCGCGCCCCAAGGTGTTGAAAACGTGGCGATCCTGTATCCCTCGCAGGAACCGTATCCGTAACTTGTCGTTATTCAGGCATGAGGTCGCAGCCGATGCTGCACCGTACTTGATGAAGGGGTGGTCACATGCTCGGATGGGCCGTTACGTTCCTGGTCGTCGCTCTGGTTGCGGCACTGCTCGGCTTCGGTGGCATTGCCGGCACGGCGATGGAAGCCGCCAAGCTCGTGTTCTTCGTGGCGATCGTGCTCTTCGCCATCTCGGCCGTCATCGGCCTGATGCGCGGCCGCTCGCCCACGCTCTAAACCAGACCGGCGCCCGATAGGGCGCCGGGAAGCAGAGGCGCAAAGGGACCGCTCCTCGCAAAGAGCGGTCCTTTTTTATTTGCCATGGGCGGGCGCTTCGATCCCGACCAAGGATCCCGACCAAGCCTTTCCCGGCCAAGCCGTCGCTCATCGGGTCCTTGTCCTTAAGAATCAGTGCTGGGTGCGGAGGCATCGAGCTTGGCGATCAGGTCCCGAAAGCGATCGGGCACGGGCTGCTGCACGATGGTGTCGTACATGGCCCGCAGGTGCAGTCCGATCCGCTTCTGCGTATGATCGCTGAGGCCCTGGCCTGGCGCACCATCGAGCGTCTTCGCGGCGCGCCCCTCGGACGAGGGGCCGACGCCCGATTCGGAGTCGTCCATTCTTTAGTCCCCTTGGATGTCGACAAGCGACATCGCCGCGATTGTTTTGCGGCTTCACATAGGCCATGGCTGCACCTGCAACGCCGGTGTGAACAATCGGTTCCCAGCCGGCGGAACGGAGCCCCGCATTCCGCGTTGTGGCGGAGGCGCCCGAGAGAACGGCAAAGCCAAGGGGATATAATGTCGACAGCTCAACTCGTCGTTCAGCATCTGCCGTACCTGCGCCGTTACGCGCGGGCGCTGACCGGCAGCCAGGTTGCTGGCGACGCCTACGTGGCGGCCACGCTGGAAACGCTCGTGAACGAGCCCGAGACGCTCGGTCGGAGCTCCAACGTCAAGGCCGACCTGTTCCGCGTCTTCACGCGCATCTGGAATTCCCTCTCGGTCAACGGCCAGAGCGAGCAGGTGCAGCACGATCTGCCGGCCGAAGTGCGCCTCGGCCAGATCACGCCGCTGCCGCGCCAGGCTTTCCTGCTCTCCTGCCTCGAGGGTTTCTCGGAGGAGGACGCGGCGATCATCCTCGACGTCGATGTGGGTCAGGTGCGCGATCTCGTCGACGAGGCCGGCCGTGAGCTGGCCGCCGACATGGCGACGGACATCCTCATCATCGAGGACGAGCCGCTGATCGCGATGGATCTGGAGGCCCTGGTGGAGGGTCTCGGCCACAACGTCATCGGGGTGGCCCGCACCCGCACCGAAGCCATCAAGATCGCCTCCGGTGGGACGCGCCCCGGCTTGATCCTGGCGGATATCCAACTCGCCGACGGCAGTTCCGGCCTCGACGCCGTGAACGACCTCCTGAAGACCTTCGAAGTTCCCGTGATCTTCATCACCGCCTATCCCGAGCGCTTCCTCACCGGAGAGCGACCGGAGCCGGCATTCCTCATCGCCAAGCCGTTCCAGCCCGCCAATGTCTCGGCGGTCATCAGTCAGGCGCTGTTTTTCCAGCAGAGCGCGCGTCGCCGCGAAGCCAAGTCGGCCTGACGGGGCACCTCACACGTTCGGTGCAGCAAAACCCCGGTCCAGGCCGGGGTTTTTCTTTGCTCTCTGCTTCCGCGAATTCCACGGACGACGCACAAAAAAACGGGCCGGAGAAATCCGACCCGTTTGAAGGTTCCGGCCTATGCACAAGGGGAATGCGGGGGAGGACCAGGCGGCCGGGTGCATAGACAACAGCGGCTTCGCCACAGGGTTCCAAAATCCGCACCGATGCGCCACTTTTCCAAAAATCGATGTATCCGTGCAACAACTTTGGGACCGCACCGTGGTGCGCCGCACGCAACCGAGACAATCTTCGCGACCTCCTTAACTTCGTAACATCCAGTTCAGAATGGTTAAGGAACCGTTTTTCCGGGTCCGCGTTGATGTGACAACCTGTCAAGCTCCACGGGAGATCACGGCGATGTCACGGTCTGGTTTCTTCCTCAGCGTGAGTGGACCGGCCGCCATCTTGACGCTGTTGATTCATCCCACCATCCGCCAGACCGCAGACCAGTGGACGCCGGCGACCCAGATGATCGTTGCGCCCTCGACGTCGGCAGCGGCGCTGCCCTCTTCGGACAAAGGGGCGGTGGAGGTGGCTTCGATCCCGAACGCCGCGCCGCGTGCCATGCCCGCCCTCCCGACGACGGGCCGCACCGCCAGCGACAAGGAGGCCCCGCGCATGCGGAAGCCCCTTCAGGAGGGGTGTGAGCGGGCCATTAGTTCACTCGCTGGCCCCGAGGCGCGTCGTATGGTGCCGGGTCGCTGCATGACCTGATCTCGGCCGACATCGCCGCACTCGTTCACCCGACCCACAACGAAAAACCCCGCTCGGACTGAGCGGGGTTTTTCGTTGTGGGTATCCCGTAGCAAAAGAAGCGCGCGGCCCCTTCGAGCCGCGCGCGGTCAGCCTTATTCGTCGCCGGGACGACCGGTCCCGCTCGACTGGCCGCCCTTGCGGCCCGCGTTCGAGGCCAGTTCACGATCCTGGGAAAACGAGCGCTTCTCGGCCGGAACGCTGCGTCCGCCCTTGCTCGCGATCTCTCGCTGCCGCTCGAGATCCATCGACGCGAAACCTCGCTTCGAGGTGGAATTTCCTGATGCCATCAGCGCCTCCTCAGCATTGCTTTCACTGGAAGGATAACCTTTGCCAATATCGATGGTTCCTCGTCTCGCACCAGGGCCAGCAAAGGGGTCACCCACGATTGTGCATTAATCTAAGCTTAACCGTTCGAGCGTGGATCGATCCGTCGCCGTGAGGCTGCCGGCGGCCTCCGATCTCAGCCGAAGACGCATCCACGGCAACGCCCATCCGTGGCGGGGGTCTGGACAAAGGCGCGGCGGCCCGCATTGGATGCATCCCTGTCGTGCCGTGCCCGGAGGGACGTCGCACCATTGGAGCCCGTCCCATGACCCTCGACACCGAGGTTTCGTCCTTGCGCCAAGTCCCGCTGTTTCGCGGGGTGGAGCCGTCGCGCCTGAAGCTCCTGGCTTTCACGAGCGAGCGGGTGCATTTCGAGACCGGCCAGCAATTGTTCGCGCGGGGCGATGCGGCCGACGCGGCCTACCTCCTGCTCGATGGCTCCGCGGAGGTCTCGATCGACGGTCCGCAGGGACCGTTCCGCCTGGCGCTCCTCGGCGCCAACGCGCTCGTGGGCGAGATGGGCATCCTCGCCGATCAGCCGCGCTCCGCGACCGTCGCGGCCTCGGCCCCCGTCACGGCCCTGCGGATCGACAGGGCGGTGTTCCTCGAGTTGCTCGCGCAGTTTCCCCAGATCGCCATCGCGGTGATGCGCGAACTCGCGCTGCGCCTGGAGCAGACGAACCAGCAACTCGCGCAGAGTCAGGGCTGAGCGAACGCCGGGCGGGGCAGGCCTCATGCCTCCGGGTAGGTGATGAACTCCATCAGCGAACCATCCGGATCGCGGAAATAGAGGCTCAGCCCCGGCCCAGCCGCGCCGTTGCGCGGGACAGGGCCGAGTTCCACCGGAATGCCATGCGCGGCCAGATGCGCGGCCGCCGTCTCGATGGGACCCGACCAGCGGAAGCAGAGATCGCTGTTGCCGGGCATGACCGGGCGTTCGGCCAGGGGCGTGGCGGTGACGCCCGGGCCGTGCACGTTCAGTTGCACGCCACCGAAGCGATAGGCGAAGCCCGCTCCGCGCGGAATGATCTCCGCCTGCAGGACCTCGCCGTAGAAGGCGTTGGAGCGCTCCCAATCCGTCACATGAATCACGCAATGGTCGAGATGGACCGCGGGCGCCAGGTTCGCGAGCGACGATTCCGCGTCCACCATCGGCAGGGTCTGGGTATCGGCCATATCGGATCTGGTCCCGGTCGGATCTTGATTGGATCTTGCCCGGCGGCGTCGGGACACGGGCGGATCATGTGTCCCGTCTCCGCATGACGCAATGGCGCCGGATCGCACCCGGCCCGTTCGTGGTCGATGCGCCCGCTCCCGGGATCGCCGATCGGCTTCGACGCAATTCGGACGCGACATGGCGGCATCCCTGCGGCGGGAAAGACACAACGTGCGCGGCTCCGGGGGGCTAGTCAGGGGACAGAGCCGTCCGTCCGACGTGTCGAACCGTGGAGCCCTCCATGCCGTCCCGCCGCCTTGCCCTCGGCCTGATCCTGATCGCACCTCTCGCCGCGTGCCAGTCGCGCGGTCCCCAGACCCTGGCGCAGGCCGACGAAGCGGCCTGGTACACCGGTTCGATGCCGGACAAGCCCTTCGACGTGCCGCTCGTCGACACCTCGCGCCTCGATCCGAAATATCGGCGGCAAGTCGTCCGCTACACCGGCCCCGAGAAGCCGGGCACCATCGTGGTCGATATCGATGCGCGGCAGCTCGCCCTGGTTCAGGACGACGGCACGGCCATGCAGTACGGCGTCGGTGTCGGCAAGCTCGGGTTCTCCTGGAAGGGACAGGCACGGGTCGGCCGCAAGGGCACATGGCCCGATTGGCGCCCGACCACGACGATGGTCTCCCTCAATCCCGACCTGCCACGCACCCTCAAGGGCGGGGTCGACAATCCCCTGGGAGCCCGTGCGCTCTACCTCTACCAAGGGTCTCGCGACATCCTGTTCCGCATCCACGGCACGAACGAGCCCTGGAGCATCGGTGAACAGATGTCGTCCGGCTGCGTCCGCATGCTCAACGAGGATATCGTCGATCTCTATGAGCGCGTTCCCGTCGGGGCAACCGTCCTCGTCAAGAGAAACGGCAAGTACCGGGTCTGACGAAAGTCGTCGGCCCAACCGTCTCTCGGCCGCGACGGGACATGAGCGGCACACAGGCATGACCGGCAGGGAGGGCCCATGACAATCACCATCTCGAGCCTGCAGCCGATCATCGCGCTCGCGGCGGGCGTCCTGATCCTGATCGTACCGCGACTGCTGAACTTCATCGTCGCGATCTACCTGATCCTTGTCGGCCTCATCGGCCTCGGTGTATTTCGCGCGGTCTCCTGAAGCCCTCGTCCGAGGTTACACGGACGCGAAAGCGTTACAGCCTTGCGGCCAGCTCGCCCCGTTCATCTTGCGTTGCAGCAGGAGATGGTCCAACCCGCCGTGCTAGGCGTGGGGTGCTTTTCACTCCTGCAACCGGACGGATGAACATGGGCAAGTGGGTCTACTCCTTCGGTGACGGCAAGGCCGAGGGCCAGTCGTCCATGCGCAATCTCCTGGGCGGCAAGGGCGCGAACCTCGCGGAGATGTCGAATCTCGGCCTTCCGGTCCCCCCCGGCTTCACCATCACGACGGAAGTCTGCACCTATTATTACGATCACGGCCAGCAGTACCCGGCCGAGCTGAAGGCGGAGGTCCAGGCGGCGCTCGACGCGGTCGGCGCCCTGACCGGCCGTGGCTTCGGCGACCCCGAGAACCCGCTCCTCGTCTCGGTCCGTTCGGGTGCCCGCGCCTCGATGCCGGGCATGATGGACACGGTGCTCAACCTCGGCCTCAACGACGTGACCGTGGAAGCCCTGGCGACGGGCGCCGGCGACCCGCGCTTCGCCTACGATTCCTACCGCCGCTTCATCACCATGTATTCCAATGTCGTCCTCGGCGTGGAGCATCACGCCTTCGAGGAGGCGCTGGAACACTACAAGGAAGGCAAGGGCGTCAGCCTCGACACCGAACTCGGGGCCGAGGATTGGAAGCACCTCGTCGGCAAGTACAAGGCCATCGTGAAGGCCGAGCACGGTTCGGATTTCCCGCAGGCACCCGAGGACCAGCTCTGGGGGGCGATCGGCGCGGTGTTCGATTCCTGGATGATCCCGCGCGCCAAGAAGTACCGCGAGCTGAACAACATCCCGGAGAGCTGGGGCACGGCCGTGAACGTCCAGGCCATGGTGTTCGGCAACATGGGCGACACCTCGGCCACCGGCGTGGCCTTCACCCGCAACCCCTCGACGGGTGAGCGCGCCCTCTACGGCGAGTTCCTGATCAACGCCCAGGGCGAGGACGTGGTGGCGGGCATCCGCACCCCGCAGGACATCACCGAGAAGGCTCGCCTCGAGGCGAAATCCGACCGCCCGTCCATGGAGCTGGCCATGCCGGACTCCTACGCCGAGCTGGTGCGGATCTACGGCCTGCTCGAGAACCATTACCGCGACATGCAGGACATGGAGTTCACCATCGAGAGCGGGAAGCTCTGGATGCTCCAGACCCGCAACGGCAAGCGCACCGCCAAGGCGGCCCTGCGCATCGCCGTGGACCTCGCGGCGGAAGGCCTGATCACCGAGGAGGAGGCCATCGACCGCGTCGAGCCGGCGGCGCTCGACCAGCTCCTGCATCCGACCATCGACCCCAAGGCCGAGCGCAAGGTCATCGCCTCCGGCCTGCCCGCTTCGCCGGGCGCCGCCACGGGTGAGATCGTCTTCAATTCGGAGGACGCGGAGGCCGCCCGCAAGGCCGAGCGTAAATGTATCCTCGTGCGCGTGGAGACCTCGCCGGAGGACATCCACGGCATGCACGCCTCCGAGGGCATCCTGACCACCCGTGGCGGCATGACCAGCCACGCGGCGGTGGTGGCGCGCGGCATGGGCAAGCCCTGCGTCTCCGGCGTCGGCTCGATCCGCGTCGACTACAAGGCCGGCACGCTCTCGGTCGCCGGCACCGTCCTGAAGGCCGGCGACAAGATCACCATCGACGGCTCGACCGGCCAGGTCCTGCTCGGCGAGGTGGCGATGCTGGAGCCGTCGTTGTCGGGCGAGTTCGCCACCCTGATGGGCTGGGCCGACAAGGTGCGCACCATGAAGGTCCGCACCAACGCCGACACGCCCACCGATGCGCGCGCCGCCCGCAATTTCGGCGCCGAGGGCATCGGTCTCTGCCGCACCGAGCACATGTTCTTCGAGGGCGACCGCATCGTCGCGGTGCGCGAGATGATCCTCGCCGACGACGTCGAGGGCCGCCGCTCCGCGCTCGCCAAGATCCTGCCCTACCAGCGCCAGGACTTCGTCGAGCTGTTCACCATCATGTCGGGCCTGCCCGTCACGATCCGCCTGCTCGATCCGCCGCTGCACGAATTCCTGCCGCACACGGATGCCGAGGTGCAGGACGTCGCCAAGAGCACCGGCGTCTCGGAGGACAAGCTGCGCCGCCGGATGACGGAGCTGCACGAATTCAACCCGATGCTGGGCTTCCGGGGCTGCCGCCTCGCCATCGCCTTCCCGGAGATCGCCGAGATGCAGGCCCGCGCCATCTTCGAAGCGGCCGTCCAGGCCGCCAAGGAGACCGGCGCCCCGGTCACGTCGGAGATCATGGTGCCGCTGGTCTTCACCAAGATGGAGTTCGACATCGTCAAGGCGCGCATCGATGCCATGGCGAAGGCTGTCGCTGCCGAAACCGGAGGCACGGTCGATTACCAGGTGGGCACGATGATCGAGTTGCCGCGCGCCGCCCTGCGGGCCGGCGACATCGCCGAGACCGCCGAGTTCTTCTCCTTCGGTACCAACGACCTGACGCAGACCGCGCTCGGCATCTCGCGGGATGACGCCGCGACCTTCCTCGGCGCCTACACCCAGAAGGGCATCCTGGCCGCCGATCCGTTCATCACGATCGATCAGGAAGGCGTCGGCGAGCTCGTGCGCATCGGCGTGGAGCGGGGCCGGGCGGTCCGGCCCGACATCAAGCTCGGCATCTGCGGCGAGCATGGCGGCGACCCGTCCTCGATCGGCTTCTGCCAGGAGGTCGGCCTCGACTACGTGTCGTGCTCGCCCTACCGCGTGCCGATCGCCCGTCTCGCGGCGGCCCAGGCCGCGCTTGCGGCCAAGCGCGCGAAGTAAGGCCTGATCCGCGGCCCGCGCTGCGGGTCGGCACCGCCGAAAATATCCATCCGGGGCGGCGTGAAGCCGCCTCGGGATCGGGCCGAAACCATCCGTTCAACAAATTGTCGAAAACGCGGCGAACCGATTTCGCGCGGGCACGTTCAGTGCTAGTGCCGAACCGTTGCGCGCGGGTCATTCTGCTCACAGGGGCGGCAGACAACGCGTGGGATCGCCGGCATGAACGATACCAGCCCACCCCCCCTTTTCATGAACGAAAATCCCGTCGCGGTTCCGTTGCCGCGAGCGGTCCAGCAGGCCTACCTGTGGGTCGTCACCGGCCTCGGTGGCGTCGCCACGATCGCGCTGTTCGTCTTCGCCGTCGCCACCCAGAGCGGGGCGGACGCGGAGCGGATTGCGGGCGCGCAGAACGATGAACGCTCGAGCCTGGCCGTGCTGATCGGCGGCCTCGCCGCCACGCACGGGCGACCCGGCGCGCCCTGAGCGCCGTCTCTTAACGGCTCCGCAACCATACCGGATGATAGTTGAATGCACGGGCCGCCTCGGCACTTGAGGCGGGCGGCCGGTGTGTTTTGCGTTCAGTCAGCGGGTCGGTCGCGTGGGTACGAGACGGTTACGACGTGCGTCGCACCTGCGCTGGCTCAGTGCCGCGATGGTGCCCTGGACGGCCGGCTTCGGCCTCCTCGTGTCCTTCACCGCCACGGCGGGAACGGACACGACCGGGGGTGCGGCGAGCCTCGCCGATCGCGCGACCCGCGTCGGCCCGACGGCCTCGCCCGGAGCACGCCTGAGCGGCACGCAGACCCGCACCCATCCCGCTTGGCCTTCCGCTTCACGGGCCGGGCGCGGTGACACGGTTCGGAACGTGGCGGGCAGCCTTCTCGTCGAGGCGAGCCTCTCGGATTCGACCGGCGGCCTGCTGCGGCCTGGACCGGCAAACTGGAGCCCGGACCTCGACACCGGCTTCGTGCCTGCTCCCGACTTCGGGCTGGCTCCGAGCGTGGACGGCGAGGAGCGCGTCGTCGTCCTGGAGGACGGCGCCACGCCCGCGATTCCACGCGCGGAGGCCCTGTCATCCACCACACCGGCGCCCGCCGATGCGACGCCGGTCGAGGTGGCCGCCGCCAGCCTCGCCTTTCCGGGCCTCTCGCCCCGGCCGGGACGAACGGACAATCCGACCCTGACGACGCCGGGCCCGGACGAATCGCCCGAGATCGCGCGTCACCGCTACGCCGACCTGATCGGGCCGGACGCCATGGACCGGGAGCAGCGCTGCCTCGCCGAGGCCGTCTATTTCGAGGCCCGCAGCGAATCGGAAGAGGGTCAGGCGGCCGTGGCTCAGGTGGTCCTGAACCGGGTGAAAAGTGGGCTGTATCCGAGCAACGTCTGCGGCGTCGTCTACCAGAACCGGCATCGCTACATGGGCTGCCAGTTCTCCTTCGCCTGCGAGGGCAAGGCGCTGCGGATCACCGACGGAGCCTCCTGGCAGAGCGCCACCCGCATCGCCAGCGCGGTGATCGAAGGCCGGACCTATCTGAGCGAGGTTGGGGGGGCGACCCATTACCATGCGGATTACGTGAAGCCCGGCTGGTCGCGTCGGCTGAAGAAGATGGACGTCATCGGCCGGCACATCTTCTACCAGCTCAAACGGGGACAGACCTGACTTTGTGAATCGTTCCAGCAGTTTTTACCTAAGTACTGAAACTCCTAAGTAGTCCTAAGCTTGGGTTAATTTTACCCTGACTCCGGATTGAGCTTGCTCGAACGGCAACTTGGCGGCCTCTGATACGTCGAGATGCGCGCGGCTTCGCGTGCCATCCCGTCCTGTTCAGCGTCTCAGCCCCGAGGAACCCGTCATGACCGCGCCGGTCGCACCACGTCTGCTCTTCGCCGCCATCGCCGGCGCCGTGCTCACCCTCTCGTCCGCCTCCTTTTCGACGGCCCAGGCCGGTGGCTGCGGCGGCGCCGAATGCTACCGTCACGTGAACACGCCGCCCGTGTACGGCGCCGTGTCCGAGCGCGTCCTCGTGCGTCCCGCCGAGACGGTGTATCGCACCATCCCGCCGGTCTACGAGACCGTGTCCGAGCGCATCCTCGTCGCCCCCGGCGGCCGGGTCTGGCAGACGCGGCGCGACGCCTACGGCGAACTGATCGGATGCTGGGTGAACATCCCGCCCCAATATTCCGTCCGTCATCGCCGCGTGCTGGTGCAGCCCGCCCAGTCGATTCCCGAGACGATCCCGGCCGAATATGCCAGCGTCCGCCGCCGCGTGCTGGTGCAGCCCGCGCGCTCGGGCTGGGTCCCGGCCAATTATGGGCAGGGCGGCTATCCGGGCGCCTACGGCCCCAGCCTGGTCGGCTCGCTGCCGGACGCCCTGGGCATCGCCGGCGCCAGTTCGGCCGATGTGGGTGTCGGCCTCGGCTTCTCCTCGGGCAGCATCTACGACGGTTACTGAGCCCCACGAATTGAGCGCGCCGATCGGCCCCGGATGCCCCGGCATCCGGGGCCGATCGATTCATGGACCGCTCCATTCTGCACGGCTTGATTCACGGGTCGCCTGCCACACCTGTGAAGCGGGAAGGGGAGGTTCGTCATGGGTCAGTTCAAGGCTTGGGTGGTCGAGAAGACCGAGACGGGCCAGTCGCTCGCCTTCAAGGATTTCGACGAGGCCGACCTGATGGACGGTGACGTGACGGTTCGGGTCACGCACTCGACGGTGAATTTCAAGGACGGTCTCGCGATGACCGGCCGCTCCCCGGTGGTCCGCCGCTTCCCGATGATCCCCGGCATCGACTTTTCCGGCGTGGTCGAGCGTTCCGATCATCCGAACTACCAGCCCGGCGATGCGGTCGTGCTCACGGGCTGGGGCGTCGGCGAAACCCATCTCGGCGCCTATGCGCAGCGGGCTCGCGTCAAGGGCGACTGGCTGGTGCCGCTGCCGGATGGCCTGACACCGGCCCAGGCCATGGCGATCGGCACGGCGGGCTATACCGCGATGCTGTGCCTGATGGCCCTCGAACACCACGGCGTGACGCCCGCACAAGGGCCGGCCCTGGTGACGGGCGCTTCCGGCGGCGTCGGCTCCGTGGCGGTGGCCTTGCTGGCTCGCGCGGGCTGGCACGTCATCGCTTCCACGGGCCGCGAGTCGGAGGCCGATTACCTGCATGGGCTCGGCGCGACCGAGATTCTCGACCGGGCCGAATTGGGCAAGCCCGGCAAGCCCCTGGCGAAGGAGCGTTGGGCGGCGGCGATCGATGCCGTCGGCTCCACCACCCTCGCCAACGTCCTGGCGGGAACGAAGGCGGACGGAGCGGTCGCCGCCTGTGGACTGGCGCAGGGCATGGATCTGCCGACCTCGGTCGCGCCCTTCATCCTGCGTGGCGTCGCGCTCCTCGGGATCAACAGCGTGACCACGCCCTACGAGAAGCGTCGCGAGGCCTGGGGCCGGCTCGCGCGCGAACTCGACCACGACACGCTCGCGTCCATGACGCAGACCGTTCCACTTGCGGAGGTCGACGCGGTCGCCGAGGCGATCCTTGCGGGACGCGTGCGGGGCCGGACCATCGTTGAGGTTGCGTGAGATCCCGGACGCGCCGCGTCGCGGCGGAACCGAGACCGCAGGGCAGGCGTTCTGGCTTCCATGAGTCAAGTATTTGTCCGTGAACCCGAGGGCGGCGAAGCCTTCGAGGATCTTCCCGACCGTCCGATTTCGCCCCATCCGAACTTCGTCACCCCCGAGGGCCTCGCGCAGATCGAGGAACAGGTCGCGCGCCTTCAGGCCGAGTTCTCGGCCCTGACCCCGGGCGCCAAGGCCGACGAAGCCCGGGTCACGCGTGATCTCAACTACTGGACGGCGCGCCTCGGCACGGCCCAGCGCGTAGAAGCGGAACCCGGAGACGTGATCCGCTTCGGCTCCACGGTCACGATCTCAAGGGAAGACGATTCTCAGCAGACGTTCCGGATCGTCGGCGAGGATGAGGCGGACCCGGCGAACGGTTCGATTTCCTACGTCTCGCCGATGGCCAAGGCCCTGACCGGCAAGGTTCTGGGAGACGTGATCGAGGTGAACGGGCACGAAGCCGAGATCACCGGGATCGCCTGACCCGCTCGGCTCACGGCCGTCCGCGAGCGATTTTCACCCGGGCAAGAAAAAAGGCTCGGATTGCTCCGAGCCCTGGAAGGGAAAAGGCCATTGGGGGCTGAACTGGCCTTCGTGAGTTGATAACGGTCTTCTCGCAGATCGGTTCCAACGATCCGCGAAATAATTTCAGCGCGGCGCTGCGGCCCGTCTCAGGCGGTCGTTGATGGCTTCCCCAAGGCCCGTCTCGGGGATGGGTACGACGGCGATGACGTCGGCGCCGATCGCATCGAGGTGACGCAGGGCCGAGAAGAGACGGGATGCCGCTTCCGTCAGGTCTCCGGCGGGACTGAGGTTGAACCGCCCGCGTGCCTTGTCCGTGCCCGGCGGCGATCGGGAACCGAACAGCAGGATCGTCTCGTCGGTCTCGACGGCCACGGCACCGAGGCGCACCCGCGCCCGTGGCGCGTAGTGGGACGCGAGGAGACCGGGCGCGACGAGCGCGGTGCCGCCGGGACTCGGATCCGACCCGGGAAGATCGAAGCCGAGGCGTTCCGCGAGGGCTTCGCGGGTGATGCCCCCGGGACGCAACAGGCGCACCCGGCCGCCGAGGCAGGAAACGACGGTGGATTCGACGCCCACCGCGGTTTCGCCGCCATCGAGCACCGCCGCGATGCGCCCATCGAGATCGGCGAGGACATGGTCGGCCGTGGTCGGGCTCACCCGCCCCGATCGGTTGGCGGAGGGGGCCGCGACGGGGCGGTCGACTTGCCGGAGAAGGTCGCGCGCGGTGCCGTTGCCCGGTACGCGCAGGGCCACGCTCGGCAAACCGGCACGGGCGACATCGCAGACGCGGCCATTCGGCGAAACCGGCAGCACGAGCGTCAGCGGTCCGGGCCAGAACGCTTCGGCGAGCCGCAGGGCGGCCGCATCGAACACGCCCTCCCGCCGCGCCGCCTCGAGATCGGCGACATGCGCGATCAGCGGGTTGAAGGAGGGCCGGGCCTTCGCCGCGAAAATCCCCGCGACAGCCGTCGCATCCGTGGCATCGGCGCCGAGGCCGTAGACCGTCTCGGTGGGGAAACCGACGAGGCTTCCCTTCCGGATCAGGCGCGCCGCTTCGGACACGCCAGCGGCATCGTCGAGAAGGCGCCGCGTCCGGTTCCGTGCGGTGTCATCGGGGATTGACCCGAGATCGTTCATATCTAAACTATCTTCACCAACGTGCCCTCGGGGGCGGGGCTTGGCCTAGCGCCGGGCCGGGCCTTGCGTCAAACACGCGTGGACAGGCGCCGACCTCGAACAAGGCGCGGGAGGACCCATCATGACCTATCGCGCACCGGTCGCCGACATGCTGTTCGCCCTGCGCCACGTCGCCGGATTCGAGGCCGCCCTGTCCTCAGGACGCCACGGCGACCTCGGGCTCGACGACGCCGAGGCGATCCTCGGCGAGGCCGCCAAGGTCGCCGACGCGGTGATCGCCCCGCTCAACCGCGTCGGAGATCGGCACGGCACGCCGCTGACGGAGGGCGCGATCGCCACGCCGCCGGGCTGGCAGGCGGCCTATCGGACTTGGATCGAGGGCGGGTGGAACGGCCTCAGCGCCGATCCGGACCATGGCGGGCAGGGCTTGCCCCTCGTCCTCAACGCCGCCTGCACCGAGATGTGGAACGCGGCCAGCATCGCCTTCGGCCTTTGCCCGCTGCTGACGGCGGGTGGCATCGAGGCCCTGGCGCAGCATGGCTCGGACGCGCTGAAGGCGCGCTATCTCGGCAAACTGGTCTCCGGCGAGTGGACCGCCACCATGAACCTCACCGAGCCGCAGGCGGGCTCGGACCTCGCGCTCCTGCGCAGCCGGGCCGAGCCGGTCGGGGACGGCAGCTACCGGATCGTCGGTGCCAAGATCTACATCACCTACGGCGAGCACGACCTCACCGACAACATCGTCCACCTCGTGCTGGCCCGGCTGAAGGATGCGCCGGCGGGCACGCGCGGCATCTCCCTGTTCCTCGTCCCCAAGGTGCTTCCGGACGGCGGCCGCAACGATCTGCGCTGCTCCGGCATCGAGCACAAGCTCGGCATTCACGGCTCTCCGACCTGCTCCATGGCCTTCGGCGACGCGGGGGGCGCCATCGGCTGGCTCATCGGCGAGGAGAATCGCGGCCTCGCCTGCATGTTCACGATGATGAACTCGGCCCGGCTCAACGTCGGCCTGCAGGGCGTCGGCATCGCCGAGCGGGCCTACCAGCAGGCCTTGGCCTATGCCCGCGACCGGCGCCAGGGCAAGGCGCCGGGTGCCGCCGAGACCAGCCCGATCGTGGCCCATGCCGACGTGCAGCGCATGCTGCTGACCATGAAGGCCTACACGCAGGCCGCGCGCGGCATCTGCTATCTCACGGCGGAAGCCCTCGACGCCGCGCGCGGACCGGAGGGCGAGGCGGCGCATGACCGCGCCTCGCTGCTGACGCCGGTCGCCAAGGCCTTCTCCACCGACATCGCCAACGAGGTGACCTCGCTCGGCGTCCAGGTCCATGGCGGGATGGGCTTCGTCGAAGAGACGGGCGCCGCCCAGCACATGCGCGACGCCCGCATCCTCGGCATCTACGAGGGGACCAACGGCATCCAGGCCATCGACCTCGTCGCGCGCAAGCTCCCGCTGAACGGTGGCGCGACGGTGCGGGCGCAGATCGCGGGCCTGCGCCGGATCGCCGAGGGGTTCCTCAAGGATGCCGATCCTGCCCACGGCGCCATCGGCGCGCGCCTGCGCGCCGGAATCGAGAGCCTCGACCGGGCGACGAGCTTCCAGTTGAAGGCGCTCGGCTCCAACCGGCCGGAGGCGGCGCTGGCCGGCGCGACGCCCTACCTGCGTCTGTTCGGACTGGTCCAGGGGGGCGCCTGCCTCGCGCAGACGGCGCTGGCGGCCAATGCGGCCCGGAAGGCCGGCGACACCGATCCGGCCCAGCCCGGCCGCATCGCCCTCGCGCGCTTCTTCGCCGACAACCTGCTGACCGCCGCGAGCGGCCTGGAGGAGAGCGTGATCGCCGGCGGCGGCTTCACGGACGATGCCGGCCTCGCCCTGGCGCATTGAGCGGCGTGCTCCGGGAGACGGCCCGGATGCACGGAGATCACCGGACGGGGGGAGGGCGATCATGAGCGAGCACATCGCGATCCAGGACACGGCGGACAGCGTCCGCCTGATCCGCATCGACAGGCCCGAGAAGAAGAACGCGCTGACCGGCGCCATGTACGATGCGATGCGGGAGGCCCTGATCCAGGCCGACGCCTCGGATGCGGTCGGCGCCATCGTGTTCGCGGGCACGCCCGGCGCGTTCAGCGCCGGCAACGATCTGGCCGATTTCGTCGCGGGCGCGCGCAAGCCCTTCGGCGAGGCACCAGCGCTCCTGTTCATCCGGCAGCTTGCCCGGACCCGGACGCCGATGGTCGCGGCGGTGGACGGGATCGCGGTGGGCATCGGGACGACGCTGACCCTGCACTGCGACCTCGTCTATGCCAGTCCGGCCGCGCGCTTCCGGATGCCCTTCGTCGAACTCGGCCTCGTGCCGGAGGCGGCCTCCAGCTACCTGCTGCCGCGCCGGGTCGGGCTCCTGAGAGCGACCGAGATGCTGCTGCTCAGCCGGCCCTTCGATGCGGACGAGGCCCTCGGGCTCGGCCTCGTCAACGGCGTGATGCCGGCCGACCTCCTCCTGGAACACGCGCTCGCCCAGGGCGCGCGGCTGGCCGGGCTCCCGCGCGGCGCGGTGCAGGCCACGCGGGCGCTGATCCGAGGCGATCAGGCCGCGATGGAAGCCGCCCTCGAGGCCGAGGCCGTCGCGTTCGAGGAGCGCCTGCGCGCGCCGGAGGCCCAGGCCGCCTTCGCGCGCTTCCTCGACCGAGCCAGACCGGCGTGAGCGCCGCACCGGACCTTCGCGGACGGATCTGCCTCGTCGCCGGCGCCTCGCGCGGGGTCGGGCGCGGCCTCGCGCGGGGCCTCGGCGAGGCCGGTGCCACCGTGATCGTCACGGCCCGTTCCAGCGAGACGGGGCCGCGCACGGAAGGACGGCCCGAGACCATCGAGGATACGGCGCGGGCGGTCGATGCCGCCGGGGGCGAAGGCCACCACTACCTCTGCGACCACACCAGCGAGCGCGCGGTCGACACCCTGGTCCACTGGGCTCTTCGCCGGTTCGGCCGCATCGACGTCGCGGTGTCGAGCGTCTGGGGTGGAAACGAGGGCTATGACGGCGAGCGCTACGCCGACGGCGCCGCCTGGGGCACGCCGTTCTGGCGCCGTTCGGCCGAGCCGCTCTCGGACTTCTTCGGCGGCGGCCCTTACCCGGCCCTGCTGCTCGCCCGCGCGGTCGCCCCCGCGATGGTCTCGGCGAAATCCGGCCTGTTGGCCTTCGTCTCCTTCGACACCGGACCCGGCTATCTCGGCGACATCTTCTACGACCTGACCAAGGCCACCACGAACCGCCTCGCCTTCGCCTGCGCGCAGGAACTGACGCCGCACGGCGTCACGGCCCTGGCGATCTCGCCCGGCTTCGTCCGCACCGAGCGCGCCATCGACATCGGCCATGCCGACCGTGCCACCGAGAGCCCGCTCTATGCCGGCCGGGCGCTCGCCGCGCTCGCCGCCGACCCGAACGTCGCCGCCCATGCGGGCGGCATCCTCCATGCCGGCGATCTCGCCGCCGCCTACGGCTTCACCGACGCGGACGGCAGCCGGCCGCCCCGTTTCCAGATCGATTCCGAGGAGCACTGAGACATGGGCGGTTCGCTGAAGGGCAACATATCCGAGGGCAAATCACTCGAGGGCAAGTCACTTGAGGGAAAGACCCTCTTCATCACCGGGGCCTCGCGCGGCATCGGCCTCGCGATCGGCCTGCGCGCGGCGCGGGACGGCGCCAACGTCGCCATCGCGGCTAAGACCGACACGCCGCATCCGAAGCTCGAAGGCACCATCCACACGGCCGCCGCGGCGATCGAGGCGGCGGGCGGGCGCGCCCTGCCGCTGCTGGTGGACGTCCGCGACGAGGACAGCGTCGCCGCCGCGATCGAAACCACCGCGAACACCTTCGGGGGCATCGACATCGTGGTGAACAACGCCAGCGCGATCTCGCTGAGCCGGACGCCCGAGACCGAGATGAAGCGCTTCGACCTGATGCACGGCATCAACACGCGCGGCACCTACATGGTCAGCAAATATACGATTCCCCACCTCGCGAAGGCCGAGAACCCGCATATCGTGATGCTGTCGCCGCCCCTCGACATGGCGGAGAAGTGGTTCGCGCCGCATCTCGCCTACTCGATCGCCAAGTACGGCATGTCGCTCTGCGTGCTCGGGCTCGCGGGCGAGTTGAAGCGCCAGGGCATCGCGGTCAACGCCCTGTGGCCGCGCACCACCATCGCGACGGCGGCCATCCGGAACATCCTCGGCGGCGAGGCGCTGATGCAGGCGAGCCGCACGCCCGAGATCCTGGCGGATGCCGCGCACGCGCTGTTCTGCTCGAACGCCCGCGAGACGACGGGCCGTTTCCTCATCGACGACAGCTTCCTGGCCGAGCAGGGTGTCACGGACTTTTCAAAATATCGCGTCACACCCGGCATCCCTCTTGCGCCGGACTTCTTCGTGCCGGATGCGAGCACACCGCCTCCCGGGGCCTTCGCCTGAGACATCCCGCGTGATCTTCATCCACCAGCCGGTCGCTGGCGCCGGGCAGACCCTGCTCGAGCGCCGTTCCCTCGAATTGCAGGAGGCGATCCCTGACGACACCGTCTGGCTCGACATGGTGCGCCCGAGCCGCGAGGAGGACATGAAGGTCGAGGCCTTCATGGGCATCTCGGTGCCGACCCGGGAGGAGATGAAGGACATCGAGCCCTCCGAACTCCTCTACGTGGAGGACGGCGCCCGGTACATGACCGGCCGCGTGCTGAGCAAGGTCAGCGAGTCCGAGGAGCCGGGACTCGCCGGCATCACCTTCATCCTGCGCGGCAGCCGCCTCGTGACGGTCCGCTACGAGGAGCCCCAGGCCTTCCGGATGTACACGCAGCGGGCCGGGCGATCGACGGGCAACGGCCCCTCGGCGGCGCCGTCCGGCGAGACCATCCTGGCCGGCCTCATCGAGACGGTGATCGACCGGGCGGCCGACGTGCTCCAGCTCCAGGGCGAGCGGATCGACCGGCTCTCGGGCAAGATCTTCGAGGAGAAGGAGGATCCGAGCGCCCGCAACACCGCCCTGCAGGACACCCTCCGGGCGCTCGGGCGCCACGGCGACCTGATCTCGAAGCAGCGCGAGAGCCTCGTCTCGATGGAGCGGATCCTGCTGTCGCTCTCGGCGACCTACCGCACGGCCAAGGCGCCGCGCGAATTGCGGGAAGACGTGCGCTCGACCCTGCGGGACCTGCAATCGCTGGAGGAGCACGCCACCTTCCTGTCCTCGAAGATCCAGTTCCTCCTCGACGCCACCCTCGGTCTCGTGAACCTCGAGCAGAACAACATCATCAAGCTGTTCTCGGTGATGGCGGTGGTCTTCATGCCGCCGACGCTGATCGCTTCGATCTACGGAATGAACTTCAAGGCCATGCCGGAACTCGATTGGGGATTGGGATACCCGATGGCGGTGGTCATGATGGTCGTCGCGGCGGTTCTGCCCTACGTCTTCTTCCGCTGGAAACGGTGGCTGTAGCGAAGAGTCGAAGCATCCCGTTAAGGATGATGCGGCATGGTCGTGACGCGCGGCGTGCTCCGATGGGTGGAGTCACGCTTTCGGAGCGGAACCATGTCCCTGAAGACCATGACCATCCGGACGCGGCTGGTCGCCAGTTTTGCCGTGATCACCCTGTTCATCCTGATGATCGGCTGGCTCGGGATGTCGGGCGTCGACCGGATGAACGGCCTGCTGACCGACGTCCAGGCCAACTGGCTTCCGAGTGTCCGCACGAGCGGTCGGATAGACACCGCGCTCGCCCGCTACACCACGAGCCTCCTGCGGGCGACGCAGACGACGGATGCGGGGGATCTGGCGAAGATCGAAGGCGATCTGGCCAAGCGGCGCGAGCAGATCGGCACCCTGTCGAAGGCGTACGAGCGGCTGATCAGCTCCGAGACGGAGCGCGGTCACTTCACGACGTTCCAGGGCGAGGTGGGGCGGTTCTTCGCCACCGCGGACCGGATCGTCGTCGCCGCCCGCACGGGCGAGAAGAGCGAAGCCTACGGCCTCTATCTCTCGGATGGGGTCGAGCCCCGCCGGCGCGCCTCCACGGCGCTCGAGAAGCTGATCGAGATCAACGACGCGGGCGCCGAGCGCGCCGAAGCGGACGGACTCGCCCTCACGGCGCAGACGAAGACGGTCGCGCTCGCGGCCCTCGCGATCGCGGTCTCCCTGGCGGTCCTCCTCGCGACCCTGATCATCCGCAGCATCACGCACGGCATCGACTCCGTCATCCGGCCGATGACGCGCCTCACCGCGGGGGACCTGACGGCGGAGATCCCGCATCAGGGCACCGGTACCGAGATCGGCCGCATCGCCGACGCCATCCAGGTCTTCAAGGACGGTCTGATCCGGATGAAACGTCTGGAAGAGGAGACGGCGCTCGCCCGCGCGGGGGCCGAGGTGCAGCGTCGGCAGGCGATGCAGGAGATGGCGGACGGGTTCGAGCGTGCGGTCGGCGCCATCGTGAGCGCCGTCGGCAAATCCGCCGGTGAGCTGCAAGCGACCGCGCAGGCGATGAGCGGCACCGCGACGCAGACCGCGAGCCAGTCCGGGTCCGTCGCGGCCGCGGCCGAGGAGGCGGCCTCGAACGTCGAGACCGTTGCGGCCGCCGCCGAGGAACTCGGTTCGTCCGTTCAGGAGATCGGGCGGCAGGTGCAGGGCTCAGCCGAACTCGCCGGCATGGCGGTGCGCGAGGCGGGCAACACCGCCGCCCTGGTCCAGGAACTCAACGGCGCGACCGCGCGCATCGGCGACGTGGTCAAGCTGATCTCGGACATCGCCGGCCAGACCAACCTCCTGGCGCTCAACGCCACCATCGAGGCGGCGCGGGCCGGCGAGGCGGGCCGGGGCTTCGCCGTGGTGGCGACCGAGGTGAAGGAACTCGCGGGCCAGACGGCGCGCGCCACGGAAGAGATCGGAACCCAGATCGCCCGCATCCAGGGGGCCACGGTGGAGAGCGTGAGCGCCATCGAGGCGATTCGCGCGCGGATCGGCGAGATCAGCGCGGTGGCGACCTCCATCGCGGCGGGCGTCGAGGAGCAGGACGCGGCGACCCAGGAGATCGTGCGCAACGTGGCGCAGGCCGCCATGGGCACCGGCGAGGTGACGGCCAACATCGCGGGCGTGGCGGGCGCGGCCGAGGAGACAGGCGCGGCGGCGAGTCAGGTGCTGGCTTCGGCCTCCGAGCTCTCGCGACAGTCGGCACATCTCGGTCGGGAGGTGAGCCGCTTCCTCGCGAGCGTGCGCGCGGCTTGAGCGCCGACGAATCCTGGGTCTCGGCGGGCTCCGGCGCCGCCGGGGCCTTGCTCATGGGGCCGGGATTGCGGATCGTCCCGCCATGTGCGGACGCTTCTTCATCGCCCAGGCCCCCGAGATCTTTCGGGCCTTCTACGGCTACGCGGATCTCCCGAACTTCCCGCCGCGCTACAACGTGGCCCCGACCCAACCGGTGCCCGTGGTGCTCGCCGAGGGCGAGCGCCGGCAATTCCGGCTGGTGCGCTGGGGCCTGTGGCCGAGCTGGGTCAAGGACCCGAAGGATTTTCCCCTCGTCATCAACGCGCGCGCCGAGACGCTTCGCGAGAAGCCGACCTTCCGGGGCGCCCTGCGCCATCGCCGCTGCGTCTTCCTGGCCGACGGCTTCTACGAATGGCGCCGGGAGGGGAAGGGCCGAAGCGCCACGAAGACGCCGTTCATGATCCGCCGCGCCGACCGCGCGCCGATGGCCCTGGCCGGGCTCTGGGAGAACTGGCTCGGCGCCGACGGGTCGGAGGTGGACACGGCGGCCATCGTTACCACCGATGCCAACGGCACCATGGCGGCCGTCCACGACCGGATGCCCGCGATCCTGTCGCCCGAACAGGTCGAGCCCTGGCTCGACACGCGCGGCGTGGAGCCGGATGCGGCGGTCACCCTGTGCCGTCCCTGTCCGGATGAATGGCTGACCCTCGACCCCGTCAGTTCGCGGGTGAACAATGCCCGCATCGACGCGCCGGACCTGATCGAGCCGGTCGGCGCGTCCCAGCCCGGCGGTACCGAGCAGGACGCGGCGCCGGCGGAGCGGCCACGCTCGAGCGACGAGGACGATCAGGGCGATCTTTTCTGATGGGACGACCCGGGGCGGCGTAGGCCTCCCGAAAAACCATCCATTGCGTCCGGCCCGCAAACACCGCATCGCTCTCGCGGCCCTCCGGGGCGACCCAGAAGGTGATGGCAGCATGAATTCGGACGAGATCGACACCATGAACCTGGCACGTGCCAGCCTGGCCCGTCAGCGCAACGCGCTCGCGCGGCGTATCGGTGCCAGCGAGGTCGCGGCACCCTCGGCCGCCGAGGATCTCAGCCGCATCCTGCTCGCGATCGAGGCCGTGGACCGGGCCCTCGTGGATGCCGGACGGCCCCACATGCACCCCGAGGGTTAAGGAGCGCCGGAGCCATGGATGAGACGCGCGATTCCAACGGCACCAAACTCGCGGACGGCGATGCGGTGACGCTGATCAAGGACCTGAAGGTGAAGGGGACGTCGACCACCCTGAAGCGCGGCACCCTGGTCAAGAACATCCGTCTGACCGACGATCCCGAGGAGATCGAGTGCAACGCCGAGAAGGTGAAGGGCCTCGTGCTGAAGACCCAGTTCCTGAAGAAGGCTTGAGCCGGCGGGGCGAGGGTCGCCGCACCGGAGGGTTCAAATCCGGGCGGCGCTACTCGTCGGACGCGCTGGGAGCTCGGATGGGCGACCGGGTGAGGCTGCGGATCGGGCGCAGCGGCCGACCGGATTTCTCCGCGATCACGCGATCCTGCTCCTCGATGAGCTGGCGGGCCGGCTCGTCGCCGTCGAGGCCGCCGAGGATCTCCATGGGTACGCGCCGGTTCGAGGCGCGGGACTCGTCCTCGTAGAGAACATCGAACAGGACGGAGCCCCGCTCCTGCGGTTTCGACTTGGTGCGTTTGGCCATGACGGGACGATGCTCGGACTGGAAAGGCGGATCGGAAAAATGCCAACGGCCACGGATGCGGGCGTGGCGGGTGCGCGTACATCCGGCGTCACCCTGGCCCTGCATCGTGGCCGTCTCCGATCGAGCGACGCGGGTCGCGATCGGCATGCCGCCTAGATGGTGCCCGGCGGGGACTTTGGCAAGACATTCCATCCGGCAAGACTTTCCGTTTCGTCCTGCTTCGCTCGGCGACTGTCGCACCGGATCGTGGTCTGGCACGATGCCTGCGCCGCGACGGCGGAGGGGTGAGCATCCGGAGACCGCATGACAGACACGCGATCGTTGACGCGCTTTTCCGTCGAACCCCTGAGTCGGATGACGCGGCACCTCGCCGCCGTCGCCTCGGGGCGCGCGGACCCCGATCTGGTGATCACCGGCGCGCGCCTGCTCTCGACCTATTCCGATCGCATCCTGCCCGATCGCGAGGTCTGGATCGCCGGCGGGCGCATCGCAGCGGTGAGGCCGGCCGGGACCTATCGGGGCGGGGCGCGGCGCCACGACGTGCGCGGCGGCCTGCTCGCGCCGGGCCTCGTCGATCCGCACCTGCACATCGAGAGCAGCATGGTGACGGCTTGCGCCTATGCGGAGGCGGCCCTGCTCAACGGCACCACCACCATCGTCTGCGACAGCCACGAGATCGGCAACGTCCTCGACCGCGACGGTATCGCCTGGATGCTGGAGGACGCGCGCCAAGCCCCCCTGAACATCTACCTCACGGTGCCCAGCACCGTGCCGGCGACCTCGCCCGCGCTCGAGACCGCCGGCGGCGACCTCGATGCCGCCAAGATCGCGGCCCTGTTCGATGCCTGGCCGGAAGCGATCGGGCTGGGCGAGAAGATGGATTTCGTCGCGGTCTGCGAGGGTGACCCCCGCGCGCACGCGATCATCCAGGCTTCGCTGGAGCGCGGGCGCCCGGTCTCGGGTCACATCTACGGGCGCGATTTCGTCGCGGCCTACGCGGCGAGCGGCGTCACCGACACACACGAGGCCATCGATCGCGACATCGCCGACGATCTCCTGGAGGCCGGTGTCTGGATCTACCTGCGCGGCGGTCCGCCGACGACCCCCTGGCACAGCCTGCCGAAGGCGATCGGGACGATCCTGGATTACGGCGCGGCCGCCAAGCGCGTCTGCGTCTGCACCGACGACCGGGATGCCGAGGACCTCCTCGCCTTCGGCCTCGACTGGGTGGTGCGCGAGGCCGTGCGCATGGGCATCCCGAAGGCGCAGGCCTGGTCGATGGGGTCCCTGCATCCCGCCACGCGCTACGGCCTCGATGGCGAGATCGGCGGCTTCGGCGGCGGCCGCCGGGCCGACCTCATCCTCCTCGACGACGATCTCGTCCCCCGATCAACCTGGTATGGCGGCGAGTTGGTGGTTGAGAACAGGACGATCACGCCGGTGCTCGACGCGGCCCTGTCCACCCCCTACCGATATCCGGCCCCGGCCTACGCCACCATCCACCTGCCGCAACCGCTGCCGCCCCTGATCCCCGACCTGCCGACGACGCCCTGCCGGATCAACGCGATCCGCACGACGCTGCCGGGCATCGAGTTGACCCACGAGGTCCTCGACCTCGCGCCGGGCCCCGACTGGGACAGGACGCTGGCCGGGAACGACCTCTGCTTCGTCACCGTGATCGAGCGGCACGGCCGCGCCGGAAACGTCGCCCACGGGCTGCTCCGGGCGTTCGGCCTGAAGCGCGGGGCCGTGGCGAGCAGCGTCGGCCACGATTCCCACAACGTCATCGTGGCGGGCCTGAACGAGGCCGACATGCGCGTGGCCCTCGATGCCCTGAGCGCCATTCAGGGGGGTGTCTGCGTGGTCGAGGCCGGACGGGTGGTCGCGCTGGTGCCCCTGCCGGTGGCCGGCCTGCTCTCCGACAAGCGCGTCACGGTGGTGGCCGAGGAGGTGCGCGTGCTGAAGGAGGCATGGACGCGGGCGGGCTGCACCATTCCCTACATGGGCTTCAACCTCATCCCGCTCTCGGTCATTCCGGAGATCCGAATCACCGACAAGGGCCTCGTCCTGGTGCCCGACATGCGGATCGTCCCGTTGTTCGAGGACGCCCGATCGATTTCTCCGTGAGGCTCACGGGAACCGAGACAGTTCCGGATCGTTGATGGGCAGGTCTCAACAGCCTCTCGATCCTCCCAAGCTCAAGCAGCCTGCATGCCGTGATCGGCGCGCGGGCTGTTTCTTTGTCCTTCGCTCATCGGCATCGATGCGGGTTCGGGCCGGTGCGGATCGAGACCTTCGTCCGGAGTCGCCGCATGCGTAGCTTGATCACCCTCATCATCGTCGGCGCCATCGCGTTCGTGCTGGTCGGCATGTACGTGGCGCCCGGCCAACCCGAGCTTCGGGCCTGGTATCTTCGCAATGCCTGCGAGCACCTCGATAAGGTCTCGCCGCAGATCTGCGCCCCGATGCGCAGGGCCGATGCGGGCACGCCGACTTGAATGCCACGCGGCGGGCCCTGGACTGGTTCTTCCGCAATCGACGGACCGGCGCGATCACGATCGGGCAGTTCCCCAACGCCCCGCTCCTGATATTCTCCGCCTGCGCGGCCATCGATTGGATCGCGGCGCCAGGGGGAAGCCTCGGTGCCGTCATCCGCATCCTCGGGGCCCTGGCCCTGACCTATTGGGCGATCGACGAACTCCTGCGCGGCGTGAATCCCTGGCGGCGCTGCCTCGGCGCGACGGTGCTGGCCGGCGTCGCCTGGAACGTGGTGCGGGCCTTGTCCTGACGGCCCACGAGCCTGATGACGCGCATCCCCTGGAACCCGCTTGCAGACCGGCCCCGCTTGCCTATCATCCTGCGTGCGACGCGCACGGGAGACGTGGACGCTGGGAGACGCGGACGGATGACGTTCTTCATCGGAATAGCCGGGCCCTGGCTCGTGGTGGCCACCCTCGCGCTCCTGTCCATCAACCGTGAGCGCGATCTCGCGGCGCAGCCCGTGAACCCCTCCGGTGCGTCGTCGGAAGACGTTGCCCGCAGCACCTACCTCGCCTAACTCGCACTTCGTCTGCGGCGTGCCTCCGGGTGCGCCGCCGGGATGAAGGGGTCGACGTGACGACAGCGCAAGACACGGCTGGGATGCCAGCCTCGGGGCAGCGTGCCGTGAGGGCATGGCTGTACCTTCTGGCCGCCCTCGTCGTCGCGATGGTGGCGGTCGGCGGTGCGACACGCCTCACCGGATCCGGCCTCTCGATCACCGAGTGGCGCCCCGTCACGGGCGCGATCCCGCCGATCTCGGCCGACGCCTGGACCGCCGAGTTCGACAAGTACAAGGGCACGCCACAATACCTCATCCTCAACCGGGGCATGGGCCTGTCCGACTTCAAGGTCCTCTACGCCTGGGAATGGGGCCACCGCCTGCTCGGGCGTATCGTCGGCCTCGTCTTCTTCCTGCCGCTGCTCTGGTTCTGGTGGCGGGGCGCGCTGAACCGGCGCCTCGGGCTCGGTCTTCTCGGCCTCGGCATCCTCGGCGGCCTGCAGGGAGCGATCGGCTGGATCATGGTCGCCTCGGGGCTCCAGCCGGGAATGACGGCGGTGGCCCCCTTGAAGCTCGCCCTGCACCTGACCACCGCGAGCCTGATCCTGGCGGGCCTGGTCTGGCTGGCAGCCGGCCTGCGACCCGGGACCACCGAGACCGAACCGGCACGC
Organism: Methylobacterium sp. J-068; assembly: GCF_022829445.1. Classification (GTDB taxonomy): domain Bacteria; phylum Pseudomonadota; class Alphaproteobacteria; order Rhizobiales; family Beijerinckiaceae; genus Methylobacterium. The sequence continues at coordinate 29,538 of NZ_JAKSXY010000125.1, read as the reverse complement.
CTGCGCGCCGCCGCCGTCGGGATCATGGCCCTGGTGCTGCTTCAGATCTTTCTCGGCGGGCTCGTCGCGGGCTCGAAGGCCGGGCTCGTCTACAACACGTGGCCGACCATGGACGGGATGATGGTGCCGCCCGCATCCGAGCTTTTCGCCGTGACCCCTTGGATCGAGAACTTCGTCGACAATCACACGCTCGTCCAGTTCAACCACCGCCTGACCGCCTATCTCCTCCTGGCGCTCGCGCTGGTGCACGCCCTCGACGCACGCCGGACCCGCCCGGGCTCCGGAATGGCGCGGCGCGCGACGGGCGTCGCGGCCATCGTCGTTACCCAGGCCTGCCTCGGTATCGTGACCCTGCTGCTGGCGGTCCCGCTCTGGGCGGCGCTGGCGCATCAGGTGTTCGCCATGGCGGTGCTGACGATGGCGACGGTCCACGCGCGAAGGGGAGGGGCGGTGGCCGCCGCTCCGGCCCTGGCGCACCCGGCGACCCCATTCGGCTTCGAGGCCCTCGCGAGCCGGGCGCCCTGATCGCGAACCACCGGCATGTGCGGATCACCACATCGCGACCGCACTGCAACGAACCAGGATCGACCTCACACGTTCGACACCCCGACAGGGCGAACTTGGCCGCTTTCACGCGGTCGGGCGCGCTCGAATTCGAACGCGATGGGATGGAATCTGAATGCAGGACAACGGTAAAGATCGCCCCGGAATCGTCTCGTCGATGGAGGCCGATCAGGGACGGACTGAGACGACCATCCCGACAAAGTCAGCGGTATCCAAAGGTCGCGAGCGCCATACTTGGCGCCTGGTCGTCGGTCTGACAGGGTTGCTCGGCGTTGCCTGGGCCGTTGCCATCGCGAGCCGATACCCGAACATCCTTCCGGGCTGAAACACCCGAAAAAGATAATTGTTGATGATGCGAAGTCAGTAGTCGCCGCAGGGAACGCTGCAACCCTCTGGAGCGTAGCCTTCGGATCGGAACCGGAGGTCGGCGATGCTTTTAGCGGACGACGGACGCCCATCGGGAGTGACGTGGAACTATACCCGCCGGGAAATGCTGGCGGATGGCGCGGTTCACGTTCTCGGCGTGGCCCTCGGAGTGGCCGGCGCCATCGGCATCGTGGTGATCGCCGCCCTCTCGCCCCTGTCCTGGGTCGAACGAACCGGCGTCGTCGTCTATGCGGCCGGGCTCGTGTCGATGCTCGGCGTCTCGGCCACCTACAACATGTGGCCGGTGAGCCGGCGCAAGTGGCTCCTGCGGCGCGCCGACCATGCCCTGATCTACCTGATGATCGCCGGCACCTACACGCCCCTCGTCGCCCTGGTCGGCGACGGCGCTCCGGCCTGGAGTCTTCTCGGCACGGTGTGGGTCGTCGCCACGATCGGGATCGCCCTCAAGCTGCTCCTGCCCGGCCGCTATGACCGGGCCGCCATCGGCCTCTACCTGACGCTCGGATGGAGCGGCATCGTCGCCTACGACGCGGTGATCGGACGGCTCGCACCCGACGCCCTCTGGCTCCTGGCGCTCGGCGGCCTGCTGTATTCCTTCGGCGTGGTGTTCCACGTCTGGCGGAGCCTGCCTTACCAGAACGCCATCTGGCACGCCTTCGTGCTCGCGGCGACGGCCTGCCATTACGGGGCCGTGCTTCACACGGTCATGGGTTCGGGGGCCTGACGGGGCGGCGAGCGGCCGTTGGCGCTCGCCTGTTCCGCCTCGACCCCGCCCTCCGGACCGCCGATGACCGGCGCGATGCCCTCGGCCATCCGGGCGCGGAGCGCCCTCATTTCTCCGTGCAGAGGCCGCGATCCGCGAGGCTGCGATGCTCGCGCGGATCGCAATCCGTGGACAGGAACGAGGCCCATTCGGCGGTGGTGCCGTAGAAGGCGTTGCGGTCGACGTCGCCACGCACGCCCGGAACCCGGCCCGTGGACGTGAACTGCCACAGCATCCACTTGCGCTTCGCGTAGCGCTGCTCCGGCTCCGCGGCGGTCGAGCGAACCCAGTGCGGGTAGTCCGGCAGTTCGTCCTCCAGCACGTCCTTGTGGAAGGTGATGTCGGTGTAGATGATCGGGCGCTTGCCGGTGTAGCGCTCCATCTCGTCGAGCATGTAGCGGATCATCGCCAGGGCCTGAGCCTTGGGCAGCTTCTTCGGGCAGAGCTGCGAATGACCGTTCCACTCCACGTCGAGAACGGGGGGGAGGGCGGTGGGATCGTTCGGCACGTTCTTCTTGAACCAAGCCATCTGATCCTGCGGCGAGCGGCACCAGAACACGAAGTGGTAGGCGCCGCGCGGAACGCCGGCCTGAGCCGCGCCGTCCCAGTTGGTGCGGAAACGCTCGTCGACGTGATCGCCCCCCTCGGTCGCCTTGATGAAGGCGAATTGGGTGCCGGCCGCGCGCACCGACATCCAGTCGACGGGGCCCTGCCACTTCGAGATGTCGATGCCCTGGATCGGATGCTGCTTTGCCCGCGCCACGCCCGGATGCGGCTTCGCATCGCCCTTCGTCGGATAGAAGTCCGTGGTGCCCGAACAGGCTGCCAGGGCCGACAACGCGGCGATGGCCGCGCTCCGCCGCAGCCAGACGGGAACGGTCGGCAGCACGGAACGCCGGCCCTGATGCGCGGCGCCCTGCCGTGTCGAGACGATCCGAGTCCTCAGCGACATTGATGCCCGACCCATCATCACTTTTACGCGCTACACGAATGGCTAAGGCATGCCCGGGCGCGGTTAACAGACCTTTGACAGCAATGCGGCGGATTTCCGGAAGTCGTGTCGGCAGAGACACATCGGCCACGGGCGTCCACGCCGCCTTTTCGTCCGGGCGCGGCCTAAGTATCCATGGGCGTTCGGACTTTCGGGACGGGGAGACAGCGGTGAAGACCTTGTTCACCATCGGGTACGAAGGGCTGGATTCGGAGCGCCTCGGGGTGGCCCTGGGCGATGCGGCCGTGGCGACCCTGGTCGACGTCCGCGCGGTGGCGAATTCGCGCAAGCGCGGCTTCTCGAAGACCGCCCTGCGCACCAACCTGGAGGAGGCGGGACTGACCTACGCCCACATGCGGGCGCTCGGGACGCCCAAAGCGGGACGTCAGGCCGCCCGGGCGCACGACGCCGCGCTCATGCGGCGGATCTACTGCGAGGAGGTTCTCGACACCGCCGATGGCGGCCTCGCCCTCGATGCGCTCTGCGACCTCGCGGCGCGCGCACCGACCTGCCTGCTCTGCTTCGAACGCGACCCCGCGCTCTGCCACCGTCGCGTCCTCGCGGAGCGCATGGTCGGGCGCGGCTTCGCGATCGTCGATCTCTTCGGCTGAACGCGCGCCAAAACAGGGTACAGGAAGGTTTCGCGCCAGAATGCGGGCTCGAAATACACGTTGACAATCTAGAGTTACGAAGGTGTTTTCTCTCGGAGCGAGCAGGTTGGACGTCGTATGAGCCGCAAAGCGCTGGACCAGACCCTTGGCTTTCTCCGATCGCTCGACCGCACGGCGAGCATCGACGAGGTCGCCCGGCTGCTCCTGACGGAACTGGCCGATCTCGGCATCGCGCACGCCATGGCGGCGACCATCCCACGGCGGGGCACGCCCGCGCGACAGCAGCAGGGGCACATCCTCGTCAACACGTTCCCGAACGAGTGGGGCCGCCGCTATCTCGCGCATGGCTACGCGTTCCATGATCCGACGGTGCGTCATCTCGGCTTCAGCACTACGCCCTTTGCCTGGAGCGAACTCGGGCCCCAATTCGCGGACGATGCCAGGGCGCTCCGCGTCATGAACGAAGCGGGGGATTTCAACCTTCGGGACGGCCTCACCATTCCGCTAATGACGCTGGACGGGAACGTGGCGGGGTTCAGCCTGTCGGGCGACCGGCTCGCGATCGATCCGGCCGACCGGCCGATGCTCCACCTCATCGCCACCTACGCCTTCGGCCATCTCCTGCGCCTGCGCGGGCAGACGACCTCTGTAGAGGCGGCCAAGCTCGCGCCGCGCGAGCGGGAAGCCCTGCAATGGGCGGCCGAAGGCAAGACCGATTGGGAGATCGGCGAGGTGATGGGCATCTCCACCCACGGCGTCGACTTCCATCTCCGCTCCGCGCGCACCAAGCTCGGGACCACCAACCGCACGCAGGCGGTCGCCGTCGCGCTGCGGCGTGGGCTGATTCACTGAGCGCGTGCCGTCGGTCCGCTCGCGCGGACGATCGCCGAGCCGCCGCGACGCCTCATCGGGCGCGCCGCCCGCATCGGGACCGGAGCCGATCCGGATCGGGCCGTCCCGTACGCTGGTAAAGTTGTGTCGACGTAAAGCGCCTCACAAAACTTCCAGCCGTCCTCCGTTTTCGCTCTGAGCACCACGGGGAAGCGGGATTTTTGTGAGAGACACTTAACACAGGTTGGGCGAATGGCGGCGAGACCCTACGGATTCCCGTAGGTCCGGGCATTTCACGAAACTGTCAGAAACATCTCCAGAAACGGAGGTTTCGACATGATTCATCTCGTGACACCGGCCAACGAATACCAATATCGCGAAGAAATGGAGCAGGCCTGGCGCTTACGCCATGCTGTCTTCGTCGAAGAAAAAGGCTGGATGGATCTCGCACGACCGGATGGTCGTGAGATCGACCAGTTCGATACGGCGGATGCCATTCATTTCCTTGCCATCGAGGACGGGCGCGTCATCGGATACAGCCGGCTCCTGCCGACGACCCGGCCGCACCTGCTCTCGGATGTGCTGCCTCAGCTCTGTGAAGGCGACCTGCCGCGCGGGCACGACACCTGGGAATGGACCCGCCAGGCCGTGGCCCGCTCGCACCGGGCGCGCGGCAAGGCCATCAACCCGGTCTCCCTGGCGCTGCTCACCGGCATCCTCGAATGGGGCATGGCCAATGGCGTGCGTCAGCTCGTGCTGCAGATGCCGACGCTCTACCTGCTGCACGTGGTGCAGCTGCATTTCAGGGCTCGTCCCCTCGGCCTGCCGCAGGTGATCAGCGGCGAAGACATCATCGCCGCCACCGCCGAGTTCGACGCCCGCACCCTGAAGCGCCTGCGTGATCTGCGCGGCGATACGAGACCGGTGCTCGCACCGTCCTACCCCCATCTGGCCGCCTGACGCGGCCCGCCTCGGAGACCTGCCATGGCCTTGACGCCCCTTCCCTTGACGACTGTCTCGCTGGATCACATCGCGACGCATTGCATCGCGGCGCGCGCGATGATCGAGGAGACCGGAACACCGCTGATGCGCCGCCTCATCGATCTTCTCCTGTTCGAGATCGGAGTTGCCCTCGCCGATCCCGTGAGCGAGAAAGGGCCCGCCCTGGAGCCTGCCGAGTAGGTCGCTCCGAGTCGGTCGCTCATCGGCCGCGAACCGCTCCTCCCGCGCGAGGCGCAAGGGCTTCGCCGGGGCCCGTGTTCCGGCATCCCGCGCGAGACGGGCCGAGCGCGCCGCGCCTTGTCAGGCGGCGCGCAGGGTGGCAGGTGGTCGCCGACGTTTCGAGACACACCAACACCGAGGCCGGATGTCAGGGCTTTGCGCTCGCGCGAGCAAAGGACCATGATCTACTCTCAGCGGAGCGACGGCCTCGGGACCCGGGTTCTGTCGGCGATCTACGCGCAGATCTTTTCCGAACAGGTCGGCGTGCCGATGGGCCTGATCTGGACTCCGCTGGGATGGCCGTTCGGGGTGCGCGACACGCCCCTGATGCATCCGAACAACATCTTCGAACTGTTCGGCGACCTTGCCTTCTTCCGGGACGGGCAGGGGAACGGACACGGCAGGATCGTTCTGCACGAGGAGCCGGTCAGCACCGAGCTGCTGAGCCTCTACGAACACCGCTACGAATTGTTCGCGCTCTCGCAAGCGGAGCTGGCGCAGGTGTCCAGCATGGGCAAGGGCGTGAACTACGACTTTCCCGGACCGCTGTTCCGATTCATGACCGAGGACGCGGATGCCCCCGCCAAGGTCGCCCGCATAGCCGGAACCATCAATTGGAACGCCCATATCCTGGGGACGGTCGCGGCGATCGACGAGACCTTCCGACTGGAGAACTGCCTCTCGGTCCATGTCAGGCGCGGCGACATCGTCGAGATGCTCTTCCGGTCGGACCTCGCCGATCTGATCGATGGCGGCATGACGCAGATCCTGCAGCGCTATACGCCGCTGCAGGCCTATTTCGACGCGGTCGACCGGCATCGCCGGGGCGGCATCGTGGTGTGCACAGAGGATGATGGGGTCGTCGAGCGGTTCCAGCACCGCTACGGCGCGCACCGGATCGCGTCCTGCTCGGCACGCGACCTGAGCGAGAACCAGCGCGCCGCCGTCGACCTCATCCTGCTCTCGAAATCCCGGCGCATCGTGGCACCGGTCCTGAGCTTCTTCTCGCAATGCGCGGCCGCGATCGGCAACACCCGGATTCGGAACACGGCTTGGCACCTGAAGGACACCACGACCGAGATCACCGCCCTGGTTCGTCGCGCCGAGTCGGCGCGATCCGAGCAGGTCCTCGCTGTGATGTACGCGGCGGCCTATCGGATCTCGGAGCAGAACGACCTGAACCTGGCGTCCTATTATCGGGGGCTCGGGACGACGAGCGACGCCGCGTTGTTCGAACAAGCGATGGCTTGATGGTCGATTACGCCGAATTCGAAACCCGGCTCGCTCGCGACAGGGTCACTGGTCGCCCCATCACGCCCGATATCAAATCGTAGCGCCGACCAGAGCCATTTTGACGCCATCTCTCGCCTCAGATCGACTTGGCTCGATCATGCTTCGATGGCCATCGACACGCGCGTTTCGCGCCGACATCCGGGCTGTCGATCAAGCTCGGAAAGACCGGCTGGATCCGACCTCTGCTCCGGCCCGCGTCTCGGCCTACATCGCCCCATGAATGGGGTCCCACGCGCCATCGAGCAGCGAGCGATCGGCTCGAACGACTCCACGAACGACATCGACCTGGAACAATTCCAGACTAATCGGTTGCCTTGAAAGTCTAGTTGCCCAGGCTGGAAACATTACAATCCGTTGTTTTTGCGCAACGAACAGGAGAATCGGCTTTTGTAGCTTGACTGTAAAGGATGTGGGCGGTTAGCGCTGCCGCCTTATTCAAGGATCGAGCGCGATGTCGGGGCTTTCTTCGTCAGATGATAACCTTGGGCTCATATCGAGGGCCGCCCTCTTCATGGCCGTCGGAGGCTTGGCGATCGGGACGTTCGTGCCGTTCCGGGCCGCGGCACAATCGGCATCGTCCAGCAAAGCCGGGCCAGAGGTGGCCCTGGAGGAGTTGAGCATCACCGGCATCGGGTATGGGGGCGAGCGCGCGACGGGTCCCGTCATCGGCTACCGCGCCACCCGATCCGGCACGGCGACGAAGACCGACACGGCCCTGCGCGATACGCCGCAATCGGTCCAGGTCGTGCCGCGGGACGTTCTGACCGACCAGGGCGACGTGCGGCTGACCGATGCCCTCACCAATGTCAGCAACGTGCAGGCCGCCGGCACCCTTCAGGGCCGGACCGAGACCTACAACATCCGTGGTTTCAACACCCAGACGGGTGCCGTGGACGGTGTCCTTCTGAACCAGTCCAGCAACTTCTTCTCCGTCACCCGCGATCTCGCCAACGTGGAGCGCGTCGAGGTGCTCAAGGGCCCGGCCTCGGTGCTGTTCGGCCGGGGGGACCCCGGTGGCCTCATCAACATCGTCACGCGCCAGCCGACCCTCGTCCCCTCGGGCGATGCGACGGTCCAGGGTGGCAGTTTCGGCTTCCGGCGCTTCCAGGGGTCGGTGTCGAGCGCGATCCCGAACATCGACGGGCTGGCCGCCCGCCTGACCTACGCGGCGCAGACGGACCCCACCTTCCGCAACTACGGGGACCGCGACAACTCGCGCTTCTTCGTCTCCCCGGCCTTCACCTACACGCCGACCCCCGACACGCGCGTCTACTTCCTGGGTGAGTTCACCCGGCAGGACAGCCAGTACGACGAGGGTCTCATCGCCCGGAACGGCCGCGTCCCCCTCGACAACCTCTCGCGCTACTACGGCGAGCCCTTCGCACGCTACAATGGCTACGCGAACTTCACGACCCTGCGCATCGAGCACGACCTCACCGCGAACATCACCCTGCGTCAGGTCCTCAACGTCCAGTGGGGCGGGTTCGACCAGTTCGTGGTGCGGGCCACCGGCATCAACGCCGCCGGCACCCTGGTCACGCGCCGCGACACCGCGACGGATTCAACCTACGCCGCCGTGGATTCACAGAGCGAGATGGTGGCCAAGTTCGGCTTCCTCGGCTTCGAGCACACGGCGCTGCTCGGCTACGAGTACACCAACGGCTACCGGCACTCCTACACCACGCAAGGGTTGATCGGCTCGGTGAGCTTCCTCAATCCGCGCTTCGGCGCGATCCCGGGCGCGGTCTCGCTCCAGGGCGACCTGCGGCAGAAGAACGAACTGCACGGCGTGTACCTGCAGGATCAGATCGACCTCGGCCTCGGGCTGCAACTCGTGGTCGGCGCCCGCTTCGATTTCGGCACGCAGTTCTACTTCAACCGGACCCCCACCTCGGGCGCCGCTCCGCCGTACCAGGACCTGTTCGGGGCCTCGCCGCGCATCGGCCTGCTCTATCGCCCCTTCGAGCCGCTGACGTTCTACGCGAGCTACGCGAACTCGTTCAAACCGCAGACGGCCAACGTCCTCGGCGCGGTCAACCCGGCGCCGGAGACGGGCGTGCAGTACGAGGTGGGCGCGCGGCTCGACCTGATCCCCGAGGCCCTGACCCTCAGCGCCGCCGCCTTCTCGATCACCCGCGAGAACGTCGCCGCCACCGATCCGCGCAACACCGGCTTCTCGGTCATCACCGGCGAGCAGCGGGCGGAGGGCCTCGAGGCCGATCTCGTCGGGCAGGTCCTGCCGGGCTGGAAGGTCATCGCCAGCGCCGGCTATCTCGACGCACGGATCACCAAGGACACCACCTTCGCGGTGGGCAACCGGCTGGTCGGCGTGCCGCGCTTCAGCGGCAGCCTGTGGTCGACCTATCAGTTCCAGGGCGGCGAGTTCCGCGGCTGGGGCTTCGGCGGCGGCGTGGTCCTCGTCGGCCGCCGGACCGGCGACCTGAACAACAGCTACACGGTCGCGGGCTATGCGCGGGTCGACGCGACGGTGTTCTACGACATCGACGAGCGCTACCGCTTCGCCGTGAACATGCGCAACCTGACCAACGCCCGCTACATCGAGCAGCCCTACAACCAGTTCAACAACGCGCCCGGCGCCCCGCTCACGGTCCTGGCCTCGATCACCGCGCGCCTGTGAAAACGCGCGGTCGGTTTCCTTTCGCGAAAGCCCGTCGCATGGCCCGGTCCCCCCGCTTCATCCTCGCCGCCCTCCTCTCCATGGCATTGACGTCACAAGCCAGTGCCGAGGAGCGGCGCCGCGTTCTGATCGTCGTCAAGCCCGACAATCCGCGCGTCCAGGCGGACCGGGCGATCAAGGCCCATCTCGAGGAGCGGGGCTACCGCGTGACGCTGGGGAGCCAGTACGATCCCGTCGCGGGCAGCCAAGGTTACGACCTCGTGATCCTGTCCTCCAACATCCGGAGCCGCGATCTGCTCGGAGCCTATCGCGATCTTCCCGTCCCGGTCCTGACCTGGGAAAGCGATCTCCTCGACGACATGAGCATGACCGGGCGCAAGCTCGGGCGGGATTTCGGAAAGGACCCGGCCGAGCACTTCGTCTGGCTCGTGAACGCGCCTCATGCCCTGGCGGCGGGCCTGCCGGCCGGCATCAACACCGTCTACGCGAAGGACGCCCCCATGAACTGGGGCAAGCCGGGACTGGGCGCCGCGATCATCGCCACGGTGCCGGGCGAGCCCGACCACGCCGTGATCTTCGGCTACGAGAAGGGCGCGACGATGGATTACGCGGCGATCGCGCCGGCGCGCCGTACGATGGTGTTTCTCGACAACGAAACCTTCACCAACCTGACGCCGGCCGGAACCGCCCTGTTCGACGCGGCCGTGGATTGGACGGCGGGCGGGGTCGGGCGCGCCGAGTGACCGGCCGTGCGGTCCGCATCCGGATCGGCTCCGGTGCGATCACGATCGACAGCCTGAGGGAATGACCGGGATCGGGCGCGCAGTCCAGAACATCGGGACAACGGTCTTCGACCGGGCCAGACCGTCGGCGGCCGGCCCGCCCGCGATACGAGCGGCGCGTCCGTCACGGTATTATCCGCAGCGAGATGCAACCATCCGATCACTGCCGTCGCGAACGCGAGCAGGCAGACGGCGAGGATGTCGATCGCCGGGCCCGGCCGCGCCCTCGCGATCCGCAGGGCCGCGACGGATGCTGCGGCGAGGGGGAAGCTTACACCCACCACGACACGCGGAACGGGCAGCTCCGCCCGAAGCGGGCGATATGGTCAAGGCATAAGAAAGCTCCGGAATGCCTGCGGTTGTTGAGATACCGCCGACATTCCGGAGCTCGGGCGCGCCAAACCCTCGAGCGAAGACCGACACGCTTTCAGAAAATTCGGGAGTCACCGGTCGGGCGATGGCCGGAGCCACCGTCCAATGACGGCTCCGTTCAGCGCGTGGCGACGGTCTTGGGCAGCTTGAAGGCCCAGAAGCTTCCGCCCTGGTTGATGCCGGCGGTGGATTTCGCCACTTCGCCACCCCACAGCGGGACGGCCCCGCCCCAGCCGGCGGCGACGCCGACCCATTGCTCCCCGTCCTGCTCCCAGGTGATCGGCGACGCGACGACGCCGGTGCCGACCTGGAACTTCCAGACTTCCTCACCGGTCTTGGCGTCGAAGGCCTTCAGGAAGCCCTCCGGGGTTCCCGTGAAAACGAGGTTGCCCGCCGTGGTCAGCACGCCGGCCCAGAGCGGCGCCTTGTTCTTGTATTCCCACACCGTCTTGCCGGAGGCCGGGTCGATGGCTTTGAGCGAGCCGATATGATCCTCGAAGACCGGCTTGATCGTGAAGCCAGCGCCGAGATAGGCCGCGCCCTTCTTGTACGAGACCGGCTCGTTCCAGATGTCCATGCCCCACTCGTTCGATGGAACGTAGAACAGCTTGGTGTCGGGACTGTAAGCGATCGGCATCCAATTCTTGCCACCGAGGAAGCTTGGCACCGCGAAGACGGACTTGCCCTTCTTGCCGTCCTCGGACTTTGCCGGGTCGCCTGGGCGGAAGGCGTCGTCGTAGATCGGGCGGCCCTTCTCGTCGATGCCCTTCGCCCAGTTGATCTTGTTCACGAACGGAGTAGCCGAGATGAACTTCCCGTTGGTCCGGTCGAGGACGTAGAAGAAGCCGTTCCGGTCGGCGGTGCCGCCGGCCTTCACGGTCTTGCCGTCCTTCTGCATGTCGAACGGCACGAACTCGTTGACGCCGTCGAAGTCCCAGCCGTCATGCGGTGTGGTCTGGAAGCCCCACACGATCTCGCCGTTGTCCGGATTGATGGCGAGCCGCGAGGCAGTCCATTTGTTGTCGCCCGGGCGCAGCGCCGAGTTCCAGGGGCCGGGGTTGCCGGTGCCGAAATAGACGAGGTTGCTCTCGGGATCGTAGGTGCCGCCGAGCCAGGTCGCGCCGCCGCCGAACTTCCAGGTGTCGCCTGGCCACGTTTCGTTGACCTGGCCGGTCATGGTCGAGGGCTTGCCGTTGAGTTCGCCCATGTGACCCTCGATGACGGGCCGCTTCCACACCACTTCCCCGGTCTCGGCATCGCGCGCCTCGACCCGGCCGATGACGCCGAACTCGCCGCCGGACACGCCCGTGATGATCTTACCCTTCACGATGATCGGCGCGGCGGTGTAGCTGTAGCCCGCCTTGAAGTCGTCGATGTCCTTGCGCCAGACCACCTTGCCGGTCTTCTGGTCGAGCGCCACGAGCTTGGCGTCGAGCGTACCGAAATAGACCTTGTCCTTATAGAGAGCTGCACCGCGGTTCACCACGTCGCAACAGGGCAGGATGCCCTCCGGCAGGCGGGCGTTGTATTCCCACAGCTTGTCGCCGGTGCGCGAGTCGATGGCGTACATGCGCGAATACGATCCGGTGACGTAGAGCACGCCGTCCTTGACCAGCGCCTGGCTCTCCTGGCCACGCTGCTTCTCGCCACCGAACGAGAATGAATAGGCCGGCACCAGGCTCTTGATGTTGTCGCGATTGAGCGTCTTGAGAGGGCTGAAGCGCTGGGCCTGCGGCCCGAGACCGTAGGTAACGACGTCGCCAGTGGTCTTCGCGTCGTTGAGGATGTCCTGTTCGGTGACTTCGGCGAGTGCCGGCAAGGTCAGGTTGACGCAAAGGGCAGTGACGCCCACCGCCGCCAGGAACTGGTCGCGTATTCTCATGGCATTTCCTCCGCTCAAGGCCGGGCCCGGTTCTCCGTGACCCACTGGGTTTCGCCGTCCCGATGTGTTGGGAAGGCGCCCCTTGATGTCGAAGCTAGAGAAGTTCTCAGGGGATTCTTATTGGCCATTGGTCGAATAGCCGTCGGGTGCCGGGACTGAGGATGAGGTATTGGCTTTCGGTCCTCGACGATGCTCGGTCGGCTCAATAGCCTTGCGGCGCGGAGTAGGTGACGCCGTAGGCGTCGCAGATCGCCTTGAGGCGCCCCTCGGTCGCCAGGGCCGCCAGAGCATCGCCCACCGCGTAGGCGAGGTCGCGAGAATCGCTGCGGACCGCCCCGCCCAGGTCCCATCGAGTCCGGACGATGCCCGGCATGGGCACCTCGACCACGGGATTGTTCTCCCGCGAGGCGCCGGCGCCCGAGAGCGCTGCCTCGATGCCGGCGCGCGTGCCAGCAAGGATTGGCGCCTCGCCCGCGAGATACGCTTTCGCCGCCTCGTCGAAGCTGCGGTAGTGCTTCACGCCGGCGCGATACCGCCCGCCCTCGGCGTTCATCACGAGGCTGTCGGACGCGCTCATCCCCTCGACGGCGACGGCATGGCCTTCCAAATCGCGCACACCCTCGAATCCCTCGATCCGGTCACGATGATAGGCGAAGGCGAGGCGCTGCTCGAAATACGGCGTCGTCAGGAAAATCTGCTCGTTGCGCGTGGCCAGCACCCGATCGTGAGGCACATGCAGCATCAGGTCGGCCAGGGGTGTGCCTGCGAGGTCGCCGCGCCACAGATTGAGACGGAAATCGCCGTCGACGGTCTCGCCTGCATCCACCACACGCAGATCGAGGCGCAGCTTCAGGCGATCGGCGATGGCGCCGGCGAGGTCCACATCGATACCGCGGGGGGCGATTTCGCCCTCCCCCGAGAACGGCACGTTGTCGCCGTAGACGGCGACCCTGAGAACGCCCGAGGCCGTCACCTCGTCGAGGGGCCGCGCGATTGCCGGCCGCCCGGTGGCCAGGCAGGTCGCGCTGAAGAGGGCGGCCAGGACGAGGTGGCGCGTCCGGGCGAACGGATCAGCGAGACGCCGCATCGCAGGATACCCTCTCATTCCTCGTGCTTCGATTCGATATAGGTGCGGATCGCCCACAGGGCCTCCTGTGAGAGCACGCCTTCGAAGGCCGGCATCTTCGTCATGCCATTGATGATCGCGCCGTGACGCACGCGCTCGACGAAGTATTCATCGCCTTCCTTGCCAACCGGAAGGTAGCGCAGATCGGGTGCCAGGCCGCCGGAGATGACCTGGAGACCGTGGCAGCGGGCGCAGTTCTGATTGAAGCCCGAATCGCCGATGGCGATCGCCTTGGCGTTGCCCCGATATGGATTCTCCTCCTTCCAGCCTTCGCCGAGGGGCGCGAGGCCTGCGGTGTCGACGGGTTGCGGCTGGACGTCGCCGTGACCGAAGGCCATGGACGCAGATAGAGCGAGACCGAGGGCGAGGAGCCCCCCGCCCAGGATGACAGGCTTCATCGTCGTTCCTCCCGTTATTATTGGAAACGGGTAGCAAGCGCCCTGAGCCGAACCCATTGTGCTTTGGTACAGGTCAGCATCGAAATCCCGCACCCGCCCCGTTGCACTTTGGTCCAATACCGGCCGCGGCGTTGCCGCCGCTATCCTGCCGCCAAAGAACGAACAGGGCGGGAGGGCCGATGCAGGGTCGGCGCTGGAAGCGGGATGGCGCGGGCCGTGGCCGCCCGCGTCCCCATCGTGCCACGCGGATCGCAGCGGCGGTGGTATCCGGCCTGGTGCTAGCGGGCGCGATAGCGATGCCCGGCGGTACGCGCGCATCGGCTGCCGGCGAGGCGCTGACGATCCACTACCTCGAACGGCGTATCGAGCGCCCCGCCCCCCTCAATAATGAAGATCCGATCCCCGACGATGAAGGTCTGAAGGGGGCGGACCTCGGTTTGAGGGACTCGAACGCCACCGGCCGCTTCGTCGGACTGGGTTTCACGCTCGAAACCCGGATCGTCGCGCCGGAGGAGGATCTCCGGCACGTGTTCAGGAGCCTCGGACACGGTCCGGTCCGGTTCGTCGTGCTGAACGCGCCGGCCGACGACGTCCTGGCGCTGACCGACCTGCCCGAGGCCCGAGGAACCGTCTTCCTGAATATCGGGGCGCCCGATACCCGCCTGCGGGATGCCGACTGCCGGGCCCGGCTGCTGCATGTCCTGCCCTCGCGGGCGATGCTTGCCGATGCCCTGGTTCAGTTCCTGGCCTTCAAGCGCTGGGCCCGCATCCTGCTGTTGTCCGGCCCGGCGCCGGCCGATGCCCTCTACGCCGAAGCGCTGCGGCGGAGCGCGAAGAAGTTCGGGTTGCGGATCGTCGCCGAGTCGCGCTTCGATCCGGAGGGCGGCGACACACGGGACACGGCGCTGCGTGAGTTCGTGATTCCCACCCGTGGTCCCGAGCACGACGTGGTCGCGGTGGCCGACGAGGCGGGGGCATTCGGCACGAACCTCCTCTACAACACGGCATCGCCCCGCCCCGTCGTCGGCACGCAGGGGCTCACCCCCGCTGCCTGGGGGCGACCGGTGGAGGCCTGGGCGGCGGTCCAACTCCAGGGGCGCTTCCGCCGGCTCGCCGGGCGGGCGATGCGCCCGGTGGACTATGCCGGTTGGATGGCCGTGCACGCGCTCGGCGAAGCGGCGGTGCAGGTGCGCAGCACCGATCCCGACAGGGTCGCGGCGTTGGTCCTCGCACCCACATTCGAGGTCGGCGGCTTCAAGGGGCGGCCCCTGAGCTTCCGTGCCTGGAATGGGCAGCTGCGCCAGCCGGTGTTCCTGATCGGCCCCGGTGCGGTCACGGCCGTTGCGCCGATCGAGGGGTTTCTGCACCACCGCACCGAACTCGATACCCTCGGCCTCGACGAGCCCGAGAGCGTGTGCCGGACCTTCCGAAAGGCAGGCTGATGCGACCGCACATATCGGCTCCGCACCGCCCGCACAGACATCCGAAGGCGAATGCCATGGCTCCCACCGCGTGTCTCGCCAGCCTTCTCTGCCTTGCCGG
The DNA here is from genome assembly GCF_022829445.1 of Methylobacterium sp. J-068. GTDB lineage: Bacteria > Pseudomonadota > Alphaproteobacteria > Rhizobiales > Beijerinckiaceae > Methylobacterium. Next base: position 14,137 of record NZ_JAKSXY010000125.1, on the reverse strand, counting down.
CGCGCTCCTGGCGTTGCCTGTTCTGGGCCAGGAGATCTTTGTCTCGAACGAGCGCGACAATACCGTTTCGGTGATCGACGGCGGCTCCCTGGAGGTGGTCCGCACCTTCCCCGTAGGCCGGCGCCCGCGCGGTCTCACCTTCTCCCGCGACGGGCGCACCCTCTACATCTGCGCCAGCGACTCGGATGCCGTGCAGGTCATCGACCCCGACACGGGCGCGGTGCGGCACAACCTTCCCTCGGGCGAGGACCCCGAACAGTTCGCCCTCGCGCCGGACGACCGCACGCTGTTCATCGCCAATGAGGAGAACGCCACCACCACCGTTGTCGATGCGCAGGCGCGCAAGGTCCTCGCCCAGATTGATGTCGGCATCGAGCCGGAGGGCATGGCGGTGAGCCCTGACGGAAAGCTCGCGGTCACCACCTCCGAGACGACCAACATGGTGCATTGGATCGATGTCGCGACGCTTTCGGCGTTCGATGCGACGCCGGTGGGCCAGCGCCCGCGCGCCGCCGCCTTCTCGGCGGACGGGCGGACGCTGTGGGTTTCCTCGGAGATCGGCGGCACGGTGGCGGTGATCGACGTGGCCACCCGCCGGGTCGTCGAGACGGTGGGGTTCGGCGTGAAGGGCATCGCCGAGGACCGCCTTCAGCCCGTGGGCATCACCCTGACGCGGGACGGACGTTTCGCCTTCGTGGCGCTCGGCCCCTCCGACCGGGTCGCGGTGATCGACGCGAAAACCTACCGGGTCGTGAACTACATCCTGGTCGGACGCCGGGTCTGGCAACTCGCGATGACGCCGGACGAGTCACGCATGTTCACCACGAACGGGGTTTCGGGGGACGTGACGGTGATCGACCTGGCGACGCAACGCCCGATCCGCAGCGTCAAGGTCGGCCGGTTCCCCTGGGGCGTGGCGGTCCGGCCGGCACCGGCCGGCCCCTCAGGCACCACGCCATGACCACGGCGCAGGTTCGCCCACGGATCACGCCGGTCTTTGCCGGATCATGGACGCGCCATCTCCTCCTCGTTCTCCTCGCGACCCTGTGGGGAGGCCATCCCGCCATGGCGGGCACGCTCGATCGGGGAAGCATTGAGCGGTACTTTCCGGCTCCGCTCGTGGTGGGCGAGCGCGACGGGGCTTTGCCGGTCTGGCCCATCCTAAAACAGGAGGCCGGCCGCTACGAGATCTTCGCCTACGCTTTCGAATCCATCGACCTCGCGCCGATCCCAGGCTTCGGGGGGACGCCCCCCGACCTCCTCGTGGCGCTCGCCCCCGATGGCACCTTCCGCGATGTGAAGGTCGTATCCCACCACGAGCCCGTCTTCCTGGAGGGCCTCGGCTCGGAACCGCTCTTCGCCTTCGTCGACCAATATGTGGGCTTGTCGGCCCGCAGGTCGATCCGGGTCGGTAGGCCGAACGCGCGGGGGGGCGGGGCCTCGGCAGAGACCACCGTGGACGGGATCTCCATGGCCACCGCCTCGACGCGCGTGATCAACGAATCGATCCTGGGCGCGTCCCTGGCCGTCGCGCGCGCCAAGCTGGGCTTCGGCGCTGCGAACGTCGGCCTGAAGGTCGAAGCCCGGCCGGATGCCGACGAATCCCTGAGCGTGGCCGACCTCGTCGCACGGGGCTGGGTGCGCTACCTCACCGTGACCCGCGGACAGGCCGAGGACGCCTTCCGGGATGCGGGCCTGGAACCCATCGACAGCGGCCCGGGGGACCGACCCCTCACCGATCTCACCTTCGCCTATCTCAACGTGCCGGCGATCGGCCGTAGCCTCCTCGGTTCGGACCGCTTCGCCGCGCTCATGCGCGAACTCGGCCCCGGCGACCATGCGGTGATGGTGGTGAGCCACGGCTCCGAGAATCCCCTCGGCGAGGATTTCGTGCTGGGTTCGATCCCCGAACGCCTCGCCGTGATGCAGGGCGGTCTGGCGGTGAACGCGCGGGACATGGCGATCGAGCGGCGCGGGGCCGCCCCTGATCTGCCCGACGGGCCCTGGACGATCCTGCGGATCACCGGGGCCGCAGGCTTCGATCCCTCCGCGCCCTGGACCCTGAAGGCCAAGCTCATCCGAGAACGCGGGCAGATCCTGTCCGAGAAGATCGTCCGTGAGTTCTCCGCCGATTACACCCTCCCCACCACGTTGTTCACCCGCGAGGCGGCGGAAGCGGGTCCGAGCTGGCTCGATCCGTGGCGAGCGCGCGGACCCGAGCTCGGCGTCATCGCCCTGGCGCTGGCCGGGCTCGTGCCGGTGCTCGCGTTCCGGCGCATGCTCGTGGTCGACCGCCGTCGCTTCGCGATCTTCCGCCTCGGCTTCCTAGCCTTCACCCTCGGTTTCGTCGGCTGGTACGCCCAGGCGCAGCTCTCCGTCGTCACGCTGGTCGGCCTGGTGCGCGCCGCCACCGTGACCCACGATCTAGCCTTCCTCCTCTACGACCCACCCTCGCTGCTGCTCTGGGCCTTCCTCGTCCCGACCCTCGTGGTCTGGGGGCGGGGCACGTTCTGCGGTTGGCTCTGCCCCTTCGGCGCACTGCAGGAATTCACCGCCTGGCTCGCCAAGCCCCTGCGCATCCGGCCGATCGCGGTACCGCCCCGGCTCGATCTCTGGTTGCGACAGGCGAAATACGGGCTCCTCGCCGGCATCCTCGTCGCCGCCGCCACCGGCTCGCCCCTCGCGGATACGTTTGCCGAGGCGGAGCCGTTCAAGACCGCCATCACCCTCTACTTCGTGCGGGCCTGGCCATTCGTGGCCTACGCGGTCGGCCTGCTGGTGCTCAACCTCTTCGTCTACAAGGGTTTCTGCCGCTACCTCTGTCCGCTCGGCGCCGGGCTCGCGATCCTCGGGCGCCTGCGCGTCCTCGACTGGATTCCGCGTCGGGCGGAATGCGGCAGCCCGTGCCAGCTCTGCAAGGTGCGCTGCCGCTACGGAGCCATCGCGCCGTCCGGCCGGATCGACTACCCCGAGTGCTTTCAATGCATGGATTGCGTGACGATCATTCAGGACCCGCAGCAATGCGTGCCGCAGGTGGTGGCCGCCAAGCGCGGGCGGCGGATCGCCCCCCAGCAGGCACCGGCGGAATGACGGTCATCCTGCGCCCGGCCCGGCGCCGCCTCCTCGTCGGGGGCGCCGGCCTCGCCACGGCCGCACTCGGCGGCGTGGCCGCGTTCCGCGCGATGGCCGGCGCGCAGGGCCTCACGACGCGAACCCGCACGGGCCTCGCCTTCGGCACCACCGTCGCCCTCACCGTGGCCGGGCCCGAACCGTCCGCCCTCGACGCGGCCCTCTCCGACGGGTTCGCGCAGATCCGCAGCGTCGAGGACGCCGCGAGCCTGTTCCGGGCAACCAGCGCCCTGAATCGCCTCAATCGCTCCGGCCACCTCGAGGCGCCGCCCGCGCACCTGACCACGCTCCTGAGCTTCGCCCTCGACCTTGCGGCGGAGACCGGCGGCGCCTTCGATCCGACCGTGCAGCCATTCTGGCCGCTCTGGGCGCAGGCCGCCGCGCGGGGTGAACGTCCGGACCCGGCCTCCCTTCGCCTGGCGGCCGCCCGGATCGGCTGGCGCAAGGTCTCCCTCACGCCCGAGCGCGTCCTTCTGGAGCCCGGCACCGCAGTGACGCTGAATGCCCTGGTCCAGGGCTACGCTGCCGACCGGGTTATGGCATCCCTGCATACGCGTGGGATTACGGATGCCTTCGTGGATACCGGCGAGTTCGGCGCCTCGGGAACGCACCCGGACGGTACGCCCTGGCGCCTCGGCATCGCCGATCCGCGGGCGCCGGATACCCTCGCCGCCGTGATCGAACCGTTCATGGGCTTCGCCGCAACCTCGGGAGACTACAGCATGAGCTTCTCGCCGGACCGCGTCGACCACCACATCTTCGACCCCGCGACCGGGCGTTCTCCTGCAGGCTTGGCTTCGGTGACCGTTACCGCCCCGACTGGGCTTCTGGCCGACGGCCTGTCCACCAGCTGCATGGTCCTCGGTACAGCACGCGGTCGCGACCTCGTTGCGCGGCATCCGGGCTGCACGGTGCGCTTCATCGACAAGACCTGAATCGACAGCAACCGAACGATGCCCCGGCTTCCCCCCGCTCCGAAATTCGACATCCACGTCCCCGTCGGCGGGGACAGCGAGCCGCCCGGACAGCAATCCCAACAACGCCCCGAACGGCCCTGGTGGCGGTTGGGTCTGCTGGCACCGACACGAGCTCCGGCGCGACGCTGGCGTGCGCGATCCGCGGCGTTTCTGTTCGTCTGCGGCACGACCGCGGCGGTCAGGGCCGAACCGCCGGTCGCGGTCGCGCTCATCGTCTCAGTGGATGTATCGCAATCGGTCGACGCGGCGCGCTTCGGGCTGCAGATGGAGGGAATTGCCGAGGCCTTGGAAGATCCCGGCGTTGTTGCAGCAATGACCGCGCGGCCAGGAGGAACGCTTTTCGCCATGGTGACCTGGGCCGATCGGGCCAGCCTGGCTGTTGGATGGCGGCGGATCGCGAGCCGCGCCGATGCGGTCGCCGCAGCGGCGCAGGTCCGGGCGACCCCCCGCCAGACCGGTGAATTCACCTGCCTGGCTCAGATGTTCCGCACGATCGCCGGGAGCGTGATCCCCGCCATGCCGATCCCCGCCGAGCGCATCGTCGTCGACGTTTCAGGCGACGGCATCGACAATTGCACGGACACGGACGACCTCGCCACCGAGCAGGCCGCCGTCCTCGCCTCGGGCGCCACCATCAATGGCCTGCCGATCCTCGTTCCGGGCGAGAACGATGTCGTGGGCGCCGGCGCATACAGGGCCCCAGGGTACGGCCTCCGGGCGACGCCGCTGCCACAGGAGCACATCGGCCTCCAGCAATGGTTCGAGGCGCACGTCGTCGCTGGACCGAACGCGTTCTTGCTTACCGCGAAAGGCTATGGCGATTTTTCCAGGGCCATACGCCGCAAATTCATGACGGAAATTAGTTCGTATCGATAGGCATGTTTGTCCTTAGTTGGCGATTCTAGCGTCAAGACTTCAACCTGGCGCCTACTGACAGAATTCACAGATTCGATGGTTAACAGACGCTCCAAATCGGTTGCAGAAAGCACGGTGCTGAGCGAGCGGCAGATTTCTGCTCATGGTGCGAAGCCGTCTTGCGCCGCAACTCATGGGAACGTCCGGTTTGTTGGCGCCGCTTCCCAATAGCGGACCGGCTGTAATCCACCCAACCCGGTCGTTGGCCTCTGCCTCGACAGCCTGGGAGCGGACCTTCCGAGTGTCGGCAAAGGGTCGTGAGCGGGCATCGCGGCAACGTCCGCTCTCGTGCATTGCTGCTAAATAGCGGACCGGCAGAACGCCACCCTTCTCAAAAATTCAAGGTTGGGTACCAAACGTCAGATTTCGACCACTAGGTCAGCGCCGCGCGTTGGATCGAAGTGCTTGATCGAGATCTTCGATACGACGCTGCAGGCTCTGGATCGTGTCGCGTGGCGTGTTGAGGTCGGAGAGATCCTTGCGCGCCTGATCGAGCTGGCGCTGCAGGCCGTCGTCGCGCGAGCGCTGGCCCGCCCAGGTCTGCTCGTGCTCGCCGCGGGGCACGATGTTCTTCTGCAGGCCGTCGAGGTCACGCTCGATCCGGGCGATGCGATCGTCGGTGAGCTTCTGCAGGTCGTCGCGCCGCTGCGCCACGACGTGGAAGCGCGTGTCCAGATCCTCGCGCGGCACGTACCGCTCGGAGCGGATCTCCTGCTTGGCGATCATCGACTCGAGCCGGGTCTGGCCCATGTTGATCCAGGTGAACCCCATGCCGCCGAACATGCCGAGCACGGTGATCAGGAGCCCGATCGGCGCCCAATTGATGCCCGAGCGCGCGTCGAGCTTGCTCACGATGTCGTTGAGGCGCCCGTTGATGCCGGCCACGATGTTTTCGAGGACGTCGAGGCGCGAGCCCGCATCTCGAACCGAGGCCTGCTGTTGCTGCTGCTGATGATGCGGGTCGTGCATGGTCCTGGCCCCAAGCCCAGCCGGTATCCGGTCGCGGCGAACATTGCTCGATGAAGGCGGGCCGCCACGAAAGGCGGCCCGAGGCACGGTCACGCGGCAGGGACGGGCGCGGGCGGGACGAGCGCTTGCCCCGGCACGCCGGCCGCCAGCGCGTCGAGGGCCGGCGCGAGGGTGTTCTCGGCGGAAGCGGCCGGGTCGAGGTCGAGGCGCCGGAACACGCGCTCGGCGATGCCCTGTACGCCGCCGGCACGGGCCACGATCCAGGGCAGGGTGCTGTCGAGTGCCCGCTGCGCGCCGAGCGTGACGAGCGCCGGCGCGACGGCGACGCTGACCGTCCGGCCCTTGGCTGCGCCCTCGATCGAGGCCAGCGCGAAATCCACCGCCAGGTTGACCATGCGGTCGATCAGGGCGTTGGTGAAAAACGCCGATAGGAAGGGCGAGGCGCGCTTCAGGAGGAGGCCGAGATAGGTCACGGCGAGCGGCACGAGGATCGCCGAGGCGATGTGCGCGAGTTCGAGCACCCACGTGCCCCAGGGGATCACGAGGGCGCCGGCGGGGGCCGCGTCGGCCGCGAAGGCGAGGACGGGCGCCAGGACGGCGATGAGCAGGCAGGCGAGAGCCAGCGCCCAGATCATGGGGTTGCGCATGTCGGACCTTATGAGGTTTGGAGTTTCACGGGTTCGCAGGTCAGGTCGCGCGCCGCCGGCGCGCAGACGTCAGGAAGGGGCGCGGCCGAACAGGGCAGCAAAGCGCGCCATGAAGCCGGACAGGCCGAGGGCGGGCGCGGTCTTGGCCGCAGCCGGGGCCGGGGCGCCAGCGAGGGCGGGCGGCGCCAGGGTCGGCTTGGGCGGCAAGGAAGCCGGCAGGGTCGGGATCGCCGCGACCGGAACGCCGCTCACGAGCACCCGTACCGGAGACTTATCGCTCCGGCGCCCCTTGGGCAGCGCCTGGGCGTAGGGCGTGCGGAACTGATCGTATTCCGCCTGCCGGCGGGAGATGATCGAGGCCGGCTTCTTCCACATCAGGATTGCCTCAGCCACACCGGAGACATCGCCCGCGTTGAGCTTGCGCAGCACGGTCGAGCCCGCGAAAGCATCCGGGCCGATGTTGAAGGTCAGCGACACCAGGGTATCGAATTGCTCCTGCGTCACCGGGCGCTTGAGCAGCCGGCGGACGTCGTCGGCGTACTGTTCGAAGGCGCGGCGGTTGAGGTCGTCCGCCTGTGCCTGCGTGATCGAGAGGCCGGGCGTCACCCTGATCAGGCCGGAGGCCGAGGTCACGCCGCACGCGATCGTCCAGACTTTGACGCTGTCCTGATAGGCGGTCAGCTTGCAGCCTTCGCGCGACACCAGGGCCGCGCGTCCGATGGCCGAAAATTCCATGGCGGAGGGCTCACACAACAGGAAAAGCCCGCTCAAGGCGGGCAGGAGGAAGGCGAGGAGCGGCGTCATTTCAGGGGCCGCCCGATCGCCCGGCGAACCAGGAAGGGGCATGGGCGTGCGCGGGCGACCCCGCGCACACGAGGCACGCGAAGGCCGCCCGCCGCGCGAGGCGGGGCAGGGGCATGGCCGGGCTTTCGGGTGAAGGAACCTGGAACGCCGCCAGGACGGAGGCTGCTCGGGCGGCGGCGTCCTAGGTGCCCGAGGCGACCAGGACCGCGCCGCCGCCGCTTACGAAGGTGAGCGACCCGTTCACGCTGATGGCTTCGGCGAGCGGGCGACCAGCGAACACGGGCGTAAATCCGATCGACAGATCCGCGCCGCTGACGTTCGGCGCTCGCTCAGCCGCCCGCCGCACGGGGATGGCCAAGAGCCACTCCGTCGCGTCGGGAACCCGATGTGGGGCTCTTGCGGCATCCAAAATTCAGCAGATGCGGTTTTACGATCCGCAGTCGACGCACCTGCCTATAGAGGCTGAGCCTCATAAGTTCCGCCGATATAGACTATCGATCCATTTTGAAAGGTATACGTATTGTCATATCGAACAATGAAGCAGGTGTTGCCGACCATTTTCCCTTGCAACATCGCGCCCGTGGCATCATCGCGGCCGGCGGCAATCTGTACGGAGGTCGCTACGGGAAACGGGAGCGATAATTGCAGCCCCCCCGCAGCGGTCCCGTTCGTCGTAATTGTGACCTGCGCCGTGAAACTGACCGTATTGTTGGAACGCGTATAGCGCGCGTTCGATACGCTCGCCGACCCCAATGTGCCCGATGTCGCTGTGATCGAAGCGCCATAACTGGTCCATCCGGCATTCGTGGCGGCCATCACGGTCTTGCCGTCGACCACCCAGGAGAAAATCTTGCCGGTACGGTCGTAATTGCTGTATTGGTTCGCCCCGTAGGAAATAATCGATCCATTAGAGCCGGCAGGCATCGTAATACCGGCGCTCAGAACCGTAGACTCGTTCATCTGCAAGCCGTACTGCGTAGCTCCCGTTCGCGAGGCGTCTGATGGAACGGATGCCGTTCTGATCGCGGCGGTTCCAGGGAACCCATAGGTATTGATGTTCGCCCCATAGGCAGCATGCGAGCTGTCCGAGGCCGCCTTATCATTATGGTAATGGCCGATGATTGCGGAAAGATTGGACGCTTGTTCGTTTGAATAGACGGGATTGGATGCGGAAAACTCGTTGGTGGCGACACCCGTCCCGAGCTGGACGGCCTCGGCGAGAATGCCGGACATTCCGCGGGCGGTGCCACCGGACCGACCCATGGCGTAGAACCATCCCGCGTGCAGGTCTTTCCACTGCGTCGTTGCGGCACCGCTGTCGAACTTTCCAAAAACGAAGGATCGCACCCCGTTCGTGATGGCCCTGTAACCCGCAGACTCATAGTTGGTGTCATCGCGGTCACGCAGAAGAAGAACCTTCCCGTCCCGCATGCCACCGTTGCCCGTCCTCGCAAGGGTTTCAGTATTCGTCACAATTTCCCATGAGCTGGCTTTCACGTTGAAATCCACATAGGGGCCGTTCGTATTCTGGGGGTCGAGGAAAGTCCGAGAGTCGATCCCGAACGAGCCACTGAAGCTTCGGTTCAGGGGCACGGCCGTCGCGAGGGCCTGGGGCAACGAGAGCACCGACCCGCCCTGCGTGGTGATGTTGAGCCCGGATGCGTCGCACCGCGCGCCCGGCGCGCAGGTGATGCCGTCGCCCTGGATCTGTACCGAGTCCGGCGTGGCGAGGTACTTGGTGCCGAGAAGTCGGCCGATCCGGAAGTCGGGCCTCAAGCGGATATCGCCGTTCCCGTCGATGCGGGCGGGCGGCAGGAACACAGGCGGGACCGGATCGAGCGCCCAGGCGGGGCCTAGGAACGTGGCAAGGCCCGCAGCCGGGCCGGCAAGGCAAGCGATAACGCTCGGTCTCATCGTGGTCTCCGTGGTGTCAAGGGAGTGTCGCGCCCAGGCCGGATGGCGCGTCGAGCCGTTTGCCGTATCAGAGCGTGGCGGCCGAGGACCAGAGGGCGTCGAGCGCCGCATCGTCCTTGCCCAGGATCGCGCCGAGCACCACGACCATGGGGTGCGCGCGATCGAAGGTGGTGGCGCCGGACAGGAGCATGCGGGCAGCGAACCGGTCCGCATCCGGCAGAGCCTGCACGGCGGCCTCGATCTTCGCCGGGAGCATCCCGGTCATCACCGCGGCCAGAGCCTCGCCCTCGGTGATGTCGCCGGCCAGCGCGAGGGCCTGGAAGAACTGGCGGTCGGAAACCGCCGCGACGGACTTCGGCGCGGAGCGGGCGGCGATCTGCGCGGCCAGGCGGTCGGACGGAATCCCCGTAGATGACTCGAAGGACGGCGTTTTCCGCACAGACGACCTCCTGAAGGCCGATGCTGCCCGGAAGGAGGCGATGGCTAACGCCACGGCTCAGCAGATCGATGAGCGGCTTTTACGCCCCTCTTCGTCATTCCAGGGACCACGCTTGGGCTGAGCCGGCCGTCAGGACGCGGCTATACTCCGGCCGAGATGGCGAAGATCAACTCCAACATCGATGCTGAGGCTGCCAAGAGCGCCTTCAATCCCCTCGCCGGCATCCAGGATCGGGCTGCCGAGATGGACGCTACCGATGCCGCCAGAGAAGCCGCGGAGGCGGAGGAGCGGAAGAAGCCTCGAAAGACCTTGAAGGAGAAGATGGGCATCCAAATCCCGAAGCGCCGTGGCTGGCGTGACGGAGAGCACAAGAAGGACGCCGAGTGATAGGGCAGGGGCAGCACCGAGCGCTGAGCCGCCCTAACCCTTCGGCCGTCTGTCATCTCCGGGAAGACCTGGGGCATTCATGCCCCGAGACACCGCCACCACTCCACGTCTGCACCGAGAGAGGTCCGCCAACGGCCTCTCTCACCATGCCTGAACGGAAACCTCACAAGACCGAAGCTCCAACTTGAAACATCTTCATCGCCATCTGGGGCGTCTGCAAGGGCAACCCCGGACCTGGGGCCTATGCGGCCACTCTCAAGAACATCGATACGGGCCGCGAGAAGCGCGTAGAGGGCCGCGCACCGTCCACCACGTCCAATCGCCTGGAGCTGACGGCGGCCATTAAGGGGCTGAACGCGCTCCGCCCTGGCGCCGTGGTCACGGTCATCGCGAACAGCGAGTACGTGGCGAAGGGGATGAACGAGTGGCTACCCGGCTGGAAGGCGAAGGGGTGGCGCACGGCGGCCAAGAAGCCGGTGATGAACGCGGACCTCTGGGTGGAGCTAGAGGTTGCTGCCGGGAAGCATAAGAGGGTTCGTTGGGTGGTCGGTGAGCGGACTGCGTGAGAAAGTAGCAATGCGCGCGCTTCGCATTTAATTCCGAGGAATGACGGACCCTTTGAGCATCAGCCTGTGGATGCGATGCTGCTTCACCCTTGAACGCAGGTATCACCGCTTATGATGGAGCTTTCGCACAGCGACCCAGCCTGATAGAAATTAAGTTCAATTCGAGAATGGGAGCCCGTTGTATGAAGGTTGGCCTTCCTGAGAACCACGGTCTACCGTCAGATGTACTTTCGTCTGTCGAGCTATTGCCGAGGGATGGAGGAACCGCTTTCCTCACGGACATACAACATGAAGCTCTCCAAGCCGGAATAGGCACCGGTAAAAGTGTCCTGATAAGTGCGCCTACGTCAACTGGTAAGACGCTGATTGGATGGTGGGCGATTGCTTCGTCTCTTGCCGCGGGCGGGCGAGCAATATATCTCGTTTCACATAGAGCACTTGCAAAACAAAAATTTGAGGAAGCACAGCGGCTCTTTTTAGGTGGAATGCTGGGAGGCGATAGGGCCGCAATTGTTTGCGCAACAGGCGATGGCGTCGAAGATGCATCCGGTCGTAAAACTAATGCACCAATGACAGCTAAAATTCTCGTCGCAACCTACGAGAAATTTTTAGGGTGTCTTTCTGTTGGAGGTCCTCCGCGAGATTTAACGGACTCCACTTTTATCTGTGACGAGGTTCAGCTTGTAGGCGACCCTCATCGCGGTCAGAACGTGGAGTTACTACTAACGCTCATGCGGCGCTCTGGTTGGCGTCAAATGGTGGGTTTGTCCGCAGTCCTCCACGAGAAGGACGCTCAGAGCCTTGCGAACTGGCTGGGAGTCGCATTGGTCAGAAACCCGACACGTGAGAAAGCTCTCAAGTTAGAGTGCCGCGCACCGGACAGCACATATCAAATCACGGTTGCTCCGGGAAAAGCGGGAGACATTGAGGAAGACCTTCGTAGACGCGAGCGCGCAACAAACAGAATTGTCGATGAGGTTCTTGCCAAAAGGAATCAAGGCCCGGTCATCGTATTCTGTATGAGGGTAGACGATACTTACAATCTTTGTCGTGAATGGATAGATGCGCACCCAGCCTGTCAAGCCGTGACGCCACCAGACGGACTAGAGCTAGACGAGGAATTGCGTCGTGCTCTCGCGTGTAGAGCTGCATTCCACAACGCTGAATTAAGCGAAGAAGAGCGAATATTTGTAGAGCAGCGCATTGCTCGATCTGAGGTGGACGTTGTCTATGCAACGACTACTCTCGCAGCCGGAGTGAATTCCCCTTAGGCACGGCGGTATTTGCTTCATGGACCCGCTTCAATTTTGATAGACGTCAACACGAGCCGATAGGCAAAGCGGAATTCCACAACATGGCTGGTCGGGTTGGTCGGATGGGCCAAGCCGCGGCAGAGGGCAACGTTATTATTACGGCGGATAGTGCAACGACTTCCGCAAGGGCTTTGAAGTTTATGGACTTCGAAAGTCAAGAAGAATTAGGCGCCGGCATCAACCCAGACGATTTCAATCTTCTCACTCTTCAACTCTTCGCGGGAAAATTATGCTCAAGCCGACGAGAGGCATTCGAGCTTCTAGCTTCAACACTCAGCGCAGCGCGTGAGCTAGAACGAAACAGGTCCGGCGTCGCTCACTGGGAATCCCACCTAAACTCCCAAATTGACCGCCTTCTACGGTCCGGTTGTTTGATTGAAGGTAGGGGGCGAATTGGGGTTACGGCCTTTGGATTATCAGTAGCGAGATCTGGCCTGAAGGCAGAAACGGCCCTTTATTTCATCAACTCCTTAGTGGAAAACGGGTCTAATCTTATCTCGTTGCTGCCTGGAACCGAAGATGCTTTGGAAGAGGACGACATTTTATTCATTCTAGCACATGCCGCATTATCTTCACCGGAGTTTAGCTACGAAGGAGGAAACCCAACACGACAAATCAGCTATAGGGTTGGTCGTCCAAATCTTGTTACAAATGAATATGCTCGTAAGCTCGATGCCTTATTGTTCAATAGGCCGTGGGCCGCCGATGTCTCGGCAGCTAATGGCGCGCTGCTCATAGTAGATTGGGCCGCTGGCCTAACTCGTGGTCGTATCGAACGACGAGTGGCGGGCGTGAGGCTAGGCACGGTAGAGTCATTGGCACGAGATGTTGGATGGATACTAACCGGGATATCTGAGACGCTCAGTGACGTAACTGCACCAACGCTTGCTGACGAAAGCAAACCCGACGCGCTTCGGGGCGATGGCCCGGCCGTTGCGGCATCGCGGCAGTTGGCACGCTCGATCCGACGGATGGCAACCAGGATAGCGTCGGGCTTACCATCCGAGGTGCTGTGGATGACGAATCTGGAACTGCTGGGAGCGCGTAAGCGGCTCAATCGGCAACAGATACTCTCTCTACGATTCCAGGGCCTCGTCAAACCAATGGCACTAATGGATGGGGGAGGTGAAGCAGACGATAAGCGTCGACTTGCACTCTCGGCGACGGCTGGCGCTGGAGCTGCTTTGCCCAATCAAGTCAGAGATGCTGCGAGAAGATGGAAGGCGACTGAGCGAGACCACTCTAAACAGCATCACTTAAAGCGTGCGGGAAAGGTCGAAATCGGAGAACTCATATCTAATTTATATCTACACCGGGGGAATGCGCTGGAAGCCGTATTTGAGGCGGTCATGTCCTCAATTTCTGTTACATGCGAAAAACTCGATCACGCAAACAAGCAAGCGCACCCAGATTTTCTGATAACGATCGAAGACTTTCCCCCAATCGTTGTAGAAATCAAATCAAAAGCCTCCGATAGCGATCTAGTTTCACTAAATGCAGCGGCAGAAGTGTTGGTGGCTTCTGAACTTATTGGACTTAAAGGAAATTTTTGCCTGACACTTTGTAGTCCAGGTGTCGAGCCGAACGTTCCAGGTCTTGTGGAAAGATGCGGCCGGCTATGCGTAATCGAAGCGACTAGGGCCTGTCGTCGCCTGGACGGATTGGCTGGGCTTGCGTTTTCGTTTCTCTGAGGCAGGAGGGACGATGCTGAGCGACGCGCAATGGGCTGAACTGTAGCCCTTGGTCGAGGCCTGCCGGCCCAAGGCCAAGACGCCCCAGCAGGATATCAGGCGCACGCTCTTGGCGATCCTCGGGCGCCATCAGAACGGGGCCAAGTGGCGGTCCGTTCCGCAGGAATTGGTTCCCTGGTGGCGGGCTGCGCAGATCTTCATCCGCTGGTCGCGTGCCGGCGTCTGGGAGCTCCTTCTCAGCCTCGTGCAGGAGCGCGGCGTCCAGCTCGGGAGGGTGTTCCTGGACGGCACGAACGTGCGGGCGCACCAAAAGGCGCCACGTGCCGCCAAAAGGGGGCATCTGGGGCCGAGCGAGATGATCGTGAATCTCGTGGCCGCTCGCGTGG
>NZ_JAKSXY010000116.1 GCF_022829445.1 Methylobacterium sp. J-068 | reverse complement strand
CACGGTCAGCGCGGCGACGTCGTCGTCGGAATCGATGGCCGCCACGGCGGCGGTGCCGGAGCTCGTCGTCGACAGGCCGGCCGAGGGCGCGAACTCGGCGGGCAGGAACATCGTGGTGCACTGCACGCGCGGCTCGTCTGATGTTGGTTACCTGGCTCGTGCGTTCATCATCGCTTTCGGCTCGATCGTCTCGACCGAGTTACGGGCTTGCGCCGACACGACACGTGTTACGCGCCTCGGTGGCTCCTGTCGTCGACCCGAACGGCGTGTACTGACGATGGGTCTTCGTCAGAGTCTAGAACTAGTGTAGTAGTGTGTTCGTGGACACC
>NZ_JAKSXY010000114.1 GCF_022829445.1 Methylobacterium sp. J-068 | reverse complement strand
GCCGTACCCATTCCAGCAGCGCGCTAAACGGCCTTCGAAGCCGGAGCCGATCACCGTCGAAGAGATCATGAGGCAGAAGGCCGAAGACCTGGCGCGGCGGAAGAAAGCGGCAGCCCGCGAGGAGAAGCGCATGCAGAAGGTTTACGAGGAACAGGAGCGCGAGTACGCGCCTCTGCGGGAGGCCCAGGCCGAGCGCGATCGGGAGTGGGCTGCGCGGCGCGCCTCGGAAGCGAGCCATTCCGAGCAGGACGCGGAGGCAACCGCATGATCCGCGACATGACCCCGGCCGAGCGCCGCGCTTATGACCTCGGCATCCGCGCTGCGATCGACGCCGCCTGCATCGTAGCTCTGACCATCGAGACGTCGCAGGATGCAGGGACATTCCGCAAGCGGGTGGCAGCCGAGACGCTGGCGACTTTCGCTGAGGCTGCCGAGGGCCTGAAGCTTACCCAAGCCACCCACCAGGAGTGATCAACATGCAGGACCTGAATAAGCGTCTCACGAAGTTGGAGGTAGCCAATGCGCCACCTCGTCCGCCTCAGAGCGTTCGGCGCTTCATGATCGAGGCCCCCGCCAGCACGAGTGGCGTGGAGGCCGTCGCCTTCCTTCGGGCTTGTGGTCACGAGGTTCGCGACGAAGACCTCAACATCATCCGCCATGTGATCGGCGCTGAGAACGGAAAGCCGGTTGAATTGTCTTTGAGAGACCGCACCTTCGAGATGCAGGACTGAGGCGCAATTTCTGTATCTCGTCAGTTGTTTACAGGCGGGCGTAGGCGAAATGGCGTTCGCTGAAAGTACGGTAGCGACACGATGAACCGAGCAACGCAATTCGAGCCAGGTCAGAGCGGCAACCCATCCGGGCGGCCGAAGGGGTCCCGCAATCGCTCCACGTTGGCCATGGAGGCGATCCTTGACGGTGAGGGTGAAGCCCTGACCCGCAAGGCCGTCGAACTCGCTCTTGGGGGCGATACGGTGGCTCTGCGCCTGTGCTTGGACCGGATGATGCCGGTGCGGAAGGATCGCCCCATCACCTTCACTCTGCCCACGATTGATACGCCGGCCGACCTGACGAAGGCGACCAGCGCCCTGCTGCAAGGCGTGGCCGATGGAGAGATCACCCCGTCCGAGGCCGCCGAACTCAGCAAGCTGATCGACGCCCACGTGAAGGCGATCGAGGCCAAGGATTTCGCGGAGCGCTTGGCCGCTCTGGAACAGGCATCAGGAGGAAAGCGATGACCCCACGCACGATGGACAGACTGACCCGGCTCGAGGCGGAGGCCACGCCACCCTCAGCCGGCAAGCACCTCATCTTCCGGGTCGAGGCCCCGCGCGGGACCCCTACCGGTGATATCGTCACTTTCTTGAAGGGGCGTGGCCACGCCATCCACGACGCCGACGACGTCTTCGTGATGAACCTTGGCGCCTACGGCATGACCGAGGGTGAGCCGCTGCGAGACCTGTCGCCCACGCTGCTGACCGAGCAGGAGCGTGCGGCTGCATCGGCGGCTGGCCAGTGGCCGAAGACCTGTGCCGCCTTCACCTTCCAGTTGGACCGGCCGAAGAACGTGCAATGACCCCGAAGCTAATCGAGCGTCTGAACCGCTTGGAAGCCGGACAGGCGGGGCGCGCCGGCCAGGGACCGGCATCCCGTGAATTGACCTAGGTCTGGCTCTGGGCCATCGCCATTGCGCTCGGCGGCTATCTTCGGCCGCGCTCGTCGGCACCGCAAAAACTAGCCGGTGGTTCGATACTTCTTGGACTGCTACAACCCGTAGCGGTCCGCGAATATATTCAGCTTCAGAGCATGTTCCGCACACTTCAAAAACACTCGTTCGTCCGCGGCGATCGACTATTTTCAGTGCAGCGCCGGAGGGTAGGTGCCCGAGAAGTGTCTTCGCTTTAGGTCCCGTCACAGAGCGAACGTGCCAGCCGCCTCCGGACCAGCCATGTCGATCTGCCTTCAAAACTGACATGCAGAACGGAGGTGGGCACGATGGGGTGCCATCCTGCGGTAGCCACCACGCCATAAGCTCGTACTTGCGTACTCGACAATCTCGGTACTCTGCGTTTGATATCTCGTTCCGCCGACACCCTTTTGAGAATGACATGAAGGCTTCATCTGGTTCGGCGCTCGATGGTTTGATGAGACACGCGAGAACGAGCGTAGCAGCGACCAAGCCTGCCAGCCGTTCCTTTATAAATCTTGGACCCCGGCAGGAATTCATCAAAGACCTCCTCGCCCTTCCGCCTTCGCCGCTTCAAAATCCTCCACGGAATAGCGCCTGTAAATATCGTTGATTTGGCTACCGTAGGGGTTTCTTCTGAAATGCTCGGTCATCTCCGGGTACGCGTCGCATCCCTTTGAAAGTGACCATTCGCGCCAAGGCGAGCACGCGGCCATGAACTCTCTACGGTATTTTTTTGCCAATCGTGCTTTGCTCTCAGAGCCACTCTCCGTCATGACCTGAATGCGCCCCCACTCATGCTCGCAGGTCTCCGCGAACACGGCGCGGCAAGCTTGCGAGGATAGGAGCGCTCCATCTTGGCAAGCATACGAATGCGTCACAGAAATAGCGAAGATGATAGGCACTATAAATGAGCGCACTGCCGTTCCTTCCCCGTCTGCATCTCAGTTCGACCTAAGCGAGCGGATGGCGGGGCGGAAACCCTTATCCTTGCCCGTCTTCACGAACGCATCCGCAGTAGCCGTCTATTGACAAACGCAATATGTTGAAATCTATTTTCAGAGTGATTTGAGTCAGCAATGGAGCAAAAGATGAAATACGCCATTCTCGCCCTCCTAGCCACCATCTCGATTGGCCTTTTCCCGTTACCCAGCAAGGCCTGCAGCTGCGATCAGGGCGGTTGTAAGCAGGATCAAGACACCGGGAAACGGTGCGGCCGCTAACACTGGTGCGAGAACCAGTCGATCCTACCTCCGTCAGATGCGGAGGCAGGTGTCCACAGCGGAGGATTAATCACATGAAGATGGTCGCACTTTTGCTTGGACTGGCGGCGCTTTTCCCGTTGCGCGCTGGCGCCCAGGAATGCGCCCGTCCAGTCTACAACGATTTCACCACCTTCATTAAGTCGCGGAAGCTGGTGACAGGCACGAAGTTCGACGTGAGGGGCAAGGAAGGCGTATTCCAGTCCCGCGATACGGTCTACCGGTTCCCCATTTGCGGCGTGAACACTCGCATGACAGGCATGGAGCCGCCTACGATACGGGTGAACTGTAACGACGGCAGCGAATGCATCAAGCGCGAATGGCAAGGAGACTCAGTGACGATGCGTGGCGTTTCGCTCAACCGTTGCGGCGGAGGCTCTGAGTGTTAATCCGGAACTCTTTGATCGCGCGTATTATCTCTATAATCCCTTTCATTGCCATCCTCGCCTACGCTTCCAGCGCCTTCGCGGACGCCTGCACGGAGAGGTGTTTTCGAAGTTGCGATAATCCGGCTGGTGGTTATGGAGACCCAGCGGTCGTTAAACGATTGTGTATGAACTCGGCAAATTCCAAGGCTTGCGTCGAAGCCTGCAAGCTAACTCCCTCATCCACTTCAGATGCGAGCGAGTGCTCTATGCGTCAGAGCGAAGGCGGATGTGACTCTACCTATAGTGCCGATAAGGCCCGTTGCCGCAAGCAATACAAGGATAACGGAGACGATCTACAAACGTGCTTGCATCAGGCGGGTGTAAAAGCTGGTAGGTGTACAACCGCGTGCAAACCGAAGGAACCTTCGTTCGGAACAATCTCTGAGTAGATCTGTCAGACCGACGAGATAATCGTCATGCTGGAGCTTCGCCTGCCCCATCTGTTGGCTCCAGTTTGAGGTAGGTTCATCGTCACGCGACCGACGATGCACTAACTTCGAACCTGGGCCACCGGATAGGGGCAGGCTAATACCACCTTAATGGATTAGATTAATGGGGTGATCTTGCCACCTTGTGAAACTTGATTGCCCGTTTTTGCAGCTTGGCGATAGAATATTTAACGGTATGCTTCTTCAGTTTTATGGAAAAAATCCTCCGCACGGTTCGAAGCCATATCTGAGGGAGGATAACCTTTCAGGGGCAGGCGGCTATTTTAACTTCAACAACGAGCCACGACATAATAGTGGTCACACGCTAAATCTGTCGATTACTTAAAAAGTTGGAATAAAGGAGTGCTAACTTATGCGTATAATTTTGGTTCTCGCACTCGGCATTGTGGCTAGCAGCCCGGTGGCAGCCGGCTGTATCTCGTATGATGACGCGGGTTCGTACGTCGCAGCGAGGAACAATTGTCCTTACGACGTGGTATTCCGTTACTGCTGTTCAGGCGACTCATCGCCCGGTATCACGGGCCGGATCAACGCCTACGGTGGTCGCAGTGTTCTGAGTTGCACGCGGAAGCAGGGCGTCACGGGTTCGAACTGCGACGCAAACTCTTACTACTCTAACCGGTGTGTCTTCCGAGGCAACCCTTGCGGTTAAGACTGGAAGATATACTGGGGGCCAATCTATCTTTCAGGACACTGCAGGAGGGAGTGCTCGTCGTTGCAATGAACGAGTGTGTAGGTACACGAACCGTAATCCTCAAGAGCCTTAACGGGGATCACAGGCTTTGTCGGCCATAGCTCGATAGGCGATACCTGCATGGTAACACCATCGTGGAAATTCGAAGTTTGCTGAGATGCCTTCCGCTTGAGAGGCACAGATCACAGGAACCCGCTCCCCGAGTGTCCATTGAAGGCGTTGGCACGCCGGATGTACCCGACGACCGTCCTCGGATCGCGATGACCTGACTGGTCCATGATCCGGGCGAGGTCCGCGCCGCGCTCGGCAGCGCTGGTGACGAACCCGGCCCGCAGGGAATGTGCCCCGAAAGCCGAGGCATCGAGCCCGGCGGCGGTGGCATATCGCTTGATAATGTCGGCCACGGATTGCGTCGTGAGGCGAGGAGGAGTCGCCAAGTTGGAGAGACCAGAAGGCTGGGGAAATTCCCCACCCTTGGAAGGGTGTGCAACTTGCACACCCCGCACCCTCCCCGACCGCGACACTGGCCGGAACACAGGCCCTTCCGTGATCCCGGCGGCATCGAGCCATTCGCGCAGCAGGGCAACCGGACGCACGAAGCGGCCATGCGGGATCGCTTTCTCGAACCCCTTGCCCTCTTGGTCCGTCTTGGACCGACGCACCATCACGCGCAGGCCGTCCTTGTCCTCGCGGAGGTCGGCCACGTCGAGGGCGACCAGCTCGGAGCGCCGGAAAGCTCCCGCGAGTCCGAGGGCCAGCAGCGCCCGATCCCGCTTGCCGGTCAGGGTGTCAGGGGTCCGCATCAGCAGCGCCGAGACGATTTCCACCGTGGCCGCCGTCTTTTGGCGCGGCGCCGTACCGCGCGTGCGCCGGATGCCCTTGAGGAGCGCGTGCACGTCCTCGTTATCGGTGGGGTCCGCTTCCCCTGCCAGCTTGTGGGCGTAGCGGATCGCGGCGCATCGCCGGCCGATGGTAGAGACCGCTCGACCCGCATCCGCTTCCGACGCGAGGAACGCCGCCACAGCCTCGGGCGACGCCGGAAGCGACCGGAAGCCGTACCGCTCGCACCATGCCGAGAACATCACGGCATCGGACTTGTAGGCCCGCACGGTGGACCCGGCCTTGCTCGCACGCTGGTAAGCCTGGACGATCGCCGCCGTCTCGGCCGGAAGGGTTCTCCCCAAATCTGGGGGAAAGGCTATGGGCGCCAGGGTGCCGCTCGCCTCGTCAATCATCGGCAAGATCCCATTGAGAGCCGACCCCACTTGCGGCCGATGTCAGTTTCTAGCTCTGCCAAAAGGCGATCGGCCTCTACCGTGTCGCCACGCTGCCGAGCACGTGCCGTTTCAACGTGCGTCCACCATGCCGCGCCAGGCTGCATCCACTCCCATCGCGTTCTGTGGGCGTATGGGTTCTGCTCTGTCGGCGGCTCGATCAGCGCTTCGAGAGCGATGTCGGAGAGATCGTTGTTGACGAAGTCGGCGCGGAGCCGCCCGAGGGTGTAGGACCGGACATCAAGCGTGTTGCAGTAGACGATGTGGCCGCCTGGGCGCTCGCTGGTGAGTTTGGCCCACCAGAGGCGAGCAGCTACCTTGTCAGCAGCACGGACCACAGAGACCCGGTGTTTCTTCAAGGGCTCGTTCAAGCCGGGATAGGCGATTATCGCAAGGGCCGCCACCGTGAAGAACTCGCTCTGCCTTTCAGTGAAGGCGCCCGCGATGGCCTGCTCAATCTTGCCGGGTCCTCTACTCATCACCGCGTCCTAAGTGTTGCCATCGAGACAGGCTTGCACGAAGGAAACACTTACGCCAAGTCGTCGGCATCGCAGCCCTTCCCTGCCCCGAGGGCGCCCGCGAACAGCGCGCCCATGTGCGGGTCGCCCCAATCGGGCAACCCAATGTAGTGCCCCGGCCGCCGGATCATGCCGCAGACGAAGCGACCGCCCTCGAACTCCATTGCGCGGCACGGCCCCTCCTCCGGGTGATCGGGGATGAACTGACGTGCGATCCCGCAGGGCTCGGCCGCGCAGCAGAAGCCGCAGCCGTTGCACGGCGTCCCATAGACCGGCTTGAGCGGGAGCCGTGCACCAGAGCTTCCATCTATCGCGGGGATCGGACCCATAGAAACCGCCTAACCCTGAAACTTGTGAGAATGCCGCTTATCCCAAGTTATAGGATTGGAAGACAGGATAATAGGCCTGCATGCCGGCATGCCCACAATCCTGCAAGTGTGCATTGCCGCAGGTTGGCTTGTCATTTAGCCGGCATGGGGACAAGCGTACTTGCGATGCCGAGTAGACCGGCGACGGCACAGCCATAAGCGCCGATGACCAGAAGTGCTGTCACTGCGTGGAAGCCCATAC
The DNA here is from genome assembly GCF_022829445.1 of Methylobacterium sp. J-068. GTDB lineage: Bacteria > Pseudomonadota > Alphaproteobacteria > Rhizobiales > Beijerinckiaceae > Methylobacterium. The sequence goes on along the minus strand of NZ_JAKSXY010000114.1, from coordinate 24,152 downwards.
CGAACCGTGCGAACAGCCGGCTCTTTTTGGTCTCTCGAACGAATGGGTATTCCCATTCACGCGCGCGGGCGTCGATCGCGTTCTGGTAGAGGTACTGCGTGATGTATGCCCCGCCCGTGGCGACTGTTGCCGCAAGTAGCCCGAACCCGAAAAGCCGAAGCGCCTGGATCGTGTCCAGGGTCACAGGCTGGCGCCCGGTTCCGATGAAAGCCAGCATCGCGGCGGCTGATCCGCCATTCACCAACGCTGCTGCCTTCAGCGCCTCCGACCCGAATGTGATGACCGTTCCCAGCATTGTCCGCGTTTCGGTGGACACCTCGTCATGTGCCCGTTCCGCCGCGCGAAGTTTGCGCTTGTAGGTCTCCAAAGGGTCTTCTGCCGGCGCCGTCATCTCATGCGATCCGCGAAAGGCCGCGCTTCTCGAACACGGCGTTGATACCTTCGATGAGTAAATCCTGCTGCTGAGCGTCCTCGTCGGCTGCGATCCGCTTGAGTTGGCGGAAGGCTTCCGGGTCGAGGTAAGCCGTCACCACTCTTTTGCCCTCGCGCGTGCTTGCCTTCGGGTAACGTGCCGCTGCGACGGGGTCGCGACCAGCCGGCGCACCGCCAGCCGCTTCGGCCTTGGTGATCACAGCTTCTGTGCGTTCTGCGCTGTCCTGTTGCCCAGGCTCTGCCGCTGGCGTCGGCTTCGCGCCAAAAAGGCTTGGTCGCTTCGTCATCGTCAGGTTCCTGCCTTCCTGCCGTGCCGCCCACCTGTGGGCAGGCCCACTTGTCCGCTCGCCCACTGGAAAAGGCTTGCGATCTCCTCCGCCGCTTTGCCGTCCGGTTCGTATTCAGAGGCCGACCGTCCGTCGATCACCGCGTAAGAGTAGGCGACACGGTGGTGGATGGTCTGAGGCGCCACCTTCGCCCCGCTGCTTTCCAGGCCACGGCGAGCCTCGTCCACGATGGCGCTACGGATCGGGGCCGCCGACAGCACGACCCACGCCGGTTTCTTGGCAATGGACGCAAGATCGCGCGTGGCTTCGATTGCTTCGAGGTCGAACGACGCTGGCCGGCAGGGGATCAGGATGAGGTCTGCTGCGCGCGCCGCAGCCAGGGAAGCGCGATCAGCGTTCGGCGCCGTGTCGATCACCAAGAGGTCTGCACCGTTCGCCCGCGCCGCGTCCACGAGATGTGGAAGCCGCTCGGCGTGGTCGCCAATGACCTCGGGGCCATCCGCTTCGCGCTTGTCCCCCCACTTCCGAGCTGTGGCTTGAGGGTCGAGATCGACCACGGCGCAGCGATGGCCATCGAGGTACGCGGCGACGGCCAAGTGAATGGCGAGGGTGGATTTACCAGCCCCGCCCTTCTGACTGATCACCGCAATTGTCCGCACGTCGGCTTCCCCGCTTGAAGGCCCGCCTGCCTGCCCACAGGATCGCATAGACAGGTTGAGGACGTGTTGGAAGCCTGCGCGGCCTGGCCTTCGGGACGGCATGCGTTCCTGTGGGAATGCGGTCGTGCCAACAGTCCTGCCTGTGGGCATCAAGCGATGACGTAGATTGCGACGAGCAGGGCCGCCGTGACGACGTTCCCGCGTCCGGCTTCGTGTCCCGCATCCCGCAGGAGTGAGCAGCGCAGGCGCTTGATGCGCCCCAGGCCACGGGCAACAGCGGGCAGGCCGAGCGCCAGGGCGGCGCGCATGGTGATCCGGGTTTTCATCGAGCGAGATCCTGCATGCTGGAAAGGGGGCCGACGTCCTCGCCACCCGAAATGTACGCATCGAGATCGACGGCCCGGATGAACGTGAGGCCGTCGCACTTCTTGGCGGGGATCTTCCCGGCTGCGATGAGTTGGTAGAGCTTCGCCCGCCCGATCCCGATGGCCTCGGCGGCGTCGTTGATCCGGTAGGCGATCGGCGCCGGTTTCTCGCGGATCAGGGGCCGGCGCTTACTCTGTGTCGGGACGGTCGTGGTTTTCGGCATGATGTCCTCCTGCCTTTTCGGCGTTCGAACAGGTCGCTCTCAACGGGCGGTGTCCTGTTCGATGTCGGAGGATGAACCACGCAGCCAGACGATCTGCGAAGCATGTCCTTCGGGCGCACCGAGGGACGGTTCGGCGTCGCCGCCGTCTTCTTGGTCGGGGTCCGCCTCAATCTTGTCGAGGAGCGCGATGAGCCGGTCAGCGATGTCGAGGGCAGCTTGCGCCGCTTCCTCGATCTGGCGCCGGACCTCGGCCGGGGAGGGGGCCGGCAGCGCCACAGGGGCAGCAACAGAACGACGAGGAGCGAAGGTGTAAACGTTGCTCATCGGATCAGCCCCGGCCCTTCACGTGGCGCTCTATCGCGTCTCGGTGCTCCTCAAGTTCGGCGATCAGCCGGGTTGTCTCCACCTTGAGAGCGGCGCCGTCCTCGCCCGATGTGCCGGGTGGGCAGTGGAAATTCGGGGCGAACCCTGCCTTGTCCCGAAGCGCCTTACCGCCAATGGCCTCCCACGCCTGGACCCAGCCCGCCGCGTCATAGTCCGCGCTGGGATCGACCAGGCCGACGCCCGCGACGAAGGCCGCGCTTTGGATCAGGCCGCCCGTGAGCCGGTCTGTCTTCTGCCACTCGCCTTCGGTCGCTTGGCGTACCTTGACCGCCAACCCGGCCGGCGTGACCGCTACGGCCTCGGCAATGACGTTGCGGGCTAGCCGGGTCGCTGTCTGTGCTTCGGTCCATCTGCGCCGGGTATCTGACAATCCGAACCGTGTCCGCGCCTCGGCCATGCGAGCCTCATAGGCTTCGGCTTCCGGAAGGACGTCGCGCAGAACGCGGATGGCTTTGGGTGTCGTGCCGGCTCGTCCGTAGACCCTCGGCATGGCCGCGATGGCCCGGTGCAGGCTTTCGATTGTCCACCGATAAAGGATGGTATCGCCGGGCACGTCAGCGATCTGAAGCCGGATGCCCTCCTTGCCGAGCGGCATGCCCGGATGCGCCGTATCGACCAGAACCCAGGTCGGGGCGACGAGGGCCAGCGGCAACTCCCCGAGCGCGGCCTCGTAGGCAGCATAGGCGCGGCTGTGATCCGCCTTGGCAGCGTCCTCGGCATCCCGTGCCGCCATATAGACGGCCTCGGCATCCAATAGCGCTTGGTCGGGGTGGAGCCCCGCAGCCTCGGCCGGCATGACGGCCATTGCCAGTACCGGCAGGGGCGCGGCGACGGCGGCAGCCATTGAGCCAGCGACCATCATCCGGCGGCTTTGGTCGGCCTCGTCGGGCTTGCGGCCCATGAGACGCGCAGCCGTCGCTTTCAGGCTCGCAGCACGGTCTTTCAGGGATGGGCGATCAGCACCCCGGCGGAAGGGATTGGACAGCTTGAGAGAGGGCACGCGCGGCGCTCCTATGGTCGGGCAGGATGGAAGGGAGAGGGCGCGGCAGCAGGCGGCTACCGCGACGAGGGCGGTAGCGTCAGCGGTGGGCGGGCTCGGCCTCGCGCGTAGCGGCAATTCGCGAGTAGTCGGCCGCGTAGGCCAGGATCTGAAGGGCTCCCACGTCGGTAGCGAGGGCGGCCGCACGGATACAATGTTCCCGCTTGGCCGCGAGCCGGTAAAGTGGGGCCGCCTCGGCGGGCGCGATCTCCCCCGTCTCCAAGGCCATCCGCAAGGTGTGACAGGTCCACCACTCCATGGTCCCGCGCCTCAGTTCGGGATAGCTGTGCACGGCGTCGCGCGAGAGCCGATCGGTTTCCGTGATGGCCGCGTGAAAAAGGGCGATGGCCTCCTCCGAACCGGCTTCTGGCAGGGCGTCCTTGGGCCCCCGGCGGATCACACGAGAGGCCGAAGCCTTGAGGGTGGCAGCGCGCTCGCGCAGCGAGGGACGGGCGACGTCGGCACGAGCGAGGCGAGCGAAGGGATTGCGCATGGCGTGGGCTCCAATGTGAAGGTGAGCCGCGAGCCGTCCGGCCCGCGTGAGGGGCGGGGCGGTTAGGCGAGGGTGGCAAGGCCGATGATGACGAGGCCGCCGCAGATCAGGGACAGGGCGGCGAACGTCTCGCCCATGCCGTCGAGGGCGCGCAGGGACCGCGAAAAGGCGGTGTCGGGCCGGATCGGAGCCACGGCCTGCCAGCCGTTGATCGCGCCCGGCAGATCCTCGGGGCCGTACATCTCGAACAGCGGAGACGAGATGCGCCGCATCGCCTGGCGCACCACACGCGCAGCGGCATGTCCGACCTTGTGCGCTTCCGGGTAGACGGCCGGGACCGGCGGGGTGCCGAGAAACAGCGTCAGGTCGGCCGCGCGGGCCTGGGCCATTTGCCAGTGCTCGCCGTAGCCATCGGCGTTCACGGCCTCCTCGGCCAACCACCAGCGGAGATGCGAGAGCAGGGCGAGTGATCCGAACCGCGTCGCGCAGGCGGTGGTCAGCAGGGCCGAGATGGCGTCAAAGGTTTCGAGGTTGGCGACCTCTGACGCCTCGCCTTCGGGGGCGACTTGGTAGACCGACCAGGCTTCCAGATGGCGGTCGATCACCGCGAGGATGGGGTCTTTCAGGTTCGGGACGTGCGGGATCGTTGCCATAACCGGTGCTCCGGGGCTTGGGGTCGTCAGCGGTGGGGAAGGGGGTGGGTCCCGTTTGGGCGCCGATCAGCCAGGCGGCTGACGAGCGGCGGTTCTCACGGTCTCAGTGCGCGGCCGCGCGCTGGGCGACCTTGGCGACCTGCCAAGCGGCCTTCAGCGAGACGGACATCGCCTCGCCCCAGGCGCATGCCGTGCGCAGCTGGTGGGCCTTCGCGACCGCAGCGGCGTGGGCCATGATCGCAGCCCGATCGAACTTGCCGGCGACGACGAGAGGGCGGCGGGTCTTGGTGAAGCACTCGACCAGGGCACGAGCCGAGAGGAAGCCGGCGGGGAGCGCAACGCGATCCTGGCGCATCGTGCGGGTGGCGGCGGTCCAAGAGATGCGGCGGTTGAGGGACATCGGGACGGCTCGCTGTGCATTTGGTACAATGGTTGTACCGAGAGCACGTTGTGCCGTCAATCCACTCGTGGTACTTTTTTCACACTGAGTGTCTAACTAGGCTACCAAATGCATTTGACCCCGGCCCAGCTTCGAGCCGCACGCGCCCTCCTCGAATGGTCCGTTGATGATCTCGGCCGACTCGCAGAGGTTCACCGGAACACCGTCTTGCGGGCAGAGAAGGGGGAGGCATCAGGTCCAACCCTTGCGGCGCTACAGATCGCCTTGGAAAGCGCGGGGGTTCAGTTCATCCCGCGCAATGGCGGTGGGGAGGGGGTTCGCCTGAAGGAGGCGACAGAAGCGGTTTCGGTTCTATCCCGAAAGAGGAAGGCGCCGGCCGAGTGAGCGGACGCGGCAACTTCTTCGCCGTCGATCGGCGGTGTGCCGAGGAGGCCGCGAAACAGAGGGACGGCATCAATCTGGGCACCGCTTACCTGGTGCTCGCGCGATATGCCTCCGGCCGGAACCACAGCAGCACGAAGGCCGGTATGACGGCCATTCACACCAAGCTCGGCCTCTCGCGCGGCCGGGCCGATGCCGCCTTGAAGGCCCTCGAAAACGCTGGGCTCCTCACGCCTCCGAGCAGGGCAGGAACCCGGAAGCTCGTCGCGTGGGGCGAATACCAGACCGGAGCCCTGACAGCCCGCCAGCAGGCCGTCCTAGCCCGCGTGAAGGCCAAGGCCGATCCGATCCTGTCGGGGAGTGATCCGGATTATCAGACCGCCTACGCCCTGTCGCAGAAGGGAGCCCTGACGGCGACGAAGGCGACGGCGGGCAAGCCCCGGTTCAAGGCGCCCGAGCCCGAGTACCTGTTTCTGCCGAACACGCTGGTGGATGGCTTCCGCGAGGGAGATCACCCCTTGGCACGCCTTCGCCAGATCGGGGATGCGCGAGCCCTCCGAACCCTCCTGGCCGCCTATGACGCGACAGACCTCCCCGAGAAGGGTGGCATCCCGCGCGCCATGATCCGACAGACCTTCAGCCGGGTCGAGGCGGGCCGATGGGGCAGCTTCAGGGTGTGGGCATTCGCGCACCCGAAGACCTCCGCAGAGTGGTCGTCTCTCACGGACCCTTTCGACAGGGGCGACCGCGAGGAAAAGAGCCAGCAGTTCTGGAACGCATGGCAAGCGCTCTGTGACGCCGGGCTGATCGAGTTCGTGTCCTACCTCTGCGAAAGCGCGAACACAGACGCACAGCCGATCCACGCCTTGGCTGACCGGGGCGGGACGGAGGAGGAGCGCAAGGTCACGGTTGAGGCCCACCGCGCCGGCCTGCGGATGATGTCCGAGGCACAGATAGACCGGGCGGCTGCGATCTTGGAAGCATCGCGCATCACCCTTTGCCCTGTCCGGTCCCACGCGATCGACGTGCAACTCGTCGGCATCGCGCGTCCGGTTCATCGCGCGAACACATCGAAGACCGGCGCTTGGGCTCACCTCTATATCCACGAAGCGGTCAGACATGCCGAGGTTTTTGCCAATCTCTGCGTTTCTCGAACGAAATCAGAGAGTTCGCCTGTAGTTTCAACGATGGATCAATGAAGGTTCAATGATCTCTCAATGATGGATCAAAGAAGCCCTTCATATGCCCTCGCTTCGCTCGGAGCCGACGCCTTCACAATCCCTATTCCCGGAGCCTGCGCCATGATGAAGATCGAGCACTACTGGCCCTTGGAAATCCTAGAGGAGGTGTTCCCCGAGAGGTTCGGGCCGAACGCACGCAAAAAGGCTGCCGGGGAGGAGCGTGCGGGCACCGTCCGAGATCACGCCTACAGCGTGCGGCCCGTGATGGGCGGGTGCGAGGTGATCCGCTTGGCCCCAAGGCGCAAGATGCGCCTTCGTGTCGTGTGATGCTCAGTAGGACGGCCTAGAAGTCCTCTCGCCTGCCATGAGCTATTGGCACCAGCGGGAAGACAACCCCCGTGGCGGGGTCAACCTTTCGGGCGCCCATACTGCGGTCAACAAAGACCTTAACCCCGGCCAACAGGTCTGAGGTTGGCGAAACGTGCGCCGCCCGGCCGATACCGTTGCACAAGACGTGAGGCACGAGGGAGACCGGCGAGAAGATATCGTCAGCGCTCAGTCCGGTCGTGGCATAGAGGGGCGCGCCATAGAGGCTTGCCCCTTCCGTATAGTCTTTGTGGCCCTGCGCTACCGCTCTTTCGCGGCGCGGCTCGCTGACACCGTGCTCCGCTTCCAACTGGCGGCAGGCGAGCGCGATGTAGCGCGGGATTTGCCGATCCTTGGCGTAGTAGGCCACCAGCCGGCGGGCGATCCCGAGTTGAGCCGCCGCAGCATCGAGCGTGAAGCCGGTACGCTTCAGGAACTCGGCGAAATCCGAATTGGTCATGGCTTCTTCGGCCATCTCCTCAACGCTTTCCGCCCCCACGTCGAGATCGTCGTTACCCGGCCAGACGAGGGACACGCCCCAATCGCCAACCTGGACAGAGCGGAATAGCTCGGGGTCGTCCCGAAGCGGCTTGAACACCTTGAACGTGAAGATCATCGGGGCAAGGTCCACGATATCCGTGCGCCCGACGCGGGAACCCGCAGCCCAGGTGACGGACACGCTGAAAGGCCCGTTGGCCGGCTCGACGCTGGCGAGCTTCGGCAGGGCGCGCCCAACGGTGATGGTATCAGTCGCGCTCATTGAGGCGTCTCCACTCGTTCATCAGGGCATCGGTGTTCTCGGCCGCCCAGGTCACGGCCTCGGCCAACATCTTCCGGGTGAGGGTGCCTTCCATGACCTGAAGTGTCTGGATGTTCACGAGGGCGTGGTGATCCGGGCCGACGATGTGAAAGTGCGGCGGGTTGTGGTCGCGGGACCGAACCTCAAGCCGGAAGCTGTCAAAGTTCTGGAAGGTCGGCATTTGGTCTCGCTCGCCCTATCAAGAGCAATAGTGCACCTCGTGCACTTTTGCAAGGGATATGCGCAGGAGGAGCGACCTGACGGTCTGCTGGACATCAAAGCGGGATGCGGAATAAGCGAACGTTGCGAGAGCTTTAAAGTCGATTTTCTCGCGAAAAGGGTCGAAAGCGGGAGCCGGATTTTCGCGCCACTATGGCGCGCTTAAGGAGCGCCCCATGCGAGCGCCGCCAGAGAAGACCGCAGAATGACCCGCTACGAAGCTGGCTACCTTCAGGCTCTCAAGGATACGCGGGTTACGGCCCGGCAGATGGTCGCCGATACCGACGTGCCGGAAGGCAAGATCGAACTCCTCGCCATGGTGTCGTTCCTCACGGGTCTCATCGACGCGAAGGTGGAGCGGCACGGCAACCATGATGCGGACGAGGCCGCGAACGAGAATATGGAGGAGCAGGGGGCGTAACCGGCCCATCGGTTTCCCGCTTTGACCCCGCGCCGCCGTGGCGCACGTGACGGACGGCTAACTAGCTTTGGCCATCCTGCCGGCGAGCCATGTTGCGTACCGGCTCGCATGTGAGATGAACGATCCTCCCCGCTGGCCCGTGAGCAGATCGGGCGGCGGGGGGCGGGCTTAGCTATATCAGAGTGCAGTGGCGATGGCTCGAAGCTGCGTGATTACCCTCGTGGCACGGGCGTAGGGTTGGCCTTCACTCGCTCAACCAACGCCCGGATTTCTCTCTCTGCGACAGCCGCCCCCTGTGTCCGCATCGCGTCTACATGCGCAATCCCGATGCCTCCTGCGATCTGAGGCATGGTTCGCTGAATTCGCCGCTCAACGAACTCGTCAAGATAAGCGGGACCGTGAACCGCCACGAGATCGCACAGCGCGTCTTGTAACGCGAGATCAAGCATGATCCGTACAGCGCCATCTTCATGATGCAATTGCTCAAGGGTCTGAGCTTCTACGTTCTGACCATCGGACATTGAAATCCCTCACCGTTAGCGTTGACGCGCGATCAGCCCCGTCGCGTGGCAGGCCCTTGGAGAAGCCTTTGTACTTGGGCGGCGCTTCGCTGGCTGGAATGCTGCACGTCTGCAAGGTCGCGCTCTAAGGTGCGGATACGGTCAACCAACACGTTGAGGGCATTGGTAACGGCGCCTGCCTTCTCGGGGTCATCCTTGAAGGCGTCGTGAACGGCCGTGATCGCGTCGCTGTAGCTCAGAGAGGTATCTGACATTGAGGGCGGACCTTTTGTCGGTAGGACGTGGCACCGACGCATATAGGGCACGTGCACGACGAGAGACGACAGCAGGCATCCCCGCCGTTGACTTAACCATGTCGCCCGTCCGACATGGCACGTCCGGCAGGCCGCAACTTCACCGAGTCGCGAGCCGGCCACCAATCAGGGATTAGCGCCGCGAGAAAGACCTAAGCCCAAAACGCCAACGGCCCCACCCCTGGCAGGGTGAGGCCGTCGAAATCAGTGAGGTCCGGGGACCGCTTCGCTGCCCCCCAGACATCACAGCACCGCTCAGGTGTCAATCGGGATCGCTTCCCGAGACGATGGCGCTTTGCCTTTTGCCAGGTTTCCACAGTGTGGAAGCCCTTGCTTTGACGCGGCCCGAGCAGGGCTGAGGACGATGACGCTTGAGGAAATGGCCGAGGTGATCGGTCGGACGCACGGTGCTGCGCTTGATGCGGTGACACGCGCGCTATGGGCTGCGGTGGCGGCAGGGGAGTGCTGCGACGAAGACGCTACGCGTTTGGCGGGGGCGATCGAGGCGCGGAGGGCGTTAGGCAGAACCGCTCAGGCGGTCGCTGGCCGGGGCTTCCTCCCTGTGGGCACAACAACACCGCGAAAGCACCAGCGGCCCCCTGAGCGGTCTGAGGCATTAGAACGGTCCCGCCGATGGGCCGCCGCAGGCCGGATGCCGCCAGCCATCGCAGCGAAGTTCACCCCCGGCGAGCAAGCAGCCCTCGCCGTGATCGCGTTCGAGGTCGCCAAGCGCCAGTTCTGCGACAAGTCCCTACGCGAGATCGGGGACGTGGCCGGGGTCAGCGCCTCCACCGTCAAGCGCGCAATCCGGCAGGCACGGACCCTTGGCTTCCTGACGGTCCAGGAGCGCCGTCTGTCGCGCTACCGGAACGACACCAACGTGGTCCGCATCATCGGCAAGGCGTGGCTCGCCTGGATCGATCTGCGTGGCGCGAGGGGTGGGGTTCAGCGCCGGACAGGCACAAGTACCAGTGTTCCAAGAGAAGCCGCTAAGCGGGCTCCCCAAGCCGATTGCGGGGGACGAACGCTCAAGGGGTTGCCGAAGGAGCCGAGGGAAGCCCGAAGGGTGTCGCCTTAACCGACACCCTCGCGCCTAGCGAGACCGCACCGGATGCGTCCGGCTAGGTAAAGGCCCCCGGCTTGATTGTGCAGTGCGGTATGGCAAGATCGGAGCATGCCATACGATCAACAACACACCCTTGGCGTTCGGGCTGAAGTGGCGGACGAGCAACAACCTAGCTGGGCCTGGGCAGTCTACCGCTACCCGGATCAAATGCTGCTTCTCCGATCACGGGCAGAGTACGTGGATCACAAGGAAGCCCTAGACGCAGGAATGATCGCCGCCACTGACATTAAGCGTCGGCTTGGAATTCCTCTGCTATCAGAACTGCTGGCCGACTGATGACGCTAGCGGATTGCGCCGGTTGCCTCGTCGCGCCATTCTGCACGGGCGACCGTTGATGCGGAGCAGGTTGCCCAGAGCAGGGGCTAGCCATCCATCCATCGTATCAGAGGACTGTCTGCCATGGCCCGCCCTGCTTTATCTGCTGCCTTGCTCGCTCTCAGCGTGGGTTCGTTTGCTACGCCAGCCTCAGCCTTGTCCACCAAGGACTGCTCTGTGAAGTACCAAGCCGCCAAGCAGGCAGGGACCCTGAATGGGCAGAAGTGGAACGACTTCCGGAAGGCAGAGTGCGGTGCGCCGGCAGACGTTCCGGCAAGCCCAACGGCTAACCCGTTCTCACCCACGGCCGCTACGGCTCCGGTGCCGGCTCCAACCAACCCATCGGCGCGGACCACCCCAGCACCCACTCCGAGGGCTACCGCGACAGGCTCGGCCATATTCCCCAAGGCGATCGCCCCGAAGTATGCCAGCGAGTCTGCGGGCAAGGGACGGCTGCACACCTGCCTGGATCAGTACAACGCCAACAAGGCAACTGGTGGCGGTGCCGGAAACGGCGGCATGAAGTGGATCGAGAAAGGCGGCGGGTACTACTCGGCCTGCAACAAGGGGCTGAAAGGCTAGCTACCGAACCCAGCTTGCTACGCCCCCGTGACGCGAACAGGTCCCTCGGCGGGTGTGGCTAAAGCTCCAGGTACCATCGCGGCAATGGGCCGAAGCCCCTGAGGGCTTGGACCCATCTCGGGTGTGCGCAGGTTGGTGCACCGTTGACCCGTTACGGCTGTGATAGTGGCCGTGACGGTCAAGCGTTTGCTCGTCCGGCTCTTTATACTCGCGGGCGTTCGCTTCAAGCGACGGCGCAACGAGGACGCATCCGAGAACCGCCCACCTTAGGCAGGCGGCTGCAGACGAGATGACTCCAACTTGAGGCATGCAGCTTCAGTGATCCGCGCCGTGGGTGCCGACCGCGCCCGTGTAGGAGTTCACATTCCCTCGCGTGCCGTAGTTGTCGAGCTGAGTTCCATTCGGGTTCGTCGCGTGATGAGGTGCAACGTAGGTGCCATTGGATTTGGTGTAGCCGGATACCGAATGGCTGCTACTGCTTGACCCCGTCCCGCTCATCCCATGGCCACCACCGCCTTTGGCTTCGACTCCAACGGTCGAGAGCATCAGAGCAGTCAGGATGATCGTCGACTTCATGGCGTTTCCCCACTTCTTTCGCTCCAAGAAATCAGCACACCGCCTCTCCACAGGTCCATGCAAAACAACCTGATCCGGAGGAATAATTGTGGGATGTTGCGCAGAAACTACATGTAGTTGTGTCGCGAGTCCTTAGGCTTCACATATGGTGACAGCAGATCGCCTTATGGGGAGCTCTGATGAAAAACTGGATTGTTGCCGGTCTGGTGGCCCTGATGGCCGTTAGCTTCTTCGCTTCGGTCGATGCCGAGGCCCGAGGTCGAAAGGGCAGCCATCGGGTTGGTGGCCATGGCAGCCATGGCAAGGGCAGCCACTACGTAGGAGGCCGCTGAGATGAAAAAGGTTCTTCTTGCCGTTGCACTGGTGGTCCTGAGTGCCGGCGGCGCTCTCGCTCAAAGCTGCCAGCACGACAGTGACCGGGCATCCGATGGCTCCCGATGCGGCAAGCGCTCCTCGGACTCACGCTCGGGCGGTCACTAACGGAAGGGGCGAAGTGTGTGGCTATCCTGTTGCACGCTTCGCACCTCATGGAGCTGCTGAACGAGCCCAAAAGGCATTGAAGCCCCAGATTGCGCGGACCGTCTCGTCACGCCATCTTGCCGAGATGCACTACGCCTTCGCCCTCGCCGTCCTGCTTGCCGCCGGTCCTGCCATGGCTGGGTCGGACGGTATTCCATCGACACTTCAGGGTACTTGGACAACCACAGCCGAGGCGTGTGGCGCGGTTCTCGGCGGATATGACACCGACTCGAAGAGTTGGGTAAAACTGGGCTCGCAAGCGATTAGTGGCGCAGTTTCAGGGCGTTTGATCCGGGTCACAGGCCCTCGGTCGATTGAAACAACCGGAGGCAACGTTGCGGGCGTTTCAATGCGCTACGACCTACGAGCACCCAATTTACTCGCCGAAACCATCGGAGATGCGCGGGGTGCGGGCCTCTACCTGCGATGTAGGTAGTTACCATCCCAGCATCCTCGGGCGCGAAGGATCGGCGCTAACCCCCAGTCTCCGACAGATCGTTAGAAAACATCACCTGCGAGGCCACGGAGGCGCGTCGGTGCCGATCTCCTGGATGAATGCTTCGGACGGCTCTCCGTAGCGCCCTATGCGCATGCACCCCTCGTCATCGGTCGGCACATCGTACATGTCGAACGTCATCAGGGCGTTCAAATCCGCCAGCATCTCGCAGCGGCGCGCCCAAGAGATCGTGCCTCGGGCATACGCATCCTGGATCAAAGCGTCCATTCGCCGGGGAAGGGTGTCCATGTCCCGGTCGAGGCGGATTTCCAGACGCACGTGGGTCTCGGCCATGTCATCTTTCGCCACGAATGGATTTCAGGAGGCGTCCGAGCAGGCTCAAGGTCTCCTTGCTCCCCTCGTGAACGTTCGCGCCGACACCGAGGGAAGCCGTCACCGCCGCATCCATCACCTGACGGGCCTCAGGCTGCACAAGCGTGCCGATCACATTCTGAACCGACGTTGGGCTTGAGGAGCTTGGAACCGCGAGCGCGCCGGCAACCGACGAGGCGATGGCAAGCATCGGGACCGCGTTCTGACCCATCTGGATCGCGCCCATACTGGCATCGATCACCGTCCAGATCGCGCTTGCCTGCGCCGAGATCATTGCCGCAGCGGCATCCGGTGCCATCGTGCCGCCGATCGCGGCCTGGACGACGGCTTCGACCTGACGCTGTACCTCGGCCAGAAGCTCGGCACTGTCGACCGGGCCGGCCGCCTTCGCGAAGGCCATTGGCGCGGGCGCATGCTCGCCCAGCATCCCAACTGTGTTGGTGTGGGCCATCAGATCGAAGAACCCCTGTGGGTTGGCGCCCAGCCCTGACAGATTGTCCCCGGCCTGTCGGAGGGCGATCACCGCTTCGGCAAGCCCGCCGCCTCCCGACAACGCGGCCATGAGAGGCTGCCCCACCTCGCCGAGTGCCGATTGCACATCGGCAGTGGATTGTTGTGCCTGGGCCTGAAGCTGGCTCGTCAGGGCCGCCATAGGATTTTGCATGATGCCGGTGAGGCTGCCGCTACTCATCACCTGAGAGAGCAGCCCTCCAAGGCCGCTGATCCCCATGCTCTTCGTCACAGGTAGCTTTTCGGCGATGACCGACCCTGCTTTCGCAAGGGGCGAACCGGCGATGAGCCCGAGGGCTTGGGGGAGTTTGATGCCGCTAGCCATCAGCAATTCAACAGCACTTTGGGGGCCAGCGAAGAGACCGCACCATCTACGACGACATGGCTGGAACCGCCTTTCGAGGCCATCACACCCTTGCCCGTAACGGAATGGAGCGCGCCCTTGATCGCGGACATGATCCCGTTGCCAGTCGTGCTGTGGACGGCATCCCCGCGCGCATGAGCGATACCATCGCTCGACCAGTCAGAAACGGTCTGATGATCGTCGGTGCGGGTCTGGGTCGAAGTCGTGCTGATGTTCGAGAGGTCGCGCGGTTTCGATCGGACGCCAGGCAGGAAGATCGCGTCGGAGAGGTCATGCTTGCGGCTATCGACCTGAGGCTGGACCCCGCCCATCTCGCGCCAGTTGTGCATGGAGCGGGAGGCCAAGAGCACCATGCCCTCGTCGCCTTCCTTGACCTCGTGGGTGTTCGTCACCCCGCCCCCGCTCGTGAAATAAACGAGGGCGTCCAGCATCGGATAATCCACCTGCCTCACCGTGCCGTCCGGCATGGTCTGGTTCGCCTTGATCGTCGGTTGGATCGAGACCGTCTTGCCGTCGCTGCCCTTCAGCACGCGTACCGGCAAAGCGACATGCATGTTGTGAAGCGCACCCTCGATGGCGGTGCGCAACTCTTCCTCTGGATCTCGTATCGACATGTCGTCCATGGGCGGGACCTCCTGCTGCGGGATCAGAACGGGACGCTGGTCGAGGGCTGGAAGACACCGGGTCCATAGGCACCGAAATTGATGCCGCCGGGACGCGCGGTGAGTCCGAACGGAGCAAGGCCCGACGACACGTCCGGGTCGTTCGTGATGTAGGTCTGGCCGTCGAAGGTGATGGTGTCGAAGCCGGCGGTGGCACCTGATGCGTCCAGGCCGAGCGAGCCGTCCGTATTCGAGAACGTCGTGTTGCCCTGTGTCGTGAAGACGCCCGCGAAGGAGTCCGTGCCGGCAGAATAGGGTTGGACCTGCTTCGACCCCAGATCCACGACCGATCCCGTGCTTTCCGGGTTGGATTGATCGGCTGCGGCCGATGCCGGCTTCGCGGTCGAACTGTCCGTCGCACTACCTGCCTGGGTTGATGTAAGCCGGATCTCACGCAGGCCGATCGTCACCATCAGCGTGTTCTCGGAATGCTGATCGGTAATGATGTCCAGGGCGTTGATGAGCATGTTGCGATAGAGCCGCTTGCCCGTGGTCACGGAGAAGGGTCGCCGGCTCCGCTGGAGGGCCAGGAATGCGTCGTAGATCTCCCTGACGTAGCCCTCGCTGCCGGCGCTGGAATTCGAGAACCCGCAGCGCATCAGCAGGACCGCCGGCCGCATGTATGCGTGATCCGTGATCGCGGCGCCGTTCTCGACTGGAAACTCTGTCACGACAAGCTCGTCGTGGTGCTGCTCCTCGATGACGACGTCGGGCACAAGGAACCCGATCGAGCGATTGGCCCCTCCGATCAGGGCATAGGTCAGTTCGCCTAGCAGGCTCATCAGCGTGTCCTTCCTTCCTCGGCTTGCTTTGCGGCGAGCCGCGCCCGGCTCTCGTTCTCGATGGCAACCGCCAGCGTCTCGTTCATCAATGCGAGGTCGGCGAGATCCAGTGTTCCGTCCTTCAGGCTCTCGTACCGACACATGCCCCGCTCGACGGGTCGCATCAGCCAGGACCGGCCGGACGGCAATTCGGCGACCGTGAACCGCAAGGGCTCGTCTCCCTGCGCCTGGATCTCGGCGCGCTCCCGCATGAGGTACGGCCGAAGGTTTTCGAGGATGACGCGACCGAGAAGCGCGAGGAGTTGCGCCGTCCCAAGATCCTCGAACAGCACGTCGCCGGCCTCGGCGTCCCAGACCGAACGCCACGCGCCTGCATCCTCGCGACTGATCCCCGTCAGGCACAGATCGCAAAGGCGGGTGGCCTGATCCTCGCTCAGCTCATCCATGGCTCGCACGAGAAGGCCGAGCCGGTCGGAGGCTGGGGCCTTCTCGTGCGAGCCCGACGAGGCCAACCGCTCCAATATCGGCGTCACGGCCTGTAGCGCGGCGAACTGGTCAAAGGCGTTGAGGTAGGCACCCCTGTAACGGGCGCCGCCGAAGGTGATGTCGAGGGCGCGCATCATGCCACCGAGGACCGCATGTTCCGCACGAGGTCGCTGGTGCGGTAGCCCTGAACGCGGTCGATCCGATCGGCCACTTGCTTGCCGTCGTTCATGCCGCTGACGGTAATGGGCGCCTGGTTGATCGTGATTGAGGAAGACCGGGATTGGTTGATGTTCGGGGCGGGCGCGGTCGGCATCTGAAACGCAGGCAGCCCGCCATTCGTCGCGCCGGCCAATCCGCCGGGCAGAATGTCGTTCATGGTGACGGGCTGTCGGCCAGGGGCAGGCGCTACGACAGCGGACCCCGCGAACCGCTTCGCCCAATAGTTCGCACGCTGGCCACGAGATGCGGCTTCACCTGGCTTGTTCTCCGGCCGTTCGAATTCGTACACGCCAATTGCAGCCGCCTCGCCAGCCGTCTTAGCTGCCTGAATTGCCTTCCAAGAGGCCGCCGCTTTCTTATCGCCCCCCTGGAACTCCCAATAGGCCGCTTCAAGCTGCTGCTGGTGCGTTGCGTTTGAGATATTGATCCCGAGCGCCCGCATGATCGCTTGGCGTCTGTCGGGGTGATGCTGGAAGGCCCCGTGCGCCTTTCCTCCATCGCCACGGGCGTTCGGGTTGAACTGGCTCTCGCCCTCCTCCATTCCGACGAGGCCCGCAGCCGCCTCGTGAGACAGGCCCTTGAGACGCCAGAACGTGTAGGACTCGCGTGCCCCCTCAGCGTTGCCAGCGCCACTCGTAACCCTGCCGCCACTCGGGTCGCCCCTGCTGCGCGCGACACCTGCGTTGCCCGTGCCGGCCCCGCCGGCATCACCGCCGAGCCATGTCGGCATATTGCGCTTCCACCAGCGCTTGCCGGCGCCGCCCTGCGCGTTCAGTTCCGCATCCGCCTTCGCCCGGCCGGGATCAGCCTTCAGCGCGCCCGCATAGCCCTCCGGGGTCATGTGGCCACCGCCGGATGCCGCGAGCCCGATCCCGACCGGAAGGCCCAGCGTTCGCAGCAATCCCGTCCAGCCGCCTCCTACGAGGCCGAAGGCGGTCAGGAGCTTGGCAACCCATGTCGTCGCCACGAACCCGGCGAACACGCCCATGGCGATCGTGAGCTTGTCGAGATCCGCTTCGAATTTACCTGTCTGCTCGTCCAACTTCCCGATGGTGCCGAGGAGCGCATCGAGGGCCTTCTTCGCCTGGTCGCTGGTGGCGAGCTTCAGGAAGGCTTCCGCGAGTTGCAGGGCCACCAGAGCCAGCTTGGACACCGTGTCGGCGATCTTGTCGCCGTGCTGGTCGAGGAAGTCTAGGAACCGCTTGAAGGCGTTGCCCTGGTCATCGAACAGACGGGATGCGATCTTGGCCCCGATGATGTCGATGCTCGAACCGACGCTCGTCATCGCCTGTTTCAAGGCATTGCCGTCGCGGGCGGCCTTGTCCGGATCGAGACCCGCCTTCTTCAGCTTCTCCCGGTACCCATCTGCGAACCGCTCGACGCCCTGGATCAGCGCACGACCGGTGCGCTCGTCGATCCCGAACATATCGAGGTACATGGCCTGCTGGTGCTGGGGCTTGCTCCGAAGTGCCTTGCCGAAGTCCTCCATCAGCTTCGTGGCATCGCGCTGCATGCCGCTCGCATCCTTGGTCCGGATGCCCAGCCGCTCAAGAACGGAGTTGTAGCCTGGATTGTTGCGAATGGTGCGGGCGAAGTTCTCCATCGAGGCGTTCGCAGCGTCAGCTGAAGAGCCCATCTGCGACAGGCCGTAAGCCAGCGCCTTCATATTCGTGACGGAAGCCCCAACACGGCCCGAGGCGTAATAGATCTGATCGAAGTTCGTCGCGACACGCAGGGCGTAGGCATTGATGGAGAGAAGCGCGGCCTCGATGCCGAGGCTCATCTTGGCAAGGCTCTTCGTCGCCGAGTCGATAGACGAGAGGAACTTGCGCTCACTGCTGGCGTCGATCTTGTAGGAGATCGCGACCAAGAACTCCTTGAGCACATCAGTTGCCATAGGGGGCGCTCCGGGGTGCCATCAGTGCGGCACGTACTGAAGGAGGTTTTCCGGGATGAAGCCGCTGCCGTCCGCAGCCAGGCACGTCATCTCGTTGAACCAGGGAGCGGCCGTGCCGCCGTGCGTGTCGCCGACGCGGTTCAGGACGATCACCTTGTAGACGCCGTCACGGTCGATAGTCGGCAGTCGCGAAGCGGTGATGTCTTCCTTGATGGTGAGGTCCGGCGAGGCGCGTTGAATGCTGGCGTTGTTGAGCCGGATCAGTCGGTTCGGCCCCATGCGGGGATCAAGCAAAGTCCGAACGACGATCCCGCCGGGTGTCTGCGTCGGAAGGCCGATGAGACCTGTCCGGCTGTTCAGTTCGATCGGCCCGTTGGGAAGGGACTTGTCCTTGCCCACGACGGTCAATTCGTTGTTCTGGATCGACCACTGCGTGCCGGTCGCTCGGCAGATGTCGCGCAGGATGTCGCGGCTGTTGCCGAACAGGATGCGCGGACCGTTGAGCTTCGTCTTGGGCAAGTCGCCGATGTAGCCGAGTTGCAGGCCCAGCGCCTTCATCGGCTCGAAGGCGGCATCGATCTGGTCACGGTAGGTGTGGCCAGGGGCCAGGGACTTGCTCGCGACCGCGTGAACGTAGGGCTTGTCCCCATCGCCGCAGAAGATGTCGAGGCGCTTGTCGACGGGCGTCTCCTGCCCATAGCGCGAGAACTTGATGTTACCTTTAAAGATGACGCCTGCGTTGCTCTCGTATCCTCCAGCCAATGTGATGTCGGTGTATTCCTTATTGATGAAGCGGTTCGCTGTCTGCCGACTCACGTTGTAGATGTAGATCTCTGCGGTGTTCGGCTTCTGTGTGTTCGATTGCTCGACCACGAACACGACGCGGAGGGTCGAGATGTCGAGTTCACCCCCGCTCCCCTTCACCGTCAGACTGAGTTTCCGCAGATATTGAGGGAGCACGGTCAGACCTTCGCCGTACCCATGGAGCCGATGTCGGGAAGGTCGCTCATGAGTTCTTCGAACACCTTGAACAGGACTTGACCGACCAGGGACATCACGTCGCCAGGGGTGAGGCTGTCGTCAGACAAAGTGTTGTGCTCAGTTGACCAGACCCGAGGGTGGGCGCTCCCACGCATCTGAACGCACCCGAGACAGGCCCCGATCACGAAGTTGACGTCCTCCTCCGGACGGCGGGCGAGCCCTTCCAGAAGTGGCCCGAACCGATCCATCGCATCGCTGAAGTTCTGTTCTACCTGCGGCGTCGCCGGTTTGGCGCCCGCACCGCTCGGGTCTGCACCGGTCGTTGGCTGGGCGCCGTCACGCATGCCCTTCAGGATACTGAGGAGCGGCGCAAGGCGGCGTGCGACCGCGATGACCGTCAGCGGCTTCATCCGGTGGATCGTGAAATCATGGCCAGCGACGGTAACAGTTTTGAACGCCGTCAAGCGTTCGAGGGTCATGGGCATGATTAGCTCGCTCCGTCGATGAAGATCAGGGTGTAGGCAGTAAGGTTGTCGAAGCCGGGATCTTCGCCGCTGCCATCGCTCTTCAGGATGAGTTGGCTGCCGGGACCGCCAATCGCGAGATGATCGTGCTGTTCAAGGATGTTCTGCCCAATGTGCAGGGGCAGCCCGCAGAGGATGGGGGTCTCGTTCGCATCCGCGATGTCGAGCACCCACCCGCCTTCGATGGCGCCGTTGAACATCAGCCGCAGAATGTACGTCGTGCCGTTCAGCGCGACCGAGAACTGTTCTGCCGAACCCGAAAGGGGAATGGTATGAGCCGCCATGTTTTAAGTTCTTTTCTTATTGTTCGTCAAGACCGGAAGGAATGCCTTTGCGTTTAGCCATTCGTTCAATCATTGCCCGCACATCAGGGTCATTATTTGCCAAGCTCTTAAAGCCTGGACCACTCATGAATTCGATAACTTGAGGCATAACGACTGCGAGACGAACTTTTGTGAACCACATCTCCGAGATTTTTTCTTGATTGTATTTCATCCGGTCGACGAGTTCGGCCCTAAACTCTTCCGTAATGTCTGAGTTATCCTTGACCGAGTATTCCTCTGCAAGCTGCTTGAATACTGCGGTGTAGGCGTCAGCCGACTCCTTCGCCCATAGAAACCCGTAGTCGCCCCCAAAGAACTTGAGGTTTTCCAGGTTCTCTCTGCTAAGCGCTGCTTCGGTTGCCTTAGTGACGGCCTGCTCCACGATTGAGGGCACGCCGTCCAACAAAAACGACTCCTCGATGCGGCGCTCAATCTCTTCACTAACTGAGCGATCAGCCGCTCGGGAGGAGGTCTGAAGCTTCTCTTGCAGTGAGGCGCGGCACCTAAAGGTGATCGTGGGGCGCTTTCCGCCCGCCGGGTCCTTCGAGGGACGACCGCCCTTGTTCCGCTCTTTAGGCTCGTCCGCCATCCACTCGTCCAATCCCAGGTGGCTATCAGGTTTTGTACTCGACTGACAGAACATAACCTCTTGACAGGGGCTAGTCCAGAGGTCGATATAGGTTGTGTAAGTCTCAAGGCTTCGTAAACCGTATCAAGGTTTCCGCGTGCGCGACGACATTCAAAAAGTCCTGACACAGCCGACCGTTGGCGTGGTGCTGGCCGGTCGTGTTCTCGGGATCGGCAAGACGACGGCCTACAAGGCACGTGAAGCCGGAGACATCCCGTCAATCAAGATTGGCGGACAATACCGCGTTCCAACCGCGAAGCTCCGCGAGATGCTGGGCCTTACGCAAGCCGGCACCACCGCCACCTAGCTCGCCCGTTGGCGAGCCGAGGCTCGCCGGCCCCGCAACCGACCCCAACAGCGAAAAAAATGGCCCCGACACGAGGGTCACTCGCGCGGGGCCAAAAGGTCAAATTTGCTGTGTCACCATCTATCGCACATCGCCCTTGCGGGCAATCCGTTTCCGCACCGACCGCGCAGTATGACGGACTGCGCCCCGACGAGCTTCGCGCCCGCCGAGTGCTGTCTCGTGTGAGCATCAGCCGGGAGTTGGCCCGAGAGCTTGCCGGACTGGCCTTCGGTGTCCCCGAAAAGTTGGAGCGCCGGATTTGACCCAGCGCATCGCCATTCCCTCGAAGGTCATCAAGATCCTGCCGCTGATGGGCTCACTCATGGACGGCGAGGCCTTGAACGCCTGCCGTGCCGTGGGGCGCGTCCTTCAGCATTCCGGCCTGACGTACCAAGATCTCGCCGCCGTGATCCCGACCACTGCGGTTACCGAAACCGTTGACAATGGACACGGTTTCGAGCCCCCGCCGGCCTATCGCCCGAGCCGGCGCAAGGTGTCGATCTTCACCCCGGCCCAGGCCGCGCATCACCGCCGGATGGCCCTCTGGTGCCGCAACAACGAACGCGGGCGCCTCACTCCGCGCGAGCGCGAGTTCATCGCCA
The DNA here is from genome assembly GCF_022829445.1 of Methylobacterium sp. J-068. GTDB lineage: Bacteria > Pseudomonadota > Alphaproteobacteria > Rhizobiales > Beijerinckiaceae > Methylobacterium. The sequence continues at coordinate 2,764 of NZ_JAKSXY010000114.1, read as the reverse complement.
ACATCGCGTCGTGGCGTCGCGAACTCAGCATCCCTCAAGCCGACTGGCTGGTCACGATCTGCGACCGCCTCGAACAGGAGGATCGCCGCGCATGGTCCTAAGTCTGCCAGAGATCGCCCGCGCGCTGCGGGGGAAAGTCGTCGGCAACCAAGTGGTCGCACCCGGCCCGGGCCACAGCGCGAAGGATCAGAGCCTTTCGGTGCGCCTGTCCGCAGGCTCTCAGGATGGCTTCATCGTATTCTCGCACGCAGGTGATGACTTTCGCGTCTGTCGGGACCACGTGGCTGCCGCACTCGGTATGTCGGCGGATCGGTGGCGGCAGGATCGCCCCGTTGACCCGGCCCAGGCCGCCCGTCGCGCCAAATTCCGGCAGCAGGCCGAAGCGAAGGAGCGCGCTGACATTGCCCGCCGCCAGCAACGCGCCATTGCGATCTGGCATGTCGCGCGCAGCCCGCTCAACACGATCGTACAGACCTACCTGCGGTCTCGCGCCCTCGACCTCCCCGACGAGATCGCAGGCGACGTGCTGCGCTTCCATCCTCGCTGTCCCTTCGGAGAGGGCACGACCGCGCCGGCCATGGTCGCAGCCTTCCGGTGCGTTCGGACAGGCGACATCCTCGGCGTCCACCGGACGGCATTGACGCCGGACGGGCTGAAGGTCGGACGCAAGATGCTGGGCAGCGCGACCGGCGCCGCCATCATGCTCGACGCCGAGGACGCGGTCAGCACCGGCCTCAACATCGGCGAAGGCATAGAGACATGCCTTGCCGCCCGACAGCTTGGTCTCCGGCCAACATGGGCGCTCGGCAGCACCGCCAACATCGCGACCTTCCCGGTCCTGCCCGGCATCGAGACCCTGACCCTCCTCGGGGAACTCGGGGACGGTGGCGCCAGTGACCGGGCCTGCACCGAGGTAGGCACCCGCTGGCACCGCGCCGGCCGATCCGTGGACCTCATCACCCCGAAGATCGGCAACGACCTCAACGACGTGGTGAAGGGAGGTGCGAGCACATGGCGTTGAGCGATGGCTACAACCCGGCGGAAGATTTCGGCCGCCGTCCTTTCGTACCGCCGTACCACGACGACCCAGATGGCTCCGACCGCTTTGGCGCCGGTCATCAGGTCGAAACGCCTTTGCGCATCCGGGCGACCCCATTCGCCTGCATCGATCCAAGGACGATCCCACCCAGGCGCTGGCTCTACGGGCGGCACTACATCCGGCGGTATGTCACGGCCACGATCGCCCCCGGCGGCCTCGGCAAGAGCAGCCTTGCGCTGGTCGAGGCCCTGGCGATGGTCACCGGGCGCAACCTGCTGGCCTCCCCGGTCAAGGAGCCATTGCGGGTCTGGTACTGGAACGGCGAAGACCCCCGCGAGGAGGTGGAACGTCGGCTCGCCGCTGCCTGCCTGCACTACGGCATCACGACTGAGGACATCGGCGGCCGACTGTTCATCGACAGCGGGCGCGACCTCCCCCTCAAGATCGCTACCCGCCAACGGGACGCTATCGCCGTCGCGAAACCCCTCGTGGACGAGCTTGTGCGCGAGATCCAAGCGCGAGGCATCGACCAGCTTATCCTAGACCCATTCGTTGCCTGTCACGACGTGCCCGAGAACGACAACGGTGCCGTTGATCGCGTGGCGAAGGAGTGGGGCGGGATCGGCGAGAGGGGCAACTGCGGGGTGGAGTTCGTCCACCACGTAAGGAAAGCCGGCAATGGCCAGACCTCCTACTCGGTAGAGGATGCGCGCGGTGGATCAGCCTTGATCGGAGCCGTCCGATCCGCGCGCGTCCTAAACGCGATGTCGCCAGAGGAAGCGTCTCAAGCCGGCATCGAGGCGGATCAGCGCCGTCGATACTTCCGTGTGGACGACGGCAAGGCCAACATGCAGCCGCCGGGCGACAGTGCCTCTTGGCACCACCTCGTCAGCGTGGAACTCGGCAACGACACCGCCGATGCTCCTGGCGACCGCGTCGGCGTAGTGACGGCCTGGACACTGCCAGGATTGCTCGATCAGATCAGCATCGATCACGTCCGAGCCGTTCAGACGGCCGTCGATGCGGGCGAATGGTCGGACAGCGTCCAGGCCGAAAATTGGGTGGGGTATGCCGTCGCCAATGTCCTGCGGATGAGTCCGAAAAGCGACGAGGCCGATAAGGGCCGGATCAAGAAGTACCTCAAGACGTGGCTCAAGGGTGGAGCCCTGCGGCAGGTGTCGATCTACGACACGAAGAAGGCTCGAAACCGCACCTTCATCCAGGTTGGAGATCGCGTCTGATGTCCGACTCTGGCGTGCTTCCCCACCTTGAAAAGTGGGGTGGGGAAAAGTGGGGAAGGTGGGGCTCGAACACCCACCCCACCCCACCCTCTATAGGGGTGTGGGGGTGGGGTGGGGTGGAACCCCCGTTTGCCTCAAGGTGGGGTAGCTGGTGATCCCGCCGGCTGACCAATGGGGGCCTTTCACGGACGGCTTGGACGATCCCGAGCGCGTTGCCCGGTGCCGCTGCCTGCGGGCCGTGGTGCACCTGACGACTGGCCCGCGCGGCGAGACCGCGACCCGCCTCCTTCACGCGGCCGAGCGCGATCCCGACGCCCTGCCCGAGGCCGCGCGTGCCCTGAATGCCCTAGATGCCTGCGACAAGCGCCACGTCTGGGCCAGCTACGCCAAGCTCGCCGCCCCCGAGAGGACCACACGATGACGGCCCGTGATCGCCGGCCCCAGGCCCTGGACCGGGAGCGGTTCGACAAGTGCCGGGCGCTAA
>NZ_JAKSXY010000104.1 GCF_022829445.1 Methylobacterium sp. J-068 | reverse complement strand
AAGCCAAATCGCCTGATAGTGACGCGCCGCGCAGGCGTCTGCGCTCGTGCGAGCCCGCCGGCCCAGCTCCTCGACGCTCAGATGGTCGGCGATGTGTGCCATGCCTGCCTCCGCAAGACGATGCGGAGGCTAAACCCAATCCCCCTCAACGGGAATCCGTCCCGAATCAATCAGCCGGAAACGGTATCACACCTCATCCTGGGACCATACACCTAAAGCTCCCACGAGCGTTTCTGATCGGCGTGTCGCGCTTTTCGGCGCGAGCGACGTCGTGATCAGGGTGTCCATCCGCGAGCTTGGGCGACCTCCGTGGGGGCGCGTTGGCGGGCAAGGTCGCTGACGCGCTCGAGTCTGGCTCGTGTCGAGGTTTCGACGCGGGACAATCCCAGTTTCTGCGCCATCAGACGGACACGCTCCGCGTCGGACGCCTCGGGTCGAAGCGTCGCCGCCAGGCTCACGAGTTCCGGCGTCGGCGTGTCCGTGTGGCTGCGAAGGGCCGCTGGTGCCGGACGAAAGGGGGAGAGCGGTGACGGCTCCTGTCCGGGTGGCCACAGGAGGGCGCGTCCCTCGTCATCCGTTCGGGGGACCGACGCGCCGATCTGATCCAGGATCGCTTCGCGCACGAGGTGGCCGACGCGCTGGATCCCATGGGCCCGAGCGATGCGGCGGACGAGGACGTCCTCGTAGATGGGCGCCTCGACGCTCAGGACGTGGGCCACCATCTCGTTCAGGAACGGACGATACGACACGTCGTAGAAGCGTTCGGGCGCGATCGGCGTCCCGAGCGTCGAAAGATCGGCCATGCGATAGCCGGCCGCTTCACGAAGTGGCGCGGCGGTCGGCACGAGCGGAGCGCGAGCCGGGGCCCGATCCGCATAGAGCCGGGGTGGATCGGCGAGATCCTCGGGCGGAGCCGTATCGTTCGCAGGCGCCTGCCCGGCCACGGCTTGGGGAACGGGTGCGGCCGGGTCCTCCAGGACGTCGAGACCTTCCGCTGCCGCCGTGCCGCCCTCCGTCGAGGGTTCGAGGTCCGCGGCCAGGCGCTGGCGATCGGCCTCCAGGTCCGCGCGTAGCTGGCCGTCCAGCTTCTCCAGCGCGGCCTCGGCATCCATCCACCACGCGGTGCTCCAGACCCGGCGGATGCGCCAGCCGAGATCCGTCAGCACCTGCTCCCGCAGGCGGTCGCGATCACGCGCCGTGGCCGAGCTGTGGTAGGTCGCGCCATCGCACTCGACGCCGGCGAGGTAGCGGCCGGGTGCGTCGGGATGCACGATCCCGAGATCGACACGGAAACCGGAGACGCCGATCTGCGTGTGAACCGTCCAGCCCCTGGCCTGCAGGGCGTCCATCACGGCGGCTTCGAACGGCGACTCGACGTCACCGCCCGTCGGAGCGAAGGCCTCGGCCAGCGCGCGTGGTCCGCGCTCGGCGAATTCCAGGAAGTGCTTGAAGTCCCGCACCCCCCTCGATCCTGTCCGTCCCAGGTCGATCTGCTCGGGTCGAAGGGACGCGAAGACGACGAGTTCCCGCCGGGCCCGGGTGATCGCGACGTTGAGGCGACGGTAGCCTCCCTCCTTGTTGAGCGACGACACCGTGCTGACGGGCCGCCCGGTCTGGTCGGGGCCGACCGCCACCGAGAAGATGATGACGTCGCGCTCGTCGCCCTGCACGTTCTCGAGGTTCTTGACGAAGACCGGCTCGTGCCAGCGCTCGCGATCGAAGAACGGCTCGAGTTCGGGATGCGCACGCCGCTGCTCGTCGAGGAGGTTCTCGATCAGGCGCTGCTGCTCGCCGTTGAAGGTGACGACGCCGAGCGACCGGCGCTCGTTCGCGAAGGCGGGCTCGCGAAGCCGGCCGATGACCTCCGCGACGACGGCCCGCGCCTCCGGCCGGTTCACCCGGCCCGCCCCGCGCTCGTAGACGCCGTCGGGAACGAGACTCAGGCGCACGGCCCTGTCGTCGGTCACGGGGGAGGGGAACGTGACGAGACGGCCGCCGTAGTAGCGCGCATTCGAGAAGGCGATCAGGCTCTCGTGGCGGCTGCGATAATGCCAATCGAGATTGCGGCGGGGAATGTTGGCCGCGAGGCACTCGTCGAGAATCGACTCCTGATCGCCGACATCCGATCCGTCCTCGATGTCGTCGACGCCACGGTCGCCGACATTGGTCGGCGGCAACTGCTCCGGGTCGCCGACGATCACCACCTGCTTGCCGCGAGCGATCGCGCCGACCGCATCCCAGGGCGAGATCTGCGAGGCCTCGTCGAAGATGACGACGTCGAAGGGCGCCTTGTCGGGCGGCAGGTACTGCGCGATCGAGAGCGGGCTCATCATCACGCAAGGGGTGAGGCGGGTCAGCGCCGTCGGCATGTTGCCGAACAGCTTGCGCAGCGGCATGTGCGCCGTCTTCTTGGTGAGCTCGCGCGACAACGTCCCCCATTCGGGATCGGCGCCGAACGCCGTCGGCTGCGGGATGCCGCCGCCGAGGCGTGACCGGACGACGCGCTTCGCGAATTCGCCGACGCGGATGTCCGCCGCGCGGAACCGCTCGATCGCGTCCTCGTGCCGTTCGGGAAGGAAGCGGCGCAGTACCGGATCGTCGCTCACGACCCGGTCGATCCACCAGCGCGCGTACGCGGTCTCGAAGGCCGCCTCCGCGCCGTTCGGCGGAACACGGCCCTGTTCCAGCCCCTCGATCAGGGGAGAAAGGCCGGCCTCTCGCGCGCTTCGCGCCGCGCCCTGCCAGGCGCACCAGCCCTGCGCCCGTCCGAGGCCCGACGTCCACCGGCGGGTCTGCGCCAGACTGTCCTCGATCCAGTTCGCGCCGGCGGCGAGCGGCTCCTCGGGGTCGGGGCACTGCGCGAGTTCGTTGAGCCGCTTCATCGACGCGACCACGGATGCGCGATCCTGGGAGAAGGCCCGGTAGCCTTGCGCGATCCGGCCGCCCTCTGCCAGGGCCCGGCCTTCCCGCTGGACGAGCTGGACGACATGGGCGCGCAAGGCGGCCACGCCCAATGCCTGCAGGCCGAGAATGTCGAGCAGCTGTTCGACCTTTTCCGCCCAGTCCATCGGGGCCCGGAACGCCTCGGCCAAGGTTTCGGGTGCGTCCCAGGGGGCGCCGAGCGGGGCCAGGTGAGCCTCCTCCGCGCAGCCCGCCCGGACGTGCTTGGCGATCTCGATCAGGCCGGTGAGGTCCGGCCCCAGATCCGCGGGGAGTTCGCTCTCGGCGTAGGGCTGCACCCGAAGCTGGACGCGCCGGATCCGCCCATTGCGGACCAGGAAGTTCGCGCCCTGCGCCGCGATCCATTCGGAGAGGAGCGCCGGCAGGTCCTGATCGAGGATGCCGGGACGGTAGCGCCCGGCAAGGCGCGCCCAGCGCTCGGCCTCGAGGGTCTGAAAACGCTCCCGCGCGGCGACGGCCCGGCGCAGGTCTCCGGGGGCATCGGCGAGGAAGGCCGCCCCGCAGCGCGCATCCGGACGGACCAGATAGGCCCCGAGCACGAGGAGGCCGCGGGTCCCCGGCCAGGTGGACGGCAGGTCCGGAAGACCGACCGCCTCCGCGAACGCGCGAGCGCTGCCGCGCAGGCGGTCGAGGGCGTCCTCATGCGCCTTGATCGCGCCGATGAGGTCGTCCCGCCAGACCGGGGACCACTGCGTCGCCGCGATCCCCTGCAGGGGATGATCGACGAGCGATCCGACGGCCGCGAGAACCGGGCGCAGCGCGCGACAGGCCGCCCGCAACGTCGACAGCGAGGTTTCGTCATGCGCCCGATGATCCGGCCAGGTCAGGACCAGGGGCGACTCGAGCCGTCCGGCCGCAACGACCTTTCCGAACGCCTCGTAGGCGGTCAGGCCGTTCTCCCGCCGACGATGCAGGGCGGCGACGAGGCCGTTGAGTTCGTCGCGGATCTGGGTCAGCTCCCCCGTCGCCCGGTCCCACTCGCCCCGTGTCGGGGTCGCCCGCTCGTGCCAGGCCCGGCGGAGCTGGGCGAGCACGGTCGATTTCTGCGCCTTCGTCGAGTGGACCTCCAGGCAGTAATCGCCGAGGCCGATCTCCTGGAGGCGACGCTGCACCACCTCCAGCGCGGCCGTCTTCTGCGAGACGAACAGAACCGTGCGTCCCTGCGCCAGACATTGCGCGATCATGTTGCCGATGGTCTGGCTCTTGCCGGTCCCGGGTGGCCCGAACAGCACGAAGTCCTTGCCGTTCGCAGCCGCGATGACCGCCGAAAGCTGCGAGGAATCCGCGGATAACGGCGCGAACACCGTTTCGGGCGGATGCTCGATGTCGAGCCGGCCGGGCTCCGGAAAGGGCGTCCCGTCGCCGTAGGCATGCTTGGGCGTGTCGAGCAGGTGGCGCACCACCGGGTTGCGCTTCAGAAGCGCGGCCCGATCGACGAGGTCCTTCCACATCAGGTATTTGGTGAAGGAGAAGGCCGAGAGGGCGACGTCGGGCACCACCTCCCAGCCCTTCAGGTCGCGCACGTGGCTGCGGACGATCCGGAAGATCCCGTCGACGTCGATGCCGGAGTCGTCGCGCGGCAGATCGCCCTCGAGCTCCGGCATCCGGAGGCGGAAATCCTCACGCAGCAGTTCGAGCAGCGTCGGATTGATGCGGATCTCGTCGTCGTGGAGCGCGAGGCGGAAACCGGCGCGAACGCTCGAGCGCCTGAGCGCGACGGGGACCAGGAGCAGCGGCGCGCGGTGGGCGGCCTCTTCGTCCTTGCGGGTCCACGACAGGAAGCCGATGGCGAGGAACAGGATGTTGGCGCCCCCCTCCTCGAACCCGTTGCGGGCGAGGCGGTAGAGGTCGAGCAGCCGCCGGTCGAGATCGGCCTCCGTCGACGTCGTGTAGATCTCGTCGCGCGCCAGGGCCGCCGCGAGATAGCTGCGGCGGCCATCGTCATGATGGCGCCTGGCGTAGAGTTCGGCACTGCGCGCGTCGGAACCATCCAGCACGTCGGAGACCGGCATCAGCCGGAATGCATGACCCGCCGCGAGCCGATCCTCGAGGGCGCCCGCATCGGCGCATTCGAGCAGAACCACGCCCTTGCCCGGCTTGAAGTTCAGGAGCTTGTTCTTCAGCGTCAGGTCGAGAAGCTTGCGCTTCCACGTGTCGAGCCGATCGACCGGGCCGTCCGGCACCGCTTCGGCTCGTCGGACCTCCTCGTCCTGGAAGACCGGGGGCGCCGAGAGAGCCTGGTTCAGCGGAGCGGTCTCGGCCACGGACAGGCCGGGCGGCTTCGGCTCGCCGAGATCCATCGGCAGGATCTTGCGCAGGCGGCAGCGCCGCACGTCGATCGCGATTTCGAGGGGGGCGGTCGCGCTCTCCTCGACCTGACCGCTTCCCTGGCTCGTGGCCGCCGCGAACGGTGCCGGCGGGTTCTGGGTCAGGAGCGTCGTCTCGACGAAGATCATGTCCTGCAGGTCGCGCCGCTTGCGCAGGAGCTGCATGTCGTCGACGGTGGCGTTCGAGAAATCCTCGTCCTTCAGCCACAATCCCACGAAGGCGTGTCCGACCGTGAGAACGAGAACGGGATTGAGGCCCGCCTGCTCGAGACAGGCCGCATAGAGCAGCGAGAGATCGAGGCAGGTGCCCACCTTCCGGTCGAGCACGTCGCTCGGGCCGCGCACCTTCTGGCCGGATTGCTCGAAGCTCGCGGGCGGCAGGACGTAGGCGATGCGCCGATCGGCGATCGCGGCCCAGATCGCCTCCGCGAGCTCCCAGCTGCGCGCCTTCCCGCCGGTCCTGTAGCCGTTCAGGCCGGTTTCGCGGCCGGCCTCGCCGAGCTTCGTGGCCGCATCGCGCAGGATGACGTCGATGGCGGGGTCGTTCGGCCGCACGAAGGCCGCCAGGAGTTCGGGGGCGCTACGACCGCCGCCCCAATGCGACGGCGGCAGCAGGCGCAGTTCGCTGGTGCGGCGAGCCCGTTCGCCGCTCGCATCGGCGAGCACAACCGTGAGTTCGAGGCGGCCGGCTTCGGTGAAGCCCGAGAGCAAGGACGCATCGAGCCGGAGATCCGGTGCCTCGATATGATGGTTGGCTCCGGCGGCGACGCGATCGATCCGGAGCGTGAGCGGTTGAACGACGGGCGGCCGACTTTCGATCCTGACTTCGGCGTCGCGCAGGTCCTCCTCCGAGGCGTTGCGGATGACGATTTCCCGAACCACGGGAATGGCGTTCTCGTGGTAGGCGAGGCTGACATGCTCGGTCGCCTCGCAGTCGATCCGAATGATGTCGTCCTGCACGTCTTCCCCCGTTTGGGGAGAACTCTAGTGGAGCACCCTGAAGTTGCGCAAGCGGACGGACCGGTGAGATCGCGGTGAACGGCGTCGCGGTCGAGGCCATGGCGGACCGGATCGTTCGGCGTTTCGAGCGGCCTTGACGGAGAGCCCGGGACGGGTGCGCGGTGGGGGCCGCTCACGCCACCCCGGATTCTTCGCAATGCCGCTCGAAACGCTCCCTCTTCTGGGGACCCTGCCCGCCGAATTCGAACCCATGGTCCAGGCCTATCAGCGGGCCAGCCAGGCCAGCGCCACGATCAAGGCCTATCAGACCGATGTGGCGGCGTTCGGCGCGTGGTGCCGGCGCCACGGCGTGCTGTCCCTGCCGGCCCTGCCGGAAGTGGTGGCCGCGTTCCTCGTGGCGGAGGCGGAGGCCGGCCGGGCCGCCTCGACCATCGGCCGGCGCTGCGCCGCGATCCGCTATGCGCACAGGCTCGCGGGCGCGGCGGACCCGACCAACCACGAGGGCGTGCGGGCGGCGGTCCGTGGCATCCGGCGCAAGGTCGGCGTCGCCCCGGTGCAGAAGTCCGCCGCGACGGTCGAGATCCTGAGCGCGATGCTGATGCGGGTTCCCGATACGCTCGGGGGCCGGCGCGACCGCGCCCTGCTGGCGCTCGGCTTCGCGGGTGCCTTCCGGCGCTCCGAATTGGTCGCCCTCGACGTGGCGGACCTGCGCGAGGACGCGGGGGGCCTGCGCGTGATGGTCCGGCGCTCGAAGACGGACCAGGAAGGGCGGGGGTTCGAGAAGGCGATCCCGCACGGGCGCTTCATCCGGCCGGTGGCGCTGGTGCGGGACTGGCTCACAGCCGCCGGGATCACGGACGGGCCGGTGTTCCGCCCGGTCTCGCGCTCCGGGCACGTCCGCGGCCTCGGGTCGCCGGCCGCCGCGCCGTCACGGCTCACGACCCATGCGGTCGCGGGCATCATCAAGCGCTATGCGCAGGCCGCCGGCTTCGACGCCGCGACCTTCGCGGCGCATTCCCTGCGGGCCGGCTACATCACCACGGCCGCCGAGCACGGTGCGGACCTCGCCCGCATCATGGACCAGTCGGGCCATCGGGACCCGCGCACGGTGGTCGGCTACATCCGGCGCGCGAACGCGTTCAAGGACCATTCGGGCGGCGGGTTCCTGTAGGGCGTCGCCCGTCCGCGATTGCGGACGGCGATCAGGCGTTGCCCGGCAGGGGCACCTCGCGGAGTTCGTTCGGGGGGAGGGGATAGAACGTCTTGACGTAGAACTGCTCGCCGGACTGACCGTCCAGGCGGAACAGCACCAGGGTCATGTGATTGGCGTAGAATTCCCGCACGCCGCCCCCGAGGGCGAACCGGACCTTGAAGACCTCATCGACCCGGATGGGCGAGAAACCCGGACGGCGCTCACTGTTCAGCCGGCTGATGACCTTGTCGGCGTTCTTGAAGGTCTGGGAGGCGGCCTTCGCGGCGTCGCTCGCATGGGTGAAGGTCGAGACGTACTGGATTCCGCCGTCCCTGGCTCCGTCCCCGGCATACAGGCGCTGCATCAGCTGTTCGTTCGAGAGGCCGATATGCCGCGTGCAGGGATGGCCGCCGAACTGTTCGGACGCCTGCATCAGGGCCAGGGCCCTTATGGGTGTGATGGTGTAGCCCATGCCGCCAGCCCCATGCTTCACCGGGTGCCGCGAACCCGATTCGGGTTCCGCGCTCGCCGGACGAGTTGAGCGCACGCGCCGAACGGAGACAATCTCCGGCAAGGTCCGTCGGGCATCCACCGTTCGCTCAGCGGTCGGACTCGGCGAGGCCCAGCTGCCGGTGCGCCCCGTCGGGCGTCATCAGCCGGTCCCGCTCATCGACGGGTCCCTTCATTCGGCGGCGAAAGCCCAAGCCCCGGCGGGAGCGTCCTCCGGGGATTTCGCCTCCGGCGGTGAGGCGAGCGCCCGGACACGACAACGCCCCGAGGATCGCTCCTCGGGGCGCGCCGGGGCACCGAAACGGCCGGGCTGATCGGGCTGGGGACGCTTGGAACCGCGCCGTCCCGCGCCGAAGCGGTGTCCGCCTCGGCGCAGGAAGGCGCTTTTGGTCGGGACCCGAAGATCCCTCGGTCTCAGTACGAGCCGAACTTGTAGTTCAGGCCGGCGCGGACGAGGGCGAACTCGTCGGAGCTGCGGCTGGTGTAGCCCGAGGTGGCGGTCGCGTAGGTGGAGTTGACGCGGTAGAGGGTGCCGTTGGAAGCCGAGTAGGCGAACACGCCGTTGTTGGCGTTGTCGCGGTCGAGGTTCACGTACAGGCCTTCGACCTTCAGCGTCACGGCGGACGAGCGGAAGAAGTTCAGGAACGAGTCGGTGGGCAGGGCGTACTCGATGCCGCCGCCGGCGGTCCAGCCGGTGCGGAAGTCGTTGCGGCTGCTGTTGGGCAGGCCGAAATCGGAACCGCCGCCGCCGCCATAGGCGAAGCCGCCGGTGCCGTAGAACAGGACGCGGTCGAAGGCGTAGCCGAGG
>NZ_JAKSXY010000082.1 GCF_022829445.1 Methylobacterium sp. J-068 | reverse complement strand
ATCGCCCGGCGCGGAGTCTCGGCGAGGCGGTGCAGGATCGGCAGCGCGAAGGCCGCGGTCTTGCCGGTGCCCGTCTGGGCGATGCCGCAGAGGTCGCGGCCCTGCATGGCGGGTGCGATTGCCTGCGCCTGGATTGGGGTCGGGCTCTTGTAGCCGGCCGCTTGCAGCGCCCGCAGCACGGGCTGAGCAAGGCCGAAATCCGTGAATGGGTCCCAAGGGTAACTTTGAGGCAGCGGGACCGTGCCGGACGCCCGCGTGGTGAGGTTGGACGTCGGACTGAATGATCGGTCCGTTGACCTTGAGCCGCCCGCGTGCCGGTGCAGCGCGGGTCCATGCAGGGTGAATAGAGGG
>NZ_JAKSXY010000100.1 GCF_022829445.1 Methylobacterium sp. J-068 | reverse complement strand
CATCTTCGCGGACTTCTTCACCTTCCGGCGGGACAAGGCGGCCCAGCGCGGCTGGCTCGACGCCCACAACGTCACCGGCGTGCTCGCCCTGCCCTTCCACCTCATGATCACCTACACGGGCATCGTCACCCTCGCGCTGATGTACATGCCCTGGGGCGTGACAACGGCCTACAAGGGCGACGACCTGCGGTTCTACGTCGAGGCCGCACAGACCACGACCTGGCGCCCCGCCGCCGGCCGGCCGGGCGAGCCCGCGCCCCTGGGCCCGCTCCTCGCGCGCGCGCGGGCCGAGGTCTCCGAGCCCCTGGAGATGGTCATCATCAACAATCCGGGGGACGCCAACGCGACCGTGGTGGCGGTGTTCGAGGAGCCGCACGGCCTCGCCCACCAGCACCCGCAGATCGCCTTCGACGCGGTCTCCGGCGCCATCGTCGAGCGCATCGGCGCGTTGAAGCCGGCCGCGCGCGTCTTCACCAGCTTCATGGGCCTGCACGAGGCGCATTTCGCCAGCGGCGCCCTGCGGCTGCTGTTCTTCCTCTGCGGCCTGATGGGCGCGGCCACCATCGCCACGGGCCTCGTCCTCTGGAGCGTCGCGCGGATGCCGAGGGCCGGCGAGGCGACGGGCTTCGGCCTGCGCCTGGTTCGCGGGCTCAACATCGGCACGATCCTCGGCCTGCCCATCGGGATCGCGGCGCTCTTCCTCGCGAACCGCCTGCTGCCCGTCGACCTCGCCCACCGCGCGACCTGGGAGGGGGCCTCGTTCTTCGGAGCCTGGGTGCTGGCCGCCCTGGTGCCGCTCGCCCGGCCGCAGCGGCAGGCCTGGGCCGAGACCGGGTTGGCGGCCGGCCTGCTGTTCGGCGCGGTCCCGGTGGTCAGTTGGCTCACCACGGACCGGGGCCTCGATTTCGTCGGCTTCGATGCCGCCATGCTCGGCCTCGGCGTCGTCCTGGCCCTCGGCGCCCGCAAGGTCGCGCTCTACGAGGGCCGCCGATCGGCTCCCGTGGCCGGCCGGGGCAAGGGTCCGACGCAGGACGGTCTCGCGCAAGAAGGTTTCATGAAAGCATGACGCCGCTCTCCATCGCCCTGAACCTCGCCCTGAGCTTTGCCGGACTCGCAGCGCTCTGCCTCTCCATGGATCGCCATCACCGGGCGATCTCCGGTCGCGGACAGAGCCGCGGCCGCGCCCGTACCCTGCGCGCGGGAGGCTGGGTCGCCCTCGCGGCCTCGTTCACCGCGGCGGTCGTGACGTCCGACTGGAACTTCGGCCCGGTCCAGTGGATCGGCTCCCTCACCGCGGCGGCGCTCCTCGTGGTCGGGCTGGTCTCGTATCGCCCCGGCTGGATCCGCCCCGCCGCCCTCCTCGCCCTGCCGCTGGCGCTCGCCGCCGCCCTCCTCGCCTAACCCGGCCGGCACCGTGTAGCCTGGGGCCGTCACCACCCCCCGGGAGTACCGATGCCCCTCTGTCCCGCCCTCGCCGCCCGCATCACCGAGGCCGTGGCGGCGGGCTTTGCCGAACAGGTCGCCCACACGCAGGCCCTCGTGCGGTTCGGATCGACGCGGGGCGCCGAGCACGCGATCCAGGACTTCGTGTTCCGCGCCTTCCGCGCGCGCGGCTACGCCATGGACCGCTTCAGCATGGACGGCGCGGCGCTGGCCGCCCATCCGGGCGGGGCGGCGATGTCGGAGAGCCATTCCCAAGCGCCGCTCGTGGTCGCGCTCCACCGGCCCCGGACGGAGACCGGACGCTCGCTGATCCTCCAGGCGCACGTGGACGTGGTCCCGCCCGGCCCCGCCGATCTCTGGACCCATCCGCCCTTCGAGCCGGTGATCGACGGTGACTGGATGTACGGACGGGGCGCGGCCGACATGAAGGCGGGCCATGCCGCCAACCTGTTCGCCCTCGACGCCCTGGCGCGTATCGGCCTGCAGCCGGCCGCCGCCGTCACCCTGCAATCGGTGGTCGAGGAGGAATCCACCGGCAACGGCGCCCTGATGACCCACCTGCGGGGCTACCGCGCCGACGCGGTGCTGATCCCCGAGCCGCAGGACGAGAAGCTGGTGCGCGCCAATGTCGGCGTGCTGTGGTTCACCGTGGAGGTCCGCGGCCGCCCCGTCCATGTCCGCGAGATGGGAGCGGGGGCCAACGCCATCGACGCGACCTACCGGGTGATCGGCGCCCTGCGGGCGGTCGAGGCGCGCTGGAACGCCGAGAAGACGGCGCACCGGCATTTCGCCGACGCGCCCGACGCCATCAACCTCAATGTCGGGCGGATCGCGGGTGGCGACTGGGCCTCCTCGGTGCCGGCCTGGTGCCGGATCGACTGCCGCATCGGGCTCTATCCCGGCCTCTCGGCGCGGGCGGGCGCCCGCGCGCTGGAACAGGCGGTGGCCGATTTCGCCCGCGACGACCCGTTCCTGTCGAACAATCCGCCGCGCGTCGCCTTCGACGGCTTCTTCGCGGAGGGCTACGTCCTGCCGGAGGGGTCGGAGGCGGAGACGGTGCTGGGCCAGGCACACCGAACCGCCACCGGCGCGGACCTGCGGAGCTTCATGTCGCCGAGCTATCTCGATACCCGCGTCCACGCCCTCTACGACCGGGTCCCGGCCCTCTGCTACGGGCCGATCAGCCGGAACATCCACGGCTTCGACGAGTGCGTCAGCCTGTCGTCCGTCCAGCGCATCACCACCGCCCTGGCGCTGTTCGTGGCCGAATGGTGCGGGACGGAGGCCCGCGTCCCGGCCTGAGCCGGTAGTCCACCTCGGAAACGTGACCCGGTGCGGTGTGGATGAGGGGGCGGCCGAGCCTTGCCGAACGATCGGCGCGCGTTACCCCTAAGCACCGTGAGAGACCTGCACCCCACCCCGATCGCCGCGCCCCGGCGCGCCTCCGCTGCGGCCTTCGCCCTGGCACTCGGCGCGACCGCCGCCTCCGCGCAGACCGCCGACCCGAGTTGCTACGTCACCGGCGGCGGAACCCTGGAGATCTGCCGTGGCAACGAGGCCGAGGGCGTGTTCGTCGCGCCCCGCGCCTGCGAAGCGGTCAGCGGCGTGCAGATCGTCCGGACGACGCCCGGCACGGGTCCGCTTCAGGCGATGTACCAGGCCGAGGCGCCGCTTGCCTCGCGAGGCAGAAGCAGGGGCCAGCGGGATGGCGAGGCCTGCGCGCCGCGCCGCGCCACCGCGCCGCTCGATGGCGGCTCGGTGCGCGCGGGCGCGATGCCGGAGCAACTCGCCACCACGATGCCGCCGGTTCGGGGACGGCTCTGGGAGATGACCGCCGCGGACGCGAAGCAGGCCGGGCGGCGGCGCGGCCGCCGGGAGGGCGCGGCGGCGCCGGACGCCGCGCCGATGAGCGAGGGCATCGCCGCCCGTCATCCGATGAGCGTGGCGGGGCGCGACTGGGGGGGCGACGCCTACAGCTACGTGTTCTTTCTCGCCGCCGTGCCGACCGAGTCCGGCAACCGCCACGCGCTGCTGCAGGCCCGCACCCTCGACTTCACCCGCTTCGACATCCGGGAGCGCAATGCGGACGGCACGGTCTGGACCTCGTCCGGCGGGAGCGGCTCGGAGGGACGAGGCCGGCGCCGTCGAGCGCGGACGGATGCGGAGCCCAATCCCGGCGCGGTGCTGGACGAGAGCGGTGCGCCCGTGATCGGCAACTGCCCCGGCCAGGGCTTCGACCGTACCGACCTCGTCGGCGCGATCAGCGTAGTCGATCAGGTCTATCACTACTTCTACACCGACGTTCTGCCGTCCGACTGCAACGAGCCCGCGGCGACCCGGCGCCTCGGCCTCTACCTGCGCACCAGCCGGGACCTCAACGCCGAGAAAGTCTGGTCCACGGCCCGCACCATCGCGCAGCCCCTGCCGAACCAGAGCCTCGTGCGCGTGGCGAAGGCCAAGGACATGGACCGCTGGGCGGTGGCCTATCGCTGCAACCGCCCCGCGAACACCATGGATGGGCCCGTCTCCGACATCTGCGTCCAGTACACCGCCGATCTCTCGCCGGGCTCGCTGGCATCCCTGACCTGGTTTTCCGAGCCCCAGGCGATCATGCGCTCGAACGCCTATCTCGGCCTGCGCTCGGGTGGCGACGGCTCCGGCCGCTTCGGGCGGAGCCAGCACTTCTGGATGACCGACCGCTACGGTAATCTCGCCACCCCGACGAACTACCGCAACAAGGCCGGCTTCCTGACGTGGCTCGACCGCCTCGCGCCGGGGCACGACACCGGCACTTCCAGCGTGTTCGGGCGCCCGACCTACTGGGGCACGTGGTCGGTCCGGCCGGTGGCCGGGCGATAGGTTCGGGAAGACGCGGAGGCGATCCCTCAGCGATAGCCCGCCGCCTGCAATTCGAACAGTTCGGCGTAGCGGCCGCCACGGGCCTGCAATTCGGCGTGGCTGCCGGATTCGATGACCCGGCCGCCGTCGAGGACGAGGATGCGGTCGGCCATGCGCACGGTGGAGAACCGGTGCGAGATCAGCACCGCCGTGCGCCCCTGGCTCAGTTCGCGGAAGCGCTGGAACACCTCGAACTCGGCGCGGGCGTCGAGGGCGGCGGTCGGCTCGTCGAGGATCAGGATCTCGGCCTCGCGCATGTAGGCGCGGGCGATGGCGATCTTCTGCCATTCGCCGCCCGAGAGGTCGACCCCCTCTGCGAAGCGCTTGCCCAGGGGCTGCTCGTAGCCGAGCGGCAGCCGGTCGATGACGCCGTCGGCGAGGCTGCGGCGCGCCGCGCGGGCGATCCGGTCCGCGTCGCCGCGCGCATCGATGCGTCCCACCGCGACGTTCTCGGACGCGGTGAAGCTGAAGCGCACGAAGTCCTGAAAGATCACGCCGATGCGCGCGCGCAGGTCGTCGAGGTCGTAGGCGGAGAGCGGCAGGCCGTCGAGGAGCACCCGGCCCTCGGTCGGGTCGTAGAGCCGGGTCAGCAGCTTGACGATGGTGGTCTTGCCGGCGCCGTTCTCGCCCACCAGCGCCAGCACCTCGCCCGCCGCGAGGTGGAAGCTCAGGCCCCGCACCGCCCAGGTCTCGCTGCCGGGATACCGGAATCCGACCGCCTCGAAGACGAGGCCGGCCCGGATCGGGCGCGGCAGGGGCCTCGGATCGGCGGGCGAGCGGATCTCCGGGACCACGGCGAAGAACGAGAACAGGTCGTCGAGATACTGCGCCTGCGCGGCGATCTGCGAGAAGCCGAGGAGCAGGCCCTCGATCAGGCCGCGCAGCCGCTGGAAGGAGCCCGCCAGGAAGGCGAGGTCACCGATGGAGAATTGTCCCGCCAGCGTGCGCCAGACGATGGTGGCGTAGGCGAGGTAATAGGCCAGCGTCCCGAGGGCCGCGAAGGCGCCGCCCCAGCCGGCCCGCCGCAGCGCGAGCGCGCGGTTGTCGGCCAGGAGCCTGGCCGCCAGGGTTCCGTACCGCTCGGCGATGTAGCCGTTCAGGCCGAACAGCTTCACCTCCTTGGCGGATTCGACGCTGGCGCCGAGAAACCGCAGGTAGTCGATCTGGCGCCGCTCGGGCGTGCGGGTCCAGGCCAGGCGGTAGCCCTCGCGGTTGAAGGAGGTCTCGTTGAGGAAAGCCGGGACCAGGGCCACCGCGAGAAGCAGGATCAGCCAGGGCGCATAGGCGATGAGGCCGATGGCGAAGGCCGCGAGGGTGATGAGGTCCTGCCCCTGCCCGAAGAGCTGGAACAGGAGGTTCGAGCGACCGGTGACCTGGCGGCGGGCGCGCTCCAGCCGGTCCTGCTGCGCGCTGTCCTCGAACTGCGCGAGGTCGAGTTCGGCGGCGTGGCGCATCAGCTTCAGGGTCGCGGCATGGCCGTAGAGATCGGCCACGAGGCCGTCGACCAGGGTGCTGGCGCGGCCCAGGAGATCGGCGAGGATCGCGAGGCCGAACTCGGCCGCCACCAGCAGGCCGAGCTGGCGGAGCGCCGGGTCGACCAGCCAGTTCTCCGGGCCGAGGCCGGCCGGATGCGGCCGTGCGTGCTCGGCCACGATGGCGTCGAGGATGAGCTTGGCGAGGTAGAGCATCAGCACGGGCAGGCTGGCCCGCGCGAGGCGGAGCCCCAGGCTCAGGACGAGGAGACGGGGGCTCGCGGCGTAGACGAGGCGGACCAGGGCCGGCAGGTGGCGCAGGGCGCCGAGGCGCTCGGCCGCGCGCGCGGCCAGGGGAGAGAGGACGGTGAGCATCGGCGCGGACCATGACGGTGGCGGACGCTCCCGTCGATCCTGACCCGAACGTCGCCCATGTCGCAGCGGCCCAGTGGCAAGCTCTTGAGGACAGACCGCCCGCCTGCGAGACTTCGCTTTGCCGCGCATGTTAGTCCTGACAGATGTTCCTGGCAGGTGTTCACCGGCACGAGGCCGCCATCGATGCTTAGCGGTTCAGCGTTTCTGCGGGTCGGCATCCTCGTCGTGGTGGCGGCCGTGCTCGCCGGTGTGATCCAGGTGCTGCGCCCCCGGGAGAGCGGAACGTCCGAGGCTCCGGTCACGAGGACGGCGCCCGAGACGGGAAAGGCCGGCACGCAGGCGGCACGTCCACCGGCCGCGACGCGGCCGGCCGTTCCGGTGGACCCGGCGCCCCCGCGGCAGGTGGCGCCACCGCCGGCCCCGTCGCCGCAAGCCCTTCCACCGCAAGCCCTTCCACCTCAAGTCCCGGAGGCGCCGCAGGCCGCCGCGCCGGCACCGATGCCGGTCGTGCCCGCTCCGAACACGCCCGTGCCGGCGCCGGCGAACCGACCGGCGACCCCGATGACGGGCGACGAGGCCATCGACAACGCGGCCGAGACCGCCGGCCCGCGCGGCATCGCAATCGTCGATCTCAACACAGGCAGCGTGGCGGAGCTGAACGCCCTGAAGGGCGGCGGCATGATCGGGCGCGCCATCGTGCAGAAGCGGCCCTACGGAGCGGTGAGCGAACTGCTCTCGAAGCGGGTGCTCAGCCGGGCCGTCTACGAGCGGATCAAGGAACAGGTGACGGTGCGCTGAAACGCCTTACGGGTAGCGCGCCGGACGGTGCCTGCCTACAATGGCCCTCCAGGAAGCCGGTCGCCGCTTCGATCACCAGGGACGAGCCATGTTTGCGCAAGCCGGGGGCGTTACCTTTCGCGAGGATCTCGGCGTCGAGGAGACCACCGAGACCGACAACGTCGTCCGCTGGGACGGCGAGAAGCTCTATGTGGAGCACGACATCTACCACAACGGGCAGCTGGTTCACCGCAAGTACCGCAAGAACGTCAGCGAGGCGGTGGCCCGCGCGTTGCAGGCGCTGATCAACCGTTCGCAGCAATAGGTCCGTGCTCGTCATTTTGATGGAATGATACTGTTACCGCCGCCTGGTCGGTTCGGTGATGGGGTGACTCGCGGGTCCCCTCTCATGGAAGGAGAGGGAGCCCGTCGCGTCTGATCGTCCCGAAGGGATCAACCGGCGACTGTATTGCAGGTCAATCAGCCACATCGCTTCTGTTGCTCAGAGGCCCGGTATTACTTCCCGATCCAGTCGTGGGGCGCCGTCACGGCCTCGACGGACCGCGTCCAGGTTCCGGGCTGGTCGGTGGCGCCGGTGCCGAGCGCGCGCTGGACCATGACGCTGTCGCTCCAGCGGCCGTACTTGTAGCCGACCGCCGGCAGCAGGCCGACGCGGACGAAGCCGCAGGACTCGTGGAGGCGCAAGGACGCCGCGTTCTGCGCGTCGATGTAGCCGATCATCTGGCGGTAGCCGCCCGCCGCGCAGGCCTCGATCAGGGCCGGCAGCAGGCGCCGGCCGATGCCGGCATGCAGGTGCGCGTGGTGGACGTAGATCGAGTGCTTGAGGGTGTAGCGGTAGGCCGGGCGCTTGCGGAACGGCACCGCGTAGGCGTAGCCGGCCACGACCCCGTCGCGGTCGGCGACGAGATGCGGCAGGCGCTTCTTGCGCATGGCTTTCCGCCGCTTCTTCAGGTCGTCCGGATGGAGCGGGTCCGCCTCGAAATCCCCGACATCGCCGACGCCGCGCCGGATGTGGTGGGCGTAGATGTCCACCATGTCCGGCACGTCGGCGTCCGAGGAGGGCCGGATGACGAGGTCGGGGTCGCTCTCGGTCGCGCCCCGCATCAGCGGGTCTCGCGCATGACGTAGGTGTAGAACCGGATGGTGCCGTCCGGATCGACGTCCCGGAACACGCCCTGGATCTCGGCCTCGAACCCGGGGAACAGGTTCGCGGAGCGCTCGAACATCTTGAAATAGTCCAGCATGGGTTTGGCCCGCTCGTCCAGCCGCTCGCCCGGCAGCACCGTGCCGATGCCCGGCGGGTAGACCAGAAGCAAGGTCGTCGCCACGCGGCCCTCCGCTTCCGCGATCGGCACGTAATCGACGTTGTTGCGGGTCAATTGCTGCACCGCCGCCTTCGGGGTCATCACCATCTCGGGCAGGTGGCCGGGCTCGAACTGCTTGCGCTGGAGGGTGCTGGTGCCGTGCTCGCGGTGGAAGGCGTGGAAATCCGCGCAGAGGTCGCGCAGGCGCACGCCCTTGTAGCGGTTGGGCCGGCGCCGCACGAATTCCGGCATCGCCTCCTCCAGGGGCACGTTGTCGTCGTGCAGGCGCTTGAAGGCGACCAGCCCCGAGATCAGCGTGCCGGCCTTGGAGGATTCGACGCCGGGCGTCAGCAGGAAGAGCAGCGAGTTGAGGTCGTTCTTCTCCGGCACGATGCGGTTCTCGCGCAGGTACTGCGCGACGATGGGCGCCGGCACGCCGTGCTCGGCGTATTCGCCGGTGCGCCGGTCGAAGCCGGGGGTGAGCACGGTCAGCTTGTTGGGGTCGGTCATGGCGTAGTCGGGCGCCACGTGGGTGAAGCCATGCCAGTCGGCGCCGGGCGTCAGTTCCCAGTACTTCACATTGCTGGCGAGTTCGTCGGTCGAGACGCTCTCCCACGGCACCCGGCCGTCCGGTCCCTTCACGGTGTCGGGCACGAAGGGGTCGAAGAACCAGCGGCGGAGCGGATCGCGCTCCTTCTCCTCGAACTCGCGGCGGATGGCGCGGACCTTCTTGCGCCACTCGATGCCCAGACGAATGGTGTCGTCCCACAGGACGACGCCGGAGCGGCCCTTCATCATCTGGGCGCCGACGTCGAGGGAGGCGAACAGGGGGTAGAACGGCGAGGTCGAGGCGTGGACCAGGAAGGTCTCGTTGAAGCGCCGGTGCTCGATGCGCCGGGTCTGGCCCCGGATGTGGCTGTCCTTGGTGTGGATCTGCGAGGCCTGGGAGAAGCTCGCCAGCTGCTTGTGGGTCGATTGCGTGGCGATGATGCCCGGCGAGGTCTCGTCGAGACCCTTGAGGCCCATGGCGAAGCGGCCGGCGAAGAGCGGGTGGAACTTCATGAAGCCCGCCCAGGCCTCGTCGAACAGGATGTAGTCGCAGAGGTGCCCGATCTTATCGAGGATCATCTGCGCGTTGTAGATCGTGCCGTCATAGGTGCATTGCTCCACCACCGCGACGCGGAACGGGCGCTCGCGCGTCCAGGCCTCCGGGTCGGTGATCAGCGGGTTGTCGCGGATCTTCTGGCGGATGAGCGTCTCGTCCAGGGCCTCGTGGTACATCGGGCCGATCAGCCCGTAGGCGTTGCGGTCGGTCTCCAGGAAGACCGGGATCGCGCCGCCGAGGAAGAGCGCGCCGTGATGCGCGGCCTTGTGGTTGTTGCGGTCGAACAGCACGAGGTCGCCCTCGGCCACCAGCGCCGAGAGCACGATCTTGTTCGAGGCCGAGGTGCCGTTGAGGACGAAGTAGGTCTTCTCCGCCCCGAAGATGACGGCGGCCTCCTTCTGCGCCTTCAGCGCCGGGCCCTCGTGGACGAGGAGGTCGCCGAGATCGAGCACCGAGTTGTCGAGGTCGTCGCGAAACACCGCCTCGCCGAGGTGCTCGACGAAGATGCGTCCGATCGGCGAGCGGTTGTAGAAGATGCCGCCGTTGTGGCCGGGGCAGGTCCAGAGCTGGTTGCCCTGCTCGGCGTAGTCGACGAGCGCCCCGAAGAACGGCGTCTTCAGGGTCTCGGCGTATTGCTTCACCCGGCTGACCAGGCCGCGGGCGATGTAGTCCGGGGTTTCTTCCGCGAGGAAGATGTAGCCGTCGATGAAGTCGAGCACCTCGACGGGGATGTCCTCCAGGCGCTTGCGGCGGACCATGATCACAATGGGCATTTCCAGCCCGCGCTTCCGCATGAGGTTGATGAGTGCGGCCGCCTTGCCGTCGAGCCCGCGCTTGCCCCAATCGACCACCATGCAGCCGATGGCCGAATCGGTCTGGACCGCGATGGCCGCGTCCTCGACGCGCCGGGCCCGCACCACCTCGAAGCCGAGCTTCTCCACGGAGCCGATGATCTGCTGGACGCGCACGCCCTCGAGGTCGTCCGGATCGAAGTTCGGCGCGCACATCAGCACGGTGAAGCGGCGGAAGAAGTCCATGCGGGAAAGGCTCCAGAGGGCGTCTGTGCGCACCGTTCGCGCCGGGACGTGACGCTGCGATGACGGATGGGTGCGGATCGCGGTGTTTTCGGCGGGTGCGCCCCGCGACGGAAAAGCCGGCTTACGATCAGGCGCGGCGTTTGACGAGCCCGAGGCGGCGGATCACGCCGTAGACCGCCAGCGCGGCGAGCGCGCAGATCACGAGGGCGAGGAGCGAGCCGTTCTCGAACTCGCCGAGGAACAGCCCCTTGGTGTTCATGCCGAACACGCCCGTCACCAGGGTCGGCGGCAGGAACAGGGCGGTGAGGATCGAGAGCGTGAAGAGCTGGCGGTTGGTCTCGGCGGCCGTGCGCCCGGCGATCTCGTCCTGCAGCAGGCGCGAGCGCTCGGACAGGACCAGCATGTCGCGGTGAAGCGAATCGAGGCGCTGGACCACGCGCGCGGCCATGCTCACCACCGCCTCCGGCAGGGCGTCGTCCTCCTCCTCGGTCTCGGATTCGAGGCGATGGAAGACCGCGCTCAGGCCCGCGAGCTGGCGATGCTGGCGCACCGCCTGTCGGCGGATCGGCGCGAGCGGCTTCGGATCGTCCGGCTGGTCCTCGTCGAGCATGCGGTCCTCGATCGCGTCGAGCGCGTCCGAGAAGCGTCGGGCCGAGGCGTCGAGGGAGGCGGCCACACCCGTGACGAAGATTTCGAGCAACCCGGCCGGCGAGGGCACGCGCCGCCCGGCCAGCACCGCGTCGCGGGCGGCCTCGGCGGCGGCGGTGGCGTGGCGGCGCCCGCTGACCAGGAGGCGTTCGCCGAGCACGCAGTGCAGGCGCCCGGCCGGCTCCTCCTCGATCCGGCCGCTGAATTCCCGTTCCCGGTCGGCGATGACGAGGCCGAGATCCGTGCCCTCGATCACCACGCGCTGGTGGCCGTCGCGGGCGAAGGTGGCGGCCGCGAGCGCCGGCGGCCCGAGGCGCCCGGCCGCGATCAGGCCGTCGAGGCGGGCGTCGACGAGGTCGAGGTGCAGCCAGAGGAAGCCGCCCGTGACCGGCTCCGGCAGTTCGTCGCCCGGCGTCAGCAGGCGCCCGTTCCCCTGTGCATCGAAGGCGAGCGCGAAGAGCAGGCCCGGCAGGGCAGTGGTGTCGGTGAGGAGGCGCTGCATCCGGGGGCGGCCCTGTTGCCGGCAAAGCGCCGACGATCGCGGGGGTGGATCGCAAGCCTGGGCGACACTGTCATGACAGGGTGCCCGTCGCCCTTCCGTCGCAACGGGAGCGTGGGTCGGCTCCGCCGACGCGCGGTGGTCGCGGGCTCACCGCCCTGTTCCCAACCGTCGCGCGCGCCCGCCGGGCGCGACCGGGGAAGGTGAACTTTCGACCCGATCCGGTCGTTATGCGCGGCCTCGACCATACCGGGAAGCGGTCGCTCGGCCCGTTGCCGCTCCGGCAGCATTGCGCCCGTTTCTTTCAACAACCGGCGCGGACGGTTTCTCAGTCCTGGGAACGTGGCACCACCTTGCCGAGGATGCGCCCAAGTTGGTCGGCGGAGTAGGGCTTGTGCAACAACTCAAAGCCGTGCAGCCCGTCCTGGGACAGTACGTGGCTGTAGCCCGATGCCAACAGGATCGGCAGGTCCGGAATCCGGCGTTGGAGGATTTTGGCCAGCGCGATGCCGCCCATGCCGGGCATGACCACGTCCGAGAACACCACGTCGAAGCCGGCACCATCGGCTCCGAGCTTTTCCAGCGCCTCCTCGGCGTTGGCCGCCCAGGTTGTCCTGTAGCCGATATCTTCCAAGATCTGGGTGGCGAACCGACCCACCTCGACGTTGTCCTCGACGATGAGCACACATTGCCCATCTCCCATTGGGAAGTCCTCCCCGTCGCGAGCGGTGGCCGGACGCTCGGACATCCCCGCATCGATCTGCGGCAGGTAGAGCGTGAAGGTTGTGCCTCGATCAAGCACGCTCTCGACCTCGACGTCGCCGCCCGACTGCTTGGCGAAGCCGAAGACCTGGCTGAGGCCGAGCCCGGTGCCCTTGCCGACCTCCTTCGTGGTGAAGAACGGCTCGAAGATGCGGGCGACCTGATCCGGAGCGATTCCAGTGCCCGTATCGGTGAGGGACACGCATGCGAACCGGCCGGGCGCGGCGGCGTGTCCGCGGATCGGCGGCAGGGTGCCCGTATGGTCCAGGCGCAGCCTTAGCGTGCCCTCGCCGTCCATGGCGTCCCGGGCGTTCACCGCCATGTTGACCAGGGAGGTCTCGAACTGGCTCACGTCGGCCATCACGAAGCAGGGCTCGTCCGGGATCTCGATCACCACGTGGATCCGGGCGCCGGTGACGGTATCGAGCATGTCGGCGACGTCATGAAGCCTTTCGCCGACATTGAACACCTCCGGCTTCAGGGTCTGGCGTCGCGCGAAGGCGAGGAGCTGGCCGGTGAGCTTCGCGGCCCGGTCAACCGTGTCGGAGACCGCATCCATGTAGCGGATCCGGCGGTCTTCGGGCAGGTCCGGCCGGCGCAGGAAGTCGACCGAGGAACGGATGATGGTCAGCAGGTTGTTGAAGTCGTGCGCCACGCCGCCGGTCAATTGCCCGACGGCCTCCAGCTTCTGCGACTGGCGCAACGCCTCCTCCGCCTGGACCAACGCGGCGGCTTGCTCGTGCTCGACGGTCGTGTGCCGGCCCGTTGCATAGATCTGGCCGTCCTCGAAAGCGCCCGTCCAGGCGAATTGCCGATAGGTCCCGTCGACATGCCTGAGGCGGTATTCGTAAGGCTCGACGAGCGGTGCCGTCATGATGCGGCCCAGGGCGGCCCGGGTCGGCTCCAGGTCGTCCGGATGGGTAAACCCGGCGAAGCCGTGACCGACGAGATCGGACGCCTCCCAGCCGAGCAGATCCGTCCAGGCCGCGTTCACCGCCAGGAGCGTCCCCTGCGCGTCGGCGATGGCCAGGAGATCCGGCGAAAGTCGCCAGGCCCGATCCAGGGCGCGTGCACGCTCGGCGACCCGGGCTTCGAGGGTCAGGTTGAGATCCTGCAGCGCGACCGTGGCCCTTTCCGCGACCCGGCGCGCCTCCAGCATCTCACGCTCGTACCGCCTGCGGTCCGAGGCGTTGAAGACGGTGATCCGGATGAAGCGCACGCCACCCACCGCGTCCTTGCGGACGACGGCGTTGACCAGGACCGGCACCATCGTGCCGTCGGCGCGCCTGAGGTCGAGGGCGACTTCGTTGAAGAAGCCCTGCATCCTCAGCATCGGCGCGAAGTGGGTCTCGTAATAGATCTTGCCGGCGATGTTCAGGAAATCGAGGAAGCGGCGCCCGACGATCTGCTCGGCCGGGTGACCCAGCCAGATCGCGAGCGTGTGGTTGACCTTGGAGATCCGTCCGTTCGGCAGGGTCGAGGCGTAGCCGCAGGGGGCGTTTTCGAACAGGTCCTCCAGATCGTCCACGTCCAGCGCTTGAGAGCCGACTGCCGTGTCACTCACCGCCCGGTCCTCGAAGGAATGTCGCGATGGCCTGGATGGTCTCCTCGGGCGCGCTCAGGTTTGGGCAGTGGCCCGTCGCGTCGAGTAGCACGAGCTCGCTGTTCGCCAAGTGGCGGTGCACGTAGTCGCCGACCTCCTGCGGTGCAATCACGTCCTCGGAGCTTTGGATGACGAGGCAGCGGGCCGTCACGCCCGCGAGGTCGGCGCGGTTGTCGGCGAGGAAGGTCGCGCGAGCGAAGCGCCGGGCGATGTCCGGGTCCGTGCGGCAGAAGCTGTTGGTCAGCTCCTCGCCGAGTTCGGGGCGGTCGGCGTTGCCCATGATCACCGGCGCCATCGCCTGGGACCATCCCATGTGGTTGG
This sequence comes from Methylobacterium sp. J-068, assembly GCF_022829445.1. Lineage (GTDB taxonomy): Bacteria > Pseudomonadota > Alphaproteobacteria > Rhizobiales > Beijerinckiaceae > Methylobacterium. Next base: position 83,352 of record NZ_JAKSXY010000100.1, on the reverse strand, counting down.
TGTCGAGGAATTCCAGCAACTCCTCGACCTGCGGGCGCGTGAAGCCGCCGACATAGCCGTAGTCGTCGAGGTAGCGCGGCGAGGGGCAGACCAGGACGAGGCTCTCGAACAGCTCCGGGGCCTTCTTCGCGGCGAGGATGCCGATCATGGCGCTGACGGAATGCCCGACGAACACGCCACCGGTCACCGACAGGCCGCGGCAGAGTTCGACCACGTCGTCGGCATAGCCGTCGAGGGAGGCGTACTTGTCGGCGTCGTAGGCGGTCAGGTCCGATCCGCCGGCCCCGATATGGTCGAACACGATCGTGCGGTGGCTTTCCTCGAAGGCCGGAGCCACGAAGCGCCACATGTTCTGGTCGCAGCCGAAGCCATGCGCGAAGACCATGGCGGTCGCGCTGTCTCCAGCCTGCCTCACATTGTGTCGCCGAACGACGGACAAGCCCGCACTCCTGGAAAACCAGCGGTCTAGCATGCATCCGCGGGCAGCGCTTGCCCAACCTGCCGGCCTTGCGAGCGCGGCGGTTTTAAAGTGCGCAGGGGTCGGCCTGTCCACATCGGAGCCGGGTCGCAATTGATTCGCAGCCAGTGGTCGCTATTCAGCGAACGTCCGCTTGTCTGCTATCGCGTTCCGAAAGCGGCCCAACGGAAATCCACCCGCTGCGGACCTTCGACACGCGCGGTAGCCCGGCACCCTTTGACGGTGGAGGCCCGATTACAGAACCCCTTTGTTCATCGATAGAGGCACTAGACGGAATTCATTCAAATTTAACCGCAATTCTGCATTTATCGATCGATCACACCTTCTATCGAAAGACGAACAATGTCTGGCCTGATGCGGAATAGCAGCCTCAAAGTAAAGCTGGCAGTGCCCTTAGTGCTCCTGGCGGCACTCGCATTCGGCCTCGTTGTCTATGCGCAAAGCGCGTTGAACGATCTGGCATCGCGCTCGAAATCCATCGTCGACGTTCAGGCCACTCGCCTCGAGAACATTCTCAATCTGCGAAACGGCGTGACCGAAGCGACGGTGCAGAACAGAAACATTACGATCGAAACACGCGACCAGGAAATGGGGGGTTACAAAACGCGCTACGATGCGGCCGTGACGGCCAGCTATGCTGCCGTCGACCGGCTGATCGCGATGTCCGACACCCCCGAGCGGAGGGACGCGAATGTGAAGTTGCGTCGCGTCGTCGAGGAGTATTTCGTCATTTCCGACCGGTCGACCGCACTCGGCTTGAAGAACGAAACGGCGGCGGCCGCCCAAATCGCCCTGACGGAGGGTTCGGCCGCTCGGGCGAAAGTCCGTGATGCCGTCCAGGCTCGGATCGACTTGCTGACCGAACAATTCGCGGATGCGAAGCGTGCGGCCCAAGCCCAGGCGGAGAGCGCGGCACGACTTCTCATCGGCACCGCCATCGCGGGCCTGATCGTCGCCCTCGCTCTCGCGGGCGCCATCGTCGTGATCGGCATCATACGTCCGCTCGCGAGCCTCGTCGGCGTCCTGCAGCGGATGTCCCAGGGCGCGATCGATGCCGCGATCCCGGAAGCGTCACGCGGCGACGAGATCGGTTCCGTGGGCCGGGCCGTGGAAGGCATCAAGGCGATGGTGGCCAAGAAGGCCGCCGACGAAGCCGAGCGCAGGCAGATCGCCGATGCGGCCGCGGCCGCGGAACGGACGCGGACGATGATCGAGATCGCCGACAGCTTCGAGAGAGCGGTGGGCGGCATCGTCGGACGCGTCTCGTCCTCCGCGACCGAGTTGCAGGCCACGGCGCAGCAGATGACCGCGACCGCGACGGAAACGGCGAACCAGTCGACCACCGTCGCCGCCGCCGCGGAGGAAGCCGCCGCCAACGTCAACACCGTCGCCTCGGCCGCGGAGGAGTTGGGTGCATCCGTGCAGGAGATCGGACGCCAGGTCTCCGGCTCGTCCGATCTTGCTCAGCAGGCGGTCAACGAGGCCGACCAGACCGCCACCCTCGTGCAGGACCTCAGCAGCGCCGTCGCCAGGATCGGTGACGCGGTGGGGATGATCTCCAACATCGCCGGGCAGACCAACCTCCTGGCGCTCAACGCCACCATCGAGGCGGCGCGGGCCGGCGAGGCGGGGCGCGGCTTCGCGGTGGTCGCGGCGGAAGTGAAGGAACTGGCCTCGCAGACGGCACGCGCGACCGAGGAAATCTCCGGGCAGATCACGCAGATCCAGGTCGCGACCGGACGTTCGGTCGGGGCGATCGGCTCGATCACGACCCGCATCCGCGAGATGAACACGGTCGCGATCACGATCGCCGCCGCGGTGGAGGAACAGGGGGCCGCGACGCAGGAGATCGTGCGCAACGTGGCCGAGGCGTCCACCGGCACGACGGAGGTGACGAGCAACATCTCCGGCGTGGCCAAGGCCTCGGAGGAGACGGGCGCGGCGGCGGGCCAGGTTCTCGCCTCGGCCGCCGAACTCTCACGCCAGTCCGAGCACCTGTCGGCGGAAGTCCACCGCTTCCTCGCCACCGTCCGCGCCGCCTGACCGGACGCCGACGCCCGCGCGCCTCGGAGCGGCCTCCGGGGGCTTCCCGAGGCGCAGGGCGCACAGGCGACGGATCCCGGGTGTTTCATGAGCCCGACCCACAGGTCGGGCTCACCACGCTTTGGCGGAGGCCCGGATCGTCCACTCGCCTCGCGAGCACTTAGTGTCTCTCACAAAACTCCCGCTGCGCCGCCGTGCCCACAGTGAGGACCGACAGTGGTCGGAAGTTTTGTGAGGCACTCTTAGCCCTGCGCCTCAAACTACTCTCAAGATCATTCGATTTCGTCGCGGCGGAGAGCTTGTGACACTTTAGCAAGTCCGCCCGATTGAGCGATCTCTCTGCCGATCGTCAACAGAAGCATCCGAATCATCGCCTTCATTTCGTGCGTGCCGTGCTCCTCGATAACGTCGTGCGCGGTAATGACCACGTCGGCGACCGTATTCAAATCACCCATGTGAGCCATCGGCCTATCCCTCTTACACGGGAGGATTGATTGTAAATATTTTACGCATCAAATGTGTATTTTACTATTGTATAATGTTTACGATTTCGCAAGCCTCACTGCGGTGATAAGCTCGATTTTATACGTTGACTGGGGCTCTGCGCGAGGGAAACGACATGGACATGCCAACGCCTGAAGGGATGATTCCAACCCGAGACGTTTCCAATCGTGAGACGCTCGCTCGGATCGCCCAGGTGCTCGGCTGCTCCGTAGAGTGTTTCTTCGAGCCGTCCGACGCGGTCTATTCGAAGGATGCCGCGCGCCTAATCCAAACGTGGCTGGCGATCAGGTCGCCGAAGGCGCGCAACGCGGTGTTCGCGTTCGCCTGCGAAATGCTGCGGGCGGACAAGGGAAAGTCAACGCGCGCCGCCGGCTGAGATGACACAATGCCGAGGGCACGATTAGTAAAAATCAGACACAATCCCAAATTTTAACATACATCAGCTTGGATGATGTAAATTTTATGGATTAATATTCTTTCTTGTTCGCACCAAATATTGTGCGTGGTCGGCTCGTTTCAGGGCGCTGACGATTGAGGGACAGCGTGTGCTCTTGCCCGATCGTGAGAGAACACATGTCAAATCTCCAGCAGACCGGCCTCCGCAACGGTCTCTTGCGCGCGCTCCCGCCGGAGGAGTTCGCCGTGCTGGCGCCTTTGCTGCGCCCTGAGACGATCCCCCTCCGGCGCGTGCTCATCTCGGCCAACACGCGGATCGCGACCGTCTATTTCGTGGAGGCAGGCATTGTCTCCATCACCTCCGACGCTCCCAGCGGTCGCGTCGAAATCGGGTTGCTCGGACGGGAGGCCCTCGTCGGTGCCGCCGCGGTCCTGCTCGACGATGACCGCAGCCCGTACACCCACTTCGTACAGGCGGCCGGGCACACATTGGCCGTCGACGTGCTCGACCTGCGCGCCGAAATCGAGCGGCGCCCCGCCCTCCGCCGTCTCCTGCACCGTTACATCCAGACCCAATACGTCCAGACCGCGCAAACCGCGTTCACGAACGCCCGGGGCGGTACGCCAATCCGCCTCGCCCGTTGGCTGCTGATGTGCCACGACCGGAGCGAGAGCGACGAAATCACGGTCACGCAGGAATTCATGTCGCTGATGCTGGGTGTGGAGCGGCCCGGCGTGACGATGGCGTTGCGGACGTTGGAGAAGGACGGTCTCATCGCCAAGAGCCGGGGCCGCGTCCAGATCATCGACCGCGAACGCCTGCTCGATCTGGCAGGGGACGGCTACGGCTTGGCCGAGACCGAGTATGCCCGGCTCATCGAGGGGGCCGACGACCCGGAAGCCCGGTAGCCCGCGTTAGCACAGCGTCACGGGTGGGCTCGTTCGCCCCTTCGCATCGGCATGCCAACGCGCGGCGGCGCCCCTCCGCGGTCCTGATCCGGTCGCAATGTCAGCGCTCGAGCCAGAGGGTTCGGACCCCATCCGTCGGATTTTGCCCACCGGCCTCATCCCACGCGGGAGAAGGACACGGTCGGTTGCGACCAGCGCCCGGTGGACGGCGCAACTTCGCCCGCGACAACCGTCCCGGCATCGGGCTTGCTCCGTCCGGCCAGGAACAGCGGGGCGGCATGGTCGAGAAATGGTTTCACGCGGGCGCGAGCCTCGTCCTGCTTCTGGCCGTCGCGGTGCTGTTCTCGACCGACCGGCGGGCGATCTCACCCCGCGTCGTGCTCTCCGCCCTGGCGCTCCAGGTGGCCCTGGGCGCCCTGGTTCTGTTCGTGCCGGCGGGGCGCACGGCGCTGGCGGGCGCGGCGGTTTTCGTGCAGACCGTGCTGAACTACGGCGACCGGGGCACCGCGTTCCTGTTCGGCGGGCTCGTGGAGCCGCGCATGTTCGAGCTGTTCGGCGGCAGCGGCTTCATCCTCGCTTTGCGCATCCTGCCGCAGATCCTCTACGTCTCGGCGCTGATCGCGGTGCTGTACCATGTCGGCGTGATGCAGGCGGCGGCACGCGGCATCGGCGCCGTGCTGCGGCGGGTGATCGGAACCTCGCCGATCGAGACCTTCGCGGCGGTGATCACCATCGCCATCGGCCAGAGCGAGATCGCCATCGCGCTGCGGCCGTTCCTGATGGCGCTGACCTCGGCCGAACTCTTCGCCGTGATGTCGAGCGGGGCCGCCTCCACGGCGGGCACGATCCTGGCCGGCTACGCGGCGCTCGGCGTGCCGATGGAGTACCTGCTGGCGGCCAGCGTCATGGCGATTCCGGGCGGGCTGCTCTACGCCAAGATCCTGGTGCCGACGACGGAGCCCACGCGGGTGACGACTACGCGGGTCACGTTCGGGGAGACGCGGGCCGTCAACGTGATCGAGGCGGCGGCCGACGGCACCCAGAAGGGGCTGGCCGTGGCGGTCTCGGTGGGGGCGATGCTCATCGCCTTCACGGGGCTGATCGCCCTGCTGAACGGGTTCGCGGGCTGGGCGGGCGGCCTCGCCGGCTATCCCGGCTTGAGCCTGGAGGGCGTCCTCGGCACGGTGTTCGCGCCGCTCGCCTGGCTGATGGGCGTGCCCTGGGACCAGGCCGGCCTCGTGGGCGGGGCGCTGGGGCAGAAGATCGCCTTCAACGAGTTCCTGGCCTACGCGCAGCTCTCGCCGGTGCTGAAAAGCGGCAGCCTCGATCCGCGCATCGCCGCGATCCTGTGCTTCGCGCTCTGCGGCTTCGCCAACCTGACCTCGGTGGCGATCCAGCTCGCGAGTCTGGCGAGCCTCGCGCCGGAGCGCAGGCCCGAGATCGCCCGCTTCGGCCTTCGCGCGATCCTGGCCGGCACCCTGTCCAACCTGACGAGCGCGACGCTCGCCGGGTTGTTCATCGGGGCCTGACGGCGGAGCCGGCCGGGATCGTCACGCGGGACCTCATGCGGCGGCGAGCTTCGCGGCCTTGGTCTTGAGCTCCCCGGCCCGTCCGCCGGCCTTGGCCGGCGTCAGCGGGAGTTCGATGTCGATGTCGAGGGTCGACATGTCCTGGCCGCGGTCGAGGCGGATCTGGACCTTGTCGCTGTTCACCTCGACGTGCTTGGCGATGACCGCGAGGATCTCCTCGCGCAGCACCATCACGAGGTCGGAGCCGCCGACCCCCGCCCGTTCATGAGCGAGGATGAGTTGCAGGCGGTCACGGGCGACCGGCGCCGAACCGCGCCGGTTGAACATGTTGAGGAGGCTCATGCTGCCCTCCGGGTGAAGAGTTTGTCGAGGAAGGACTTCTTGTCGGTGGGCACCGACATCGGGACCGCATCGCCGTTGAGGCGGCGCACGGCGTCCGTGTAGGCGCGGGCCGGGGCGCAGAGCGGGTTGTTCAGGGTGACGGGGCAGCCGACATTGGAGGCGCGCAGAACTTCCATGCTCTCCGGGATGATGGCGAGCAGCGGGATCGAGAGGATCTCGAGCACGTCCTCGATCTTCAGCATGTCGCCGCGATCGGCCCGGGCAGGGTCGTAGCGGGTGAGGATGAGGTGCTTCTCCATGGTCTCGCCGCGCTCGGCCTTGAGGGTCTTGGAGTCGAGCAGGCCGATGATCCGGTCGGAATCGCGCACCGAGGAGACCTCGGGGTTCGTCACCACCACGGCGACGTCGGCGTGGCGCATGGCCAGCGTCGCGCCGCGCTCGATGCCGGCCGGCGAGTCGCAGATCACCCAGTCGAACTTTTCGCGCAGCTCGTCCATCACCCGGGCGACGCCCGCATCCGTGAGGGCGTCCTTGTCGCGGGTCTGCGAGGCGGGGAGCAGGTGGAGCTTATCCAGCCGCTTGTCGCGGATGAGGGCCTGGCTGAGCTTGGCGTCGCCGTTGACCACGTTGATGAGGTCGTAGACGACCCGGCGCTCGGCGCCCATCACGAGGTCGAGGTTGCGCAGGCCGACGTCGAAATCGACCACCGCCACGCTCTTTCCGGCCTGCGCGAGCGCCGCGCCGAGAGCCGCCGTCGTCGTCGTCTTGCCGACGCCGCCCTTGCCTGATGTCACGACCAGAACTTTGGCCATACGAGCTTACTCCTCAATCCAAGGATGCGAATTTGATGGCGCCGCCATCGAGCCAGATCTGCACGGCCTTGCCGCGCAGGTGATTGCCCATTTCCTCGGCCGTGCGGACGAGGCGGTCGATGCCGAGAAGTTCGGGCTCGAACTTGCGGCAGCAGATGCGGGCGCGGGGGTTGCGGGCGGCGCCGGCGATGGCCCGGCCGCGCAGCGCGCCGTAGACGTGGATGGAGCCGCCGGCGAGGATCTCCGCGCCGGACGAGACCGACCCCATCACGGTGACGTCGCCGGTGGGGTGGACGATGGACTGGCCCGAGCGGACCGAGCCCTCGATGGTGAGCGAGGTGGTGGCCGGCTCCGGGGGCGCCGAAGGCACCTCCGGCTCGGGCTGGACCGGGATCTCGATCGTGCTCACCGGCCGTCCCCCGGCGAGGAGCGGCGGGCGCCCCGGCCCGAGGAGGGCGTGGGTCGTGCCCTCGACGCCGAGGATGCGGATCTGCCGGCTGCCGAGTTCGGCCAGCAGGGCGTCGAGGTCCGGCGCGGCGGGCTCCAGCGCCGCCACGTCGAGGATCAGGGCGCGCCCGTCGAACAGGGTCGGCGAGCGCTTCAGCGCCTCGTCCAGATCGGCGAACCAATCGGGAAGCGGGCCTTCGGGAGCCAGCACCAGGGACTTGAAGGCGCGGCCGCGAAGCTGAACGGGTCTGCGGGGAGGGCTTGAGTCGGTCACGGGCTCTCGCGATTCCTTACCAGACCATTGATGCCCGGTATGGTTACCGCTTCGTTAACGACCCGTGCTCAGGGGATGAAAGGCGCGCATTTTCCTGCGATCCGATGATCCTGGCGTCCTGGGATTGGGGATCGGCGCGCTCGGGCCGCCATCGGCAGCGCGTGCCCCCCGGTCCGCCTCCGTCCGGATCGATGAACCATCGGCCCGCCGCGACGATCCACGCGCCGGCGTCGACGGCCGGGGCCGTGCCCGACGAGGGGCACGAGGTCGCGCCGGCCCGCGACGCGGACCCGATGTCCCGGTGCGTGGGGTCCGCTCCCGGAAGCCCGGTGACCGGGCGTCGAGGCACGGGTTCGTCCGTGATTGATAACGCCCGCCGCTCGTGCCACAGGGCGCCATGTCCAGTACGCCGACGCGCTGCATCGCCCTGACCGGGGAGCTCGACGCCTCGATCCGGACGCGGGTCGCTTCGGGCCAATTCGCGCGCGCACGTGCGGGCGTCCGCGCCGCGCGCCACCGCACGATCGAGCGTGAGGCGACGATCCTCGGCGGGCGGCCGGCCCCTTCCCGCATCACCGGGGAGCCTGCACCGTGAGCGATCGTCCCACCCCGGTCGGCGACCCGATCCGGCTCGCCACGCTCGACGCCTACGACCTTCTCGACACGCCGCCCGAGCAGGGCTTCGACGACGTCGTGCGGCTCGCGACCCGGCTCTGCGCGGCACCGGTCGCCCTGATCAGTCTCGTCGCCGCCGATCGGCAATGGTTCAAGGCCCGCGTCGGATTTCCCTTGTGCGAGACCGACCTCGACCGTTCCGTCTGCCAGTTCGTGCTCTCGGAGCCCGGCCTCCTCGTCATCCCGGACCTCGGCGTCGACCCGCGCACCGCCGCCAATCCCCTCGTCACGGGCCCTCCCCACATCCGCTTCTATGCCGGAGCGCCGCTGCGCACGCCCGAGGGGCAGACGCTCGGCTCCCTCTGCGTCATCGACACCGTGCCGCGCCCGGAGGGGCTGACGGCCGCGCAGGCCGACGACTTGCGCGCGCTCGCACGGCAGGTCTGCGCGCTGATGGAGATGCGCCGCGCCGTCGACCGGCGCGAGGTCGCGCGCATGGAGCAGCGCGGCGTGATGCGGGAGCGGGAATCGCGCGACGCGCTGGCCCACAGCGAGGCGCGCTTTCGCACGCTGTTCGAGACGATCGACGAGGGCTTCTGCATCATCGAGTTCATCGACGGCCCCCATGGGCCGTCGAGCGACTACGTCCACGTCCTGGCCAACCAGGGCTACGAGCGCCAGACCGGAATCCCCGACGTCGTCGGCAAGACGTTGCGGGACATCGCGCCCGGCGAGGCGGAGGGCTGGCTCGAACTCTACGGCGGCGTCCTTCGAACGGGGAAATCGATCCGGTTCGAGCGCGCGTTCCCGGAGGTCGGGCGGCACATCGAGGTCTCGGCCGCCCGGATCGAGCCGGCGAGCCGGCGCCAGGTCTCGGTGCTGTTCCGGGACATCAGCGCGCGCAAGCGGGCGGACGCGGCCCTGCGGGCCAGCGAGGCCAGCGCCCGGGAGAACGCGGGACGGGTCCAGCTCGCCCTCGCGGCCGGCGCGATCGTCGGGACCTGGCACTGGGACATCCCGGCCGACCGCTTCACGGCCGACGAAGGCTTCGCGCGCAGTTTCGGGCTGGATCCCGAGCGCGTGCGCCTGGGCCTCGGCCTGGAGCAGGTCGTCGCCACCGTGCATCCCGACGATCGGGAGGCCTTGAACCAGGCCATCGCCGAGGCGGTGACGCGGGGCGGCGCCTATTCCCATCAGTACCGGGTCCGTCGCGTCGACGGACGGTACTACTGGGTCGAGGCGAGCGGCCGGGCCGACCACGCCGAGGACGGCACGCCGACGACCTTTCCGGGCGTCCTCATCGATATCGAGGAGCGGATCGCCGTCCAGACGGAGCGCGACCGGGCGGCGGCCGCCCTGGCGGCCCTGAACGAGACCCTGGAACAGCGCGTGGCCGAGCGGACGGACGAGCTGATGAGCGCGCAGGAGGCGCTGCGCCAATCGCAGAAGATGGAGGCGGTGGGCCAGCTCACCGGCGGGCTGGCGCACGACTTCAACAACCTGCTGGCGGGCATCTCCGGCTCGCTGGAACTGATGCAGACCCGGATGAGCCAGGGCCGCTTCAGCGACCTCGAACGCTACATGACGGTGGCCCAGGGCGCGGCCAAGCGCGCCGCCGCGCTTACGCACCGCCTGCTGGCCTTCTCGCGCCGGCAGACCCTGACCCCGAAGCCGACGAACGTGAACCGGCTCATCGCCGGCATGGAGGAGCTGATCCGCCGGACCATCGGGCCGGAGATCGCGATGGAGATGGTGGGGGCGGCCGGGCTCTGGCCGGCCCTGGTCGATCCGGGCCAGCTCGAGAACGCGCTCCTGAACCTCTGCATCAACGCCCGCGACGCCATGCCGGAGGGCGGGCGCATCACCATCGAGACCGCCAACAAGTGGCTGGATCGCCCCGCCGCGATCAAGCACGACGTCCCCGAGGGCCAGTACCTGTCCCTGTGCGTGAGCGACACCGGCACGGGCATGCCGCCGGAGGTCGTCGCCCGCGTGTTCGAGCCGTTCTTCACCACCAAGCCCCTCGGCCAGGGCACGGGGCTCGGACTCTCGATGATCCACGGCTTCACGCAGCAATCGGGCGGCCAGGTCCGGATCTATTCGGAGGTCGGCGCGGGCACGACCGTGTGCCTCTACCTGCCGCGCCACTACGGCGACGTCGAGGTGGACGACGTCGCGTTGACCCTCACGGAGGTCGCGCGCGCCCAGCAGGGCGAGACGGTGCTGATCGTCGACGACGAGCCCTCGGTGCGCATGCTGGTGACGGAGGTGCTGGAGGATCTCGGCTACACCGCCATCGAGGCGGCCGACAGCGTGGCGGGCCTGAAGGTCCTGCAATCGGACGTGCGCATCGACCTCCTCGTTACCGATGTCGGGCTCCCCGGCGGCATGAACGGGCGACAGATGGCGGATGCGGGCCGCGTCGGGCGACCGGACCTGAAAGTGCTGTTCGTCACCGGCTACGCGGAGAACGCGATCCTCGGCCACGGCCATCTGGAGCCCGGCATGGAGGTGCTGACCAAGCCTTTCCCGATGGAAGCGCTCGCGTCGCGGATCAAGGACCTGATCACCGCGCGCTGAGGTGGGCGGCATGGGGCACCCGGCAGACGCTGTATCCATTCCGATATGACACTCTACCGAATGCCGCGGGCCTTGGCTAAGGGTGCCCCGACGAGGAGGCGTCAGGTTTCTCCGGGCGGCGACAGGAGCCGCGCGAGGAAGGGGGCGGCCGCCTTCTCCGCCGCGCGCTCGATGGCCCGGTAATGCGCGACGAGGTCGGTCCCGAGGGGCGACAGGCGAGCCCCGCCGCCGGCCTTGCCGCCGACCTGCGCCTCGACCACGGGCTGTCCGAAGCCGGTGTTCATCTGGTCGATCAGCATCCAGGCCCGCCGGTAGGACATCCCCACGGCCCGGCCCGCGGCGCTGATCGAGCCGTGCTCGGCGATCATCTCCAGGAGAAGCACCTTGCCCGGACCGACACGATTGTCCGGTCCGATGTCGATCCGGATGCTCAGATGCGCCGTGGTTCGTTGCGCCATGTCCCGTTGCGCCATGTCCCGTCCCCGTGACCCAGGTGGCCCCGGCGCTCGCCGGTGATCGTCAGGCCGCCCCGATGGGCATCCCATCGCACGCTCGGCTCCCGACAGCCAAAATCTCACGGATGAGACCGTCTTCCCCTTGATCGAAGGCCAAATCCGCCATCCCGAAGGGATCGACCGGATTTGATATGAGCCGGCGTCCGGGTCCGCTTCCGCCCCGTTGCGAGGCCCGTGAACCGGGTGCCAAGCGTGGGACGCCATCCGCTGGACGCCATGCACGCGGTCGAGGCGGATGATCTCACCGGGGCGCCGGCGGCCCTAGCCAGGGCTATAGCCAGATGTATATAGCGCATCCGTGCCATGGATGCCGCTTCCCGGACAGCCGGGATCGGCCATTGCGGAGAGACGCGCGCATGTTCACCTGCACCGGCCATGCGGCCGCCAGCGCCGGGGCGCCGCTGACGGCCTTCACGATCGAGCGGCGCGCTTCCGGCGCGAACGATGTCGAGATCGTCTCTTGCGGCGTCCGCCCTTCGGACCTGCACCAGGCCCGCGACGCGGGTCAGAACACGCTCTCCCCCGGCGTTCCCGGCCACGGGAACGCCGATCTCGGCCTGCTCGAGCGCGACGGCACCCAGGTGCAGGTCGGCGCGCCGGAAAAGCCCCTCGACGTGAACGTGTTCCGCGTGATCCGGCGGCGGCGCGACTTCGCCGGCTCGCTCATCGGCGGTAACGGGATGATCCCCATCGACCGGATCGAGACCGCCGACGGCCGGATGCTCGAGAACGACGTGACGTATCGCGTCGCCATCGACACGGCTACGCTACCGAAAGCCGCCCGACGCGACCCCGCCCTCGAGTCCTAGGACCCTTCCCGATGCGTATCCTCACCCGCGCCGGCTTCCTGGCCGGCCTCGTCGTCGTCGGCCTCGTCTCGCCCTGCCTCACGGGCGCCGTCCCGGCACGGGCGGCGGAGCCCGCGACCGTGTTCGCCGCCGCGAGCCTGAAGAACGCCCTCGACGAGATCGCCGCCGCCTACGGAAAGACGGGCAAGCCGGCCCCGAAGATCTCCTACGCGGCCTCGAACACGCTGGCCAAGCAGATCGAGCAGGGCGCGCCCGCCGACCTGTTCTTCTCGGCCGACCTCGACTGGATGGACTACCTCGCCAAGAAGGATCTCATCCGGCCGGACACGCGGGTGAACCTGCTCGCCAACAGCATCGTGCTGATCGCGCCGAAGGAGTCGAGGGCGGAGGTCAGGATGGGGCCGGGCCTCGACCTCGCCGGGGCCCTGGGCTCGGGCCGGCTCGCCATGGGCAACGTCGAGGCGGTGCCGGCCGGCAAGTACGGCAAGGCGGCGCTGGAGAAGCTCGGCGCCTGGGCGGGCGTGAAGGACCGGGTCGCGCAGGCCGAGAGCGTGCGCGCGGCGCTCCTCCTCGTCTCGCGCGGCGAGGCGCCGCTGGGCATCGTCTATGCCACCGATGCCGCCGCCGACGCCAATGTGCGCGTCGTCGCCACCTTCCCGGCCGACAGCCACCCGCCGATCGTCTACCCGGTGGCGATCACGAAGGATTCGGTCAACCCCGACGCGGCGGCTCTCCTCGCCGACCTGCGCGGGCCGGCGGCCCGGGCCGCCTTCGAGAAGCAGGGTTTCACGGTGCTCGACCGTCCGGCCGCCGCCCGGCCGTGACCGACTGGCTGACACCGGAGGAATGGGCCGCGCTGCGGCTCAGCCTGCTCGTGGCCGGCACCGGCACGCTGGCGAGCCTGGGGCCCGGCCTCGGCGTGGCCTACCTGCTCGCGCGCGGCCGGTTCTGGGGCAAGACCGTGCTCGACATGCTGGTCCACCTGCCCCTGGTGCTGCCGCCGGTGGTGACCGGCTACCTCCTGCTCCTGGCCTTCGGCCGGCGCGGCACCTTCGGGGCGGCGCTGGCGGAGCTCGGCATCGTGCTCTCGTTCCGCTGGACCGGGGCGGCCCTGGCCTGCGCGGTCATGGGCTTCCCGCTCCTGGTGCGGGCCATCCGCCTCTCGATCGAGGCGGTGGACGTCCGGCTCGAACAGGCGGCCGGGACGCTCGGGGCGAACCCGCTCCAAGTCTTCGCCCTCGTGACGCTCCCGCTGATCCTGCCCGGCATCCTCGCCGGCCTGGTGCTCTGCTTCGCCAAGGCGATGGGCGAGTTCGGCGCCACCATCACCTTCGTGTCCAACATCCCCGGTGAGACCCAGACCCTGCCCTCGGCCATCTACACCCTGACCCAGGTGCCCGGCGGCGAGGCCGGGGCGATGCGGCTGACCCTGATCTCCATCGCCGTCTCGATGGTGGCGCTGGTGCTCTCCGAACTCCTCGCGCGCGGCGTCGCCCGCCGCCTCGCCGCATGAGCGCGCTCTCGGTCGCGGTCGAGCACCGGCAGGGCGCGTTCCGGCTCGATGCCGCCTTCGAGACGCCGGGCGGGGTCACGGCCCTGTTCGGGCGCTCGGGCTCCGGCAAGACCACGCTCGTCAACCTTATCGGCGGCCTCATCCGTCCCGACCGGGGCCGGATCGTCCTGGACGGCGAGACCCTGGTCGACACGGGCGCGCGGCGCTTCGTGCCGCCGCACCGCCGCCGCATCGGCTACGTGTTCCAGGACAGCCGCCTGTTCCCGCACCTCAGCGTGCGCGCGAACCTCCTCTTCGGGCGGCGCCTGGCGCGGGCCTCGGACGGGATCGGCTTCGACGACGTGATCGACCTCCTCGGGATCGCGCCCCTGCTCGGCCGCCGCCCGAACGGCCTCTCCGGCGGCGAACGGCAGCGGGTCGCGATCGGCCGCGCGCTCCTCGCCCGCCCCCGCCTTCTCTTGATGGACGAGCCGCTGGCCGCCCTCGACGAGACGCGCAAGGCCGAGATCCTGCCCTTCCTGGAGCGCTTGCGCGACGCGGCCCGGGTCCCGATCGTCTACGTCTCGCACGCGCTGCCCGAGGTGACCCGGCTCGCCGACCGCATGGTGGTGCTGGAGGAAGGGCGCGTCGTCGCGAGCGGCCCGGTCGACGCGGTGACGGCCCGGCTCGACGTGTCGACCCTGCGCGGCGCCCGGCAAGCCGGCGCCGTGCTGTCGGCCACGGTCGAGGGGCATGACCCGGCCTTCGCGCTGACGCGGCTCGCGACGCGCGCCGGTCCGCTCGACCTGCCTCTCCTCGACCGTCCGGTGGGGGCCTCCCTACGCATCCTCGTCTCGGCCCGCGACATCACGCTGAGCCTGCGCAGGCCGGAGGGAACGAGCGCGCTCAACATCCTGGCCGGCACCGTCGCGGAGATCGGCCCCTCGGCCGACGCCGATCCGATGGTCGAGCTGCGCCTGGATTGCGCGGGCGCGAGCCTCGTCGCGCGTCTCACGCGCCGCTCGCTCGCCGAACTGGCGCTGAGACCGGGGCTGCCCGTCTACGCCGCGGTGAAGAGCGTCGCGCTGCTCGACTGATCCGCTCGGGCGCGGGCGGCGCGCATGCGTCCGTCGGCGGCGGGACTCCGGCGCACGCGGTCTGGTATACGTGCCGCATGTCGTCCGCCGGAAGCAGGACAGGAGCCCCGATGACCGCGCTGGCATTTTCCGTTCGCGGTCCCGATGGCGATGTCCTGCACCGGATGGAGGCCACGAAGACCGTGCGCGGCCTCCGCTTCACCTGCACCTGCACGGAGGGACGGGAGGGCCTGCATTGCGAGCACCGGATCGCGCTCCTGCTCGGCGACGCCTCGCACCTCGTGGCGATCGACCCTGAGACCGTCGCGGCCCTGACCGCCCTCGCCAAGGGCTCGCCCCTGCTGCAGGCCGTGCATCGCCTCGCCCAGGCCGAGGCCGCCGAGGCGGAGGCGCGACACGACCTGGAGCGCGCCCGTCAGGTCCTCGCGACGATCCTCGCGGGATAGGTCGCGCCTGGTGCGATCGGTCCCGGCGCGGCGAGACGGCGGAGCGCTCGCCCCGCCGCGCGCGGTCGGGCCGCCGAGGATTTCGGCGGGCGGTACCGCCCGAGGTCCGACCGAACTGCCAGAATGGGACGCTGCCGTGTTCGGCGTTGCTCTGCTGTGCCGAGGTGTCGGCGTGGCTGCATCCGACCCAACCTAGCCGGCGGGAGCGACACGGGTGCTCACCCAAAGCGGTTGTTCGTTGACGGTCCCGCACCGTCGGCTCCACGTGTAAAGCTGGCTTTATCCCTCCGCCCGGAAGCGGAAATCCTGTATTCGACCCGATTGAGATGTGGGTACCGATGATGTCATTGTTCCGAAGAAGCCGCTATGGAGCTTTCCTTGCGGCGCAACAATAAGGGTACTTCATGCGAATCGAAATGAATCGCGTCAGTGCCGACGCCAAATGAGCCCGAATAGCTTCCTATCCGCCCCCTTAGCGGCCTCCGATTATGCGTCGGACCTCACGGCCCTTCTTTACGCCGCTCATGAACACGTAGCGCGTATAAGTTTGAACTATATATCAGCCAATTAGCTGACAGAGCATCGTGAGGCGACGTCCTATGCGAAGAGGCCCTTTAACCACGCCACGAAACGCTGATGCAGTTCGTGACCGCTGTCCAACAGATCATCTGTTACGACTTGCTTGATCCCTTGACCAGGTACCTTCTGCTAAGACATCCAAACAGACGTGATTGCTTTAATACGGTGAATTTCCTTGAATTTTATCTGCCCTGGTAGGGTTGCAATTGCTTTTTCCGCGTGAGCAATATCAGCGCGTTCGCTTCCGCGTGCAGTAGAATAGACCCAATTTTCGAGCATGCCTTCAGATTGGTTATCGGGCATGATCCACAATCCGATATCGCCTAAGCCATCATTGTTCTTGAAAACATAACCGCCCTGATCACCCACTCGTCTTCTGTCGCGGAATCCATCTTTTTCAATCTTTTGTGCAAAAAGCTCAAGCGTTTTTTCCACGCCCATCCCATGGGTGGCCGAGGTGTCAGCGTCGACGATCACTCCAAGACTTGCTATACTCCCATCATTCATCTGAGATATTAGCAAAGGCAATATTTTAAATATACCGCCCTTATTGTTGAATACCTTTGGGCCAGCAATATCTTGCGGACTAGCAACTTTGACAATCGTTGAAAGGCCTAAAGACCGACACATCGCTTCGAAAAAAAATTTGTCGTTCGGACCCTCAACCAACAGCACGCGATCCTGGCGCATTATCTTACCTCAAGATCAGACTGTTGAATCCCAAATAGCTGTCCTTCATCAAAGCTCGTTACGATCGTTTTTCCTCGATCAGACGATCTAACGCTTTTCCCGACTCGGAATAGCATTCCTTCGACTTGCTCGTCTTGCACTGCCACTTCAGAGAAAGTGGATATACAATCCCAGCTGTGGGTCGTAGCAAAAACCTGAAAATTAAATCTTTTGCTCATTTCAAATATAAATTCCCACAGCTTCTTCTGAGCGCTATAGTGAATTCCATTCTCAAACTCATCGATTAAAAGATGACCATTTTGTGCGTTGATTGTTTTCATGGCTAGGTTGAAGACGCGAAATGCGCCGTCACCTAAGCTGTTCAGCGGCATCGTTCCAGATATACCTCTTAGTTTCACCACTGGAATACGACGGTTCTCACGCGAACTAAAATCTAATCTACCATCTATCCTTGGAGAGAGGAAATTTTCAGACTCGATGAAAGCGAGAGCTTCTAGATCGGGGGCGACATAACGAATGGTTGACATGACCAAATCGCCCTTTGCAGTGAATAGGATTTTATCCCATTCACGAGCGAGTTCATCGTTTTGAACTGTCCTCGACGGTATGTAAGAATAGTTTTCCGGCTTGATAACTTCCATTGGCCGATAATTTCGTGGCGTATGATCAAGAAACAAGCGACGTTGGCGACCGCCCTTTTTTATCTCTAGGCCGGGCCGAAGAAGGCCTTGATGCGACGACAATTCATTATCGGTAACCTTTGTATACTTGGTTCGGGTCAGCTGTTTCTGAGAAGATGATGAAACGTATAGTTCTTCGACTTCTTTAAAAAATGCTCTATCTATACTCATCAGGCAATTATCATCGGCGCGATTTCCGATTTCGATCCTGTTAGTTTTCGAATGGCCTTCTTGGCGAGTAAAAAAATTGGTAAATGGAAATTGCCCTGCGGAACTGGTTTCTTCGTCGAAATAATAAGCTTGCTCATCGTGCTCATGAGCAATCTCTTCCAACAATGATCTGGTAGCGCCGCCGGCATAAATTCGAAGGGCCTCCAAAACAGAGCTCTTTCCCGAATTATTTCGCCCTACTATCAGATTTACTCGCCCTACTTTTGGGGCGTGAAAATTCTGCAGAGATCGAAAGTTCACTATGTCGATACGACTTAGCATCTTACTCTTTAACCATATGACGCCGGGGAGGAGCCATCCAAGGCTTCTGTTAAGCAGATCGTATCACAGGCTACCGGGTTAGGATAATGGGTCACTCCGATGCAATTGCAATTGTTCACCGGCGAATCCCAAAGTTAGTTCTCGTTTGCAATCCGCAAGAAGTAAGGGCTTATATCACAACCGTGACAGATGGCTGTCGCAAGAATTAATTAGCTATATTGCGTGCGAGATGGCGTGGTGCCCACTTTATCCCCCTGCTGCGTAGAAGGGGTCCGGCAGAAACCTGCTCAATCTGGTAGTTAGTATTTGCCTCGACAGCTCGGGGGCGGACTTTTAGAGAAGCGGCAAGGGGCCGCGAGCGGTCTCCGAGGTTATGTCTGCTTTGATATCTCTATGTTTCGAAAGCGGGCGGCCTGAAATCCACCCTTTGCGGACATCACTGGTGAGTACCAAGCCTAAGATCTTGATCACGAGGACAGGCCGGCTGAACCCCGTGCCGGTCCGCACGCGCGCCTCCTGAGAATGCGCGAGTGTCGAACCTTCGGCCCCCGTCGCTGCGCCGCCTCAGCGGGCCGCGAAGGCGGCGTTCAGGTGGTCGAGGGTGGTCTTCAGGGCTTTGGCGCGCAGGCCGGCATCCGAGCCGATATGCGGGCCCGTCTCGACGCAGGCATCCGTGTAGGCGAAGGGCGCGCCCGTCCGCGCGTTGACGATCCGGCCGCCGGCTTCCTCGCGCAGCGCGCAGTTGCGCACCGTCTGCGCGCCCGCCGCCACGATGGGCGTCGTCGGGCCGATGGGATTGTCGAAGACGTGCTGGCCGCCGTGGTAGACTTCCATGGCGACGTTCTTGCGGCCCGCCGCCGACAGGCGATCGAGATAGGCCATGCAGGCGGCGGCCGGATTGTAATCGTCGTCGCCCCCGGCCAGGATCCGGATCGGACTCGGGGAGACCTCCGTGTCGCCGAGGAACGCGATGGAGCAGTCGGGATAGACCGGCAGGTAGGCGGCCGGCCGGATGCCCGAGCGGTTCCAGGCCGCGTCGAACCGGGTCAGGCTGGCATAGAGCGCCGCCTGACCTCCGCGGGAGAACCCCATGATCGCCACCCGCTCGGGATCGACGCGGGGATGCCGGGCCAGCACCTCGAGGGCGCGGTAGATGTCGAGGACCATGGTGGTGCGGCCCAGCAGCGCCTGGTCGGTGTTGACGCTGGTGAGCCCACGGCCGCTGAAGGCGTCGATCGCGAAGGTGGAGTAGCCCCCGGCGTTCAGCTTGCGCTGCCAGAACTCGATGTTGCCGCCGAGGCCCCCGGACCCGTGCATCAGAATCACGGTCGGCAGGCGCTCGCTCCCCGCGCGGGCGATGCGCAGGGTGCCCGCGAGGGTGACCGGCTTGGCGCCCTCGCCGTTGCCGCTCAGGAACTGCGCGTCGGACAGGGTGAGGCTCTCGAACGCCCGGATCTCGACGCGGGGCGCGTACTCCGCCGCCTCGCCCGACTCGGCGTGGGCCGGGCCCGCGAGACCGGCGAGCAGGAGGAGACCGAACCGGGCGCTTCTCATGACGGGCATTTTCTCTCCGCGTGAACGAAACCCGGCCCCCGTTCGCGGGGGCCGGGGCCGGCGGGCTCAGCGCGTGGTGGGCAGGAGCCAGTTCGGCAGCCACATGGCGATGCCGGGCACGAGGCAGAGGATCAGGATCGCGATCCCCATCAGGATCACGAAGGGCAGCGTGCCCCAGATGATGTCCTTGAGCGGGATGTCGGGGGCGATGTTCTTGATGACGAAGATGTTGAGGCCCACCGGCGGGTGGATCAGCCCCATCTCCATGGTGATGGTCATCACCACGCCGAACCAGACGAGGTCGAACCCGGCGGCTTTCAGCGGTGGCAGGATGATCGGCGCCGTCATCAGGATGATCGAGACCGGCGGCAGGAAGAAGCCGAGCAGGATCACGAGGCCGAGGATCGTCACCAGCAGCACCCAGGGCGAGAGCTGCATCGCCACGATGGCCGAGGCCGCCGATTGCGAGATGTGCAGGTAGCTCATCACGTAGGCGTAGAGGAGCGACATGCCGATGATCAGCATCAGCATGGTCGATTCCCGCAGGGTCGCGGCGAGGATCGGGTTCACGTCCCTGGGGCGCCAGACGCCGTAGATGATCGCGATGAGGCCGAGCGCCAGGAGGCCGCCGAGGCCCGCCGTCTCGGAGGGCGTGGCGTAGCCGCCGTAGAGCGCGATCATCACGCCGGTGAGCAGGATGACGAAGGGCAGCACGCGCGGCAGCGTCGAGAAGCGCTGGCGCATGCTGTAGGTGTCCTCGGCCAGGATGGCGGAGGGCGTGCCGTGGCGCTCGTAGGCCTGCTTGGCGGCGGCGTATTCCGCGCGGAAGCGGTAGACCGACCAAGTGGCGAACAGGCCGACCAGGAGCAGGCCCGGCCCGATACCCGCGAGGAACAGGCGGCCCAGGGACTGCTCGGCGGCCACCGCGTAGAGGATCATGGTGATCGAGGGCGGCAGCAGGATGCCCAGCGTCCCGCCCGCCGCGATGATGCCGGCGGCGAAGCCCGGCGAGTAGCCGCGCTTCCTCATCTCCGGGATGCCCGCCGAGCCGATGGCCGAGCAGGTGGCGGGCGAGGAGCCCGCCATGGCGGCGAAGAGCGCGCAGGCGAAGACGTTGGCGATGCCGAGCCCTCCGGGGATGCGGTGCATCCAGGCATGCATGGCCGAGTAGAGGTCCTGGCCCGCCCTGGACCGGCCGATCGCCGCGCCCTTCAGGATGAAGAGCGGGATCGACAGCAGGGTGATGGAGGCCATCTCCTCGTAGACGTTCTGCGCCACCGTATCGAGGGAGGCGCCGGGCATGAAGACATACATGAAGGCCAGCGCCACGAAGCCGAGGGCGAAGGCGATGGGAATGCCGGCGAGCATCGCGCTGAGCGTCGCGCCCGCATAGAGGAAGCCGATGGCCGCGACGCTCATGGATGGGTGCCCGTGGTGAGGGGTTTCTTGCCGAGATCGGCGCCGAGGCCGACCTTCGGGTCGGCCCAGCCGGCCGCGCGCGGGCCGTAGGTCAGCGCCTCGACGATCTGGAGCACGAATTGCAGGCCGAGGAAGCTCATGCCCACCGCCATCAGGGCGTAGGGAATCCAAAGGGGCGGCCCCCAGGAGGATTGCGAGACCTGCCCGTCCACCCAGGCCTCGTGCAGCAGGGTCCAGCTCTTCCAGGCGAAGAACGTCACGAACACCACGCTGACGATGTCGGCCATCAGCAGGCGGGCGCGGTTGACGCGGGGCGAGAGCAGGCCGCTCAGCGCCTCGATCGCCACGTGGCCGCGCTTGGCCTGCACGGCGGCGGCCGAGAAGAAGGTCGCGCCCACGATGAGGAACACCGCCATCTCGTCCTGCCAGTCTGTGGGCTCGTGCAGGGCGTAGCGCACGACGACGCTGTAGCTGAGCACGAGGCAGGCGCAGACCAGGGCGAGGCCGCCGAGCAGCATGATCACCCGGTTGATGGCCTTCATGCCCCGGTCGAGATGCCCGAGCACGCCGGGAATCCGGGGCTCGGGCACAGCCTGCGCGGTCTCTGAAGCGGCCGAGGCCGCGTCGAAGGCGTGGCTCACGACACCTGCTCCGCCAGCTTGAGGAGCTCGGCGCAGCTCGCGGACTTGCCGGCGAAGTCCTTCCAGGCGGTGTCGCGGGCGATGTCGCGCCACTGGCCCAGCGTCTTCTCGTCAAGGTTCTGGACCTTGGCGCCGGCCTTGCCGAAGATCTCCTCGACCTTGGTGTCGTCGGCCTTGGCGCCGGCCTGCCCGAAGGGCTCGAGCTCGGCACCGATCGCCATGATCAGGTCCTGCTGGTCCTTGGGCAGGCGCTCGAACGCGATCTTCGACATCATGATCGGCTCCAGCATGAACCAGTAGGAGCGCTCGCGGCCCGAGGTCAGGGACTTCGCCAGCTCCTCCAGGCGGAACGAGATCAGGCTGGTGGACGAGGTGATGACCGCGTCGCAGGCGCCCGTCTGCATGGCGGCGTAGGATTCGCTCGACGGGATCGACAGGGTGGCCGCGCCCGCCTGCTTCATCATCAGGTCCATCTCGCGCGAGCCGCCGCGGACCTTGAGGCCCTTGGCGTCCGACGGCGCGTAGAGGGGCCGCTCGCGGCTGGCGACGCCGCCCGACTGCCAGACCCAGGAGACGAGGATGATGCCCTTCGCATCGAGGATCTCGGCGATCTTCCGGCCGACCGGAGCCTTCTTCCAGGCGATGGCCTGCTCGTAGGAACTCACCAGCGCCGGCATCAGGCCGATATTCATCTCCGCCACCTCGCCCCCCGCATAGGGCGAGGGATAGAGCGACAGGTCGAGCGCGCCCTTGCGCATGGCGCCGAACTGGGCGTTCGTCTTCATCAGGGACGACCCCGGATAGACCTGCACCTCCAGGGCGCCCTTCGAGCGCTCGGCCAGCATCGCGGCGAACTTCCGGCACATGCGATCGCGGAAATCACCCTCGTCGATGGTGCCGCCGGGGAACTGGTGCGAGAGCTTCAGGGTGGTGGCGGCCCGGGCGCGCGAGCCCAGGGACAGGAGGGCGGGGGCGGCGAGGCCGCCCGCAACGAGGGCACGGCGCGTCAACATCATGGCGTGTCACTCCTGGGCGGCCTCGGGCCGCTCCGTTTTTGCAGCGCAGCATTTATACTGCGGCGCACTTTGATTATACATGAAACGACGTCTTGTATATTTTGTCAACGCGAGGGAATAATGGTGGGCGGATGATTTTTGCGAGTCGGCGGGATTAAAATCATGCTGGGACCTCAGCGCATGAACCAATCGCGGCGCCTCCGGCAGACCATCGAGACCGAGATCGTGGATGGCCGCCTCGCCCTCGGCGCGCGGCTCGACGAGACCGAACTCGCCGAGCGCTTCGGGGTCTCGCGCACGCCGATCCGCGAGGCGCTGCTTCAGCTGGCGATGACCGGGCTCGTGGAGGTCAAGCCCCGCCGCGGCGCGATCGTCAGCGCGCCGGACCCGCAGCTCCTGATCGCGATGTTCGAGACGATGGCGGAGATCGAGGCCTCGTGCGGACGCCTCGCGGCGCGCCGCCTCGTGCCCGACGACGAGGCCGCCCTGAAGGCGGCCCTCGCCGCCTGCGCCCTGTCCGCCGAGGCCGGGGACCCCGAGACCTACTACGCGGAGAACTACATCTTCCACACGGTGGTGTACCGGGCCTGCCGCAACGGCTTCCTGGAGGAGCAGGCGCGCCAGCTGCACCGGCGGCTCGCGCCGTTCCGGCGGCTCCAGCTGCGCGCGCGGAACCGGCTCGGCCAATCCCTGGCCGAGCACGCGGCGATCGTCGCCGCCATCGTGGCGGGCGACGAGGCGGGCGCGTCCGACCTGCTGCGCGCCCATGTCATCGTGCAGGGCGACCGCTTCTCGGACCTCGTGGCGGGCCTGCGCTCGATCAACGCCGCCGCCTGATCCGGAAATCGCGTTCCGAGCGCCGCTTTTCCTAACCGTAAATCCCGGCCAAGACACTGTCGGATCTGAAATCTTTCCGCCGTGGCTCGATCCCGGCAAGGTTTGCGCAAGCCAATCTTAAGGTCCCTCCCATACCCGGGAACGTGTTGTCCCTCGCGACGCGGTATTTCGGCACCCCATCATGCGCCCTTCCCTCAAGTCGACGCTCATCGGCCTCTTCGGCCTGCTCGCCGTCATCACCACCGGGCAGGGCCTGATCTCGCTCGCCAAGGTCGACAGCATCGGCGACCGCATCACGGCCCTGTCGGACAACGTCCTCCCCTCGGTCGATGCCGCGCACGCGATGAACGCGCTGGTGATGCGCATCCGGCTCTGGCAGTTCCGCTACGTCATCGCCGACACGGCCGAGGAGCGCGCCAACAGCATCGCCCAGGCGGCGACGCTGACCCGGGAACTCGAGGCGAAGCGCACCGCCTACAAGGCCCTGGTCAGCTCGCCGGAGGAAGGGGCCCTCTACGACGACGCCACCGCCAAGCTCCGCCAGATGAACCAGGACTGGAGCCACCTCCAGACCCTCGACGCGGCCCGGCGCGACGAGATCCTGACGGTCTTCCGGGGGGCGATGAACGCCAATTACCTCGCCACCGGCGCCACGATGCGCAAGCTCGTGGCCATGAACAGCGAGGCCGGCCAGGCGGCCGGGACGGCCGCCCGCGCGGAGCAGGCCAGCGCCATGCGGGTCACCCAGATCATGCTCGGCCTCTCGGTCCTGATGGCGCTGGCCGCCATGGGCTATACGATCCTCGGCGTCACCCGGCCCCTCGGCGCGATGGCGCGGGCGATGCGGCGGGTGGCGGATGGCGGGGCCGAGGCCGAGATCCCGAGCGTCGGGCGCCGCGACGAGATCGGCGCCATGGCCGACGCCCTCGAGACCTTCCGCGCCAACCTCGTGCGCAGCCGCGCCCTGGAGGAGGAGAGCCGGCTTGCCCGTGCCGGGGCCGAGGCGCAGCGCAAGGCCGCGATGCGCGAGATGGCAGACGCCTTCGAGGGCGCCGTCGGCGGCATCCTCGTCCGTGTGACGGCGGCCGCGACCCAGCTTCGCGCCACGGCGCAGAGCATGGCCGGCACCGCCGCCGAGACGGCGGCGCAATCCGGCACCGTCGCGGCGGCGGCGGACCAGGCGGCCTCCAATGTCGGCATGGTGGCGGCGGCGGCCGAGGAACTCGGCGCCTCGGTGGGGGAGATCGGCCGGCAGGTCGACGGCTCGGCCACCCTCGCCCAGCGCGCCGTGGACGAGACCGCCCGCACCGCCGCGCAGGTGCAGGAGCTGAGCGCCGCCGCCGCGCGGATCGGCGACGTTGTGGCGATGATCGCGAGCATCGCGGGCCAGACCAACCTGCTGGCGCTCAACGCCACCATCGAGGCGGCGCGCGCCGGCGAGGCGGGGCGCGGCTTCGCGGTGGTCGCGGCGGAGGTCAAGGAACTCGCCAACCAGACCGCGCGGGCCACCGAGGAGATCAGCGGCCAGATCGGGCGCATCCAGGGCTCCACCGGCCACGCCGTCACGGCGATCGAGAGCATCAGCGGGCGCATCCGCGAGATCAACGCGGTCGCGACCTCGATCGCGGCGGCGGTCGAGGAGCAGGGCGCGGCGACGCAGGAGATCGTGCGCAACGTCAACGCGGCGGCCACCGGCACCGGCGAGGTGACGCGAAACATCTCCGGCGTCGCCGGGGCGGCGGAGGAGACCGGGGCCGCCGCGTCCCAGGTCCTGGCCTCGGCCTCCGAACTGTCTCGGGAATCCGAGCATCTCAGCGGCGCGGTGAGCCGCTTCCTCGATACCGTGCGGGCGGCCTGAGGACTGCCGGAAGTCTCATGCGTATGTGCGCGGTGCCCTCATCCGCCGACCGGGCACCGCAACCTCACCGAGCGATCGCGGCTAGCCGATGAGGTTCGGTGAAGCGGCTAAGGCGTCGGACGCCGGGCGGTTGTCGCATGGCCGTTCAACCGACGATCGGAAGCGGCCGGATGGTTCCCCTGCCGGACACTTCGGACGTGTCACCATATCGGTCCGCCACGATGGGACTCGCCGTGTCGACGACACATATTCCGGTCCCATCATTGAAGGTGATCGTCGTCGTCTCGACGAAGACGAACGCCTCGGCGGGAGCAGGACCCGTCGATGTCAGCGCCATGCGACCGGTGAGCCGAATATACGTTTTCTGCATCTGATGCAGCGCCTTCAGACAATCCTGGCGCATCAGATCATTCGACAGCTCGACGTCCTCACTTCGATTCTTGTAGTAATCGTCAGTCCCGTCACCGAAGAAGCAACCGAAGACCTCCGCGAGCAGGCTGCCAGAAAACCCGCCGAAGGCATGTTTTTCTTCCAGAGCGCGCGTCCCAGCGCCCTCGAAAGCGCCCTTCACACTGTCGAACCATTGCCGAACCGACCGATCGGTCAAGGTCAAGGTCTTGAAGTCGACGTCGATATTCGCTTCCGCTCCCGGCGCGACGGAGATCCCGACCTTGTTCAGCAGACCATATCCATTCTCGATGCGGAATGAACTGTAATCGGTCTGCTCGCTGCTTTCACCTGGAAAACTGACGAGATGCTTCGTCCTCGGCACAGAGTGATCGCCATGGGCAGGATCGGATACGGGGCACGCCGTATCAGCCAGAAGCAAGACCGTATCCAGGCCCGCGGCGATCTTCGATCCGTATCTGGGCACCTCCAGGACCGCCGCCTTGATGAAGGGAATACTGATCCTCATCAAGGGAGAGACTTTTCCGTAAGCCGTCCGGATGTCCCTCGATCGAGATCCGACTGTCTGTTGCGGATTCCTGGCGTAGAAGCTGTCAATCTCCGTCGCGACCTCCTGAGCGGACATAGACTGGGTGACTGTCGTGGCCATGAATCCGCCGTTCCCCATACTTCAGGTTAATCTAATTGATTTATTAACCTGAGGTTGCCGAACGAACAAGGTCAAAGCCACTCGGAAGCGGTTCGCCGAGCACGATGGCCTCCCCTGGCCCGGGTGTCGGACCAGGGGCTGACATTCGTCGAAGAAGCGTCGCGCTTGTCCACGGCCTGCGTCCTGGCAGAGCGGCTCATCGAATGTGTCCAGTTCAAGGTATTCGGTGCATGCGGGCCGCGCCTCTTGCCGGAGAACCATCGGCCGCGATGGGAGTGACGCCGCAGAGGAAACGAAAACGGAGAACACCGTGCGCATCGCAGCAGCCCTCACCGCCGCCGCCTTGGCCCTGTCCGTCTCGGGCGCCGCCTGGGCACAGGGCGCACCGGGCGGCAACGGCTCGGGCGGAAACGTGGCGGGCGGGTCGACCACCGGTCCCTCGGCCGCAGACACGCAGAATCGCGGCGCGACCACGGGCTCGACGATCGCGACCCAGCCGTCCGGGACCGGTGCGGCCGGGTCCGCGGACGGCGCGGCGGGTCGCTGAATCATCACGGATGGCAGTGGTCTCGCGGGGTCCGAGCCCCCGGAGACATGCCTCCAGGCTCACGTCATGCATCAACACCCGCCGGACGATCACCTCGACCATTACGCGCTGGGCTTCCACGCGCCCGGCAAGGGACTCGGCCGTGACGCCTGCCCCCATGCGAAGGGCACCGAGGCCCACGCGCAGTGGATCAGCGGATACGATGCCGCGCCGGAGGCGAAGGCGCGCGACGGGACAGCGTGACGCCGGCTCGCGACCGTCTTGCGCGGCGCATTCCCGATCCACCGTTCCGACGAAACCGACCGAATTCGGTTTCAGGCTTCGGAGGCCGTCGCCTCGCGGCGCGCCGCGCCGAAATTCTGCGCGATCACCGGGGTGCGGGCCCGGATATGGGCCCGCATGAGCACGGCGAGTGCATCGCCGTCGCGGGCGCGGAGCAGGCGGATCATCTGCTCGTGCTCGTCGACGGATTGCGCCCATTGCTCGGGCGTCTGGTGGACGGCGTAGCGCGAGCGCTGGATGCGCCCCGAGAGGCTGTCGTAGATGCCCCCGAGGGTGGCGTTCCGGCTCGCCCGCATCACCGCCTCGTGGATCGCGCGGTTGAGGGCGAAGTACATCCCCTCGTCGCCGGCCTTCCAGGCGGCCACCATGGCATCGTGGTCGCGCGAGATGCCCTCGATCTCGGCATCGGTGATGATGCGGCAGGCGAGATCGGCCGCGGTCGCCTCCAGGCCCGCGATCACCTCGATCATCTCCTCGATCTCGGATTGCGACAGGCTCGCGACCCGTGCGCCCCGGTTGGGCAGCAATTCGAGCAGGCCTTCCGTGGCGAGGATCTTGATCGCCTCGCGCAAGGGGGTGCGCGAGATGCCGAAGCGCTCGGTCAGCTCGCTTTCGTTGACCCGCGCGCGGGGCTCCAGCTCGCCGGAGCGGATGAGATCGCGCATTCGGTCGACGACTTCATCGTGGAGGTAGCGCCGGTTGATGCCGAGGCCCGTCTCGATCTTGTTCATGGGTCCGCGACGTCTGGATGAGGATAGGAACAATACTCTCTTCTGTTAATCGCCCGACTGAGGCCTGTCGAGGGAGTCCGGAACTATACCGCGCGCCTGCGCACAGGACCGAGCACCGCCGGCCGGCGGCGCTCGGCGTTCCCCGGGCGGACGCGGCTCAGCGGATCTCCTCGTGCCAGGTGCGGCCGTCGCGCTCGATCAGCGCGATCGCGGCGGTGGGCCCCCAGCTTCCGGCCGCGTAGGGGCGCGGCGCCTCGGGCCGGTCGGCCCAGGCCTTGAGCAGGGAATCGGCCCAGGCCCAGGCCACCTCGACCTCGTCGCGGCGCATGAACAGGGTGGCGTTGCCGCGCACCACGTCCATCAGCAAGCGCTCGTAGGCGTCGGGATAGCGCTGCTTGAAGGTCTCCTCGAAGGAGATGTCGAGGTTGGTCGGCCGCAGGCGCATGCCGCCGGGGCCCGGATCCTTGGTCATGACCTCGAGCTTGATGCCCTCCTCCGGCTGGAGCCGGATGACGAGGCGGTTCGGCTCACGCCCGAAGGATTCCGCCGGGAAGATCGAGAACGGCGAGGCGCGGAACTGCACCACGATCTCGGAGAGCTTCTGGGGCAGGCGCTTGCCGGTGCGCAGGTAGAACGGCACGCCGGCCCAGCGCCAGGATTGCACCTCCAGCTTCAGGGCGACGAAGGTCTCGGTCCGGCTGTCGGTCTCGCCCCCGAGATCGGCGCGGTAGCCATCCACCGGCTTGCCGCCGACGGCGCCGGGCGCGTACTGGCCGCGCACCGTGACGGTCTGCACGTCGTGCGGGGTGATGGGCTTGAGGGCGCGCAGGACCTTCAGCTTCTCGTCGCGCACCGAGTTGGCGTCCAGCGAGAGCGGGCTCTCCATCGCCATCAGGCAGAGGAGCTGAAGCATGTGGTTCTGCACCATGTCGCGCAGCGCCCCGGACGTGTCGTAGTAGCCCGCCCGGCCCTCGACGCCGACGGTCTCGCCCACGGTGATCTGGACGTGGTCGATCACGTCCGCCGTCCAGAGCCGCTCGAAGATGGTGTTGGCGAAGCGCAGCGCCAGCAGGTTCTGGACCGTCTCCTTGCCGAGATAGTGGTCGATGCGGAAGATCTGCTCCTCCGGAAACACCTTGCCGACGGCGTCGTTGATGGCGCGGGCCGATTTCAGATCCTTGCCGATGGGTTTTTCCAGGACGACGCGGGACTTCTCGCCGATCAGGCCGTGCTTCGCGAGGTTCTGGCAGATCGAGCCGTAGAGGTCGGGCGAGGTGGCGAGGTAGTAGGGCCGGACCTGGTCCGGGCGCTCGGCGAGCTTGGCGGCGAGGTCCTCCCAGCCCTCGTCGCCGGCCCCGTCCACCGCCACGTAGTCGAGGTGATCGAGGAAGGCGGCGAGCTTGTCCTCGCCGATGTCATCGGCCGGCACGAAGCGCTTGATCGCGTCGCGGGCGCGCTCGCGGAAGGCCTCGGCGCTCATCTCCGAGCGCGAGGCGCCGATGATGCGGCTCGTGCCCGGAATCTGACCGTCCTTGAAGCGGTAATACAGGGCCGGCAGGAGCTTGCGCGTGGTCAGGTCGCCGGTGGCGCCGAAGACGACGCAGTCGAAGGAGGCGACGGGGATGATGGTGGCCAAGGGCGGCTCCCGTTCGGTTTGCACGATGGTCTGCAAGCAAGTCGGTCTGCAGGCGCGGGCTGCGGAGATTCGCATCCGCTGTGTCGGCCGACCGGCACCCCGATGCAAGGCGTCCGCCACGCATGGCGGGTGCCGGCACGGGAACCCCGCGCGGCCGCTCAGCCCGCGCTGAAGCGGCGGAACGCCTCGGCGTGGTCCGGGTGCCAGCGCGACAGGGCCGGGCGGTTCTCGACGATGTCGCCGGCCGCCCAGGCGATGCGCGTCTCGTCCTGCGCCCGCGTGGTCTCGTTGTCGGGGCACAGGATGTAGAAGTCGCCGCGCGTCAGCCCGGCGATCAGGAACGCCACCGTCTCGTCCGGAGTCCAGGCGCCCTCGGGCTTCTCGGCGACGCCGCGTGCCTTGGTCAGGCCGGTATAGACGAAGCCGGGAATGAGCAGGTGGGCGCTGATCCGCGCGCCCTCACCGCTCCGCAACTCGTGCGCCAGCGCCTCGGTGACGACCTTCACGCCCGCTTTCGACACGTTGTAGGGCGTGTTGCCCGGGGGCGTGGTGATGCCCTGCTTCGAGCCCGTGACCACGATGGCGCCGGGCTGCCCGCCCGCGATCATTCCGGGCGCGAAGGCCTGGATGCCGTTGATCACGCCCCAGAGGTTGGTGTCGAGGATGCGCGCCCAGGTCCCGGCATCCGAGAACAGTTTTCCGCCGGCCTCGATGCCGGCGTTGAGCATCACGAGGGCCGGAGGGCCGTCGGCCGAGGCCGCCTCGCGCAGGGCGTCCATGGCGTCGCGATTCCCCACATCCGTGGGCAAGGCCCGGACGGGCGCGCCCCCGGAGGCCGCCGCCGCCACGGTCTCGCGCGCCGCGTCGAGGGCGTCTCCGGGCAGGTCGGCGAGCCAGACGGCCATGCCTTCGGCGGCAAAGCGCGTGGCGGCGGCGAGCCCGATGCCGCTCGCCGCTCCCGTGACGACGGCCGCGGCGCCGGGGCGGAGGGCGGGGTGTCGGGGCGAATCTGGGCTGTCCGTCATGTGGGGAACGCTCCCGTGTGCGGTTTCGCGCCTGAGGTAGGGCGGGCGCCCCCCTGCGTCAGGGGCGCGTCCGAACCGGCAGGGGATTGGTAACCAACGCCCCGCATGGTCGGAGGCGATTGTCGGTTTATGGGGTTCGCGATGCTTTCGCGCCACACGCTCTTCGTCACCGCCCTGTGCGCGAGCCTGTCGCCCCTGGGCCTCGCGGCGCGGGCCGAACCGGCCCCCGTGGATGCGGCCCCGAAGGCCACGCCGAAGGCCGACGCCCCGCGCATCGACCCCCA
The DNA here is from genome assembly GCF_022829445.1 of Methylobacterium sp. J-068. Taxonomy (GTDB): domain Bacteria; phylum Pseudomonadota; class Alphaproteobacteria; order Rhizobiales; family Beijerinckiaceae; genus Methylobacterium. The sequence goes on along the minus strand of NZ_JAKSXY010000100.1, from coordinate 52,736 downwards.
GGCCGCCGCCGCTCCGGCGACGCCCGCCATCCAGGCCATCGTGCCGGCGGGCACGCCCAACGCCGAGACCCTGGCCAAGGAGGCGGCTCCGAAGAAATCGCGCGAGCTGCCGCCCCTCGTCGTCGCCCGCGTCTCGTCCGATCCGGTGCCGACCTTGAGCCCCGCGACCTTCCTCGACACCCTGAAGATGGCCGACCGCTATCAGGCGCTCGCCGATGCCGGCGGCTGGGCGAGCCTGCCGCCGGGGCTGGTGGTCAAGCCCGGCGCCCGCGATCCGGCGATCCCCGCGCTGCGCAAGCATCTCGCCCTCGTGGGCGACCTGGCCGCCGACACGCCCGTGTCGGACGCTCTCGACGCGCCCCTGGTGGTGGCGCTGAAAAGCTTCCAGGCCCGGCACGGGCTACCCGAGACCGGCTTCCTCGGGCGCCAGACCGTGGCGGCGCTGAACGTGCCGGCGGCCACGCGCCAGCGCCAGCTCGCCGCCTCCGCCGCCCGACAGATCGGCTCGAACTTCGCTTACGGCGACCGCTACGTGGTGGTGAACATCCCCTCGGCCACCGTCGAGGCCGTGGACCACGGCGTGGTGGTGCGCCGCTACGTCGCCGTGGTGGGCAAGCCCGACAAGGCGACGCCCCGCATCGAGGCGCGCATCACCGACGTGAACCTCAACCCGACCTGGACCCTGCCGGTCTCCATCATCAAGAAGGAGATCATCCCCAAGATGCGCAAGGATCCGGGCTACCTCGCCCGCGAGCGCATCCGCATCCTCGGGCCCGGCGGCACGCAAGTCGACCCCACCGCCATCGACTGGTCGAGCGAGAAGGCGGCGAACTACACCCTGCGGCAGGATTCCGGCCTCGACAATTCGCTGGGTCAGGTCCGCATCGACATGCCGAACAAACAGGCGGTCTACATGCACGACACGCCGTCGAAATCGCTGTTCGCCCGCGAGGTCCGGTTCCACTCGCATGGCTGCGTGCGCGTCGCCCAGGTCAAGGAACTCGCGGGCTGGCTGCTGGAGGGCACGCCCGGCCCCAACGGCGCCGGCTCGACCTGGGGCCCGATCGAGATCGAGACCAGCATCGCCACCAACGAGCGCCTGGACATCAAGCTGCCCAAGCAGATCCCCGTGACCTTCGTGTATCTGACCGGCTACGCCACCCCGGACGGCCGCGCGCATTTCCGCGACGACATCTACGGCATCGACAGCCCGATCGCGCCGATGCCGGAGGTGGCGACCACGGGGGCGATCGGGCCCAAGGCGGCGGTGCCGCCGGGCAAGACCCTACCAACAACCCAGAAGACCGTTCTGCCCCAGAAGACCGTCCCGCTCGAGAAGACCGGTGCGTCGGGGGGTGCCGCGAGCAGATCGGACGCGGCCGGTCCGGCGCCGGCCAAGCCGCGCGCGGGCAAGGTCGAGGCCGGTCTCGCGGCTCCCGCGGCGCCGCCGAGCGATGTCCCGGTGCCGCCCGGCCTGATTCCCATCCGGGCGGCGCGCCCGGTCATGAACTGACGGCTCCCCGCGCCCCGGCAGGCCGGGTGCGCACCACGCTTGCGCGGAGGCCGCGGCGGCCCTCCTCCCCGCAGGGAGCCGGGACGCGATCGCGTCCGGCGATCAGTCGGCGTCCTCCTTCAGGATCTCGCACGCGGCGCCGAACTGGGACGCCAGGATCCACAACGAGACGGTGTTGTGCGAGGCCGTATCGCGCGTCGATCCGATCTGGAATTTGATCAGGATCTCCGTGTCGTTGTAATCCAGGATCTTACCGTAGGTGCCGGCCTCAACTTCCAGCGACTTGATCGTCTCCGGTTTCTGCAGGCCGCTGCGCGACTTCTCGTAACGGCCGACGACGGCGGATGCGTGCCGGATAATCGGATTTCCTTCGATCCTGATGGTTCGGGTGGCTCTCACCCCCGCATCCGTGCGGATGTCTTTCCTCAAATTCCCGGTCATGAGCCCCCGCCCCGCGCGACATGTCCACGGGAGGGTATCACACCCAAATCGGTCGATCCCTTCGGGATGGCGGATCTGGGCTCGGCTCAGCCCGCGCGGCACTCAAGGCACGGACCGCCCAAACGAAAAACCCCGCCCGAAGGGGGCGGGGTCATCGAAAAAGACCTCCGAGGGACGGGCGGCCAGCCCCCCGGAATGTCCAAAAACTCAGGAGTCGAGGCCGCCATCCTCGTCGATGTCGACCAGGAACACGATGTCGGCATCGTCCTCCTCATCGTCCTCGTCCGACTCGTCGTCGTTGGAGGCCTTGTCGTCGTTGGAAGCCTGGGCGTGGTGGGCGTCCGGCTCGAAGGGCTCGTCCTCCTCGGAATCATCCTCGGCCAGGGCGTCCTCGAAGATCTCGACCTCCTCCTCGGTGGCGGCGCGGATCTTGAGCGGGGAGGTGCCGTTCCACAGCACCTTGCCGTCGCTCTTCATGGTTTGGATGTCGTCCTTGAAGCCATCGCAGGTGAAGAGATCGTTGGCGACCTCCTCGGAGCCGTTGATGACCGCGATGGCCACGCCATCGATCTCGAGTGTGAACATCGCGAATCCTTATCTCTTCGTGGCGCAGGGCCGCTGTCCGTGTAGGGGCGAACGGGCTGGAGGCCAAGAGTGAAGGCGGAGGGTGAAGGCCAGAGTGACGGCCGAGGCTGGAGCCGCCCGAGGGTGCGGCGAAGGGCCGGGCGTCAGGCGCTGCCGCGCGCGATCGCGCGCTTGACCACGCCCTGCACGTCGGGATTCGACAGGAACAGGTCGTGGTTGATCAAGCCCCCGCCGTAATCCGAGGCGTCGGCCACGCGCACGCCGAGCGCCTCCAGGCGCTCGCGGTCGGCGGCCCCGGCCCGGACGACGCCGCCCGCGATGGCGCCCGAGAGTTCGAGGGCGCGGTCCTTGGTCGACGAGATCACCGTGACCTTGCTGACGTCCGGCCCCATGCGCTCGATGGCGCTCGTGAACAGGTCGATGTCGATGTCGGGGGCGGCCAGCACCACCGCGCCGATGCGCGCCATCGCGGCCTCGCCGGCCTCGGCCCGGAGCATGCGCAGGGTCTCTAGCGTCAGCAGGGTGCCCATGGAGTGGGCCACGATGTTGATGCGCCCGCCCGAGGGCGAGTTCGCCAGGGCCTTGAGCAGGTCCTCGAACCCGTCGCGCGACCACAGGGCGCTCTCGCGGTCGTAGCCGTAATCGAAGGTCGCGGCGGCCGAGGGCCAGGTGAACAGGGCCGAGGCGCCCCGGAAGCGGATGCCGTCCGAGAGCCGGGCCGCGCTGACCGCCGCCGACTGGAAGCTCTCGCGGTAGCCGTGGACGTAGATCAGCACGTCGCGCCCGAAGGCCGCCTGGGCGAAGGCCCCGGCGGCGCCCGGACCGGTCTCGACCTGCGGCACCGCCGTCACGGACCAGTCACCCGTCACCACGGACGAGACCGTGCCGATCAGCGAGCGGTCGGGCGCCGAGAGCCGGACCTCGGCGAAGCTCAGGCCGCGTCCGCGCTCGGAGCTGAAATACGGGCTCTTGGGCGGCGTGCCGACGGGCTTGCGCGTGGTGGCCACCAGCAGGACGGGACTGACGTCGAGGGCGGATTGCCGCTCGGGCGCCGCGCCGCCCACCGCGCCGGTGACGAGACCGTCGGCCACGCAACCCGCGAGCCCCGGCGCGAGGGCGGCGACGCCCGACAGGGCGGCGAAGCGCAGGAGCGCGCGGCGGCTGGGGGACACGGGCTGGGGAAGCATGGCTCGGGCCGAAGGCTTGAGGCGGTTCATGTCGTGCAAGGCGACCCTGACGCTGGCGGCCCGGAACGGGCAATCGTGGTGGCTACCCTGTCGATCAAGATCGTGACCATCGCGCGGCGGAGGCGTGGCCGTGGCGATGTGGATTGCGGGCAGAGGGCGCCCTGTGGCGGCGCGCGCACAGGGATCGGATCACAAACCCGGAGCGCAAACGTGGCGCGGACCCCGTACTCCCCCTCGACGAAAGCCGGCGGGACCGGCAAAGAAGACAGCCATGGCCCTGTCCTCCGCCCCTCCCCCCGCCCTCGACATCGATGCCCTGCGGGAGCGCCTGCTCGCCGGCGACCGCGCCGCCTTGGCGCGCGCGATCACGCTCGCCGAATCGAAGCGGGCCGATCACCGGGCGGCGGCGCGCGGCCTCATCGACGCGGTCCTGCCCCATACGGGCACGGCGATCCGCGTCGGCATCACGGGTGTCCCGGGCGTCGGCAAGTCAACCACCATCGACGCGCTGGGCGCCAACCTCACGGCGGCCGGGCACCGGGTGGCGGTGCTCGCCGTCGATCCGTCCTCGACGCGCACCGGCGGCTCGATCCTCGGCGACAAGACCCGGATGGCGCGCCTCGCCCTCGATCCGAACGCCTTCATCCGCCCCTCCCCCTCCTCGGGCACGCTCGGCGGCGTGGCGGCCAAGACCCGCGAGACCATGCTGCTCTGCGAGGCGGCGGGGTTCGACGTCATCCTGGTGGAGACGGTGGGCGTCGGCCAGTCCGAGACGGCGGTGGCCGACCTCACGGACTTCTTCCTCGTGCTAATGCTGCCGGGGGCCGGCGACGAGCTGCAGGGCATCAAGAAGGGCATCCTGGAACTCGCCGACATGATCGCGGTGAACAAGGCCGATGACGGCGAGGGCGAGCGCCGGGCCAGCGCCGCCGCCTCCGAGTACCGCGCGGCCCTGCACATCCTCTCGGCGCCGAGCTCGACCTGGACACCGCCCGTGGTCACGATCTCGGGCCTGAACAACAAGGGCCTCGACGGCCTGTGGGAGCGGGTGGTCGACCACCGCGACAAGCTCACCGCCACGGGCGAGATCGCGCGCAAGCGCCGGGCCCAGGACGTGAAGTGGATGTGGGCCCTCGTGCATGAGCGCCTGCACCAGCGCCTCGTCGGCTCGGCCGAGGTGCGCCGCCAGACCGCGGAGGCCGAGGGCGCGGTCTCGCGGGGGGAATCCTCGCCCGCCGCCGGCGCGGAGGCCATCGCCACCCTGATCGGCCTGTGACGGGCACACGGGGCGGATTGCTGGTCACGGGGTTCGGTCCGTTCCCGGGCGTCCCCCGCAATCCCAGCGCCGCCCTGGCGCGCCGGATCGGCGTCCACGCGGCAGCCAGGCTCGGCGGGATGCCGGTGCGGGTCCTGATCCTGCGCACGACCTACGCGGCGATCCCCGAGCTGCTGGAGCCGGCGCTCGCCGAAGGTCCGGCCGCCATCCTGATGCTCGGCGTCGCCAGGAGCGCCCGCTGCGTGCGGGTCGAGATGCGGGGCCGCAACCGCACGAGCCGGCTGTTTCCCGACGCCTCGGGGCGGATCGCGGCGCGCCTCGCCCTGGAGCGCGACGGCCCGGCCGCCCGCTGGACCCGGGCCGGGGCGCAGAGCCTCGCGGTCCTGCGCCGGGCCGGCCTCCGGGCGACCCCGTCGCACGATGCCGGCCGCTACCTGTGCAACGCGACCTATTTCCGGGCCCTGCGCGAAGGCTGCCCGGTGCTGTTCCTGCACATCCCCCTGCCGCCGCGCACCCGGCGCCCGGGCAAACCCGCGCGGCCGCGCCGGCAGGGACCGGAGGCCGCGATGGCGGACGCCTTCGCGGAGGTGGCGCGCCGCCTCGCCGTGCGGGCCCGCGCCCGGGCCTGAGCGCGGCGCCGTCCTTTGCCGGCGCGCCAGGATTGTCGCGTCCGGACGAGATTTTCGGCCTCGCATTGGTGCGCTTCGGGCGGTCGAGCGTTCTGTGATCGTCGGATGCGGGCGCCACCGACCTTTCAGGCGATGCCTCCCTGGAAGACATCGCCCGCGTCACCCGCGTTCAGGAGAGAGACCATGGTCGATACGGATCGCATCGTCGGAGCCGCCAAGGAGTTCGGCGGCAAGGTGCAGAGCGCCTCAGGAGACCTCGCGGGGTCGTCGCGGAGTTCGGCGGAGGGCCGCTACCGCGAGGCGGAGGGCCGCGCCCAGGACATCTACGGACAGGCCAAGGACACGCTGCGCGACGTGGCCGACAACGTCTCGGATTATGCCGGCGACGCCTATGATCGCGGCGGCCACTACCTGCGCGACGGCGGCCGCGCGGTCAGCGGCCGCGTCGAGGAGAACCCGCTGATCGCCCTCGTGATCGCGGGCGCCGTGGGCTACGGCCTCGCCCTGCTGCTGCACGGCCGCCGCTGAGGCGCCGTCTGGCCCCGTGCCGCCGTCACTCGGAAGAGCGGCGGGACGGGGCCTCGGGCTCCAGGATCACTGCGCGGTCCAGCCGCCATCCATCGCCATGTTGGCGCCGGTGATCTGACTCGCCGCGTCGGAGGCCAGGAACACCGCAAGCGCCGCGACCTGATCGATGGTGACGAATTCCTTCGTGGGCTGGGCCTTGAGCAGCACCTCGTTGATCACCTGATCCTCGGTCATGCCCCGCGCCTTCATGGTGTCGGGAATCTGGCTCTCCACCAGCGGGGTCCAGACGTAGCCCGGCGAGATGCAGTTCACGGTGATGCCGTGGGTCGCGAGTTCGAGGGCGGCGGCCTTGGAGAGGCCGACGAGTCCGTGCTTGGCCGCCACGTAGGCCGACTTGAACGGCGAGGCGACCATGGAATGCGCCGAGGCCGTGTTGATGATCCGGCCCCAGCCGCGCCGCTTCATGCCGGGGATCGCCGCCCGCATGGTGTAGAAGGCCGAGGACAGGTTGAGGGCGAGGATCAGCTCCCACTTCTCCGGCGGGAAATCCTCGATCGGCGACACGAACTGCATGCCGGCGTTGTTCACCAGAATGTCGAGGGAGCCGAAGGTCTCCTCGGCCAGCCCGACGAAGCCCTCGATCTGGTCGGGCTTCGTCATGTCGGCGGCCGAGTGGACCGCCCGGATTCCGAACTCGGACTCGATGCCGCTGCGCGCCGCCTCGATGTCCTCGGGCTTGCCGAAGCCGTTGAGGACGATGTTGGCACCCTGGGCCGCGTAGGCCCGGGCCACGGCGAGGCCGATGCCGCTGGTCGAACCGGTCACGGCGGCGGTCTTGTTCTTCAAGCTCATGGTCGTCGGGCTCCGATCGGGACGTCAGGTGCGGGGTCGGGGGCAAGGGTCACGTGCACGGGTCGGCCGTATGGGCATGCGGCGGGTCCGTCCCGCCGCACGGTCGGTCGTGCCGACACCAGCACGCAAGATGGCCGCGCAGGCCAGGGCCTGCAGCCCATCCGCGAGACGCCCACCCGGTCTTTGTCACCCTTGGCCGAGGCCGGACCGCGCGCTCGGGTGGTGAAACCGGCGCGGCGCCGCTAAGCCGGCCCCTTCCCTCGGCCCGGATCGGAACCCGGATTCATGACCGGCACGATCCTCCTCGCGCTGCTGCCCATCGTCCTTCTCATCGGACTCGGCGCGGCCCTGCGCCGATGGCGCTTCCTCGGCGAGGCCTTCTGGCCGCAGGCGGAACGGCTGGGCTTCTACGTCCTGCTCCCCGCCCTGTTCGTCCACGGCCTCGTCGGCGCACCCCTGGAGGGCGTTCCCATCGGGGCGCTCGCCGGCGTGCTGGTGGCCTCCACCCTCGCCGTCGCGGCCGGGCTCCTCGCGAGCCGCCGGTTCCTCGGCTTCGAGGGCGCCGCCTTCACCTCGATCTTCCAGGGCGGCATCCGCTTCAACAATTACGTCGGCGTCTCGGTGGCGGCCGGGTTGTACGGCGCCCAGGGCATCGCGATGGCGGCCGTGGCCAACGCCGCCATCGTGCCCACGGTGAACGTCCTGTGCGTGCTGGTCTTCGCCCGGTTCGGCACCCTCGGCCGGCTCTCGCCCACCGGAATCCTGCGGCTCCTCGCCCTCAATCCCCTCGTCCTCGCCTGCCTCGTCGGCATCGGCCTGAAGGTCGCGGGCATCGGCCTCCCGCCCGGGATCGAACCGGTCCTGCGGGCGCTCGGCCAGGCCTCCCTGCCGCTGGGCCTTCTCTGCGTGGGCGCCGCCCTGGAATTCGGCGCGGCGCGGCGCTGGATGCGGCCCGTGCTCGTCGCCTCGGCGGCGAAGTTCGTGGCGATGCCGCTCGCGACCCTGGCGGCCTGCCTCGCCTTCGGCCTGCACGGACCGGCCGCCGCCACGGCCCTGCTGTTCCAGGCGCTGCCGACCGCCTCGTCCTCCTACATCATGGCCCGCCAGCTCGGCGGAGACGCGCCCCTGATGGCCGGGATCACCGCCGTGCAGACCGTGCTCGCCGGGGTCGGCATGCCGATCGTCCTGATCGGGCTCCTCGGATTCGTCGGGTGAGGCGCGACGCGGACGGGCCGGGGCCGGGCGCCGGATCGCGGTTGACACCCGCGCCTCCATCCCCAACACCCGGCCCGCGCCGCCGTCGTCGGCGCGCGCCATAGGCCCGACACGATCTGCATGAGAACGGTCGCGCGGCCCCCGGGCCTCCCGGTGCCGCGCCCGAGCACGAAATGGATCCCCCCTCGATGACGGTGATGCGCACCTACCTGGATTTCGAGAAGCCCGTCGCCGAACTCGAGGGCAAGGTCGAGGAGCTGCGCGCCATGGGCGCGCGCGACGGCGCGGTCTCGATCAGCGAGGAGGTCGGGCGCCTGGAGGCCAAGGCCGCCGCCGCCCTCTCCGACATCTACGCGGGCCTGACGCCGTGGCAGAAGACGCAGGTGGCCCGCCACCCGCAGCGTCCGCACTTCATCGATTACTGCGCCGGCCTCATCACCGAGTTCACTCCGATGGCGGGCGACCGCTCCTTCGGCGAGGACGAGGCCATCGTGGGCGGGTTCGGGCGCTTCCGGGGCCGCCCGGTCTGCGTGCTCGGCCAGGAGAAGGGCTCCACCACCGAGACCCGCCTGCGGCACAATTTCGGGATGGCCAAGCCCGAGGGCTACCGCAAGGCCGTCCGCCTGATGGAACTCGCCGACCGCTTCGGCCTGCCGGTGCTGGCCTTCGTCGACACGGCCGGCGCCTTTCCGGGCATCGAGGCGGAGGAGCGGGGCCAGGCCGAGGCCATCGCCCGCTCGACTGAGGCCTGCCTGGCGCTGGGCACGCCCAACGTCGCGCTCGTCATCGGCGAGGGCGGCTCGGGCGGCGCCATCGCGATCGCCACCGCGAACCGGGTGCTGATGCTGGAACACGCGATCTACGGCGTGATCTCGCCGGAGGGCGCGGCCTCGATCCTGTGGCGCGACCAGGGGCGCGCGGCGGATGCCGCCACAGCCATGAAGATCACCGCGCAGGACCTGCTGCGCCTCGGCATCATCGACGGCATCGTGCCCGAGGCCACGGGCGGCGCGCATCGCGGGCGCGAGGCGGCCATCGAGGCGGCGGGCGCCGCGATCCAGGCGGCCCTCGGCGAGTTCGACGGCCTGAGCCCCGACGAGATCCGCGACCGGCGCGCGGCGAAGTTCCTCGATATCGGCCGCAAGCTGTAGGACCGCCCGCTCTATCTGCGGCGTTATGGCGCGGACGAGCGGTGGAACCATAGCAACAATCCTTCACCGCGCCTGGCGAGACTGTGACGGCTCCGAGGCTGGTATGCCAGCGCGTGAAACGCGAGTGAATTCAATCCTCTCGTCTCGCCCCACGCGGCGTCCGATCGGCCGAGCCGGTCTTTGCGGCGGCATCGGGGCACGTCCTCGCCCGTGACCGCAATCCACACCGCCGCCCTTCGGCCCACGGCCTCGCCTTGCGGTAACAACCGGGTAAGTTTAACGACGCTAAGGGGTTGGGGAGTGGCGTTCGACGGGTGAGATCCCGCGACCGCGTGACTGAGGACGGGGTTCCCCATGGCTATGCGCCCATTCGTGGCCGCTGCTTTCGCTGTGCTCGCACTATCGCTCGGCGCCTGCCAGGACGGTTCGACGGGTGGTGGCATCCCGCTCCGGGCCCTCGCGCCCGTGCCCCCCAAGACCCTCGCGCTCATGGCGCAGAAGGGCATGGCCCAGAACGATCCGATCCTGATCCGCGCCTACAAGCGCGAGGCCGAGATGGAGGTCTGGAAGCGCGGCACCAACGGGCAGTACGCGCTCCTGAAGACCTTCCCGATCTGTCGCTGGTCGGGCCAGCTCGGCCCCAAGACCAAGCAGGGCGACCGGCAGGCCCCGGAGGGCTTCTACACCGTGACGCCGGGCCAGATGAACCCGAACTCGTCCTATTACCTCTCGTTCGATACCGGCTACCCGAACGCCTATGACCGGGCGAACGGACGCACCGGCAACTACATCATGGTGCACGGCACCTGCTCGTCCTCGGGCTGCTTTGCCATGACGGACGAGTCGATGGGCGAGATCTACGCGCTGGCGCGCGATTCCTTCGCGGGCGGACAGCGCGCGTTCCAGTTCCAGTCCTATCCCTTCCGGATGACGGCGGCGAACGTCGCCAAGTTCCGCAACGATCCCAACGCGCCGTTCTGGAAGAACCTCAAGGAGGGCTCGGACTATTTCGAGGCCCTGCGCGAGGAGCCGCGCGTGGGCCTGTGCGGCACGCGGTACGTCTTCGGCGGCGCCGACGCGGCGGCGGGCTCCTGCACCCCGAAGGTCGAGCCGTTGGTCGCCGAGAAGCGCGAGCGCGACAATCACGAGATCGCCGAGCTGATCGCCAAGGGCACGCCGGCCACGCGCCTCGTCTACGACGACGGCAGCCAGAACCCGGTCTTCCGCGGCCAGCAGCAGACTCCGGCCAACACCCTCACCTTCGCGAGCCTCGGCAAGCCGGAGCCCGAACTGCCCTACGATCCGAAGGACTACGCCCTGCACAAGCTCGGCGACGTCAGCCGGCCCGAGAGCCTCGCGGCCGGCGAGCGCGAGATCGAGGTCGACGCCAAGGGCCGTCCGGTCATGATGGCCGCCGCCGCGCCGATCCCCACCAAGGCCGCCGCCGCGAACCTCGCCCGGAAGGGCGCCACGCCGCCCGCGAAGGCAGAGCCCGTGGTGGCCGAGCCGGCCAAGCCCGCCCGCGTGATGGTGGCCGATGCCGACGGCGATCCGGCGGCCTACAAGAAGCTGCTGGGCAACCTGTTCAGCAATGGCGCCCCCGCGACGCCGGCCACCGACGCCGCGACCGTGCCGGCCGTCGCCGCGACGGTGCCGGCGGCCCCCGAGCCGAGGCCGGACGCCAAGACGGACGCGAAGGCGGCGCATACCAGGCTCGCCCATGCCGCCAAGGCGAAGCCAGCCGGGGACGACAAGGCCAAGCCGGCCGGCGACGACAAGGCGAAATCCGCCCACGACGACAAGGCGAAGCCGGTCCACAGGACCGCGTCGGCGGCGAGCGCCGCGCCGGCTCCCAAGACGACGGGTTCGACGACGCCGAAGAATTGAGGCGCCGACCCGGAGCTCAGCGCGCGCCGAGCAGCATCGCCCCGAAGCCAACGAAGATCGCCCCGGTGAGCCGGTCGAAGGCGCGCTTCAGCGCCGGACGGGTCAGCGCGGCGGCGAGCTTGCGGCCGCCGAGGGCATAGACGCCGTACCAGAACAGCTCCGCGCCCGCGAAGGTCGCCACGAGGATCGCGAATTGCGGCCCCTGCGGCCGCGCGGGATCGACGAATTGCGGCAGGAACGCGCTCGCGAAGAGCAGCAGCTTCGGGTTGCTCAGGCCGATCAGCAGGCCGTCGCGGTAGAGGCGGCGCAAGGACAGCGGCGCCGGACCGGCCCCGCCCTCCACGGTGATCGAAGCCTCGTCGCCGCGCCAGGCCCGGATGCCGAGGACGAGCAGGTAGGCGACGCCGGCGTAGCGCAGGACATCGAACAGCACGGGCGAGGCCAGGAGAACGGCGCTGAGGCCCGCGGCGGAAGCCAGCAGGACCAGGATGACGGCGCTGAGGCAGCCCGCCATGGCCGCCCCGCTCCGGCGGAGGCCGACGCGGACGCTGCGCGCCAGGATGTGGAGCATGTTCGGACCGGGCGTCCCGGAAAGCGCGAAGACGGCGCCGAGGAACAGCCACCAAGTGTGAAACGTCATGGCGCCTCGCCGCAGGGATGCCGAGCCGCCCGCATACACCCTGAGCGGCCGCCGAGCGCCCCCATCACAAGAAAAAGGGCCCCGCGAGGGACCCTTCTTCGAAACGATCAGGCGAAGATGCCGATCACATCCGGCGCATCATGCGACGGTGCATCATGCGGCGCTCCATGTGACGGCGCATCATGCGGCGCTCCATGCGACGGTGCATCATGCGACGCTCCATCCGGCGCTCCATGCGCATCTGCACGGTGGACACGGTCTCGGGGGCGGTCACGCCCATCGGGGCACCGGGCGCGGCCGAGGCGGAGGTGGCGAGGCTGGCACCGCCGAGCGAGGCGAGCACGGCGAAGGCAAGGGTCAGTTTCCTCACGTATAGACTCCCATTCTCTTATGTCCGAGCGCGGCCCCCGGCAGGTTCCCGCGGCCAGGGGGCCGGCCGGAACCGTCTCGCGCACCGGAGTGAGCGGCGGACCCCGTTCCGGTCCGCCGCTGATAACCCGCAAGTCAGAGATTCGTTTCCTCGAAAGCCCGCACCCACTCAGCACAAATTCCTGAGCGGACGATGTCGTCGAGGGTGAATTCCACCACGGGGATCGGCATCATCCGGCTCTTGATGAGGTGGATCACGGTCCGCAGGCCCGAGGTCTCGCGCAGATCGGTCTGGGACACGTCGCCGTTGATGATCACCTGGCAATCGTCGCCGATGCGGGTGAGAAACATCTTGATCTCGGCGGTGGTGGTGTTCTGCGCCTCGTCGAGGATCACGAGACAGTTCTTGAAGGTGCGCCCGCGCATCACTTCGAAGGGCACCACCTCGATGTCGCCGGTCTTCACCGCGATGTCGAAGGCGGCCTCGCCCATGCGCTCCTTCATGGTCTCGGTGAGCGGGGCGACCCAGGGGGCGATCTTCTCTTCCAGGGTTCCGGGGAAGAAGCCGAGCGAGCGGCCCGAGGGCACGTTGGGCCGGGTGATGATGACCTTGCCGATGCGGCGCTGGCGGAGCTGGTCGGCGGCGCGGGTGCCGGCGATGAAGGTCTTGCCGGTGCCGGCGGGGCCGAGGACGATGACTTGCTTGTGCAGGGCGAGGGCGTCGAGGTATTGCGCCTGCCGGTCGGTGAGGGGTTGGATCGGGCTTAAGTTGCGTTCCTCGTCGAAGCGGGTCTTGTGCAGACGGACCGGGCGGTCCTCAACGAGTTCAAGTCGTGTGCGGCGTCTCTTCATCGATCAACACTCCAACCGGACTTGCCAACCTGGATTCAATCTGAGCCTGACTTGCTGAACGTGTCTCGTGTCATCCTTCGAACCGATCGTCTCGCGGCGAACCTTTCTTCCGCGCCCCTTCAAGCCAATCCGGAGACCGCAGCCGGGTTCCGGGAAGGCCCTTCAAGCCTGTGGATTTCCAGACGCGGCCTCGCCGACCGCCGGAACTGGCGTTGCACGCACCATGCCGCGCCGGGCACGACAGGGGCGTGACACCAACTATTCTTGGGAATGATGTAAAAAGTTCGCGTTGCTTGCGCGATCCGGGAGCGATGGCGGCACGCAGCGCACCGATCGCGCGGTCCCGTGTCCTGGAAGACGCAAACCCCATCGGCGTTCGCCCCGCGCGCCCAGCCGACGGCCCGAAGGTCAGGCCGCCTGGATGAAGCTGTCGAGGACCATCTTCCGGCCGGCCTTGTCGAAATCAACGGTGAGCTTGTTGCCGTCCACACCCGCGACGGTGCCGGGGCCGAACTTGGTGTGGAACACCCGCATGTCGACCGTGAAGGCGGAGGGCGCGCCCGTCGACTTGGCGATGAGTTCGCCCTCGATCTGGCGCGGGCCGCCGCGCTGGGCGGGGGAGCGGTTGCCGACGCCGTAGCCGTTGGCGTTTCCCCTGGCGGCCTCCGCGGTGTTCGCCTGCGCCCGCTGCCAGCCCGGCGTGGCGTAGGACGAGCCGAAGGGGGCGGGGTTGCGGTCGAAGCGCGAGGCGCCGGCCGAGAAATGGGCGGGGGCGTCGATCACGTCCACGCTGTCCTCCGGCAACTCGTCGATGAAGCGGCTCGGGACGGTGGAGGACCACAGGCCGTGGATGCGCCGGTTGACCGCGAAGGACAGCTTGGCGCGCTTGCGGGCGCGGGTCAGGCCCACATGGGCCAGCCGGCGCTCCTCCTCCAGGCCGGCCCGGCCGCTCTCGTCGAGGGCGCGCTGGTTCGGGAACAGGCCGTCCTCCCAGCCGGGCAGGAACACGGTGTCGAATTCCAGGCCCTTGGCGGCGTGCAGCGTCATCAGCGAGACGCGGTCGGCCCCCTCCTGCTCGCTGGCCTCCATCACCAGGGAGACGTGCTCCAGGAAGGCGGCCAGATCCGGGAACTCCTCCATGGAGCGCACGAACTCCTTGAGGTTCTCGAGCCGCCCGGCGGCGTCGGCGGACTTATCCTTCTGCCACATCTCGGTGTAGCCGGATTCCTCCAGGATGGTCTGCGCCACCTCCGAGTGCGGCTGGGTGCCGACGAGGCGCGACCAGCGTGAAAAGCTCTCGACCAGGGCGCGCACGCCGGAGCGGGCGCGGGGCTTGAGCTCGTCGGTCTCGACCACGAGGCGGGCGGCCTGGAGCAGCGGCACCCGCTCGGCGCGGGCATAGGCGTGCAGCGCCTGAAGCGTCGCGTCGCCCAAACCCCGCTTCGGGGTGTTGAAGATGCGCTCGAAGGCGAGGTCGTCGGCCGGGTTGGCGGTGACGCGCAGGTAGGCCAGCGCGTCGCGGATCTCGGCCCGCTCGTAGAAGCGCGGGCCGCCGATGACCCGGTAGGGCAGGCCGAGCTGGACGAAGCGGTCCTCGATCTCGCGCATCTGCGCGGAGATGCGCACCAGCACGGCGATCTCGGAGAGGGGGTGCTGCTTCACCTGAAGGCTCTCGATCGCCTCCGCGACCTGGCGCGCCTCCTCCTCCGAATCCCAGGCGCCCGAGACCGTCACCTTCTCGCCGGCGACGTCCTCGGTGCGCAGGGTCTTGCCGAGCCGGCCCTCGTTCCTGGCGATCAGGCCCGAGGCGGCGGCCAGGATGTGCCCGGTGGAGCGGTAGTTGCGCTCCAGGCGCACCACCACGGCGCCGGGAAAGTCGTGCTCGAAGCGCAGGATGTTGTCGACTTCCGCTCCGCGCCAGCCGTAGATCGACTGGTCGTCGTCGCCCACGCAGGCGACGTTGCGGTGCCCCTGCGCCAGCAGGCGCAGCCAGAGGTACTGGGCGACGTTGGTGTCCTGGTACTCGTCCACCAGGATGTAGCGGAAGCGTTGCTGGTAATTCTCCAGCACGTCCGGGTTCTCGCGCCAGAGCTTGAGGCAGAGCAGCAGCAGGTCGCCGAAATCGGCGGCGTTCAGGGTCAGGAGCCGGGCCTGATAGGCGGAATAGAGCGCGCCGCCCTTGCCGAAGGCGAAGGCGCCCGCCTCGCCCGGCGGCACCTGCTCGGGCAGGAGGCCGCGGTTCTTCCAGCCGTCGATGGCCGAGGACAGGGCGCGGGCGGGCCAGCGCTTCTCGTCGATGTTCTGATCGACGATGACCTGCTTCATCAGGCGAAGCTGATCGTCCATGCCGAGAATCGTGAAGTCGGAGCGCAGGCCGACGAGTTCCGCGTGGCGG
Source organism: Methylobacterium sp. J-068 (assembly GCF_022829445.1). Classification (GTDB taxonomy): domain Bacteria; phylum Pseudomonadota; class Alphaproteobacteria; order Rhizobiales; family Beijerinckiaceae; genus Methylobacterium. The sequence goes on along the minus strand of NZ_JAKSXY010000100.1, from coordinate 37,216 downwards.
CGCAGGATCTTGGTGCCGATGGAGTGGAAGGTGCCGAGCCAGGGCATGCCCTCCCCGGCCGGGCCGATGAGCCCGCCGATGCGGTGCTTCATCTCGCGGGCGGCCTTGTTGGTGAAGGTCACCGAGAGGATGTCGAAGGGCCGCGCCTTGCCGGTGGCGATGAGATGGGCGATGCGCGTCGTCAGCACCCGCGTCTTGCCGGTGCCGGCCCCGGCCAGCACGAGCACCGGCCCGTCCGTCGCCTCGACGGCGCGGCGCTGCTCGGCGTTCAGCCCTTCGAGGTAGGACCCGCCCTGCGGCCGCAGGGAGGCCATGGCACGGGCGGCGATGGAGGTCGGGGCGGCGTCGGAGGCGGAAGCGCCGGCCGCGTCGGAGTGCTGGGTCATGCGCCCTTCCCTGGACCAAAACGCGAACGGCGTCGAGGGCGCGCGCGCTGCCCCCGCTATGGCGTCCTCGCGCGCGGTCTCCGGCCTCCTCCTGACCTCCGAGGCAGGATGCGAAAATCCGGCGTGGCGCGCACCGGCACCCACTGTGCTATGTCGGCCCCGGTGCGAGGCCCGCCTCGGAGCGGGGCGTGACTCAGCGCGCGGGGCCTGTGCCCGGATGACGAGGCGGAACAGAAACGGTGCGTGACATCCTGACCGCGCTGGCGGGCGCCGTCATCCTGCTCCTCGTCGCGGCGCTCGCCGTTCCGCCCTTCGTGGGCTGGGAGGGCTATCGCGGCACGATCGACCGGACGATCACCCGCTCCCTCGGCGTGGAGGCCCGCACCGAGGGGCGGATCGGCCTCCGCCTCCTGCCCTCGCCGCGCCTCAAGCTCGACCGCCTGCGGCTCGGCGCGGGCGCCGGCGACCGGCCGAATCTCGATCTGCCGAGTCTCGATCTGCAATGGCTCAAGGCCGAGATCGCCCTGGCGCCGCTGCTGAAGGGCGAGATCCGCTTCACCGAGACACGGATCGGCCGGGCCGAGGTGCGGCTGCCCGTCACCGACGGCGATGGAATGCTGCTCCCGGCCGGCGGATTGTCCGCCGCCGCGCGGCGCGACCTCGCGATCGAGGACCTCGCGATCAAGCAGTTCGTGCTGACCACGCAGGTGCCGGCCACGGGGCGGGTCGAGCAGTTCTACGCCGAGGCCCTGCGGGTTTCGGCCCCGGCGATCCTCGGGCCGTGGCGCGCGGAGGGGACGAGCCGGGGCGTGCCGTTCCGGGTCTCGACCGGCGAGGCGAGCCCGGAGGGGGTCAGCGTCAAGATCGCGGGCGGGGGCGACACGCAGCCCCGCTTCGAGGCCGATGCCCGCATCACCCTGGCGACGCTGAAGGCGGCCCCGGCCGCCAAGGCCGCCGGCCTGCGAACGGTGGTGCCCGAGGCCGAGGGAACGGCCCGCATCGTCGTCGGCCCGCCGACCCAGGCCGCGGGCGCCTACCTGCCCTTCTCCCTCGGCGGCAAGTTCACGGCGCGCGGGCTGAATGCCCGCTTCGGCGACGTCGCCCTGGAGGTGGATCCGGGCGGCCAGGCCCTGCGCCTCGGCGGCACCGGCCGGCTCGACCTGAAGCAGTGGCGCGGCGGCCTCGCGCTATCCGCCCGGCGCCTCGACCTCGACGCCTTCCTGACCTCGGCGTCCGGACAGGCGCTGATCGCGCGCGGCGTGCCCGGCCTGGGCGGGCGCGACGGCCTCGGCCTGCCGATCATGCTCGACCTCGACCTCGCGGTGGAGAGCCTGGCGCTCGGGCTCGACGAATGGTCCGGCCTCGCGCTCGGCGCCACCCTCGACCGCACCGGAGGCCTCGTCCTGCGCCGACTCGACGTCACGGCGCCCGGTGCGGCCGTCGTCGGTGCGAGCGGCGAGATCGACACCGAGACGGGGCCGAAGACGGAGACGGGAAAGGCGGCCTTGCGCTTCACCGGCCGCCTCTCCCTCGACGCGCCGGCCTCGGACGGGTTCGGCCGTTACCTGCGCCGGCTCGGGGTCGAGGGGCCCATGGTCGCGGTGATGGACGGGCGCCCGGTCCAGGTCGCCACCGACCTGTCGGTGGCGGCCCCCAGCCTGTCGCTGCGCAACCTGCGCCTCGGATTGGGTGAGGCCCGCATCACCGGCAACGCCCGCTACACCGCCGGCGAGGGCGAAACCCGGGGCCGCTTCGACGCGCAGCTCGTGGGCCAGGGCCTCGACATCGCCACCCTGCCGGCCCTCGGCGGCACCCTGTCGGAGTTGAAGGGCCACGATCTCGGGCTGACCTTCCAGGCCCGCGACGTGCGCTACGGCCCCGCGCATTCGGGCAACGGCACCATCGCGGCCAGCATCCAGTCGGACGGCGCCAGCCTCGTGGTCGACAGCCTCGACGTCACGGATCTGGCCGGCGCCAATGCCCGCCTCTCCGGCCGGATCGCCCCCGACGGCACCGGCCGCATCGCCGGCCGGGTCTCGGCCGCCGTCGCCGCGCCCCTGTTCGCCCTCCTCGACCGCGTCTGGGTCGCGGAGGCGCGCCACGTTCCGGCCTTCCTGCGCGCGGGCGCCCTCGACCTCGCGGTGAACCTGGAGCGGGATGCGGGCGCCGCCGACACCCTGCGGGTCGGAGCCAAGGGGAATGCCGCCGGCGGTACCCTCGACCTCGACCTCCTGAGCCGGGCGGGGCGCATCGAGACCCTCGACCTCACGGTCGCGGCGGCCAACGCGGCGCCCTGGTTCGGGCGCGCCGACATTCCCGCCCTGCGCCGCCCCGGCCGCCTGCGCCTCGTCGGCGCCCCGGCACCGTCCCAGGCCGGAATCGCGGCGGGCGCGCTCGCCCTGCGTCTCAGCGGGACGGCTTCCGACATCAGCGTCGCGACGGTGCAGCCCGTGCTGCTCGAACCCGGCGAGAACGTGCCGCGCGCCGGCGCGCTGCAACTCGGCATTCCGGACCTGACGCCACTTCTCACCCTGGCGGGAAGCGCCGCGCCCCTCCCCGGCCCGCTGCCGGCGGACCTGAGCCTCACCCTGTCGCGCGCCGGGCCGGACGCGCGGATCGGCATCGTCGGCCGGATCGCGGGGCAACCCGTCTCGGCCGACCTGACGCGGGCCCCGGAGGGCGAGATCGGCGGCAGCGCCACCCTCGCCCGCCTGTCCCTGCCGCAGCTCGCGAGCGCGACCGTCCTGCCGCTGGACCCGGGCGGCGCCCGGTTCGCCGCCCTGCCGGCCGGCCGGCCCGCGATCGCCCTCAGCCTGCGGGTCGACGCCCTCGACCTCGGGCGCGGGCTCACCGCCACGGGCGCGGCCCTCGGCGCCAGCCTCGACGGCGAGACCCTGACCCTGCGCGACCTCTCAGGGAGCCTCGCCGGAGGCCGCATCGCCGGCAGCGCGACGCTCAGCCGCCAGGGGGGCGCCGCGGCGATCTCCGGCGAGGGCACGATCACGGATGCGACCATCGCGGGTCTGGCCGGCGAGGGCGCGGTCTCGGGCCGGGTCACGGCGCAGCTGCGCTTCGGCGCCTCGGCCGAGAGCCTCATTGGGCTGGCGAACAATCTCGGGGGCAGCGGCAGCCTCACCCTGGCGGGGCTTCGCCTGCCCGGCGCCGACCCCGCCGGCCTGCCCCGGGCCCTGACGCGGGCGCTGGCCGAGGACGATCCCTTGCGGGAGGGACGTCTCGCCGCGCTGGTGGCGGAGGAACTCGGCGCCGGTCCGCTCACCGTCACGGCCCCCGTGACCAGCCCGGCGAGCCTCGTCGGCGGCACCCTGCGGGCCGGTCCGCTGACCCTCGACCTCGGGGCGGCACGCTGGACCGGAACCCTCGGCCTCGACCTGCGGGACGCGCGCCTCGACGCGCGCGGCACCCTCACGGCGGGCGCGAGCCCGAAGGGCTGGAGCGGGGCGGCGCCGGCGATCCAGCTCGGGTTCGGCGGGCCGATCCGCGAGCCGCAGCGCAGCCTCGACGCGGGGCCGGTGACGAACGGCCTCGCGGCCCTGGTGCTGCAGCGTGAACTCGAGAAGATCGAGCTGTTCGAGGCGGACCAGACCGAGCGGCAGCGCCGCCGTGGCCGCATCGAGATGGACAAGGCCCGCGCCGCCGCGCTGAAAGCGGCAGCCGACAAGGCGGCGGCGGACAAGCTCGCGGCCGAGAAGGCGGCCGCCGAGGAGGCCGCGCGCCAGGCCCGCCTGCGCGCGCAGCAGGCGGCAGAGGAGGCGGCCCGTCAGGCGCAGGCGCGGGAGCAGGCGAGAGAACAGGCGCGCGACGCCGAGGCGGCCCGGCGGCAGCGGCCGGATGCGGAGACCCCGCCGGGCGAAGCGGCGCCGGTGCCCCAGCCGTAGCGCTCTGCATCCGGGGTCACGCCAAATCCGGTCGATCCCGTCGGGATGGCGGATTCGGGCATGCGGTCTCCTCAGGCGCGCGTCATGCGAAGTCCGAACAGGCGCAGCGTTCCCAACAACAGCACCGCGTAGACCAGCGTTCCGGCGAGCCCGAGGACGCTCAGGACGGCGATCTCGCGCAGGCGCGGCAGGGCCGGCACCGCCGCCTCGACCAGCGGCAGGCCATAGCGGGCGGTGGCGGCCAGCGCGGCACAGGCCACCACCACCCCGAGGGCGGTGACGCCGAGCGTCCGGCCCGGCGCCATCCAGCCGCGCCGCCAGGCCAGCGCCACCAGGATCGCGAGGTTGATCCACTGCCCGATGGCGGTCGCGAGCGCGAGGCCGGTGACGCCGTAGGGCCCGGTCAGCACCACCTTCAGGGCCACGTTGATGGCGATGGCCGAGAGCGAGGCGATGAGCGGCGTCATCGTGTCCTGGCGGGCGTAGAAGCTCGCCAGCGCGCTGCGCAGGAGCACTACGGCGGGCAGCGCCAATCCGTAGGCGGCGAGCACCGAGGCGGCGCGCGCGGCATCCTCCGCCCCGAAGGCGCCACGCTGGAACAGGGCCGTCATGATGAGGGCCGGCAGGGTGAGGAAGGCCACCGTGAAGGGCGCCGAGAGGGCGAGGGAGAAGCCCGCCGCCCGGTTCTGCGCCGCGTGCGCCCCGGCGACGTCGCCGCCCGCGATGCGCCGGCTCATCTCGGGCAGCAGCACCGTGCCGGCCGCGATGGCGATGACCCCGAAGGGCAACTGGTAGAGCCGGTCGGCGTAGTACAGGGCCGAGACCGCGCCGGTGGGCAGGAAGCTCGCGATGATGGTGTCGGCGAACGAGGCGATCTGGAACCCCGCCGAGCCGATCACCGCCGGCCCCAGCACCCGGAAGAAGCGCCGCATGGCCGGGTCGCGCAGGGTGGGCGTCGTCAGCCCGGGCGCGATGCCGGCGCGCCGGCAATCCCACCAGACGAGCGCCAGTTGCAGCACGCCCGAGACCGTGACGCCCCAGGCGGCGGCGTAGGCGGCGTTCGGGAAGAACGCGGAAAGCGCGAGGGCCGCCAGCATGGACAGGTTGAGGAGCACCGGCGCGCCGGCCGCCACGGCGAAGCGCCGGTGTGCGTTGAGCAACCCCGAGAACAGGGTCACCAGCGTCATGAACAGGAGGTAGGGGAAGGTGATCCGGGTCAGCGAGACGGCCAGCGCGAAGCGCTCCGGGTCCTCGGAGAAGCCCGGCGCGAGGGCCCGCACCACGAGGGGCATCGCCGGCATGGCCAGCGCCAGGAAGGCGACCTGCACGAGGAGCATCAACGTGAAGATGCGGTCGGCGAAGCGCCGGGCGGCCCCGGTCTCGGCCTTCTCGGTCTCGGACAGGCCGGCATAGCTCGGCACGAACGCCGTGTTGAAGGCGCCCTCGCCGAAGATCGCGCGGAAGTGGTTCGGCAGGCGGAACGCCACCACGAAGGCGTCGGCCACCGGCCCGGCGCCCAGGATCGCGGCCATGACCACGTCGCGGGCGAATCCGGTGACGCGCGAGACCAGCGTCCAGCCGCCGACGGAGAGGATGCTGCGGATCATGGATGGGCTGCCGGACGGGGGGCTCGGATGCGATGGGCGAGCCCTAGACCATGCCGGGCGGCGGGGCGCAAACGCGAACCCAGCCGGCGCAGCCACAGATTGCCGAGTGCTAGGCTGCCAAGTGCTCGGCCGCCAAGCGCTCGGCCGCCAAGCGCCGCGCGGCCCTCGGTCGACCGATGACGGCCCCGGCCCCCACGCCGAACCTCTCCCCACAAGGGGAGAGGGACCTGTTCTGCTTGGAGGCCGTGTGTCGGGGGCGGTGGTGTCGCCGCGAGCCCGTATCGGCGCGGGTAGGCCTTACGCCGTCGCCTCGCCGTACATCTTCTCGACGTGCTCCCAGTTCACCAGGTTCTCGATGAACGCCTTGAGGTAGTCGGGGCGGCGGTTGCGGTAATCGATGTAGTAGGAGTGCTCCCAGACGTCGACGCCGAGGATCGGCTTGGCGCCGTGGACCAGCGGGTTCTCACCGTTCGGGGTCTTCATGATGGCGAGCTTGCCGTCCTTGACCGCGAGCCAGGCCCAGCCGGAGCCGAACTGGCCGATGCCGGCCTGGATGAAGTCGGCCTTGAACTTCTCGAGGCCGCCGAGGTCCTCGTCGATCTTCTTGGCGAGCGCGCCCGGCACGGCGCCGCCGCCATTGGGCTTCATCCACTGCCAGAAATGGATGTGGTTGTAGTGCTGGCCGGCATTGTTGAAGAGCGGCTGGTTGTTGCCGTAGGCCGAGGTCAGGACCTCCTCGACGCTCTTGCCCTCGAGACCCGTGCCCTCGAGCAGCTTGTTGCCCGTGTCGACATAGGCCTTGTGGTGCTTGTCGTGGTGAAACTCGAGGGTTTCCTTCGACATGTAGGGGCCGAGCGCGTCGTAGGCGTAGGGCAGTTCGGGCAGGGTGAAGGTCATGGGCAACTCTCCGGCTCGTGAGACATCGGGCGGGACGGCGCGCGCCAACCGGCGCACCGTCTCCGCACCAACGCGCCGTTACCTAAGTCGGTGCCTCGGCGAAGTCGATGCCCGCGATGGGGCGGGCCGGCGCATCGCCTGTCCGGTCGATTTCGTGGAAGCCGGGATTTTGCAAATGCCGGTCAGGCCTTTAGTGTGCGCGCCGCACGCGGAGTGCAGGCGTTTGTCGAGAAGTCCATGAGCATCGCGCTGTTCGCGCTGGCCGCCGTCATGATCGTCGGTGGCATCGTGTCGGTCATCCAGGGGTTCCCCTTCGTGCGGCTGGAGAGCGGCCTCGCCATGACCATCGCGGGCGCGACCACGGCCTCGGCCGGGGCCGTCGTGCTCGGCCTCGCCGTCGTCGCGCGCGGCCTGCGCAGCCTGGAGCGGGCCTGGCGCGCCGCGCCGCGCGCCGAGGCGCCCGGCCTCGACCCGGAGGGCGCCGAGCCCGCGCGCCAACGGCCGAGCCTCGCCGCCACCGCCGCGAGCCTCGGCGGCCTGACCGCGGCGGGTCTCGGCGGCGCGGCCACCCTGCGCGCCGGCCGGGAGCCGAGCTTCTTCGACCCCGCGCCGCCGCCCGCGCCCGAGCCGTCCGCCGCGGACCTTGCCTCCGCCGAGCCGCTGCTGCCGGACCTTCTGCCCCCGCACGAGACACATGCGGAGCCCACGCCCGAGCGGACGCACCCGGACACCGCCCCGCACCCGGACACCGCCGTGGCGCCCGCCCCGGCTCACCCGACCGAGGAGGAGTTGCTGTTCGCGCTGCCCGACTCGGACGCACCCCGTTTCGTCGAGTCCGAGCCCGCGCCCCACGTCGAGCCGGCGCCGCATGTCGAGCCGGCGCCGCATGTCCAGCAGGCGCCCTATGCGGAACCGATCCTCGAGATCCGGCCCGAACCGGCGCCGCCCGCCGATCCGCAGCCGGAGGAGCCGCCGCCACTGCGTCCCGCCCTCGCCGAGCCGGCGGAGTTCACCGAGCTTCCGGCCGCCGCGCCCGACCCGGTGCCCGAGCCGACGCCGGTCGAGGAGGCGCCCTTCACCGAGGCCGAGCGGCAGGTGGTGGGCACCTACGCGTCGGGGGGCAACACCTACGTGATGTATTCCACCGGGGTGATCGAGGCCGAGACGCCGCGCGGGCGCTACACCTTCGCGTCGCTGGACGAACTCAAGGCCTTCGTCGAGGCCGGCGGGGAAACCGACGCGCGCGGCGCGGCCTGAGCGTCCCGCAAACGCCCGGAGGTCAGGCCAGCGGGTTCAGCGCGTCGTTACGGGCGGGCAGCGGCGCCAGCATGGTCAGCGCGAAGCCTTCGGGCGGATAGGTCATCGTCACCTCGGCCCGGACTTGAGCGGTCAGCACGCGCTGGAGCAGGCGCGAGCCGAAGCCCTGGCGCGTCGGGGGGCTCACCGGCGGCCCGCCGCTCTCCACCCAGGAGAAGCGCAAGGTGCCGGCCGGGCCGCCGGGTTCGAGCGCCCAGGCGATCGAGACCCGGCCGTCGCGGGTGGACAGCGCGCCGTACTTGGCCGCATTGGTGGTGAGTTCGTGGATCGCCATGCCGATCGGCACCGCGACCTCGGAGGACATGTCGACGGGCGGGCCGACGAGCTGGATCCGGGCATCCCCATCCGCCGACCCGTCCAGACTCCCCTCCGCATAGGGCTTGAGCTCGTTGGCCAGGAGGCTGCGCAGGGAGGCGGTCTGCCAGGTGTCCTCGGTGAGGACCGAGTGGGTGTGGGCCAGCGACATGATCCGCCCGACGAAGGCTTCGTAGAAGCTCTCGATGCTGGAGGCGGTGCGGGCGGTCGATCCGACGATGGCCTGCACCGTGGCGAGGGTGTTCTTCACCCGGTGGTGAAGCTCGCGGATCAGCAGCGTCTGGCGCTCCTCGGCGAGGCGGCGCTCGGTCACGTCGGCCACGACCCCGATCAGCCGGCGCGGCAGGCGGTGGGGGGCGTCGCGCTCGAAGCGCCCGGCGAAGTCGAGGATCCGCCAGGCCCCGTCGCTGAGCCGGCGGATGCGGCCCGTGGCCTCCAGGACGCTGTCCTCGCGCAGCGCGCGGGTGATGGCGGCGCGGAAGGCCGGACGGTCCTCCGGGTGGAGCACGGCGTCGAGGAATTCACGCTTGCCCAGGGCACCGTCGGAGGGACGGCGTCCGAAGATCGCGAACATGCGCTCGTTCTCCCAGACGGCCTGGTCGTCGAGCATGTGCCACTCGAAGATGCCCAAAGCCGCGAGCGACGTGGCGATGCGCAGGCGCTGCTCGCCGTCGCGCAGGGCGTTACGCGCCTCGACCCGGGTGGTGACGTCCTCGATCACGCCGACCACGGCGATCGGGCGCCGCCCGCCCTCCGGACCGAGGATCGCCTGGCCCCGCACCTCGGCGTCGATCGCGACCCCGTCGCTGTCCCGGCGCAGGCGGCATTCGAGGGCGAAGGGCTTGGTCTCGCGCAAGGAGGCGCGGACCTGGGCCCGGATGCGGCCGGTCTCGCCGCCCTCCAGGGCCGCCTGCATCGTCGCCCAGCTCACGGCCGCGCCGGGGGCGAAGCCGAGGATGTGCGCCGCCCGGCGCGAGAGCGCGACCTGCCCGTCGGCGAAGTCGTAGCGCCATTCGCCGAGGCCGGCGGCGGTCAGGGCGGCGCGGTTCTCCTCGGCCCGCACCACCTCGTCCGCATCCACGGCCTCGGCGATCAGGACCCGGAAGTCGCCGCGCGCCGGGGATGGCCGGATGCGCAGGTCGAGGCCGGTGCCGTCCGCCCGCAGCCAGCGCCGGATGCAGCTGCGTTGCGCCACGGCCCCGAGGACGGAGAGGGCGCGCCCGTCCAGCGTCCCGGCGGCGTAGCCGAGGAGGTCGCAGAGGGCGGGGTTGGCCTCGCGGATCAGACCCGCACCGTCGACGACGAGGATACCGACCGGCGCCTGCGCGAACGCGATCCCGTGGAGGTCCGCACCCGGGGCGTCACCCCCCTCGCCGCTCGAAGGTCCGCCGGCGCTCGAGGGTGGGTTCGATGCGTCCTGCACTCCACATCCTCGCTCAGCGGGGCCAACCGCGCGCCACCGGCCCGAAACCCGGTCGGGCGCCATCAGACAACCGAAGATCGGACGGAACAAGACCGTCCTCGGTCGATAGCGCGGGATATCGGGGCACCCCGCGCGCCGGCCCTTGCCCGGCCATCCGCGCGCATCGTCGCAGAGGTCAGATGGGGGCGACGCGGCGGAATTCGAGGTAGCTCGGAGGCCGGCCGGCGGCGAGCGCCTTCGCCTCGTAGCGCGTGCCCGGCCAGTCGGCCCACGGGCGCGTCCAGTCGGAGGCCGCCCCGGCGGTCCAGTCGAGGTCCCGGCAGCGCGCGGCGCGCACCAGCGTCCAGCCGGCGTAATCGTCGATGTCGCTGGCGAACCGGAAGACGCCGCCGGGCCTCAGCACGCGGGCGATCTCGGCGAGCGCGGCGTCGGAGACGAAGCGGCGCTTGCGCTGACGGCGCTTGGGCCAGGGATCGGGATAGAGCAGGTAGACGCGGGCGAGGCTCGCATCGGGCAGGGCGGCCAGCAGCGCGGTCGCGTCCTCGTCCCAGACCCGGACGTTGCGCAGATCCCCCTCGTCCACCGCCCGCAGGAGCTTGACGACGCCGTTCACGAACGGCTCGGCCCCGATGATGCCGGTGCGCGGGTTGGCATGCGCCTGCGCCGCGAGGTGCTCGCCGCCGCCGAAGCCGATCTCCAGCCAGACCTCGTCGGTCGGCACGGGAAACAGGCTCTTCGGATCGAGGGCTTGGCCCGTTGGCGGCAAGGTCAGCCGAAGGGCCGGCAGCAATTCGGCGAGGCGCTGCTCCTGACCGGCGCGCAGGCGCTTGCCCTTGCGCCGCCCGTAGAAGGCGCGCCCGGCCGCCTCCGCGTCCTGGTTTTCCGACGCGTGCCCGCCCGGATGGGGCGGGAGGTGGTCCCGCCCCAGGCTCATGGGGTCAGGCCAGGGCCGACTTGAGGCTGTCGGCGAGGTCGGTCCGCTCCCACGAGAAGCCGCCATCGGCCTCCGGGGCACGGCCGAAATGGCCGTAGGCCGAGGTGCGGGCGTAGATCGGCTTGTTGAGGCCGAGCTTCGTCCGGATGCCGCGCGGCGACAGGTCGAGGGCGTTCATCAGCACGTCCTCGAGCCGGGCCTCGTCGACCTGGCCGGTGCCGTGCAGATCGACGTAGATCGAGAGCGGCTTGGCGACGCCGATGGCGTAGGCGAGCTGGATCGTGGCGCGGGTGGCGAGGCCCGCCGCCACCACGTTCTTGGCGAGGTAGCGCGCCGCATAGGCGGCCGAGCGGTCGACCTTCGTCGGGTCCTTGCCCGAGAAGGCGCCGCCGCCGTGGGGCGCCGCGCCGCCGTAGGTGTCGACGATGATCTTGCGGCCGGTGAGGCCGGCGTCACCGTCGGGACCGCCGATGACGAACTTGCCCGTGGGGTTCACGTGCCAGACCGTCTCCTCGGAGACCCAGTTCCGCGGCAGGGCGGCGAGGATGTAGGGCTCGACGATGGCGCGGACGTCGGCCGAGTCGAGGCTCTCGTCGATGTGTTGGGTGGAGAGCACGATCTGGGTGACGCCGACCGGGCGGCCGTTCTCGTAGCGCACGGTGACTTGGCTCTTGGCATCGGGGCCGAGCTTGGCGGCGTCGCCCTGCCGGCCCTTGCGAGCGTCGGCGAGGTCCTTGAGGATCTTGTGGGCGTAGTAGATGGGCGCCGGCATCAGCTCGGGCGTCTCGTCGGACGCGTAGCCGAACATGATGCCCTGGTCGCCCGCGCCCTCGTCCTTGTTGCCCGAGGAATCCACGCCCTGCGCGATGTCGGCGGACTGGGCGTGCAGGTGGATCGCGATGTCGTTGTTCTTCCAGTGGAAGCCCGACTGCTCGTAGCCGATGTCCTTCACCGCCTCGCGGGTCAGGTGCTCCAAGTGGTCGAAGGTCACGGAATCGGGGCCGCGCACCTCGCCCGCGATGACGATGCGGTTGGTGGTGGCCAGCGTCTCGACGCCGAGCCGGGCCTCCGGCATCACGGCGAGGTAGGCGTCCACGACGGTGTCGGAGATCCGGTCGCAGACCTTGTCGGGATGACCTTCGGAGACCGACTCACTCGTGAAGAGATAGTTCGAACGCGGCATGGAGGGTCCCCGGTGTCTGGGCGCGCCCAAGATGTCGCGGCGCCTCACCCGATCGTCTGAAGGCTGCGTGTCTGGCAGTCGGACTCCGAACGGTCAAGCCGAAAAACCGGATAAATCCGCCAAACAGAACGAAACGGACGTTAGATCAGCCGCCGAGCTTGCGCTCGAGGGCCTGCACGGCGGCCACGATCCGCTGCTTATCCTGTTCGGAAAAGTGTTCGGCGACGTAGCGGGCCGCGACCTCGGCAAGTCCTTCCCAGGGATTGGCCGTCGCGGCGGGCGTGTAGGGCTGCTGCTCGGCCTCCGCGAAGCCGGGCGCCGCCGCCTCGCCGCCGCGGTCCATCCCGTCGAAGAAATAGGAGACCGGGATGCCCGTCATCCGGCTGAAGGTGTCGAGATGGATCGCGCTGATGCGATTGGTGCCCTTCTCGTATTTCTGCAACTGGGCGGCGGACATTCCGAAGCTCTGGGCCACCCGCTTCTGTGTCAGCGACGCCTTCTTGCGCTGCTCGGCGATCCGCTGTCCCACATAGACGTCCCGCGCGTCGGTCTTCTGCCCAGCCATTCCGCGTGCCCCGTGCTCCGCCCACGCCCGCGACGGCTCTCGATCGCGTCCAAACCCGTAGGCGCGGGACGGTAGGTCCCACCACCGCGCGCGTCAAACCCGCCGCGGCCCGGCGGGCGGATTTGTCCCTGGCGCCGGCCCGATGATCGCCGCCGCCGTCACGCCAGATCCCGCTTGAGGGCATGCGCGACGCGGCCCCACCCCGCCTCCGCATCGGGATTGCGCAATTCCCGCATGCCGGGTGCCCGGCCGGTCGTCAGGAAGACGATCAGCGTCAGAGCCAGAACCACCCGGGTCCTGGCCGTCTCGGACATCATCGTATGGGACGTCACGGTTTTCCGCCTTCAGCCCGCAAGCCGATCCGCCGGCTCGAGGGCGTGCGGTCTAGCTTCGGCTCGGGGCGGCGGCGTTGCGCCAGCGCACACGCGTCCGCGACGACCCCTTCGGTGGAGGCCCCGGCGTCGAGCAGGGTGAAGAAAGCGTTACGTCCGAACGGCCCCGGTTCGGTCAGCATTCATGACCGAAGATGGAAGAATGTTCGGCACGCCTATATTTCTCGCAACATGACGCTTTCTACGCCGACCAGCGATGCAAAGGCGGGCAGACGTGCCTATACTCTAATCCTGACTGGGTGCGAGGGCAGCGCACAAAAGGACATCCACCTTCATGACGACGGGACATCATCCGCACACGGCGACGATCCTTCCCTTTCCCGGCCGGGCACGAGCCTCGGGCAAGGACGAGGGCCACGGGGCGCGGTCGACCGGATCGGCGGGCGGCGCGGGCAAGACGCAGCGGATCGCGCGGCCGGACTTCACCGACAGCTGGTATCATCAGGCGGCGATCGACGAGGCCTCGCACGGCCGCAAGCCCTGACGCCGCCCCGCCGCGACGGGGCGCCATCCCGCGGCGCTTTCCGCGCCGCGGCCCTCCGACCGCTCAGTGCAGCCGTCCGTCCCCAGGCCCGGAGAGCATCGCCTCGGCGAAGGGAAATTCGAGGATCACGTCGCCGCTCTCATCCGTGACGACGAGGCAGGCGCCGATCAGGCGCGCCTGATTGCCGGGCTCGGCCATGGCGGCCCGAATCGTGTCGCGCGCCACCTCCCAGGCCCGGTCGGGGTCACGCAGGTCCGTGCCTTCGGCATCCGCGACGCGATCGTCGCCGATCCGGGTATGGAAGAAGTAGCGGGGCATGCGTGCCGATCCGGGCGCAGCGGAACGCGCTGCGAAAAAAAGCGGGTGGCGTCCCCGGCAGGTCTCGAACCTGCGACCCCAGGTTTCATCCCACTTCGGCTTCCGCCGCCGCAGCCCGCGCGGGCTGCGTTCGTGGTCTGGACTATCCCTTCACCGTAGGCCCCGTCGCCGGGGCCCTTAGGTGCCGCCCGTCTAGTCTCTACACCGTCCCGGCGCCCCGCGAGGCGAGACATCCGGGCTTGGCTCGGGATCGGCTGCGTCCACGGACCCGTGGGCGGTGAGCGTTCCCCGAATTTGAGCGGATCCGCCGCGCGGTTTCCCCTCGCGACGCCCAATTTTGACTTTAGGAAACCTGTGCTCTGTCCAGCTGAGCTACGGAGACTCACCGAGGGCGTCCTAGCATCATCGCGCCGGCCCGCCAACCGGCGCGTGCCGCGCGATCGCGCCGCGAATGGCCCGCCGACCTGTGGCGATCCTGCCGCAATGCGGGGCGAACCGTCGTCCCGGAGGCTCCGCCTTCCTTGCCTGGGCCGGTATCCGGGCGGCACAATACGAACGGATTCGCACACAACCTTCGGGAGCCGACTTCGTGGGGGGCGCGCAGCGACGATCGCCGATCGGACCGGGAGCGCTGCTCCTCGGCGCCCTGGCGGCGCCGGGGTCAGCGGGTCCGGCCCCGGCCGCCGCTCCCGAGTGCCGGGAGGCGCCCGCGCGCACGGACGTCCTCGCCGGCCTCGGGCCGCGCGGCGAACTGCACCTCGCCTCCGGCGCCCGCGCCGTGCTCGACGGCATCCACTGGCCCGAGCCCGGCCCCGAGGCGGAAGCGGCGGAAGCCCGCCTCCTCCGGCATCGCGGCCGCCGCCTCACCCTCGTGGCGCGGGGCGAGACCGACCGTTGGGGCCGGGCGCATGTCGACGCCAGTGCGGATGCCGGTGTTCTGCCCGGGGGGCGGAGCGAGGACGCGGAGGTCGCGGATCTCGCGGCCGGCCTGGTGGAGGCCGGGCTCGCGCAGGTCGATGCGGGGGAGCGTGACTCCCTGTGCCGGCCGGCCCTCCTCGCCGTCGAGGCGGGTGCCCGCCGGGCGGGACGGGGCATCTGGAACGCGACGGGGCCGGGGGTCCGCGACGGCGCCGCGCTGCGGGCCCGGATGGGCCGGTTCGTGGTCGCGGAAGGCGCGGTGCTGTGGGTCGGCGAGCGGGCGCGGCGGACCTATCTCGACTTCGCGCGAAAGGGTGAGAACGGGCTCACCGTGACCGTGTCGAAACGCACTTGGCGCCAGTTGCAGGAACGTGGTTTGAGTGCCGCGAACCTGCGGGGCCGGCAGGTCCGCGTGCGGGGACGGCTCGAGGCGTGGCGCGGCCCGACCCTCGACGTCGCGAGTGCCGACATGATCGAAATCCTGCCCGCCGAAGGTCCGGCGGCCGAAGTCCTGGATGGGGAGCGGGCGCAGCGGCGCTGAACGGCATGGCCTCGATCCCGAATCTCCGCCCGACCCTCCGCGCCGGACCGACACCCGGCGGCCCCCGGCGCACGTGCGCCTGGACCCACACTCGCACCCGCATCTGGTCCGCCACGGCCCTGCTCGTCCCCCTGCTGCTCTCGGGCTGCATCGGCGACCAGACCGGCGCCACGGTGCAGCCGGCCGCCATCGCGGTACCGCGCGAGGCGCCGCGCACCACGGGCCGCGAGCGCAACAGCTCGGATGCCGACCACGCCAAGCTGGTCTCCTCCTTCGGCGGCGAGTACCGGGCGCCCACGAGCCTCAGGCTCCTCACGGAGGTGACCGACCGCCTCGTGCGGGCCACCGAGCGCCCCGAGGAGACCTACGCGGTCACCCTGCTGGATTCGCCCGTCGTCAACGCCTTCGCGCTGCCGAGCGGCCGGCTCTACGTCACGCGTGGGCTGCTCGCCCTGGCGAGCGACACCTCCGAGATCGCGGCGGTGCTCGCCCACGAGATCGCCCACGTCACCCTGCGCCACGCCACCGCGCGCACCGAGTTGGCCCTGCGCTCGCAGCTCGTCAGCAAGGTCGTGGCCGACGTGCTCAACGACCCCGTCACGGGCGCCCAGCTCCAGAACCAGTCGAAATTCGCCCTGGCGCGCTTCTCGCGCGACCAGGAGCTTGAGGCGGACGGCGTCGGCGTGCGCACGCTCGCCCGCGCGGGCTACGACCCGTTCGGCGCCGGGCGCTTCCTCACCGCCCTGAACCGGACCACGGCGCTGAAGACCGGCACCGGCCTGGCGGGCGAACCGGACATGCTGGCGACCCATCCGGGCACCGCGGAGCGCGTCACCCTGGTGACCCGCGCCGCCCGCCTCATCGGCGCGCCGGGCCTCGGCGTCGACGAGCGCGCGCGCTACCTCGCGGCCATCGACGGCATCGCCTACGGCGACAATCCCGGCGACGGCCTCGTGCGCGGACGCCGCTTCCTGCATCCCGGCCTCGGCATCGCCTTCGAGGTGCCCGAGGGCTTCTCGATCGAGAACACCCGGAACGCGGTGCTCGGCACCACGGGCGAGGGCAGCCGGCGCCTGCTGTTCGACCAGGTCGAGAGCCATGCCGGCCAGGGCCTCGACGCGGTGCTCAAGGGAACCTGGAACGACGTCATCGAGCCCGGCTCCCTGGAGGCGCGTGTGGTGGCGGGCAATCCGGGCGTGACCGCCCTGTCGCGCGGCAAGGACTGGACCTTCCGCCTCGCCGCGATCCGGGTGGGCGACACCACCTTCCGGATGATCATGGCCGCCAAGGGCAGCACCGATCCGGACGGCGCCTTCCGGCGCTGGACCGAGAGCCTGTCGACGCTCGACCCCGCCGAGACCCGCGCCTTGCGCCCCCTGCGGCTCGCCGTCGTCACCGCCGGCCCCGGCGAGACGGCCGAGGCCCTGGCCCAGCGCATGGCGGTGCCCGACAAGGCCCTGGAGCGCTTCCTGGTGCTCAACGGCCTCGAGCGCGGCGCGAGCGTGCGGACCGGCCAGAGCTACAAGATCGTGGTGGAATAGCCCCGCCGGCGCTGAGCCTCGGACCGGCCGGAACGATGCCTGCCCGGAACGGGAAGACGCCGGCGAAGGCCGCGCCGCGCCGCCGCGTCGTGTTCTCGGCACGCGATCCGGGGCGTTCGCGCCTGATGCCAGACCTCGGTGAGACCGACTCGGCGAGGTCTGCCCGCGCGACCGCGCGGCGGCGGGCGTCCGCCGAACCTCGATGAGCCCGACCTATGGGTCGGGCTCATCGAGACCCAGTATGACATACCTTAACCAAGTCGGCCGAAGACCACGATCGAGACCGCCTTGATAAAAGTGTATCGCGCGTCCGATTTGAACTGAATAAGTTCATTTTAGGCGAGACCTCTCGACTTTGCGAAGCCGAATCAACTTCTGGCGACAAGATTTCCGGCTATAGGATGTGCGGCATTCCCCTCCGCCGCGGCCGCCCTCGGCGCGCGGCCGAGCCCATGATCCGTCGAGACCCGATATGCTCGAGACCCTGACCGGCTTCCTCGATCGAAGCAGCCTCGCGCCGCACGGGATCTGCCTCCTGTGGCGGCCGGAGTTGATCTGGACCCACGTGGTATCGGACGCCACCATCGCGCTCGCCTATTTCACGATTCCCGTGGCCCTCGGCCTCTTCGTGACGCGGCGTCGCGATATCGCGTTCCGATGGATGTTCTGGGCCTTCGCGGTCTTCATCATGGCCTGCGGCATCACCCACCTGTTCGCGATCTGGACGCTGTGGGTGCCGGACTACGCGGCCGAGGCCGCGGTCAAGGCGGTGACGGCCTCCGGCTCGATCGTCACCGCGGTCCTGCTCTGGATGCTGCTGCCCCAGGCGCTCGCCCTTCCCTCGCCCGAACAGCTGCGCAGGGCCAATGCCGACCTCGAGGCGCGCGTGTGCGAGCGCGACGCGGCCCTCGAGGCCCTGCGCGAGGCCTATGCCGAGCGCGACCGCGCCGAGGACATGCTGCGCCAGAGCCAGAAGATGGACGCGATCGGCGCCCTCACCGGAGGCGTCGCGCACGATTTCAACAACCTGCTCGGCGTCGTCATCAGCAACCTCGATCGCATCGAGCGCTTCCTGCCCGCCGAGAGCGGCGCCCGCCGCTCCCTGCGCAGCGCCATGAGCGGGGCCGAGCGCGCCGCCGCGCTGGTGCAGAAGATGCTGGCCTTCGCGCGGCGCCAGCCCCTCCAGCCCGTCCCGGTGGAGCCGAACCGGCTCATCGGGGACCTGTCGGAGCTCCTGCGCGGCGCGCTCGGGACCGTCGAGATGCCCGAGATGGCCCTCGCGCCCGATCTGTGGCCCGTCCGCGTCGATCCCAACCAGCTGGAGAACGCCCTCCTCAACCTCTCGGTGAATGCCCGCGACGCGATGCCGGGCGGCGGGCGCGCCGTGATCCGCACCCGCAACGTGCCGGCCGCCGAGGCCGCCGACATCGCCGGACTGCACCCCGTCGATCACGTCGGGATCGCGGTGGAGGACCAAGGCAGCGGCATGAGCGCGGAGGTGATCGCGCGGGCCTTCGAGCCGTTCTTCACCACCAAGGCCGTGGGCGAGGGCACCGGCCTCGGCCTGTCCCAGGTCTTCGGCTTCGCCAAGCAATCCGACGGTCATGCGGAGATCGTCAGCCACCCGGGCAGCGGCACCACCGTCTGGCTCTACTTGCCACGGGACCGAACCGGGCTATCGTCGGCGCAGCCGGGGGCGGAGGCTGTACGGACCTCTCCCCCACCGTGCCTCGGCTTCGCGTGACGGAATCTTGACGTGACGGAACCCTGTCGACGATGAGCGGCCCCCCCAAACTCCAGATCCTGCTGGTCGAGGACGAGGCCCTCCTGCTCGAGGTCATCACCGCGGACCTCGAGGATGCGGGATTCGGCGTGTTCCAGGCCGAGACCGCCGAGGGCGCCATGAACATCCTTAGGGCTGGCTCGTCGGTCGACCTTCTGTTCACGGACATCCGCCTGCCCGGCCAGATGGACGGATGGCAGCTCGCGGAGGCCGCCCGGACCCTGCGGCCCGACCTGCCGGTCATCTACGCGACGGGCTTCTCCCAGACGCCGCCCCGGCTCATCGACGGCAGCCTGTTCTTCACCAAGCCCTATCGCGCCACCGCCATCATCCGGGCGATCCAGTCCCTCACGGCCGCGCCGGGGGCGTGAGCCGCGCGCCCCGCCCGAGCCGGCGCGCCTTCGCCGCCGCCGCCCTCGCGGCCGGGACGTCGCTGGCCGTCGCCACCGCGCGGACGCGGGCGGCGGGGCGGGCGGCGGAGACGGAGACCGGCCCCCTGCGGATCGCGATGCTGCTCTATCCCGGCATGACCGCCCTCGACCTCGTCGGCCCGCAGGCGCTGCTGGCGGGGATCGCGGAGGGCGGCTTGCGCCTCGTGGCGCGGGCGGCCGGGCCCGTGCCCTCCGACACCGGCCTCGTCCTGATGGCCGGCGACGATTTCACAACCTGCCCGCGCGACCTCGACGTGCTGTTCGTGCCGGGCGGCGACGGCACCCCGGCGCAGATGCGCGACGCCGAGACCCTCGCCTTCCTGCGCGACCGGGGCGCGCGGGCGGCCTGGGTCACCAGCGTCTGCACCGGCTCCCTGATCCTCGGCGCGGCCGGGCTGCTCGAGGGCTACCGCGCCACCTCGCACTGGTGCGTGCGGGACCGCGTGCTGCCGCGCCTCGGCGCGATCCCGGTGAACGAACGCGTGGTGTTCGACCGCAACCGCGTCACGGCGGCGGGGATCTCGGCGGGGCTCGACTTCGCCCTGGCCCTCGCGGCGCGCCTGCGTGGACCCGATTCGGCCCGCACGAGTCAGCTGGTCGCCGAATACGCCCCCGCGCCGCCCTTCGCGGCGGGAACGCCGGAGGCGGCCGGCCCCGCGATCACCGCGCGGGCGCGGGCGATCCTCGCGTCCCTGATCGCCGAATCCGAAGCCGCCGCCGAGGCGAGCCTGCACCGGTAAAGCGGAGGCGGCCCGGAACCCGGCCATGCCATGATTCGCCGTTTGCCAGCGTCTGCGGCATGCGCAAAGATTGAGCACCGAGATCGCGGGCCGACCCTGGACGCCACGAGTCCGGCCATAGCTGCTGGCGTGCCCAATCGGCTTGGAGCATGGAAGACGTGGCGGCACTTGTGGAGACCGCCGCGCCTGTCTCTGGCAAGCGGAACTAATGTAAGAAGCGCATCACGTAACATGAATTTTTTGCTTCATTTCGCTTGACGAATTTTTCAGATCGCTGCATATATCAATGACAGATCGTACGAGGCGCTTAATGGCCACTCGAACTATGGCAGAGCGTATAAAGTGCAAAAGGGAATCCCTTGGGCTTTCCAAAGCGGATTTAGCGCGTGCCGTTAATGTAACAACGACGGCCGTTTGGAATTGGGAAGAAAATGGCTCAAAACCGCGCAAAGACGTTCTGCAGGAAATAGCAAAAGCTCTGCAAGTAAGCCAGGAATACATAATAAGCGGAGATAAGTCCGACAAGGAAAGCCTAGCTCAAGCTCCGGCCGAGATAATTAGGCTTGCCGAAATAAAAATAGCGGCACTAAACGGTGTTCCCGCTGATAGAGTGAAACTTCGACTTGAGATACTTCCTGAAAAATAGATGCAATCTAATTATATAAATCTTTAAAAGCGAAGGGCGAGCTTTTTCAAGCTCGCCCTCACCTTAGTCCCGTCCTTTGGGGGTGTGCGTCAAAGCGCAGTGACCGGGTCCTGAGGCTCACCATGCCTACATAGAGCGGTCCAGCGTATGATGCAAGAGATTTTTGGTGAAAACCAAATACTTACCCGCTCCTTAAAAATTTCTCTAAGTTCTCCGAGATTTGCGAGGTATTTATCGGCCTCTAGAGGCGATGATGTTAGGGCAATATGCCTATATCATTGGAACTCAAAGCTTTCTCAAGCGATGTATATCTATCTGCAGGCTTGGGAAGTATGCTTCCGCAACCGCATGAATGAGTTTCTCTGCTGGAAGTATAGTCCCGCCTGGGCATATGACGAGCGAAAGGCACGGAGACAATTGACCCGCATGGATCTATCCCGGCTGCAGGATGCGGTGGGTCGCCAAGAGAGGTCGCGAGGAATTTCACCCGCTCCTCTACCTTCGATTGTTGCTGACCTCTCGGCAGGATTTTGGGTTTCTCAACTTTCTAGGAGCTATGAGGTGCCTCACGTCTGGCGCTACAACTTAGCGCGCATTTTCCCACATGACGCCGCATTGCAAATACGATCGGCTTGGACAATTTCTGATGAGCTTCTATCTTTGAGAAACCGCATCGCTCATCATGAACCCATCTTCTGTCTACCTTTGGAGCAACGGCACCGTGATCTCCAGCGGATTGTAGCTGCAATGTGTCCTGCAACTCACGCCTTTGCCGAAGCATCCTGCACATTCATGTCTGCGTGGAACGATCGCCCCTAATTTCAAATTGAGACATTACCCGCTTCCGACCAAGATTGATCAGGAATAGGACGAACCCATGGCGGCAGGCCTCGCGGGCGACCTCACGCGGACGAAATCGCTGGAACGGCTGAACAGCGACGCGGAGGGCGGTGAACACAAGCTCGCCCGCACCCTGGGCCCCTGGAGCCTGATCGCGCTCGGCATCGGCGCGGTGATCGGCGCCGGCCTGTTCTCGCTCACCGGCATCGCGGCGGCCGAGCACGCGGGCCCGGCGGTGGTGATCTCCTTCGCCATCGCCTCCATCGCCTGCGCCTTCGCGGGCATGTGCTACAGCGAGCTCGCCGGCATGATCCCGGTGGCGGGCTCGGCCTATACCTACGCCTACGCCACCATGGGCGAGTTCGTGGCCTGGATCATCGGCTGGGACCTCGTGCTCGAATACGCGGTCGGCGCCGCCACGGTCTCGGTGAGCTGGTCGAGCTACGTCACGCGCTTCCTGCGCGACACGCTGGGCATCAACCTGCCGCCCAGCCTCGTCCACTCGCCCTTCGAGACCTACAAGCTCGCCGACGGGGCAATGGCGCACGGCCTCGTCAACCTGCCGGCGATCCTCATCATCGTGGCGGCCTCGGCGCTCCTGATGATCGGCATCCGCGAATCCGCCCGGGTCAACGCCGTCGTGGTGCTGGTGAAGCTCGCCGTGGTGGCGGTCGTGGTCGGCGTCGGCCTGTTCTACATCAAGGCGCAGAACTACGTGCCGTTCATCCCCGAGAACACCGGCACCTTCGGCGAGTACGGCTGGAGCGGGATCATGCGCGGGGCCGGCGTGGTGTTCTTCGCCTATGTGGGCTTCGACGCGGTCTCGACGGCGGCGCAGGAGGCCAAGAACCCCCAGCGCAACATGATGATCGGCATCCTGGGCTCGCTCGCCATCTGCACGGTGATCTACATCGCCTTCGCGGGCGTGCTCACCGGCCTCGTCCATTACGACCAGATGCGGGGCGACGCCGCCCCGGTGAACACCGCCATCGCGCAGACGCCGTTTCCCTGGCTGCGCAGCCTCGTGACGCTGGGCGTCATCGCGGGCTTCTCCACGGTGATCCTGGTGCTGCTGCTCGGCCAGAGCCGCGTGTTCTATTCCATGAGCCAGGACCGGCTGCTGCCGGGCTTCTTCTCGAAGATCCACCCGACCTGGAAGACGCCCTACCGCTCGAACCTGTTCTTCATGGTGTTCACCAGCGCGCTCGGCGGCTTCCTGCCGATCAGCCAGCTCGGCCACATGACCAGCATCGGCACCCTGCTCGCCTTCATCCTGGTCTGCGTCGGCGTGATCATCCTGCGCCGGACCCAGCCCGATGCGCGGCGCGACTACCGGACCCCTCTGGTGCCCCTGGTGCCGATCCTCGGCATCCTGAGCTGCTTTGCCATGATGGTGTCGCTGGACGGGGAGACCTGGCTGCGCCTCGTCGTCTGGCTCGCCATCGGTCTCGTCATCTATTTCGGCTGGAGCCGGCGCCACAGCCGCATCGGGCGCGAGGAGGCGGCGTGACACCAGACCTCGATGAGGATGCTCATCGAGGTCTGGCATCTTACTGTTTCGGCCTGATCCGTTCGGTGATGTGGTGACTCGCGGGTCCCCTCTCCTTCCAGGAGAGGGAGCCCGTCGCGTCTGATCGTTCCGAAGGGAGCAACCGGAACCGGCATAGGACAGCCGCAGGGCTCGCCTCCAGCGACCCGGAATGACCGGGTGGCGCCCCATCCGATCGCCTCGCCTTTCGGCGGATCGCGCCTGTCACGACCGGGGTGATCCATCGAAGAGCGGATCAGGGCATCCCGGCCGGCGAGGGCGCCCCGGAGGGATCCAGCAGAGCCGCGTCGAGCACCCGCGCGACGTGGCGGGCCTCGAGCCCGAGGCCGTCGTGGATCTGGTGGCGGCAGCTGGTGCCGTCGGCGACCACGAGGTCGTCGGGGCCCGCCTTGCGCAGGGCCGGGAACAGCGACAGCTCGGCCATCGCCAGGGAGACGTCGATGGTGTCGGCGCCGTAGCCGAACGCGCCCGCCATGCCGCAGCAGCTCGACTCGATCATCCGCACGTCGAGCCCGGGCACCGCGCGCAGCACCGTCTCGACCGCCCCCATGGCCGCGAAGGCCTTCTGGTGACAATGGCCGTGGAGATGGGCCACCCGCCCGCGCTGGTCCGCGAGCGGCAGGGCGATGCGCCCGGCCTTGAGGTCCACGGCCAGCAACTCCTCGAAGAGGACGCTCGCATTGCCGAGTTCGGCCGCCTCGGGGCCGGGCAGCAGCGAGGCGAACTCGTCCCGGAAGGTGAGCAGGCAGGAGGGCTCGAGTCCGACGACCCGGGCGCCGGCCCGCACGTAGGGCAGCAGCGCCGTCAGCGTGCGCCGCGCCTCCGCGCGGGCCCGATCGGTCTGGCCCGAGGCCAGATAGGTGCGTCCGCAGCAGAGCGGACGCCGCCCCCGGCTCGGGAAGACGCGGTGCAGGCGGTATCCGGCGGCGATCAGGACCCGCTCGGCGGCCTCCAGATTCTCGCGCTCGAAGGCCCGGTTGAAGGTGTCGCCGAACAGGACGACGTCGCGAAAATCGCCGGTGACATCCGCCGGATGCGCCGGCTCGCCCCCCTCGCTCCAGGGCCTGCGCCATTGCGGCAGGGTCCGGCGCGCGGAGAGGCCGACCAGGCGCTCCGACAACCGGGCGAGGGCGGGCAGGCGATCGCGCAGGTTCAGGAGGGGGGCGAGCCGCGCGGCCGTGCTCGCGTAGAGCGGCAGGGCCGCCACCAGCCGCTCCTTCAGGGGCAGGCCGTGCCGGGCGTGGTAATGGTGCAGGAACTCGATCTTCATCTTGGCCATGTCGACGCCGGTCGGGCATTCGCGGCGGCAGGCCTTGCAGGAGACGCAGAGATCCAGGGTGCGCTTCATCTCGGGGCTGGTGAAGGCATCCGGCCCGAGCTGCCCCGAGATCGCCAGCCGCAGGGAATTCGCCCGGCCCCGGGTGAGGTGCTGCTCCTCCCCGGTGACGCGATAGGACGGGCACATCGCGCCGCCGGCGAGCTTCCGGCAGGTGCCGTTGCTGTTGCACATCTCCACCGCGGGGCCGAAGCCGCCCCAATCCGACCAGTCGAGGGCCGGCGCGTCGGGCTTCGTCACGGCGTAGCCGGGCTGGAAGCGCATCAGCGAACGGTCGTCCATCCGCAGGGGGCGGACGATCTTGCCGGGGTTCAGCCGGTTGTCCGGATCGAAGCCGTCCTTCACCGCCTCGAAGGCGCGGGTCAGGCGCGCGCCGAACATCGGCGCGATGTATTCCGAGCGCGAGATGCCGTCGCCGTGCTCGCCGGAATAGGAGCCCTTGAAGCGGCGGACCTCGGCGCTCGCCTCCTCGGCGATGGCCCGCATCTTGGCGACGTCGCCGCCCTGCTTCATGTCGAGGATGGGCCGGACGTGCAGGCAGCCGACCGAGGCATGGGCGTACCAGGTGCCGCGCGTGCCGTGCCGGGTGAAGACCTCGGTCACCGCGTCGGTGTAGTCGGCCAGATGCTCCAGCGGCACCGCGCAATCCTCGATGAAGGAGACGGGCTTGGCGTCGCCCTTCATCGACATCATGATGTTGAGGCAGGCCTCGCGCACCTCCCAGACCGACTTCTGCCGGACCGGCTCGGGCACCTCCACGACGGCCTGGGCGAAGCCGTGATCGCTCATGCAGGCGTCGAGGCGCTTCAGGTCGCGCAGCAGCGCGTCGCGGTCGTCGCCCGCGAACTCCACCAGCAGCAGGCAGTTCGGCCTGCCCCGCGTGATGTCGGCGAGCGTGGTGCGGAACAGCGGGATGTCGGCGCCCAGCACCAGGACGTTGTTGTCGACGAGCTCGACGGCCACGGGCCCGAGATCGACCAGCGCCTTCGTGGTCTCCATGGCGGAGCGGAAGGAGGGAAAGTGGCACACGCCCATGACCCGGTGGGCCGGCAGGCGCGACAGCTTCAGGGTCACGCCGGTGGTGGCCGCCAGCGTCCCCTCCGAGCCGACGAGGAGATGGGCGAGGTTCGGGCGCGGCTCGATCAGGGCGTCGAGGTTGTAGCCGCCGACCCGGCGCTGGACCTGCGGAAACCGCGCCAGGATCTCGGCGCGCTCCGATTCGGCGAGGGCGAGCATGGCGGCGGCGAGCGATTCGGCCCGGCCGGACCCGGTCACGCCCGAGGCGTCGTTGCCGGTCAACCCGAAGCCGAAGGCCGCGCCATCGTGGAACAGGGCCTCCATCGCGAGGACGTTGTCGCTCATCTTGCCGAAACGGAGCGAGCGCGCGCCGCAGGAATTGTTGCCCGCCATGCCCCCGATGGTGCAGCGGGTGGCGGTGGAGGGCTCCACGGGGAAGAACCAGCCATCGGCCTTCACCCGCGTGTTGAGGCGCTCCAGCACCATGCCGGGCTGCACCGTGACGGTGCCGCGCTCCGAATCGTAGGCGGTGATGCCGTTGAAGTGGCGCGAGCAATCGACCACGAGGCCGTGCCCGATGGGCTGGCCGTTCTGCGAGGTGCCGCCGCCGCGCATGATCACCGGGACGTCGTGCTCGGCGGCGATCTTCAGGGTGGCGGCGATGTCGGCCGCGCTCCGGGGGAAGACCACGCCGGCCGGCACGATCTGGTAGATCGAGGCATCCGTGGCGTAGCGGCCCCGGGTGAAGGCGTCGAAGCGGGCCTCGCCCTGAAGGGCCTCGGCGAGCCGCCGTGCGAGCCCGGCGTTCTGACGGGTCGCCGCGCGGGGCGTGGTCGCGGGCTCAGCCGTGGCGGTCATGCTTCATCGTCCTCGCGTGGCGGAAAACGGCTCCACGCCCGAAAGCTCGGGTCCGGCGGGCGGGAGCGGGATGGCGGTCGCAGCCATTCGGGCTAAGATATGGGCCAAGTTTTGTATTCAAACGGACTCGCACGATGATCGACCTGTTCAGCGACACCCAGACGCGGCCGACGGCGGGAATGCGCGCCGCCATGGCGGAGGCCGAGGTGGGCGACGAGCAGTCGGATTCCGATCCGACGACCCTGGCCCTGTGCGCGCGGGTGGCGGACCTGCTGGGCCTGGAGGCCGGCGTGTTCATGCCGTCCGGCACGATGTGCAACCTCGTCTCGATCCTGGTCCAGACGCGGCCCGGCGACGAGATCGTCGTGGACGACCAGTCCCACATCTACAACACGGAGGCCGCCGGCTCGGCGGCCGTCGCGGGGGTGTCGGTGGCGGCCCTGAAGACCCCGGCGGGGGTCTACACCCCGGAGGCGTTCGAGGCCGCCATCCGGGCGCCGGCGCGCACGGCGCCGCGCTCGGCCCTGGTCTCCATCGAGCAGACCACGAGTTTTTCCGGCGGATCGGTCTGGGCGCTGGAGGACATGCGGCGCATCCGCGACATCGCCCAGGGGCGCGGGCTGAAGGCGCATATCGACGGCGCCCGCCTCCTCAACGCGGTGGCCGCCACCGGCATCCCGGCCCGGGACTACGCGCAGGGGTTCGACAGCGCCTGGATCGACCTGAGCAAGGGCCTCGGCTGCCCGGTCGGGGCGGTGTTGTGCGGAACGCGCGACTTCGTCGTGCAAGCCTGGCGCTGGAAGTACCGGCTCGGGGGCGCCATGCGCCAGTCCGGCATCCTGGCGGCGGCCGGGCTCTACGCCCTCGACCACCATCTCGACCAGCTCGGCCGCGACAACGCCAACGCCGCGCTGCTGCGCGACCGGATCGCGGGGGCGCCGGGGCTCGCCATCGAGGCTGGGGCGGCCCAGTCCAACATCCTGTGCTTCTCGGTGGAGCCGCTGGGCGTGACGGCCTCGGATTTCGCGAAGGCCTGCCTGGCGCACGAGGTCCGGGTCCGGGCGATCGGCGCGTATCAGATCCGCGCCACCACCCATCTGGAGGTGGACGAGGCCGGCATCCTGCGGGCCGCGGCGGCGATCCGCGCCGAGGCCGAGCGCCTGTCCACCCCGCGCGGGGATTGAGGTCCGACGAAGCCCTGCGACCGACCGGGAGGCTGCCATGGCGCGCGGTCAGCCAACGGCCGGAGCCGGCGCGGCCGTCTCTTTCGCGCCCGTCTCCTGCACGGCCGCCTCTTGCACGGTCGTCCCTTGCACGGTCGTCCCTTGCACGACCGTCTCCTGAACGGCCGCCGCCTTGCGCTTGTTGCGCAGGTGCCGGAACAGGATGTCGCTGAGTTCCGGGCCGGCGCGGCGGCGCAGGGCGTCGAGGATCTCCTCGTGCTCGCGCATGGCCTCGCCCCAGCGGTCCCGGTTCTTGTCCAGGTTGGCCGCGTAGCGCACCCGCCGCAGGCGCCCGGCGAAGTTGGCGTAGGTCGTCGCCAGGGGTTCGTTGTCGGCGGCCTCGACGATCCGGTCGTGGATCGCCTGGTTGCAGGTGAAGTAGCCGTGCAGGTCGCGGCGCAGGTAGGCGGCGTACATGTCGTGGTGCAGGCGCTCGATCACCGCGTAGCCGGACTCGGTGATCTTCTCGCAGGCGAGCCGGCCGGCCAGGGCCTCGAGACCGCCCATGACGTCGAAGAGCGCGACCATCTCGTCGGCGCCGAGCTGGCGCACCCGCGCGCCCCGGTTCGGCAGGAGTTCGATCAGCCCCTCCGAGGCCAGGACCTTGAGGGCTTCGCGCAGGGGCGTGCGCGAGACGCCGAAGCGCTCGCACAGGGCCCGCTCCGGCACCCGCGCCCCGGGGGCCAGATTTCCCTCGACGATGTAGTCGCGCAGATGCGCGAGCAGGGCGCCGTGCAGCGATGCGCCCCATGCGACGCCGGCCGGGGGTACAGGCTGCGTGGCAGCGCCCGCGTCGGTCGCGGAATCCAGGGTGGAATCAAGCATCATCGTTCCATTTCTAGCAGCCTCGCATGCCGAGGTCGAGCAGAACGGTTCGCAAAATAGTGCTTGTGTCTTCCAAAAATGAATGCAATTTTCCGCTCCATCAAACCGAACGAGCGCCGGATCGCCGACGATCCCGATCGCCATACGGGCGACGCGCGCCGTCTCCAAAACAGCCTGCGAGGCCCCGATGACGACACGGACCGGACGCCACTTCCTGCACATTCCGGGGCCGAGCCCGGTGCCCGAGCGCGTCCTGCGCGCCATGGACATGCCGGTGATCGACCATCGCGGGCCGGACTTCGCCAAGCTCGGCCGGGCCGTGCTGGAGGGGTCGCAGGCGGTGTTCCAGACCCGGTCGCCGGTGATCCTCTATCCGGGCTCCGGCACGGGGGCCTGGGAGGCCGCCATCGTCAACACGCTCTCGGCCGGCGACCGGGTGCTGATGTTCGAGACCGGCCACTTCGCCACCCTGTGGCGGGGGATGGCGGCGCGCTGGGGCATCGAGGTCGAGTTCGTCCCGGGCGACTGGCGCCGCGGCGTCGACCCGGCACGCGTCGAGGCGATCCTGGCCGAGGACCGCGCCAAGTCCATCAAGGCCGTGATGGTGGTCCACAACGAGACCTCCACCGGCGCCACGAGCCGGATCGCCGAGATCCGCCGGGCCATCGACCGGGCGAACCATCCCGCCCTGTTCCTGGTCGACACCATCTCGGGCCTCGGCTCGGCCGAGTACGCCCACGACGCGTGGGGCGTCGACGTCTCGGTGAGCTGCTCGCAGAAGGGCCTGATGCTGCCGCCGGGGCTCGGCCTCGTGGCGCTCTCGGACAAGGCGCTCGCCGCGACGAAGACCGCGACGCTGCCGCGCTCCTACTGGGACTGGCAGGAGATGCTCAAGCCGAACGCGGCCGGATACTTCCCCTACACGCCCGCCACCAACCTGCTCTACGGCCTGCGCGAGGCCATCGCCATGCTGCTGGAGGAAGGCCTGCCCCAGGTCTTCGCCCGCCACCAGCACCTCGCCGCCGCCACCCGGGCCGCCGTCGAGGCCTGGGGCCTGGAGGTCCTGTGCCAGGAGCCCGCGGATTATTCCCCCGTGCTCACCGCCGTGGTGATGCCGGAGGGCCACGACGCGGACGCCCTGCGCAACCTGATCCTCGAGAAGTACGACCTCTCCCTCGGCACCGGCCTCGCCAAGGTCGCCGGCAAGGTGTTCCGCATCGGCCATCTCGGCGAGACCAACGATCTCACGCTGATGGCTGCTCTGTCCGGCGTCGAGATGGGCCTCAAGGCCGGCGGCGTCCCGCACGAGCGCGGCGGCGTGCTGGCCGCCATGGACGCCCTGCGCACCGGGCTGGACGATTAAGGAGACCGTCCCTCCCCCTCGCGGGGAGGGGAACGGCCCGGACGACACCGAACATCCACGCACCGCCCTGACAACAGCCCGGCGATCAGATCGGGCGGGGGGACGCGTTCAACCGGAGGAACCCCCGATGACGCCTGCCAATGGACGCGTCCCCGCGTCGGCCACCACCAAGAAACGCGTCTCTGCGTCGAACATGGTGCTGTTCCTGCTCTGCCTGATGTATTTCGTCACCTATCTCGACCGGGTGAACATCGCCACGGCGGGCGGCGAGATCATGAAGGATCTCGGGATGTCGAACACCCAGTTCGGCCTCATCCTGTCCGCCTTCGCCTACCCTTACGCCATCTTCCAGGTCATCGGCGGCTCGGTCGGCGACAAGTTCGGGGCGCGCCGCACGCTCCTCGTCTGCGGCCTGATCTGGGCCTCGGCGACGATCCTCACGGGGTTCGTCGGCGGCCTCGTCAGCCTGTTCCTCGCCCGCGTGCTCCTCGGCTTCGGCGAGGGCGCGACCTTCCCCACCGCCACCCGCGCCATGCAGAACTGGACGGCGCCGGGCAAGCGCGGCTTCGCGCAAGGCATCACCCACGCCTTCGCGCGGCTGGGCAACGCCGTGGCGCCGCCCATCGTGGCCTTCCTGATCTATCATGTCGGCTGGCGCCTCGGCTTCGTCGTCCTCGGCGCGGCGAGCTTCGCCTGGGTCGTGGTCTGGTATCTCTACTTCCGCGACGATCCGAAGGATCACCCCCGCATCACCCCGGAGGAGCTCGCGGTCCTGCCGGAGCCGCGCAAGGTCGGCGCCAAGCAGACCATCCCCTGGGGGCGGCTGACGATGCGCATCCTGCCGGTGACGCTGACCTATTTCTGCTACGGCTGGACCCTGTGGCTGTTCCTCGGCTGGCTGCCTAGCTTCTTCAAGCTCAATTACGGCCTCGACTTGAAGAGCTCGGCCCTGTTCGCCTCCGGCGTGTTCTTCGCCGGCGTCGTCGGCGACACCCTGGGCGGCGTCTTCAGCGACCGCATCCTCAAGCGCACCGGCAACCTCAAGCTCGCCCGGCTGAGCGTCATCGTCGTCGGCTTCCTCGGGGCGGCGGCGAGCCTGACGGGCGTGTTCTTCACCAAGGACCTGACCCTGGTGGCGCTGCTGCTCAGCTCGGGCTTCTTCTTCGCCGAACTCGTCATCGGCCCGATCTGGTCGGTGCCGATGGACATCGCGCCGACCTATTCGGGCACGGCCGCCGGCCTGATGAACACCGGCTCGGCGGTGGCGGCCATCATCTCGCCGATCGTGTTCGGGATGATCGTCGACATGACGGGAAGCTGGACCCTGCCCTTCGTCGGGTCCATCGGCCTCTGCCTGCTGGGCGCCGGCCTCGCCTTCACCATGCACCCGGAGCGCCCCTTCGAGGAGGAGCCGGCCGCACCCGTCGGGCGGGCGGTGCCGGCGGAGTAGCGCCCCGGATCTCACCCTTTCCCCGCCGTGGGAGAGGGTGCCCGCGGAGGGGGAAGCGAACGGACCCTCACATCCAACGCCGCCTCGCACGGGGCGGGAGAGCGACGCGAGCCACACAGGGAACCGAGCACGATGGACGAACCCGTGCACGACACACCCCGCCCCCTCCCCCTCGCGGGCCTGCGCGTCCTCGACGTGACGCAGGTGATGGCGGGGCCGGTCTGCAGCATGCTGCTCGCCGATCTCGGGGCCGACGTGATCAAGATCGAGCCGCCGGGCACGGGGGACCAGACCCGGGGCGCCATGGGGTTCAAGATGAAGGGGCCCGACAGCATGGGCTTCCTCAACATGAACCGGAACAAGCGCAGCCTCGCCCTGAACCTGAAGAGCCCGGCGGGGCGCGACCTGCTCCTCGACATGGCGGAGAGCGCCGACATCGTGGTGGAGAATTACCGCCCCGGCGTCATGGCCCGGCTCGGCCTCGGCTACGAGGCGATGCGGGCGCGCAACCGGGGTCTGATCTATGCCAGCATCTCGGGCTTCGGCCAGACCGGCCCCTGGGCCAAGCGTCCGGGCTACGACCTGATGGCCCAGGCGATGTCGGGCGTGATGAGCGTGACCGGCCATCCCGGCGGACCGCCGGTCAAGGCCGGCGTGCCGGTGGCGGATATCGGCTGCGCGCTCTTCGCGGTCTACGGCATCCTGAGCGCCTATATCGGCCGGCAGGCCGGCGGCGAGGGCCAGTACATCGACGCCTCCCTGTTCGACTCGGCCCTCGCCTTCTCGATCTGGGACGTCTCGGAATACTGGGGCACGGGGCGGATTCCGGAACCGCTCGGCACCGCCAACCGCATGAGCGCGCCCTACCAGGCCGTGCGGGCGGCGGACGGCTACTTCGTCATGGGGGCGACGAACCAGAAGCTCTGGCGCCTGCTTTGCGACACGCTCGGCCGCGAGGACCTGTTCACGGATGCACGCTTCCTCGACATCGCGGGGCGGCTCGCCAACCGCGAGGCCCTGATCGCGGAGCTGGAAACGAGCTTCGCCGCCAAGGACGCGGAGGCCTGGGTGGCCGACCTCCTCGCCGCCGGCATCCCGGCCGGGCGCATGAACACCTACCCGGAAGCCTTCGAGAGCGCGCATGGGCGCCACCGCGAGATGCGCATCGAGGTGCCGCACCCGATCGAGGGCAGCGTGCCGAACATCGGCTTCCCGGTGAAGCTTTTGGGCACGCCCGCGCGGGCGCGGCGGCACGCGCCCCTGCTCGGCGAGCATTCGGACGAGATCCTGACCGAACTCGGTCTCTCGGCCGAGGCGGTCGAGGCCCTGCGCGCCGCCGGAGCCTTCACCGCATGAGTGCGATCCCCCACGAGGGCGCGGTCCGCTACCGCGTCGAGGGCGGCATCGCCCACCTCACCTTCGATCGCCCGGCCGCGCGCAACGCGATGACCTTCGCGATGTACGATGCCCTGGCCGAGGGGCTGGCGCGCATCGAGGCCGACCCCTCCGTGCGCGTCGCGGTGCTGCGCGGGGCCGGCGGCAAGGCCTTCGTGGCCGGCACCGACATCGAGCAGTTCGTCGGCTTCACCGGGGCGGACGGCGTCGCCTACGAGGCGCGCATCGAGGGCTACATCGCCGGGCTGGAACGCGCGCGCGTGCCGACCGTGGCGGTGATCGAGGGCTTCGCGGTGGGCGGCGGCCTCGCCATCGCCAATGCCTGCGACATCCGCATCGCGGAGGCCGGCGCCCGCTTCGGCGTGCCGATCGCCCGGACCCTCGGTAACTGCCTCTCGCCGGCCAACCTGCGCCGCCTCACCGCGACGCTGGGCCGGAGCCTCGTCGGCCGCATGATGCTGCTGGCCGAGATGCCCACCGCCGAGACCCTGGCGCCGCTGGGCTACCTCGCCGCCGTGACGGAGCCGGGCGGGCTCGAGGCCGAGCTGGCCAAGGTCTGCGAGCGCCTCCTCGGCCATGCCCCGGTGACGATGCGGGTGACCCGCGAGATGCTGCGCCGCCTCGAACGCGACCCCGAGGCCGAGGCGACGGACCTGATCGCGGAATGCTATGGCAGCCGGGACTTCGCCGAGGGCGTCGCGGCCTTCGTGGCCAAGCGCCCCGCCGCCTGGACCGGCGGCTGACCCGGGACTTCGACCAAGGACGATCCATGACCCTCTACGCGCTCGGCCCCCACCACCCCCGGCTCGCCGACGCGGCGCGCGCCTGGATCGCGCCCGGCGCCCACGTCATCGGGCAGGTCCAACTCGGCCTCGACGTCTCGATCTGGTTCGGGGCGGTGCTGCGGGGGGACAACGACACGATCCGGCTCGGCGACCGCTGCAACGTCCAGGACGGGGCCGTGCTGCACGCCGATCCGGGCTTTCCGCTGGAACTCGGCGACGACGTCACCGTCGGGCACCGCGCCATCGTGCATGGCTGCACCATCGGGGCCGGGTCCCTGGTGGGCATGGGGGCCACCATCCTCAACGGCGCCCGCATCGGCCGCAACTGCCTCGTCGGCGCCAACGCCCTGGTGACCGAGGGCAAGGTGTTCCCGGACAACAGCCTCATCGTCGGCGCCCCCGCCAAGGCCATCCGCACACTGGACCCCGACGCGGCGGCCGGGCTCGCCCGGACGGCCGGGAACTACGTCGCCAACGGCCGCCGCTTCGCGGCCGATCTGCGGGCGTTGTCCGACGGGACCTGACATCGGCGGCGCGCAAGTCTAGCCTCGCCGCCGCGATTCTCCTTGCCCAGAAGGCGGCCGTTCGCGGCCGGATGAGCCATGCGCCGCAACCGCCACGCCAAGATCGTCGCCACCGTCGGGCCGGCTTCCTCCTCGCCCGAAATGCTGCACGCCCTGTTCCTGGCCGGCGTCGACACCTTCCGCCTCAACTTCAGCCACGGCAGCCAGGACGACCACGCGACGGTGCATGCCGCCATCCGCGCCCTGGAGCGCGACGTCGGCCGGCCCATCGGCATCCTGCAGGACCTGCAAGGGCCCAAGATCCGCCTCGGCACGCTTGCCGGCGGACGCCTCGACGTGGCGCCCGGCGAGCGCCTGCGCTTCGTCCTCGAGGGCGCCGAGGGGAACCGCGACGCGATCCCGCTGCCGCACCCCGAGATCTTCGCCGCCATCGCGCCCGGCCAGGACCTGCTCATCGACGACGGACGCGTGCGCGTGCGCGTCACCGGCCTGACCGCCGACAGCCTCACGGCCGAGGTGGTGATCGGCGGCGCCCTCTCGAACCGCAAGGGCGTCAACCTGCCCGGAACCCTTCTCGACGTCTCGCCCCTGACGCCCAAGGACCGGGCCGACCTCGCCTTCGGCCTCGACCTCGGCGTCGACTGGGTGGCGCTGTCCTTCGTGCAGAAGCCCTCCGACGTGATCGAGGCACGCGGGCTGATCGGGGACCGGGCCGGCATCATGACCAAGGTCGAGAAGCCCCAGGCCCTGGAGCGCATCGCGGACATCATCCGCCTCTCGGACGCCGTGATGGTGGCGCGCGGGGATCTCGGCGTCGAGATCCCGCACGAGGACGTGCCGGGGCGCCAGAAGGAGCTCATCCGCGCCTGTCGCCTGGCCGTGAAGCCCGTGGTGGTGGCGACGCAGATGCTCGACTCGATGGTCTCGGCCCCGACGCCGACCCGCGCGGAAGCCTCGGACGTCGCCACCGCGATCTACGACGGGGCGGACGCGGTGATGCTCTCGGCCGAATCCGCCACGGGGCGCTTTCCCGTCGAGACCGTGGCGATGATGGCGCGCATCATCCACCGCACCGAGACGCACAAGCTCTACCGCTCGATCATCACCGCGTCCGATCCCGGCGAGGAGGAGACCCCGCCCCACGCGGTCGCGACGGCCACCGCCACACTCGCCGATGCGGTGGGGGCGGCGGCCATCGTGGCCTACACCCTGAGCGGCACGACCGCGGCCCGGGTCGCGCGCCGCCGCCCGGAGGTGCCGATCCTGGCGCTGACGCCGGATGAGGCGACCTCGCGCCGGCTCTGCCTGCTCTGGGGGGCGCACAGCGTCCGGGCGGACGAGGTCGACACCTACGAGGCCATGGTGGCGGGCGCGGTCGCCCACGCCGTGGAGGAGGGCTTCGCCAGGGCCAACGACCGCGTCGTCATCGCCGCCGGCATCCCCTTCGCGGTCGCCGGCACCACCAACAACATCCGCATCGCCCAGGTCCCGCCGGCCTGAGCCTTCGCTCGGACCCGACGCTCGTTCTCGTGCGCGCGGTGTCCGTGGTGG
This sequence comes from Methylobacterium sp. J-068, assembly GCF_022829445.1. GTDB lineage: Bacteria > Pseudomonadota > Alphaproteobacteria > Rhizobiales > Beijerinckiaceae > Methylobacterium. The sequence continues at coordinate 2,183 of NZ_JAKSXY010000100.1, read as the reverse complement.
CGCGAGATCGCCGTGCGAGATCCGCGGGCCGGCGTCGTGAAAGTCGGCACAAGCCCGGACAAACCGCGCCCGATGACGCTCGGATGCGGCTCGTCCGTCGGATCTTCCGGCCTCGAGGCATGGCGCCACGTTTCGGAGCGTGTATTAATCCTCGGAAAAATGACCGCTGATGGTCATCTACGGGGAGAGACTGGACATGAATGTTCGCGTCGGTGACGCGTCCCTCGCGGACGCGCGCGCACCAGGCTGGCTCTCCCGCGAAAACATCATCGCCAAGCCGGGCTTCAACCGCTGGCTCGTGCCGCCCGCGGCGCTCGCCATCCATCTCTGCATCGGGATGTCCTACGGGCTGTCCGTGTTCTGGCTGCCGCTGTCGCGGGCGCTGAGCGTCGGCCAACCGGCCCCCGCCGCATGCCCGGACATGGGCCTCGCCACGGCCCTGTTCACGACGACCTGCGACTGGCGCGTCAGCGACCTCGTCATCGTGTTCTCCATCGGCATCGTCATGCTGGGCCTGTCGGCCGCGGTGTTCGGCGGATGGCTGGAGCGGGCCGGGCCGCGCAAGGCGGGCCTCGCGGCGGCCCTGTGCTGGGGCGGCGGCTTCCTCATCGGTTCGGCCGGCGTCTATCTCCATCAGCTCTGGCTGATCTGGCTCGGCATGGGCCTGATCGGCGGCATCGGCCTCGGCCTCGGCTACATCTCGCCGGTCTCGACCCTGGTGAAGTGGTTCCCCGACCGGCGCGGCATGGCCACCGGCATGGCCATCATGGGCTTCGGCGGCGGGGCCATGATCGGCTCGCCCCTGGCGACCCTCCTCATCAACACCTTCAAGACCCCGAACGCGGCCGGCGTCTGGCAGACGCTGGCGGTGATGGGCGGCCTCTACATCCTGGCGATGCTCTGCGGCGCCTTCGGCTACCGGGTGCCGCCCGCCGGCTGGCAGCCGGAAGGCTGGACCGCGCCGGCCTCGAAGAGCGCGATGATCACCTCGGGCCACGTCCATCTCGACAAGGCCCACAAGACCCCGCAATTCTGGCTGCTCTGGGCGGTACTCTGCCTCAACGTCTCGGCGGGTATCGGCGTGCTGGCGCTCGCCTCGCCGATGCTTCAGGAGATCTTCGGCGGCGCGCTGATCGGGCAGCCGGGCCTCGGCTTCGCGCAGCTCGATGCCGGACAGAAGACGCAGATCGCCGCCGTGGCGGCCGGCTTCGTCGGCATGCTCTCGCTGTTCAACATCCTCGGCCGCTTCTTCTGGGCCTCGATGTCGGACAAGATCGGCCGCAAGGTGACCTACGCCACCTTCTTCGCGCTGGGCTGCGTGCTCTACGCGGCGGCCCCCTGGGCCGCCGGCATCGGCTCGAAGGCGCTGTTCGTGGCGTTCTTCTGCGTGATCCTGTCGATGTATGGCGGCGGGTTCGCCACCATCCCGGCCTACCTCGCCGACGTCTTCGGCACGCAGTTCGTGGGCGCCATCCACGGACGGCTCCTCACCGCCTGGTCGACGGCGGGCGTGGTCGGCCCCTTCGTGGTCACGGCGATCCGGCAGGCGCAGGTGGATGCGGGCATCCAGGGCGCCGAACTCTACACGCGCACGATGTACATCCTGGCGGCCTTCCTGGCGGCGGGCTTCGTGGCCAACCTCCTGGTCCGTCCCCTGGCGGCGCGCTGGTTCATGAGCGACGCCGAACTCGCCGCCGTCTCGAAGGCCGGTGTCTCGAAGGCAGGTGTCTCGAAGGGCAGTGTCTCGAAGGGCGGTGTCACGGGCGCGCCCGGCCGGGCCGGCGATTTCGGCATCGGACGCGGAGGCCTGACGACGCTGGCGCTCCTCGCCTGGATCGCGGTGGGCGTTCCCATCGCCTGGGGGATCTGGACCACCCTCACCAAGGCGCTGATCCTGTTCGGCTGAGCGGTTCGGGACTCACGACAAGGAGGCGGGGGCCCCGTCGCGGCCCCCGCCTCCCTCGCTTCGTTCGGCCTCTCGGACCGGGTCCGGCTGATCCCTTCGGGATGGCGGATTCGGGCTTCGATCAGGCGGAAGACGGTCTCATACCAAATCCGTGTGATTAGCTCGGCATGGTTTGCTGGGGCCACCAGTGGAAGAGGGTGTTGGCGCGCAGGGTGTCTGGCTGGGCTTCGAGGTGTCGGCAGCGTTGCTCGATACGGTTCTGGACCTCGGGTAGCCG
>NZ_JAKSXY010000083.1 GCF_022829445.1 Methylobacterium sp. J-068 | reverse complement strand
CATCGTGAATCGGACGATGGCTTCAGACCCTCCCTGCGCAGGCGCCGGGAGGGTCCCGACCCCATCCGATCTCAGGGAGGCTTGGTCACGCCTCGCCCCTGCCGCACGTGATCAGATCGGCCTCGTCGTGCTGGACATGATCCTCCAGGAGTTCATCCACGGCGACGCCTGCGTGGTGGGTGAGCAGCCTGAGGATCGCCCGTTCCCCGATGATACGGACGAGCACGAACAGATCCGTGGTGCCGCATGGGAAGCCTCCAACCGGCGGCTGAACGAACTGACTCCGCTGATCCACGGCCTGTTCCCGGACCTGTTCGGAAACCCCGTCGAGAACCCGATGTGGTGCGCGAATCCTGGCCCCGGTCCGGCTCGTGTCACGGCGACGGACGGAGCGGCGGCATGACATCGATCGCCTACGTGATCACCGTCACCGACGGCGCCACGCTCCGCACGATTCATCCGGCCGCCCTCGGATCAAGCGCGGCAGACGTCGAGCGCATCCTGCGCGCTCACCTGTTCAGCGACGCGCAGCCATCCCGTGCCGTGCCGCCCACGGACACCGGCACCCTCACTCAACGCGAGATCGCAACATCTCAGGGCTTCACGGGGGATGCCTGTCCGAACTGCGGTGGCTTCATGATGAAGCGCGCCGGCACCTGCCTGACCTGTCAGGCCTGCGGCAGCACGACGGGGTGTGGCTGATGCCGCGTCGTGCCGCCATGGTAACGCAGGCTGATATCGCCCGGGCGATTCGCGCCATCCAAGCCGCCGGCCTGCCCGTGATGCGGGTCGTCGTGCGTACCGATGGCGTTGCGGTGGAAACGGTCCGCTCGGAGGACGAGCGCGATCCTACCGTCAGCCCGTCCGAAGTTGCCAATGAAGGGCGCGTGGTGGTCCTATGACGGCCGCCATGCCTAAACCGCGCCCGCCTCATCTCGTCCGCGAAACCACGAGACACGACCAGGTCGTCTGGTACGTGCGAGTCGGTCAAGGCAAGAGAACGCGGATGCGCGCGCCCTACGGCAGCCCGGAGTTCTGGCGCGACTATCGTCTGGCGGTCGAGGGCAAGCCAGTTGCGGCAGCCACCGGTCCGACCCCGGGCACGCTTTCGTGGCTGATCGCGAAGTACCTCACCACGGCAGAGTGGCGGGAGTTGAAGCCGGCTACCCGGAAGCAGCGCCACGGGTTCTACCGGGCCATGGAGAAGACAGCCGGCAACGAGCCGCTGCAAGCGATCGACCGCCGCGCGATCCTGGCTGGCCGAGATCGCCGCCGGGATACCCCATACGCAGCAAACAACTTCCTGAAGTCCCTACGCGGTTTGTTCCGCTGGGCCCTCGATGCCGACTACGTGAAAGCTGATCCGACCCACGGCATCAAGCTTCTCGCCGGCACCAACGAAGACGGCTTTCACGCTTGGACCGAGGAAGAGCTTGAGCGCTTCGAGGCAACCTGGGCGGTCGGTACCCGTCAGCGCCTCGCGTTCGATCTCCTGCTCTTCACCGGCCTGCGCCGCGGCGATGCCGTGCGCCTCGGCCGGCCGCATGTGCGCAACGGCGAATTCACACTTCGAACCGAGAAAACGGGAATGGTTGTGGTCGCCCCGATCCTCCCTCCCCTCGCCGCTTCGATTGCCGCCACCGCTACGGGCGAGATGACGTTCCTCGCGACAGAACGGGGCCTACCCTTCGGCAAGGAATCGTTCGGCAATTGGTTCGGGAAGGCATGCAGGGAGGCGAAGTGCCCAGGGTCTGCGCATGGGCTCCGGAAGGCCGGTGCTCGCAGAGCTGTGGAGGAAGGCGCGACGGAAGCTCAGCTGAACGCCCTGTTTGGATGGGCTGACGGGAGCCGGGAAAGCGCGACCTACACCCGGACCGCAAACCGCGCCAAGCTGGCCCGCGAGGCGCGAGCTACTCCCGCACCTTCAATTCCGGTGCGGGATCAAGGCTGAAAAGTTATTGTCAGGCAAGTGCTTAGTAAACAGGTGGTGGGCCCGGCAGGACTCGAACCTGCAACCAGACCGTTATGAGCGGTCGGCTCTAACCATTGAGCTACAGGCCCAAGCCGTTGCGGCGACTCGTACTTCGGCTCGTCGCTGTGCCCGGTCCATCATGTCGGCGATGGAAACGGCACCAGAAACGTCGGGTTTGCGTATCCCGAACGGCGTGCATCGGCAAGGGATCGCGGCGCCATTCGACGGCCTCGCGCATCCTGGTCACGCTCTCCACGCTCCGCGATCCGAGCATTCCGAGTGCGGCACCGGTCGACCGGCGGGTGTGTCGCCGGCCGGTCCACTCCTGGCCGATGTGATCCGTGTACGTGTGGCCGCGAAGGGGGCGTGCGGACGCCGTTCGGGCGCCGCGTTTCGGTATGACGGCGTCCGACAAGTCCGGCACCAAGGTTGGCTATTGCGAGAGATTCGACTTTCTCGGGGACGGTTTGCGCGGTCAGCGATCTTGTACCGAAGCTCCGCGACCTTTAGTGATGAGTACGTCATGCTCGACTACGGAATATTCTTTCCCTGATCGGATGGAGATTTCAAATTGTCTACCGAAGACAAAATCTGGGAGGATTTCATAGCGCTCAATAGTCGCGATGAGCCGACGTTCGAATTGCTCCCACGCGTCGGCGAACTCGAAGACAGGCGCAATTGGACGGTCGATACGAGCTTCGCGACCGCCGATGCCATCGCGGCGATGGAAGCGGCGGATGCCGATCCCCTGCCCGCGACCGAAGATCGAGAAGGCTATAACGGTGATCGGCATTACGAATATTGGATTTCCGGAGCACAGCTCGCATCGAAAATCCAGCAGACGGCCGCGGAGCACAAGGTCGAGCCCGGCATCTACGCGGAACTCGGCGCGGCGAGTGGCCGTGTCGTGCGCCATCTCGCGCGTCGGCGAGCGTTCGGCGAAATCTGGGCCTTCGACATCAACTGGCGGCACATCGTCTGGATGGAGCGCCACCTGCCGACGAACATCATCCCGGTCCAGACCAGTTCGATCCCGACCCTGCCCCTGGAAGACGCCTCCGTCGACGTCTTCTCGGCTTGGTCGGTGTTCAGCCATATCGAGACGTTCGAGCTTCAGTGGCTCGCCGAGATTCGCCGGGTGCTGAAGCCGGGGGGAATCGCCCTCTTGAGCGTCGTCACGGAAAATCAGATCGGTCGCATGGACAAGACGTGGCCGATGTATGAGCCGCTGACCACCCATCCGCGATGGTCGCCCACATTCGCCGACGAGCTCAAGGAACAGGGCAAGATCGTTCTGCGCTGGCGCAACGACCGATCGTATGCGTCCAACGTCGTCTACACCAAGGAATACATTTTTCGGATGTGGTCACGCATGTTCGAGATCGCCGATTACCAGGAACAATATCCGGACTACCAAGACATGATCGTGCTGAAGAAGCGATGATGCGCCGGAATTCCTGAAACGACGATCCGCCTCGGATCGCTCCGGGACGGGATCGTTTCGCCCGAGGAGCGGTGACCGGATGAGGGGTTGAGTCCGCGCCGCCCCGGCGTCCGGTGCGGATGCGAAGGCTTCGGCGCGTGACATGCCGGTCCACGGTGGTCCCATGGCCCGTACCGCGTGATACCAGACCTCGGTGAGCATGACGCATTCGAGACCAAGTGTGAGGTCCGGTCTCGCGCGCGCATCGTATCGGCACTCCGACTTCGCGCATCGCGCTCCGCGTCCGGGAATGAAAACGCCCCTTCGCGCGTTGCTCCTCGGAAGCACGGGAGACCACCATGGATGCCAGTCTCATCGCGATGAACAACGAGGCCAACCGCATCGCTTCCGAGCGCCTGCTCGCGCAGTTGCGCGACGAGGGCCTGCGCTATCGGCTCTGGGTGACCGGAACGCCGCAGGGCGACACGCTGCACATGCGCGTCAACCGGCTCTGCGCCGAGATGCGGACGCGAATCGACAAGGTGCTGCGGGGGCGCGGTCTGCGATTGGAAATCGCGGAGGCTTAGAGTGCCTCACAAAACGCCCGACCACCGTCGGTCCTCACTCTGGGCACGGCAGCGCAGCGGGAGTTTTGTGAGAGACACTTAAGGGTTCGGCCGCGCCCAGGGCGCCGCCGTCAGGGTTTCAGCCAGGAAGGCGATCAGCGCCGTGACGCGGGCCGGTCGGGGTTCGCCCGGGGGCGTCACGAGATGGAGGTCGATGGGCGGGGGCGACCAGTCCGGCAGGACCCGGACCAGGCGGCCCGCGCGCAGATCCTCCCACACCGTGAAATCGGGCTGCACTGCGAGGCCGAGGCCCGCGCGCAGGGCCGGCGCCAGGGCATCGGCATTGTTGGCGCGCAGTGGGCCTGACGGGACGACCTGGGCCTCGCTGCCGTCCGGCCCGAGGAAGCGCCAGCGGTTGGGCGTCGGCAGGTAGGCGTAGCCGAGGCAGGCATGCGCCGCGAGATCGTGCGGGTGGCCCGGCCTGCCATGCCGGTCGAGATAGGCCGGCGTCGCCACCAGGGAGCGGTGGACCGTGCAGAGCCGGCGGGCGCGCAGCGAGGAATCCGGCAGCGCGGCGATGCGCAGCCCGACATCGAAGCCGCCACCCACGAGGTCGACGACCTCGTCGCTGAGATGCAGGTCGAGGCTGAGGCCGGGATGCGCCGCCAGGAAGTCCGGCAGCCGCGGCGCGACGTGCAGGAGACCGAAGGACATCGGAGCCGCCAGCCGCAGTTTGCCGCGCGGCGTCGCGGCGCAATCCTGCGCCACGGCCTCGGCCGCCTCCCCTTCCGCGAGGATGCGCGCGGCGGCATCCCGCGCCGTAAAGCCCGCCTCGGTCAGGGCGAGCTTGCGCGAGGTCCGGTTGAACAGCCGCGCGCCGATGCGCGCTTCGAGCCGGGTGACGGCCTTCGACACGGTGCCCTTGCCCACGCCGAGTTCGAGGGCGGCCCGACCGAAGGAGCCGGTCTCCACCACCTTGGCGAAGACGGCCCAGGCCTCGAAATCCGGAAGCTTCATGGGTCGATATCCGAAACGATGTGTTTCCATCGTTTCCATTTTATCGAGGCCGGACAAGGGGCATCTTCCGGTCATCGCGGCACGGTCGAGCCGACCCGCCGCCCGACAGGAGCCAAACCCATGTCTCGCATGCCTTCACAGGACGGCACCGCCCGGAACGGTCTCCACCACGTCACGGCCTTCTCCGGCGCGGCCGCCCGCAACCGCGATTTCTACACGCGGATCCTCGGTCTCCGGCTCGTGAAGCGGACCGTGAATTTCGACGATCCTGGCACCCACCATCTCTATTACGGCGACGCGGCCGGAAATCCCGGCACGATCCTGACCTTCTTTCCCGTCGCCCACGCGGCGCCGGGCCGGGTCGGCATCGGCGAGACCCAGGAGACGGCGTTCCGGGTGCCGCGCGCCTCCATCGGCTGGTGGACCCATCGCTTCGTCGAGACGGGCGTGACCCACGACGCCCCGACGCCGGTCTTCGGTGAGCCGGTGCTGCGCTTCCGCGACCCGGACGGCATGATGCTGGCCCTCGTGGGCGTCGCCGCCGCCGAGACGCAGAGCGATCCGGCCTGGACCGACGGTACGGTTCCGGCGGAGCACGCGATTCGCGGCTTCCACGGCGTCACGCTGCTCCTGCGCGAGGCGGGTCCGACGGCGGCGATCCTGACGGACGTGTTCGGTTTCCACGAGGCCGGGCGCGAGGACCTCGCGACCCGCTATGCCGGCGGCGCCGAGGCCGGCGGGTTCGTGACCCTGCGGGCGGTGGGCGAGTTCCCGCGCGGTCGGCAGGGCGCCGGGTCGGTGCATCACATCGCGTTCCGGGCGGCGGACGACGCGGCGCAGGCCGCGATGGTGGAGCGGCTGACGGGTCCGCACGGGCTCGCCGTCACCGAGCAGCGCGACCGCCAATACTTCCGCTCCGTCTACTTCCGCGAGCCGGGCGGCGTTCTGTTCGAGATCGCCACCGACGGGCCGGGCTTCGCCGTGGACGAGACGGCGGAAAATCTGGGCCGCGCGCTCAAGCTGCCCGCCTTTCTCGAGCCGCACCGCGCCCGGATCGAGGATCGGCTACCGGAACTCGCCTGACATCCGCGCCCGCCCCCTGCGGGCGGGCGCTCACCCCCGATATCCGCGAGGTTGCCATGATGGATGCTCACATCACCGATGCCGCGAACGGGACGGGCCTCGGCTTCGTCCATCGCTTCGTGCCCGCCACGCAGGCCGGGTTGCCGCCGCTGTTGCTTCTGCACGGCACCGGGGGCGACGAGACCGACCTGATTCCTCTCGGCCGGACGCTGGCCCCCGGCGCCGCGTTGCTCTCCGCGCGTGGGCCGGTTCTGGAGAACGGCATGCCGCGCTTCTTCCGGCGCCTTGCCGAAGGCGTCTTCGACGAAGACGACCTGCGGCGTCGCGCCTCCGATCTCGCCGATTTCATCGCCGCCGCGCGGGTGGCCTACGGCCTCGCGGCCCCCGTCGCGGTCGGCTTCTCGAATGGCGCCAACATCGCCGCGGCCCTCCTGCTGCTGCGTCCCGACGCCCTGGCCGGGGCCGCGCTGCTGCGCCCGATGCTGCCCTTGGCGCGGACGCCATCGGTCGACCTCGCGGGGCGCCCGGTGCTGATGCTCTCGGGCGCCGCCGATCCGATCGTTCCGGCCACCAATGTCCAGAGCTTGGCAGAGCGCCTCCGGTCCGCGAACGCGCGGGTCACGCATGAGACCCTGCCCGCCGGGCACGGCCTGACCCAGGCGGATGTCACGCGGGCCGGCGCCTGGATCGAGGGCCTTTCGGCGCGGTGAGACCGTCGTCCGCGCGATCGAAGCGGAGACAGTCTCGCTCGGCCCGCGCGGTGCGAGCGATGTCACCGCCGCACGTCCGGCCTCGCCGGCGACGGCGTCGATCTCCGGGCCGTGCGGCGGGCATCCGCGAGCGTATAGGCGAGCGCGCCCGCGACCATCAGGGCGAGCGCGTACCAGGTGATCGCGTAGACGAGGTGATTGTCCGGAAAGGACACGATCGTGAGGCCGCCCACCGGCCAGCCACCGGGATTCGGCGTCGCATCGGCGTCGATGAAGACGGAGGCTGTCCGGCCGAGGCCGCGGGCGGCCGCGATGGCGGCGACATCGCGCGAGTACCAGCGCCCGGCCCCCGGATCGTTCGCGCGCAGGAATCCACCGCTGGGTTCGCTGAAACGCAGGAGGCCCGTCACGGTGACGGGCCCGGCATTCGCGGTTTGCGGGCGCGTCGCGGGATCGCGCCCGCCGGTCGGCACGAAGCCGCGATTGACCAGGATCGTGGTGCCGTCCGGACGCTCCAGGGGCGTCATCACCCAGAAGCCGGGGCCGAGGTCGGTCACGGCCTGGACCAGGGTCTCACGGTCGTGGCGGAACCGCCCCGTCGCCCGCACGCGCCGATAGGCGTCGGCCTCCGGCGTCAGGCCGCCCGCCTCCGCCGGTCCGGGCGCCTCGACCGGCTCGGCGTGGATGCGGGCCTCGACCCGCGCGACGAGCGCGTGCTTCCAGGTCCGGCGCTGAACCTGCCAGGTGCCCAGCGCCGCCAGGATGGCCACGAGCACCAGTCCGGCGGCGCAGAGGGCGAACAGGCCCGCGCCGGAGCGGCTCCGGGCCGGATCGCCCCTGCGCATCAGCGCATGTTCATGTGCATCGGCATCATGTTGGTGTTGAGGTGGTACATCACCCAGAGCGAGCCCGTGAGGGTGATGATCACGAGCGTCAGGGTGAAGATCAGCGCCAGGATGGTCCAGCCGCCCTCGGATTTCGTGTTCATGTGCAGGAAGTAGATCATGTGGACCACGATCTGCACCACCGCGAAGCCCATGATCACGAGGCCGGTCAGGCGGTCGTTCCCCAGCACGTCGCCCATGACCAGGATGAAGGGGATCGCGGTCAGGATCACCGACAGGACGAAGCCCGTCATGTAGCCCTTGAACGAGCCGTGGCTCCCGCCGTGGTCGCCATGCGCCGCATCGTGGGGATGCGCGCCGTGGCCGTGCGGCTGCCTCGCGTTCGACGCGGCGCTCATTGCAGGACTCCCATCAGGTACACGAAGGTGAACACGCCGATCCAGACCACGTCGAGGAAGTGCCAGAACATGCTGAGGCAGAGCAGCCGGCGCTTGTTCTCCGCCACCAGCCCGCGCCGGTGCACCTGCACCATCAGGATCACCAGCCAGACGATGCCGAGGCTGACGTGCAGGCCGTGCGTGCCCACGAGCGTGAAGAACGCGGACAGGAAGGCGCTGCGCTGGGGCGTCGCGCCCTCGTGGATGAGGTGATGGAACTCGTAGAGTTCGAGGCCCACGAAGGCGATGCCGAACAGGCCCGTGACCGCGAGCCAGAGCTGGCAGCGGGCGAGGTAGCCCCGCTCCATCTCCAGCATCGCGAAGCCGTAGGTGATGGAGGAGAACAGCAGCATCGAGGTGTTCAGCGCCACCAGCGGCAGGTCGAACAGATCCTTCGGGGACGGGCCGGCCGCGTAGTTGCGCCCCACCACCGCGTAGGTGGCGAACAGGGCCGCGAAGATGAGGCAGTCGCTCATCAGGTAGAGCCAGAAGCCGAGCATCGTGCTCCCTTCCGGGTGATGCTCGCCGGTGGCGTCGTAGAAGGCCGTGGGGTCGACCGGCTCTGCGCCGGTCGACAGGTTCATGGCTGTGGAGGAGTGGGAGGCCATGGTCTCAGACGCGCTCCGCCAGCAGGGCAGTCCGCCGACCTTCCGTCCGCACGACCTCGTCGGCCGGGATGTAGAAGTCGCGGTTGTAGTTGAAGGTGTGGCCGATGGTGACCACCGCGATGGCGAGGAAGCTGAAGGCGGCGAGCCACCAGATGTACCAGATCATCGCGAAGGCGAAGACGATGCTTAAGGCGCCGAGGATCAGGCCCGTGGCGGTGTTCTTCGGCATGTGGATCGGCTTGAAGCCCTGGAGCGGACGGGCATAGCCGCGCTTCTTCATGTCCCACCACGCGTCGTGGTCGTGGATCACCGGCGTGAAGGCGAAGTTGTAGTCCGGCGGCGGCGAGGAGGTCGCCCATTCCAGGGTGCGGCCGCCCCACGGATCGCCGGTCGTGTCCCGCAATTCCTCGCGCCGGAGGAAGCTGACCACCAGGGTGATCGCGAACGAGGCGATGCCGAGCAGGATCAGGAAGGCGCCGAAGGCCGCGATCACGAACCAGATCTGCAGCGAGGGATCGTCGAAGTGCTGGACGCGGCGGGTCACGCCCATCAGGCCGAGCACGTAGAGCGGCATGAAGGCGAACCAGAATCCGGTGAGCCAGAACCAGAACGACATCTTGCCCCAGAAATCGTCGAGCCGGAAACCGAAGGCCTTGGGGAACCAGTAGGTGATGCCCGCCAGCATGCCGAACAGCACGCCGCCGATGATCACGTTGTGGAAGTGGGCGATCAGGAAGAGCGAGTTGTGCAGCACGAAGTCGGCGGGCGGCACGGCGAGCAGCACGCCGGTCATGCCGCCGACGGTGAAGGTCACCATGAAGCCGACCGTCCAGAGCATCGGCACCTCGAAGCGGATGCGGCCCTTGTACATGGTGAACAGCCAGTTGAAGATCTTGGCACCCGTGGGGATCGAGATGATCATCGTGGTGATGCCGAAGAACGAGTTCACGCTGGCGCCCGAGCCCATCGTGAAGAAGTGGTGCAGCCACACGAGGTAGGACAGGATCGTGATCACGACCGTGGCGTAGACCATCGAGGCGTAGCCGAAGAGGCGCTTGCTGGAGAAGGTCGAGACGATCTCGGAGAACACGCCGAAGGCCGGCAGGATGAGGATGTAGACCTCCGGGTGACCCCAGATCCAGATGAGGTTCACGTACATCATCGGGTTGCCGCCGAGGTCGTTCGAGAAGAAGTGCGTGCCGACGTAACGGTCGAGCGACAGCAGCGCGAGAACGGCCGTGAGGATGGGGAAGGCGGCGACGATGAGGATGTTGGTGCAGAGCGAGGTCCAGGTGAAGACCGGCATCTTCATCATGCTCATGCCGGGCGCCCGCATCTTCACGATGGTGGCGATGAGGTTGATGCCCGACAACAGCGTGCCGATGCCGGCGATCTGCAGCGCCCAGATGTAGTAATCGACCCCGACCCCGGGGCTCATGGCCGGCCCCGAGAGCGGCGGATAGGCGAGCCAGCCGGTGCGGGCGAACTCGCCCACGAACAGCGAGGCCATGACGGTCACGGCGCCCGCCACCGTCATCCAGAAGCTGAAGTTGTTCAGGAACGGGAAGGCCACGTCGCGGGCGCCGATCTGGAGCGGCACGACGAAGTTCATCAGGCCCGTGACCAGCGGCATCGCCACGAAGAAGATCATGATCACGCCGTGGGCGGTGAAGATCTGGTCGTAGTGGTGCGGCGGCAGGTAGCCCTCGACGTCGCCGAAGGCCATGGCCTGCTGGGCGCGCATCATCAGCGCGTCGGCGAAACCCCGCAGCAGCATGACGAGCGCCAGCACGATGTACATGATGCCGATCTTCTTGTGATCGACAGAGGTGAACCAGTCGCGCCAGAGGGTGCCCCAGAGGCGGAAATAGGTGAGCGCGCCGAGCACCGCGACGCCGCCGAGACCGACCATCGCGAAGGTGATGAGGAGGATCGGCTCATGAAGCGGCACGGCGTCGAGCGTCAGGCGCCCGAACAGGAGCTTCTGGAGATCCGGATTGGAGAACATGGGACTGTCTCGTGAGAGGAGTGCCGAATGGGGTCGCGGGCGAAGCGTCCGCGTTATCGATTGAGTTGGCCCGGCGCGATGGAGTCGGACCCCTTCGAGTCCGTCCCGTCATTGGCCGGGGTACCGTGGCCCTGGTGGCCCGAATGGTCGTGTCCCGAATGCTCCGGCGCCGCGTGCGGCTTGACCTCGGGCGCGTTCGATTTCGGCTTCATGCCTTCCGGCTGCTCGGGGCTGCGCGATTCACGGCCCGAGCCGCCCACCGTGGCGGCGGGGGCCTCCACGCCCTCCTCGGCGTAGCGGTTGTCGTATTCGAGCCGCTGGCGGTTGCCGTGGCTCTCCTTGCCGGCCCCGCCCATGGCGTCGATGTGCATCATCTCGTTCATGCACATCTTGCCCGGAACCGCGCACATGTTGAGCACCGACGTGTAGAGGCCGTCCTCCACCGAGGAGAAGTAGCGCACGGGCTCGCGCTCGCTCGGCTTCTCCAGCTCGAGATAGGATTGCCGGCCGAGCGGCTTGCCCTCGGCCTTCACCTTGGCGACCCACTGGTCGAACCCGGCCTGGTCGAGGCCGTGGAACTTGAAGTTCATCCGCGAGAAGCCGGAGCCGCTGTAATTGGCCGAAAGCCCCTCGTAGGTGCCGGCTTTGTTGATGACGGCGTGCAGATTCGTCTCCATGCCCGCCATGGCGTAGATCTGCCCGGCGAGCGCGGGAACGAAGAACGAATTCATCACAGTGGCGGAGGTGATCTTGAACGAGATCGGCACGTCGACGGGGGCCGCGAGCTCGTTGACGGTGGCGATGCCCTGATCTGGGTAGAAGAACAGCCACTTCCAATCGAGTGCGACGACCTCGACATTCAGCGGCTTCACGCCCGGCGGCAGCGGACGCTCGGCGTCGAGGCGGCTCAGGGGGCGGTAGGGGTCGAGGGTGTGGGTGCTGATCCAGGTCAGCGCGCCGAGCGCGATGACGATCACCAGCGGCGCCGACCAGATCAGCACCTCGAGCTGCGTCGAGTGGTGCCAGTCGGGATCGTACGCGGCGTCCTTGTTGGAGACCCGGTAGCGCCAGGCGAAGAGCAGCGTGAAGGCGATGACCGGGATGATGATGAGCAGCATCAGCCCGGTGGAGGCCAGGATCAGGTCGCGCTGCCGGACGGCGATGTCGCCGGAGGGCTGCATCAGGACCATGTTGCAGCCCGAGAGCAGGCCGAACAACGGGAGGAGCACGAGCGTACGGAAAATTTTGACGGGCATGGACTCGTCTGGCGCAATCTCGGTGGAGCAGCCTCCCGTCAGGCCCCGATCGCTCGGGGTGGGAAGCGCCGCGTCTCACTGCGCTGCATCGCATCAAATTGACAAGTGAAATGCGTCGCGTCTGATCAGCGCTGCGATCATAGCCGGACGGGCCGGCGAGGCGTTACAGGTGTCCTTCCCCTATAGGCTAGACGTCGGCGGATCTGTTAGGTGGTCCGCATGGGGCGGTTCACGCTGCGCTTTGCCGCAGACGAAATGCGCAGCATAAACGTTCCCCTGGATCTAAGGGCATGGTGCGGGACACGCCGCGCCTGATTCGGCCCCGAACGGATGAAGCGAGCACGGTTTCCTCGATGAGCGCAGAATACGCAGTGCCATCCTCGACGTCGCTGGAGCGCGACGCGCATCAGATCTCCAGCGACCACAAGGTCGCGCCGGGCGAGATCGCCATCGGCGTCGTCATCGGCCGCGCCGCCGAATATTTCGACTTTTTCGTCTACGGCATCGCCTCGGTGCTGATCTTCCCCGGTGTGTTCTTCCCCTTCGCGGATCCGCTCACGGGGACGCTCTACGCCTTCGCGATCTTTGCCTTGGCCTTCATCGCGCGCCCGATCGGCTCGGTGCTGTTCATGGAGATCGACCGCCGGCACGGTCGCGGCGTCAAGCTGACGATCGCGCTGTTCCTGCTCGGCGGCTCGACCATGGCGATCAGCTTCCTGCCGAACTACCAGCATCTCGGCGCCGTCTCGATCTGGCTGCTCGCCGCCTTCCGCATCGGCCAGGGCATCGCGCTCGGCGGGGCCTGGGACGGCCTGGCCTCCCTGCTCGCGCTGAACGCGCCGGAGAAGCAGCGCGGCTGGTACGCGATGATCCCGCAGCTCGGCGCGCCGGTCGGCTTCATGCTGGCGAGCGCCCTGTTCGCGTTCTTCCTCGCCAACCTCTCCACCGAGGACTTCCTCGACTGGGGCTGGCGCTACCCGTTCTTCGTGGCCTTCGCGATCAACGTGGTCGCCCTGTTCGCGCGCCTGCGCCTCGTGGCCACCGAGGAGTTCTCGCGCATGCTGGAGATGGACGAACTCGAGCCGACCCCGGTCCTCGAGGTGCTGCGCTCGCACGGCCGCTTCGTCCTCATCGGCGCCATCGTGCCCCTGGCGAGCTTCGCCCTCTTCCACCTCGTGACGATCTTCCCCATTAGCTGGATCCACCTCTTCACGAGCCGCAGCGCGGGCGAGTTCCTGCTGGTACAATGCGCCGGTGCGTTCCTCGCCGCCGGAACCATCGTGATCTCCGGCCTGATGGCCGACCGAATCGGCCGGCGCACGCAGGTGGGCGTGGCGGCCGCCCTGATTCTGCTGTTCGCGATCGCCAGCATCATCGCCCCGATCGTGTTCGGTGACAGCGAGCTGGGACAGACGATCTACGTGCTGGGCGGCTTCGCGCTGCTGGGTCTGTCCTACGGCCAGACCTCGGGGGCGGTGACCGCCAATCTCGGTTCGCGCTACCGCTACACCGGCGCGGCCCTGACCTCGGATCTGGCCTGGCTGGTCGGCGCGGGTTTCGCGCCCCTGGTGGCGCTCAGCGTGTCGAGCCGCTTCGGCCTGTCCTGGGTCGGCGTCTACCTGCTCTCCGGCGCCGTGGCGACCCTGTGCGCGCTGGGCTTCAACCGGCGCGAGACCGCCCGACTCTAGGTTCGCGAGCCGAGCCGCCACCGCCGCGAATTCCCGGTCGCCCGCCCAGGCGGCCGGGGTTTTTCGTCTGGCGCGCACACGCCGCGTCTCGCCCTCGTCTGATTCGCTCGAGCGCGGCCGTCAACGGATCGATGTTTAACGCCGCGACGAGACAGAAAAACCCGCCACGGTCGAAACCGGGCGGGTGAAGGTGTGCGTCATTGTTCCTGGGAAGGAACGCTTCACCCTGGCACGTGGTATGCCAGTCGGAAAGCCTTCGCATGACGGCCGAGCGACAAGCAGGCCGGATCGAAACAAAAACCCGCCGCGGCTTGCGCCGGGCGGGGAAGGATCGCTTAGGGAGGAAAGCGTTCCTCCTGTCTATCCGAGTCCCGCCGAGACACCACCGACGCGCGCGCATCTCTGGTATGCCAGAAATGCCGAGCCGCACCGACGACATCGGCGTTGCCGTTCCGCGCGCTTTCGAAGGCATGAACGGCGGACGCGCCGGCTACCCGTCTGGCTCATTCCACCGTGACGAGCTTGCGGGGCCGGCCTCGGCGCCTGGGCGGAATCTCGTGTTCAGGCTTCGGGGACGCCTCCCGCTCGCCCTGCGCGGACGAGGCCGTCGACGTCGGCGAGCGCTGGCAGTGCCGCCAAGGCTCGAAGGTGCGGGCAAGCTCCGAGCGTCGTGCCGAGTAGCTCGGAGCGGTCATGGGATAATCGTCGGACAGGCCGTACTTCGCCCGGTAGGTCTCGGGTGTGAGGCCTCGGGCCGTCAGGTGCCGACGCAGGATCTTGTAGCACGCGCCGTCCTCGAAGCTGATGAGGCCGTCCGGTGTGATGGACTTCCTGACCTGAGCCGCGCTCGGCCTGACAGCCTTCGTGGTGGGAAGGCTGGCCATGCGACGGACGAGGAGGCCGCCGACGACGGCGTGCAGGCCGACGATCAAGGTCGTCAAGTCGTCCATCAGCAGGATATTGTTAGACGCGTAAGAAGAGATGATGTTGGAAATCAACTCGACGTGATCGAATGGTGTGTTACCGAGTTTTTCGCTCATGATATAGTATTCCGGCAGGCGTCCCCTCGAAATCAGATCAAATTTTCGACGGGAAGGCAACGGCAGCCGGCGGCCCGGATGCGGTGCGAATACCGATCCAGTGATCCTGCCTCCGCTCGATCGAGGCGGAAACGGTCTCGCTCAGCCACGTGGCACCCGAGCGAAGCCCAAACGTGCCTCCGGGGTTCCGACGACGCACGGATCGGTCGGATCGGCGTGGGAGCCGCCGCTCTCGCTTCTTATCGGTTGTAATGTTCACCTATCGATAAGCGTCCGGAGCGCGTTATATCCTTTCTGGGGATCGCGCCCCGCGAGCCGATCGCCGGATGCGCGGCACCGCCGGGCAGGATCAGAGAGGGCAAGCCGTGCCGAGACATCGCAACCCGTACAAGCCACCCAAGCCCTATGTTCCGGATCTGCCCGACCATTCTCCCACGGGTCTGGCCGCCCTGGCCGAGCGCATCGAGGAGCGGCAGGGCAGCGGCTTCTTCGTGCCTGGCTCGTCCTGCGAACTCTACGCGAAGGCGCTGCGAGCCCTCGCGCGTGAGAAGGCCGCCAGAACGAGGAGCCTGTCACGGCCGGATTCGAGGCACGGGGGGGCGGAGGAGCATCGGAGGTCCGGCGAGGGTCCGTAGGACCCGCCGAAGTATGGGTACCCGCCCAAGCCGGCGTCAGGCCCACGCGCTGAGGTCGGAGGCCTCGCCCCAGGCGCAGTGGGCGGCGAGTTCGCCGGCGAACACCGCCGAGAGCCGCGCCCGCTCGGCCTCCACCAGCGGGCCGTCCAAGGCCACCGGGCGGCACCGGGCGGCCAGCCCCGGCACCACGAAGTCCGGGTTGTGCAGGGCGTGGTCGGAGGCTTCGTCGAAGAACGGGCGGTCGCCCCAGTCCAAGTAGCTCTCGGCCGCGAGGCCCTCGGCCAGCAGGATGTCGTGGGCGTCGAGTTCGACGTGCCAGTAGGTGACCCGCGTCACCGATTCCCGGGTGATCGTGGTGCCGTTGACGAGGCACATCGCCGGCACGAGCACGCCGCCCGCGTGACCGTGACCGTGACCCACCAGAACGGGATGGCCGGGAGAGAGGCGCAGGTCGCGCACGGGGCGCGCAAGGCCTTTGGCGTCAGGGCCGAAGGCGCCGGTGCGAATGCGGATCGGCTGCTGGTCAGGCGGCAGAAGGCGACTGCGCCCGTCGATATCCCGCCCGACGAGATCCCGGTGGCCGATCCAGCGGATCGGGCGTTCATGCCCCGTCGCCGTCACCGCCCGGTCGCCCACGATCAGGTTCTCGACGGCCACGTCCTGCGCGATCCCGTCCCGCACGATGCGGATGCCGGTGCCCGTGGTGAAGCAGACCAGGACCACCGTGCCGCCGTTCCCGTCGTCGCGCGTCGTGAAGCCCGTCGCCCGCGGGTCGGTGAGTTTGAAGGTCTGGCTCACGGAGGCGCCCGTGCGCGCGCCCGTCACGGTGATGCTGGAATTCGTGCTGTTGAAGCTGACCGTGGCGTTGGTCAGGCCGGCGATCGCGATCTCGTTGCCGGCGCCGAAATTCGCCAGCGTGTTCGAGAATGTGCCGTTCGTCGGCTGGGCGGTGAGCGGCAGGACGAGCCGACCGGTCGCCCCGCCCGAACTGGAAAAGCCGATCTGGCCCGTGCCGGCGGCGGCGGATTGCAAGGCGCCGGTGCCATCGTAGGTGGCCGCGCCGCCGAGCGTCAGCGTACTGCCGGCCTGGATCGTGGTGCCGCCCGAATAGGTGTTGGCGCCGGACAGCGTGAGGTTCCCGCTTCCGGCCTGCACCAGCCGCCCCTGACCCGAGACCGTCCCCGTCTCCGCCAGATCACCGGTGCGCGCGAAGGTCAGCGTGCCGGTATTGGCCACGTTGCCGCTCAGCGCGCCGCCCGTGCCCACCGTGAGGCCGGCACTCGCCGCGACCGTGATGCCGGAGGTGTAGGCCTGGGAATCCTGCACGGTCCAGGTCCCGCCCTGCACCGACAGCGCCTCGACGTTGACGACGTTGGCGAGGCTGCCCGCCGTCACGCCGCTGTTGGGGCCGAGCCCCGCATCGGCGCCCGTCCGGTCGTCGAGGCGCAGGTTGAGCGTGTCCGTGCCGGCACCGCCGTCGATGCGCCCGGCCACCGAGGAGCCGGTATAGAGGTTCAGCGTGTCGTTCCCGCCCTCCAGATTGAGGGCGCGTCCCGTGTTGCCGGTGATCGTCCCGTAATTCGAGACCGTGTCATTGCCCTCGCCGGTCTGGATCGCGGAGCCGTCGCCCCGGATGAACCGGGCGGAGCCGGCATTGGCGGCCGTGTAGGTCACGCCGTCCAGCGTGCCGACCGTGCCGGGATCGGCGAGGCCGTCCTGGCGCAGGACCGTGCCGGACGGAATCGTTCCGGTGCCGGTGATCGTGCCGGCATTGACGAGGGTGTCGTTGTCGGCGGCGGTGCCCGTCTTGTTCTCGAGGCGGATGGCGTAGCCGTTCTGGCCCGTGATCGTCCCCGTCGAGGCGTTGGTGATCCGCGTCGCGGTCACGCCGCTGCGGCTGCCGTCGGCATTCGAGTCGTTGTTGACGACGATGCCGTAGGTGGCGCCCCGGATCGTGCCGCTGTTGGTGACGGTGCCGCCACCGATGGAGATGCCCTCGCTGTTGTTGAGGCGCCCGTTGCTGTCGTAGCCGCCCGCCCCCGTTCCCTCGATGGTCCCGCCCGCGAGATTGACGATCGTGGCGCCTCCGTCGATGTCGACGCCGTCCCCGTCGCCATCGGTGGTCGCCAGCCCGGCGCGGTCGAAGGTGGGCGCGTAGGCACCCCGGATCAGACCCGCATTCGTCACCTGAACGGTGCCCGCATCGGTCCCGGTCGTGTCGGCGCCGACGCCGGACCCGTTGCGCCCGATGATCTGGCCGCCCGCGAGGTTGTTGACGACGATGTTCGTCGCGGCGGTGTTGCCGACGTCGACGCCGTGCTGGGCACCGTCGATCAGGCCGTAATTGTTGATGGTGTCGTTGGTCGAGCTCGCGGCGTTGATGCGCACGCCGCGGGAGATGTCGTAGCGCTGCGTCGTCGACGTGTTGCTGAAGGTGTTGTTCGTCGCCGCATCGTTGACGGGGCCGGCGCCCCGGATGACGCCGTAATTGTTGAGCGTCTGATGGGCCCCGAGACGAATCGCATCGCCGCTGTTGCTCTGGATCAGGGCCGTCGTGTTGGTCGTCGAGCCGTTGGTGATGACGCCGCCGCTGGTCACGTCGCTGGCGGGCGCATTCGTGGCTCCGACCGCCGCGTTGTAGTTGAGCGCGTAGGCCGCGCTCGGCGGGGTCGCGCCCGTGGAGGTGATCGCCGTGACCGACGTGTCGGAGATGATCTGGCCGAGATTGGTCAGGTTCACCGTGCTGGTGACGGCGGCGTTCGCGCCCGTGAAGGCTTGCTGCTGAACCGCGTCGCCGTCGAGGGCGCGCACCGAGCCGTTCGCGCCGACGAGGATCTGGCCGTTCGCCAGAGCCGCGCGAATGGCGCGCGCGCCCGACGCCGTGTCGTTCAGGGTCCCCTCGATATCGATCGTGGTCGAGCCGGACGGGACCGTCGCCTGCAAGGCGGTGCCGGCGGTCTGGGTCCGGGTGGCGCCGGCTTCCAGGGTGTAGGTGTCCGCCGTCGCGACCGTGGACGTGCTCGATTGGGTGCCCGAGGGGATCGTCTGCGGCATCGGTGCGGATCCTGGGAAGCGTCTTCGATCGGAGGCGTCTCGGATCGGTCGACGGTGGCGCCGTCGAAGGGTCGATCCCGCCGTGATCCCAGACCTGAAATGCTTCCCCGTGACGGCGCGATGACAATGACGGAGCTCCGTGGCTCGTGGGCGGGGACATGGCCGGATCGGGGTCGCATCCCCGTCCTCCTGTGCTCAATCGGCGACAGTTTTCGGGGTGGCGGGGGACGGCCGCCCGCGCGACCGCGATCATGCGGTGCCGCGCTCGAGTCTCGACCGCGCGCTTGAACGATCTGGTAGGAATTCGGCGCTAGGATGAGGACTGCGCAGTCCTGCTGCATTGCGCGCAATGGAATTGTGCTAAGGACCGGGGCGCGTCTCCGGACAGGCACGGTCCGAGATCGAGTGTCTGCGCGCAGCCGAAGTTCAGGTCAGCGGATCAGGGGCGGAGCATGCGCTTCGCTCGAGAGGACCCGCCCAAGAGGACACGTGATGGAAACGACCAGAAGCCGGCCGCTCAGTGCGCATGTCGTGTCCCGGGCCAACCTGTTCCGAATCGGCGATGCGGTCGAGATCATCCGCTCGTCCGACAGGGCGCGGTTCGACTGGTCGGGCGTCAAGGCCGAGGTTCGGGGCGTGATGGTCGACGAGGCCGGGCGCGTGAATATCGGGCTCCGGAACGAGTGGGGCAACTTGGACGACGCGTTCGCGCCCGAGAACCTGTTGCTGCTGGAGCGCCGCCCCGACGGGCAAGAGGCGTCCATGCGCTTCGACCTCGCGGCGAAGTCGGCCCGGGCGCCGGATTAGGCCAAACGCCCGATCAGGCCAAGCGCCCGATCAGGCCGGGACGACGGCCGCGCGGCGGCGTCGCCCCGTTCGCATCATGCTTGCAACGAGGCGAAGATCGGATCGAGGACGTCGCCCGCGAAGGTCTCCTTCCAGGTTCGGTCCGGACCGATGAGCCGTTGACGCTGCCGCGTCTCCCGATCCTCGGCCCGTGCGACGGCCCTCCTGAGGGCGGCCTCGATTCCGGCGAGCGTCGGCGGGCAGGGAACGATGTTCCGGCAGATCGCCTCGAGTTCCTCCGCCGAGCGATTCTCGTAGGTATTGGTGACCACGACCGCGCCGGTGGCCGCGAATTCGAACGGGACGACGCTCGGATGCGGCGCCCACATCAGGCTCAGGCCGATGTCGATGCTGTTCATGAAGCGCGCATATTCGTCCAAGGGCATCTTCTGCACCATGTCGATCTGGTGCTTTTCGCCCAGCGGCAGGACGTGATCCTCCTGCAACCCACCCAGCCCGACGAAGCGCCAGCGATGGTCGAAGACCCCTTCGTTGCAGAGCTTTCGCAACGCGAGGTATCCGAGCTCGAACAGGTTGCGGGCCGCGTGCATCTCGGGGCGCGCGTAGAACGCCAGCGTCCGCGTCCCGGTATCCGCCTCTCGCGCCTCGACCGACAGGCGCGTCGGAACATGCTCGAAGACGAAGTAGTCGCTCCCTTCGCGCGGCGCGTTCCGCTCGCCGAACGGGCCGACCGCGTGCTTGGCGAAGTAGGTCTGCAGAAAGCGGCTGTTGTAGAGCGGGACGTGCGGGAACTGGTAGGCATCCTGCGTCAGCGCGCGGGTCGCTCCGCACTCGTAGAAGATCGGCTCGAACTCCTGGGCCAGCAGGAGAAACCGCTTGGCTCTCGTCACCTTCAGGAGCGGCTGAACGATGTAGGCGTCCCAGACCGAGTAGACGACGAAGATATCGTTGGGGCTGATCGGGATGTACTTGCCCCGAACGCGGTTCACGTAAGCCGCCGCCTGGATCACGGAGACGAGTTCCCGGTCGCGCTCACGATAGGCGAAGTAGCTGAGTTCGTCGGTCGCGTCCTCGGTGATGAAGATGCCGATGGCACGGCCCGCGCGGGCCGTGGCCTTGATCAGCTCGAACACGGCCTTGTAGCCACCGAAGCTCATGTCCGGGTTCAGCATCGGCAGGCAGAACCAGATGCGCGGCTCGCCCTGCGCGACGATCCGGTGCGGCAAGGATTGCATGCGCTGAGCGATCTCCTCGGCGCGTTGCACGAGCCTCGGCTCCGTCACGCCGGCGAGGCGCGCTTCGAGCGCGTATTTCAGATCATGCGCCTGCCTGCGGCCTTCCTGCCGGCCGCTCGTCAGATAGTGGTGGAAGCCGGACTCGATCTTGCCCGCCGTGACGGCTTGGTTGATGTCTGTATAGAATGTCCGATACCAGAGTTCGTCGAATTTCGGATTGGGGTTGTGGCCTTCGCGGATGCCGAGGGTCTTGTAGTGCCGCAGGGCCGTCGAGCGGCTGACTTTCTTGCCCAAGTATTGCGACGAATAATAATCGTGATCGAATTCGTGCGAAATCAGGTCGTGAGAAATCTTCCGGTGCTCGTCGTGGTCGCCCCAAATCGTGTGCCCGAGACGACGGCCATACAGGTTATAGAAGGTCACCGCGTCGAGCAGTGGAAAGCATTCCAGGAAACGCTGTACGATCCGATAGGTCTGGACGTAGGCCTCGACGTCGAAATCCACTTGGGATGGTTCGGATGGCTCGTCCATTTGCACGAATTCGACATCGAGGGTCGGATTCGGACAGCG
The DNA here is from genome assembly GCF_022829445.1 of Methylobacterium sp. J-068. Lineage (GTDB taxonomy): Bacteria > Pseudomonadota > Alphaproteobacteria > Rhizobiales > Beijerinckiaceae > Methylobacterium. Next base: position 212,383 of record NZ_JAKSXY010000083.1, on the reverse strand, counting down.
TCCCTCGTGCACGCCATTGATGACGAAGTGCACGAAGCCGGAATAGATGCTGCCGTTCGCGACCGCATATCGAACGTCTTCGTAGGTATCGAGATACCATTGCTCGTCGAAGAGTAAATTCGGGCTGATACGGGCGAAGCTTCGATCGGAAAAATAGATGTCGATCGGGTCGGCATCCAGGGCGACGTCTCCGAGCCGGCGGATGGCGACCGCACGATCGAAGCAGTCGAGGATGTCCCGACAGCCTCCGAAGCCGTGTTCGAGAAAGTTGCGCCGGCCTTCCGCGAAAGCATCGTTCAGGTCCGTCGAGAGAATACTCGCGAGATCCACCGCCGATCCGGATCGACCTTTGTTCTTGTCCGCGGCGCTGAAAGTATTGCCGGCCCGCTTGTTCTCATCGATCGACGGTCTGTCGCTCATCGTTTCGGTTCCGAGGCAGGTCCAATCCGCTTGCATCATGAACTCCGGTTCGACGTCGGAACCGGGTTATCCGCCTTTTCGACCTCGGTCTAGGTGAAATATGCAGCTACGGTTAGAACATCGCCAGAGAATCGCGGGGCGGTGGACGAACCGTGAGCACGAAACAAAATACGGTTTGCGTCGCTACACCTTTCGAGTTGCATTGGGAGTCACATGACCCTATGCATGTCGACGTTCTCAGGTCGTTGCGCAGCGGCAAGCTTTCTTTGAGCGATCAAAGAGCGAATAAAGCAACCTTCAATACCGAATGGCTCGCCTTACAAGACGGGATTGCGCGGCCGTCCTGGACGTGAGGGCCGCCCCATTCAAACCGAGATGGAAGGCCGATGGCTCATTTGTCTGCTGCCCAAGCTCCCGGCGAGACCGTCGCGAATCCGCTGACGCTCAGTTTCTCTCCCCCGTGCGGTCTGCGCGGCGACTTCCTTCCCGGAGTCCCGCATCCGGAGCGCGTGGCCGTGGCGTGCGATGGGCAGGTCCTGGCGACCGTCGCCGTTCACGCAGGCGCCAGTGGCGCCTCGTTCACCTGCGATCTGCCGCCCGTGGCCGCGCCAACGCAGGTCCGGGTGGAGGTTCGGGACGCGGGGCGAATGCTCGGCGGCCTGACGGTGACGAACCTGCCCAAGCGCAACCTGGGCGGCCTCGACGCCCTCAGTGTGCACAAGGTTTGCGATCGGCCGCTGTTCTCGGTTCCCTGGATGCAGTTCGACGGCGCCATCCTCACCGTATCGGGGGCGCATCTTCCGCCTGCCGGCAATCCCGATCTCCTGTCGGTGCAGTTCGATGAGGGCGTGCGCTACACGTTCGATCACGGGTTGCGGTCGCCGGAATTCGCCAATCACTTCTGGTACTGGCCGAACGCGGACCTCTCGAATTTCGTGCTGACGATCGATCTCGCCGGCAGCCGGCCGGGCTGCGATCCCTTCCGGTTCGAGTTCCGCTATCCGGGCGAAGAGAAGGGATTGGGGGACGTGCCGGCGCCCCTGCGCAGGATCGGCCAGCGCATCTCGATCCCCTCGGATCTCGCCCTGACGGTCTGCTTTCCGCGCGACGCGACGCAGCTGACGCGGGTCCAGACCTGGTCGAACGACCAGAGCGTCACCTTCACGGGCTACAGCACCTTCAGGGCCATCGAGGCGCTGTTCGCCCATTACGGCGTGACGCCGGGGCCCGGCGTCGAGATCCTCGATTGGGGCTGCGGCCACGGCCGCGTCACCCGTCACTTCATCGGCCAATGGCGAGAGGCGCGAATCTCGGGCGCCGATATCGATGCCGAGAACGTGGCTTGGTGCAGCGAGAACCTCCGGGGCCGGTTCACGACGGTTCCGCTGTTTCCGCCGACGGACCTGCCCGATGCCAGCTTCGACGGGATCTTCGGCATCTCGGTGATGACGCACCTGACGGAAGAGGCCCAGGCGGCCTGGCTCGACGAGATCGCGCGCCTCCTGAAGCCGGACGGCATCGCGCTGATCACCTTCGCGGGGGCCGCGGCGGCGGCGTTCTCGTCCGTGTTCCGCCCCGATCCCTGGTGGCGCGACTGGGTCGCGCGCGGCTTCGACGATGCGCAGCACGATCCGGCGCTCGACGGCAAGATCGGCGACGACGATTACTATCGGACGACGGTTCAGACGACGCAATACACGATCGAGCATTGGTCGAAACACGTCGATGTCGTCGGCGTCATCCCGCACGCGATCGGATACCAGGACATGGCCGTCCTGCGCCGCCGCCGCTGACGCCCCGCGATGCCGTTCCCCCCTCCATCCTCCTCACCACGCAAGGCGATCGATGAAGGATGCGACGATGCAACGGTCTGATTTCGGAAGCGAGACCGGCATGACCTTGATCGGACACCTGGCCCGGCACGCGCAACGCTCACCGGACAAGCCCTGCTTGGTCCATTGCCAGCACGATCGCTACCTCGTCATGACCTTCGCCGACGTCCAGGAGGTCGCGTCGCGCATCGCTGGCGCCCTGGGTGGTTCGTCGGCCGCCGCTGGGAGAGCGGAGGACGGGTCGAATGTCGTGCTCCTGTTCCTGCGGCACCATCCCCTTCAGCTCCCGGCTTATCTCGGCGCCATGATGGCCGGCTGGATTCCCTCCTTCATGGCGTTCCCGACGCCGAAGCAGGACCCGGCGCATTACTGGGCCTCGCATGCCGAGCTCGTGGCGCGGATCCGTCCCGCCCTCGTCGTCACCTATCCGGAGATCGCGGGCGAACTCGAGGCGCTGTGCGCCGGGCTCCCGACGCGCGTCCTGCGGATCGACGACCTCGCCGAGGGAGAGCCGCCGCCGGCCATGGCCTCCTCGAGCCCAGCGGATACGGCCCTGCTCCAGCACTCGTCGGGGACGACGGGCCTCAAGAAGGGCGTCGCGCTGACCTTCGGGCAGATCGAGGCCCAGGCGACGGCCTATGCGCCGAGCATCGATCTCGGCCCCGACAGCACGGTCGTCAGCTGGCTGCCGTATTATCACGACATGGGCCTGTTCACGGCCTTCCTGATCCCCCTGACGGTCGGCGCCACCGTGGTGTCGATGGATGCGTTCGAATGGGTCGGCCGTCCCGCCAGCCTGTTCGAGGTCATCGAGCGCTTCGGGGGCACCCATTGCTGGTTGCCGAACTTCGCCTTCCAGCACCTTGTGAACACCGTTCCGCACGGAGAAGAAGAAGCTCAATCCTATCGCCTCGACGGCGTCCGGGCCTTCGTCAGCTGCTCGGAGCCCGTCAAGGCCGCGAGCCTCGCGAATTTCGCCCGCGCCTTCGCGGGGTTCGGCATCCGCCCCGAGCAACTGACAGCCTGCTACGCGATGGCCGAGACCGGCTTCGCGGTGTCGCAATCGGACCCTTCCCGCCACGACCCGGTCCGTTGGTACGCGGCCGAGGCGCTCGCAACCCGCGCCCGCGCCCTGGCGGTCTCGGCGGACCATCCGGAGGCCCGCGCCCTCGTGTCGAACGGGACGCCGATCGCGGGCGTCGAGGTCCGCGTCCTTCCGAGCGCCCTGCAGGGAGCCGGCCGGTCGGACGAGGTCGCGGCCCCGGGCCTTCCCATCGGTGAGATCGCCGTGCGCGGCCCCGTGGTCTTCGCCGGATACCATCGCGATGCCGCCGCCACCGGACGAGCCTTCGTGGACGGCTGGTACCGGACCGGCGACATCGGATTCCTCGACGATGGCGAGCTGTTCATCAGCGGCCGGATCAAGGACATGATCATCGTCCATGGGCGCAACTACTTCGCCCACGATATCGAGGAGATCGTTTCGGGAATCACGGGTGTCATCCCCGGGCGCGCCGTGGCGGTCGGGGTCGTGAACGACGCCGTGGGAAGCGAGGACGTGGTGGTTCTGGCCGAGAGCCGTCTCGGGGCCGACGAAGAGCGGGAACTGAGACGCGCGATCAAGCGCCTGATCTTCGATCGCCTCGAACTCACGGTGCGCAGCGTCCACCTCGTCGGACCCGGCTGGCTCAGGAAGACGAGCAGCGGGAAGATCAGCCGGTCGGAAAACCTGGCCCGCTACCGAACCGAACACCAACCGTCTCGAGGCTGATTTCATGAACGACATGCGCCGGGCCGTCCGCAGCGTCATCGCGGAGACCTTCAACGTATCCCCGGAGATTCTCGGCGACAGTGCCGTCGCGGACGACGTGGATGGCTGGGATTCGCTCTCGCACACCATCCTGATGATCCGCCTGCAGAACGCCTTCGGCATCAGGATTCCCGAGAGCGTGGCGGCCAATGTCGAGACGGTCGGCGAACTCGTGGCGGCGGTCGAGGCCATCGCGCGGGACGGCGACCCGACCGCATCGGGACAACACCTCTAGACCCTCGTTTTCACCCGATCCCCCGCAGCGAACCGCAGGCCACTTCGTCGGAGTGCGCACCGCACCGTGAACGGGAACGCCCCGACGGATCCTGGGGCTGGAGGATGCCTGATGCTCGCCGGATCGAACCTGTCCCTCCTCGAAGGCCGGCAAGGCTGGCTTTTCCTGGAGCGCTACGAGGACGCCCAGCCGCTGCAATCCGGGGCCGACCTCACGGATTGGTCGCGGACGATGCTGCCCCCGCTCCACAGCATCATCCGCACCCGTCACGAGCGGCTCGCGGCGCGCGGCATCGGCTTCGTGGTCGTGGTGGCGCCCGAGAAGGCGAGCATCCACGGCGAGCTGCTGCCGGCCGGAGTGGTGCAGGATCTGCCGACGGCGGCCGAGCGCCTCACCGCCGCGCTGCGCGCCGACGGCATCGGCGCGGTCGACGCCGTGACGCTGCTCCGAGGGGCCAAGGGGGCGGTGCCACTCTACTACGACGTCGACACGCACTGGACCACCTTCGCGGCCTACCGGGTATATCGGGCGCTGATCGCCGCCGCGCCGGCGCATATGGGCCTCAGGCCGCTCGGACCGGAGACCACCTGGTACCGCGACAAGTCCACCTTCGGGGATCTCGGCGTCCACATGAGGCCGGAACGCAAGGGGACGATGCAGCAGCCCGAGATCGTGGGACACGACATCGAGAGCGTGATCGAGACCTTCGACGATCGCGAATGCGCCTTTCAGCGCCACGTCTGCCGGACGGGACGCGGCCGTGCGCTGGTGGTGCGGGATTCCTTCACGACGTTCCTGGCGCCGTTCCTCTCGCGGACCTTCGCCGAGACCACCTACGTGGCGCCGTCGAACGCGCTCCCGGTCGATCTCGTCGAGGACATCGCCCCGGACCTCGTCATCCTCCAGGTCGCGGAGCGCGCCCTGTTCTATCCGCCCGACGCGCTCGTCGATTGGAGTATCCGTGGCTGGCGGCAGATCTACCTCGAATCCGAGGGGCTTCACCCCGGCCGCAAGTACAACCGCAAGACCCGGCAGGCCCTGAAGGAGGGCCAATGGGCCGAGGCGCTCTTGGCGGCCGAGGCGGCGAACGCCCTCGATCCGGAGGGCCACTTCCTCCACAACCTCGCCGAGGCGAGGCTGCGCACCGGAGACAGCGCGGGTGCCCTGGCGCTCTGCGAGGGCGCCGACCGGCCCCCGGACAGGCTCCTGCTGACCCTGGCGGCCTATGCCCTCTGGGCCCTGCTCCGGCCGGACGAGGCCATCCTGCGTCTCGGGCAGGCCCTGGCGCTCCAGCCCGCCAATGCCCGCCTCCATTTCCAATTGGGCGAATGGCTGATGGAGCGAGGCCGACCGTCGGAGGCCCGACCGCACCTCCAGGCCGCCGTGGAGGTCGCGCCGACGCACGCGCCGGCCTGGTATCACCTCGGGATGGCGCATCACGGCCTCGGCGAATTCCCGGCCGCCGAAGACTGCTTCCGGCGGGGCGGCCTCATCTGACGGTTGCTCGCTCGCGCCGATCCCGGCCTGCCGCTCGGATCGCCCTCACGCACCTCTGAAGCCCCTCGAAGGACACATCGGACCCATGGTGGCAAAAGCTGCGATCCCGCCGGCACTCTCGCTCCTGGAAGCGAACGATCTCGAAGTCGGTCTCGGTCCGAATCACATGCTGACGGGACGGTTCACCGGCAAGAAGATCGCGTCCCGCGTCACGCTCGCCTGCAACGGGCGGCACTGGGCGACGGTGCCCGTCACCACCACGGACGGCGCGGCGACCTTCGCCTGCCAGCTGCCTCCGGAGCGGATTTCCGAGGACACCACCGTCGAGATCCGGGGTTCGTCCGAGCGGGATCTGCTGGCCCGTCTCACGGTCGGTCCGCGCGAACCGATCGTCAACGGGTTCGGGCTCACGGCGGGTGAGGTGCTCGCCGTTCATCCCCTGCCCTTCCAGGCCGCGCCCTGGATCCGCTTCGACGGCGCCCGCCTCACCATCACCGGCGAGCACCTGCCGCCGGCGGGCGACCCCGGGGCGCTGCGGGTCGTCTTTGGCCCCGGCGTGGCCTACGAGGTTCAGTATCCCCTGCCCTCGCTCTCCTTCGGCAACCACTTCTGGTACTGGCCGAACGCGCATCTCTCCGCCTTCACCGTCACCATCGACCTGCCCGCATGCGCGCCGGATTCCGACCCGTTCGCTTTCGCATTCGAATACGACAACGGCAATCCGCTGGCGTTGGACGGCCGGCAGGTCGGGGACGTCCTGGGACGGCGGATCTTCGTACCGACGAATCTCGGGGCGGGAATCGGCCTGCCCCGCGACGCCGACCAGCTCACCCGCGTCCAGACCTGGTCGAACGACCAGAGCGTGACCTTCACCGGCCACTGCGCCTTCAAGGCCATCGAGACCCTGTTCAACCGCTACGGCGTGGCGGACCGCGACGACGTCTCGATCCTGGATTGGGGCTGCGGACACGGACGTGTGACCCGCCACTTCATCCAGCAATGGCGCCGGGCGACGGTGTGCGGCACGGATATCGACGACGAGAACATCTCGTGGTGCCGGGAGAACCTGTTGGGTCGGTTCGTCACGACGCCGCTCATGCCGCCGGCCCCCTACGAGGATGCGAGCGTCCAGGGAATCTTCGGCATCTCGGTGATGACGCACCTCACGGCGGAGGTGCAGGCGGCGTGGCTCGACGAGATCGCCCGCATCCTGAAGCCCGACGGGGTCGCGCTGATCACCTTCGGAGGTTCGAGTTCCGTCGCCTGGTCGTCGGTCTTCCGCGCGCCGGATTTCTGGCGCTACTGGACCAGCAACGGCTTCGACGATCGCCTCGTCGATCCCGCGCTCGACGGCAAGATCTCCGATCCCACCTACTACCGTCACACGGTGCAGACCGTGGATTACACGCGCCGCGTCTGGTCGAGGCACCTCGACGTGGTCGACATCATCCCGGAATTCATCGGGAACCTGGACGTGGCCGTCCTGCGCAAACGGCAGCGGGCCTGACGGGGCCCGAGGTTCGGAGCCCGTCCGGGTCGTCCCCGCCCCTCGGGGCCTTCCCCCTCAGAGCCGTGACTCGGCCACGTCCGTTGTCGTGAGCCGAACCCGGCGCGTGCGGCCGTCGCGCTCGACCACGAGGTCGAGGCTGGCGCCGAGACCCGCCGTCTCCATCGCGGCGGTCAGGTCGGCCAGCCGATGCACCGGACGGTCCCCGGCGCCGACGATGATGTCGCCGATGTCGCCGGTCTGCGGATCGACGCCTCGCAGGCCGGCGCTCGCGGCGGGCGAACCGCGCAGGACGCGCAGGACCACGACGCCGTCGATGCCGAGGCGGGCGGCGGTCGCCTCCTGCCCGGCGATGATGCCGATGCCCGGATTGCGGGTCCGGCCGTTGCGGATGAGCTCCGGCACGACCCGGTTCACCACGTCGACCGGGATCGCGAAGCCGATGCCCGCGCTGGTGCCGGAAGGCGAGTAGATCGCGGTGTTCACCCCGATCAGGCGCCCGGCGGAATCGAGGAGCGGGCCGCCGGAATTGCCCGGGTTGATCGCCGCGTCGGTCTGGATCACGCCCGAGAGTTCCCGGCCCTCGCTCGTCGGCAGGCGGCGCTGAAGCGCGCTGATCACACCGGTGGTCAGCGTGTGGTCGAGGCCGAAGGGATTGCCGATGGCGTAGGTCGATTGCCCGACCTTGAGATCGGCCGAGGTCCCGATCGCGAGGGGCTGGGGCGCCGAGCCCGTGCGTCCGAGGCGGATCACCGCGAGATCGTAGCTCGGGGCCGCACCGACGAGGCTGGCCGCCACGACCTCGCCCGAGGACAGGCGCACCGCGATGGAGCCGCCGCTCTGCGTGGCCGCCGCGACCACGTGGTTGTTCGTGACGATGTGCCCGGCCGTGTCCCAGACGAACCCGGTGCCGGTCTGCGCGCCGCCCTGCTCCGCGCCCTCCCCGTCCACGCCCATCAGGGCCCGCCCTTGAGCGGCGCCCTGCGCGAAGACGTGGACCACCGAGGGACTGGCGCGGGCAAAGAGCGCGATCGTCGCCTGCTCGGCGGGGGCGAGGTCGCCCCGGGCCGTGACCGCGCGCGGGGTCCGTGCGGCGTAGAGGAAACCGGTGACGTAGGGTTGTGCCACATAGAGAGCGAGCAGCACCAGCGCCGCTCCGGCCGCCCATCGCAGAACACGGTCCGGCGGCCGGCCGGGCTGGAACTCATCGCGCATGTGGCATCCCCTTCACCATACTCGGAAATCCGTGTCGCACTGCATTCGCGTTAACGGCTCGGTGACGCAATGCCCATCAACTGGGTTCGTACCGCGACGGGCATGGGTGCGACAGCACACCGAGATCCGTGGCGGCCAAAGATAAACATCGGGCCGTGATTGTAAGCCTTGACGACAAATCAGACCGAGAGGGCGTCCAAAAGCAGCCATATTCCGCGCGCTCTTGAAGAAGGGTGCGCTTTGTATGAGGGGGCGACGCTTCAGGCACGAGTGAAGATTTCAGACGTGCCTGAAACGACCGCAAAGTTGCCTTAGAGATGCTTCCATTCACCCGGATACACGCCCCGCAGCAAATGTTCAGGTTCGTTGTCGTACGGACATGAGGACCGGACATCCGGCATCGCGGGGAACGACCCTCACGATTGAAGGAAAGAGAGACATGGAAACCCAAGCCCTGGAACGCCCGGCCGATCTGACGATCTGGCGGACCGCTCCGGTCCCGGCGCTGCTGGCCCAGCCCGCCCGCTACCGCACCCTGCGCGAGGCCATCGAGGCCGCCGCCGGTGCCCTCGCGGACCCGGCCAAGCAACCCTGGATCATCACCGAGGACGGCGAAGTGCTGTCCCCGAACTGGATCCGCACCTACCTGAACTGAGCGACCCACCGGCGCGGCCCCACCGCGCCTCTCCTCCCGCGAACCGGCCGTCGCAGAGCGCGCGACCGGCTCGCGTGCGTGCCGCGGCGATGCCCGGCCCGCCCTGTGCTCCCTGACCCGATGTCAGGTCGAGCGATCCGCAACACCTCCTAAAGACGAATTGCCTGATGCCGTGGCGGCTCTGGATCTCGGTCTCGCCCAAGGCGACCGGGATGTGCCGCGAACGCGAACGCCCCCGGGCAGCGCCTGGGCGCCGACAGGATGCGCGCACGGACGCCATCGACCGGATGCCGGAGGACGACTCAAGAAAAAAAGGCCGCCCCGGTGAGGGAGCGGCCCGAAGTCTAGGGAGGAAACGCCCAAGAAGGGCTGCCGAACCGCGACGCCATCGCGGTCCCGCAATGCACAATGTAGCGTGCGATGCACAAAGCACAAGGGCGCGGTCGCGGCTTTCGCGCTCCTCACGGCATGCCACCCGCGCGTTCGGCGCATCCGGATCGGCGCCGCCCGGCGGGATCGCGGGCTTCCTCTCAGTGATCGGCGAGAAGCTGCGCGATCTCGGCCTTCAGGGCATCGGCGAGGTCCTTGCGCTGCAGGGCGTAGGCGATGTTCGCGGTGAGGAAGCCGAGCTTGGAGCCGGTGTCGTAGGTCCGGCCCTGGTAGTGCATGCCGAAGAAGTTCTGGTCCTTGGCGAGCTTGATCATCGCGTCGGTGAGCTGGATCTCGCCGCCGGCCCCGGTCTCCTGGGCGGACAGGATGTCGAAGATCTCGGGCTGGAGGATGTAGCGACCCGAGATGATGAAGTTGGAGGGCGCGGTGCCCTGCTTGGGCTTCTCCACCATGCCGTTGATCTCGAAGGTCTGGCCGAAGGTCTGGCCGACGCTCACGATTCCGTACTGGTGGGTCTCCTCGGGCTTCACCTCCTCGACGGCGATGACGTTGCCGCCGTGCCGCTCGTAGGCCGACAGCATCTGCTGCATGCAGCCCCGGCTCAGCATGTCGGGCAGGAGCACCGCGAAGGGCTCGTCGCCGACGATCTCGCGCGCGCACCAGACCGCGTGCCCGAGACCGAGGGGCGCCTGCTGGCGGGTGAAGCTGGTCTGGCCCGCCGCCGGCAGGTCGCGCTTCAGCTCCTCGTAGGCCGCCGTCTTGCCGCGCTCCTGGAGCATCCGGTCGAGTTCGAACGCCACGTCGAAATGGTCCTCGATCACCGCCTTGCCGCGCCCGGTGACGAAGATGAAGTGCTCGATCCCCGCCTCGCGCGCCTCGTCGACGACGTGCTGCACCACTGGCCGGTCCACGACGGTGAGCATCTCCTTCGGCACGGCCTTGGTGGCCGGGAGGAAGCGCGTGCCCAGGCCGGCGACGGGCAGGACGGCCTTGCGAATTGGTTTCATCGAGCGGGACCCGGTAGCGAGGAAAAGCGAGAAGAACCCGAAACGGATTGACGATGCCTCAATGCAACCTCCGCTAAAGGCGGACGCAGCGCCAGCGACCTCTCGGCCATAACGGAGAAGCTGGTTTTCCGATATATCGGCGACGACACGGTCGGGGAGTGGATGTCATGGCGGTTCTGGTGACGGGCGGGGCCGGTTATATCGGCAGCCACATGGTTCTGGCCCTTCTGGATGCCGGCCATGACGAAGTGGTCGTGATCGACGACCTGTCCACAGGTTTCGACTGGGCGCTCCCGCCCGAGGTCAAGCTGGTGATCGGCGACGTGGCCGATCAGTCCCTCGTCACGGAAGTGATCCTTCAGCACCGCATCGACGCCATCGCGCATTTCGCGGCCCGGATCGTGGTGCCGGATTCGGTCGCCGACCCGCTGCATTACTACCTCGCCAACACGGTGAAGACCCGTGCGCTGATCGAGACGGCGGTCCGCTGCGGAGTCAAGCACGTCATCTTCTCGTCGACGGCGGCGGTCTACGGCGAACCCGAGACCGTGCCGGTGCCCGAGAACCTGCTTCCGGCGCCGATCAATCCCTACGGCCGCTCCAAGCTGATGAGCGAGTGGATGATCGCCGACGCTGCCGCGGCGCACGGCTTCTCCTACGTGATCCTGCGCTACTTCAACGTCGCGGGGGCCGACCCGCGCGGGCGCACCGGCCAGTCGACCCCCAACGCCACGCACCTGATCAAGGTGGCCACGCAGGCGGCGCTGGGCCAGCGGACGCATCTGGAGGTGTTCGGCACCGATTATCCGACCCGCGACGGCTCGTGCCTGCGCGACTACATCCAGGTCTCGGACCTCGCCGAAGCCCATCGCGTCGCCCTGAACCATCTGCGCGCGGGGGGCGAGAGCCTGACCCTGAATTGCGGCTACGGCCGGGGCTACTCGGTCCTCGAAGTCATCGAGGTGGTCAAGCGCGTCTCGGGGCGCGACTTCGAGGTGCGGCTGTCGCCGCGCCGGGCGGGCGATCCGGCCCAGATCATCGCCGAGGCGCAGCGCATCCGCGATCTGGGCTGGACCCCGAAGAACGACGATCTCGACGGCATCGTCGCCCAGGCCTTCGCCTGGGAGGAGGCCCTGACCCGGCGAAACCGCACGTGAGGCCCTGGGCAGGCCTCTTCGCCGCCGGCTGGATCGGCCTCGGCGCGCCGGCCCTGGCGGCCGGTCCGGCGCCCCAGGCGGTCACCGCGCCCGAGGCGAAGGCGCGTTTCGCGGCCTTCCTCGAAACCCTGAGGCCGGATGCCGAGGCGCGGGGAATCGCGCCAAGGACCTTCGAGGCGGCCTTCGCGGGCGTGACGGGGCCGGACCCCGACGTCCTGGCCCGGACGCGCAAGCAAGGTGAATTCGCGCGCCCGGTCTGGGACTACCTCGTGGGCGCGGTCTCCACGCGTAGGATCGCCCTGGGCCAGGCGAAGGCCGCGCGGCTCGCCGCGACCCTCTCGGCCATCGAGGCGCGCTACGGCGTTCCCCGCTGGGTCGTGCTGGCGTTCTGGGGCGTGGAGTCCGATTTCGGCGCCAGCGCCGGCAGCGTGCCGACCGTCCGGGCGCTGGCGACCCTGGCGGAGGCCCGCTTTCGCGGCACCCTGTTTCGCGACGAACTCCTCGCCGCGCTGACGATCCTGGAGCGCGGCGACATCACGCCCGCCCGGATGACCGGCTCCTGGGCCGGCGCCATGGGACAGGTGCAGTTCCTGCCCTCGAGCTTCCTTGCCCACGCGGTCGATTTCGACGGCGACGGCCATCGCGACATCTGGAACTCGGAGCCCGACGCCCTGGGCTCCATCGCGAGCTATCTCAAGGCGCTCGGGTGGAACCCGGCCCTGTCCTGGGGCTACGAGGTCGTGCTGCCCGCCGGCTTCGACCTCGCGCGTTACCGCGAAAACCTCTCGGCGTTCGCCCGGCGCGGCGTGCGCCGCACCGACGGCAAGGCGTTGCCGGAGGCCGGCGTCGCCAGCCTGTTCCTGCCGGGCGGGCTCGGCGGCCCGGTCTTCCTCATCACCGACAACTTCGAGGTGATCCGCGCCTACAACACCTCGGATTCCTACGCCCTCGCGGTCGGCCACCTCGCCGACCGTCTCGGTGGAGCCCCCACCCTCGCCGCCCCCTGGCCGGACAAGGCTCCGCGCCTCGACAAGGCCGGGCTCCAGGCCCTCCAGGCGGGACTGGCCGAGCGAGGCCTCTACGCGGGCGAGGCCGACGGTCGTGCCGGGCCGAAGCTGCGCGAGGCGGTGCGCCGCTACCAGATCGCCGAGGGCCTTCCCGCGGACGGCTACGCCACGCCGGCGCTCCTTGAACGGCTGAGGGCCCGCCCTTAGACCTTGGGCTCATCCTCCTCTAAGGTATCGGGCACCGATCGGCATGCCGATCAGAATCGTGAGGCGTTTCATGACCTTGCCGGCAGCGCGCGCGGCCTGGTGTCTTCTGGCCGGCATCCTCCTCCTTGCCGGCACGCCCCCGGCGCGGGCGCAGTGGGGCGATTCCTACGATGCGCCGCGAGGCGGCGACTACGAGTCGCCCCGCCGGCGCGCGCGCGACTATTACCGCGACGACGGCTACGGCGCCCGACAGGCGAACCGGCGCTACGCGCCGCCGCCGCAGGAGGCGCCCCGGCAATTCTACTGGCCCTGGGAGGACCGGCCGCAGCAGGCCCAGCCCGCGCCGGTACCGAGCGCGCGCCCCGCGCCGTCGCGCCCGCGCTCCTATGCGGACGACCCGCGCGGAAGCCGGGATGACGGGCGTGGCGCGCGGCGTCGGCCGCGTCCCGCACCCGTGGTGGCGACCCCGAAGGCCGCCGTGCCGAAGGTGGAGCCGACGACCCGGATCGCGGTCTTCGGCGATACGCTCGCGGGGCATCTCGGCAGCGGCCTCGCCAACGTCTTCGAGGACAATGCCGAGATTGGCGTGATCGATCGCTCGAAGCCCGATAGCGGCCTCGTGCGCAAGGATGTGGTGGATTGGCCGAAGGCGGCCGAGGAGTTCCTGAAGGCCAACCCGAAGACCAGCTATGCCCTGGTGATGCTCGGCGCCAACGACCGCCAGCCGATCCGCGAGAACGACGGAAACCTGGAGCCCCTGAGCGACCGCTGGCGCGCGCTCTATGCCGAACGGGTCGACGCCATGATCAAGGTGTTCACCGACCAGAAGATTCCGCTGATCTGGGTCGGCGCGCCGCCGATGCGCAGCGATACCCTGACCAAGGACATCGCGGCGATCAACGAGATCTATCGCGAGCGCGTCGCCCGGGCGGGCCAGACCTACGTGGACATCTGGCCGGGCTTCGTCGACGACCGCAACCGCTACGCCGCCACGGGACCCGACCTCGAGGGCCAGGAGGCGAAGCTGCGCACGGCGGACGGCGTGCATTTCACCAAGGCCGGCGCGCGCAAGATGGCGCATTTCGCCGATGTCGAATTGAAGCGGATGATGGGGACCGGGGTGGCGGCGCCACCCGTTACCCCGGTCGCCACCGCGCCGCAGCCGGGCCCGCAGGGCGATCCGGCCAAGCTCGACGACGCGGGCGCGATCGACCGCCAGATCACCGCGATGCTCCCGAGCCTGCCCGAGCCGCCGGGCATTCCCGCGCTGCCGGTCAAACCCCTCGCCGGCCCGGTGGTGCCCCTCGGGCGCGCCGAGGTGACCCCGGGCGGCACGCTGATCAGCGGGCGCCCCCGCGATCCCGACCCCACCGGCACGGTGGAACGCGCCCTGGTGCGCGGCGCGGCCCCCCTGCCCCAGCCGGGCCGGGCCGACGACTTCAAGTGGCCGCCGGGCTGATCCGGCGGGGGTCGGTTTCGGGCCTCAACGTCCCGCGATAGGCGACGATCAGTCCGACGAGGGGCGCCCGGATCGTGACGTCGAAGGCGAACTGCCCATCGACCGCGCTCTCGAAGGTCTCCCCCACCGGCAGCAAACGTCCCGGCATGGGAACCGTCCCGATCGACCAGCGCCGAGGGACGAACAGAAGCCGCTCCCCGTCCCGGACCAGGGCGAGGGAGAAGCGCGCGATGCCGAACCGCTCGACGAGCAGATGTCGGTCCCGCCCCGTTCCGACGGATTGCAGCGATGTGAACGTCTTCCCGCCAATGGTTCGTGTCCATCGCTCGGCGCCCTGCTCCGGCGTGAACGTGATCGTCGCCGCGGCGCCCTGGGCCGTTTCCGGAAACCCGACGACGGCGCAAACGAGGCGTGCGAGGAGTCCGGTTCCCCGACGCACGGTCGCCGATCCCGTCCAGCGCCGCATGCCGGCCCCCTCGTGCAGGTCGCGGACGGGACTCGGGAGCCCGTCGAGTGCCGATCCGAGAACCGCGCGGTAGATCGGGCCACCGCCATCGTCCTCCCGAAACCCGGAGACGATCGCGCGGCCTTCGAACAGGGCCTCGTAATCGGCGAGTTCCAGAGCGCGGACCGCCGACCGGGCTCCCGGCGCCGGCCGCTCGCCGCGCAGCATCTTTCGGATCAGCGCCTCGATCGCCATCGACGGGATGAGGGGGCCGTCGTCTCCTTCGGCCAGCAGGTGCCAGCTGCGAACGACGTTCCGCCCCTCGGAGCGTCCCCGGGCGGACACGAACATGCCGCCGCGATGCTCGCCGAACCGCATGCGATTCAGCACCGCGTAGAACAGCTTCGAGAATGGCGTGAGGGCTGGCAGTCCGAAGCGGGCCCTTGTCCTCGCCAGGAGGTTGAGCGCCCGGTGCAGGAATTCGGGCACCGGGCCGGCCCCCATCCAGATGTCGGTCATCGCGGGGTGCTCGGGCGGGATCACTTGGAGATCCGGCACGTCGACCAGGGAGAAGCGCAGGTTCCGCAAGGGCATACGACCTGGCACCGCGACCGTGAAGCGGCGGCTTTCCGTCAGGCCCCGTCCCCGGAACGGCCGGCCGCCGCGCAGCAGCGTCACCGGCCCACCGGCATATCCCAACACCGCGCGCATGACGTTGAGCCCGATCCCGGCATAGGGCGAGGGCGCGATGCCGCCCTCGACGGCATGAATGTCCATCGTCGCCGCCATCCTGCGCAGAACGGCGGCGGTCAGCACGGGAAAGCTGCTGACGCCGGACAGAACGACGATTCCGGCCGCCTTCGCTCGTGCGTCGAACGCCGATACGCCGAAGACGAAATCGGCACCGTCCGCGAAGTCCAGGTAATCGACGCCGGCCGTAAGGCAGCACGCGATCACGTGGTATGGGTCGGCACCGTAATCCTGGAAGGGGCCCGAGGCGTCCACCACGAGATCCGGCTTAACGGTGCGAAGCGCCTCCAGGACGTTCGCCCGGTCGAGGCGGAGGGGTTCGACACGCGTCGCGCCGCGATGGGATGCGCAGAAGGCCTGCGCGCGTTCCAGGCTTCGACCGCAGACGATGAGTTCAAGACCGTAGATGTCGCGGAGAAGCTCGACGAGCCGGCCGCCGAAGACCCCATACCCACCGAGGATCAGGACTTTCATCGACCGGTGCCTCACCAAGAAGGGGCATCGGCGCCGCTCGCCGACCGCTCACAGGATGCGCTCCCGGAATCGTTCGGGTGCGACCCAGCAGGTGTCCCGTCGGCCGAACAGGCGATAGCGGTTCCGCGCAACGAAGCGATAGACGGGGTCGCGCAGCCCGGCGGGGACGATCCGGAAAGCCCGAAGGAGATTCCAGGGAAATCCGAGCCTCTCGTAGATGCTCAGAACCGCATCGCTGTCTCGACGCACCCGATCGCCCTCGAGCACGAGCAGGCTGACCGGATCCTCCGGATCCATGCCGTGCTCGCGGTAGAGAGCCTGTCCGACGTCACCTTGCATGGATGCGAGGTGAAACACCCCCCGGCGGTCTTTTTCCAGAACGAATCGGGCGTTGGCGGAGCACAGGACGCATTCGGCATCGAACAGAATGACGGGCCCGGTGGACGCCAGCGAGAAGCGAGGGTCTGTCGTCATGCGAGGCAATGTAGCCGGCCGGCGGGACGCTTGAACAGAAATCTCCGCAATCCTGCCCACCCCTTTCAAACGGCGCGGGTGCCGACCGCTACCCGACGCCGACGGGGTGCTTCGTGACCACGGGGCTGCGCATGGTGACGAGTTCCTCGCCGGCCGTGGGGTGGACCGCGATGGTGCGGTCGAAATCCGCCTTCGTGGCGCCCATGGTGACGGCGATGCCCACCGCCTGGATGATCTCGCCGGCATCGTGCCCGAGGACGTGGACGCCCACGACCCGGTCGCTGGCGCAATCGACGACCACCTTCATCAGCACGCGCTCCTCGCGGCCCGACAGGGTGGCCTTCATCGGGCGGAAGCTCGACCGGTAGACGTCGACGGCACCGTAGAGTTTGCGCGCCACGTCCTCGTTGTGACCCACGACCCCGATCTCGGGCGTCGAGAACACGGCGGTGGGGATGAGGCCGTGATCGACGCACCAGGGCTTGTTCCCGAACACCGTGTCGGCGAAGGCGTGGCCCTCCCGGATCGCGATCGGGGTGAGGGCCGCGCGGTCGGTGACGTCGCCCACCGCGTAGATCGAGGACACCGTCGTCTGCGAGAAGGCATCCACGGGGATCGCGCCGCGCGCGTCCGGCTCGATCCCGACCGTGTCCAGGCCGAGCCCGGCGATGTTCGGGCGCCGGCCGGTGGCGGTTAGCACCTGGTCGACCTCCAGGGTCGAGCCGTCGTCGAGGGTCGCCAGGATGCCGCCCGCGACGCGGTCGAGGCGCTCCACCGTCCGGTTCAGGCGCAGGTCCATGCGCGCCGCGTAGGCCGCGCCGAGGGCGTCGCGCATCTCCTCGTCGAAGCCGCGCAGGAGCTTGTCGCCCCGGTGCAGCAGCGTGGTCCGCGAGCCGAGATGGGCGAACACCCCGGCGAACTCCACCGCGATGTAGCCGCCGCCGACGACCAGGATGCGCTCCGGCAGCGCGTCGAGGTCGAACACCTCGTTCGAGGTGATGGCGAGGTCCGCGCCGGGGATCGCCGGCTCCTTGACCGGATGGGCACCCACCGCGACGAGGATGACGCGCGCGGTCACCCGCCGGCCGGAGCCGACGAGCCGCACGGTGTGCGCGTCCTCGATCACGGCGCGCTCGGGCACCACGGTGACGCCGGCCCGGCCGAGATTGGCGTCGTAGATGCCCTCCAGGCGGGCCACCTCGGCGTCGCGCCGGGTCTTCAGGACGCGCCAGTCGAAACGCGGCTCGGACACGCTCCAGCCGAAGCCGGCGGCATCCTCGAACTCGTCGGCGAAGCGGCCGGCATAGACCATCAGCTTCTTGGGAACGCAGCCCCGGATCACGCAGGTGCCGCCGACCCGGTATTCCTCGGCGAGCTGCACCCGGGCGCCGTGGCCGGCGGCGATCCGCGCCGCGCGCACGCCGCCGGAGCCGCCGCCGATCACGAACAGGTCGACGTCGTAGGTGTGGTCCGGGGCAGCGTCGGCCATGGGAGATCCTGAGCGAGGGCGGGTCGCGGTCCTCATCGCCCGAACCCGTCGGCGCATCAACCACCCCGCCCCCCGGCGCGGGCCACCGGACGAGCCAAGCATGAAAAAAGCCGCTCCTCCTTCCGGAGAAGCGGCCTGAAGGCCGATGCGGCGTCGGACGACGCCGTAAGGCTTACTTGATCTTGGTTTCCTTGAAGTCGACGTGCTTGCGCACGACGGGGTCGTACTTCTTCATCGACAGCTTCTCGGTCTGCGTGCGGGAGTTCTTCTTCGTGACGTAGAAGTAGCCCGTGTCGGCGGTCGAGATCAGCTTGACTTTAACGGTGACGGCCTTGGCCATGGACGCGGCGCTCCTGTGATCGCGGCATTCCGCATCAGCGAAACGCAAAAGGGCCGGCGATGGCCGGCTGAATACCGGCGCGTGATTGCCCCATCGGCCGGGATTCGTCAAGGCGTCTCACGCCCCCGGCCGCTGCGCGAGGCGCAGGGCCACCACCCCCGCATAGGCGAGGAACAGCAGGCAGAGGCTGTAGGCGAAGCCCTGCGGCGGCACGAGGTCCATGCCGCCGCCGATGATCGGCGGCCCCAGCATCAGCCCGACATTGTAGAGCACCACGAAGGCCGCGTTGGCGCCCGCGAGGTCCGGTCCCCGGATCGTGGCGCCCAGATGGGCGAGGCCCACGGTGTAGAGCGTGCCGGCGATGCCGCCCCAGAGGAACAGCAGCACGACGAGCGCCGGGAACGAGGCGGAGGCCAGGGGAATCAGGCTCGAACCGAGGGCCCCCCCGAGAGCCGCCATGAGCAGGACGAGGCGGCGGTCCATCCGGTCGGCGAGCCAGCCGAATGGGATCTGGAACATCACGTTGCCCAGCGCCAGGGCGCTGACGAGGCCGGCCGCCGTCTCCGCGTCATAGCCGAGGCGCAGGCCGTAGAGCGGCAGGATCGCGAAGCCCCCGGTCTCGACGGCGCCGTAGACGAGGGCGGCCAGGGTCGCGGCCGGGGCCAGCCGGAGATAGGCGGCAAAGGAGCGTTCCCCGCCCTGCCCGATCACCGGCGACAGGCCGCGCGCCAGCAGCAGCGGCACGAGGCCGACGAGGAAGAGGCCGGCGCCCGCGAGGTAGGGCCCGAACCCGCGCGTGCCCAGAACCGCGAGCAGCGTCGGCCCAACGGCGAAGCCGATGGCCAGCACCGTGGCGTAGATGCCCATCACGAGACCGCGCCGGGCGGGCGGCGCCGCCGCGTTGATCCAGAATTCCGAGAGCACGAACAGCGCGCCGAGGCTCGCGGAGAACACGAAGCGGAGCACGAACCACGCGACCATGCCCTGAAGGAGCTTGAAGGCCACGAGGCAGGCCGCGCCGAGGAGGATGGCGAGGACGAGCAGGCGCACCACCCCGATCCGGCCCGCGAGACGGGGCACGAAGGGCACCGTCACGACGGCGGCGAGACCCGCCACGGCGGTGTTGATGCCGACCAGCGTGCTCGACGCGCCCATGCGCTCCATCTCGATGGAGAGCAGCGGGATCGTCAGGCTGAGGCCGATCCCCACCACCGCCACGCAGGTGATGGCGGCGGCGATCGAGGCGAAGCGCGCGGCCGCATCGGGCTCGGCGTGGGTCTGGGCCGACATGCAGGGGTCCGTTGCGGGTCGCAGGCGCGACGCCGGGACCGCCTTGTCCACGGTGCGCCCGCCGGGCGCAACCGCGCGCGCCGATCAGCGGGCGGCCGACTTCAGCGGCTTTCCCTCGGCCGGCGGCGGCTGGCGCTCGATCGTCTGGCCGTCGCGCAGGTCGGCCGGCGGGCTGAGGACAATCTCTTCGCCGCCCTCCAGCCCCTCGCCGACCTCGATCGTGGTGCCGAGATCTCGGCGGATCTTCACGTTGCGCCACTGCACGGTGCCGTCGTCGCGGGCCAGAGCCACCTGGGTGCCGCGCTGGTTGAAGACGAGGCTCTCGGCCGGCACCTTCACGTTCACCTCGGTGCGCGGCACCTTCAGCGTCACGTAGACGTAGAGCCCGGCGCGCAGGGCGCCGTCCCTGTTCGGCACGTCCACCTGCGTGGTCAGGGTGCGCGAGGAGGTCAGCAGGGCCACCGAGCTGCGCTCGACCTTGCCGGTGAACACCCGGCCGGCCATCTGCGGCACCTGGATCGCGGCATCGACGCCCGGCCTGACCCCGGCGGCGACGTTCTGCGGCACGTTGACGGAGACGCGCAGGATGTCGTCCCGGTCCATCGAGAGCAGGGCCGTGCCGGTTCCGTCCGCATGGACGAGATCGCCCACATCGACGCCGCGCTGGGTGATCACTCCGTCGAAGGGCGCGATGATGTCCTTGAACCCGGTGAGCGCCCGCAGGCGCTCGACGGTGGCGGCCTGCGCCTTGATGTTGGCCTGCGCGACCTTCACGCCGGCTTCGGCCGAGGCGAGGGTCGCGGCCTGGCTCAGCACGCTGGCCTGGGAATTGTCGGCATTCTGCTTCGAGGCCCAGCCCTGACCGGCCAGTGTCGAGGTACGGTTGTTGGTGACGTTGGCGAGGTTCACGTTGGCCTTGGCCTGATCGACCATGGATCTGGCCTGCAGCAGCGCCGCCTCGAGCTGCCCGGTCTGGGCCTCGGCCTGCGCGAGCTGCTGGTCGAGGTCGGGGGCCGCGATGCGCATCAGGATGTCGCCCTGGTGCACGCGGCTGCCGATATCGACCCGGCGCTCGGCGATGTAGCCGGTGGCGCGGGCATAGAGCGCGGCCTTGGCGAAGGCGTCGGTCTGACCCGGCAGGGTGATCTCGATCGGCTTGTCCGCGCGCTCGGCCGCGGCGGTTCGCAGCTTCGGCACGAAGCCGTTGACCTTGCGCTGCGTCTCGGCGGCGGCGGCGCGCCGCTCCATCTGGCCGTAGCCGCCCCAGGCCAGCAGGCCGATGGCCGCGAGCGCCGCCAGCAGGAACGGCGCCTTGCCGGGCGGCGGCGGAATGTCGGAGGGATCACGCACGGGGTGTGTCACGGCTGTCCCATCCTCGGCCGAAATTCCAGCGCTGGCCGAAGCCCCGTCGTCGTGACAACGCCCAAGTCCCGGTCCCGGCTCACGCGTAATCCTCCAGCGGCTTGACGTCGCCCCGCCGCAGCAGGGTGTAGAGGAACGGCACGAACAGCAGCGTGGCGGGCGTGCCCACCGCGATGCCGCCCATCACGGCGCGGGCCAGCGCCGCGTTCTGCTCGCCCCCCTCGCCCGTTCCCAGGGCCATGGGGATCAGGCCGAGGAACATCGCGCTCGCGGTCATCAGCACGGGTCGCAGCCGGGTCTCGCCCGCGAGCAGGGCCGCCTCGACGGCGCCGCAGCCCGTCGCCTCGCGGTGTTCCTTGGCGAAGGTCACGAGCAGGATCGAGTTGGCGGATGCGATGCCCACCGACATGATGGCGCCGAACAGCGAGGGAATCGAGAAGGTCGTGCCGGTGATGAACAGGCTCGCGACGATGCCGCAGAAGGCCAGCGGCAGCGCGGCCAGCACCACGAAGGGGTCGCCCCAGCTCTGGAAGTTCACCGCCATCAGCAGGTAGACCGCGACCAGGGCGATGGCGAGGCCGGCCTGGAGCCGGAAGAACGCCGAGTCCATGTTCTCGATCTGGCCGCGCACCGTGATCTTGTCGGGCGCCGGCAGGGCCTTCTGTTCGTCGGCGACGATCTGCCGGATTTCCCTCGCCACCGAGCCGAGGTCGCTGTCCTGCACCGCCGCGTAGATGTTGAAGGTCGGTTGCGTGTTGACGTGGTTGATCACCGTCTGAGACCCCTCGCGGCGCATGGTCGAGACGCTGGAGAGCAGGGTGAGCACGCCCGGCGCGTCGGAGTTCCCGTTGACGAGGAGCGGCGTGTTCTGGAGCGCGGTGAGCGAATCGTTGCGGTATTCCGGCGTCTGCACCCAGAGCTGGTAGGGGATGCCGGTCTTCGGGTCGGTCCAGAAGTTGGGCGTCACCTGGAAGGAGCCCGAGAGCGAGACGTTCAGCCCTTGCGCGATCTGCTGCTGCGTCAGGCCGAGCTCGGAGGCGAGGCGCCGGTCCACGTCCACGAAGAATTGCGGCGTGCCGACGATCTGGTGCAGGTGCACGTCGACGGCGCCCCGCGTCGCCTTGAGGCGGCGGACGATGTTCTGCGCGACCTCCAGATCCTTCGCGGTGTTGCGGCCCGAGACCTGGATGTCGATCTGCGCGACGGTGCCGAAGTTGAGGATCTGGGTGATGATGTCGGAGGGCTGGAAGTAGAAGACCACGTCGGGGAAGCGCTCGCGCAGAACCTCGCGCAGGCGCTTGGTGTAGTCGGCCACCGAGCCGTGGCCTTCCTTCAGGTTGATGAGCATCTGGCCGTCGTTGTAGGCGACGAACGAACCGTCCGAGAACGCGAAATTGTAGTTGTTCGATGGCAGGCCGATATTGTCGAGGATCTGATCGATCTCACCTTCGGGCACGACTTCGCGGACCACGTTCTCGACCTGCGCGAAGACCTGTTCGGCGGTCTCGATGCGCATGCCCGGCCGGGTGCGCAGGTGCAGGGTCATCTGGCTCGAGGCCACCTGCGGGAAGTAGTCCTGGCCCACATACAGGAAGAGGCCGGCCGTGGTCGCGAACACCGCCGCCACGAGGCCCAGCGTCGCCACGCGGTGGCCGATGACGACGTGCAGGAGCCCGAGATAGCTCCGGTGGAAGCGCGTGAACCGGGCCTCGAAGCCGTGGCGGAACCGCCCCGCGAGGCGGAACACCGGCCCGCCGATCCAGCCGAAGGCCCGGGCCAGCCGGCCACGGCGCGGCGCGGCGCCCGCCCCGTGCTCGGAGTCGTGGTGCTTGGCCTCGTATTCGCGTGCGACCAGCACGTCGATCAGCACCGGCACCAGGGTGCGCGAGAGGACGTAGGAGGTCAGCATCGCGAACACCACCGCGAGCGCCTGGGGGGTGAACAGGTATTTCGGCGTGTCGGTCAGCGCGAAGACGGAGACGAAGGCCGCGCAGATCGAGAGCGTCGAGATCAGCGCCGGCTTGGCGATGCCGGCGGCCCCCTCCACCACGGATTTGCGAAACGGCTCGCCTTCCTCGAACAGCCGGTAGGTGTTCTCGATCGCCACGGTGGCGTCGTCGACGAGGATGCCGACCGCCAGCGCCAGCCCGCCGAGCGTCATCACGTTGATGGTCTCGCCCAGGGCCGCCAGGATCGCCAGGGAGGTCAGGATCGAGAGCGGGATCGAGACCAGCACCACGATGGTGGAGCGCCACGAGCCGAGGAACAGCAGGATGGTGAGGCCCGTGAGGGCCGCCGCGATGACAGCCTCGTGGATCACGCCCTCGATCGCCGCCGAGACGAAGACCGACTGGTCGAACAGCGGCTTGAGGCTCATGCCCTCGGGGGCGGCGGCCTGGATGTCCGGCAGCGCCTTCTTGACGTTGTTCACCACGTCGAGCGTCGAGGCGGTGCCGTTCTTGAAGATGCGCATCAGCACCGAGTGCAGGCCGTCGGCCCGCACGATGTTGACCTGCGGCGGCCCGCCGTCGCGGACATAGGCCACGTCGCGCACCAGGATCGGCTGGCCGCCCACCACCTTGATGGGGATCTGATTGAGCGCGTCGATGGCCTCCGGCGAGGCGTTGAGCTGCACGGGGTATTGCTGCTCGCCGATCTTGGCGAGGCCCGAGGGCACGGTGAGGTTCTGCGCGGTGACGGCATTGGTCACGTCGAGCGCGGTGAGGCCGAGGGCCTGGAGGGCGTGCAGGTCGAGATCGACCATGATCTGGCGCGGCGTGCCGCCGAAGGGCGAGGGCAGCGTCGAGCCCGGAACCTGGGTCAGGCGCTGGCGGATGCGGTACTGGGCGTAGTCGAAGACCTTCGTCAGGCTCTCGCGGTCGGAGGAGAGCGCGAGCTGGATCACCGGCACCGAGGAGGCCGAGAAGCGCAGGACGATGGGCGGCTGCACGCCGGGCGGCATGTTCGACCGGATCGAGTTCATGGCCGAGACGACCTGGGCGATGGCCAGATCGATGCTCACCGAGCCGTCGAAGTAGATCTTCTGGATCGCCGTGCCCTGGAGGGTGGTCGATTCCATCCGGGCGATGTTGTTGACGTTGTTGGAGAGCGAGAACTCGGCGTAGGTGGTGATGCGACGCTCCATCTCGGAGGTCGACAGGCCATTATAGGTCCAGACCACCACCACGACCGGGATGTCGACGGTCGGCAGCACGTCCTTCGGCGCGACCACGACCGCCGCCGCTCCGCCGAGCATCATCAGCACGGCGAGCACGTAGATCGTGATGCGGAATTTCAGCGCGTACTGGACGAGGCCCATGCCGTCTCCGTGATCGACCGCCGCGACCACGGTCGCACGGGCGAGCGAGCGACGCAGCCGTGGCGCCGCGCCGCATGGATACTGCATGCAGGTGTTTTGTTTCCGGATGAATGCCGCATCGCGCGAGCCCTGCGCGACACAGGGGCACGGCGCCCCGATCAGGAAGCGCCAAACACGACGGTCACGCGATCAGCAGCAGCGGAACCCGCTGCGGTTGCCGACGCCGAAACGTGCGTTCTCCCGGTTCCGGAAGAACTCCCGCTCGCTCATCGGCTCCTGATCCGCGTGGGTCTTGCGGATATGGGCGGCGTAGACCTCGTAGTCGCCCTGCCCCACCATGAGGCGGGCGCCGTCGCAGACGCATTTCGAGAAAGTCTTCAGACGATCGCGCAATTCCGCCGACGACAGCGCCATGGTGCTTACTCCGCCGGAACCACGGCCGGGCCGCCGCTCTCGAGGGCGGTCCAGCGATCGGCCCGGTAGGCCTTGAGGCAGGCCATGACGCCGAAGGTGGCGATGGCCAGGACGAGGCCGACGAACATCACCGCCAGCGCCGCGTCGATCCGGTCGTTGAAGACGATCTTGTGCATGTCGGCCATGTTCTTGGCCGGCGCGAGCACCTTGTTCTCGGCGATCGCGGCCGAGAACCGGTCGGCATGCGAGAGGAAGCCGATCTTCGGATCCGCCGAGAAGATCTTCTGCCAGCCGGCGGTGAGCGTGCAGATGCACAGCCACACGGTCGGGATGATCGTGACGAAGGCGTAGCGCTCACGCTTCATCTTGAAGATCACCACCGTGGCGAGCGTCAGGGCGACGGCGGCCAGCATCTGGTTGGAGATGCCGAACAGCGGCCAGAGGGTGTAGATGCCGCCCAGCGGATCGGTGACGCCCTGGTAGAGGAAGTAGCCCCAGGCGCCGACGCACAGGGCGGTGGCAAGGATGCTGGGCGCCCAGGCCGTCGTGTCCTTGAACGTCGGCGAGACCAACCCGAGCAGGTCCTGCAGCATGAAGCGCCCGGCTCGGGTTCCCGCATCGACGGCGGTCAGGATGAACAGGGCCTCGAACAGGATGGCGAAGTGGTACCAGAACGCCATCATCGCCTTGCCGCCGATGGCCGAGGAGATGATGTGCGCCATGCCCACCGCGAGGGTCGGCGCGCCGCCGGCGCGTGAGATGATCGAGTGCTCGCCGACATCCACGGCGGTCTGGGCGATCTCGGCCGCCGTGATCGTGAAGGCCGGGTCGAGCTTGGTCACCGCGGCGGCGGCGCTCTCGGGCGTGGTGCCCACGAGGCCGGCCGGCGAGTTCATGGTGAAGTAGATGCCCGGCTCGATCACGCTGGCGGAGACCAGCGCCATCACGGCCACGAAGCTCTCCATGAGCATGCCGCCGTAGCCGATGAAGCGGGCGTCCGACTCACGGTCGATCAGCTTGGGGCTGGTGCCCGAGGAGATCAGGGCGTGGAAACCCGAGACCGCGCCGCAGGCGATGGTGATGAACAGGAACGGGAACAGAGACCCGGCCCAGACCGGACCGCTGCCGTCGACGAACTTGGTCACGGCCGGCATCCGCATGTGCGGGGCGACGTAGGCGATGCCGAGCGCGAGGCCGACGATCGTGCCGATCTTGAGGAAGGTCGAGAGATAGTCGCGCGGGGCGAGCAGGAGCCAGACCGGCAGGATGGAGGCGACGAAGCCGTAGCCGATCAGAAGCCAGCACAGCTGCGTGCCGGTGAAGGTGAAGAACGGACCCCAGTACGGGTCGGCCGCGACGTTGCCGCCGTAGACGATGGCCAGCATCAGCAGCACGAAGCCGATGATGGAGACCTCGCCGACCTTGCCCGGACGGATGTAGCGGGCATAGAGGCCCATCAGCATCGCGATCGGGATCGTCGCCGCGACGGTGAAGGTGCCCCACGGGCTCTCGGCCAGGGCCTTCACGACGATCATCGCGAGCACCGCGAGCAGGATCACCATGATCATGAAGGTGCCGAACAGTGCGATCACGCCCGGAATGGTCCCGAGTTCGGAACGGATCAGCTCGCCGAGCGAGCGGCCGTCACGGCGCATCGAAATGAAGAGGACCATGAAGTCCTGCACCGCGCCCGCCAGCACAACGCCGGCCAGGATCCAGAGCAGGCCCGGCAGGTAGCCCATCTGCGCGGCGAGCACGGGGCCGACCAGGGGACCGGCGCCCGCGATGGCGGCGAAGTGGTGGCCGAACAGGACGTTGCGGTTGGTCGGGACGTAGTCGAGGCCATCATTGTGGACATGGGCCGGCGTCGGGCGCCGGTCGTCGAGCCGCATGACCTTTTCGGAAATGAAGAGCGAGTAGTACCGGTAGGCGATCAGGTAGATGCAGACCGCCGCGACCACGATCCAGAGGGCGTTCACGGTTTCGCCGCGCGTCGTCGCGACGATGGCGAGCGCTGCGGCTCCCAACGCTCCCACCAGGGCCCAGGGCCCGTGCCTCGTTATCGCGCTCATGACGTCTCGCTCCAGCGACCTGTCCTTGATGGCAGATCGTCAAGCGTCCTTTTGGCAAGAATTTTTCGGAAGAGCCAGGGGCCGGCCGGGGCGAGGCCACGGCCTTTGAATAACAAATTTCTACTTTGTTACCGCTGATCGCGCGGCGATCCCGTCACCCGACGAGGATCACCCGGTTCGGCAGGGCATCGGCCGGCACCGCCTCGGGAGGCAGTTCACGCGCCAGAATGGCACCGACCTCCCGGACCGCCGAAACCAAGCCGGCCTCCATCTCGCCTCGCCGCAGGCCCCCGAGCAGTCCCTCGATGGTTCGGCTCCAGGTCTGCGCGGGAACCCGGGACGCCACGCCGCGATCGGCGACGATCTCAGCATGCCCCTCCGCGACGGACAGATAGATGAGCACGCCGGTGCGCCCCTCGGTCCGCGCCAGACCGCGTGCGCTGAATTCCCGTAAGGCGGCCTCGTGCGCACGGGCACGCCGGACGCTGCGCGGGACCAGGGCGAGGCGCGCGCGGTGAGGCGCACCGGCGAGCAGGACCAGCAGGACCAGGGCCACCTGCGCGAGCGCGATCGAGGCTGCGCTCCAGGGCGTCAGCAGGATGAGCGGCCAGGGCACGATCAGCCCGCAGGCGAGTGCGGCCAGCAAGGGGGCCGATCGGTAGAAGCCGGCCCGCGCCGCCACGAGCACCACGATCTCGCCGGAGGTCTCGGCCTCGGCGGACCGGATGGCTTCGGCGATGCGGTCGCACGATCCGCGGCTCAGAAGGTCGGTCCCGTTACCAGTCACCCGACGCCCCTCCTCCGCCCGAAGATCCGCCGCCACCCGAGAATCCCCCACCCGAGCCCCCGCCGCCGTCGAACCCGCCGGACACGCCGCCGCTCCAGCCGCCGGACGAGGGACCCGGCAGGATCACGAAACCGCCGCCGCGCCGGTTCCGATTCATCCGGTAGACGACGATCAGAATGACGAGGAACAGGATGACGAAGACGATGACTTGCCCGGGATCGGCCTCGTCGGCGCGGATCTTCCCCTTGCGCTGCCATTCCTCGGCATCGCCGGCCAGGATCGACAGCATCGCGTCGATGCCGGCGTTGATCCCGCCCGCGTAGTCGCCGGTCTTGAAGCGCGGAGCGATCGCCGTCGTGATGATGGTCTTCGACAAGGCGTCGGTCAGGGCGCCTTCCAGTCCGTAGCCGACCTCGATCCGAACCTTCCGCTCGTGCGGAGCGACGAGCAACAGAGCCCCGTTGTTGGTCTTGGCCTGCCCGATCTTCCACGCCCGGAATAGGCGGTTGGCGTAATCCTCGACCGTCCGGTCCTGCAGGCTCGGCACGGTCGCCACGACGACCTGATCGGAGGTCTTCTCCTCGTAGGCCTTTAGTTTCGCCTCGAGGGTTGCTCGGTCGTCGGGCTTGAGGATGCCGGCCGCGTCGACGACGCGCCCGGTGAGTGGCGGAAAGCTCCGCTCGGCAGCCTCGGCCCGAAGGCACCAGGATGCGGCTACGAGGAGAAACGCGGTCAGGATGCCGAGCGAGGCCGCACGCCTGGCGCGGATCGACGGGAGCGACACTTCGGAGATCCGCACGGAGCCCTAGAACTTGACGTTCGGCGGCCGCTCGGAATTCGGGGTCGCCGTGAAGGTCTCCATCGGCTTGGCCTCGGGATAGAACCAGGCCGCGATCCAACGGCCCGGGATGGTGCGAACCTCGGTGTTATATTCCTGCACCGCGCCGATGTAATCGCGGCGTGCGACGGCGATCCGGTTCTCCGTTCCCTCCAACTGCGATTGCAGGGCGAGGAAGTTCTGGTTGGACTTGATATCCGGGTAGCGCTCCACGGTGACCAGCAGCCGGCCGAGGGCGCCGGAGAGCTGATTCTGGGCGTCCTGAAACGCCTTGAACTTCTGGGGATCGCTGACCGTGGAGGCGTCGACCTTGACGCTGCTGGCCTTCGCCCGCGCCTCGGTCACCCCGATGAGGACATCCTTCTCCTGCTGGGCGTAGCCCTTCACCGTCTCGACGAGATTCGGAATCAGGTCGGCGCGGCGCTGATACTGGTTCTGAACCTCGCTCCAGGACGATTTCGCGCGCTCTTCCAGGGTCGGAACCCGGTTGATCGCGCCGCAACCGCCGAGGCCCACGGCGAGAGCCAGCACGGCGGCAACGCTCCTCGCCCTGGCGAACCAAGCCCGTCCGGACACGGGTCCGGCGATGGCGGCACTTGAACGCATGAGGAGACTCCCGGGAACGACCGATCGGCGCGCGGCGTCGGCGCGGTGGCGCCGCGCTGCGACAGATAGGCAATTCGCGACCCCGGGATAAGGTGCCGTCGGGAAAAGCTTGGCCTCTTCATCGAACGCCGCCCGTCGTGAACCCTCGCACCGCATGGTTGACAACCCCCGATGGATCGGTCGCTTTACCGGCCTATGGACGACGATGCCCGCCTGTCACCCGGGAAGCCGCGGGTTTCCATCACCTACTGCACGCAGTGTCAGTGGCTGCTCCGGGCGGCATGGATGGCGCAGGAACTCCTCTCGACGTTCCGGGACGACCTCGGAGAAGTCGCCCTGATCCCTGGTCACGGCGGCGTGTTCGTCATCCTGTGCGGGCCGGACACGATCTGGGATCGCACCGTGGATGGCGGATTTCCCGACGTGAAGATCCTGAAGCAACGCGTGCGCGACCGCCTCGCGCCGGAGCGCGACCTCGGCCATATCGATCGGTCATGAGCGACAGCCGCCGGAACGACCCCGCGAGCGAGACGGATGGCTGGCGCTGGTGGTGGCGGCACGCGCCGCTGGTGCGCGCCCTCGCCCGCATCCGTCAGCGCGGACTCTCGACGCAGGTCTACCTCGTCGCCCTCGTGGTCGCGCTGATCGGGCCGGGTCTGATCTTCACGGCCATCCTTCTGGTGCGCTACGCCGCCACGGAGCGCGCCCGGTTCGAGCAGGATGCGCGCGAGACCGTGCGCGGGATCGCGCTCTCGGTCGATCGCGATACGGCCGGCCTCGTCTCGGTGCTCCAGACCCTGGCGACCTCGCCGCGCCTGAAGGACAACGAGTTCGACAATTTCGATGCCCAGGCCCGCCTCGTGCGCGATGCCGTCGGCCTCGATATCCTGCTGCGCAGGCTCGACGGTCAGCAGGTCGTCAACACCGCCGTGCCGCGCGGCGCCCCCCTGCCGCAGAGCACCTTGCCGCAGGACCGCGATCTCGCGACCGGAACGCAGCGCGCGACGGTCTCGGGCTTCATCAAGGGCATGCAGCCCGAGAACGCGACCTACGCCGTGGCGGTACCGGTGGTGAACGAGGGCGGCGTGAGCCACATTCTCAGCTTCACCGTGCCGATCCGCCGCCTTGAGGAACTCGTCTCCCGCGAAGCCGTCCAGGGCTGGACCACGGGGCTGTCCGACCGCGAGGGCGTCGTGCTCGCCAGGGTCCCGCTGCTGGAATCCGTCGTCGGCACGCATCGCCTCGCGACCCTGCGCCAGCGCCAGACCGCGACGCCCGGCGTGTGGGAGGGCAAGGACCGTCACATGAAGCCGATCACGGCGGTCGAGGCTCGCTCCCGTCTGACGGGCTGGACGGCCACCGCGATCATCCCGCAGGCCCTGGTCGACGCGCGCCTGCGCAACTGGATCTGGGCCTTCTGCGGGTTCGGCTTCCTCGTCCTGGCGACGTCGTCCATCCTCGCCGTGCACCTCTGGTCACGCGTCTCCCGACCCCTGCGGCGGTTGGCGGCGACAGGGCCGGCCCTGGCGCGCGGCGAGGTCATCCCGCGCATCACCTCGCCGATCCACGAGATCCGCCGGCTGGGCGATGTTCTCGCCGATGCGTCGCTGCGGCTGCGAACGCGCAGCGACGAGCGCGACCGCGCCCTCGCCGAGACCGAGCGCGGCCTGAGCGCCCTTCGGGAGAGCGAAGCCCGGTTCCGGCACATGGCGGATTCCGCGCCCGCGCTGATCTGGATGACGGACGAGACATCCCGGATCAGCTTCGCCAACATGCATTTCGACCACATGTTCGGCGTCGACACCGCGGCGGTGCTGACGGACGAGGATTGGCGCCGGATCATCTTTCCGGACGATGTCGAAACCTTCGCAACGCTGTTCCAGACGGCCTTCGAATCCCGCATGCCCTTCCAGGCCGATGTCCGCGTGATCGACCGCGACGGGATCGTGCGCTGGCTGCGCTGCGAGGGTGTGCCGCGAACCGACGATACCGGAAACTTCCTCGGCTATACCGGATGCAACGTCGACATCACCGATGCCAAGCGGGCGGCCGAGCATCAGCAGCTGCTCATTCATGAATTGAATCACCGGGTGAAGAACACGCTGGCGACGGTCCAATCCATCGCCGGACAGTCGTTGCGCCGTCTCGACGGGCCCGAAGCCTCGGCGGCCCGGGGCGCCTTCGAGGCGCGCCTGCTGGCTTTGGCGCGGGTCCACAACGTGCTCACCCGCGAGAGCTGGGACGGCGCCGAACTCGGCAATGTCGTGGCCGACGCCATCGCCCCCCTCGACACGGTGGACGGCCAGCACTCCCGCTTCCGCGTCTCGGGCCCCGCGTTGCGCCTGTCGCCGCGCCTCGCCCTGTCCATCGCCATGGCGCTTCACGAACTCGGCACCAACGCGGTCAAGTACGGAGCGTTGTCCCGGGAGGGCGGTACGGTCACCATCACCTGGACGGTGGATCGCAAGCCGGAGACGCGCCTGATGCTGCGGTGGAGCGAGGATGGGGGGCCGCCGGTCACTCCGCCGACCCGAACCGGGTTCGGCTCTCGCCTGATCGAGCGCAGTCTCGCGCGCGAACTCGACGGCGAGGTGCAACTCCTGTTCGCGGTCGCGGGCGTCGTCTGCACGATCGAGGCGCCCGTGCCTCCGCCGACCCTGCTCGAGCGCAAGGCCGACATGATCGGGCCTCGGGAAATGCCTCTGTCGCACTCGGCCTGACCGCTATCGTATCCACGGGCAGGCTCGAAGGTTTCCCGTCGTACCGGTGCCGGACGGACGGTCGCGGCCACCCTTCGGCATCGGAGTCGGCGTCGATGAAGACATCCGGCATCCATGTGTGCCTTTGTTTTTATTTTGCAGAGTTGGCAACGAATACAGATTTTCAAAAAATGCAGTATGGCATTGATCTTTGGTTTTCGCCGCATCCAATGCTCAGGATATGATATTGCCGTGCATTTGAATCAAAGTTTATAATAAGAAATCGCCGTATTTTTGTATCCAAATGTAACTTTGCCCGCGTGGGGCTGAAGCATCCAGAAGTCGGTGGGTCTTTGCGTGTTCCTGCAGGCGGGGGATGTCGATGGAGACATCGGCCGCGGTTGGCCGCATCCCGCCTTTCCTCGCCGGGAATCCGTGGAAGGCCTACGTTTTCAGCATTTCTGGGGCGATAAGGGTGCATTAATCTTGGGCATGTAAGGTCCGACCGAACATAGGTTGGGACCATAATCCATGCTCGGACTTCCGTTCGCCCGATCCGACAAGAAGCAGCCGTCGATCGCGGTCGCGCCGGATCAAAGCCCCTCGGTGGACGAGGCGCGGTTGTTGCGAGCGGTCGAGGCCCTGATGACGAATCAGGATCTGAAGACGGGTGATCTGCCGGACGGTGCGCTTCGCGCGGCGCTGGAAGGGCTGCATGCCGGGCACGAAGTCGGGCTCCTGCGCAGTCTCGGCAATGCGGCGGCTCTGGCTCGCGAAGCATCCGAGGCGGCGACCAACACCGGTTGGATGACCTACGACGTCGCGGAAGTCGCGCGCGCGACCCAGACCATCGCGGGCGCCACGGAAGAGATGGCCGCCTCGGTCGCGGAAGTCGCGCAGACTTCCGACACGGTCGTCACCGTGGCCCAGGATGCGCTGGCCGCCATGCAGACCTGCATCGGCGACGCGCAGCAGGCGCGCGCATCCATGCAGGAGATCGACACCCGCACCGGGCAGATCGCGGAGCGGGTCGTGGTTCTGGAGCGCGCCATCGCGCAGATCGAGGCGATGGCCACGGCCATCGCGGCGATTTCGGCCCAGACGAACCTCCTGGCGCTGAATGCAACGATCGAAGCGGCCCGTGCCGGCGAGGCCGGGCGCGGCTTCGCGGTGGTGGCCGCGGAGGTCAAGGCCTTGTCGGCGCAGACCGCGAAATCGACCGGCGAGATCCGCGGACTGCTCAGCACCTTGACCACCGAGATGGACACCATCTCCAATGCGGTCTCTCAGAGTCGGACCGCCGTCACATCGGGCCGTTCTATCGTCGATCATTTGGAGCGGCGGATCGAAGACACCAATGAACGCATCGCCCATGCGAGCGACCTGAACCAAGCCATCTCGCAGATGCTGGGCCAGCAGCGCGCCGCCACGGGCGAAATCTCGACGAGTGTGCAGAGCATCGCCGGCAAGGCCGCCAAGACCCACGAGGAGATCGAGAAGATCACCGGCCGCCTCGTTCGGGCCGAGGCGAAGGGCCAAGCCGTGCTCGATGCCGGCGCACATCAAAAGCCGCTCTACGCGCTCGTTCGGCTCCCCGCCGATGTCGGCGCCTGGAAGCGTAAGCTCGCCCGCGTCCTCGTCGGACTGGCCCAGCCCGACGACGCCATCGCGACACTCTCCGGCCGGGCGGGTGACAGTTTGAGCACCCGTCTCACCGGAACGGCGCCGGCCACGCATCCGGCATTCGGCCGGTTCGCCGCGGCGGAAACGCGGGCGCTCGCGGAGGCTGCCCGGATGATCGAGGCGATCAAGGCCGGCAATTGGGACGTCGGAACGCCAGCCTATCAGGCCTCGGCCGAGGCGATGAAAGAGATGCTCGCCACCGCCGCGGAAATCGTCGGCTGAGGCCGATCTTCGTCGGCGGCACTCTTGTGTGACGGTCGGGTTCGCGCATCCGTAGGGAGGAGCAACCGCGGAGCCCCTCACCTTGTCCCAAGCGCATGACCTCGATCTCCCATCGGATCGCTTCAACGGCGCCCGTTACTGCCTCGCCGAGAACGCCAGGCTGCGACCGGACAAGATCGCGCTCGTCATGGCGGGCCCGGGCGAGGCGACACGCACCCTGACGTTCCGTGAGGCCGATCGAGCGGCGCGGGGCATCGCTGCGGGCCTCGAGCGCCTCGGGCTCGCGCCGGGCGCCCGGGTGATGATCCGCATGGGAAACGAGGCGGATTATGCCCTCGTTTATTTCGGCATTCTCGCCGCCGGCCTGATCGCTCTGCCGTCCTCGCCGCAACTCACCCCGTCCGAGGCCGCGTTCCTCATGGAGAATGCGGGCGTTTCGGCCGTGGTGGTCGGTGAGGGTCATACGGTCGATCGGGCAAGCCTCGGGTCGTGCCGGCTGCTCGGACCCTCCGATGTCGCCGCGATGAAGGCGGGTCCGCCGGTGGCGGATTATGCCGATACTGGAGCCGACGACCCGGCCACGTTGATCTACACGTCCGGCACCACGAACCGTCCGAAGGGCGTGCTGCACGCCCATCGCGCCATTCGCGGACGACGCCCGATGCACGCCCACTGGCTCGGACTCTCCGAGAGCGATGTGATGCTGCATGCCGGGACGATGAACTGGACCTATACCCTCGGCGTCGGCCTGACCGATCCCTGGGCCTGCGGCGCGACGGCCGTGCTCTACGACGGCCCGCGCGATGCGTCGGTGTGGCCGGCCCTGATCGCCCGGCACCGCGCGACGTTGTTCGCCGCCGTCCCGAGCCTCTATCGCCAGATCCTGAAATATTCCGATCTCGCTGCCCATGATCTCGGGGCCCTGCGCCACGGGGTGACGGCGGGCGAGGCGCTCGCCCCGGAATTGCTGGACGCCTGGCGCCAGGCCACCGGCAAGCCGCTCTACGAGGCGCTCGGGATGAGCGAGATCTCGACCTTCGTGTCGAGCGGCCCGACCATTCCGGTGCGGGCCGGCTCTCCCGGCAAGCCCCAGCCCGGCCGGCGGGTTGCGATCCTTCCGGTCGAGGGCGTGCCTGAACCGCTTCCCCTCGGAGAGGTCGGATTGCTCGCGGTGCATCGCTCCGAGCCGGGCCTGATGCTGGGGTACTGGAACCGCCCGGAGGAAGAGGCGGCGGTGATGCGCGGCGACTGGTTCGCGGGTGGGGATCTCGCGAGCCTCGACGCCGAGGGCTACCTCACCTTTCATGGCCGGAACGATGATCTGATGAACGCGCTCGGGTACCGGGTGTCGCCGAACGAGGTGGAGAGCGTGCTCATCGGACACCCGGACGTGGCCGAGGTCGGCGT
The DNA here is from genome assembly GCF_022829445.1 of Methylobacterium sp. J-068. Taxonomy (GTDB): domain Bacteria; phylum Pseudomonadota; class Alphaproteobacteria; order Rhizobiales; family Beijerinckiaceae; genus Methylobacterium. The sequence goes on along the minus strand of NZ_JAKSXY010000083.1, from coordinate 177,314 downwards.
GACCGAACTCGCGGTGCGCCCCGACCTCACCGTTATCGCGGCCTTCGTCGTCAGGCGCCAGGATGCGTCCGTGGACGAAGCGTCCCTGATCGCCTGGTGCCACGATCGCCTCGCCGCCTACAAATGTCCACGCGCGGTCCGCTTCCTCGACGCCCTGCCCCGGACGCCGAATGGCAAGGTGCAACGCAAGCGTCTCGCGGACGCATGAGAGCGCATCCATCCGGCCCGGCGCACACCACGCGCACATTTTGCCCTCCGCCGCGAAACGTAGCTTGACCTGCCAAACGCGAAATTCTAGATCGACGGCCTGCGGAGACGTGGCCGAGCGGCTGAAGGCACTCGTTTGCTAAATGAGCATACCCCGAAAGGGGTATCGAGGGTTCGAATCCCTCCGTCTCCGCCATTCCATTTTTCATAATCCAGTCAATGGCTTAAGCGGGCACTTGTAAGCCGCTTTGTAGTTTGCTTGTGGTTGGCGTTTTGTAGTGGATGGCGTCAGGGACGCACAAACCCATCGGCGCCGGGCGGGTTTTTGTCTTCCTCCTCGGTGATGAAATCCGGCTCGTTTCGATTGTCGACGTCGTCATCGAGGAAATCCGCTTCGTCCAAGAGGAAGCGCGCCACGTCGACTGAACCGGCCTCGCTGGCGATCCAGAAGTGATCGCCGTCCTGTATGGCCGTCCACGGGCCGAGGTCTCGGTGCGTCCCGCACATCGTCATCCGCTGAATGCCTTGATCGATCCGGTGCGTCACGTCGGAGGCCTCAGCGATGTCGGCGAAAAGCTCGGCGGTGATCTGCGTCGGCATTTTGCAATCCCTTGATGTTGCTTTGGTTGGCAACGATCTTATGAATGATCGCGATGCATCCATCTATTATTATTTAAATAATAACTTTGATAAAATAAGTATAATCAAAATTAATTGACTATTAAATTGTACGACAACTGTATCATCGGAACTGACTTGGCCCTGACATTGGAAGGCTACGCTGCGGCCGCGATCACTCGATCTCGAAGGCGGCCATGCAACGCCTTGGCCGCGACCTTCAGATCGCCGGACGCGGCAATCACGTTGGGGCCGACCACCTTGCGTGCGGCGGTGAGGTTACGCTCGCTGTAGGCGGTCCAACCGTCCGGATCGAACTGGCGCCGGGTCTTCACCTGGTAGTGGGAGCCGGCGCCAGCCCACGGGCCTCCTGCGCGCTGCAAAGCCCGTCGCACCGCCGGGAGCTCCTCCTCGGTACAGGCGATGCCGCCATGGGCGTGCGGGCGAAGATTGTCGGACACGTCGGTGGCCAGGCATCTGCCCTTCTCGAACTTCTCCTCCGGCAAGAAGCAGGGACGTTAATTGTCGATCAGCCGGAAGACGATCTCGACAATCGGGTCATCATGAGGATCGTCGAGCGTCTGCGGTCATCTAAAAGTTCGCGCCAGATCATCTTCTCGACCCACAACGCCAACCTCGTCGTCAATGGGGATGCGGACAAGGTCGTCTCGATGGTCGCGACTGTTGCCGAGGATCGCCTTCCTGCGGGCACCACGCACGTTCGCGTCGAAGTCGATGGCGCCATCGAGACCCCAAGGGTGCGCGAGGCCGTGACCCGTATCATGGAGGGTGGTTTGGAAGCGTTCGATCTGCGCGCCCGGAAGTACGGTGTCGAGGGAGCTCAACGACCATGACCTTCGGTCCCGATTGAACTCTCGGTAGCGCCCAGGGCTCGATGTCTAATGGCAAAACCGTCCCGGAAGTCTCCCGTAGGCTTTGCCGGCTCAGAGGGGATCGGACTGCACGAAACCAGATCGGTCCGAACCGGACCGGGTCGTCCCCAGGGGAGAAGGGTCTGTTTGTGTCTGAGAGGGCTTTGGCTTTCCGGCTTGCGGGGCGCAACCCTTGAAACGTGAAGCCCGGGCGCGGTCTCCGCGTCCGGGCTTTGGGGTCGTCAGGCGCGGGCGGGCTCCGCGTGCGGATCGTGCTTGTCCGGCGTGGTGTTGTGCGGGTCCTTGCCGCGCTTCCTGGCGAGCCAGATCAGGAAATTCCGGATCACCACGTAGAAGACCGGCGTCAGGAACAGGCCGAACAGGGTCGCGCCGATCATGCCGAAGCAGACGGCGGTGCCCAGCGCCTGACGCATCTCGGCGCCGGGGCCGGTGGCGATCACGAGCGGCACGGTGCCGAGGATGAAGGCGAAGGCCGTCATGAGGATCGGGCGCAGGCGCAGGCGGCAGGCTTCGACCGCGGCGGCGACGGGGCCCTTCCGTTCGGTTTCCTCCAACTGGTGCGCGAATTCCACGATCAGGATGGCGTTCTTGGCCGCCAGACCGATGAGCACGATCAGGCCGATCTGGGTCAGGATGTTGTTGTCCTGCCCCCGGAGCTGCACGCCGAACAGGGCGGCGAGCACACCGGTCGGCACCACGAGGAGGATCGCCAGCGGCAGCGCCCAGGATTCGTACTGCGCGGCGAGCACGAGGAAGACGAGCAGCACGCCGAGCGCGAACACGTAGATCGCGGTGTTGCCCGCCGCCTTCTGCTGGAACGCGATCTCGGTCCAGTCGTAGGCGTAGCCGTCCGGCAGCGCGTCCTTGGCGATGGCCTCCATGGCGTCCAGCGCCTGACCCGTGGAGATGCCGGGCTTCGCCGTACCCTGAACGGGGACGGAGTAGTACAGGTTGAAGCGCTGGACGATCTGCGGACCGGTGATCTCCCGGATCGTGGCCAGCGTTCCCATCGGCACCAGGGCGCCGGTGGAGGAGCGGACCTTCAACTGCTCGATGTCCTGCTTGGACACGCGAAACGGCGCGTCGCCCTGCACGCGGACCTGGTAGATGCGGCCCAGGGTGTTGAAGTCGTTGACGTAGGCGCCGCCCAGAGCCGTCTGCACGGTCGAGAAGACGTTGGAGAGCGGGACGTTGAGCATCCGCGCCACCGTCCGGTCGATGTCGAGGTAGAGCTGCGGCGTGTCGTTGCCGAAGGTGGTGAACACCCGCTGCACGTCGTTGCTCTGGTTGGCCTTGCCCAGCACCTCGCCGACCGCCGCGAGCAGCGGGCCGATGGCCGAACTCTGCCGGCTCTCGATCTGCATCTTGAAGCCGCCGCCCTGGCCGAGACCACGCACCGGCGGCGGCGGAATCACGATGACGCGCGCCTCCTGGATGTCGGAGGTGGCCTTGATGACGTCGCCGGTGATCACGGCGGCGGAGCGGCCGTGCGCCGCCCGCTCCTTGGCGCCCGACAGGGTGATGAACATCACGCCCGAATTCGTCGTGTTGGTGAAGGTCGCGCCGTCGAAGCCCGCGATGATGACGGTGTTGGTGACGCCGTCGATCTTGCGCGCGGCGGCCGCCGCCCGGTTCACCACCTCGGTGGTGCGGTCGAGCGAAGCGCCCGAGGGCAGCTGCACCACGCCGATGAGATAGCCCTGGTCCTGGTCGGGAATGAAGCCCGTGGGCGTCGTCCGGGCGAGGTGGAGGGTCGCCGCGATGATGCCGGCATAGACCAGCATGACGGCGATCAGGCCGATCGTGTAGGTCGTCAGCCCGTAAATCGCCCGCGAATACGCGTGGGAGAGCCAGTCGAAGCCCTTGTTGAACAGGTCCGCGAGCCAGGCGACGAAGCGGAAGAGGAAGAATTTCGGCTTGGCGTGCTCGTGATGGGGCTTCAGGAGAAGCTTGCAGAGCGCAGGCGACAGCGTCAGCGAATTGAACATCGAGATGATGGTCGAGGCCGCGATGGTGAGCGCGAACTGCTTGTAGAACTGCCCGGTGATGCCGGGGATGAAGGCGGTGGGAATGAACACCGCCGAGAGCACGAGCGCGATGGCGACTACGGCGCCGCCGACCTCGTCCATGGTCTTGTGCGCGGCATCGCCCGGCGAGAGCCCCTCGGCCATGTTGCGCTCGACGTTCTCCACCACCACGATGGCGTCGTCGACCACGATGCCGATGGCGAGCACGAGCCCGAACAGGGTCAGGTTGTTGAGCGAGAAGCCGAAGGCCGACATGGCGGCGAAGGTGCCGACCAGCGAGACCGGGATCGCGATCACCGGGATCAGGGCCGTGCGCCAGCTCTGGAGGAACACCAGCACCACGATGACGACGAGGCCGACGGCCTCGAAGAGCGTCTTGTAGACCTCCTGGATCGATTCCTCGATGAACTCCGTCGGGTTGTAGGCGATCCGGTACTCGATATCCGGCGGGAAGTTCTTCTTGAGGGTGTCCATCACCTTCCGCACCGAGGCGGCGGCATCGAGGGCGTTGGTGCCCGGACGCTGGAAGGCGCCGATGCCGATGGCGGGCGTGTCGTTGAGGAAGGAGTTCGTCGTGTAGTCCTTCTGCCCCATCTCGACGCGGGCGATGTCCTTCACGCGCACGAGCCGGCCGTCGGACGCCTTGACGATGACGTCGGCGAATTCCTCGGGGCTCTGGAAGCGGCCCTGCGATTGCACGATGAGCTGGAAGGCCTGCCCCGTGGCGGCGGGCGGCGAATTCAGCGCGCCGGCCGCGACCTGCACGTTCTGCTCGGACAGGGCCGTGATGACGTCGGAGGTGGTCAGGCCGTAGGCGGCGAGCTTGTTGGGGTCGAGCCAGACGCGCTCGGCATACTCGTTGCCGCCGAAGATCGTGATGTCGCCGACGCCGTCGAGGCGCAGCAGCTCGTCACGGACGTTCAGGTAGATGTAGTTGGCGAGGTAGTTCTGGTCGTAGGTTTTGTTAGGCGAGAGCAGGTGCACCACCAGCATCAGGTCCGGAGAGGCCTTGCGCACGGTGACGCCGAGGTTGCGCACGTCCGGAGGAAGGCGCGGCTGCGCGACAGAGAGCCGGTTCTGGACGAGAACGTTCGCGATATCGAGGTTGGTGCCGACCTTGAAGGTCACCGTCAGCAGCATGTTGCCGTCGTTGGTCGACAGCGACGTCATGTAGAGCATGTTGTCGACGCCGTTGACCTCCTGCTCGATGGGCGTCGCGATCGTCGCCGCCACCGTCTCGGCGTTGGCGCCGGGGAAGCTCGCGCGCACCGTCACCGTCGGCGGCACGATCTCGGGGTACTGCGCCACCGGAAGGGCCAGGTAGGCGACGTAGCCGAGGATCAGGAAGATGATCGAGGTGACCGATGCGAAGATCGGCCGATCGACGAAGAAGTGGGCAAAACGCATCGCTTGAACCTCTCGCCCCCATCGGCCCGCTCGCGCGGCTCCGAGGCGGCACCGTTTCTTCGTCCGCGGTCTGGTGGCCGCTCCCCGGCCGCGATCGGCCGGGGCGTCTGTCGGGGCTGGGCCGGCTCAGGTCTTGCTGGGCGGCAGGGTCGAGGCTTCGGCCGTCACCTTGGCGCCGGGGCGCACGCGGCTGACGCCGTTGACCACGACGTTCTCGTCGCCCTTGAGGCCTTCGCGGATCACCCTGTAGCCGTCGACCTTCGGTCCGAGCTTGACCTCGCGCAGGGCGACGGTGCCGTCGTCGGCGACGACGTAGACGATGCGCTTGTCCTGGTTGGCCGAGACCGCCTCGTCGGGCAGCAGGATGCCCTGGTAGGGCTTGGTGGCGGGGAGCGAGACCACGCCGAACAGGCCCGGCTTGATGAAGCCGTCCGGGTTCTCCACCGTGGCGCGCAGCAGCACCGTGCCGGTGGCGTTGTCGACGCGGTTGTCGACGAAGTCGAGCGTGCCCTTGCGGGTCGGCTTGGCCTCGCCGGTGAGCGCGATCCGGATCGGCACGCCCTTGCCCTTCTGAGTCTCGCCCATGCCGATGCCGAGGCTGCCCTGGTACTTCAGGAACGAGCGCTCATCGACGGTGAAGCCGAAATAGATCGGGTCGAGGGAGACGATCGTCGTCAGCAGGGTCTGGTCCGTGATGACGATGTTGCCCTCCGTGACGAGGCGTCGGCTGATGCGGCCGGAGATCGGCGCCTTCACCTCGGTGAAGTCGTAGTTCAGCTGAGCTTGGCGCAGCTGCGCGTCGGCGCTGTCGACATCGGCCTGCGCGGTCTGCGAGGCCTGCCGGCGCTGGTCGGTGACCTGTTCGGAGATGTTGCCCGACTTGCTCAGGGTCTGGGCGCGGTCGAGGTCGGTCTGCGAGAAGTTCAGGCGGGCCTTGGCCGAGACCAGGGCCGCCTGGGCCTGGTCGAGGGCGGCCTTGTAGGGACGGCGGTCGATGACGAAGAGCAGGTCGCCCTTCTTCACCGTGGCGCCATCCGTGAAGTTGAGCTTCTCCAGGTAGCCGGTGACGCGGGCACGGACATCGACGATGTCCACCGGGTCGAAGCGGCCGGTGTAGGTGTCGGTCTCGACGATCTCGCGGACCACCGGCTTGGCGGTCGTCACCTTCGGCGGCGGACCGCCGGGGGCCTGCGCCGCGGCCGGTCCGGCGAAGGTCCCAGCCAGCAGGCCGATGGCCGGGAGAAGACGTAAGATCGAGCGCATGCGCATATGGTTGTTCCCTACGATGCGCCAGCTAGACGTCCGGCGCGTGACATGTCGTGCGCTGCCACACATGATCTTTGGAACGTCGGGACTTTTACGACATCAGACGTCGACGGGCTCGCCGGACGAGGCCCAATCCTTGAAGCCTCCGGCGTAATGCTCCTCGATCGGCAGGCCGGCGTTCTGTGCCGCCGCAAGTGCGTGGACCGAGCGGACGCCCGACATGCAGGAGAAGACGGGCCGGCGGCCGTCCCGCGCCACGAGTTCGGCGATGGCGCCCGTGTCGAAGGTCGAGAGCGGATGCGTGACGGCGCCGGGAATGTGCCCCTGCGCGAATTCATGCGGCTCCCGCACGTCGATCACCAGCATCGAGCGGTCGGCCAGGCCGGCCTTGATCGCATCCCGGTCCAGGTCGACAACCTTCATCCGCTCAATCCTCGCTCGAAACCGATCCCGCGAACCGATCCTGATCCCGACCGGTCGCTGACGCCTGTTCTTATTCGTCAGGTGTCACGATCGCAAACGACCCGTGCCAGGACCTCGTCGACTGTGGCGAAGTGATCCGTCCAGTTCGGCAGGAGCGCGACGGCCGATCGCTCGGCGAGTCGATGCCGCAGGGCGGAGTCCGGCACCGAGAGGTCCTCCACCGTCCGGCGCCAGCCCGGCCCGTCGAGAGGATCGAGGAAATGGGCGAAGTCCCGCCCGATCTCCCGGTGGACCGCGAGGTCGGAGGCGATGACGGGCAGGCCGCAGGCGGCCGCCTCCACCACCGGCAGGCCGTAACCTTCGGCGAAGGAGGGCATCAGCAGGGCCGTGCCGGACCGCAGCAGCGCCGCGAGGCCGTGGCTGGACAGGCCGCCGACCTCTGTCACGTGCGCCGCGACGGCGGGACAGCGCTCCAGCATGTCGATGATGTTCTCCGCCTCCCATCCGCGCCGCCCGACGACGACGAGGCGTGGCGTCGCGGGGCCGTGCCGCTCGGCGAGATCGCGCCAGAGATGGAGCAGCGCCAGATGGTTCTTGCGCGGCTCGATGGTGCCGCAGGCCACGAAGGTCGGCCGGGTCGGGCTGAAGGACGGTCCCGCGCCACCGAAGACGGGCTCCACGCCGAGCAGCGCCACCGTGACGGGCCTCGGGGTAAAGCCGCGCGAGGCGCAGTGGCGCAGGAAGCGCGTGCCGACATCGCTGGAATTGACCAGGACGTGCGCGGCGTGGCGCGCGATGGTCTCCATGCGGACCCGGTGCCGGTGCGCCTCTCCCGGTCGTCCGTATTCCGGGTAATCGATGGGGATGAGGTCGTGGACGAAGAAGACGGGGCGGATGTCGCGCCGGTCGTAGAGCCAGTCGAAGCGCTCGGGCCTGTCGAGGCGCAGGTGGGACGTGTGCTGGTAGACCGTGCCGGGCGGCAGGATTTCGGGTCCGTGCGCGGCGAGAACCGCCGCCGCGGTCTGCGCCTGGATCCGCCGCCGGGCCGCCATGCCGTTGCGGCGCGGGGCCGAGGACGACGCGGCGTCGACCGCGCCGGACCCGAGGGCGGCCGCGAGGCGTCGGTAGACCGGGTCCTGCAAGGCACCGAGATCCTCGACCCAGCCGGCCGCCACCGCCTCGACGATCCGGGCCGCCTCCGCCCTGTCGAGCACCCGGGGGCCGAAGGCGGTGGAGACGAGGCCGAACCGGGCGCCGTCCTGGCCCAGGACATGGCGGGCATAGGCGAGATCGACACGATCGATCCCGCTCGGGCTCGCGTGCCGCAGGCGGGTGATCAGGCGGGTCAGGTCGAAGGCGAGGCTCGGGATCGACGATGACGTGACGGGCATGATCCTCCGGATGCGTTCAGGCGCGGACCCGTATGGCCGCTGTTCGCCGCGCGCCTATATGCGCACGCTTCAGCCCGAGGCTACCCGCGGCCAGCGCCGCCAACGCGAGCAACGCTCAGTGTCTCCCGGATATCTGCCCTTCGCCGGCGCCCTCGACCTGCCCGCCTATACCTGTGACAATTGCGGCTTCTGGCAGCGCCATTTCGAGACGCCGGCCGCCTGCCCCATGTGTCTGGACGCGCGCCACGTGGTGCCGCAGGCGGGTTGGCGGTTCTGGAGCGAGCGCGAGGCGCAAGACCGCTTCCCCTGTCACTGGGAGGAATTGGAGCCCGGCGTCTGGCGCTTCTGGAACGATCCCGTCTCGGGCATCGGCCCGAGCGCCTACCTGATCCAGACGCCCGCGGGGAACATGGGCTTCGAAGCCTGCCCGGTCTTCAGCGAGGCCGCGCTCCAGCACATCGCCGCGCTCGGGGGGATGCGGGTCCTGTCGGCTTCCCATCCGCACGCCTATGGCGCGCTCGTGCAGTTGCAGGACCGATTCGATCCGGAACTCTGCCTGCCGGCGGCGGACTTCGCCTGGAGCGCGGCGCTTCAAGTCTCGTGGCCCTACGACGATTTCCTGGAGCCCCTCCCCGGCCTCGAACTGCACCGGACGGCGGGCCATTTCGACGGTCATGCGATCCTGTTCGACCGCGCGCGGAAGATCGTGTTCTGCGGCGACGCCCTGAAGTTCGAGCTCGACCCGGAGGATTTTCGCCGTGCCCGAACCATCTCGGCGCACAAGGCCTTCGTGCGGGGCGTGCCGCTGACCACCAACGAGTTGCGGCGCTACCGCGACGTCTTCGCCCAACTCGACTTCACCCAGACCTGGACGCCCTTCGAGCCGGCCGCCAATTGCGGCCGGGCCGAGGTGCTGGCCCTCATCGACGGCATGCTGGCGACGCGCCCGCACGCCGCCCCCGTCCCGCTCGAGACGCTGACGCGCTGAGGCCGCTCAGCCGCGCGTCGCGGCGGTCTGCCCGAACATCACCTTCTTGGCGTCCTCGCTCATGGTCTTGCCGAAATCCGGGTTGATCTCCGGCGCACGGGCATAGGCCGCCTTCGTCGCGGGGCGCTCGGCGATGTCCTCGAACCAGCGCTTGAGGTTCGGGAAATCTTCCAGCCTCTGGCCCTGCTTCTCGTAAGGGACGATCCACGGATAGGACGCCATGTCGGCGATCGAGTACGCCGCGCCGGCGACGTAGGGCCGGTCGGCGAGCCGCCGATCGAGGACGCCGTAGAGCCGGTTCGTCTCCTTGACGTACCGGTCGATGGCGTAGGGCACCTTCTCGGGGGCGTACTGAGTGAAGTGGTGGTTCTGCCCGAGCATCGGCCCGAGGCCGCCCATCTGCCAGAACAGCCATTGCAGGACCTCGGCGCGGCCGGCGATGTCCGTGGCGATGAAGCGTCCGGTCTTCTCGGCGAGGTAGAGCAGGATGGCGCCCGATTCGAACAGGGAGACCGGCGCGCCGCCGCCGGCCGGGGCGTGGTCGACGATCGCCGGCATGCGGTTGTTCGGGGCGAGCGTCAGGAAGTCGGGTTTGAACTGATCGCCCTTGCCGATGTTCACGGGCTTGATCGTGTAGGCGAGCCCGGCCTCCTCGAGGAACATCGTGACTTTGTGGCCGTTCGGCGTCGGCCAGTAATACAGATCGATCATCGCTATCTCCGTGGGACGCGCGGCGAAGGGGCGAGCCCTGAAGGCTCGTCGGATCGTGCCGTGACGAGGGCCGACGTGGTGCCCCGGCCGCTCGGGGTCAAGCTCGGCCGTGCGGGCGTCCGACGGCCGTTCGCTCGAATGCTGCGTAAACGCACAAGACTCGCTTCAGGGGTGGCGTGCTTGCCTCGGGCGACGAGATGAGGTGACGGGATGATCAGCGCGATCACGGCGAGTACGAGCGGCCTTTTGGCTGCGACGCAACGATACACGACGGCGGCCGAAGGCATCGCGACGATCGGCACCAGCCTGCCGGGCGCCACGCAGGTCGATCTCTCGGCCACCGCCGTGCAACTCCTTCAGGACAAGGCGAGTATCGGGATGAACACGGCCATCCTGAAATCCACCTTCGAGTCCGAGCGCAGGGTGCTCGACATCCTGGCCTGAGGGACAATGTGCGGGTCCGGCCGACCCGAATCCGGAGGATTCGCGCGCCATGCGGTGACCGTCTCGCTGAATCAGGTCGGCGTGATTCGCGCCACCCAAATCCTGCACGGCGCGTGAAACGAGGCGGCACGCCGTCACGAAACCACGCCGCAAACCGTGACCGTCGATCTCGATCCGCCGCCCGCTACGGTGGCCGGGAGGATGTCGGATGAAACCCCTGCGCAACACCGCGTGGTCGACCTGCGCGTCTAGGACATCACTATTCCGGGCTGCCGCCCGACCCTGATCTGCGATGATCCGGTCCGTTCCCCGCCCTGCGCCCCGTACCGATCAGCTTTCAGGAGCCAGGAAACGTCCGGCTTTCGTCGAACGAGGCGGGAAAACTTTAACGTCGTGCCTGTCAACTGCACCTGTGGATGGGCCGAGGAGAGATGTCGTGGACGAGAATCGTCGGGGTGCCCGGCGGACGGACGCTTTCCGGATCGGGACGCTCGTATCCGGTGCAAGCGCCGCCGAGATCGATTGCCTGGTCTGGGACCAGTCCGAGACCGGCGCGCAGATCGAGGTGGAGGCCTCCGCGACGGTGCCGGACGCGTTCACGCTGTCGATGACCGCCTACGCCAAACCACGGCGCTGCAAGGTGATCTGGCGCCGCGGACGCAAGATCGGCATCACCTTCGTCGCCTGATCGGCGAGATCGCCCGTCGCGTGCCCCGTCATCACCCGAATGACCGGAATGCTCCCCGAGCCCGGCGGCCGTCCTGCCGCGCCTCGAGGATGGGGCATCCTTTCGAACCGGCTTTGCTCCCTGGTCGCCGTGGATATCAACGCCACGGCCGGGGGAATGCGAATTTCCGGGACAGATGGCGTTTAGGGTCGCGGCCGGTCGTCGGCAAGGCCGCCGTCGCGTCTCGCCGCTCATGCGGGCCGGCCACGATGATAGATCGGCGGCCGGCAGGACATGGCGAGCCCGGAACGGACGAGCGTCTGGTGCGAACCGATTGCGGGAATTTGTGCCGCGAGCCGGCGCGGCGCCGGTTGCCATTCGGGCGCCAAAACCGTACGTCCCCTCTACGCGCAAGCGTGTCGGGGTGTAGCGCAGTCTGGTAGCGCATCTGGTTTGGGACCAGAGGGTCGTAGGTTCGAATCCTATCGCCCCGACCATCTTCTGCACCCGAAGGCTCCCTGGAGTTGGACGACCCGATGTCGAGCGCCCGCATCTACCAGCCCGCCAAGGATCCCACCCAGTCCGGGACCGCGCGCGCCAAGGCCTGGGTGCTGGAATTCGATCAGACCGCGCCGCGTGAGACCGATCCGCTGATGGGCTGGACCGGATCCTCCGACATGTTGCAGCAGGTTCACCTCGAGTTCGCCACCAAGGACGAGGCCATCGCCTACGCGACGCGGGCGGGTCTGTCCTACCGGGTCGAGGAGCCGCAGAAGCCGATCCTGCGCAAGGGTCTGTCCTACTCCGACAATTTCAAGTTCAACCGCACCGCGCCCTGGACGCACTGACACGCAGGCTCCCCCGGATCGCGGGACCTCTGTGCGTCAGAGCTGGATCAGGATCGTGACCGCGCCGAAGATCAGCACGGACCCGACCGCGACGGCCAGAAGGATGAGGGCGGCGCGCGATTCGCGCAGGTCGTCGTTCGTCATGGCCTCAGGCTAGCGCCGGATCGGCACGGCGCCAATCCGGCTTTCGGGCGATGGGTTTCAAAAGAAGATTGACCGCGCGCTGGCATGGTGCTCCGCCAGCACGGTGCCCGTGGCCGGATCGACCTCCTTCAGCACCGCGTCGTAACCCCAGAGATCGGCGAGGTGCTGCAGCACGCGCTTCGCATCGTCCTTCTGCAGGGTGATGCGGTTGAGGGCGCGGTGATGCACGATGAGGCGCCGGTCGCCCTCGAGATCCACGTCCACCACCTCGATGTCCGGATCGAGCCAGGCGACGTCGTACTGGCGGGCGAAGGAGCGGCGCATCTTGCGATAGCCGCGCTCGTCGTGGATGGCCTCGACCCGCAGTTCCGGTTCGTCCGGGTCGTCGACCACGTGGAACAGGCGCATGTCGCGCATCAGCTTCGGTGACAGGAACTGCGCGATGAAGCTCTCGTCGCGATAATTGGCCCAGATGTCCCGCAGGGTCGCCATCGCGTCGCCGGTGCCGGCGATCTCGGGGAACCACTGCCGGTCCTCCGCCGTCGGCTGTTCCACGATGCGGGCGATGTCCTGCATCATGGCGAACCCGATGGCATAAGGGTTGTGGCCGTTATAGCCGCGCTCGTTGTAGTTCGGCTGGCGAACCACGTTGGTGTGCGATTGCAGGAATTCGAGGTAGGCCGCCTCGCCGATCAGCCCCTTCTCGGACAGCGAATTCATGATCCGGTAGTGGCAGTAGGTGGCGCAGCCCTCGTTCATCACCTTGGTCTGGCGCTGCGGATAGAAGTACTGCGCCACGAGGCGGACGATGCGCAGGATCTCGCGCTGCCAGGGCCGCAGGCGGGGGGCGGCCTTCTCCAGGAAATAGAGGATGTTCTCCTGCGGGAGTTCGAGCAGGGCCTTCCGCCGCTCGATGGCCGCGTCCGGCCGGCCGGCGGCCACCTTCTGCGGCAGCGTCCGCCAGAGGTCGTTGTAGATCTGCTCGCCGTGCTCGGCGCGCTCACGCTCGCGCCGCTGCTCCGAGGCCAGGTCCGGCCGCTTCTTGCGGGGGTAGCGGTGGACGCCCTGGCTCATCAGTGCGTGGGCCGCGTCCAGCACCGCCTCCACGGCGGCGTGGCCGTAGCGCTCCTCGCAGCGCGTGATGAAGCCCTTGGCGAAGTCGAGATAGTCGAGGATGCCCTCGGCGTCGGTCCATTGCTTGAACAGATAGTTGTTCTTGAAGAAGTGATTGTGGCCGAAGGCGGCGTGGGCGATCACCAGGGTCTGCATCGTCGCCGTGTTCTCCTCCATGATGTAGGAGATGCACGGGTCCGAATTGATGACGATCTCGTAGGCGAGCCCCATCATGCCGCGCCGGTAGCCGGCCTCGTGCTGGGCGAAGTGCTTGCCGAACGACCAGTGCTTGTAGAACAGTGGCATGCCGATCGAGGCGTAGGCGTCGAGCATTTGCTCGGCGGTGATGATCTCGATCTGGTTCGGATACCAGGACAGGCCGAGTTCCGGCCCCGCGATGGCCTCGCAGGCATCGTGGATGCGCTTGATCGTGTCGAAGTCCCAGTCGTTCCCGGTGAAGAGCGGCGACGGCCCGCCGGAAATCCGCTGGGGCGTCGGGCGGATGATGCTGCCGACCATTGATCGTCCTTCCGTCCAAGCGGTCCGTGACACCGTCCTCGCCCCTCGGGGGACGAGGGCGGGTCGTCTGCCTCACGCCTCGGCTTCCGCCCGCGCATCCTTGCGCCCGAACAACTCGCGGAACACCGGGTAGATGTCGCGCCGATGGTTGACCTTGCGCATGGCGATGGGCGCGCCCGTCTTCGCCAGGGCCTCGTAGGTCCGCCACAGGGTGGTGCGATGCTCCACGAAGCCGGCGCGCGGACCGTTCTCGTCGCCGACCTCCAGATAGGCGAAGTGCTGGCAGGCCGGCAGGATGTGGGCGCGCAGAAGCTCGGTGGAGGTCGGGCCGTCGCTCGAGACGTTGTCGCCGTCCGAGGCCTGGGCCGCGTAGATGTTCCAGTCGTTCGGGTCGTAGCGCTCGGCGATGACGCGCTTCATCTCGACGAGTGCCGAGGACACCAGGGTACCGCCGGTCTCGCGCGAACCGAAGAACGTCTCCTCGTCCACCTCCGTCGCCTTGTCGGTGTGCCGGATGAAGACGATCTCCACGTGCCGGTAGCGCCGGGTCAGGAAGATGTGCAGCAGGATGTAGAAGCGCTTGGCAAGATCCTTCATATGCTCGGTCATCGAGCCCGAGACGTCCATGAGGCAGAACATCACCGCCTGCGCCACCGGGCGTGGGTAGGTCTCGAAGCGCCGGTAGCGCAGGTCGAGGGGGTCGACGTAAGGGATGCGTTTCGCGCGCTCCCGCAGGCCCGAGAGCGCGAGGAGCAGGTCCGGCAGATCGGGGTCGCTCGACGGCGTCTCGGCGATCCGTGCTTCGAGCGCGGCGATCTCGTCGGGTTTCGGCCGCTTGAGCGCGATGCGGCGGGACATCGAGTTGCGCAGCGTCCGGGTCAGCGCGAGGTTGGCCGGCGAGCCCGAGACCGTGTAGCCGGCCCGGCGCAGTCCTTCCGTCTCCACCACGGAGAGGCGGCGCTTGGCGAGATCGGGCAGTTCGAGGTCTTCCAGAAACAGTTCGAGGAACTCGTCGCGGGTGAGCACGAAGCGGAAGGCGTCCTCGCTGTTCTCCGAGCCCTCGCCGCCCTCGCCCGAGCCCTTGCCGCCGCCGCCGGAGGGTGGGCGCTCGATGCGGTCGCCCTCCACGTAGGTCTTGTTGCCCGGCAAGATGTGGTCGTGCAGGCCCGTGCCCGGCTGGCGCGCGAAACGCGGCTCGCGCACGCCGTCGACGGGCACCGAGACCCGGCCGTCCTTGCCGAGATCCTTGATGTCCTTCTCGCGCGCGGATTCCCGCACGGCGCGCTGGGCCACGTCCTTCACGCGGCGCAGGAAGCGCTGGCGGTTGGCGAGGCTCTTGCCCCCGGGATTCAGTCGGCGGTCGACGATGTGCATCCGGACTCTGTGCCTTCGCCCTCGGAACCAATGTGGGATCGACCAGCCGGGGCGGCCACCGTTTCCGGTACGCCGCCCCTTCACCCGTGGGACAGGGCCCGCGCGACGCCCTACCCCGCCTGCTTCACCCGCATGTACCACTCGACCAGCCGGCGGACCTGCCGCTCGGTGTAGCCGCGCGCCACCATCCGGTCGACGAACTCGCCATGCTTCTTCTCGGTCTCGCCGTCCTTCTTCGAGCCGAAGGAGATCACCGGCAGCAATTCCTCCACCTGAGAGAACATCCGCCGCTCGATCACCTCCCGCAACTTCTCGTAGGATGTCCAGGATGGATTGCGGCCACCGTGCTGCGCGCGGGACCGGAGCGCGAACTTCACCACCTCGTTCCGGAAATCCTTCGGATTGGCGATGCCGGCCGGCTTCTCGATCTTGGTCAGTTCCTGGTTCAGCAATTCGCGGTTCAGGAGCTGGCCCGTCTCCGAATCCTTGAAGTCCTGATCCTCGATCCAGGCATCCGCATAGTCGATGTAACGGTCGAACAGGTTCTGGCCGTAATCGTGGTAGGATTCGAGATAGGCCTTCTGGATCTCGTGCCCGATGAACTCCGCGTAGCGCGGCGCCAACTCGGTCTTGATGAATTCCAGGTAGCGCTTCTCGGTCTCCGGCGGGAGCTGCTCGCGCCGCAGGGCCTGCTCCAGCACGTACATGAGGTGGACGGGATCGGCCGAGACCTCCGTCGTGTCGTGGTTGAAGGTCGCCGCCATCACCTTGAAGGCGAAGCGGGTCGAGATCCCGTCCATGCCCTCGTCGACGCCGGCGGTGTCCTTGTATTCCTGCATCGAGCGGGCGCGGGGGTCGACCTCGCGGAGGGACTCGCCATCATAGACGCGCATCTTGGAGAAGGCGTTCGAGTTGGCGTGCTCGCGCAGGCGCGAGAGCACCGAGAAGCGGGCCAGCATCTCCAGGGTGCCGGGGGCGCAGGCGGCATGGGACAGCTCGGAGCCCGAGA
This sequence comes from Methylobacterium sp. J-068, assembly GCF_022829445.1. Classification (GTDB taxonomy): domain Bacteria; phylum Pseudomonadota; class Alphaproteobacteria; order Rhizobiales; family Beijerinckiaceae; genus Methylobacterium. The sequence goes on along the minus strand of NZ_JAKSXY010000083.1, from coordinate 161,265 downwards.
CCAGCTTCTCGTAGATGCGCTGCTCCTCGGTGACCCGGAGGCAGTACGGCACCTTGATGACGTAGATACGGTCGATGAAGGCTTCGTTGTTCTTGTTGGTCTTGAAGGTCTGCCACTCGGATTCGTTCGAGTGGGCCAGGATCACCCCCGTGAACGGGATCGCGCCGATATTCTCGGTGCCGACGTAATTGCCTTCCTGCGTCGCGGTGAGCAGGGGATGCAGCATCTTGATCGGCGCCTTGAACATCTCGACGAATTCGAGAATGCCCTGGTTCGCCCGGTTGAGGCCCCCCGAATAGGAGTAGGCGTCCGGGTCCGCCTGGGACAAAGTCTCCAGGCGCCGGATGTCGACTTTGCCGACGAGGCTGGAGATGTCCTGGTTGTTCTCGTCGCCGGGCTCGGTCTTGGCGATGCCGATCTGGCGCAGGCGCGACGGACGGACCTTGATCACCTTGAACTTCGAGATGTCGCCGTTGAATTCGTCGAGGCGCTTCAGGGCCCAGGGACTCATCAGGCCGGTGAGGCGACGCCTCGGGATGCCATAGCGCTCCTGGATTTCGGCGCCCATCGTCTCGGGATCGAACAGCCCGAGCGGGCTCTCGAAGACCGGCGAGACCTCGTTGCCGGCCTTCAGCACGTAGATGGGATGCGTCTCCATCAGCGCCTTCAGCCGCTCGGCCAGGGACGACTTGCCGCCGCCGACGGGTCCGAGCAGGTAGAGGATCTGCTTGCGCTCCTCCAACCCTTGCGCCGCGTGGCGGAAGAACGAGACGATGCGCTCGATCGTCTCTTCCATGCCGTAGAACTCGGCGAAGGCGGGGTAGATCCGGATGGTCCGGTTCATGAACACGCGCCCGAGACGTGCGTCCTTGGCGGTGTCAACGAATTCCGGCTTGCCGATCGCCTCGAGGATGCGCTCGGCCGCGGAGGCATACATCAGCGGTTCGTCGCGGCAGGCCTCGAGAAATTCGGAGAGGCTCATCTCCGTATCGCGACGCGCCTCGTAGCCACGGGCGAAACTCTGGAACAGGTCGTTCGTCGACGGCATAGGCTTTCCGATCCCCTCACGACAGCGACAGCTTCATCCTGTCTTGCCTTGGATGCAACTGACAGGCCCAGTTTTGTCGCAGCGCGATGACGACGAAATTCGGGCGTGTGATGCGTGCCACAGTGCACCATGCCGGGCTGTTGCCCGGGCCTGTCATTCGGGTTCGGGAGCGAGAGCCCCGGCGGCTGCGCCGAGGCTCCGCGCCGCGTTTCAGACCGAATCCGGTCGATCCCTTCGGGTCGCGGATCCGGGTTTCGCTCAGGGGCCGCGCGGGCTGAGCGAGACCGTCTTTCGCTTCGATTAAGCGGAAGACAGTCTTACAGGTCGGTGCCGTCCTTCTTCGGCGCCGCATCGGTCTTGGCCGAACCGACCGTGATCTTGATGTTCTGGGTCTGGACGTTGCCGTCCGAATCCTTGACGTCGACCGTCACCTCGTCACTGCCGGTGAAGCCGTCCTTGCTCTGGTAGAACACCGCCTGCACGGCCGCCTCCTTGCCGGGGCAGCGATACTTGGCCGGCGTCTTGATCTTGCCGACCTTGGTGATCAGCGAGCCGTTCTTCGGCGCGCCGCTGACCCGGATTTCCGGCATCGGGCCGGTGGAGCAATCCTTCTTCAGGTTCGGCACGATGGCGAGGCGCACGCTCTTGCCGGAGGTGGCGCTCTCGCTGCGCGTGACCGTTGTCTGGGCCAGGGCCGGCCCCGCCAGGAGGAGGCCGGCGCTGAGGAGAATGGCGGAACGGACGAGCAGCATGCGGGACGAACTCCGATGACGACGGGCGCTCCGCGCGGGACGCGGCGGAGGTGACCCGTGTTCACCGGATGTGGGGATGGCGAGCGCGGCCGTCGAGTGGGCGAACGCCGCGCTCGACCCGATCCGGGCAGTGGGGCCCTGCGGGCGCGGATCGGTCGGTGATCAGGACTCGGGCGGCAGGCGCAAGCGGGTGATCGCCGCGCGGCATTCCAGCAGATCCCGCAACGCCTCCTCCAGCGCCGCCCGGTCGTGTGCCGCGAGGCCCTCGTCCTGATGCGGGCCGCCTTCGAGACCGCTCTCGGTCTCCTGAAGCGTGGGCGCGGCGGCCTCCGCCTCTCCACGCCCGACGGATTGCACGAAGCGCAGGCCCCGCTCACGCAGCACGCGCTGCGCGCCCTTGATCGTGTAACCCTGCCCGTGCAGCAGGCGCTTGATGCCCTTCAGGAGGTCGACATCGTCCGGCCGGTAGTAGCGCCGGCCCCCGGCCCGCTTGACCGGACGGATCTGAGCGAACCGCGTCTCCCAGAACCGCAGGACGTGCTGGGGCACGTCGAGTTCGTCGGCGGCTTCCTTGATGGTTCGGAACGCCCCGGCGCTTTTCTCAGACGTGTCGCGCATGCGCGGCTCCCCGGCGGGGCCATCGAGCGCCGGTCCAACTTCCCGAGCGGCGAGGGACATCGCGGCCCTCAATCGTCGTCGTGTTCGGTCGCGCCGTTCAGGCCGTTGATCCGCGCCTTCAGCACGTTCGAGGGCTTGAACACCATGACCTGCCGCGGCTCGATGGCCACCTCGACGCCGGTCTTCGGATTGCGGCCGACGCGGCGGCCCTTGCTGCGCACCACGAACGATCCGAAGGAGGACAGCTTCACGGTCTCACCGCTCGCGAGGCAGGTGCAGATCTCGGACAGCACGGTCTCGACGAGGGCGGAAGACTCGGTCCGCGAGAGGCCGACCTGCTGGTAGACGGCCTCGCTCAAATCGGCGCGTGTGACCGTCTTTCCCGTCATGCGACATTCCCCAAGGCGATTCGAGTTTTCTTAGTATCTCTATGATTGCGCACGCTAATCGGCGTTCAGGCCGGGGTCAACACTGCTTAGGCATTACCGATAGGATCACCCACGCCTACCAACGGATGAGTGCGGCGCCCCAGGTGAATCCACCGCCGATCGCCTCGATCATCACGAGGTCGCCGTCCCGGATGCGCCCGTCCTTGCGGGCGACGTCGAGGGCGAGCGGGATCGAGGCCGCCGAGGTGTTGCCGTGCCTGTCCACGGTGAGCACGACCTTCTCGCGGGCGATGCCGAGCTTGTCGGCGGACGCCTCGATGATCCGGCGGTTGGCCTGGTGAGGCACGAACCAGGCGAGGTCCTCGGCCGTCATGCCGGAGGCCCGGAAGGCGTCGTCGATCACGTCGGTCACTGAGCCGACCGCGAAGCGGAACACCTCCTTGCCGGTCATGCGCAGGTGTCCGGTGGTTCCGGTCGAGCCCGGCCCGCCATCGACGTAGAGTTTGTCGCGGTGGCTGCCGTCGGAGCGCAGGCTCGCGGTCAGCACGCCGCGATCGGCGCTGGTGCCCTCTCCCTCGCGGGCCTCCAGCACGATGGCGCCGGCCCCGTCGCCGAACAGCACGCAGGTGGTGCGGTCCTCCCAATCGAGGATTCGCGAAAAGGTCTCGGCGCCGATGACCAGCGCGCGCCTGGCGCTGCCCGTGCTCAGGAACTTGTCGGCGGTGGTCACCGCGTAGACGAAGCCGGCACAGACGGCCTGGACGTCGAAGGCGAAGCCGCCACGCAGGCCGAGCGCGGCCTGAATCTCGGTGGCGGTCGAGGGAAAGGTGTGGTCCGGGGTCGAGGTGGCGCAGATGATCAGATCGATGTCGTCGGCGCTCAGGCCCGCGTCGTCGAGGGCGGCCCGCGCCGCGCGGGCGCCGAGGACGGAGGTCGTCTCCGAGGCGTCCGCGAGGTAGCGCTGGCGGATGCCGGTGCGCTGCACGATCCACGCGTCGGAGGTCTCGACGGTGCGGCTGAGTTCCTCGTTCGTGACGCACCGGGCCGGCAGGGCGGAGCCACAGCCGACCACGACGGAGCGCAGGACGGGTTTATGGAGTGGCGGCGTTCCGGAGAGAGGCGACTCGGGGCGAACCGTCATGGCGCCGTCCTTCTGTTCACGACGAAACCGCCGCCGGTGTCAGGTCGAGCATGTCGCGGATGGTGCGCATCAGGTCGTGCCGGGCCATGTCGTGGGCCAGGTCGACGGCGGCGGCGAAGCCGTGCGCATCCTCCGAACCGTGGCTCTTGATGACGATGCCCTCGAGCCCGAGGAACACGCCGCCATTGGCGCGGCTCGGGTTCATCTTCTCGCGCAAAGCCTTGAAGGCCTGACGCGCGAAGAGGTAGCCGATCTTGGCCGAGAGGGTCCGGCTCATGGCGCTCCGCAGGTAGCTGCCGATCTGCTTGGCCGTGCCTTCCGCCGTCTTCAGGGCGATGTTGCCGGTGAACCCTTCCGTGACGACGACGTCGACCGTACCCTTCCCGAGGTCGTTGCCCTCGACGAAGCCGTGATAGGTGAGGTTCGGCAGGTCGGTCTCGCGCAGGTAGCGGGCGGCTTCCTTCACCGCCTCGTTGCCCTTCATCTCCTCGGTGCCCACGTTCAGAAGACCCACCGTCGGACGGTCGAGGTCGAACACGATCCGCGCCATGGCCGAGCCCATCACCGCCATCTCGACGAGGTGCTCGGCATCGGTGCCGATGGTGGCGCCGACATCGAGCACCACGCTCTCGCCGCGCACGGTCGGCCAGAGGCAGGCGATGGCCGGTCGCTCGATGCCCGCGAGGGTCTTGAGGCAGATCTTCGACATCGCCATCAGGGCGCCGGTATTGCCGGCCGAGACGGCGGCGTCGGCCTCGCCGTCCTTCACCGCCTGGATGGCGCGCCACATCGAGGACTTGCCCCGGCCGGAGCGCACGGCCTGGCTCGGCTTGTCGTCCATGGCGATCGACACCGTGGTGTGCCGGATCTCCACCGCGCCCTTCAGGCGCGGCTCGGCCGCCACCAGCGGCGCGAGGATCGCCTCGTCCCCGAACATCAGGAACGTCATCTCGGGATGGCGCTCGCGGGCGATGGCGGCGCCCGGCACCACGGTCGTGGGGCCGTGGTCGCCGCCCATGGCGTCGAGCGAGATGCACACTCTCTGGGACATATCGGGTGGCCGATGGCCTCTGATCACGGATGGGAACGGCCCTTCCGTGGAAGGGCGAAGATGGGCGGGGCCGCGACGGACCGCTCGCCCCGAGCCCGGCGCAGCGCGATTGCGCCCGGCGCGGCGGAAAATAACGATTGGTGCCCGCCGGGCAAACGAAATCTGAGCTTTTCCGCGAACGCCTTCGCGGCGGCGGCGTTCGGCCGGCCTCAGGCCGATTCCCTTCGATCCCTTCGGGATGGCGGATTTGGCCTTCGCGCCCACGCCGCGCGGGCTTGCGATCCGGTATCCGCCGGATCGAAGCGGAGACCGGATCAGTCTTTGGCGGGCTTCAGGGCGCTCAGGGCCGCGAGCGGCGGCTCGTCGGTGTCCTCCAAATGCGGCTCGAAGGTGATGCCGGGCTTGCGCGGATAAGGATCGAGCCCCAGCGCCAGGAATTCGGCCGTGATGGTACCGAAATCGATCCTGCCATTCACGATCGGGTCCGGGACGTCCGCATCCTCGGCATCCGTGCCCGCGAGCGGGTCCGTATCCGTGAACAGGAGGTCGACGGGCTCCGAGACCGGCCCCTCGAACGGGTCGAGGCTCACGGTGCAGACCTGGGTCACGAGGGCCTTCACGCTGCCCCGCACCCGGAAGGCCGAGGGCGGCCCGCTGGTCTCGAACGTGCCGACGAGGTCGCGGATGCCCGGAACCGCGAAGGCCCGCGCCAGAGCCGCGCATTCCTCGGGGCTCGCCGTCACGGTGAGGTTTCCGTCGCTGCGCCGGAGGCGATCGACGCTGACGATCCGCGAGAGCGGGCCGGTCTCTTCGTGCCGTGTCATGGTGCGGTCCGTGCCGGAGAAGCGCCTCGCTCCGCGCGCGGAGCGGCGAAGGAGCTGGGAGAGGGGAATGGCGGGCCCGCGCCGATCAGACCGTCGAGGTCGGATCGAGCCAGGGCCATCGCGGCGGCTTCGACGTAGCGCGCGAGATCGTGTGCGGGCTCGGGCGAATCCAGTCCGAGGACGTTGCGGGCCAGCGCCGCCCGCAACGCAACCGTATCGCCGGCATCGAGGGCCGCGTCATAGCCCGCGGCCCGACCATAGAAGGCGGCGCCGAGCTTCTTCATGCGCTTGGGAACGCCGAAATCACCGATGCCGGACTCGCGCAACGACGAATCGAGCTGCAGGAACACCGAATTCACGAGGTCCTGTGCGACGTCCGCCGCCGGCTCCGGCAGGCGGTTGAGTCGCCGCAGCACCAGGATGACGTGCAGGATCAGGCATTCGAAGCGCCCCTCCAGCGTGTCGGGCACCCCGAGACCGGTGTAGAGATCCGGCTGACGGGCCGCCTCGTTGATCCGCAGGTGCAGCGCCTCGATCAGGCGCGCGCGTGGGCTCGGCCGCCCCCAGGAGCGCAGGCGCTCCACGAGATGTCCGATCATGCGACGCCTCCCCGCCGCGAGAGGATGGCCCGCCCGCGGACGGCCGCCGGGTGTGGCTGGGCTTGCCTTGTCAAAACCATAACCCCGCGTTACGGCAGCGAACGGTCAAGGTGCAACCTCCATCGGGAATCTTCGTCGCCCCGGCGACGGGATCTGGAGCGAGGCCGCACACGCATTCAGTTCCTCACGGTAAGCTAAGGGTGGCCGATGTCGCGCCGTTTCGTTTCGTCGCTCGCTCGCCTCGCCGTCCTCGGCGTGATCGGAGCCGGCGTCTCCGGATGCATCGGCGAGGATATTCGTCACGGCTACCAGATCGATCAGGCGGCGCTCGCCACGGTGAAGCCCGGCATGAGCGCCGAGCAGGTGCTTCAGATCCTGGGCACGCCCTCCACGGTGTCCACCGTCGGCAACAAGTCCTGGTATTACATCAGCCAGAACACGCGCCGCACCGTCCTGTTCCTCGGTGAGCAGGTCGAGGACCAGAAGGTCACGGCCGTCTACTTCACCTCAGCGTTCAAGGTGGAGCGCGTCGCCTTGTACGGCCTTCAGGACGGCAAGGTGTTCGATTTCATCGAGCGCACCACCCCGACCAGCGGCGCCGATCGCGCCTTCCTCAGCCAGCTCTTCCGTGGCCTGACCAAGTACGAGCCCTTCGGCAGCGGTTCGGGCGCGAGCGTGGTCCCCGGCGCCAATCGCGGTCTGTAAGCTTTGGCGCGGTGCGGGACGGGCGTTCCGAGGACCCGCATCATGGGATCGACGTTACCGCGTGACCGGGGCGCTGGCGCTCGGACGCGCCACGTGCAGGATGCTCGCCGATGCCGTTCCGCGAAGCGTTCCTGATCGAAGGGGGAGAGACCGGCGCGCTCCTGCGCGTCCACGATTGGTCCACCTCCCCGCTCGGCCTGCCGGCGACCTGGCCGCAGGCGCTGAAGACGCTGGTGGGCGTCATGCTCGGCTCGCAGCAGCCGATGTTGATCGTCTGGGGACCCGACTACGTCACCCTCTACAACGACGGCTACGCGGCGATGTGCGGCGCTCGCCATCCCGCCGCTTTGGGCGGCTCGTTCCGCGACCTCTGGCACGACATCTGGGATCAGGTGGAGCCGATCCTCTCTCGCGCCTATGCGGGCGAGGCGACGCATATGGACGGCATCGCCTTCATCATGCACCGCAACGGCTATCCGGAGGAAACGTTCTTCTCGTTCGGCTACACGCCGGTACGCGACGAGAGCGGCCGGGTCGCCGGCATGTTCTGCGCCTGTGCCGAGACCACGGGACGGCTCCAGGCCGAGCGTGAGGCCAGTGCCGAGCGTCGCCGCCTCGAACAGCTCTTCGCCCAGGCCCCGAGCTTCATGGCGGTTCTGCGCGGACCCGAGCACCGCTTCGAACTCGCCAACCCGGCTTACCTGCGCCTCGTCGGCAATCGGCCGGTGCTGGGTCGCACCGTGGCCGAAGCCCTGCCGGACGCGGTCGCCCAGGGCTACCTCGACCTCCTCGACACCGTGTACCGGACCGGCGAGGCCTTCACCGCCACGGCCTCGCGCCTCACCCTCCAGGCGGAGCCGAACGGGCCGGAAACCGAGCTCTATCTCGACTTCGTCTATCAGCCGATCTTCTGCGACAATGGCACCGTCACGGGCATCTTCGTCGAGGGCGTCGACGTCACGGATCGGGCGCTCGCCGAGATCGCCCTTCGCCGGAACGAGGCGGAGCTGCGCTTCCTCAACGCCGATCTCGAGCGTCAGGTGATCCTGCGGGCGCACGAGCGCGGCCTGACCTGGCAGGTGAGCCCGGACCTGCTTGGCGTATTTCATCCGGACGGCTACTTCGAGCGCCTGAACCCGGCCTGGGAGATCATTCTCGGCTGGCCGGAATCCGAGATCGCGGGGCGCCCCGTCCTCGATCTGATTCATCCGGACGACGTGGCGCGAAGCCGCGAGGCGATCGCCGCGCTGGCCGAGAACAGGCCGGTCTTCCGCTTCGAGAACCGATACCGGACCCGAGACGGCCTCTATCGGTGGCTGTCCTGGACGGCGGTGCCCGAGGGTGGTCGGGCCTATTGCAGCGGCCGCGACATCACCGAGGACAAGGCGCGGGAGGCCGCCCTCGACCAGGCCCAGGAGGCCCTGCGTCAGGCGCAGAAGATGGAAGCGGTGGGCCAGCTCACCGGCGGCGTCGCCCACGATTTCAACAACCTTCTCACCGTCATCAAATCCTCCACCGACCTCCTGAAGCGGCCCGGCCTGCCGGAGGAGCGTCGCAGGCGTTACGTCGATGCGATCTCGGACACCGTCGGCCGCGCGGCCAAGCTCACGGGCCAGCTCCTCGCCTTCGCGCGGCGTCAGGCGCTCAAGCCCGAGATCTTCAATGTCGGCACCGGCGTCGCAGCGATCAGCGAGATGGTCGCGACCCTGACGGGGGCCCGGATCGAGATCGTGGTCGAGGTCCCGGACGAGCCCTGCTTCGCGCATGCCGATCCGAGCCAGTTCGACACCGCCCTGGTGAACATGGCGGTCAATGCCCGCGACGCGATGGAGGGCCAGGGCCGTCTGACGATCCGTGTCCTGTCCGTCGAAGGCATCCCGCCGCTCGGCATTCCCGGCGGCGCCTTCGTGGCCGTGGCCCTCACGGATACCGGCGCCGGCATCGCGCCGGCCGAACTCCACCGGATCTTCGAGCCCTTCTACACCACCAAGGGTGTCGGCCAGGGCACGGGCCTCGGCCTCAGCCAGGTCTTCGGCTTCGCCAAGCAATCGGGCGGCGAGATCGTGGTGCAGAGCCCGCCGGGCCAGGGGGCCACCTTCACCCTCTACCTGCCGCGCGTCGCCGACGCGGTTCCGGCCACGGATCCGATCGACGAGTCCGAGCCGCTGACGGAAGGGCACGGCACCTGCGTGCTCGTGGTGGAGGACAATCCCGAGGTCGGCGGCTTCGCCACGCAGACTCTGGCGGAACTCGGCTATCACACGGTCTGGGCCACCAACGCGGCGGATGCCCTGCGCCAGATCGAGAAAATTCCCTACCGCTTCGAAGTGGTGTTCTCGGACGTGGTCATGCCGGGCATGAACGGGATCGAACTCGCAAAGGAGATCGGCAGGCGCCGGCCCGACCTGCCGGTGGTGCTCGCCAGCGGCTACAGCCACGTGCTGGCCGAGGAAGGAAGCCATGGCTTCGAACTGCTGCACAAACCCTACTCGGTGGAGCAGCTCTCGCGCGTCCTGACGAAGGCCGTGGCCCGGAGCCGGCGGGGCCGCCGACGCCCGCTCTGAGCCTGTCTACCCTTGATCGAAGCGGAAACGGTCTCGCTCAGCCCGCGCGGCGCCGGAGCCAAGCCCGGATCCGCTATCCCGAAGGGAGCAACCAGATTTGGTCTGACGGCGCTACCGCGCCTCCTCTCCACGATCGAGGCGCGCGATCAGACCGGCGAAGAGATCCGTGACCTCATCCTCGGGCTGCGTCGCGTAGGTCGCCTGCAGGCCGCCCGCGAGGCTGGCGACCAGCGGATGCGGGCGCGCGCCGCGCAAGGATCGACGGCCCCGAAACTCCCGGTCGTGCGACGCGATCGAGGCTGTCGTTCGCGGTCGTAGCGTTTCATTCATGCCGAAGACCCCGACCCAGCGCGCAGCGAGTCAATGATTAATCCTGCGCGGATGGCGAACGTCAAACAATCCGTTCTCCTCCTCCATGCCGGGTTTTCCTGCCGTCTGTGGCACTGCCGACACGCCGGTCGTGGCCGCGAGGATCGCGGCGGGATGCGTGAACAGGTGCGCGGGTCCGCGCGCGGCCAGTGCATGCCCGGTGGTGTAACCCCAGTTCACGGCACCGAAATCACATCCGACCTCGGTGGCGGCCACATGATCGCGGATCTCGTCGCCGACATAGAGCGTCTCCGCCGGTGCGTGGCCGGCGGCGCGGATCAGCGCGCCGAGGCGCCTGGCCTTGCCGAACAACGATGCCCCGCAGGCATAATGGCGAACGGCCTCAGCTTTGCCCGGTCCCAGGGCCTGCCGGATGTTCGCTTCGAGGTTCGAACTCACGATCCCGAGCGCCGAGCCCTCCCGATGAAGGGTCGCCAGCACCTCCGGCATGCCGGCGAAGAGCGGGATGGTGGCGATGTCCCGCGTCGCGAGGCGGTGCATGTGCCGGGTGATGAAGGGCAGCTTCCAGGCCGGGATACCGAGATGGTGAACGATCGCGCGCGCATCCAGGCCCCGCAGGCGCTCGCTCTCGTGAGGCGCGATGCGGCGGAAGCCATAGCGGTCGGCGACATCGTTGATGACGGACGTGAACCAGGGGAAGCTGTCGGCGAGCGTCCCGTCGAAGTCGAAGACGACGAGGCCGTAGCGGCGCGGCGTCAAGAGCCGAGATTGCCGACGGGCACCACGAGCCGCATCACGAGGCCGCCCGGCGCCCAATCCTGCTCCAGCGTCCCGTCGAGCTGGCCCACCACGCTGCGCTGAGCCAGCACCGTTCCGAAGCCCTGCCGCGTCGGCGGCCCGGTCACCGTCGGGCCACCGCTCTCTGCCCAGGTCAGGGTGTAGGCATCGCCGTCCCGCGCTCCGGTGAGCCGCACGCTGCCGGCCTCCGTCGAGAGGCCGCCGTATTTCACCGCATTGGTGGCCTGCTCGTGCATGATCAGGGCGAGCGCCGTCGCGGTGCGCTCGCCCACCGCGACATCGTCGCCCGTGATGGTGATCCGCTCGCGCCCGTCCTGCGCGTAGGCCGCCATGATCAGCCGCATCAGGCCGAACAGCGTCTGGCCCTTCACGGCCGGGGCGCTGGCCGGCGAGTGCGGGCGCACGTATTCGTGGGCCTGAGCCAGGGCGCCGAGCCGCTCGCGGAACGCCGATACGAACGGGCGAGCCGCAGGGTCGGTGCGCGCCGAGAGCCCGGCGATCCCCCCGACCACCGCGAAGATGTTCTTGATGCGATGCGACAGCTCCTTGATGAGCAGGTCGCGCGCCTCCTCGGCCCGCTTGCGCTCGCGCAGGTCGCGGGTCACGGTGGCGTAGCCCACGAACGTGCCGTCGTCGTCGCGCACGGGAAAGATGTTGTAGAGGACCGCGATCCCTTCCCCCGTCTCGAAGTGGCGAAAGGCGAGTTCGCCCTCCCACCAGCCCAGCCGCTCCACGGCCGGCAACACCGTCCCCGTCACCACGGCCTGACTCTCCGGCATGAAGTAGTCCGTCACGTGGGTGCCGGAGACCGCCGTGACGTCGGGTAACCCGACGAGGCGGCGCCCGGCCTCGTTGACGTGCTGGACGAAGCCTTGCCGATCGGCCATGCCGATGAAGTCCTTCGACTGCTCCACGATGGCGGCGAGCTTGCGAGCCTCGGCTTCCGCCTGCTTGAGATCCTCGATGTCGGTGCAGGTGCCGAACCAGCGCTCGATCCGGCCCTCGGAATCATAGAGCGGCATCGCCCGCCCGAGCGTCCAGCGATAGGCGCCGGAATGGTGGCGCAGGCGGTATTCCACCTCGTAGGGCTCGCCGGTCGCGAGGCTGTGCCGCCAACGCGTCCAGGCCCGCTCCTGGTCCTCGGGATGGAACATGCCGTTCCAGCCCTCGCCATCCGTCGAGCCGTAGGGCACGCCCGTGAACGCGTACCAGCGGTCGTTGTAGAAATCGTGATAGCCGTCGGGCAGCGTGGTCCAGACCATCTGCGGCATGGCACCGGTCATCACCCGGAAGCGGCGCTCGCTCGCTTCCAGCTCCGCCTCCCGGACATCGACCTCGTTGCGCGTGCGGGTCAGTTCGATCAGCGTCGAGACCTGCCGTGCCAGGGCTTCCAGCGTCTCGACCTGGATCGGCGTGAGGCCGTCCGCCCGCGCCGCGTGGTCCAGGACGCAGAGCGTGCCGAGCGGCACCCCCGCCGCTGTCCGGATGACGGCGCCGGCATAGAAGCGCAATCGGTGTTCACCCGTGACCAGCGGATTGTCGCGCGTGCGCGGGTCCTGCGTCAGGTCGGGAATGACGAGGAGCGCACCGGCCTCGATCGCATGCGCGCAGATCGACATGCTGCGCGGCGTTTCCGGCCTGTCGAACCCGACGCGGGCCTTGAACCATTGCCGATCCGCCTCGACGAGACTGACCAGGGCGATGGGCGCACCGCAGACGAGGGCCGCGATACGCGTGAGATCGTCGTAGCTGGTATCCTGCGCCCGCCTCTCGAGGTTGAGACCACGCAGCTCCGCCAACCGCTCGTCCTCGGTCCATCCGGTCGGTGCGATTGAGCAGGAGGTGGTCGAAGGCAAACGCAGCTATCCTCGTCGGATGGCACACATAAGGCGTCTCCTGCGCTGGCGATAGCGGCGACGCGCGTAATCGTGAAAGAACACTCGATCGGCGCGATGCGCATAGGCAGAAAAGTGGCCGCTATTGTACAAAAGTATACAATAGCGGCCCTGCATGTTCGCTCGATCTACGGACCCGGCGGCGCCCGTCGCCGATCAGGCAGCCTTGGCCGTATCGCGGGTCGGATAGTCGATGTAGCCTTCCGGTCCCTGGCTATACCAGGTCTTCTGCTCGTCCTTGTTCAGAGGCGCATGATCGACGAGGCGCTGCGGCAGGTCCGGGTTCGCGATGAAGGGGCGTCCGAACGCGATCGCTTCGGCGTACCCGGCGTCGAGGGCCTTCTGGGCGCTGGCACCATCGTAATCCGAATTGAGGATCAGCGGGCCGTCGAAGGCCGTCTTCATCGTCGGCGCGACCGGCGCATGGTTCGCGGTCCCGAAGGTTCCGTTCGGGCCGGGCTCGCGCAATTCGAGGAAGGCGATGCCGATCTTCGAGAGCGCCGCCGCTGCGGCGCCGAACAGGGCGTCGGGATTCGAATCGTCGACGCCCTGGATCGCGCCGTTCGGCGAGAGGCGTACCCCGGTCCGATCCTTGCCGACGGCGTCGGCCACCGTCTGGGTCACCTCGGTGAGCAGGCGGATGCGGTTCTCGACGGAGCCGCCATACGCGTCGGTGCGGAGGTTCGAGCCGTCGCGCAGGAATTGGTCGATGAGGTAGCCGTTCGCCGCGTGGATCTGCACGCCGTCGAACCCGGCCCGAATGGCGTTGCGGGCGGCGCGCTCGTAATCGGCCCGGAGCCGGGGCATCTCGTCGATCGAGAGCGGGCGGGCTTCCGCGTAGGGCTTCTTGCCCTCGTAGGTGTGCGCGGCGTCCGGCGCCGTGGTGGCCGAGGCCGAGACCGGCGGCTGGCCGCCGAGGAAATCCGGATGGACGATGCGGCCCATGTGCCAGAGCTGGCAGACTATCCTGCCGCCTGCATCGTGCACGGCCTGCACGATCGGCTTCCAGGCCTCGACCTGCTCATCGGACCAGATGCCCGGCGCGAAGGGCCAGCCGAGACCCTCCCGGGAGATGCCGGTAGCCTCCGTGAGGATGAGGCCGGCGCTCGCGCGCTGGCGATAATACTCCACCATGATCGGCGTCGGCACGTGCTCGCGGGTGGCGCGGCCACGGGTCAGCGGAGCCATGAAGACGCGGTTCTTGGCGTCGATCGCGCCGATGCGAATAGGGTCTGATAGGGAAGGCATGTGGGGACTCGCGTTGTTTCAAGGACAAACGGATGGAAGCCGCTCGGAGAGTGGCGCCGTCACGCCGACATCTGGGTCTTCGCGAAGGGAGGGCCAGACGTCCCGGCGCCCCGGCCCGGCAAGCTTGTGCGGGCGCGCACGCGGCAGGACGGCACCCGATCGGCGGGCCTGTCTCCGATCCAGGGAGCCGGCCCGCTCCGTGCCTCGATGAGGCCGGACCGGACACCCCCATCGTCGGCACGCTGTACCAGACCGCGAGGCTTCGCCCTCGTCGCGGCGTGATTCGTGTCGCGTGACATCCCCGGGCGGCCCCATCGCCGAGAGCGATGCCGAACGTGCCGCGCGCATGCGCGAAGGTGCATTTTAATACATATTTTCCGCGATGCGCGGTGAGGACGGGGAGCGATGGGCGCATGACAAAAATCCTGATCTGCTGATCGGAAGGCACCGGCACGGGTGTCCGGATCGGTCTCCATCAATATTCATCGCGATCTTCTAGACGCACCGATCCCTCTCGACCGGATTGGTCCGAAACACAGGCGCGGCTCTTCCGGTCTCCTGAACCAGCTTCCGTGCGCGAATCGCTAGCCCGTCCGCAGACTCGAAGGATTGCCTCGACAGTCTCGTGCTGCATTGCACAAATATTTGCGGATGAAAAACCTAAGCATCATTTGCAAGCTACCGCGAAGTTTGGCACTCAGAGCGGGCACGCCCTGGGAGACCATGCCAACACGGGCGGGACCGGCGCTCCGGAACCCGCCGCACGATCCATCCGATCATCGCGAGACCAGCCGCTACGGCCAACAAGTCCAAGAACGCGCCGTGAGCCCACCGGGCCATCATCACATCAAGGACGGTCGCATGACAGCATTGTTGCTTATCATCCTGGGCGGGCTCTGCGCCGTTGCCTACGGCATCGTCACGATCAACGACGTCATGAGGCGGGACGCCGGCACCCAGCGCATGCAGGAAATTGCCGGTGCCATCGCGGAGGGTGCGCAGGCCTATCTGCGGCGCCAATACGCCACCATCGCGATCGTCGGGCTCGTGCTGTTCGTGGCGCTCGCCTATTTCCTCGGTCTCAAGGTCGGCATCGGCTTCCTCATCGGTGCGGTGCTCTCGGGTGCCGCCGGCTTCATCGGAATGAACGTCTCGGTGCGCGCCAACGTCCGCACCGCCCAGGCCGCCTCGACCTCCCTCGGCGCCGGCCTCGACGTGGCCTTCAAGTCGGGTGCCGTCACCGGCATGTTCGTGGCCGGCCTAGCGCTCCTCGGCGTGGCGCTCTATTACGGCTATCTCACCCGCATCGCCGGGTTGGCCCCGGCCAGCCGCGACGTCATCGACGCGCTCGTGGCGCTCGGCTTCGGCGCCTCGCTGATCTCGATCTTCGCGCGCCTCGGCGGCGGCATCTTCACCAAGGGAGCGGATGTCGGCGGCGATCTCGTCGGCAAGGTCGAGGCGGGCATTCCTGAGGATGATCCGCGCAATCCCGCCACCATCGCGGACAATGTCGGCGACAATGTCGGTGACTGCGCCGGCATGGCGGCCGACCTGTTCGAGACCTACGCGGTGACCGTGGTCGCCACCATGGTGCTCGCCGCGATCTTCTTCTCCGGCCAGACCGACGTGGCCGGGCGCAACGTGCTCGAAGCCATGCTGCTCTACCCGCTGGCCATCGGCTCGTCCTGCATCCTCACCTCGATCGCCGGCACCTACGCGGTGCGGCTCGGCGCCAACCAGTCGATCATGGGGGCGCTCTACAAGGGCCTCGTCACGGCCGGTGTCCTCTCGATCGGGGCCATCGCCCTCGTCAACTTCGCGCTGTTCGGCGGCTTCGACACGCGCTTCACCACCAATGCGGGCGTCAGCTTCACCTCCGGTGGCCTGCTCGGCTGCGCGGTGATCGGCCTCGTCATCACGGCCCTCATCGTCGTCATCACCGAGTACTATACCGGCACCAACTTCCGGCCGGTGAAGTCCATCGCCGACGCCTCCGTGACCGGCCACGGCACGAACGTGATCCAGGGGCTCGCGGTCTCGCTGGAATCCACAGCACTGCCCGCCCTGGTGATCGTGGCGGGCATCATCAGCACCTATGCGCTGGCGGGCCTGTTCGGCATCGCCATCGCGGTCACCGCCATGCTGGCGCTGGCCGGCTTCATCGTCGCGCTGGACGCCTTCGGTCCCGTCACCGACAATGCGGGCGGCATCGCCGAGATGGCGGGATTGCCGCCGGACGTGCGCAAGTCCACCGACGCCCTCGACGCGGTCGGCAACACCACGAAGGCGGTCACGAAGGGCTACGCCATCGGCTCGGCCGGCCTCGGCGCCCTCGTGCTCTTCGCCGCCTACACCTCAGATCTGAACTACTTCATCGCCAATGCGAGCCCGACGCAGTACCGCTTCTTCCAGGGCGTGAGCGTCGATTTTTCGCTCTCCAACCCCTACGTGGTGGTCGGCCTGCTGCTCGGCGGCCTGATCCCCTTTCTGTTCGGCGGCATGGCGATGACGGCGGTCGGGCGCGCGGCCGGCGCCGTCGTGGAGGAGGTCCGCCGGCAGTTCCGCGAGAAGCCCGGCATCATGGCCGGCACCGACCGGCCGGATTACGGCCGGGCCGTCGACATGCTCACCCGCGCGGCGATCAAGGAGATGATCCTGCCCTCGCTCCTGCCGGTGCTGTCGCCGATCGTGCTGTTCTTCGTGATCCAGGCCATCGCGGGCAAGAGCCAGGCCTTCGCCACCGTCGGCGCTTCCCTCCTCGGCGTCATCCTCACCGGGCTCTACGTCGCGATCTCGATGACCTCGGGCGGCGGTGCCTGGGACAACGCCAAGAAATACATCGAGGACGGGCATCACGGCGGCAAGGGTTCCGACGCGCACAAGGCGGCGGTGACCGGCGACACCGTCGGCGATCCCTACAAGGACACCGCCGGCCCGGCCGTGAACCCGGCGATCAAGATCACCAACATCATCGCCCTGCTGCTCCTGGCGGTGCTGGCGCATAGCTGACCGCCGGGCCAGCCCGAGCCGCATCACGCTTCAATCCAGGGCCTTCGACGAGGGGCGGCCCTGGATCGTTCGCGGACAGGACACGTGGCGAAACACCCCGGCGCGTCGCCGTCGGGACTCTAGAAATGGCTGAACGAACCGGTGCCGATGCCGAGCGTCCGGCCCGAGGCCTCGCGAAAGGTCGGCCTGGTCTCGCCGGTCGTGACGATGCCGATGCAGGTGAGCGGGCAGCCGGCCGCGTCGGCCTCGATCCGGAGCGCGTCGAGGCGTTCCGGCGCGACCGCGCAGAGGATCTCGTAATCGTCGCCGCCGGAGACAATGGGCATGATCGTCTCGGGCGCCGCCGCCAGCACGCGGGCGGCGGCTTCGGACAGGGGCAGCGCGGCGAGGTCGATCTCCGCCGAGCGGCCCTCCCCCTTCAGCATCTTGGCCAGATCCCCGGCGAGCCCGTCCGAGATGTCCATCGCGGCCCGGGCGTGGCGGCGCAGGATGGCGGCCAGGGCGATGCGCGGGCGCGGATGCCAGTAGCGGTCGATCAGGGCGGCGCGGTCCGCGGCATCGACCCTGCCGGCCCAGGCCGGTGGAGACGCTCCGCGCAGGATGAGGCCGAGGGCCGCATCGCCGATGGTGCCGCTGACGCAGAGACGGTCGCCGATCCGCGCTCCCATCCGCCGAAGCATGGTGCCGTGCGGCACCTCGCCGATCGCTGTGACGCCGATCACCGCCGGCCCGGCCGCCCGTACGGTGTCTCCGCCGAGGAGATGGCCGCCGAACGCCGCCAGCCCTTCGCGCAGGCCCGCCGTGAAGGCGGCGAGCCAGTCCTCGGTCCAGTCATCGGGCAGGGCCAGCGTGAGCAGATAACCGCGCGGGTCCGCGCCCTTGGCGGCCAGATCCGAGACGTTCACGCCGAGCGCTTTCCGGGCGATCGATGCCGGCGGGTCGTCGGGAAAGTAATGCACGCCGGCCACGATGGCATCGGCGGTCAGGACGAGGTCGTGGCCGGGCGTCGGCGTCAGGGTCGCGGCGTCGTCGCGAAGCCCGTCCGCGCCGGGGCCGGCGAGCGGCGCGAAGTAGCGCGCGATCAGCCCGTCCTCGTCCGGCCGGGCCACGCGGATCAGCCTCGGCCGGAGGCCGGCAGGCCGGCGAATTCGTTGCCACGCACCTCGCGCGCGACCTTGTCGAGGACGCCGTTGATCAGGCCCGGCTCGTCGCCGTCGTAGAAGCTGTGGGCGACATCGACATATTCCGTGATCGCGACCCGGGCCGGCACGTCGCGCCGGTACATCAGCTCGTAGGCGCCCGCCCGCAGGATCGCGCGCAGCACCGTCTCGATGCGCTTCAGCGGCCAGCCCGATGCGAGGGCGCCGTCGAGCTGCGGATCGATGGCCCGCTGCTCGTCCACGACGCCCCGCAGCAGGTCGCGGAAGAACGCGATCTCGGCCTGCGGATGCGCGATCCCGTCGACCTCCCGGCCGATCCAGAAGGATTCGAACTCGGCCAGGGCCTCGATCACGCCCTTGCCCGAGATTTCCATGTCGTAGAGCGCCTGGACCACGGCGAGGCGCGCGCCGCTCCGCTCGGAGCTCTTCACCTCAGCGTTGCTGGCCATTTCGATCAATCCTCTCCGACCGGCATCGCCGATGCGGCGCGCTTGAGCGCCAGCACCGCGAGCGCGGCCTCGGCGGCACCGCCGCCCTTGTTCATTTCGGCGACGCGCGCGCGGGCCTGGGCCTGCGCCTCGGTCTCGACCGTCAGGATTCCGTTGCCGAGCGGAAGGCGCAGGGTGACGGACAGATCCATCAGGGCGCGCGCGCTCTCGCCGGCGACGATGTCGTAATGCCCCGTCTCGCCGCGAATGACGCAGCCGAGCGCCACCACCGCGTCGTAGGGCTGACCCGCCCGGGTCGCGGCCTCGACCAGGATCGCGATCGCGGCGGGAATTTCCAGCGCGCCCGGCACGGTCACCACGACGGTCTCGGCCTCGGCCGTCGCCAGGGTGCCGCGCGCACCGGCAAGAAGCTCGTCGGCGAGGTCTTCGTAGTAGCGCGCCTCGACCACGAGGATGCGGGCGCCCTTGACGTTGGCGGGAGCAGGGCGGCTGATATGTGCGATCGATACCATCGGGGGCCTTCACGGGTGCGATCGGCGTGGGGCAGGCCGCCGACCCGCTTCGGCCGTTGGGCCTGACGAGGCGACGTCGACCGGTGCGCACGGGTCGACCGGCAGGGCATGTCCCTTGATCGCAGGCCGGAGCGATAGACCGAAGGCGCCGCTGCGACAAGCGCGGCCCCTGGATTTACCGGCTTCGCGCCTTCGCCGACCCATCAGCCGTCGATCCGTCCCGCCGCGAGTCCTGAATTTGCGATGGGATCGAGCGGCGTTTCCGGCTGGATCGGATCGTCCGGCCCAACCTCGTCCGATCCCGCCGTGACGACCTCGTGAGGCCGTCGCTTTCAATCCTGCGAGGCCGGTCTGACCGTCAGATCATACAAAGCCATTCCGATCGGCCTGAGATCCTCACCCATTCCCGCGTCGGCCGGAGCCAGCGGATCGTCGACATCGATGGTGACGACGAGGGTATCGCTGAGACTGGGATCGATCGTCGCGGTGTAGGACTGGATGCCGGTTCGGGTTTCACGATGCTCGTAGGCCCGGCCGCCGTTGACGCGCACCACGAAGCTCGAACTCAGGCGTTCCGCGCACAGGAAGTGATTGGCCCTGAAGTCGAGTTTCAGCAGCAGCGGCGCCGCATCGCGCGTTCGCATCGCCAAGGGAAGAAAAAGCGTGAGGCGACCTCTGATCCAAGCCCCCCAGGTTTCGGGCTCGTACAAGGAGTCCGATGCCGAATACGGATGTCCGTTTCCCTCTGTCCCGAAGAACAGCGGCGTGCCCAAGGTGTAGATCGGAATGGATTTTTTCTCGGAACCCTGACGTTTCGCGACGAACGCCGCAAACTCGGTCAGGGAATCGATGGTGCCCAGTGCGATCCGCTGCGCCTGGGCCTGGGCATCGAAAGCCGGCACGGCCATTGCGGCCGGTCGAGGCTTGGCGGTCTCTGCATGCCGGCGAGAGCGCTCCTTTGCACGCTCGAGCGATTCCGACGCCGAGCCGTCGCGCCGATCGCTGTAGGTCGACAGGGCGGACGTCCATTTCGCGTCGAAGTGCCGTTTGTTTTTCCGCTCGTCGAAGATCTTGTCGTACCGGGCCGTGCTCGAACTCCGACGACGGTGAACGACGGAGGCGGGCTCGCACATCAGCTGGTAGCCCTGTTGTTGCAGGGCGATCGAGAAATCCGTGTCGACATAGGACGCGAGATACAGGGCCTCGTCGAAGCCCCCGACCGCGTCCCACGCGGAGACGGGTACCAGCAGGGAGCTCGACGCGCAGCAATCGATCTCCATCACCTGCTGGAGATCGGCCGCGGATGGAGCGGGCCCCTCCCCCCACGGCGGCAGTCGCTCTCCATCGCTGAAGAGGAATGAGCCCGCGTATTGGAGTTCGCCGTCGGGGAAGAGGATTTTGCTCATCACGGCGCCGGCGTTGGGATGCGTCCGTGCGCAACGTATCAGCGGCTCGAGCCATCCATCCGTAACTTCACTGTCATCGCGAAGGACGATGAGAAATTCACCGGTTGCTTCAGCACGGCCACGGTTGAGGCCGCCGGCGAAGCCTAGAGGAATTTCAGATCTGACAAAGCGAGCGTTGTGCGCCGATGGCCGGATCAGTTGCTCATATTCCCCGGACACTCCGTTGAGAACGACGATGACCTCGTACGCCAAATCTGCCGGAATGTGCGCTTCGACTGAGCGAAGGCAACCTGCCAAGTGCAATTTTTCCGACGAAACCGAAATAATAACCGACACAATCGGAGCATCGCGATCCTGCGGCGAAGTGCGCGGCGATATATCTTCCATGAGTGTTTGCGAGATATCCGGCATTTTAGTTTCCTAGACGCTCGATCGCCGTCAAATGTCATATCTCGATTAAAGGACATTCTGCCGTAAAGCTAGGCCACCTTACGGGGTGGGCATTTTTCGAAGATGGTGGGCCTTTCGGGACGGCGCGTCCGCCCGCCATCCAATCGGACTCGTCGATAACCGATCGGGCGCCTCGAGATGGCGGTTCGCGCACGGAGGGCGGAAGTCGCGATCGAGGGCGCTTCGCGCAAGCGGCTCGTCCGATGACGGACCGGCCGGCGCCACGTCTCCGTGGCGCCGGAATTCGGAGCCCGGATTCGGACTGGAAACCAGGGCGCGGGAAAGCGGACGCAACGCGCCTCATCCGGGACCGTCTCCGCTTCGATCGAGCGGAGACGGTCCCGGGCTCTTCAGGCGGGGCGTTCGGAGAGACGCGCGGCGTAGCGGGCGATCAGGTCGATCTCGAGGTTGAGGACGTCGCCCACCCGCCGCTCCCCCCAGGTGGTCACCGCGAGCGTGTGCGGGATCAGGAGCACCGAGAACAGGTCGTCGTCGACGGTGTTGACGGTCAGGGAGGTGCCGTCGAGGCAGACCGAACCCTTCTCGGCGATGAAGCGGGCGAGATGGGCCGGTGCGCGCAGGGTGAAGCGGTCCGAGGGGGCCCATTGCGGGTCGCTCGCGCCGCCCGTGACGGCCTCCCGCGCCACGAGTTCGGCGAGCCCGTCCACGTGTCCGCTGACGAGATGGCCGCCGAGTTCGTCGCCGATCCTGAGGGAGCGTTCGAGGTTCAGGCGCCGGCCCTCGCGCCACGCGCCCACATGGGTGCGCGCCAGGGTCTCGGCGGCGGCGTCGATCGCGAAGACGCAGCCGTCCTCGGTCGGCTCCACCGCCACCACCGTGAGGCAGGGACCCGAGCAGGCGATGGAAGCCCCGAGTGCGATCGAGGCGGGATCGTAGTGCGAGCGGATGCGGATCCGGCGCAGGCGGTCGTCGCCCGTGACGGACACCACCTCTCCGACATCGCTGACGAGACCGGTGAACATCTCAAACGCTCCGCTCGTAGGTGACCGCCTGGTCCGGACCGAGATGATGGGTCTCGATCGGCTTCAGGTCGCCGTTCGCGAGCCGATCCGCAAGGGCGGGGCCGATCGCAGGCAGTCCACCGGCGCCGTTCAGCGCGTTCGGGCCGGTGATCAGGGTGAAGACGTCGACCAGATCCGCGGCCGCGAGCGCGTCGGCGAGATGCGGGCCGCCCTCGCAGCACACCCGCGTGATCCCGCGCTCGGCCAGGGCCCGCAGTGCCGCGGACAGGTCGATCCGGCCGGCGCGATCGGAATCGACGCCGATCACCTCGACCCCGAAGGACGCGAGCATCCGCTTGGCGTGGACCGGCGCCCGTCGCGTGGTGACGACGAGGGTCGGGATGTCCCGGGCACTGCGCACCAGATAGGTCGAGGGCAGGATGCGCAGCGAGGAATCGAGCACGACCCGCAGGGGCGATCGGTCCGTCAGGCCGGGCAGGCGCACGGTCAAGGCGGGGTCGTCCGCGCGCGCGGTGCCGATCCCGACGAGGATCGCGTCGGCATGGGCGCGCCAGAGATGCACGGCGCCGTCCGCGATCGGTCCGGTGATGCGCAGGCGCTCCGCGGGCGCTCCGGCGAAACCGTCCCGGGTCTGCGCGAGCTTGAGGTGCAGGCTCGGCCGCCCTTTCGTCACGCGGGTGACGTGCCCGCGATGGTCGCGGGCCGCTTCGGCCCCCAGGACGCCCGTGGTCACCGCGATGCCGGCTTCCCGCAGGAGGCGGTGTCCGCGCCCGGCCACGCGCGGATCGGGGTCCTCCAGCGCGGTGACGACGCGCGTCACACCGGACGCGATGATCGCATCCGTGCAGGGCGGCGTCCGGCCGTGATGCGAGCAGGGTTCCAGGCTGACATGAAGCGTGGCGCCGTGCGACGCCGCTCCGGCCATCGCCAGGGCCAGGGGTTCCGCGTGCGGCCGGCCGCCCGGCGCCGTGACGCCCTGCCCGACGATCCGTTCGGCGCCCGCCTCGCCCGCCACCACCACGGCGCCGACGGACGGGTTCGGCCAGGTCCGCCCCAGGTTGCGGTGCCCCAGCGCGAGGGCCAGGCCCATGAACCGGCTGTCGGCCCCGCTCATGAGGAGGACCGGGGCTGCCGCTTCGGTCGCAGGGCCGTCACCTTGGCGGCCGGCCCCTCCTCGGCCGGGGCCGACGCGGCGAGGGCCGGGTCGATCGGATCGACGAGGGTACCGAGCAGCGCCTTGAAGTCGCTGGCCTCGCGGAAATTCTTATAGACCGAGGCGAAGCGCACGTAGGCGACGTCGTCGAGTCCCTTCAGACCCTCCATCACCAGCTCGCCGATGGCCTCGCTCCCGATCTCGGCCTCGCCGCCGCTCTCGAGCTGGCGCGTGATGCCGCTGACCAGCCGCTCGATCCGGTCCGGTTCGACTGGGCGCTTGCGCAGGGCGACGTCGATGGAGCGCTGCAGCTTGTCCCGGTCGAAGGGCACGCGCTTGCCCGAGCGCTTGAGCACGGTGAGTTCGCGCAGCTGCACCCGCTCGAAGGTGGTGAAGCGGCCGCCGCAATCCGGGCAGACGCGTCGCCGCCGGATTGCCGCCGCGTCGTCGCTGGGGCGCGAATCCTTCACCTGCGTGTCGGGACCGCCGCAATAGGGACACCGCATCGGACGGACACCTGCGAGGGACGGAGATCCGCGGGAGATGCGGATCCGGACAAAAGCGAACGGCCGCGGACCCGAGGGTCCGCGGCCGCTGCATGGCATGGTGAGGGGCGCTCGTTCAAGCGCCTCGCGAGGCGCCGCGAGCGGCGCGTCGCGCCTCAGCCGTAGATGGGGAACCGGTCGGTGAGTGCGTGCACGCGGCTCTTCACGCTGGCCTCGACCTCGGAATCACCGCCCTCGCCCTTGGCCACGAGGCCGTCGAGCACCTCGACGATGAAGCCGCCGATCTGCTTGAACTCCGCGACGCCGAAGCCGCGCGAGGTGCCGGCCGGGGTGCCGAGACGGATGCCCGAGGTGATCGTGGGCTTCTGGGTGTCGAAGGGCACGCCGTTCTTGTTGCAGGTGATGTCGGCGCGGCTGAGCGCGGCTTCCGCCGCCTTGCCCGTGAGGCCCTTCTTCTGAAGGTCGACCAGCATGAGGTGGTTGTCGGTCCCGCCGGATGTGATGTCGTAGCCGCCCGAGATCAGGGTGTCGGCCAGCGCCTTGGCGTTCTCGATGACCTGACGGGCGTAGATCTTGAACTCGGGCTTCAGGGCCTCGCCGAAGGCCACCGCCTTGCCGGCGATGACGTGCATGAGCGGGCCACCCTGGAGGCCGGGGAAGATCGCCGAGTTGAACTTCTTGGCCAGCGCCTCGTCGTTCGTGAGGATCATGCCGCCGCGCGGGCCGCGCAGGGTCTTGTGGGTCGTGGTGGTGGCGACGTGCGCGTGCGGGAACGGCGACGGGTGGACGCCTGCGGCGACGAGGCCGGCGAAGTGGGCCATGTCGACGAAGAAGTAGGCGCCGACGGCATCGGCGATCTCACGGAACTTGGCGAAGTCCCAGTGACGCGGATAGCCCGAGCCGCCCGCGATGATCACCTTGGGCTTGTGCTCGTGGGCGAGACGCTCGACCTGCTCCATGTCGATGCGCTGGTCGTCGCGGCGCACGGTGTAGGAGACGGGCTTGAACCACTTGCCCGAGACGTTCGGGGGGGCGCCGTGGGTGAGGTGGCCGCCGGCGGCGAGATCGAGGCCGAGGAAGGTGTCGCCCGGCTGCATGAGGGCCATGAACACGCCCTGGTTCGCCTGGGAGCCGGAATTCGGCTGTACGTTGGCGAAGCCGCAATCGAACAGGCGCTTGGCGCGCTCGATGGCGAGGTTCTCGGCGATGTCCACGAACTGGCAACCGCCATAGTAGCGCCGGCCCGGATAGCCCTCGGCGTACTTGTTGGTCAGCACCGAACCCTGCGCTTCCAGCACGGCGCGGGAGACGATGTTCTCGGAGGCGATCAGC
Source organism: Methylobacterium sp. J-068 (assembly GCF_022829445.1). Classification (GTDB taxonomy): domain Bacteria; phylum Pseudomonadota; class Alphaproteobacteria; order Rhizobiales; family Beijerinckiaceae; genus Methylobacterium. Next base: position 136,343 of record NZ_JAKSXY010000083.1, on the reverse strand, counting down.
TCGATCTCATGCTGCTGGCGGCCGAGTTCCTGGGCCACCGCCTGGGCGATCTCCGGATCCGCCTCCGTGAGGGGAGCCGCGAAGAACGAGTTGGAGAAGTGCTTGTCGGCAGCGGTACCGGCGCTCATGGATGGCCTCGATTGTTGAACGGGCGGACGCACCCGTAATCCGCTGGCGTTAAGCGGGCGGGCGTTCGAAGGCTGGATTACTACACGCGGCCGGTTCCAAGGCCAAGCGCAGGCATTTTTTTGCGTGTCGTCAAAAAAATTCAGCACAGAGCCCGCGGCGTGGCGTCGATCACGAAGCAACCCGTGTCGTGGCGTCGCATCCACCACGCAAAAGGCCCGCGCCGGGAAGCGCGGGCCTGAATGCCGAGCGGTTTGCCGAAGACCTAAGTCTCAGATCAAACCCGTTTGATCCCTCCGAGAGGGCGAGTTTGAGCTTCGCACAAGCGTCGCGCGGGCTGAGTGAGACCGTCTTCCGCTTCGATCAAGCGGAAGGCGGTCTCAGTTCTCCTCGTCGCCCGGCTCGAAGCTCTGGACCTGCTCGGCGCTGGCGACCGGAGTCGGGGCCGAGAGGGTCGAGGGCACGTTCACGCCGTCGCGCTTGTAGATATCGTCACGGAATTGCACCGAGCCGTCCGGGGTCGACCAGGCAGTGATGTAGGTCCAGTAGACCGGCACCGGGCTCGCCAGGGTGGCGTCGACGCGCTTGCCGCTCTCGATGGCCTGCTCCACCTGATCGCGGCCCCAGCCGGGCGTGTCCTTCAGGAGCCAGGTGATGTACTCGCGCACGTTCTGCACGCGGACGCAGCCGGAAGAGATGAAGCGGAAGTCGTCGCCGAACACGCCCTTGGTGTTCGTATCGTGCATGAACACGCCGTAGGGATTCGGAATGTTGATGCGCACGATGCCCATCGAGTTGAAGTCGGCGCCCGAATCCTGGCGGTAGCGGTAGCGCGTGCCCTCGTCCGAGTTCCAGTTCACCGAGGCCGGGGAGATCTCGGTCTCGCCCGAGAAGATGCGGATCTTGTTCTCGGTGAGGTAGGTCGGGTCCTTCTGCATCTTGGGGATCAGGTCCTTCTTCACAATGGAAGCCGGGACCGTCCAGAAGGGGTTGAAATTGATCTGCGTCGCCTTGGTGTTCATGATCGGCGATTGCCGGTCGATCTTGCCGACGCCGGCGGCGTGCAGGGTCACGACCTGACCGTTCTCCACCGTCTGAACCAGGGCGGCGGGGATGTTGGTGATGACGAAGCGGTTGCCGAGGTTGCCGGCGTAGGAGCGCAGGCGCACCACGTTGATCTCGAGCTGGTGCAGGCGGACGTCGGCCGGCACGTTCATGGCCTGCTGCGTCGTCAGGCTCATGGCGCCGGTCTGGCTCAGGCCGTGCCGGGCCTGGAAGCGCTTCACGCCGGCCGCGACGTAGGAATCGTAAACGCCCGAACCGCCGGAGGCCGGGTCGAGGTCGCCCGTGATGATCAGGCGCTGGCGCAGGGCGGCCACCGCCGGACCCTTGGCGCCGACGCGCAGGCGGTCGGCGCCCGAGACCGGCTTCCAGCCACCGCGGTTCACGATGTCCCGGTAGCGCTCGATCATCTGCTCGGTGGCCGCCACGGTCTGCGGCGACAGGATCGGCGTCGAGGAGCGCTGCACCTGCATGGTGGCGGGCGACGCGTAGTCCTGCGCCCACTCGGCCTGCGCGAAGCCGCCGGCCTCGCGCGCCATCGCGGACGAACCGAGGACGGTCGCCGATGCGAGCAGCGCGAAACCGAGCGAGCGGGTGTGGAAAGCCTGTTTCAGCATCGGACGTGAACTCTGATCTGATTTACGAAGCGACATGTGACGCCCGTCGTCCCAACGCGCCACGCCGGGATCTCGAACGCCCCGCGCCGCGAACGTGTCGGGGTAGGGTTAAGAACTCATGGTCACCCGGCCACATTGTGGCGCGGCGTGTCTTATCCCCGTCTTCCCCTGTCACATCCCCTCGACTGCGGCCCGTGTGCCACAGCACCGTGTGATGCCGGGCGATCGGCATGGCGGAGGCGCGGCCGATGGGCTATGCGGATCGGCGATGATGTCACGGGCGACCCGAGCAGGCCGCGCACGAACGGCTCCCCTGCGCGCGGTCACGGCGGTGATCGCGCTCTACGCGTTCATTCTGCACGCCGTGCTCGGCGGGCTGGCGCCCCTGCCATCGGTCCTCGATCATGGCGTGCTCTGCCTCGGGCAGATCGACGGCGCATCGGCCGATCCGGGCGACCCGGCCGCCGCGCATCACGGGCCCGCCGCCTGCTGCACCGTTCCGTCCGCGCTCGGCGCGCTTCTCCCCGAAGGTGTGACGCAGCCCGTCTCGTGGCCTCGTGGGGTGGTGAACGTCGTGGATTGGCGCACCCAATCCCCTGTCTCGGCCCGGGGTCCGCCCGGAACGATCGCCCATCCGCGGGGTCCCCCCACCGTCTGAACCGATCGCCCTCCCTCGATCCCTTCAGACACGGACCCTGACCCATGAACCGAATTGTCCGGGCCGAGCGCGTCGCCGGCCTCATCCTCGCCCTTTCCAGCACCGCCGCCTTCGCGCACGCCACCCTCGAGCGCAAGGAGGCGAGCCCGAACGCCAGCTATCGCGGCGTCGTGCAGATCACCCATGGCTGCAATGGCCAGCCGACGAATCGCGTCAGCGTCACGATTCCCGAGGGCATCGTCGGCGCCAAGCCGATGCCGAAGCCCGGCTGGACGGTGAGCACGGAGAAGGGGGCCTATGCGCGCGCCTATCCGTACTTCCACGGTGACATCCGGGAGGGCGTGAAGACCATCACCTGGACCGGCGGCAGCCTGCCCGACGATCAGGTGGACGAGTTCACCTTCCTCGCCCGCGTCACCGACGCGTTCGCGCCCGGCAGCACGATCTACTTCCCGATCGAGCAGGATTGCGACAAGGGCCAGTATCGCTGGAGCGAGATCCCGGCGGCGGGCCAGGATGCACACGCCTTGAAATCGCCGGCCCCGGGCGTCCGGGTCGTGGCGGCCGCGGCCAAGACTGCGCCGGCGGCTGCGTCCGGCGTCAAGGCCGGCGACCTGACCATCGACACGCCCTGGATGCGCGCGACGCCCGGCGGCGCCAAGGTCGCGGGCGGCTATGTCCGTGTCACCAACACCGGCACGCAACCGGACCGCCTCACCGGCGCGTCGATCCCCCTCGCGGCGCGCAGCGCGATCCACTCCATGAGCATGGACGGCGGCGTGATGCGGATGGCGGCCGTGGAGGGAGGGCTCGTCATCAAGCCGGGCGAGACCGTGGAACTCAAGCCCGGCGGCCTTCACCTGATGTTCGAGGATCTCTCGGGCGCGCCGAAGGCCGGTGACGTGATCCAGGGCACCCTCACCTTCGAGCGCGCGGGCTCCGTGCCGGTGAGCTTCAGCGTCGCGCCCATCGGCGCGATGAAGCCGGCTGGGGCCATGCCCGGTCCGGCGGCGCAGGGTCATCACGACCACTGATTCCGGTTATCGTCGCGGGGCGGTCCCTCCACGCGATGCGGGGGGATGCCCGGCTCCGTATCCGGTCAGATCGCCCCCGACTTTCGGCAACGCAGCGCCGCGCGTCCGTTCGAGCGTCCATCGTCGTTCTCTCACCGGGATGACGTCGGCCCCTTCGCGTCGCCGCGAAGCGCGGGCCCGTGATCCGGAGCCTTCCCGATGTCCCATTTCCCGCGCGTCCGTCGCCCGTTCTCCACCGCACGCCTCCTGGCCGGCGTCTCGATCCTCGTCCTCTGCCAGTCTCCCCTCCAGCGCGCCCTGGCGCAGGAGGTTGCCGCCGCCACGCTCTCCGAACTCAGCGTCGAGGGGGTGGCGTCCGGTTCGCTCACCGTTCCGAGCGTATCGGCGCAGCGCGCGGCCGTGAACGCCACGGTCGGCTCGGTGGCCTTCGTCGATGCCAGTTCGTTCCAGGACCGCTACGCGAACACGCTGCGGGACACCCTCAAGGAGGTGCCGGGCGTCTACGTGCAGGAGCGGTACGGGCAGGAGTTGCGCCTCTCGGTGCGCGGCTCGGGCATCTCGCGCGGGTTCCACCTGCGTGGGCTCGAACTGTTGCAGGACGGCATTCCGCTGAATCTCGCCGATGGCAGCGGCGACTTCTACCAGATCGATCCGCTCGCCCAGCGTTCGATCGAGGTCTACAAGGGCGGCAACGCGCTGACCTTCGGGGCGACGACGCTCGGCGGCGCGATCAACTTCGTCACGCCCACGGCCCACACCGCGTTCGCGCCCAACATCCTGCGGATCGACGGCGGATCGTTCAACACCATCCGGGAGAACTTCCAGGTCTCGCGTATCTCCGGCCCGGCCGACGTCCTGATCAACGGCACGATCACGAATTCGGACGGCTACCGGGACCATGAGACCCAGCGGACGCAGAACCTCAACGCCAATCTCGGCTACCGGCTCGCGCCCGGCGTCGAGACGCGGTTCTACGTGGGCCTCTATCTGACCGACCAGAAGCTGCCCGGCACGCTGAGCCTCTACAACGCCCTGAACAATCCGACCCTGGCCAATCCCACCGCGATCTCGGGCAACCAGTCGCGCAAGGTCGAGACCGAACGGGTAGCCAACCGCACCTCGTTCGCCCTCGATGTCGGCAAGCTCGATATCGACACCTGGGCGATCCACAAATCGCTGTACCACCCGATCTTCCAGGTCATCGACCAGGACGGCTGGACCTACGGGATCGCACCCCACTGGTCGGGCAGCTTCGACATCGCCGGGTATCGCAACGAGACGATCCTCGGCCTGCGGGCCTTCGCCGGTCAGAACTCGGCGCTCCAGTTCGTCAATGTCGCCGGCCAGCGCGGCGCCCAGACCCTGCGCGCGGTCCAGAGCGCGTCCAACTACGAGGCCTATGGCGAGAACCGCTTCTGGTTCCTGCCGGATGTCGCACTCATGGCCGGCGCCAAGGCGTTCTCGTCGAACCGCACCTACAGCAACAAGGGAGGCTTCTCGGGCGCGAACCAGTTCCCGTCCTTCGCCAACGAGACCTACGAGGGTATCAACCCGAAGCTCGGTCTGCTCTGGCAGCCCCTGCCCGAGATCCAGGTCTTCGGCGACATCACCCGCTCGCGCGATGTGCCGGACTTCTCGGACCTCGTGCAGACGAACGCGCTCAACACCACCTTCGTGCCGCTGCGGTCGCAGCGCGCGCTGACCTACGAGGCCGGTACGCGCGGCCGCATCGACCGGCTCTCGTGGGACCTGACGCTCTATCGCTCGGAGATTCGCGACGAGCTGATCAACTTCTCGATCAATCCGGGCCTCAACATCCCGGCCGCAACCTTCAACGCGCCACGGACCCGCCACCAGGGCGTCGAGGCGGCGGTCTCGCTCGATCTGGCGCGGGACCTCCTGGGCCCGGGCGACGGGGTCGGCGTCTCGCAGGTCTGGACCCACAACGACTTCCGCTTCGTCAGCGACCCGGTCTTCACCGACAACCGGATCGCCGGCATCCCGACGGACGTGCTGCGGACGGTGCTGACCTATCGAAACCGCGACGGATTCCGCCTCAGCCCGTCCGTCGACTGGGTGCCGCGGGGCGCCTTCGCGGACCACGCCAACACCCTGAAGGTGCCGGGCTACGCGCTGTTCAACGTCGAGGCCGGCATCGACTTCCGCAACGGCGTCTCGCTCTTCGTCGACGCCCGCAACCTCATGGACACCCGCTACGTCTCCGACATCGCGGTGGTGACGAACGCCGCCGCGATCGTCGGAGGCCCGGTGGCCTTCTATCCCGGCGTCGGGCGCAGCGTGTTCGGAGGCCTGCGCGCGGCGTTCTAGCCGGTGAACAGCACCCGGTGCATCACCCGGCCCGGTACCAGCGTGAACAGCCCGGTGATCACGAGTCCGCCGATGAACAACCCGATCATGGTCCAGCGATGGGCCTCGATCCGGCCTGCGCGAGCCAAAGCGATCCCGGCGGCGAGCGCGCCGAGGGTGACGAGCGACAGGCCGTGAATCCAACTGAAGGGTCCGACCTGCCGCGATGCGTGGATGCCGAAGGAGGACAGGGCGACGAAGGCCAGGAGGCCGACCCAGACCCGGCCGAGTCCGCGATGTGCCCGGGTGCCCTTCGGCAACGCGAATTGAAGCGCTCCGAGCCCGAGACCGAGGATCGCCGCGAGGGCGTGGGCCTGAATGACCGGGCCAGTGACGAGGAGAGGTTCCAGGGTCATGACTCGCCTCGCCGGGCCCGCTATGTTGACGCCAGCACCATGAAAGGATGTGTGGGCAGTGTCAACATCCGATCGGACGGCCTACCACCATGGCGACCTTCGCCGCGCACTCCTGGATGGCGCACTCGAGATCCTGCGTCGGGAGGGGGTCGGCGCGGTGAGCCTGCGCGAGGTCGCCCGCGTGGCCGGGGTGTCGCACAATGCGCCGTACCGGCACTTTTCCAGCCGTGAGGCCCTGTTGGCCGGTGTCGCGGCGGAGGGGTTTCATCGCCTTCGTGCGCGCCTCGTGGCGGCCGGCAACGAGCTGACCGCACTGGGCGCGGCCTACCTCGCCTTCGCGGTCGTGGAACGCCCGTGCTTTCTGCTGATGTTTGGCAGCACCCTCTGCAAGGCCGACTTCCCCGACCTGGCCGCGGCCGCGACCGATGCGCTGATGACTCTGGACCGGATCGCGGCTGGTCGGGCCACGTCGACGGGCGGCCCGGTCGATCCCGATGTAATCGGGGCGGACACGCTGCGCGCCTGGGCGATCGTTCATGGCTTCGCGCATCTCGTCGCCGACGGACAATTGAGCTTGGAGGCGGCCTCGCGTGCCCTCGCGGCCGATGGCAAGGGCTGTCCGGAACCGCGAGACGCCGTCGCGCGTGAGCGTCCGGCCGGGACGTGATCCGTCCCGGCCGGCTGTTCGTGTCGCCTCAGTAGAGGCCGCCGGCCTGGGCGGCACGGTCCGCGTCGGGCGGCACGGCGGCGGGGGGGCCGCTCTGGGCGGGCGCCGCGACATAGGCGTCCGGCGGTGCGGTGCCGGGCTTGAACGCCTCGAGGATCGTGCCGGGGCCGTCGCCCGAGCCGGCCCGCATGCCCGTGGAGGCCGAGACGCGGATCAGCTTGATGCCGGGCGGCACGCGGAACGGGGTGGGCGGCTTGTCCTTCAACGCCTGCTTCAGGAAGTCGAGGGCGATGGGCGCGGCGAGACCGCCGCCGGTGGCCCGGTCGCCTAGGGAGCGCGGCTTGTCGAAGCCGAGATAGACACCCACCGCGAGATCCGGCGAGAAGCCCACGAACCACGCGTCCTTGGCGTCGTTCGTCGTGCCGGTCTTGCCGGCGAGCGGCTTGCCGATCTGCTTCAGGATGGTGGCGGTGCCGCGCTGGACCACGCCCTCCATGATCGAGACCATCTGGTAGGCGGTGAGCGGGTCGAGCACCTGCTCGGAATCGTCCACCAGCTTCGGTTCGTCCTGGCCCGACCACTTCTCGGCATCGCAGCCGAGGCACTTGCGGTTGTCGTGCTTGTAGATGGTCTCGCCGACCCGGTCCTGGATGCGGTCGATCAGGGTCGGCCGGATGCGCCGGCCGCCATTGGCGAGCATCGAATAGGCCGTGACCATGCGCATGACCGTGGTCTCGCCGGCGCCGAGCGACATCGGCAGCACGGGCAGCATGTCGTCGTAGACGCCGAAGCGGCGGGCGTATTCGGCGATCAGCGGCATGCCCACGTCCTTGGCGAGCCGGACCGTCATCAGGTTCTTCGAATGCTCGATGCCGTAGCGCAGCGTATGCGGCCCGCCCGACTTGCCGTCGTAGTTCGAGGGCGACCATGCTTCCTGGCCCGGCCCCGCCTCGATGGTGATCGGCGAATCCTGCACGATGGAGGACGGGGTGTAGCCGTTGTCCAGCGCCGCCGAGTAGACGATCGGCTTGAACGAGGAGCCCGGCTGGCGCATCGCCTGGGTGGCGCGGTTGAACTGGCTCTCGTCGTAGGAGAAGCCGCCCACCATCGCGTGGACGCGGCCCGTATAGGGGTCCATCGCCACGATGGCGCCGGAGATTTCCGGGCGCTGGCGGAGGCGGTACTGGCCGCGCCCACCGTCGATGGCCTCCACATAGACCACGTCGCCGGGGTTGAGCGCGGCGGCGGGCGAGCGCCCGGTCCAGCGCGTGCCGTCGGCGCCGATGGTGCCGGTCTCCCGGTCCTTGGCGACGTGCCCGGAAGCCTCGCGGCGGGGCTGAAGGCCGATCTGCGCGGCGCCGCCCGTGGTGCTCAGCACCACCGCGAGGCGCCAGGGTGCCACGTCGCCGAGGCCGGAGACCTCCGCCACCGCGAGCCCCCAGTCGCGACCGACGAGGTCGACCTTGGCCTGCGCCCCGCGCCAGCCATGCGACTGGTCGTACCGGATCAGACCGTCCACCAGCGCCTTGCGCGCCCAGGCCTGCATCTTCGGGTCGAGGGTGGCGCGCACGGAGAGACCGCCCTCGTAGAGCTTCTTCTCGCCGTAGCGCTCGGCGATCTCGCGGCGCACTTCCTCGGTGAAGTAGTTGGCGTTGGCGGCGTTGGCGAAGGCGACGCGCGGGTTCACGCCGAGCGGCATCTTGCGGGCGGCCTCGGCCTCCTCCTTCGTGATGTACCCGTTCTGGGCCATCAGGCCGATGATCTCGTTGCGCCGGTCGAGCGCCTTCTGGGTCTGGCGATAGGGGTGGTAGTTGTTCGGGCCCTTCGGCAGGGCGGCGAGGTAGGCCGCCTCGTTGATCGTCAGCTCGTGGACGGACTTGCCGAAATAGTCGAGCGCGGCCGCCGCGACCCCGTGCAGGTTGCGGCCGGGCACGATGGTGCCGAGGAAGATCTCGTTGAGGTAGAGTTCGAGGATCTTGTCCTTCGAATAGGCGGCCTCGATCCGGAAGGCGATCAGCGCCTCCTTGGCTTTGCGCTCGAAGGTCTGCTCCGGAGAGAGCAGGAAGTTCTTGGCGACCTGCTGGGTGATCGTGGAGGCGCCCTGCTTCTTGCCGCTCTTGAAGTTCGTCAGCGCGGCGCGGACCAGCCCCTCGGGGTCGACGCCGCCATGCTTGTAGAAGTTCTTGTCCTCGGCCGAGAGGAAGGCCGCGACCACGATCTTCGGCATGGCCTGGATCGGCAGATAGAGGCGGCGTTCGCTGGCATATTCGGCGAGCAGCGAGCCGTCGGCCGCATGCACGCGGCTCATCACCGGCGGCTCGTAATTGGCGAGCGCGGCGTGGTCCGGCAGGTCCTGGCTGAACTTCCAGTAGAAGAACGCCGCGCCCGCCGCGCCCAGCACGAACATCATCGCGCCGATGCTGAACAGGAAGCCGAAGAAACGAAGGATGAAGCGCATCCGGGTCCCGTCCGTCGATGATCCACCGCCGCCGGCCGGCCGCGAACACACGTGCCACACCGGCAAGTGCCCTCTCGGACCGTGTCGCATTCCGAAAAGCAAGAGACTTTCGGAATGCGCGGGCGTCGCCGCGCGTTTTGCGGGCGAGCCCCTGATGTGGCGGCGTTCGCTCGTGAGCCCCGCGACGATTCCCGCCGAGACTTCATCGACGTCGAACGGGCCGGGGCGCTGTGAGCCCCGGTTTCACAACCATTCTATGGTGAAACTGGGGCGATTGCCGCCGAGCGGCGCGGCGGTTGCGGACGCGTCAGGGAGGTCCGGTTGCCGAAGAAGGCGTCGATCGCCTTGGCCATGCCGCCGGTGACCTCCGCCCGCCAGCCTTCCGACTGGAGCAGGTCGAGGTCGCGCTTGCTCGACAGGTAGCCGAGCTCCACGAGCACGGACGGCACGTCCGGCGAGCGCAGCACCATGAAGCCGGCCTCGCGGTGCGGCTTGGCGCTCATCTCCATCACGGGGCCGAGATGCGCCATCAGGCCCTTGGCGAAGCCGGAGGAGAAGGTGCGCGTCTCACGCAGGGTGAGTTCCTGGAGGATGTCGGCGACGTGTCCCGGCCCCTCGTTCGATTCGGTGCCGGCCGCCGCGTCGGCCCGGTTCTCGCGCTCCGCGAGCTTGGCCGATTCGGCGTCGGTCGCCTTCTCGGAGCCCGTGTAGATCGTGGCGCCGCGCACCTGCGGAGCCGACGAGATCGAATCGGCGTGGATCGAGACGAACAGGTCGGCCTTGGCCTCCCGCGCGATGCGGACGCGCTCGGAGAGCGGCACGAAGACGTCGCGGTCCCGGGTCATGCGCACCCGGTAACGGCCCCCGGCCTCCAGCCGGGACACCAGGGACTGCGCGAAACCGAAGACGATGTCCTTCTCGAACACGCCGGTGGCCGCGATGGCGCCCGGATCGGTGCCGCCATGGCCCGCATCGACCATGATCAGGGGACGGCTGTCGGTCGCCTCCGGGGCGGCCACGATCTTGCGCTGGGCCGGGGCCGGATCGCTGGCCACGGCCGCGCGGCGGAACCCCTCGCGGTCCGTGCGCTGGAACTCGATGCTCAGCAGCACGGCGCCGTCGCGCGGACGGGTCACGGTCTCGATCCGGCCGACGCTGGCGGGCTGGGCGAGGTCGACCACGATGCGCGAGCGGCCCGGCGCGAACAGGCCGTAGCGGAAGGAGGAGACCAGTCCGTCGCGCTTGCGCCCCGTCTCGGCGCCCAGCTGGAAGTTCACCTCGGCGAGGTCGATCACGGCCCGGTCGGGCCGCTCCATCACGAAGGCCCTGGCCTCGATGGCCTTGGAGAGCGTGAGCGTCAGCTTCGTGGTGGGGCCGGAGGTCGAGAGATCGGCCGCGATGGCGACGGCGGCCTGATTCACGCTCCGCGCCTTGTCGCCGTCCTGGGCCGCGGCCGGCAAACCTCCCGCCGGGAGCAAGGCGCCGGAGACCAAGATGCCGCAGACGATGAGCGCGAGGGAGCGCGGCAGGGGCGAGCGTCTCGGCATCGGTCCGGCTTCCCTTCCCTGGGGCTCAGGCCCACGAACCCGCTTCGGTGAGCGCTGCCTCTAAGGGATACGGACGGGATGGTTAACCGTTCCTCAAGTGGCGGCACCCACTTCGCCGGACCTTGTGGCCTGGCGGCGACAGGCCCTCGGCCGGCCGGACCCGGCGACACCGCGTCCCCCCCGTTGCGTGGCGGAATTAAGGACCTTGCCAAAACGTCGCGACGCTCTGTAATGGTAAGGTCCCCTTCCCGGTGTCGTGCGGTTTGCTCCGCGGCCCGCGGGCGCGGTCCGGCTTCCGGCAGGATCGCCTTCGCAGTCGGTTCCCCGCGTCAGACAATGCGGCGCTTCAAAGCCGGGTGGGAGTCGGTTCATTCGACGGCCGTTTTCGGCCGCCGCACCGTTTCTTTGGAATGCACGGCTTGCCTTCGGTCGAGCCCACACAGTCTTCGCGAGGTCAGGGAGAGAATGAGCGGACACACAGCATCGGTTGCCGTTGCTCGTGTTCAACGCCTGCGCGTTTCGCGTGGCGCCGCCTTCTCGTCGACCCTGGCCAGGATCAACCCCACGCGCGCCGAGATCCGGCGCCCAACGGCGGTTGACGGCAATCCCTTCCCCACAGCTTCCGCGACCCCACTCGCCGGGTCGTTACGCGTGCTGACCCTCCGGACCGACCTATCGGGACCGGGAGGCGCACCATCGGGACCGCGCGGTTCGAGGAGAACGACGTCGACCGCCATGTCGAAAGTTCGTCATGGCCAACAACAACAAGATGCTCATCGACGCGATGCACCCGGAGGAGACCCGGGTCGTCACGGTTCACGGATCCCGGGTTGAGGAATTCGACTTCGAAGCGGCCAACCGGCGCCAGCTTCGCGGGAACATCTATCTCGCCAAGGTGACGCGGGTGGAGCCGTCGCTCCAGGCCGCCTTCATCGAGTACGGCGGCAACCGCCACGGATTCCTCGCCTTCAGCGAGATCCACCCCGACTATTACCAGATCCCGCTGGCCGACCGTCAGGCCTTGCTCGAGGACGAGGCCCGCGAGGCGGAGGAGCATCGCGAGCGCGAGGAGCGCAAGCCCCGCCGCCGCTCGCGCGGCCGCCGTGACGGCAACGCGGCCAAGACGGCGCGCACCTCCGAGAGCGTGAGCAGCGAAGACGTCTCCGATCTCGCCACCTCGGTGCCCGAGAACGAGCCGGCCATCGGCGCCTCGGACGCGCTCCTGGAAGGCGGCCTCGACGCGTCCTCGCAGGCGATCGTTCCGGGCGGCGACGCCTCGGCCGACCTGCCGCAGGCCACCCTGGACGGGGGTGACACCGCCGAAACGCAGGATTCCGAGGCGCATGCCGCCGAGGGCCGGGCGACCGATGGGGGTGCCGACGAGGCGCCCGCGTCGGATGTCGAGGCCGGCGAGCCCTTGGCCATCGAGGGAGCCACCGCCGAGGCGCCGGTCGCGCCGGCCGCCGAGCTCGCGCTCGAAGCCGCCCCGATGGGCGAGAGCGCCGTCGCGGAGCCCGCATCCGAGGACGAGTCCGACGAGGACGACGATTCGGACGAGGACGACGAGGATTCGGACGACGAGTCCGAGGACGACGACGATTCCGACGACGATGAGGACGAGGACGACGAAGAATCCGAGGGCGAGGACGGTGAGCGTCGGCAGAAGATCGCCCAGGTCGGCGGCGATGCGCTGGCCGAGATCCCCGAGCGGCCGCGCACCTATCGCCGGCACTACAAGATCCAGGAGGTGATCAAGCGCCGCCAGATCATCCTGGTGCAGGTCGTCAAGGAAGAGCGCGGCACCAAGGGCGCGGCCCTCACCACCTACCTCTCGCTGGCCGGACGCTATTCCGTGCTGATGCCCAATACCGGTCGTGGCGGCGGCATCTCCCGCAAGATCACCAGCGCGGCCGATCGCAAGCGTCTCAAGGAAGTCGCGCAGGACCTGGAGGTGCCGGACGGCATGGGCGTCATCCTGCGCACGGCGGGCGCCTCGCGGACCAAGCCCGAGATCAAGCGCGACTTCGAGTACCTGATGCGCCTGTGGGAGAGCGTGCGCGAACTGACGCTGTCCTCCTCCGCTCCGGCGCTGGTCTACGAGGAAGGCTCGCTCATCAAGCGCGCCATCCGCGACCTCTACAACAAGGACATCGACGACATCCTCGTGGCGGGCGACGAGGCCTATCGCGAGGCGCGCGACTTCATGCGCATGCTGATGCCGGGCCAGTCCAAGGTCGTGCAGCCCTACCGCGATTCGACGCCGATCTTCGCCCGCTACGGGGTGGAGCAGCAGCTCGACGCGATGTTCTCCACGCACGTCACGCTGAAATCCGGCGGCTACCTCGTCATCAACCCGACGGAGGCGCTGGTCTCCATCGACGTGAACTCGGGCCGCTCGACCCGCGAGCACGACATCGAGGACACGGCGTTGCGCACCAACCTGGAGGCGGCCGAGGAGGTCGCGCGCCAGCTGCGCCTGCGCGATCTCGCCGGCCTCGTCGTGATCGACTTCATCGACATGGAGGAGAAGCGCAACAACCGCGCCGTCGAGAAGAAACTCAACGAGTGCTTGAAGAACGACCGCGCCCGCATCCAGGTCGGCCGCATCTCGCCCTTCGGCCTGCTGGAGATGAGCCGCCAGCGCATCCGCACCGGCATGCTGGAGAGCTCCTCCCTCCCCTGCGTGCATTGCGGCGGCTCGGGCTACGTCCGGGCGACCGCGTCGGTGGCGTTGCAGATCCTGCGCGCCATCGAGGAATCGCTCCTCAAGAGCGTCAGCCACAACCTCGTCCTGCGCACGCGCACCGAGGTGGCGCTCTACATCCTCAACCAGAAGCGCGCCCACCTGCGTGAGCTGGAGGTGCGCTTCGCCGTCTCCGTCACCATCGCGGCCGACGAGCGCCTGGCGGCCACCTCCGCGTTCCAGCTCGAACGGGGCGAGCCGGCATCCCGCGCCGAGGGGCCGGTGACGGGCGTGCGCGCCGTTGCGATCAGCTCGGCGCTGGCCCCCGAGGAGGATTTCGATCCGGAGATCGAGGAGGAGGTCGCCGAGGCCGAGGCCGAGGAGACCGAGACCGAGGCGTCTGAGGAAGCGCGCGAGAAGTCGTCCGAGGGCGGTGAGGGCCGTGGCGGTCGCCGCCGCCGCCGCCGCCGCCGGGGCGGACGCCACGAGACCGGCGAATCGTCCGGTGAAACCTCCCAGTCCGACGGCGAGGATGACGGTGAGGGCGAGGAGACCGACGAGGTCGCCGCCCAGGCCGAGGGCGACGAGGCCGTCTCGACGGTCGAGGCGCCCACCGCAGGCGAGGATGACGGCAGCGGGCGCCGCCGTCGTCGCGGCCGCCGGGGCGGTCGTGGCCGCGACCGCGAGGGACGTTCCCGCGACGGCGAGGCCGGCAACCAGGGCGACGAGGGCCGGGACGCCGATGTGGAGTCGGTCGGTTCCGTCTCGGGCGACGAGGGGGCGGCGGATGCGCCGTCCGCTTTCCTCGGCGGCGAGGAGCCGGTGAGCGCGGACGCGGTCGCCGCGGCCTCGTCCCACACCGATGCGCCGGTCGCGCAGGACAATCACCCCGACGCTTCGTCGGTCGAGGCGCCCGCCGCCGTGTCCGAGGATCTGCCGGTCGCGCCCGCGCCGGAGGCGGCTTCCGCCGAAGCGACCCCGGCGGCCGAGCCCGCCCCCGCTGCGGTGCCTACGCCGGAGCCGGTTGCGGTGGTGCTCACGCCCGCCGACCCGGACCGTCCGAAGCGCGCGGGCTGGTGGTCGCGCACCAAGGCGGCCCTCACCGGCGAGTGATCGACCGGTTCATTCGATGCAAGGCGGCGGGGCGGATCTCAAGGGTCCGCCCCGTTCTCGTTTCGGACGATCCGGCTCAGCGAAGCCAACCCTTCAGGCGGCGCACCGCGTCGACGCAGTCGGCCTGCGATCCGGCGAAGGAGAAGCGCACGTGGTGGCCGCCATCCACCGCGTCGAAATCGAGGCCCGGCGTCGCCGCGACGCCGGCCTCGTCGAGCATGCGCCGGCAGAAGGCGCTGGCGTCGTCGGTCAGGTTCGAGACGTCGGCATAGAGATAGAAGGCGCCGTCCGCCGGGTGCGTGCGTCCGAGGCCGAGGCCCGGGAAGGCATCGAGGAGCAGGGCGCGGTTCGCCGCGTAGCCGGCGCGCACCGCCTCGACCTCCTCCACCGCATCGAAGGCCGCCAGTGCCGCCACCTGCGAGAGGTAGGGCGCCGAGATGTAGAGGTTCTGGGCCAGGCGCTCCACCGGCCGGGCGAGCCAGTCCGGCACCACCATCCAGCCGATGCGCCAGCCGGTCATGCACCAGGTCTTCGAGAACGAATTGATGACGATCGCCTCGTCGTCGTAGCGCAAGGCCGTGTCGGTCGGCATGCCGTAGGCGAGCCCATGATAGATCTCGTCGGAGATGAAGCGCAGTCCGAGCTCGCGGGCCGTGGCGCAGAGATCGGCGAGGCGCTCGGGCTCGATCACCGTGCCGGACGGGTTGGCCGGGCTCATCACCAGGAGGCCGGACAAAGCCGCTCGCGCGTGCAGTGCCCGCAGGGCCGCGCCGGTCGGCGCGAATCGGTCGGCATCGCGCAACGTGAGCGGCGCCGGGATGAGGTCGAGGGCGTTGAGGAGGCTGCGATAGGCCGGGTAGCCCGGCTGCGGAACCGCGATGCGGGCGCCGGCATCGAACAGGGCGAGGAAGGCGAGGACGAATCCCGCCGACGAGCCCGTGGTCACGACGATCCGGCTCGGGGATACCGAGACGCCATAGGTCTCGGCATAATGGCGCGCGATGCGCTCGCGCAAGGACGGCAGGCCGAGCGCCTGGGTGTAGGGCAGCGCGCCGCTCGCCAGCGCGGATTGCGCGGCCGCGATCACCGCCCGGGGCGCCGGCGCGGAGGGTTGCCCCACTTCCATGTGGACGACTCCCTCGCCGCGCGCTTCGCGGGCGGCGGCGGCCGACATCACGTCCATGGCGAGGAAGGGGGCGACGCGCGCCGCCCGCCGGGAGGATTGATTCACGGTCAGGATCGGGGACTGGGTCATCCGCTTCGTCATAGCCGCAGCCCGTGTTCGAGGCCAAACCGCGAATCGGCAATTGACCGGCCGCCGCGAAAACGCCTAACCCGGCGGCTATTCGCACGCCCTGCCGATCGCGATGTGCGAACCGCGATCTGTGAAAGACGACTCCCCGATGGCCGGCCTACGCTTGACCGGTCCCGCCCCGCGAGGACGTATGCCCCTCTTCCGTTCCCTGATCTGCGCAACGATCCTCGCCGGCACCCTGGGGGCCGCGCATGCCCAGACCACGCCGAGCCAGGTCACACCGAGCCAGACCGCTCCGGCCGCCGCCGCCTTCACGGATGCGCAGCGCCAGGCGATCGAGGGCATCATCAAGGATTACCTCGTCAAGAACCCCGACGTCCTGCAGGAGGCGATCGCCGAGGGCGAGCGCCGGCAGCAGGAGACCCAGAAGCTCGCCCAGTCGGCGGCCCTGAAGGAGGCCCGCGAGGCCCTGGTCAACTCGCCCCACGGCGTGGTCGTCGGCAATCCGAGCGGCGACGTCACGATGGTCGAATTCTTCGATTACAATTGCGGCTACTGCCGCAAGGCGCTCGCCGACATCCAGGCGCTGATCAAGGGTGATCCGAAGCTGCGCGTCGTCCTCAAGGACTTCCCCGTGCTCGGCGCCGAATCGCTCGAGGCCAGCAAGGTCGCCCTGGCGGCCAAGCAGCAGTTGAAGGGCGACAAGCTCTTCGAGTTCCACACCAAGCTCCTCGAATCGAAGGGCCGGGTGAACGGCGAGCGCGCCCTGGCCGTCGGCAAGGAGATGGGGCTCGACGTGGCCCGCCTGACGAAGGACGCGCAGGGCCCCGAGGTGAAGGCGGCCCTCTCGGAGAATGTGGGCCTCGGCGACAAGCTCGGCCTCTCGGGCACGCCCGCCTTCATCATCGGCGACGAGGTGATCCCCGGCGCCGTCGGCGCCGAGCCGATCCGCAAGATCATCACCGACGTGCGTCAGTGCGGCCACGCCACCTGCTGACCGCCTCCGCCCCATGACCCGGTAGGCCGCGCCACGTCCGCCCGGCCGCCGACACCCTGAAACCACGCGACCGCAACCTGCGACCGACCCTGAAGACGACCGAGCCGATGCCCAAGGAGCCGATGTCCAAGAACGACCCCTTCGATCCCGAGCTCGTGCGCGAGCTCGCCAAGCTCATCAACGAAACCGATCTCAGCGAGATCGAGGTCGAGAAGGGGGATCTGCGCATCCGCGTCGCCCGCCGCGTCGAGACGGTCCAGGTGCAGGTGGCGGCCCCCGCCCCCGCGATGGCCGCCGTCGCCGCGCCGACCCCTGCCCCCGTCTCGGGGCCCGGCGGGTCGGTCGAGCGCGGCAAGGCCGGCGCGGGTCATCCCGGCGCGGTGCCCTCGCCGATGGTCGGCACCGCCTATCGCCGTCCCTCGCCGGACGCCAAGCTGTTCGTCGATGTGGGCTCCACGGTCCAGGTTGGTGAGAAGCTCCTCCTCATCGAGGCGATGAAGACCTTCAACGAGATCGTGGCGCCGCGCGCCGGCACCGTCACCGCCGTCTTCGTCGAGGACGGCCAGCCCGTCGAGTTCGGCGAACCCCTCCTCGTCATCGAGTGAGCGGGGCCGCGCCGATGTTTGACAAGATCCTGATCGCCAACCGGGGCGAGATCGCCCTGCGCATCCTGCGCGCGGCCAAGGAACTCGGGATCGCCACGGTGGCGGTCCACTCCACCGCCGACGCCGATGCCATGCACGTGCGCCTCGCCGACGAGAGCGTCTGCATCGGCCCGCCCTCCGCCCGGGACAGCTACCTCAACATTCCCTCGATCATCGCGGCCTGCGAGATCACGGGCGCGGATGCCGTGCATCCGGGCTATGGCTTCCTGTCCGAGAACGCCCGCTTCGCCGAGGTGCTCGCCCACCACAATATCGGCTTCATCGGCCCCAAGGCGGAGCACATCCGCATCATGGGCGACAAGATCGAGGCCAAGCGCACGGCCAAGCGCCTCGGCATCCCCTGCGTGCCCGGTTCGGAGGGCGGCGTCGAGGATCCGGAAGAGGCCAAGCGGATCGCGGCCGAGATCGGCTATCCCGTGCTGGTGAAGGCCGCCTCCGGGGGCGGCGGTCGCGGCATGAAGGTGGCCCGCACCGAGGCGGACCTGGAGCAGGCGCTGGGCATGGCCCGCACCGAGGCCAAGGCCGCCTTCGGCGACGACGCAGTCTATCTGGAGAAGTATCTGGAGAAGCCGCGCCACATCGAAGTTCAGGTTCTCGGTGACGGGCGCGGCAACGCGGTTCACCTCGCCGAGCGCGACTGCTCGCTCCAGCGCCGGCACCAGAAGGTCTGGGAGGAAGGCGGCTCGCCCGTGCTGAACGCCGAGATGCGCGCCGAGATCGGCGGCATCTGCGCCCGCGCGATGCAGGAACTTCAGTATCTCGGCGCCGGCACGGTGGAGTTCCTTTACGAGGACGGGCGGTTCTACTTCATCGAGATGAACACCCGCATCCAGGTCGAGCACCCGGTCACCGAGATGATCACCGGGATCGACCTCGTGAACGAGCAGATCCGGGTTGCGGCCGGCCTGCCCCTCTCCGTGACCCAGGACGAGATCCGCGTCGAGGGCCATGCCATCGAGTGCCGGATCAACGCCGAGCACCCGGCGACCTTCCGGCCCTCCCCCGGCCTGATCACCTACTTCCATCCGCCGGGCGGGCTCGGTGTCCGGGTCGATTCGGCGGCGTTCCAGGGCTACCGCATCCCGCCGCACTACGATTCGCTGATCGGCAAGCTGATCGTGCACGGGCGCACTCGCAACGAGTGCCTGATGCGGCTGCGCCGGGCGCTCGACGAGTTCGTGGTCGACGGCGTGGACACGACCCTGCCGCTGTTCCGGGCCCTGGTGCGGAACGCCGATGTCCTGAACGGTGCCTACGACATCCACTGGCTGGAGAAGTTCCTGGCCGAAGGTGGGCTCGCCGACGCGTAGGATGTCGCGCCCGGATCCGCCGTCGCGAGCGTGACGGGAACGAGTGCGCCCGACGCTCGTTTCCGCTCGTCTTCTGCGGCTTGCGCCTCACGGTCCGGATGAGGCGGCGCCCGATACCGGAGAACGATCGACCGTGCGCCTGACTACCTGCCTCCTCACGAGCCTGCTGCTCGCCACCCCTGCCCTCGCTCAGTCGCCGTCCGGCAATGTGAGCCAGCCCGAGCGGAGCGTCCCGCAGGCCGGGAGCACCAGCAACGGCCCGATCAACAAGCCGTCGACCCGAGACATGGCCCCCACGGGCGGCACCGCCGTCGCGCCTGCCGGCGAGAACGGCATGAGCCCGGGCGTGGGTGCGGTGGATTCCGCCAAGGGCGGAAACGCGAACGAGACCAACCGCCCGGTCCCGAACACAGGTGGGACCTCGGGCGGTCCGGCCCGCTGACCGGTCATCGACGCAGGACCCGATGAGATTACGAAGCCGGCCCCGCGAGGGGCCGGCTTCTTATTATTTCAGGAGGCCCCTTACCCAGCGACCATCGGTGTGCGATTGCGCACAATCGTGTTGCGCGCTACTTTCTTGCAAAATGAGCCTTATGAGTTCTTTTGGTCTGGATTTCTCGGCATTTTCGTGCGTGAAAGATCTGTTTCAATGCAAATTGAGCCGTTCGGCAAGGAAAAATATCCTCTTTCTCTGCCACGCCCCGCGGGCTGACCGTTGCCGGCGAACGAACTGGTGGAACGTGTTGCTCCGGCAGGACTTCTCATCCCACGCCGGTCAGGCGGGGACGACCCGGGCATCACCTGCCCGGCGGCGAGCGTCCCGCCAAGCGACTGGATTTTCCTAAACAATGGACGTTCGACCTACGATGCGCATCTTTAGCCTCACCCTCGCCGCGGCCTCCCTCATGGCCACCGCTGCCCTCGCCCAGTCGCCGTCGGGCAATGTCGGTCAACCCGAGCGCTTCGTTCCCCAGGCGGGCAGCACCACGCGCGGCCCCATCGACAACCCGTCGGTCTACGGCGCCTACCGCAATGCCGATGGTTTCGTCGACATGGACGTCACCGGCACCGTGACGGAGGCGCCCTTCGGCTCGAACCGTGAGGCGATCTTCGAGGATTCCGCCAAGGGCGGAAACGCCGAGCAGCCGAATCGCACCGTGCCGAACCTTGGCACGACGGCGGGTGGCCCGAACTACTGATCGCCGCGCTCAGGCGACGGATCGCGGGCGGGGCCGATGGGCCCCGCCCTTTTTCGTGTCCGAAAACCGGTTTGCGGCCGGTGCGCCCTGGCCTTCCGCCGCGCCCCGCATCAAAATCCCGCCATGTATGATGGCGACCGCGTTGAGATCACGCCCGAGATTCTGCTGAAGGCGTATGCGGCCGGGATCTTCCCGATGGCGGAAGATGCCGACGATCCCGCGATCTACTGGGTCGAGCCGCGCGCGCGCGGCGTTCTGCCTCTCGACGGGTTCCACGTGTCGAAGCGCTTGGCCCGCACCGTCCGGTCCGACGTGTTCGAGGTTCGCATCGACCAGGATTTCGATGCCGTGATCGCCGGCTGCGCGGCACCGCGCGCCAATGCGGAGCGGACCTGGATCAACCGGCGCATCCATGACCTCTACGGCGCCCTGTTCGACGCCGGTCACGCGCACACGGTCGAAGTCTTCTCGGAGGGCCAGCGCGTGGGGGGCCTCTACGGCGTCTCCCTCGGGGCCGCGTTCTTCGGCGAGAGCATGTTCCACACCGCGCGGGATGCCTCGAAGGTGGCGCTCGTCCACCTCGTCGCGCGGCTGCGCGCCGGCGGCTATCGCCTCGCCGACACCCAATTCGTCACCGATCATCTGAGCCAGTTCGGTGCCGAGGAGGTTCCGAGACACATCTACAAGCGCCGGCTCGCCGAGGCGATCGCCTTGCCGGCAAACTGGGCTGTCTGGCCGGGTGACGGCTCCCTGTCCGGGCGCGACGTGCTCGCGGCCCTCGGCGTAACCTGAAACTCCGGCCCAACCGTCAGCGAAACAGGGCGTCGAAGAGTGATTGCGGCTGTTGCGGCGGTGGTGCCGGAGCCGGGCCCTCGTTGGACGGGAAGAACTTTCGCGAGGGTTTCTGCTTCGGCTGGACGGGGACGCCGCGTGGCGCCTCGACATCCACCTGCCCGTTCGGGTTGACCTGCTGGGCGGTCCGCGTGGCGTCCGCGTTGCCCTTGGGCCGGCGCGCCTTCTCGGGCTTGGAGGCCATGGCGGGCATGTCCTCCTGCTCGCGCGCCTCGGCGATCACGTCGCTGCCGCCCTTACAATCGACCAGCCAGACGTCGTAGATCGGATGCTCGATCGCGTGCAGGCCGGGGCTCGCGGCGAACATCCAACCCGTGAAGATGCGGCGGTACTTGTTGTCGAGGGTGACCTCGTCGACTTCGAGGAAGCCGGTGGTCTTCGGACTCTCGGTCGGCGGCCGGCTGTAGCAGACGCGGGGCGTCAATTGCAGCGCGCCGAACTGCACCGTCTCGTCCACCGCCACCTCGAAGGAGACGATGCGCCCGGTGATCTTGTCGAGGCCGGAGAAGACGGCGGTGGGGTTCTTGATCTTGTCGGCGGAAGCCGGAAGGGCGAGCAGGCCGGTCGCGATCACGGCGAGAAGGAGGCGCTTGACCACGGGGCGGGACGATCCTGCTGTGCTGCGGCTCACGGGCGAACCCCTCTCCAATGCGCTCCCGGGGGGAAGCGGCGGCGCGAGGATCGGATTAGACCGGAGAAGATTGGTGGAAAAAGGGCCGCTGGCCCCCGCTATCCGGGCTCAGTTGCCCGGGCTCCAGGGCACGTAGTCGCCCGTCGCGGCCGGCCGCTGGCCGACATTGAGCTGAGACCCCCGCGGCCGGTAGGCGCCGCTGGTCCCGGTCAGGTTCTCGACGTGAGGCTTCTGCCACGCCCGCGGCGCGTAGGTGCCCTCGCTCGGAGGCACGTCGCCGTTGTGGCAGAGCCAGGCGCGCCAGCCGGGCGGCACCTTCGAGGCGTCGGCGTAGCCCTTGTAGACCACCCAGCGCCGCTCGCTGCCGACCGAGCGGTCGATCAGCGGTCCCTGCGCCCGGTAATAGACGTTGCCGAGATCGTCCGTACCGACGAGCTGCCCGCGCCGCGCGGTGTAGAGGGCGAGCGACATGGTCTGCCCGTTCCACCAGGTGAAGATGCGCAGGAGCGTGTCCTTGAGAGCCATCGCGTTCGCCTGAAAGGGGCATGCGCCCCGCCTTCGTTGTTCGCGCGGACTATGGTGACGCGGTCCCGCGAAGTCCAGCCGTCGAGTCGGGCCGCGACGCCGCTGCGGGGAGAGGCGCGTTGCGGCGCAAATCCCACACCTGCGGCCGTTAACCATTCCGCGACCCGCCGCGATCGCGGCACGGCCTGTGGGCGGAAAATTTTTCGCGTTCGAATCCGCGAACCCGAAAGGGCACTTATCGAGACGCCCGCGATATCCACAGCTTTAACGCGAGACCCACTACATCTAGCCAGGAACATGCAGCCGGCACACTAGTTATTGACGTGAGACCCCAGGACGGCATACCTTTGGATGGTCGCCGAGGCTGTCGCGTCACCGGCGGTTCACCAAATTCTCGACACGAATTTCAGCGCCGCGCGGCGTTCGCGGGCGCTTGCCTTCATCATTCTTGGACACGGTGCCGCGCGCGAGCCGCCGGTACGGGAGACAGGTTCCATGCGGTTCGAGCGACGCCACACCACGGCCGGGCAATCGCCCTACGCGACGATTCCCTTTCGCAAGACCCTGAGCGAGATCCGCAACCCGGACGGCTCCACGGTCTTCCGCCTCGACGGTATCGAGGTGCCGGAGAGCTGGTCGCAGGTGGCCAGCGACGTGCTCGCGCAGAAGTATTTCCGCAAGGCCGGCGTGCCCGCGGCCCTGCGGCGGATCGAGGAGAACGACGTGCCGTCGTTCCTGTGGCGTTCGGAGCCCGACCTCGCCGCCCTCGCCGAGCTTC
The DNA here is from genome assembly GCF_022829445.1 of Methylobacterium sp. J-068. Classification (GTDB taxonomy): domain Bacteria; phylum Pseudomonadota; class Alphaproteobacteria; order Rhizobiales; family Beijerinckiaceae; genus Methylobacterium. The sequence goes on along the minus strand of NZ_JAKSXY010000083.1, from coordinate 113,443 downwards.
CCGAGGTCGAGCGCTACGTCTCCGAGATCTCCTCGACGCAGGTCTTCGACCGGCTGGCGGGCTGCTGGACCTATTGGGGCTGGAAGGGCGGCTACTTCACCTCCGAGGAGGACGCCTCCGCGTTCCTCGACGAGCTGCGCTTCATGCTCGCCCGGCAGATGGTGGCGCCGAACTCGCCGCAATGGTTCAACACCGGCCTACACTGGGCCTACGGCATCGACGGCCCGGCGCAGGGCCACTATTACGTCGATTACCGCAGCGGTGAGCTGACGAAGTCGGCCTCCTCCTACGAGCATCCGCAGCCGCACGCCTGCTTCATCCAGGGCGTGCAGGACGATCTCGTGAACGAGGGCGGCATCATGGACCTGTGGGTCCGCGAGGCGCGCCTGTTCAAGTACGGCTCCGGCACCGGCTCGAACTTCTCGATGCTGCGCGGCGAGAACGAGAAGCTCGGCGGCGGCGGCAAATCCTCCGGCCTGATGTCCTTCCTCAAGATCGGCGACCGGGCGGCCGGCGCGATCAAGTCGGGCGGCACCACCCGGCGCGCGGCCAAGATGGTCATCGTCGACATCGACCACCCCGACATCGAGCAGTACATCGACTGGAAGGTGAAGGAGGAGCAGAAGGTCGCCGCCCTGGTGACAGGCTCCAAGATCGTCTCCAAGCATCTCACCGCCGTGATGAAGGCCTGCACGCAGTGCGAGGCCGAGGGCGACGCCTGCTTCGACCCCGAGCGCAACCCGGCCCTGAAGAAGGCCGTGAAGGCCGCCCGCAAGGACATGGTGCCGGATTCCTATACCAAGCGAGTCATCCAGTTCGCCCGCCAGGGATTCACCAAGATCGACTTCCCCGTCTACGACACCGACTGGGATTCCGAGGCCTACCTCACGGTGGCGGGCCAGAACTCCAACAACTCCGTCTCCCTCACCGACGACTTCCTGCGCGCAGTCGAGAACGACTCGCCCTGGGAGCTGAAGGCCCGCACCACCGGCAAGACCACCAAGACCCTGCCGGCCCGAGAACTCTGGGAGAAGATCGGCGAGGCCGCCTGGGCCTCGGCCGATCCGGGCCTGCACTTCAACACCACCATGAACGACTGGCACACCTGCCCGGCGGGCGGGCGCATCCGCGCCTCGAATCCGTGCTCCGAGTACATGTTCCTCGACGACACCGCCTGCAATCTGGCGTCGGCCAACCTGCTGACGATGTACGACCGCGCCACGAACCATTTCGACGTCGCCGCCTTCGAGCACCTCAACCGCCTCTGGACGGTGGTGCTCGAGATCTCGGTGATGATGGCGCAATTCCCCTCGAAGGAGATCGCCGAACTCTCGTTCCGCTACCGGACGCTGGGCCTCGGCTACGCCAATATCGGCGGCCTGCTGATGAGCATGGGCCTGCCCTACGACTCGGACAAGGGGCGTGCGCTCGCCGGTGCGCTCACCGCGATCATGACGGGCGTGGCCTATGCCACCTCCGCCGAGATGGCGGGTGAACTCGGGGCCTTCCCGGCCTACGAGGAGAACGCGGACGCCATGCTCAAGGTGATCCGCAACCACCGCCGCGCCGCGCATGGCGAGGCGAAGGGCTACGAGTTCCTCTCGATCGCCCCCGTGCCCCTCGACCTCGCCAACGTGCCCCAGGCCGACATCGCCGAGCGGGCCAAGCACGCCTGGGACCGCGCCCTGGCGCTCGGCGAGGAGCACGGCTACCGCAACGCGCAGGCCACCGTGATCGCGCCCACCGGCACGATCGGCCTCGTGATGGATTGCGACACGACAGGCATCGAGCCCGACTTCGCGCTCGTGAAATTCAAGAAACTCGCCGGCGGCGGCTACTTCAAGATCATCAACCGCGCCGTGCCGGACGCCCTGCGCACCCTCGGCTACCGCGAATCCGAGATCGCCGAGATCGAGGCCTACGCCGTCGGCCACGGCTCGATGGGCCAAGCCCCGGCGATCAACCCCGGGTCGCTCCGCGCCAAGGGGTTCACCGACGACAAGCTCGCGGCGATCGAGGCGGGCCTGAAGTCGGCCTTCGACATCAAGTTCGTCTTCAACCGCTGGACGCTGGGCGACGACTTCCTCAAGGACGTGCTCAAGGTCCCGGCCGAGAAGCTGTCAGACCCGACCTTCGAGATCCTGCCCTTCCTCGGCTATTCGCGGAAGGACATCGAGGCGGCCAACACGCATATCTGCGGTGCGATGACCCTGGAGGGTGCCCCCATCCTCAAGCTCGAGCACTACGCGGTGTTCGACTGCGCCAACCCGTGCGGGCGCATCGGCAAGCGCTACCTCTCGGTGGAGAGCCACATCCGCATGATGGCGGCGGCCCAGCCCTTCATCTCGGGCGCCATCTCCAAGACCATCAACATGCCCAACGACGCCACGGTCGAGGATTGCAAGAACGCCTACCGGCTGTCCTGGACCCTGGCGCTGAAGGCCAATGCCCTCTACCGCGACGGCTCGAAGCTGTCCCAGCCCCTGAACTCGGCGCTGATCGCCGACGAGGAGGACGATGCCGACGAGATCATCGAGGCCCTGATCGCGGCCCCGGCCGCCGCCAAGGCCGCCCAGGTCGCCGAGAAGATCGTCGAGCGGGTGATCGAGCGGGTCGAGCGCATCCGCTCGCGCGAGAAGATGCCCCATCGTCGCAAGGGCTACACCCAGAAGGCGGTGGTCGGCGGACACAAGGTCTATCTGCGCACCGGCGAGTACGATGACGGGCGCCTCGGCGAGATCTTCATCGACATGCACAAGGAGGGCGCCACCTTCCGCAGCCTGATGAACAACTTCGCCATCGCGATCTCGCTGGGCCTGCAATACGGGGTGCCGCTGGAGGAATACGTCGAGGCCTTCACCTTCACCCGCTTCGAGCCGGCGGGCTTCGTGCAGGGCAACGACGCGATCAAGAACGCGACCTCGCTCCTCGACTACGTGTTCCGCGAGCTCGCCGTGTCCTATCTCGGCCGCGCCGACCTCGCCCACGTCAACCCGTCCGAGATCGGCGGCACGGTGATCGGCGGCGGTGAGACCGACACGACCCGGGAGCCCGGCCGGACGGAAGCGACCGCGTCGAGCGTCGTCTCCCGTGGGCTGCTCCGCGGTTCGGCCGACCGGCTCACCCTGATCCAGGGCGGTCCCGCCGGTGGCACCGTCGGAATCGGCGCCGGGTCCGCCGGCCAGACCAGCCCGGCCGGCGGCGTGGTGCATGCGCTTCGGGGCGCGACGGCCCTCAAGGCCGAACCGATCCCGGCGGGCCACGCCGAGGCCCTCGTCGACGCCCTCCCCTTCGCGAAGCCGGAACGCTCGGTCTCCGACCGCCGCGCCGAGGCGAAGATGAAGGGCTATGTCGGCGAGGCCTGCCCGGAATGCGCGAACTTCACGCTCGTGCGCAACGGAACCTGCCTGAAGTGCGACACGTGCGGCGGGACGACCGGCTGCTCGTAGGTCTCTCCGTCATCGGATCACACCTGTCGGAACGCCTGATGTGCGTGCGTGCCGACAGGAGGTCTGTCCCTGGAGGACGGTGATGTGCGTCCGAGAGGATCGGACGCGCCGCGCGGGCCCTTGGCGAGAAACGCACCGGCCGCTTCTACGGCGGGTCGCTGAGGAGAGCATCGAAGGTGCCGTCCATCCCCCTCCGAAGGGCGGGAGATGGTCGGTGCGAACGACCCCGGGCGACCGAAACCATTCGGTCGCCCGGATCGCTGGCGGAACAAAACGGGCACACGGAAATCGACCAGCTCAGGGTCGATGCCAAATCGAGACGCCGACGATGGACCTCTTCGACGGCGGCCATAGCAGACGGCGGCCATAGCGGACGGCGATCGACCGCGCGCCGATGGGGCATCCCGGCAGACCCGAAGAGATCCCGGATGCGGTCTCGTGGATGCGATCGGGCCCTTCTGCATTCGTCACCGGCACCTCGGTCGATGGCGGATGGTCGCTGCGCGGAGCCGTCCCGAGACGATCGCGGCGGCTTCCTCGGGAGGTCGCCGCCGATGTCGGCCATGGGTTCAGCGGTCGCTTGGCTCATGGTCGAGCTTTCCGAGCGCACGGACGAGGGCCGGCTCCATCGTCCGGAGTTCCTCGAGATGCGCCGCCGTCAATTCGGCGAGGATGGTTTCCGCGCGCGGCGTGAGCGAGAGCTCCATCCGCCTCCCGTCCAGCGCGCCCCTCGTCTTTGTCAGGAGCGATGCCTCGACCATGCGCGAGACGAGTTCGGCGGCAGTGTGCGGGGCGATCAGCAGCCGCTCGGCCAGCATCCCGACAGTGGGCGCGTCCGACCCCGCATGGCCCGCGATGGCGAGCAGCGCCTGATGTTGCTGGTGCGGAAGGCCCGCCTGCTGCGCGGCCGCCTCGCTGAACGCCAGGAAACGGCGGAGCTGATAGCGGAAGGTCGCGATGGCCGCGTATTGTTCGCGTGACAGGGCCTCCCGTGTCGGCCGGTTCGCAGACATCTCGAGATCCTCCGCTTCGCGGGCTGTATTATATCGGGTTACGATATATATGGCGCGTGACGCCGAGCGAGATGATCATGCAGCAGGACAGGCCGAACGCAATCGACGAAGGACGCCTCGGAGTCGTCGGGCAGAGGCCGAGGCGCTCCTTGGGCGATTTCACGACCGATCGGCGCGTGCTGATCCTGATGGCGATGGCACTCGTCGTGGGCACGGGTGGCGCCCTCGCGGCCTGGGTGCTCGTCCAGTTGATCACCCTGTGCACGAACCTCGCCTGGTTCGGCCGCCTCGACACGGTGCCGTCCTCGATGGCGGACGCGGCCCGCACGCCCTGGATGGTCCTCGTGCCCGTCCTGGGCGGGCTCGCCATCGGCGCGATGGCGCGCTTCGGCTCGGAGAAGATCCGGGGACACGGCATTCCCGAGGCCATCGAGGCCATCCTCATCGGGGGCAGCCGCATGTCGGCCAAGGTCGCCGTGCTCAAACCGATTTCTTCCGCCATCTCGATCGGCACCGGCGGACCGTTCGGCGCCGAGGGGCCGATCATCATGACCGGCGGAGCCATCGGCTCCCTGTTCGCGCAGTTCTTCCACCTCAGCGCGGCGGAGCGAAAGACGCTGCTCGTGGCCGGCGCCGCGGCCGGAATGACCGCGATCTTCGGAACACCGATCGCGGCCGTGCTGCTGGCCGTCGAGCTGCTCCTGTTCGAGTGGCGCCCGCGCAGTTTCATCCCCGTGGCGGGGGCCGCCATCACGGCGATCTGCTGGCGCCCGCTGCTCTTCGGAACCGGCCCACTCTTTCCCTTCTCCGGTGATCCGGCCTTGCCCTGGTGGGGCCTGCTCGCCTGCGCGGGGCTCGGAATCCTCGCCGGACTGCAATCGGGCCTCCTGACGAAGCTCCTCTACCTCCTGGAGGATGCCTTCGAGCGCCTGCCCATCCACTGGATGTGGTGGCCCGCCATCGGGGGCCTCTTCGTCGGCCTGGGCGGCTTGATCGAACCGCGCGCGCTCGGCGTCGGCTACGACGTGATCGGCGATCTCCTGACGGGCAACCTGGCGGTTCAGGTCGTCCTGACGATCCTCCTGGTCAAGGCGGGGATCTGGCTGGTGGCGCTGGCATCCGGCACGTCGGGGGGCGTTCTGGCGCCGCTCCTCATTCTCGGCGGAGCCATGGGATGGCTCGCCGGTCTCGCCCTGCCCGGAGCACCGGGCTTCTGGGCCCTCCTCGGCATGGCCGCGATGCTGGGCGGCACCATGCGGGCCCCCCTGACCGGAACCCTCTTCGCGGTGGAACTCACCGGCGACGTCCACATCCTGGCGCCGCTGCTGGCCGCGACCGTCGCCGCCTATGCGGTGACCGTGCTCCTCCTGAAGCGCTCGATCCTGACGGAGAAGATCGCGCGGCGCGGGCAGCACGTCACGCGCGAGTACGGCCTCGATCCCTACGAACTGACGCGGGTCGGAGCGGTCATGGCCCGCACGGTCGATGTGCTCGATGCGGAGCAATCGGTCACGGACGCCATCACCGCCATCGAAGCGGGGCGGCATCACGCCTATCCGGTCGTCGATGCGCGGGCGCGGCCGGTGGGCGTGGTCACCCGTGGCGACGCGTTGCGCTGGAAGACCGAGGGCGGGCATGCCGGAGAACGCCTCGAGGAACGGGTCTCCGACGCATCGCTCGCGGTCGTCCATCCGGACGACGTCGTCGCCCGCGCCCTCGACATCATGATGGCCACCGGGCAGGGCCGTGTGCCCGTGACGGATGCGGCGAGCGGAGCCCTCGTCGGCCTGCTCACGCGCAAGGATCTCCTGCAGGTTCGGGCGACCGTCGTGCAATCCGAGCGGGAGCGCCGGGCCTTCCTCGGCCAGCGCACGATCCGGCATGCGAAGCCTTGAGATGCGCCGGACGCCTTCGCGGATCCGAAGGGCGTCGGCCGGAAACGATGGGAGGTCCTCGTGCTGTGGATGACGCGCGACTTCGGTGACGGCGGCTGGGTCGACATCCGCGCCACGTTCGAGGATCAGTTCGAGGCGTTCGGCCGTCCGCGCGACATGATGCTGATCGCGGTTTCCCTGGAGGATGGACGGCACCGCCTGTGCATCGGCCTGCCGGACCCCGAGCTCCTCGCGGCCTATTACGGTTTCGCGCCGGTGCTCCGGGTTCACCTGCCGTCCGCTCCGACGCTCCTGGTCGGGCACCAGGACGTCTTCCAGGCGATGTTCCAGTGCGGCGGGTGACGGGGGCGGACGGCGCCGGGCCGCTTCGGTCCGTCACCCGAAACAGGCGTGATCGCCGCGACGCGGACAATCCTCTCGATCCGTGAATGTCCGGTGCCGATCTGCGTCAAAACACGAATGATCTGCCGAAGCGGTGCTTCATGGCATGAACGTTCTCTGACAATGATAAACTAAAGATGCCGCTTTTATTGACCGCCCCGAATAGAAGCATCACATTTGCGGCGGATCTACTGTTCGGCGGCAACGCCTCCGGTTGACCGACGCCAGAGTGAGTAAGACGATGACGAAGCAATGCACGGGTCCTTCGCGCCGGCTGGCCGCGGCCCTGCTCGGTGGCCTCGCGCTCACGGCATCCTTCGTGGCGCAGGCGACGGCGGCGGAGGGCCAGCTGCGGATCGCCAAGCAGTTCGGCATCGTCTACCTGCTCCTCAACGTGGTCGAGGACCAGAAGCTCATCGAGAAGCACGGCAAGGCGGCCGGTCTCGACATCAAGGTCGACTATGTCCAGCTCTCGGGCGGCTCGGCGGTCAACGACGCGCTGCTCTCGGGCAACATCGAGGTCGCCGGGGCCGGCGTCGGGCCGCTCTTCACGCTCTGGGATCGCACCCGGGGCCGGCAGAACGTCAAGGGCGTCGCCTCGCTCGGCAACTTTCCCTACTACCTCGTCACCAACAATCCCGCCGTGAAGACGATCGCCGATTTCGGCGAGAAGGACCGCATCGCGGTTCCGGCGGTGGGCGTGTCGGTGCAGTCGCGCATCCTGCAATGGGCCTCGGCCAAGCTCTGGGGCGAAAAGGACTTCGCCAAGCTCGACCGGATCAGCGTCGCGGTCCCGCATCCGGAGGCGGCCGCCGCGATCATCAAGGGCGGCACCGAGATCACCGGGCATTTCGGCAATCCGCCCTTCCAGGACCAGGAGCTGGCCGAGAACCCGCAGGCCCACATCGTCCTGAATTCGTACGACGTGCAGGGCGGCCCGGCCTCCTCGACCGTGCTCTACGCGACGGAGAATTTCTACAAGTCGAGCCCGAAGACCTACAACGCCTTCCTGAACGCGCTCGACGACGCGGCGAAATTCATCGCCCGGAATCCCGACAAGGCGGCGGAGATCTACCTTCGGACCACCAACAGCAAGCTCGACCCGGCCCTGCTGACGAAGATCATCACCAACCCGGCCGTGACCTTCAAGGTCGCACCCGAGAACACCCTCGGCCTCGGCCGGTTCATGCATCGTGTCGGCGCGATCAAGGCCGAGCCGAAGGCGATCGACGATTACTTCTTCGCCGATCCCCGTATCGCAACCGGCAGCTGAGCGGCCTGCCGTGATTTCCGCCGCTACCCTGTCCGACCTGTCCGTCCTCGAACTGGCGGAGCCCCGTCCGCGCGCGCCGGTCCGGCGCGAGGCCGCCTCCGCCCGGCCGGCATCGGAGTCCGGCGAGTCGCCCCTGCTGCGCATACGGGGCGTGACGCTGGAGTACCGCACCCCCGCGCGCGTGGTGCGGGCGACGCACAGGATCGACCTCGACATCCACGAGGCCGACCGCTTCGTCCTGCTCGGGCCCTCCGGATGCGGCAAGTCCACCCTGCTGAAGGCGGCCGCCGGCTTCATCGCCCCCGTGGAGGGCGAGATCACCCTCGCGGGCGTGCCGGTGCGCGGGCCCGGTCCAGACCGCATCGTGGTGTTCCAGGAATTCGATCAGCTGCCGCCCTGGAAGACGGTGGCGCAGAACGTCGCCTTCCCGCTGCGGGCGGCCCGCTCCCTCGGCCGGCGCGAGGCTCAGGAGCGGGCCCGGCACTACATCGACAAGGTGGGCCTGACCCCCTTCGCCGACAGCTACCCGCATCAGCTCTCGGGGGGCATGAAGCAGCGCGTCGCGATCGCGCGCGCCCTGGCGATGCAGCCGAAGGTTCTGCTGATGGACGAACCCTTCGCGGCCCTCGACGCCCTGACCCGACGACGGATGCAGGAGGAGTTGCTGGCCCTCTGGGACGAGGCCCGCTTCACCCTGCTCTTCGTCACCCATTCCATCGAGGAAGCCCTCGTGGTGGGCAACCGGGTGGCCCTGCTCTCGCCCCATCCGGGCCGGGTGCGGGCGGAGATCAACAGCCACGAATTCGATCTCGGCAGCATCGGCAGCCGGGCCTTCCAGGCGGCGGTGCAGCGCCTGCACACCCGCCTGTTCGAGACCGATCCCGAGACCCGGGCCCCGACACGAACCACCGCGTCATGAACCCCGGTGCCGTTCAGCGGGGCCCCGTGCCGCCGATCCGCCCGGAATACGACCGGGTGCTCGCCCCCTTCGTGGAGGCGCCGGTCGAGCGGGCGCTGCCGCGCGCCGCGCGCCTGTGGCAGCAGGACTGGCTGCGCAAGGGCCTGATCATCGCCGCCCTGGCCCTGATCTGGGAGGGGCTGGCGCGCTGGCAGGACAACGATCTGCTGCTGCCCGGATTTCTCGCCACGATGTCGGCGCTCGCCGACGGCCTGGTCGACGGCGAGTTGCTGGACCGGGTGCGGATCTCGCTCGCCGTGCTGATTCAAGGTTATCTCGCCGGGATCGTGCTCGCCTTCGGGCTGACGACGCTGGCCGTCTCGACGCAGTTCGGCCGCGACCTGCTCTCGACCCTGACGGCGATGTTCAACCCGCTGCCGGCCATCGCCCTGCTGCCGCTGGCCCTCCTTTGGTTCGGCCTCGGCTCCGGCAGCCTGATCTTCGTGCTGATCCACTCGGTGCTGTGGCCCATGGCGCTCAACACCTATGCGGGGTTCCAGGGCGTGCCCGAGACCCTGCGGATGACGGGGCGCAATTACGGCCTGCGCGGGCCGTCCTACGTCCTTCGGATCCTGATCCCGGCCGCCCTGCCGGCCATCCTATCTGGGCTGAAGATCGGCTGGGCCTTCGCCTGGCGCACCCTGATCGCGGCCGAACTGGTGTTCGGCGCCGCCTCCGGGCGCGGCGGCCTCGGCTGGTACATCTTCCAGAACCGCAACGAACTCTACACCGACCGCGTCTTCGCCGGCCTCGTCCTCGTCATCGTGATCGGGCTCGTCGTCGAGAACCTGATCTTTTCCGCCTTCGAGCGGCTCACGGTCCGGCGCTGGGGTATGGCGCGGTGATGGATTTCGGCCGAACCTCATGACCACCCATGCTTCCGGCTTCGCGGGCGGCGCGCTGATCGGGCTGTCGGTCGCGCTCCTGATGCTGCTCAACGGGCGCATCGCCGGGATCAGCGGCCTCGTGGCCGGCCTCGGGCGGGATCGCGGCGTGCGCCGGTGGATCGATGCGGCCTTCGTCGCCGGCCTGATCGCCGGGCCGCCGCTCTTCGCCCTCATCACCGGCGCCTGGCCCGCGATGCGGTTCGTGGCCTCGCTGCCGGTTCTCGCCGTCGCCGGTCTCCTCGTCGGGTTCGGCACCCGCCTCGGCTCGGGCTGCACCAGCGGCCACGGTGTGACCGGGCTCGCCCGGCTCTCGCCCCGCTCCCTGGCGGCGGTCCTGACCTTCCTGGCGAGCGGCATGCTCACCGTCGCGTTGCTGCGGGGGCTCGCATGAGCGCGGTGCCGCGCCTGCTCGCGGCCCTGGCGGCCGGGCTGCTCTTCGGGCTCGGCCTGTCGCTCTCCGGCATGCTCGATCCGGCGCGGGTTCAGAGCTTCCTCGACGTGACCGGCGCCTTCGACGGGCGTCAGACCTGGGACCCGACCCTCGCCTTCGTCCTCGGCGGGGCTGTGAGCGTCGCCGGACTCGGCTACGCCCTGGCCCGGCGCCTGCCGCGCCCGGCCCTCGCGGCCACCTTCGACCTGCCGACGAACCGCCGGATCGACCGGCCCCTGATCGGGGGGGCGGCCCTGTTCGGCATCGGCTGGGGGCTGTCGGGCCTCTGCCCCGGACCCGCCGTGGCGGCCCTGTCGACGGGTGCGCTGCCTGTGGCGGTCTTCGTAGCCGCGATGCTGGTGGGGATGGTGGCCCACCATCGGTTCGTCGCCCGCGCCTGAGCCTCAGCGGATCAGGGGCAGGACCCGCTCGGCGAAGCGCCGCATCTCGGCCTCGAACGGCTGGAATTGCAGCATGAACAACTCGATGCCGGCCGCATGGAAGGCACGGATACGGGCCGCCACGGTGTCGTAGCTACCGACGAGGCCGGCGGCCGTACCGCCGTTGGTCCCGACATGCCGGGAGGCCGCCGCGTCGGTCTTGGCGAACATCACGCTCGCCGCGTCGGTGCGCGCCCGGGTGTCGGCCCGCAAGGCCGCGTCGCGGTCGGCCAGGGCCAGCAGGCGCGCGTGCTCGTCTTCCGCCTCCGCATCCGTGTCGCGGGCGATGACGAAGGCCGAGAGGCCGTAGCGCAGGGGCGCGTTGGCGGCGGGCCGGCGGGCGACGTCGGCGATCAGCGCCGCGACATCGTCGAGGGGCTGGCCGTTGATGAACCAGACGTCGGCTTGGCTTGCCGCCAGGGCGCGGGCCGGCTCGGACTCTCCGCCGAGATAGATCGTCGGGCGCGGCTGGAAGCTGCCGGCGGGGCGCAGCTGGTAATCCGTCACCTGGAAATGCGGCCCCGCATGGGTGACGCGCTCGCCCCGCATCAGGCGGTCGACGAGGCTGATCCACTCGGCCCCGTAGGCGTAGCGGTCGTCATGTGCGGGGAAAGGCAAACCGGCCCGCTCGAACTCGGCCCGGTTCCAGGCATTCACGAGGTTGAGGGCGAAGCGTCCGCCCGCGATGTGCTCGATCTGCAGGGCCATCTTGGCCAGGACCACGGGGTGGTAGAGGCCGGGCTTGATCGCCGCGATGATCTCGATGCGCCGGGTCAGGGCGGCGAGCGCAGCGCAAGCCGTCCAGGCCTCAAGCTGGTCGCGCGCATCGTCGTAGGGATTGGCCGTGTGCTGGGCGACGAGCACGGCATCGAAGCCGAGGGCCTCGGCCTCCAGCACGAGGGCCCGGTTGCGGTCCCAGCTGGCGTCGTCCGGCTCGTCCGGATCGTGGTGAGAGGCGCGCGAGCCGTGGACGGCCGCCCAGATCCCAAAGCGGGGTGCGTGGCTCATGCCTCAGCCCCGCTCGGCCGGCGGTTGCCAGATCTTCACCGCCGTCGCGTCGAGGTCGCGCGGAATCAGCTTCGCCTCGCGGAAGGTGTCGGCGATGGCCTGCTGCTCGCCGAGTTCGGCGCGTGCCACGGGCGTGACGTCGTAGGTCCGGCGCCGGTTCACGGTCGCGACGACGTCCGGGGAGAGGTCGCCCCAGATCGGCGCCAGGAGCGCCACCGCTGCGTCCGGCTCGGCCTTGACCCAGCGGCCCGCCTCCCGGAGCGCCGCGTAGACGGTGGCGACCACCCGCGGGTTCTCGGCCACGAAGCGGTCGTTGGCGAGGTAGTAACGGTGGTAGCTCGACAGGTCGGTGGCGTCGGCCAGCACCCGCACCGGCCGCTTGGCCTGCGCGATGGCGAGGAACGGGTCCCAGATCACCCAGGCATCGAGGCTGCCCTGGCCGAAGGCCGCGAGGCCCTCCGGCGCCTGGAGATAGGCCGGCTTGATGTCGGCGAAGCCGAGCCCCGCCTTCTTGAGGGCCGCCGCCAGGATGAAGTGGCAGCCCGACCCGCGCGAGACGCCGACCGTGCGGCCCCTGAGGTCGGCGACGGTGCGGATCCGCGAGTCCTCGGGCACGATGATCGCCTCGGCCGACGGGGCACCGACTTCGCGGGCATAGAAGGTCAGCGGTGCGTCGGCAGCCTGCGTGAAGATCGGCACCGCGTCGGCGACGTCCGCGTGGAGATCGACGGCCCCGGCATTCATCGGCTCGATCACGCTCGTGAACAGGTGCCAGGAGGGCGCGAAGCCCAGGGGCTTCAGGCGCGCGTCCAGGGTGCCCTTCGCCTTCAGGATCGTGAGCAGGGTGGAGGAGCGCTGGTAGCTCAGGCGGACGGTGCGCTCGGCGGCCCGGACAGCCGGCATCCCAAGGGGCAGGATCGCGGCGGCACCGAATCCGGCACCCAGGCCGGCGCGCAGGATCGTCCGGCGCGAGGGGGCGGCCCCGCGCGGCGTATCGTCGGTCATCATGGTCTCCGGATTGGTGACATCGCGCCGGGGGTGGCCCGCCTGACAAGATCGATTCCGGCCGCCGATCATCGGTCGCGTCGCAGGCCATTCACGATCTCGTGTCGGCATTTTTGAAGACGGATCGCGGCTCGGCAAGGGAATGGTTTTTCGAAATTCCGTCATTCCGCAGGCGATTGTGTTTACGATACTCCTCGGCACGGATCGATGATTTCCAATGGCATCCGATCCATGGTTTTGTTCAATCGGAGATCGGACGCGTCATTCCATCATTCTCCGCCGTTGGTCGAAATACGATCCCAGCCGTCGAAGATGGATATTCTCGGCGCTCGCACGAACACGATGATCATCGTTCCCCCGACCTCTCGATTATGGTCCATCGTTTCATTGACTTGGGATATGTCCGCTGGAGATAAATGAAGACCATTTCAGCCCCGCAATAGTCCTTCGGTCTTCAGGCCGTGACAGGTTGCGATCGCGTGGCCAGACCGAGGAACGCCGGTGTCCGTCTCATCGATCTGTGATCGCCCCGATGCCGCGCCGGAGGCCCTGATCCGCTTCGAGGCCGTCTCGAAGACCTATCCGCCCCGGCACAACGGCCCGGCCGTCGCGGCTCTCGAGGGTATCGACCTCTCGGTTCCGACCGGGTCGATCCTCGGCATCATCGGGCGGTCCGGCGCGGGCAAGTCGACCCTCATCCGGTTGATCAACGGCCTGGAGCGTCCGAGTTCGGGCCGCATCTGGGTCGGGGACGCGGAGGTGTCGGCCCTGCGCGAGCGCGAATTGCGCGCCCTGCGTGCCCGGGTCGGGATGATCTTCCAGCACTTCAACCTGCTCTCCTCCCGGGATGCCGCCGGCAACGTCGCGCTGCCCCTGGAACTCGCCGGCTGGGCACCGGCGGCGATCCGCGCGCGGGTCGGGGAACTGCTCGCCCTCGTCGGGCTCGGCGATCAGGCCGGGCGCTATCCCGCCGAACTATCGGGCGGGCAGAAGCAGCGCGTCGGCATCGCCCGCGCCCTGGCGACCCGGCCGCAGGTGCTGCTCTCCGACGAGGCGACCTCGGCCCTGGACCCCGAGACGACCCGGTCGATCCTGGCGCTCCTGCGGCGCATCAACCGGGACCTCGGCCTCACCATCGTGCTGATCACCCACGAGATGTCGGTGGTGCGCGCCGTGGCGGACCGGGTCGCGGTGATCGAGCACGGCGCGATCGTGGAGCAGGGCTCGGCCTTCACGATCTTCACCCGGCCGCAGGCAGGGATCACCCGCTCGCTCCTCGCCGGGGAGATGGGGCACGGATTGCCGCCGGCGCTCGACGCGCGGATCGGGGCCGAGGCCCGGCCGGGCGCGACCGTCGCGCTGCGCATCGCTTTCGCGGACGCGCCGGACGGCACCGCGATCCTGGCCCGGCTCGCCCGCGAGACCGGCATCGAGGCCGCGATCCTCGCCGGCACCGTGGACGAGATCGGCGGACGCCCCTTCGGCTCCCTGGCGATCGGGCTGCCGCCGGGGCCGGACGTCGCGGCGCGGGCGCGCGCCTACCTCGCGAACCACGGCTTCGAGAGCCAGGTCCTGGGCTACCTGCCGCCGGCCCAGGAGGCGTCCCGTGTCGCCTGAGCTGATCCGCCTGCTCGTGCAGGCCACCCTCGACACCCTCACGATGGTGGCCCTGGCCGCCTCCCTCGGCACCCTGTTCGGCCTGCCGCTGGGCGTCTTCCTGGCGACGAGCCGGCGGGGCGAACTCCTCGCCGCGCCCTACGCGAACGCGGTGCTGGGCTTCGTCGTCAACGCGACGCGCTCGACGCCCTTCATCATCCTGGTGGTGGCGATCATCCCCTTCACCCGGTTCGTCGCCGGCACCTCCATCGGCACCCTGGCCGCCACGGTGCCCCTCACGGTGGCGGCGACACCCTTCCTGGCGCGCCTGATCGAGGCGGCGATCCGCGAGGTCGACCCCGGCCTGGTGGAGGCGGCCCGCGCCTTCGGCGCCCGTCCGGGGCAGATCATCGCCAAGGTCCTGATTCCCGAGGCGCTGCCCGGCATCGTGTCGGGCCTGACCCTGGCGGTGGTCTCGCTGCTCGGATTCTCCGCCATGGTCGGCGCGGTCGGCGGCGGGGGCCTCGGCGACCTCGGCATCCGCTACGGCTACCAGCGCTTCCGGCCCGAGATGATGCTGGCCGTGGTCGTGGTCCTCGTGGTCCTCGTCCAGGCGGTGCAGACCGTCGGCGAGGGCCTGGCGCGGCGCCTGAACCGGCGCATCCGGCAGGCCTGACGCCTTCCTGACCTTCAACCCCCCGCATCGAACCCGGACGATCCGCCATGCTGCGCGCCCTGACTCTCGCCGCTCTCCTCGTCGTGTCCGGCCCGATCCTGCCCGGGCCGGCGAGGGCCGAGCCCCTGACGCGCATCCGCATCGGAGCGACGCCGGGGCCGCACGCGCAGATCCTCGAAGCGGTGAAGCCGGTCGCGGCGAAGCATGGGCTCGACCTCCAGATCATCGAGTTCTCCGACTACGTCGTGCCGAACGAGGCGCTCTCGGCCGGCGAGATCGAGGCGAACTCGTTCCAGAACCAGCCCTTCCTCGACAACCAGAGGGCCGACCGGGGCTACCGGATCGTCGGCGTCGGCCTCACGGTGAACTTTCCCCTCGGCATCTACTCCAAGCGCCACAAGAGCTTCGACGCGGTGCCGAACGGCGGCACCGTCGCGATCCAGAACGACCCGACCAACGGAGGGCGCTCGCTGCTCCTCCTGCAGGACAAGGGTGTGATCAGGCTGGCAACCGGCACCGGCTTCAAGCCGACGGTCGCCGACATCGTCGAGAACCCGCGCCGGCTCCGCTTCATCGAGGTGGATGCGGCCCAGACGCCGCGTGCCCTCGACGACGTGGACGCGGCGGCGGTCAACACCAACTACGCGACGCCCGCCGGCCTCAAGCCCTCCGACGCGCTCCTGAAAGAGGAGCCGAAGGGGCCTTACGTGAACATGCTGGCGGTGCGCGAGGCCGACAAGGACAAGCCCTGGGTCAAGGCCCTGGTGGAGAGCTACCGCACGCCCGAGACCAGGGCCTTCGTCGAGAAGACCTTCGACGGGGCGGTGCTTACGAGCTGGTAGGTCCCCACTGATGAGTTGGTAGGTCCCGCGCGGGCTTAGCCGAATGGGCGGGCTGCCCCTCACGAGGCGGCTCGCAGGCCCTCCGGCGCATCCCGGCGGAAGCCCGCGCCCGGATGGCTCGCCTTCATGAGCGGGCCGCTGCCCGGGAACAGCTTCTCGCGCAGTGTTCCCTCCTGGTAGCGCGTCTTGAATGCGCCCCGCGCCTGCAGTTCCGGCACCACGAGATCGACGAAGGCCTCCAGGGTCTCGGGCGCGACCGCGCGGGTCAGATTGAAGCCGTCGGCATCCGTCGCTTCGGCCCAGGCGACGAGTTCGTCGGCGACCTCCGAGGGCGAGCCGACGATGAAGGGCGCGCGGGCGCCGCGCGGGCCGAACTCGGCGAAATCCGCGCGGGAGAAGGGTCGCTCGCCCGGTTGCGTCAGGTTCTCCACCAGCGACTGCATGGCGTTGGTCTTGACGTAGGCCAGGGCCTCGTCGGGCTCCAGGGTCGACAGGTCGATGCCGGTCCAGCCGGAGACCAGGGCGAGCTGGCCCTCGACGTCGATGAAGTGCGCATACTCGTCGCGTAAGCTCAGGGCCTCGGCGCGGGTCGGCGCGACGATCACCGTGGCGCCGAGGAACATGCGGACGTCGTACGGGTCGCGACCGGCGGCCCGCGCCGCCTCCCGGATGCCGCGCACGGCCTTGGCGGCGATCGGCTTGGTCTGGCCGTTGAGGAAGACGGCCTCCGCGTGCCGGCCGGCGAACAGCTTGCCCCGGCTCGAGGTCCCGGCCTGATAGAGCACCGGCGTGCGCTGGGGCGAGGGCTCGGCGAGGTGTCGGCCATCCACGCGATAGTAGGGGCCGTCATGCCGGATGCGGTGAACCCGCGCGGGTTCCGTGAAGACGCCGCTCTCCCGATCGCGCCGCGCCGCGCCCTCCTCCCAGCTCCCCTCCCAGAGCTTGTAGGACGCTTCCAAGAAATCCTCCCCCGCCTCGTAGCGCTCGTCATGGGCGCGGGCCTTGTCCTGCCCCATGCCGCGCGCGCCGCTCTCGAGGTAGCCGGTGACGATGTTCCAGCCGATCCGGCCGCCGGTGAGGTGGTCGAGCGTCGTGATCCGCCGCGCGAACGGATAGGGATGCTCGTAGGTCAGGTTGGCGGTGACGCCGAAGCCGAGATGGCGCGTCGCCTGCGCCATGGCGGGCACCACCAGGAACGGATCGATGTTGGGCGCCTGCGCCGCACGCGCCAGGGCCGCGTCCGCGTTACCGCCATAGACGTCGTACTGCCCGAGGACATCGGCGAGGAAGACCCCGTCGAACAGGCCGCGCTCGGCGGTGTGCGCCAGATCCACCCAGTAATCGAGGGTGTTGTAGGCGCTGCCCGTGTCGCGCGGGTGCCGCCACAGCCCGGCCCAGGTGTGGTTGGGCGAGCCCATCTGGAAGGCGTTCAGCCGGAGTTCGCGGCGCGTCGTCATCGAAAGATCCGTCCGGAGGGGGCATGGCCTCGCCCGAGCTCGTCCGAGCGGGAAGAGGCCAGGAAGACCAGGGTATTGGTCCTGGTTGCCCGGTCAACAAGAAGCTTCTTTTGTCTTGTGCTCCCACGGGAGACTGATCGTTCTTACATAGACAAACCAAGAGATTTGCGTCCCAAACTCACTTAATTATGCGTCGATAACGGATCGATGACTTGAGTTTCGTGTATTAATCCCGGATCTCAACGCTTCCCGACGCGCCGGTTCCGCTCGCTCTCGACGGGCACCGGCGCGGCTTCGGAACCAGATCGCAGGACGGGATTGGAAGACCATGTCGCAAACGGATGCGGGCTGGGGTGCCGGCCCGAGCGCCCGCTACGAGGATCTCGCCGCGCGTTTTCGCCCGGCCTTCGCGGAGATCCGGGCCACCGCCGTGGCGCGGGACGCGGAGCGCCGCCTGCCGCATGCCGAGATCGGCTGGCTCAAGGAGGCGGGCTTCACCACCCTGCGCCTGCCCGAGGCGGCGGGCGGGCACGGGGCGAGCCTGCCCGAACTGTTCAACCTCCTGATCGAGCTGTCGCAGGCCGATTCCAACGTCACCAATGCGCTGCGCGCGCATTTCGGCTTCACCGAGGACGTGCTGTGCTCGGGCTCGCCCGAATGGCGGGCACGTTGGACCGAGCGGATCGGGGCCGGCCAGACCATCGGCAGCGGAGTCTCCGAGACCGGGGAGGCCAAGGTCGGGCAGTTCGATACCATCATCCGCCGGCGCGGGGCCGAGCGGGTCGTCGATGGCCGGAAATTCTACACCACCGGCTCGCTGTTCGCGGATTGGATCCACCTTTCGGCCCAGGACGAGGACGGCGCGCCCGTGGTCGCGGCGGTCTCGACCCGGGCGCCCGGCGTCGCCATCGCGGATGATTGGGACGGGTTCGGTCAGGCCTTGACGGCGAGCGGCACCGCGCATTTCGCCGGGGTCGTGGTCGAGCCGGACTGGATCAAACCGGACCCGGCGCGCTTCCCCTACGCCATGGCGTTCTTCCAACTCGTGCATCTGGCGACGCTGGCCGGCATCGGCCGCGCGGCGGCCGAGGACGTGGCCCGGTTGGTGTCCGAGCGCCGCCGCGTCTACAGCCACGGCAATGCGGGCCGCACCAGTGACGATCCCCAGATTCAGGCGGTGGTCGGCCGCGTCCGGGGCAACGCCTACGCGGCGGGCGCCATCGTGCTGAAGGCGGCCGAGGCGGTGCAGCGGGTGTTCGAGGCCCGCTGCGCCGGGGCGGACACGACGGCGCCGGCCGCCCTCGCGGATGTGGAGGTCAATCAGGCGGTCACGGTGGTCACGAACCTCGTGCTGGAAGCCACCACCGGCCTGTTCGACGCGCTCGGCGCCTCGGCGGTCAAGGAGGGGCTCGGCCTCGACCGCTACTGGCGCAACGCCCGGACCATCGCCTCGCACAATCCGCGGATCTACCGCGACCGCATCGTCGGCGCCTTCGCGGTCAACGGCACCGCGCCGCCGCGCGAGTACCGCGTCGGCTCGGCCTGAGGGAGGGACGCGATGCCGGCCCGCCGCGACCGCATGCGCCTCGGCGCCTTCCTCTATCCCGGCGGCCATCACGTCGCGGCGTGGCGCCACCCGTCCGCGCAGGCCGATGCCGGCGTCAACGCCGCGCATTACCGCCGGATCGCGGCGGTGGCGGAGGCGGCGAAGTTCGACCTGATCTTCCTCGCCGACGGCGTCGCGGTTCGGGGCGAGGACATCGACGCCCTCAGCCGCACGGCGATCCGCTATGTCGGGCAGTTCGAGCCCTTCACCCTGCTCTCCCACCTCTCGGCGGTGACCGAGCGGGTCGGCCTCGTGGCCACCGCCTCCACCACCTACAACGAGCCGTTCCACGTCGCCCGCAAGTTCGCCTCCCTCGACCATCTCAGCGAGGGCCGGGCCGGCTGGAACCTCGTGACCTCCGCCGATCCGCGCGAGGCCTGGAACTTCAGCCGTGAGAGCCACCTCGCCCATGCCCACCGCTATGCCCGGGCCGAGGAGTTCGTCGACGTGGTCCGGGGCCTGTGGGATTCCTACGCGGACGACGCCTTCGTGCGCGACCGGGAGGCCGGCCGGTTCTTCGATCCGGACCGGCTGCATCTCCTGGCCCACGAGGGCGCGCATTTCTCCGTGCGCGGGCCCCTCAACGTGCCGCGCCCGCCGCAGGGCCACCCGGTCGTGGTCCAGGCCGGCTCCTCCGAGGCCGGCAAGGCGCTGGCCGCGCGCACCGCCGAGATCGTCTTCACCGCGCAGGAGACCCTGGAGGACGCGACCGCCTTCTACGCCGACGTGAAGGGCCGCATGGAAGGCTTCGGGCGCGACCCGGATCACCTCAAGATCATGCCCGGCGCCTTTCCGGTCGTCGGGCGCTCGGCGGGCGAGGCCCAGGACCGCTACGGGGAATTGCAGGACCTGATCCACCCCGTGGTCGGCCGCTCGCTGCTCGAACAGCTCGCCGGCGCCGACCTGTCCGCCTATCCGGAAGACGCCCTGGTGCCCGACCTGCCCGAGACGGAGGGCGGCAAGAGCCGGCAGGCTCTGATGCTGACCCTCGCCCGGCGCGACGGGCTGACCATCCGCGAACTCTACCTGCGCATCGCCGGCGCGCGCGGGCACTGGACGCTGGTGGGCACCGCGAGCCAGATCGCCGACGCGTTGCAGGAGCGCTTCGAGGCCCACGGCGCGGACGGCTTCAACATCATGCCGCCGACGCTGCCCGGCGGCCTCGACGATTTCGCCGCCCTGGTGATCCCCGAACTCCAGCGCCGCGGCCTGTTCCGCACGGAGTACGAGGGCCGCACGCTGCGCGAGAACCTCGGATTGCCGAGGCCGGCCCATCGACGTCCCTGACGGCTCATCCCGCGCGCGCAGATCTCGTCGAGGGCGATCCCCTTCCTCGATCCGGGCCGAGATGCTGCCACCCCACTCCCCGCGCAGCGGGCCGCGTTTCCGGACATCGCCGCCATGACATCCGGGGCGCGGCGCGGGGCGGCGGCCGGCTTCGCTTCACACGCCACGGCACTCACGGATTCTTGAACGCCCGCAAAAGTGGAACGGACCGAAGCAAAGGATGTTCTCACCCTGATTACACCGATCCGGAGCCTCTCACCTTGCAAGCGCCCGTCCGCTATAGCCCCGATGTCGAGGTCGTCAGGTCCGACGAGGGCGAGACCATCGAACAGTTGAACCAAACCTTCGACAAGATCCTCCGAACCGTGGCCGATGATTCCGGCCATGCGGTCCGGTCCGTGCACGCCAAGTCGCACGGCATTCTCGAAGGGGTGCTGACGATCGACGCGAATCTGCCCCCGGAGCTCGCGCAGGGCTTGTTCGCCAAGCCCGGTGAGCACCGGGTCTACATGCGGATGTCGACCAATGCCGGCGACATCCTGCCCGACGCGGTCTCCCTGCCGCGCGGCCTCGCCCTGAAGGTGCTCGACGTGGAGGGCGAACGCCTGCCGGGCGCCGAGGGCACGACCCAGAACTTCATCCTGGTCAACGGCAAGGTCTTCCAGGCGCCGAACGCCGAGAAGTTCCTCGGCAGCCTGAAGCTGCTGGCCGGCACCACCGACCGGGCCGAGGGCTTGAAGGTCGCGGCCTCGACGGTGCTGCGCGGGATCAACAAGTCGCTGCACGCGGTGGGCATCGAGAGCACGACCATCGGGGCCCTCGGCGGCGCGCCCAATGTCGACCCGCTGGGCGAGACCTATTACAGCGTCACGCCGTTCCGGTACGGCGACTACATCGCCAAGTTTTCCGTCGCCCCCGTCGCGCCCGCCCTCACCGCGCTGACTGGAACCGAGATCGACGCCTCCGGCCATCCCAACGCGATCCGCGAGACGGTGCAATCCGAGATGCGCGGGATCGAGGGCGTCTGGGAGTTCCGCGTCCAGCTTTGCCGCGACCCCGAACGGCAGCCCGTGGAGGACCCGACGGTGGAATGGAGCGAGGACGAGGCACCGTTCCAGCGCGTCGGCCTCATCGCAGTCCGGCCGCAGGACAGTTGGGACGAGGCGCGCGTGCAAGCGGTCGACGAGGAGATGCGCTTCAGCGTCTGGACGGGGCTCGCCGCCCATCGGCCCCTCGGCAACATCAACCGCGCGCGCAATGCCCCCTACAAGCATTCGGCCGCGTTCCGCCAGCATTTCAACGGATGCCCGATCCATGAGCCCGGCGCCGGGCGCTGAGATCCGGCGGGCGACGGGACCGGGTGCCGTCGCAACCCTCTTTCGAGGGCAGCGGCGTCCGGCTCGAACGGTATCGGTCGCTGGCGCGACCATCCTCATCCCTGACGATCCCGGATTTCAGGAGGCATCATGAACGCGCTCGCCAGAACCCTGATCCTCGCCCTGATGACGGTGCCCATCGCCACCGTCGCCTCTGCCCAGGGAAGCGATCACGCGGCACATGGCGGCGTCACCGTTCCGGATGGCGCCAGCGTCGTCTACGGACCCGGACCGGCGAACCTGCCGAAGGGCACGCAGATCAGCCTCGTGGCGGGCGATCCGGCCAAACCGGGTCCGTTCGTGCTGCGCATCAGGTTTCCCGCCGACACCCTCATCGCGCCGCACACGCATGCGCAGGACGAGACGCTGACCATCCTGGCCGGATCCATCCACCACCAGCATGGCGCGACGCTCGACAAGGCCGCCGGCAAGCCGTTGCGTGCCGGAGGCTTCGTCTATCTGCCGCGGGACATGCCGCACGCTTTGTGGACCACGAGCGAGCCGGTGGAACTCCAGGTCAACGGAACCGGTCCCTTCGGATTGAACTACATCGATCCGGCCGATGACCCGAGCCGGACGGCGCAAGGCGCCCGCTGACCTCGCATCGCGCCACCCTCGTGCGCGTGTAACCATTTGCCGGAGTGACCCCGTGATCTACCCCGCCCTGACGGCCTTCTACGCGGCCCTGTTCGCGCTCCTCTATGTCGGCCTGTCCGGTTGGGTCGTCGCCGGCCGCCTGTCCGGGGATGTTCTGCATGGGGATGGCGGGAACGCGAACCTGGAGAAGCGGATTCGCGCGCAGGGCAATTTCGGCGAGTACGTTCCGCTGGCGGTCCTCCTCATCGCCCTGCTGGAAGCGGCGGGCGGCGGCCCGACCCTGGTGCGCGGCCTCCTGATCGTGCTGCTCGTCGCGCGCGTGCTGCATCCGTTCGGGATGTTCGCGCCCAAGAACTCCCCGCGCCAGTTCGCCTGTCGCGGGGGCGGAATCCTGGCGACCTTCGTGGTGATCACCGTGGCGGCCCTCGCCCTGCTGCGGGCGGTCTGAGAAAAGCGTCGAAGAATCAGATCTCGATGCAGATCCTGCCGAAGTGGCGGCGGCTCTCCTGGTGCCGGAATGTCGAGACGAGGTCCGCCAGGGGGGAGCGGCTGTCGACGATCGGCCGGAGCCCGCAGGCCTCGATGCCGCGGACCGTGTCGATCTGGTGCCGGCGGCTGCCGACCAGCACGCCCCGGAGGCGGATCAGCGCCGGGACCAGCGACAGCGGCCCGGCCACGCCCGTGAGGATGCCGATCACCGAGATATGTCCGCCAGCCCGTGCGGCGGGCAATCGACCGCTCCAGCGTCGCCGGACCACCGACATCGAGGACGCGGTCGAGTCCTCGTCCGCCGATGAGGCGCCGGCATTGTGGAAGGGTCGGGAAACCGACACCGGGCGACGCTTCGAAGGTGGCAGTCGAGACGGCGCATGTCGAGCCTGGGCGGGCTCACCCGGAGTCTCGCCGCTTCGGAAAGCGGGCAGGTCCGCGATCGTCGGCCCGAGCAACCTATGCGTTGTCCGCCGTCACCCTTCGTGATGTAAGAACGATTCTGAATTCAGCCGGTCGGTGCATCCAGCATCGACGCTGCCTTGAGGATCGTCATGCGTTCATCGAGCATCCCGTACGTCCTCGCCCTCAGTGTCGCTTTTGCTGTCGCGCACACCGCGCCGGTCCTGGCCGAGGAGGCGACGACGGCCGAACAGACCATCGACGTCATGAACAAGCTGTTCGGAACCCATCCCGGCAAGCGCGCCAACCACGCCAAGGGCGTCGTGGCGGAAGGCAGCTTCACCCCGTCGGCCGAGGCCGGACGGATCAGCAAGGCCTCCCTGTTCCAGGGTCCGGCCGTCCCGGTGACGATCCGGTTCTCGGATGCGACCGGCGTGCCGACGATCCCCGACGGCGCGGCCAATGCCAATCCACACGGGATGTCGCTCAAGTTCAAGCTCGTCGACGGCTCGGAGATGGACGTCGTCCTGAACGCGCTCAAGTACTTCCCCGTCGCCACCGGCGAGGAGTTCCGCGACCTGCTCCAGGCGGTCGCCGCCAGCGGTCCGGATGCGGCGCACCCGACCGCGCTGGAGCGGTTCACGGCGACCCACCCGGCGGCGGCCACGGCCGGCGGCACCGCCAAGACCCCGTCGAGCCTGGCGCGGCAAACCTACAACGGCGTGAACGCCTTCGTCTTCGTCGACAAGGACGGCAAGCGCCAGCCGTTCCGTTTCCGCTTCGTGCCGGTCCAGGGCGAGGATCTCCTCGCGCCGGAGGAAGCCGCCAAGCGCGGACCCGACTACCTGATGGCGGAGATCGGCCCCCGGATCGCGAAGGAGCCGGCCCGGTTCACCGTTCAGGCACAGCTCGCCGCTCCGGGCGATCCGACCAACGACGCCACGAAGCCCTGGCCCGATGACCGTAGGACGGTCGACCTCGGCGTCCTCACGGTGTCGAAGGTCGTGCCCGACAGCGCCGAGGCCGAGAAGGCGCTCCTGTTCATGCCGAACGCGCTGACCGATGGCATCGAGGTCTCCGATGACCCCCTGATCGATGCACGCGTCCAGGCCTACGCCGTCTCCTTCGGACGCCGTAGCCAGTAGGGCCATGCGCCGCCGGGGACCCGCTCGGCGGGTGGTCCCGGCGGCCGGCGCACCTGCTGCGCCGGTTCCTTGTCCGGTCCCGAACCCGTGCGACGGCTGCCGTCCTCGGTCGCGCCGGGCCCGGTGAGCCCGCCCGCCCCTGCGCGACAGCGACACCATCGATGTCGGGCCCCCCGACGCGAACGAGACGATCGACGGAAACATCGCCGCGATGATTCAAGCGAGCGAGAAGCTGGCCGCTCACGGTGAGACCACGCCGGGCGACACTGTCCAGGCGTGATCCGATGCCATCGGGCTCCCTCCCCTCGCCGAGAAGTTGGCCGGTGCCAACGAGCCTGCTCAGCCGCCCAGCCCGAACCGCGTCACCACGCGGCGGCCGGCGTCCGGCGAACCTCGATGAGACTGACCGATATCGACCCCGCCATCCCGAAGGGAACAACCGGTATGCGTGGAGCCCGGTCGGGTCCTGCGCTCAAACCGATATCGATGCGCCGCGCCGCAGGTGTTCGTCCAGGCGCGGCATGATCTCGACGAAGTTGCAGGGGCGATGCCGGTAATCGAGCTGGGCGGCGAGGATGCCGTCCCAGGCGTCGCGGCAGGCACCGGGGGAGCCGGGCAGGACGAACACGTAGGTGGCGTTGACGACGCCGGCCGTGGCGCGGGATTGCAGGGTCGAGGTGCCGATCTTGTCGTAGGAGATGCGGTGGAACACGGCCGAGAAACCGTCCATCCGCTTCTCGAACAGGGGCTCGACGGCCTCCGGCGTCACGTCGCGACCGGTGAAGCCGGTGCCGCCCGTGGTGATGACCACGTCGACGGCCAAGTCGCGGCTCCAGGCCTCGACCCGTCCCCGGACTGCGTCGACCTCGTCGGGCACGATGGCGCGGGCGGCGAGTGTGTGTCCGGCGGCCTGGAGGCGCTCGACCAGGGTGTCGCCGGAGCGGTCGTCCTCCGCCGTGCGGGTATCCGAGACGGTGAGGACCGCGATCGCCAGCGGGATGAAGCTGCGGGTCTTGTCGGACGCGACCATGCTGATGAACCTTCGGGCGGGGCGGGTGTGGCCTCAGTTCCGCGCGGCGCGGAAGGTGTCGCAGGATTTGGTCTGCCCGCTGCGATAGCCGGTCATGAACCAGCGCATCCGCTGCTCGGACGAGCCGTGGGTGAAGGAATCCGGCACCGCGTAGCCCTGCGACTGCTTCTGGAGCTTGTCGTCGCCGATGGCGCTCGCCGCCTGCATGGCCTCCTCGATGTCGCCTGGCTCCAGGGCGTTGTACTTGTCGTTCGAGTTCTTGGCCCAGACGCCCGCGAGGCAATCGGCCATCAGCTCGATGCGCACCGAGAGCTGGTTCGCCTCGGTCTTGCTCGACGCGGCCTGCTGGCGACCCTGGACCTTGCCGAGGATGCCGAGCTCGTCCTGAACGTGGTGGCCGACCTCATGGGCGATGACGTAGGCGTAGGCGAAATCACCCTTCACGCCGAACTTCTGCTCCATCTCCTTGAAGAAGGACGTGTCGAGATAGACCTTCTTGTCGAGCGGGCAGTAGAACGGCCCCATGGCCGCCTGGGCCGAACCGCAGCCGCTGCGAGTGCCGCCCTTGTAGAGCACCATCGTGGTCGGACGGTACTGGCGCCCGGTCTGGTTCGGCAGGACCTCCTTCCAGACGTCCTCGGTGTTGCCGAGGATCGCGGCGGCGAAGCGCCCGCTGTCGTCGGTGGGCTTGGTCTTGCGCTGGGCCTGCGTCTGCGGATCGGCCTGTTCCTGGCGCGGACGCCCGCCGCCCGACATCTGCTCGGCCCCGCCGATCAGGATCGCGGGGTTGATGCCCGTGACCCAGCCGATGATGCACAGGATCACGATGGTGCCGATGCCGAGGCCGCCGGCGCCGCCGCCCGGGAAGCCGAACCCGCCGCCGCCGCCGCCCTCGCCGCGCCGGTCCTCGACGTTGTCCGAAGAACGGAAATCTTCCCAGCGCATGATCTCGTGACACCCTGTTCGGACGCGCGCCGTCACACACGGACGCGTGAAGTAATTCGGGAGCGCGGAATACGGTTCCGCTTGGGCTCAAGCCCCTAGCGGGCTCAGGCCTTCCCGTCGAGGGCGGCGCGCAGGGTCCGGAAGTCCCGCCAGGCGAGGCGCTTCTGCAGCGGCTGGCGCAGGAGATAGGCCGGGTGCAGCGTCGCCAGGGCGCGGATCTCGCGGCTCCCAACCTGATAGGGAAAGAAACGGCCGCGCGCCTTCAGGATGCCGTCCTTGGTCCCCGTGATGGCCTGCGTCGCCGGGCTGCCGAGGCAGACGATGAGATCGGGCGCGGCGAGCTCGATCTGCCGCTCGATGAACGGCTTGCAGATCGCGACCTCCTGCGGGGTGGGATTGCGGTTGCCGGGCGGGCGCCAGGGGACGATGTTGGTGACGTAGGCGTTCGTGCGGTCGAGTCCGATCGCCGCCATCATCCGGTCGAGGAGCTTGCCCGAGCGGCCCATGAAGGGCTTGCCGATGCGGTCCTCGTCGGCGCCCGGCGCCTCGCCGATGAACATCAGCTTCGCGGCCGGATTGCCGTCGGCGAAGACAAGGTTCTTGGCGGTGAACTTCAGCGGGCAGCCGTCGAAGCCGGCGAGCAGCGCCTCGAGTTCCTCCAGGGTGCCGACGTCGCGCGCCCGCGCCCGCGCGTCGCCGGCGGCCTCGCCGGGCTTGGCCGCAGCCGATTGCCCGAAGGTCCGCGTCGGGGGCGGCGGGGCCGTATCGCGCTGGGGCAGTTCGGCCCGGAACGAGGCGTCGCGGCCCGGTGCCGCGCTTTCCCGCACCAAGGCCACGCGCGCGGGCTCGGGCGCGTCGGTCTCGGAAAAGCGGTCATGCGGGGTCTCGTCGAGGAACAGGTCGAGACCGGCCTCGACCTGGAAGTCGAGGTTGGCGATCAGATCCCGCTGTCTTTCGTCGCTCTGGCCCATGGAGGGGATGTGGCGCCTCGCGCGGCTGTGGACAACCCGGCCCGCGGCACCACGCACCGGCTTTTCCCCCGCGCGATAGCGTCGCCCTACGCAGGGCCGTGCGGGTGCGGCGCTTGCGTTCCCAGGTTGGAATGGGTTGAGAGTGATCGCCGGACATGGGATCGCACGCCCGAACGTGCGACCGCGCGACAGGAGGATGACGGATGGCGCTGCCCGAACGCGAGGCGATGGATTTCGACGTGGTGATCGTGGGCGCCGGTCCGGCTGGGCTCGCGGCCGCCATCCGCCTCAAGCAGCTGGCGCCGGAGGTCAGCGTCGTGGTGGTGGAGAAGGGCTCCGAGGTCGGCGCCCACATCCTGTCCGGCGCGGTCGTCGATCCGTCGGGCCTCGACGGGCTGCTGCCGGGCTGGCGGGACGACGACGCTCGTCCCCTGAAGACGGCCGTCGAGCGCGACGAGTTCATGTTCCTGACGAAGAACAGCGGCGTCACCATGCCGAACCTGTTCTTCCCCAAGCTGATGTCGAACCACGGCAACTTCGTCGGATCGCTCTCGAACGTCGCCAAATATCTCGGTGCGAAGGCCGAGGAACTCGGCGTGGAAATCTATCCGGGCTTCCCGGCGGCGGAAGTCCTCTACGACGGGGCCGGCACCGTGGTCGGCATCGCGACCGGCGACCTCGGCATCGGCAAGTCCGGCGAGCCGCGCGACGACTACACGCGCGGCATGGAGCTGCGCGGCAAGTACACGATCTTCGGCGAGGGCGCGCGCGGCTCGCTGACCAAGACGCTGATCGACCGCTTCAAGCTCAACGCCCACAGCGACCACCAGAAATACGGCCTCGGCGTCAAGGAACTCTGGCAGCTGGCGCCCGACCGGTTCCAGGCGGGCCTCGTGCAGCACACGATGGGCTGGCCCCTGCCGAACAAGGCCGGCGGCGGCTCCTGGCTCTACCATTTCGACGACGGCCTGCTCTCGGTCGGCTTCGTCACGCACCTGAACTACGAGAACCCGACCCTGTCGCCGTTCGAGGAGTTCCAGCGCTTCAAGACCCACCCGATGATCGCCGAGACCTTCGAGGGGGCCAAGCGCATCGGCTACGGCGCCCGCGCGATCATGGAGGGCGGCTGGCAATCGGTGCCGAAGCTCGTCTTCCCCGGGGGCTGCCTCGTCGGCGATTCCGCCGGCTTCGTGAACGTGCCCCGCATCAAGGGCTCGCACAACGCGGTGCTCTCCGGCATGCAGGCGGCCGAGGCCATCGCGCAGGCCCTCGAATCGGGCCGCCAGGGCGACGAATTGAGCAGCTACGAGAACGGCTGGCGCGCCAGCGCCATCGGGCAGGACCTCAAGCGCGTGCGCAACGTGAAGCCGCTCTGGTCGCGCTACGGCACGCTGGTCGGCGTCGGTCTCGGCGGCCTCGACATGTGGTCGAACACGATCCTGGAGGCCTCTCCCTTCGGCACGCTCAAGCACGGCAAGCCGGACCACGCCACGCTCAAACCTCTCTCCGAGGTCAAGCCGATCGTCTACCCGAAGCCGGACGGCAAGCTGACCTTCGACCGGCTCTCCTCGGTGTATCTCTCGAACACCAACCACGAGGAGGACCAGCCGGCCCACCTCAAAGTGCGCAACCTCGACCTGCAGAAGGCCTCCGAGCACGACGTCTTCGGTGGTCCCTCGGCGCGCTACTGCCCGGCGGGCGTCTACGAATGGGTCGCGGATACCGGCGCCAGCGACGGCGTCCGCTACCAGATCAACGCCCAGAACTGCGTCCACTGCAAGACGTGCGACATCAAGGACCCGAACCAGAACATCAACTGGGAGACCCCCGAGGGACCGGGCGGGCCGAACTACCCGAACATGTGACGCGACCGGGGCGGCCGGGGTCCACGCGCCGGTCCGCCCCCTCCCCGTCACGGTCTCGGGAGCCCCGGACCGTGACGGGACGGCGCCTCCGCGCGCCGCCATCCTTATGCCTTGCGAGGATGGTGCGAAGAGTCCAGTGTCCCGCCCCGAACGAGTCCGGCCGCGTCGTCGGCCGGTGCGCAGGAGCCGTGATCGGTGCCCATGAACGGAAACGTCAAGATGTCTCGGATCGGCCGCCGGACCGTCTCGGCCCTCACTCTCTGCCTCGCGGCCTCCCTGTCCGCTCAGTCCGCCCGCGCGGCGCAGCCTCGCGAATCGGCGCCGGTCTCGGAATACGAGCCCGCCGAATCCCTCGAAGGCAACTTCCTCTCCGCCTACATCGCCGGTGCCTCGAAGGACACGGCGGCGGCGGCGAGCTTCTACCGCGAGGCCGTGAAGGCCGACCCGCGCAACGCCGAACTGCTGGAGCGCGCCTTCGTCTCGCTGCTCGCCGACGGTGCCCTGCCCGACGCCTTCCGGGCCGCCGAGCGCCTGACCAGTCGCGACGGCTCGAACGGCCTCGCCCAGCTCGCCCTCGGCGTGCGCCAGATCAAGGCCGGCCAGTTCGCGCAGGCGCGCCAGAACTTCGCCCGCAGCGGCCGGGGCGCGGCCGCCGACCTCACGGGCACGCTGCTGACCGCCTGGGCCTTCGCCGGAGCCAATGACGGCAAGCGGGCGCTGGACACGATCAACAAGCTCAAGGGCGAACGCTACTACAACACCTTCCGCGATTTCCATGCCGGGCTGATCGCCAGCCTGGTGGGCGATCAGGCCGAGGCCGAGCGCCGCCTCAAGGCGGCCTACGATTCCGACCGCAACACCCTGCGCATCGTCGACGCCTACGCGCGCTTCGAGGCCCAGGCCGGCCGGACCGACCTCGCGATCCAGGCCTATACCGAGTTCGACAAGCTGCTGCCGCGCCACCCCATCGTGCGCGACGCCCTGACCAAGCTGAAGGAAGGCAAGCCCCTCGCCCGCCTCGTCAACTCGGCGCAGGAGGGGGCCGGCGAGGTGCTGTACGGGCTCGGCGCGGCCGGTTCGACGCAAGGGGACGAGCTGCCGGCGGTGGTCTACCTGCGGCTCGCCCTCTACCTCGCGCCCGAGCATGCGCTCGCGCGCCTGACGCTCGCCGACATCCTCGACCGGATGAAGCAGACGGACCGCGCCA
Source organism: Methylobacterium sp. J-068 (assembly GCF_022829445.1). Taxonomy (GTDB): domain Bacteria; phylum Pseudomonadota; class Alphaproteobacteria; order Rhizobiales; family Beijerinckiaceae; genus Methylobacterium. Next base: position 83,213 of record NZ_JAKSXY010000083.1, on the reverse strand, counting down.
ACGAGGCCTACGCGCAGATCCCGACCAGCTCTCCGTTGCGCCTCAATGCCGACGTCCAGATCGGGCTGAACCTGGAGCAGATGGGCAAGGGCGACGAGGCCATCGCCCATCTCGACGCCGCCATGAAGGCGCATCCCGACGACATCGACGTCATCTCGGCGCTCGGCAACGTCCAGCGCTCGCGCAAGAAATACGAGGAGGCGGCCGAGACCTACAGCCGCGCCATCGCGCTGATCGGTGACCGCCCGGCCTCGAATTACTGGACGACGTTCTACTTCCGCGGCACCGCCTACGAGCGGGCCAAGCAATGGCCCAAGGCCGAGGCCGACCTGAAGAAGGCGCTGGAACTCGTGCCCGCGAGCCAGCCCGGCGCCCGCGCACAGGTGCTGAACTACCTCGCCTATTCCTGGGTCGACCAGAACATGAACATCGACGAGGCCTTCACGATGCTGAAGCAGGCCGTCGATGCCGCGCCGCGCGACGGCATGATCATCGACAGCCTCGGCTGGGCCTATTTCCGCCTCGGCCGCTGGGACGATGCCGTGCGCGAACTGGAAAAGGCGATCGAGCTGAAGCCCGGCGATCCGACGATCAACGACCACCTCGGCGATGCCTATTGGCGCGCCGGCCGTCGCCTCGAGGGCAAGTTCCAGTGGCAGCACGCCAAGGACCTGAACCCCGAGCCGGACGATCTGGAAAAGATCAACGTCAAGCTGAAGGACGGCCTGCCCGAACTCGACAAGCCGGCGGCCACCGCCGAGAACCCACCCGAGGGCAAGGCAAACCCGGAACTCCCGAAAGGGGCGCCCGCCCCGAGTGAGCCCCCGGGCGCGGCCGACAAGAAGAGCGGCGGCTGATCGCAGAACCTTGACGCGGTGCGCGTTGCGAGGCCAGACCGGCCGCGCAACCGCCCCACCGACAGCCCCGAGACTCCGTGTCCCTCCTCGTCACCCGCGCTCCGGCGAAGATCAACCTGACCCTCCACGTTCTCGGCCGCCGCGCCGGGGACGGCTATCACGAACTCGAAAGTCTCGTGGTCTTCACGGGGTCCGGTGACACCCTGACCCTGGAGCCCGGCCCTACTCTCGGCCTGACGGTCTCCGGGCCGACCGCCGGTCCGGCCGGTCCCCTCGACGACAACCTCGTCATCCGCGCCGCGCGCCATCTCGCCCGCCTCCGGCCCGGCCTCGCGCAGGGCGCCTTCCACCTCGTGAAGCGCCTGCCCGTGGCCGCCGGGATCGGTGGTGGCTCGTCCGACGCGGCCGCCGCCCTGCGGCTCCTCGCCCGTCTCAACGCCATCGCGCCCGAAGACCCGGCTCTGTTGGCGGCGGCCCGCGCCACCGGAGCCGACGTTCCCGTCTGCCTCGACCCGCGCGCGCGGATGATGCTGGGCGCGGGCGAAAGCATCGGTCCGACGCTCGGACTCGCGCCGCTGGCCGCCGTGCTGATCAATCCCGGTGTCCCGGTCGAGACGGCGCCGGTCTTCCGTGCGCTCGGCCTCGCCATCGGCCAGCGCCACACCGTCGCGCCGCACCCGATCGTCGCCGCCGCGTCGGATGCGGAGGCGCTGATGCGCGTGCTTCTGCCGACGCGCAACGACCTCGAAGCGCCGGCGCTTCAGGTCGCTCCGATCATCGCGGATGCGCTCGCTGCCCTGCGCCACGAACCGGGGTGCCGGATCGCGCGCATGTCGGGCTCGGGCGCGACCGTGTTCGGCCTGTTCGGCACCCGCTCGCAGGCCGCGCGGGCGGCGCGCCACCTCGGGGCCGCGCATCCGGGATGGTGGGTTCGGTCGGCGCTGCTGCGCTGAGGGCCGGGCGTCGGCAAGCCCCCCTCGTCCCGCGAGATCGATACTGTATCGCCGCCGAGGGGCACCGGGCCGGTTTCGGAAGACGGTCCTCGATCCGACAGCATAGGGCACGAGTCGAGACCGGGCTTTGTCTTCGGATTCGATGATGGATCAGGTCCAGCTCCGGAATCGTCCTCGGACGTTTACGGTCGCGCAAGGTCTATCCGAGCATTGTCGCCCGGTAGAGGAGCGCCTGATGCCCGACCAGAAGCACCCGTCCTGGGGAGAGGGTGAGCTACGCGAAATCCTCTGCCTCATGATGATCGGCACCTGCGTCTGGATCGTGGGCACGCAACTCGGGGTGTTCGCGGTCCTGCTCGACGCCACGCGGAGCCACAATCTGCAGGACATGCTGATGCTGGGGCTCTGCATGTGCCTCGGCCTGATCGCCGCGGCGGTGCGCAAGTCGTTCAAGTTGCGCAGGGCGATGCAGGAGCGGGACGGCGCGGAGGCGCAAGCCGAGAGCATCGCGCGCCACGACGCGATGACCGGGCTCGCCAATCGGCGTCTGTTCCGCGAGACGCTGGCGGCGCGCCTGGACGCGGCGTCGGGCGTGCCTGCCCTGGCGGTGCTCCAGGTGGATCTCGACCGCTTCAAGCCGATCAACGACGTTCACGGCCACGCGGCGGGAGATGCGGTCCTGTGCGTCGTGGCCGACCGGCTGCGCCGACTCGTGTCGGCCGACAGCCTCGTGGCGCGCCTGGGCGGCGACGAATTCGCGATTCTGACGGAGGCGGGTGAGGGTGCGGACAGCCTCGCGCGCCTCGCGCGGGAAATCGTCAAATCGCTCGCCCAGCCCATCACCTGGGCCGAGAGCCGCCTCGAAATCGGCGCGACCGTGGGAATCGCCGTGGCCACGCAAGAGAGCCGGACCGCGGACGCGCTCCTGCACGCGGCCGACGTCGCCATGTATCAAGGCAAGCGCGACGGACGCGGCACGTTCCGGTTCTTCCACCTGGATATGGGGCATGCCCTGAAGGTGCGGGCCCAACTCGAAGGCGAGTTGCGGGTCGGGATCGAGCGCGGAGAAATCAGGCCCTTCTATCAGCCGGTGGTCGCGTTGCCGGACCGCGGACTGATCGGCTTCGAGGTGCTTGCCCGCTGGCATCATCCACGCAAAGGCCTGCTCGGCCCCGATGCCTTCATCACGCTGGCGGAGGATACGGGCCAGATCGCCGACCTCACCTGGTCGCTGATGCGGCAGGCCTGCACCGATGCGCGCTCCTGGCCGCCCCACCTGCAACTGGCGATCAACATCTCGCCGCTGCAGCTCCAGGATCGCCACCTGCCCGAGCGCATCCTGGCGATTCTTACCGAGACCGGGTTCAAGCCGGGCCGCTTGGAGATCGAGATCACCGAGACGGCTCTCGTGAACGACCTGGAGGCGGCCCGCGTGGCGCTCAAGTCGTTGCAGAATTTCGGAATCCGCATCGCGCTGGACGATTTCGGGACGGGCTATTCGAGCCTCTATCACCTGCGTGAGTTGCAATTCGACAAGCTGAAGATCGATCGCAGCTACATCACGTCGATTCCGCTGAGTTCGGATCGCGCCAAGCTGGTGGATGCGATCATCGCCCTCGGCTCGAGCCTCGGCCTCGTCACCACCGCCGAGGGCATCGAATCCGCGTCCAGCGTCGACTGGCTCGCGGATCAGGGCTGCACCTACGGTCAGGGCTACCTGTTCGGGAAGCCGATGGACAAGATCACCACCGACGGGCTTCTCGAGGATTGGACGGATGGCGCGGGCAATCTCGTGATCGCTCCGCCGGATGCCGCTCCAGACGGCGGCGCCATGGCGGACGCGGCGACGCCACCCGACGCTCCGAAACATCGGCAGATCGCGGCCTGAGCCTGCGGGAAACGCCGGGCGCTCAGTGCGCCCGCGCGATGCAGAAGTCGACGACCTGCAGAAGCGCCTGCTTCATCGGGCTCGGCGGAAACGGCGCCAGGGCCGCGCGGGCCCGGTCGCCATAGAGGCGCGCGCGCGCCATCGTCTCCTCCAGGGCACCGTGGCGCCGCAGGATGGCGCGGGCGGTCTCGAGGTCGTCCCCGGTCACGTCGCCCTGTTCCAGGGTCCGCTTCCAGAAGCCGCGCTCGGTCTCGCTGGCGCGCCGGACCGCGAGCACGATCGGCAGGGTGATCTTGCCCTCGCGGAAATCGTCGCCGACATTCTTGCCCAGGCTGTCGCTGGTGCCGCCGTAATCGAGCACGTCGTCGATGAGCTGGAACGCGATGCCGAGATTCATGCCGTAGGCGCGACAGGCGGCCCGCTCGGCGTCCGCCCGCGCCGCGAGCACCGGGCCGACCTCGCAGGCGGCGGCGAACAGCTCCGCCGTCTTGGCGCTGATGACCGCGAGGTACTCGTCCTCGCTGGTCTCGGTGTTCTTCGCGGCGGTGAGCTGCATCACCTCGCCCTCGGCGATGATGGTGGCGGCGGCCGAGAGGATGTCGAGGGCCTTCAGGGAGCCGACCTCGACCATCATGCGGAAGGCTTGGCCGAGCAGGAAATCGCCCACCAGCACGCTCGCCTCGTTGCCCCACTTGATGCGGGCCGCGACCTTGCCGCGCCGCATGTCGCTCTCGTCCACGACGTCGTCGTGCAGGAGGGTCGCGGTGTGCATGAACTCGACGCTGGCGGCGAGCTTCACGGCGCCGTCGCCGGTGTAGTCGCAGAGGTCCGCGGTGGCGAGCGTCAGGATCGGCCGCAGGCGCTTGCCGCCCGAGGAGATGAGGTGGTTGGCCACCTCCGGGATCATCTGGACCTCGGACCCGGTGCGGGACAGGATCGTGGCGTTGACACGCTCCATGCCGCCGGAGACCAAGGCGACCAGGTCGGCCAGGCTCGCCTCCGGATCGGGGCTGCTCTCATCGATCGGAACTACGACGCCCAAAACCGCGCGGCCTCCAAATCCGAACGCCTCGCGGCGCCTCACACGACCCTATACTCTGCGGCACCCCATCGCATGCGCCCGTTGGCGCTGCAACACGCAGCATGCCGCAAGGTATACGCGGAGCGCCGGTTCGGCCCTGCCGACCGGGGGGGCGAGCGCGGGAGGCGAGACAGGCGATCCATGACCGAGTTGATCCGCAGCAACGACCTCGTCCTCATCGGCTTCGCGCAGTCGCTCCTGGACGGGGCGGACATTCCCGTCCTGGTGGCGGACCAGCACATGAGCCTGCTCGAAGGCTCGATCGGCGCCTTCGCCCGGCGCATCCTGGTCCCCCGCGACCACGCCTCCCAGGCGCGCCGCCTGTTGAAGGATGCCGGGCTCGCGGCGGAATTGCGGGATGCCTGACATGGCCCCGGACGCGGAGCCGAAACTCTGGCTCGGGGGCGCCCTCCGGCTGTTTCAACCGGGGCGCGGTGCCCATCGCGCCGGAACGGACGCGGTCCTGCTGGGAAGCCTCCTGGCGCCGCCGGACGATGCGGTGATCTGCGATATCGGCGCCAGTACGGGGGCGGTGGGTCTGGCGGTGGCACGGCGCGCGCCCGGGGCCCGGGTGATCCTGGTGGAGCGCGATCCCGACCTCGCCGCCTGCGCTCGCCGCAACGCCGACCTGAACGGGCTGGGGTCCCGGACCCTCGTCCTGACGGCGGACGTCCTCGCGCCCGGTGCCGCGCGCCGGGATGCCGGACTCGTTCCGAACCTCGCCGACATCGTTCTGACCAATCCGCCCTTCTTCGAGGAGCGGCGCTACCGGGCCTCTCCCATCGCCGGGAAGGCGCGGGCTCACGGCTTCGTGGAGGGGGGCCTCGAGGCTTGGCTGCGCACCTGCGTCGACATCCTGCGTCCCGGCGGCCGAATCGGGCTGATCCATCGCGCGGACGCCCTCCCCGCCTGTCTCGACGCCCTGGCCGGACGGTTCGGCGGGATTTCTGTTCGGCCGGTCCATGCGAAGGCGGATGCGGCGGCGATTCGCGTCCTGATCACGGCGGTGAAGGGCAGCCGCGCGCCCCTCAATCTCCTGCCGGCCCTGGTCCTGCACGACGCGACCGGTCGGTTCACGCCTCATGTCCAGGCGCTGAACGCGGGGCGGGCCTGGATCGGAGAATCATGACGCGTGGGTGCCGGAGGAACGGCCCACGGGCCGTTCCTCGCAGCGTGGAGTCGTGGCGCCGGTTCGCTCAGTAGTTCGCTCAGTAGAACGTGCGGACGCGATAGGGCCGGTGCCAGCCGTGGTGGCGGTGCCCCCAGTGATGGTGCCGGTGGCCCCAGCCGTAGTGGCGGCGCCAGTGATGGCGATGGTGCCAATGGTGCCGTCGATGCCAGTGGCGACGGTGATGCCAGTGCCGGTGATGGTGCCAGTGGCGCCGGTGCCAGTGACGACGATGATGCCAGCGAGCCTGGGCGACGAGCGGGGTCTGTCCGACGGCCTCGAGGGCCGCGACCGGGAGCGGCGCGGCCTGGCCCGCCGTCCCGAGCCCCACCGCACCGCCCACGATGCCCAGAGCGATGATCATCCAACGTAAGACGCGCATGTCGGTCCGCCTCCCCTATCGATGTGTGAACGCCCGGCCGGGCGCCGGGGGCCGCCTCGGCGCGGCGGCCTGCTCAGCAACGGCGAAGCTGGCGAAATGGTTCGCTCCACCCCACTTCACCTCCGCACTCACGACCGGTCGACCCCCTTCCCCGCGATCCGCTTGCCGCGATCGCCTTCCCGAACGAGATCCCATGCCCCTCTCCCTCCCCGCGCCGCTCCGTGCGCTGCTGCCGCGACGCTGGCGTGCCAAGACCCCGCGCGTGGCGGTGCTCCGTCTCGACGGCGTCATCGGCGCGGTCTCGCCGTTCCGTGCCGGGCTCTCGATCTCGGGTTTGGCGGGGAGCCTGGAGCGGGCCTTCACCATGCCGGACATCGCGGCGGTCGCGCTAATCATCAACTCGCCGGGTGGGTCGCCGGCGCAGTCCCACCTCATCCACACGCGCATCCGGGCGCTCGCGGCGGAGAAGAACCTGCCTGTCCTGGCCTTCGTGGAGGATGTGGCGGCGTCCGGCGGCTACATGATCGCCTGCGCGGCCGACGAGATCATCGCCGACCCGATGTCCCTGGTCGGATCGATCGGCGTGGTGTCGGCGGGCTTCGGCTTCGATCGCCTGATCGAGCGCATCGGCGTCGAGCGGCGGGTGCATACGCAGGGCGAGGCCAAGGGGATGCTCGACCCGTTCCGCCCCGAGGATCCGGCGGACGTGGCGCGGCTCAAGGTGATTCAGGCGGACGTGCAGGCCCTGTTCACGTCCCTCGTCAGCGGCCGGCGCCCGAAACTGGCGCCGAACGGCGAGAACCTGTTCACGGGCGCGGTCTGGACCGGCCGGCAGGCGGTGCCGCTCGGCCTCGTGGACGCGCTGGGCGACGCACGCTCCACCCTCCGGAGCCGCTTCGGCGACAAGGTCGAACTCGTGCTGGTCGCCGAGAAGAAGGGCTCGCTCGTGGCGCGCCTGCTGCGGCGGGCCGGGCCGGGTGGCACCGCGTCCGGCGTCGCGGGCGAAGTCCTGGCGGCGATCGAGGACCGCGCCGCCTTCGCCCGCTACGGCTTGTGAGGACTCAGCGGCGGCAGGTATCCCCGGCATAGCCCGCATAGACCACCCGAACCTTGCGGATGCAGGGCTCGGCCTGGGCGGGCGCGGGCACGGCCCCGACCTCGATCGGCGTCACGGCTTCCGGCATCGCCACCACCTCCGAGTGATCGGGCGTGGCGAGGGCGTTCGAGGCACTGATGACGAGCGGCGTCGCGACGAGGGATGCAGCAACGAGGGCGGCGAAGACTGTGAAGGAAGAGCGCATGGCCCGTGGTTCCAAATGATCGACCGTCGCGGGTGACGGCGAAAACCCCTTGATTGTCCAGTAAACTTGGCGGCAAGCGAGACCGTTCCACGGCTAAGCGCAATCGTGGCGAAATTGTGTGTCGCACCGCACGCGCGCGGCGCACCCCGCTCGCTTGACACCCCCGGCGGGCCTCTTAAACGCTGGCCGCCCCTTCACGGACCGGAAGCCCCATGTCGAGCGCCAGCCCCCTGTCGAGCGCCGCCGATCTTGCGCCCAAGACCTCATTCCAGGGGCTGATCCTGACGCTGCAGCGGTTCTGGGCCGCGCAGGGCTGCGTCATCCTTCAGCCCTACGACATGGAAGTCGGCGCCGGCACCTTCCACCCGGCCACGACCCTGCGGGCGCTCGGGCCGAAGCCCTGGAAGGCCGCCTACGTGCAGCCCTCGCGCCGCCCCAAGGACGGGCGTTACGGCGAGAACCCGAACCGGCTCCAGCACTATTACCAGTTCCAGGTCATCCTGAAGCCGAACCCGCCGAACCTGCAGGAACTCTACCTCGCTTCCCTCGATGCCATCGGCGTCGACCTCAAGCTGCACGACATCCGCTTCGTTGAGGACGATTGGGAGAGCCCGACTCTCGGCGCCTGGGGCCTCGGCTGGGAATGCTGGTGCGACGGCATGGAGGTGAGCCAGTTCACCTACTTCCAGCAGGTGGCGGGCTTCGAGTGCGCGCCCGTGGCGGGCGAACTCACCTACGGGCTCGAGCGGCTGGCGATGTACGTCCAGGGCGTCGAGAACGTCTACGACCTCAACTTCAACGGCGGCGAGGGCGCGGACCGCGTCTCCTACGGCGACGTCTTCCTCCAGTCCGAGCAGGAATACTCGCGCCATAATTTCGAGGCCGCCGACACGGCGATGCTGTTTCGCCAATTCACCGATGCCGAGAAGGCCTGCCGGACCTATCTCGACGCCGGGGCGCCCGCCTCCGAGACGGAGCGCCACCGGATGGCCCAGCCCGCCTATGACCAGTGCATCAAGGCGAGCCACGTCTTCAACCTGCTCGATGCGCGCGGCGTCATCTCGGTGACCGAGCGCCAGAGCTACATCCTGCGGGTGCGCGAACTCGCGAAGGCGTGCGGGGCGGCGTACCTGCGCACGGCGGGTGGCGGGGCAGCCTGATCGCCCCCGCCGCCGACCGCGCCCTGCTGACCCGAACGCACTCTATTCCGGACGCCGCCCCATGCCCGACCTCCTCCTCGAACTGCGCTCCGAAGAGATTCCCGCCCGCATGCAGCGGCGCGCGGCGGACGATCTCAGGAAGCTCGTCACCGACGCCCTGGTGGAGCGGGGCTTCCTCTACGAGGGCGCCAAGGCTTTCGCGACGCCGCGCCGGCTGGCGCTGCACGTGGCCGGGCTGCCGCCGCGCGGACAGGACGTGCGCGAGGAGCGAAAAGGGCCCCGCGTCGGGGCGCCGGAGGGCGCGGTCCAGGGCTTCCTGAAGAGTGCCGGACTCGCGAGCCTCGATCAGGCGACCATCGTCACGGACCCCAAGAAGGGCGAATTCTACGTCGCGGTGATCGAGCGGCCGGGCCGCGAGACCCTCGACGTTCTGGCCGAGATCCTGCCCCAGATCATCCGCGCTTTCCCGTGGCCGAAATCCATGCGCTGGGGCAAGGCCTCGGCGCAGCCGGGCGCCCTGCGCTGGGTGCGCCCGCTGCAATCCATCGTGGCGACCTTCGGCCCCGAGACGGAGACGCCGGACGTGGTCCCGTTCGAGATCGACGGGATCGTGGCCGGGACCACCACCTACGGCCACCGCTTCCTGGCGCCCGAGGCCATCGAGGTCCGGCGCTTCGACGATTACGTGCAGGCCCTGGAGCGCGCGAAGGTCGTGCTCGACGTGGAGCGGCGGAAAGACATCATCCTGCACGATGCCCGCGACCTCGCCTTCGCGCGCGGCCTCGAACTCGTGGAGGACGAGGGTCTGTTGGAGGAGGTCGCCGGTCTGGTGGAATGGCCCGTGGTGCTGCTCGGCTCCTTCGACGCGGCCTTCCTCGACATCCCGGCGGAGGCGATCCGCGCCACCATCCGGGCCAACCAGAAGTGCTTCGTGCTGCGCGCACCCGGCACCGACACCCTCGCGCCGGCCTTCATCCTGACCTCGAACCTCGTCGCCAGCGACGGCGGCCTCGCCATCACGGCCGGCAACGAGCGCGTGGTGCGGGCGCGGTTGTCGGACGCGAAGTTCTTCTGGGAGACCGACAAGGCGATCCGACTGGAAGACCGGCTGCCGAAACTCGATGCGATCGTGTTCCACGAGAAGCTGGGGACGCAGGGCGCGCGGGTCGAGCGCATCGCGGCGCTGGCCCGCGAACTCGCGCCGCTCGTCGGGGCCGACCCGGACCTCGCCGAGCGCGCGGCGACGCTCGCCAAGGCCGATCTCGTCACCGAGATGGTCGGCGAGTTTCCCGAGCTCCAGGGGCTGATGGGGCGCAAGTATGCGGCGCTCCAACGGGAACCCGACAGCGTCGCGGCGGCGGTGGAAGACCACTACAAACCGGTCGGTCCCTCCGATCGGGTTCCCACCGATCCGGTGGCCGTGGCCGTCGCGCTGGCCGACAAGTTCGACACCCTGGTCGGATTCTGGTCCATCGACGAGAAGCCGACCGGCAGCAAGGACCCTTACGCGCTTCGGCGTGCGGCCCTGGGCGTGATCCGCCTGCTCATCGAAAACACCGTCAAGATGTCCCTGCTGCGCGACGGATACCAGGCGGCGGCGGACGGCCTGCGGAACTACGGCGACGCGACGAAGAACGACACGTCTGCGAACGAGGTCGATCCGGAAGCTTCGAGCCTCCTTGCCTTCTTCGCCGACCGCCTGAAAGTCTATCTCCGCGACAAGGGCGCCCGGCACGATCTCATCGACGCCGTCTTCGCGCTGCCCGGCCAGGACGACCTTCTGATGGTGGTGCGCCGCGTCGAGGCGCTGGGCCGGTTCCTGGAGACCGACGACGGGAAGAACCTCCTCGCCGGTTACAAGCGCGCCGCCAACATCCTCCGGATCGAGGAGAAGAAGGACGGCCGTGTGTACGAGGCCGCGCCGGATGCGGCGCTCGCCGCGCGGGGCGAACCGGAGGAGCGGGCCTTGGCCGAGGCCTTGGAAGCCGCGCGCGACAAGGCCTCGGCGGCCGTCGCGGCGGAGGATTTCGCCGGGGCCATGCAGGCGCTCTCGACCCTGCGGGCGCCGGTGGACGCCTTCTTCGAGCGGGTGACGGTGAATGCCGACGAGCCGGCGCTTCGGACAAACCGCCTCGCCCTCCTCAACGCCCTGCGGGCGGCGACGCGCGAAGTCGCGGATTTCTCGCGCATCGAGGGCTGACAGCGCCTGCAACCAAGTCCCGGGCAGGTCTCGCTCGGGCCGCCGGATCGAGGTGGAACGCTTTCTCGATTCTCCCCGTTGGAACCGCAGCTTTCCAACGCGGGAGATCTTCATGCGCAGTTCCATCATCGCCGCATTCACCTTGGCGACTCTGTTCGGCGCCACCGCCGTTCAGGCCGAAACCACGGTCATCCGCCGCGATGCGCCCGACACCGTCGTTGTCGACCGGCCCTCCACCGAGACCCGCACGGTCGAGCGTCGCGAAACCAATGATGGCTGTTCGTCGAAGACCGTGACGAAGGAGAACGACGTCGGCGACCGCAAGACGGTCACCAAAGAAACCTGCGATTGATCCGACGCCGGCTTTCAGGCTTGCGGCGACCCGTTCCGGTTCCACCGGGGCGGGTCGTTCGCGTTCAGAGCGCCTTGGCGTAGCGCCAGGCCTCCATCCCGTCCTCGTAATAGTCCGGGATGACCGCGAAGCGATTGTAGCCGCGCCGCTCGTAGAGGCGGATGCCGGCGCCGTTATCGGCCCGTACCTCGAGGCGCAGGTGGGTGCAGCCATGCGTCCGTGCGTCGGCCTCGGCCCCGTCGAGGATCAGGCTTCCGAGCCCCAGGCCCGACCGAACGGGCGAGACCGCGATGGAGGAGAGGCGCGCGTTGCGGCTGCCGCGCCGCCGCTCCAGGGTCGCGGCCCCGACCAGGGTGTCCCGCCCCGCCGCATCGTCGGTGACGGCGACGAGGACCGTCATGCTGGGCGAGCGGATGGCGTGCCGGATCGCGCGCCGCTCGGCCCGGTCGCCGACGAAGGCGGCGTGTTCGAGGGCCACGAGGGCGTCGAGATCGGCCGGGGTCGCCGGGCGCAGGGTCACGGCCGGCGCGGTTTCGTCCTTCTGCGAGGCCGCGCTCACGGGGCGGTCCAGGAATAGACCCAGGTCTCCGAGAGGGCGCGGCCCCCCGCCCGCAGGAACACCCGCAGGTCGGCGGATTGACCGGTCGCGTCCAGGGTCACGTCGATGGCCGCGCGAAACCCCTTGTCGTGCGGGTTCGGCGCGATCGAGGTAGCGGTGATCCGGCCGGCGGAGGTTCCGGCCACCACCTCCACCGTGTCGGGGGCGGGCAGGTAATAGGCGAGGTCGCCCCCGGCGAAATCCACGAGGAAGCGTCGCGTGAGACCGGCCTTCGCCTCCGCGCCCTTGGCGGTCCCGCTCGCCACGGGCGCCACGCCGAAGGTGTTGACGACCCGCGCGCCGGGATGGAGCGGCGCGTCGCCGATCGCCCGGACACGGTAGGCGAGACGGACCGGAATGCCCGCCGGATAGGCCTGCGCCGGGCGCCAGCAGGCGACGATGTTGTCGTTCACCTCCGTATCGGTGGGCAGTTCCATCAGCATCACCGCGCCCTCGCCCCAGGCGCCCTCGGGCTCGACGAAGTAGCCGGGGCGCCGGTCGTAGGACGCCTCCAGGTCCTGATAGCTCTCGAAGCGGCGGTCGCGCTGCATCAGCCCGAACCCCTTCGGATCGCGGTCGCCGAAGGTCGAGATGCGGCGGTCGCGCGGATTGTCGAGGGGGCGCCAGAGCCACTCGCCGCTGCCGGCCGCGATCTGGAGGCCGTCGGAATCATGGAGCTCCGGGCGGTAATCGTCCGTGTGCCGGCGGTCGTTCTCGCCGATGAAGAACATCGAGGTCAGGGGCGCGAGTCCCACGGTGGCGAGGTCAACGCGAGGAACCAGGGTCGCCGTCACCGCGACGCTGGTCTCGTCGCCCGGTGCCACGGTGAAACGGAAAGCGCCGGTGAGCGAGGGACCGTCGAGGAGCGCGTGGATCACCAGGGCATCGGCATGCGTCTCCGGCGCGACGACCCAGAACTCGCGGAACACCGGAAATTCCTCCGGGCCGGCCGTGCCCTCGACGTTCACCGCGAGGCCGCGGGCCGAGAGTCCGTAGAGCTGGTCGCGCCCGAGGAAGCGGTAGTAGCTGGCGCCGAGGAAGACGATGAGTTCGTCGAGGAGGTTCGGCTTGTTGAGCGGCGCGTGGATGCGCAGGCCCGCGAAGCCGAGATCGACGGGCAGCGCCCGGTCGAGCTTCGTCCGCCCCATGTCGTAGAGGCTCGACTGGTACGGGATCGGTGTCGCCACCCCGCCCCGCACGAGGTTCACCGTCACGGGCCGCGTGTAGAGGAAGCCGAGATGGAAGAGCTGGAGCCGGAACGGGCTTCCCTCGCCCAGGAACGCCTTGTCGGGCTTGAAGCGGATGTCCCGCCAGGCGTCGTAATCGAGCTTGGCGATCGGGGCGGGCAGCGCCGGCACCCGGGCGTCGTAGGGCAGCTTCGCGAGGTCCTGCGCCCGGCGCTCCACGTCCGGAAAGCCGAACGGCGTGGTCGGCCGCCCCTCCTGCGCCCGCGCGGGCGCCTCCGCCGAGCCCGCCACGAGCGCGGCGCTCGCCAGTCCCTGCACCACGGCGCGCCGGTTGAGTTCTGTCATGAGGCTGCGACCCGGTCCGACCACGAGAGAAACCGTGCGCTTGATGGCGCGTCCGCCGCGCCTTGGGAAGGGGAGATCGGTGGCCGGCGCCGGGCCGGCGCGGCGTTTCTGCAACATCCCGGTGGGCTGTGGGGAAAGCAGACCCGAAAGATGCCATTTTCCCTTGTAGCCGGAACACCCTGACCGTATATGCGCCTTGCCCAATTTCGCACGTGCCTGTGGCCGCGTGTCGGTTGGTGGGCATCCGGCCAACTGCCGGACAGCCGCCAGGGGTCTTAAAGGATCGATGGTCGAAGGGGTGGATTCCCCCCGGCCGGCATCCAGGTGGCGACACCGGACCCCGACAACAACCGGCAGCCGGAGGCGAAACCGGCGAACCCCGCTCTCCACGGGGGACGCAGCTTAAAGCAACGACGAACGGGCTTTTTTGGTCTCGTCGGCCCTCCAAAGGCCGGCACCGAAGAGGCTTGTTTCTCTTTGCCCGGCGTGCGGTGGGGTCATCCCTTCCAATCCAAGGCAGCTTCCGGGTGCTCTCGCGCCCGCGTTCGACGTCGTGTCTCCAAAGCACGCCGCGCGACGCGTCGCAGCGCCCCCAGACGCCGGACGGCTCACGTCGTCCAGACATTCGACAGCGCGCCCCGCGTGAGGGCGCTCGCGAACCTGTGGGTTGGAACGACCATGACCGATCGTATCCGCGATTTCCTGCGCGCGCGCCGCGACATGGGCCAGGACGAGGGCCCCGTGATGGTGCTCGACCTCGAGGTCGTGCGCGACAACTACACGGCGTTCAGTCGCGCGCTGCCCGACACCCGCGTATTCTACGCCGTGAAGGCGAACCCGGCGCCGGAGGTGCTGCGTCTCCTCGCCGAGATGGGCTCCTGCTTCGACACGGCCTCCGTGGTCGAGGTCGAGATGGCCCTCGCGGCCGGCGCCAGCGCCGACCGCGTCTCCTTCGGCAACACGATCAAGAAGGAGCGCTGCATCACCCGCGCGCTCAAGCTCGGCGTGCGTCTCTTCGCCGTCGATTGCCAGGCCGAGGTCGAGAAGATCGCCCGCGCTTCGGAGGCGGCCGGTGTCGCGGCGTCGGACGTGCAGGTGTTCTGCCGCATCCTCTGCGACGGGGCCGGCGCCGAGTGGCCGCTCTCGCGCAAGTTCGGCTGCGTGCCGGAGATGGCGGTGGACGTGCTGGAGCACGCCTATCGCCAGGGCCTGACCGCCTATGGCGTCTCGTTCCATGTCGGCTCGCAGCAGGGCAACACCGGCGCCTGGGACGGGGCGCTCGCCTCCGCCGCCATGATCTTCGCGGAATGCGCCCAGCGCGGCATCAGCCTGCAGATGGTCAATCTCGGCGGCGGCTTTCCCACCAAGTACCTGAAGGCGGTGCCGGGCGTGGAATCCTACGGCGACGCGATCTTCCGCGCGCTCACCAAGCATTTCGGCAACCACCTGCCCGAGACCATCATCGAGCCGGGGCGCGGCATGGTCGGCAACGCCGGCATGATCGAGGCCGAGGTTGTGCTGGTGTCGCGCAAATCCGATGCCGAGGACGAGGTGCGCTGGGTCTATCTCGACATCGGCAAGTTCGGCGGTCTCGCCGAGACCATGGACGAGTCGATCCGCTACGCGATCCGCACCGACCACGACGAGGACCGCATGGCCCCCTGTGTGCTCGCCGGCCCGACCTGCGATTCGGCCGACGTGCTCTACGAGCGTGTGCCCTACCCGCTGCCCGTGTCGCTCTCCATCGGCGACAAGGTGCTGATCGAGGGGACCGGCGCCTACACCACCACCTACGCGGCGGTGGCGTTCAACGGCTTCCCGCCCCTTCAGCAATACGTCATCTGAATCCGCGCACGATGCTGACGCGAGCACCGGACGTCCTCCACGGAGACGGCCCGGTGCTCGCAACGCCCTACCCTCGCCCCGCGCGCATCGCCGGCCCTCGGCCGGCGTCGCCCGGATCGTCTCGTCGCCTGCCCACCTGCCGGCCCTCGTGCCGGACCACTTGCCGGGAAGGGTGCCGCCTTGGTCCAGATTCGTGACGAGAAGCCGGGGGACGTCGTCGCCCGCGAACACCTCCTCGACGCCTGCCTCGGCGAGGCGCGCCGCCTGAAGACGTCCGAGCGCCTGCGCGAGGGACGGCTTCCGGCCGAGGGTCTGGCTCTCGTTGCCGAGCGCGAGGACCGCGTGGTCGGCACCGTCCGCCTGTGGCATGTCGAGGCCGGCGCGCGCCGGCCCGCTTTGTTGCTCGGACCGCTGGCCGTCGATCCGGCGATCCAGGGGCTCGGTCTCGGCGCCACGCTGATGCGGTCCGCGCTGCGCCGGGCCGCGATCCTGGGCCACGGCGCGGTCGTGCTGATGGGGGACGCGCCCTACTATGCCCGGTTCGGCTTCTCGTCCGCGCTCACCGAAACGCTGTTCATGCCCGGCCCGTTCGAGCGCGAGCGCTTCCTCGGCCTCGAGCTTCGCCCGGATGCGCTGGCGGGCGCGCGCGGCACCCTGCGGGCGTCCGGAGCCTGGGACGAGTCGATTCCGACCCACATCCTGCCCGCGTCGGTGGTCGAGGCGGGTGCGGATTCACGACGACGCGTCGCCTGATTGACGAGCCGCCGCCGCGGCGGCTCAGCCGTTCGCGTGCGGGTTCGACTTGGCGGCCAGATCGCAGCGGCGCTGAAACGCGGCTCCGTGACGGCGGCTCACGGCGCGCAGCATCGAGGCGGCCAGGGTGATGATTCCGGGATCGCGATCGATCGGCTCGTCGACGGGAGCGGCGAGTCGTGACGTGATGAGAGCGAGCATGGCAGAAGTCCGTGGCGTGGAGGGACGGACGCTTCCTCGAAGGGGATCGCTATTGTTCTGTTGCAGTGCAATAGCGGCGCGGTACCGGGCGGTCGCAATGCGTGTCCGTGGGACTGCGCCCTGCGCGCACGTCATACGCGCCTTCAATATTCCGTAATGATCGCCTCGCGGCGCATGCCCCATCGGCGTCACTCCGGTTGACCGGGACGGCGCCAAACGTCACTGAGCCCGTCGCCTGTTCGTCACGTCCGCCGCCTAAGGCGTGCGGTCGCCTCGCGACGATCACGACGCGAATGTGAGAAGGAATCCGACGCATGACCGAAGCCGCTATCTCCTGGCCCGTCCACGGCCGCATCACCGGCCCCATCGTGATGATCGGCTTCGGCTCCATCGGACGCGGCACCCTTCCGCTGATCGAGCGTCACTTCGAATACGACAAGGCCCGCTTCACCGTCATCGAGCCCTCGGACGCGCACAAGGCCCTCGCCGACAAGCACGGCCTGCGCTTCGAGCAGGTCGCCCTGACGAAGGAAAACTATCGCGACGTGCTCACGCCGCTCCTCACGGAGGGGGGCGGACAGGGCTTCTGCGTGAACCTCTCGGTCGACACGTCCTCCCGCGCGATCATGGAACTCTGCCGCGAACTCGGCGCCTTCTACATCGACACGGTGGCCGAGCCCTGGCCGGGCTTCTACTTCGACAAGCACAAGAGCCAGGGCGACCGCACCAACTACGCGCTGCGCCAAGAGATCCTCGATGCGCGCACGGCGAGCCCGGGCGGCACGACCGCCGTGTCGTGCTGCGGCGCGAATCCCGGCATGGTCTCGTGGTTCGTCAAGCAGGCGCTCCTCGACATCGCCGGTGACATCGGCCTGACGACCCCGGAGCCGAAGGACCGCGCCGGCTGGGCCGCGCTGATGCGCGAAGTCGGCGTCAAGGGCGTCCACATCGCCGAGCGCGACACCCAGCGCGCCAAGTCCGCCAAGCCCATGGGCGTGTTCGTCAACACCTGGTCGGTGGAGGGCTTCGTTTCCGAGGGCAACCAGCCGGCCGAACTCGGCTGGGGCACGCACGAGACCTGGATGCCCGAGAACGGCCGCCAGCAGGAGAAGGGGTCGCGCTGCGCGATCTACCTGCTCCAGCCCGGCGCCGACACCCGCGTGCGCTCCTGGACGCCGACCGCCCAGTCGCAATACGCCTTCCTGGTGACCCACAACGAGGCCGTGTCGATCTCCGACTACTACACCGTGCTGGAGGGCGCGCGCGCCGCCTATCGGCCGACCTGCCACTACGCCTATCACCCCGCCAACGACGCGGTGCTGTCCCTGCACGAGATGTTCGGCAACGGCGGCAAGGTGCAGGAGACGATCCACATCCTCGACGAGACCGAGATCGTGGACGGTATCGACGAACTCGGCGTGCTCCTCTACGGCCACGCCAAGAACGCCTACTGGTACGGCTCGCAGCTCTCCATCGAGGAGACCCGCCGCATCGCCCCCTACCAGAACGCCACCGGCCTTCAGGTGACCTCGGCGGTCCTCGCCGGCATGGTTTGGGCCCTGGAGAACCCGGAGGCCGGCATCGTCGAGGCCGACGAGATGGATTTCCGCCGCTGCCTCGAAGTGCAGACGCCCTATCTCGGCCCCGTCATCGGCGTCTACACCGACTGGACTCCGCTGACCGGCCGCCCCGGCCTGTTCCCGGAGGACATCGACACCAGCGATCCGTGGCAGTTCCGGAACGTGCTCGTCCACGGCTGAGGGGTTTTCCCCCGGCGATCCTGTCACGGGGCGCGCGCGTCGCGCGCTCCGTGACTCTTTCGCTCCGGCGATGCGTGATCTCCATGCATCGGGCACCGTTGTCGGCGGCCCTGGACGACGTCTACGATGCCTCCGCGTTTCGATGCGCGCCATCTTCGTCTCCAGCCAGGACTGAGCCGCCCGGTGCCCCATTTCGAAGATTTCTACGCCGCCAAGCTGCGCGGCTCCCTCGGCCTCACCGACGCCGAATCCGTGCTCGACCTCCGGGGCGTCAACCGACCGACGGCGGAGGCCTCCCTCGCCGACATGCTGGAGCGCAGCCGCTTCGGGAAGGGCAAGACGGTGGCGATCCGCCTCGACCCGCCGCCCGAGGGCGGCGGCGAGACCCTGTTCCAGCCGGCCGGCCGGCTGCTGCTCGATGCCAAGCGCAAGGGACTCGTCGATCGCCTCCAGACCCTGCCCGCCGGTGACGGGCTCGGCTTCTACGTGGCACTTTCCGGCAAGGCCGCGCGTTCCTCCGACGGATAACGTCGCGGCCTCCCGGGAAACGCCTTGCTCAAGCTCGGACACAACACGATCGAGCGCCTCGCCCGGTTCGGCTACGGCGCCCGCGGCGTCGTCTATTGTCTCGTCGGTGGTCTGGCGCTCCTGGCCGCCATCGGTCGGGGCGGTCGCGCCGGCGACAGCGAGAGCGCGATCCGCTGGGTCCTGGCGGGACCGTTCGGCGCGGTCCTCGTCGGACTGATCGCGCTCGGCCTGCTGGGTTTCGCGGCCTGGCGCCTGATCGAGGGCGTGACCGACGCGGACCGGCGTGGAACGTCCCTGAAGGGCGCCGTCGTGCGGATCGCCCACCTTCTCAGCGCGGCGATCTATACCGGCCTCGCGATCACGGCCGGCAGCCTCGCGCTCGGACTGGGACGAAACGGCGGCGACGCGGCCCAGGACTGGACGGCGTGGCTCCTGGCCAAGCCGTTCGGCCTCTGGCTCGTCGGGTTCATCGGCCTCTGCGTCATCGGCGGCGGCGGCGCCTTCCTGGTGAAGGCCTTCAGGGGCGACGTCACGGACCGCCTGAAACTCGACGCCGGGCATTGCCGCTGGGCCAAGCCGATCGGCCAGTTCGGCTATGCCGCGCGCGGGATCGCCTTCCTGATCATCGGCGGGTTCTTCATCGCGGCGGCCTGGTATCAGGCCTCAGCCGAAGTGAAGGGGCTGGCCGGAGCCTTCGCGGCCCTGCGGGCGCAGCCCTACGGCTGGCTCCTGCTCGCCATCGTGGCGGCCGGTCACTTCGCCTTCGGCGCCTTCGGGCTCATTCAGGCCCGGTTCCGGCACATCGATGCGCCGGATCTCGACCAGACCGATGACGCGGTCGTGGCGGCCCTGCGCGCGGTCCGCTGACGCGTCCTTGGGAACCAATCCCCACATTTGTCGATTGAGGCGCTGATTGCGGGCTCTGGTCACCGGATCGTCTTTTTGTGATCGGGGCACCCATAAGGAGGGGAAAGACCCAGTGCAGTTTCGTTCGACTATCCTCGCCGGCGGCCTCGTGGGGCTGAGCCTCGGTCTCGCCGCCGCGCCGGCCCTCGCGCAGGGCATCTCCATCGGTCCGGGCGGCGTTCAGGTCGATCCCGGCTATCGCCGTGGCTACGACGACCGTGGTCCGCCGCGCAGCGAGCTGTCGCGTGGTGAAGCGGCCCGCATCGCCCGTCGCGAAGGTCTCGTGGATGTGGACGGCGTCGATCGTCGCGGCCCTCGCATGATCGTCCGTGGCTCGGATCGGCGCGGCGACGACATCACCGTGGTTCTCGACAGCCGCTCGGGCGACGTCCTCGACGTCCGCCGCTGATCGCGCCCGCAACGGCTGAGCGACGGGGCCCGGCATGCAGCCGGGCCTTTTTCATGCGCCGTGTCTATGGGCCGTGCGCGGCGAACCGTGTCAGGCCCGCGCGCGCGTCGGAAGCCGGCACCCAGCCGAGCGCGATGAGCCCGTCCGCGCGGACGACGAGGCTGGTGGAAAGGCGCTCGAAGGCATCCGCGCGACCCGTCAGGCGGCAGGCGAGACCGAGCAGCGAACGCGGGACCGGAAGCAGGCCGGGTCCGCGTCCGAGACCCGCACGCAGCGCCGCGATCATGTCCGGGATGGTCAGGGCGTCGGGCTCCGCGACCACGAGCGGACGCCGCAGGGGACCGGGCGCGTCGAGCGCAATGGCGACGGCCTCACCGAGGCTCTCCACCGAGACCAGCGAGCGCCGCGCCGTGAGGGCGCCGAACGGCAGCGGCGCGCCCGAGCGCGCCCACTGCATCAGGGTCGCGACGTTGCCCCTGGCACCCGTGCCGTAGACCAGTGCCGGGCGCAGCGCGACCCAATCGAGCCCCGTCCCCGCCAGGGCCCGCTCGGCGGCCAGCTTGGAGTGGCCATAGGCATCGGTCGGCTTCGGCGAATCGGCCTCGGTGACGATGCCGGGCGCCGAGATTCCGGTCTGAGCCCGGATCGAGGACAGGAAGACGAAGCGCTGCACGCGCGCCCGCGCCGCCGCTTCGGCGAGGCGCAGGGTCGCCTCGGTGTTCGACGCGCGGAAATCGTCTCCCGGCGTGCCCGACATCGTCTGGGCGAGGCCGGCGGAATGCACCACGGCATCGACGCCGGCCAGGGCCGCTGCCATGTTCATCGGGCGCGTCAGGTCGCCCACGACCGCGCTGCTGGCGCCTTCCGGAACCTCCACCGGCCGCCGCAGCAAGACCCGCACGCGGTATCCCCGCCGGGACAGGCTGTGCAGGAGGTGGCGGCCGATGAAGCCGGTGGCCCCGGTCAGTGCGATGAGGCGTGCGCCCAAATGCCGAACCCTCTCCTATGGCCGTCTGGCGGTGACCTCGATCTCGACCTTCATCTCGGGCCGCAGCAGCCCGGCGACGATGACGACGGTGGCGGCCGGCCGGATTTGGGCGAGCACCCGGCCACAGACGGCGAGCACCGCCTCGGCCTCCGCGCGATCGGTGACGTAGTAGGTCGCCCGCACGATATCGGCGAGGGCGGCCCCCGCGTCGGTCAGAACGGCCGCGATCGTGCGCCAGCAGGCCTCCGCCTGCTCGGCGGCAGAATCCGGCATCGTCATCGTGGCGTAATCGTAGCCCGTGGTTCCGGCGACGAACACGAAGCCGTCCTGCACCACGGCGCGGGAATAACCGTAGGCCGCCTCGAACGGCGACCCGGAGGCGATGAGGCGCCGCACGCTCATCCGCGCCGAAGCGCTTCGAGCACCTTCGCGCCCGGACGACCCGTGGGCGGCATGCCGAGGCTGCGCTCGACTTCCTTGATCGCGTCGCGGGTCTTGGCGCCGACCTTGCCGTCCGGCTCGCCGACATCGAAGCCGCGCTTCGTCAGGCGAGCCTGGAGGTCGCGGCGCTCGGCGCGGGACAGGGGCGGATCGTCGGTCGGCCATTCCGCCTGGATGCCGGCCCGCCCGCGCAGGCGGTCGGACAGGACCGCGATGGCGAGCCCGTAGGATTCGGCGGCGTTATATGAATAGAGCGCGTCGAAGTTCCGGGTCACCAGGAAGGCCGGCCCGTCGATTCCGGCCGGCAGCATGATCCCGGCGGAGCCTTCGCCCGAGAGCGGCTTCCCGTCGATGCGGGTGACGCCCAGCGACGCCCAGTGCGCCACCGGCTTCTTGTTCTTGCGTCCGGCGGCGCCCGCGTTGAAGCCGCGTGGCACGCGGACCTCGTAGCCCCAGGGCTGTCCGTTGTTCCACTTGGCCACGCGCAGGAAGTTCGCCGTCGAGGCGACCGCGTCGGGCACGGAATCCACGAGGTCGCGGCGCCCGTCGCCGTCGCCGTCCACGGCCAGGCGCTGGTAGGTGGTGGGCATGAATTGGGTCTGGCCGAAGGCGCCGGCCCAGGAACCGTTGAGGCGGGAGGGATCGATGTCGCCGCGCTCGATGATCTTCAGGGTCGCCATCAGCTCGCCCTTGAAGAAGTCCTTGCGGCGGTGGTTGGCGCAGATCAGGGTCGCGAAGGACTGCACCAGCGGCATCTTGCCGAGGTTCTTGCCGAAATTCGACTCGACGCCCCAGACCGCCGCGACGGTGTAGCGGTCGACGCCGAAGCGCGCCTCGGCATTGGCGAGCGCCTGGGCGTGCTGGCGCATCGCGGCCTTGCCGTCGTCGACGCGCTCCTCGTCCACGAGGGCGGCCATATAGTCCCAGATCGGCGTCTTGAACTCGGGCTGGGCCTGGGAGAGCTCGATCACCTTGTCGTCGTGGGCGATGCCGGCCGTCGCCGCGCGGAAGGTCTGGGCCGAGATGCCCTGCGCGGCCGCTTGGGATTGGAGGTTTGCCAGGCAATCCTGGAAATCGGCGCGGGCGCTCGCGGTGGTGGAGAGGAGCGCCGCGGCGAGCCCGAGGGTGAGCCTCGCCGTCTTGTCCGAGCGGCCGAATGCCATGGTGATCTCCGCCAATGCGTTCGCACAGAATGTGATCGCCGATTCAGGCGACACCAGGGTTAACGAACGATTGAGAACGGGGTGATTCCCGGCCGGGCGCACCGTCCGCGCGGTGCGCCCGTGATGCCTCGTCCGGGTCTCAGGCGAAGCCGCGCGCCGCGAGCTTGTCCTCGTAGGCGTCGATCTTGGGTGCGCGCATCAGGGTCAGGCCGATCTCGTCGAGACCGTTGAGCAGGCTCTCCTTGCGGCCGGGATCGATGTCGAAATGCAGCGTGCCGCCGTCCGGGCCCTTGATGGTCTGGGCCTCGAGATCCACCGACAGGGTGGCGTTGGAGCCGCGCTCGGCATCCTCGAACAGCTTCTCGAGGTCTTCCGGAGAGACCGTGATCGCCAGGATGCCGTTCTTGGCGCAGTTGTTGAAGAAGATGTCGGCGAAGCTCGTGGAGATCACGCAGCGGATGCCGAAATCGGTCAGCGCCCAGGGCGCGTGCTCGCGCGAGGAGCCGCAGCCGAAATTGTCGCCGACGACGAGGATCCGGGCGTTGCGGTAGGCCGGCTTGTTGAGGACGAAGTCCGGGTTCTCGGACCCGTCGTCGTGGTAGCGCATCTCGGAGAACAGGCCCTTGCCGAGGCCGGTGCGCTTGATCGTCTTGAGGTACTGCTTCGGGATGATCCGGTCGGTGTCGACGTTGATGATCCGCATGGGCGCCGCGACGCCCTCCAGGGTGGTGAATTTTTCCATGATGATGGCCGCCGTGGTCCGTGTCCGCTCCGCGAGCCGGTCCTCCTCCGAAACCCGTAAGGAGGCCGAGCGCTTGCGCGACGGTCTATCAGCAGGCGGAACCCGCCGAAAGACGGGCTGCGGAAAGACGGGGTGTGGCGTCTCGCGATCGTTGCGTATCCCGCCTATGCTCGGCGGAACGGACGACGGGGATGGCGATGACCGAGAACGCGAACCAATTCAAGAAAGCGCCCAAGCGCAAGAAGGAGAAGGCCCGCTCGGTGACGGTCTCGCCCGAGATGCGCCAAGCCTATGCCGACCTGATCAAACAGAAGGAGGAGCGCGAGGAATACGCCAAGCACCTGCCCTCCGAGAAGGGCAGGTGATCATTTCGATAGAGGTGATCGTTTCGGGAGACGCTGGCCGGCGGGCCTAGCGCTTGCCCGCCTCGATCACGTCCTCGACCGTGCGCAGGCCGGCGCGGGGCGCGTTGACGAGGCAGGCCATGTTGCCCGGCGGGTGCTGGTTCTTCCACATCTTGGTGTGCGCCTGGGGGATCTTGTCCCAGGGGAAGACCTCGCTCATGCAGGGGTCGACGCGCTGGTCGAGCACGAACTGGTTGGCGGCCGAGGCCTGCTTCAGGTGCGCGAAGTGCGAGCCCTGGATGCGCTTCTGGCGCATCCAGACGTATCGGGCGTCGAAGGTGATGTTGAAGCCGGTGGTGCCGGCGCAGAACACGATCATGCCGCCGCGCTTGGCCACCAGGGTCGAGACCGGGAAGGTCGATTCGCCCGGATGCTCGAACACGATGTCGACGTCGTTGCCCTTGCCCGTGATGTCCCAGATCGCCTTGCCGAACTTCCGGGCTTCCTTGAGCCAGGTGTTGTACTCGGGGCTGTTCACCTTCGGCAGCTGGCCCCAGCAATCGAACTCCTTGCGGTTGATCACGCCCTTGGCGCCGAGGCTCATGACGTAGTCGCGCTTCGACTCGTCGGAGATCACCGCGATGGCGTTGGCGCCGGAGGCCGCGCAGAGCTGCACGCCGAACACGCCGAGGCCGCCCGAGGCGCCCCAGATCAGCACGTTCTGGCCCGGGCGCACGGTGTGCGGCGCGTGGCCGAACAGCATGCGGTAGGCGGTGGCGAGGGTGAGGGTGTAGCAGGCCGCCTCCTCCCAGGTCAGGTGCTTGGGGCGCAGCATGAGCTGGCGCGACTGCACCCGGCAGAACTGCGCGAAGGAGCCGTCGCCCGTCTCGTAGCCCCAGATGCGCTGGGTCGGTGAGAACATCGGGTCGCCGCCGTTGCACTCCTCGTCGTCGCCGTCATCCTGGTTGCAGTGGACGATGACCTCGTCGCCGACCTTCCAGCGCTTCACCTTGGCGCCGACCTTCCAGACGATGCCCGAGGCGTCCGAGCCCGCGATGTGGTACTCGCCCTTGTGGACGTCGAAGGGCGAGATCGGCTCGCCGAGCCCGGCCCAGACGCCGTTGTAGTTCACGCCGGCGGCCATGACGTAGACGAGCACCTCGTCGTCGCCGATCTCCCAGACGGGCAGCACCTCGAGCTGGTGCGACTGCTCCGGCGGGCCGTGACGGTCGCGACGGATCGCCCAGGCGTACATCTTCGCCGGCACGTGACCGAGGGGCGGAACCTCGCCCATCTCGTAAAGGTCCTTGGTCTCCACCGGGCTCGACGCAGCACTCGCGGCCATCTTGGCTCTCCCCATCACTTCTTGTGCTGCACCCTATATCGGCGAACCGGGAGCCCTCCAAGAGCCGGAACGGGCAAGAATCTTTGTCGGCCACGACAAGAAAGATGAAGGCGGGAAAGAGAAAGGCGCCGGTCACGCCGGCGCCTTTCTGTATTCAGTATTATATCGTTCGGACGGGCACTTAACTCCGCTCGCGGTCGGCGTTATTCCGCCGCCGTTCGGCTGGTGTCGATGCCGAGCCCCTCGGCGACGCCGCGCCCGAAATCCGGGTGCACCTTGTACCAATGTCCAATCATCCGGTCCTGAATGGCGCGGGAGGAATCGCCCATCGAGGCCACGATGTTCTCCACGAGGCGCTGACGACCGCCCGCGTCGAGCACCTTCGACCAGAGTTCGCGCGGCTGGCCGTAGAGGTCCTCGTCGTCGCCGGGCCAGCCGTAGCGGCCGGCATCGCCCGTGAGACGCAGGGGCGGCTCCATCACGGAGGGGTCCTGCACCGGGCCGCCGAAGGAATTCGGCTCGTAGTCGATCTGCGCGCCGTGGTTGCCGTCGGTGCGCATGGCGCCGTCGCGATGGTAGGTCTGGACATCGGCCCTGTGGGCGCGGTTCACGGGGATCTGGTGGTAGTTCACCCCGAGCCGGTACCGGTGCGCGTCCGAGTAGGACAGGATGCGGTTCTGCAGCATCTTGTCCGGCGAGAAGCCGATGCCCGGAACCACGTTCGAAGGCTCGAAGGCCGATTGCTCGATCTCGACGAAGTAGTTCTGCGGATTCCGGTTCAGCTCGAACTCGCCGATCTCGATCAGCGGGTAGTCGGCATGGGGCCAGACCTTGGTGAGGTCGAACGGGTTGATCCGATAGGTGTCGGCGTCGCGTTCCGGCATGAGCTGCACCTGAACGCTCCATTTCGGGAAATCGCCTTGCGCGATGGCGTTCGACAGGTCGGCGGCCGAGTAGTCCGGGTCTTCGCCCGCGAGCTTGTCGGCCTCGTGGGCCGAGAGGTTCTTCACGCCCTGCTTCGTAAGGAAGTGGAACTTCACCCAGTGGCGCTCACCCTTGTCGTTCCAGAGCGAGAAAGTGTGCGAGCCGTAGCCGTGCATGAAGCGGGCGGAGACGGGGGTGCCGCGATCCGAGTACAGGATCATCACCTGATGGATCGCCTCGGGCGACAGGCCCCAGAAATCCCAGCGGCGCCAATGCGGCTTCAGGTGCGTGCGGGGATCGCGCTTCTGGGTGCGGATGAAGTCCGAGAACTTGATCGCGTCGCGCACGAAGAAGATCGGCGTGTTGTTGCCGACCACGTCCCAGTTGCCCTCCTCGGTGTAGAACTTGAGGGCGAAACCGCGCGGGTCGCGGGCGGTGTCGGCCGAGCCGGACTCGCCGCCGACCGTGGAGAAGCGTGCCAGCATCGGCACCTGCGCGCCGACCTCGGTGAGCACCTTGGCGCGGGTGAACGCGGCCAGCGACTTCGTCAGGCGGAAGCTGCCATGCGCGCCGTAGCCCTTGGCGTGCACCACCCGCTCGGGAATGCGCTCCCGGTTGAAGTGGGCCATCTTCTCGATGAGGTGATAATCCTGCATCAGGACCGGACCGCGCGTCCCGGCGGTCAGCGAATTCTGGTTGTCGGAAATCGGATTCCCGAAGGCCGTCGTCAGGCGGGGATCGTGGTCGGCCATTGCGCTTTGTCTCCATGACGAGCGTCGGCGGGCTTCGCCGGATGGCTCTTGGGTCACCCTCGCGATCGCCGGCGTTCCCTGGCCGAACGGCTGGACATTGTAGCCGTTCCAGGGTGGCGGCCACTTTCCCGTGAGCCGTGTCCGGATGGCGCCGGCGACGCTCCGGGGTTCCGCCATGCCCTTTGGTGCTGATGACGTGGCGGACGCGCTTCGCTAGGGTGCGCGGCAAGTGATCGGACGCAGTCAAATGCAATTTGAGATCACATCAAATTCAGTCTTGGGGGAACGGAGATGAGCGGACAGGCAAGCGTCGCGGAGATCAAGCGCGACAAGCCGTGGATCATCCGCACCTATGCGGGCCATTCCAACGCGGCGGAATCGAACGCGCTCTACCGGGGCAATCTCGCGAAGGGGCAGACCGGCCTCTCGGTCGCCTTCGATCTGCCGACGCAGACCGGCTACGACCCCGACCACGAGCTGGCGCGCGGCGAAGTCGGCAAGGTCGGCGTCTCGATCGCGCATCTGGGCGACATGCGGACCCTGTTCGACCAGATTCCGCTCCAGCAGATGAACACCTCGATGACGATCAACGCCACGGCGCCGTGGCTGCTGTCGCTCTATCTCGCGGTGGCCGAGGAGCAGGGCGCGCCGCTGAGCGGCCTCCAGGGCACGACGCAGAACGACATCATCAAGGAGTACCTGTCGCGCGGCACCTACGTGTTCCCGCCCGCGCCCTCCCTTCGCCTGACCAAGGACGTGATCCTGTTCACGACCAAGGAGGTGCCGAAGTGGAACCCGATGAACGTCTGCTCCTACCATTTGCAGGAAGCGGGCGCGACGCCGGTTCAGGAGCTCTCCTACGCGCTGGCCATCGCCATCGCGGTCCTCGACACCGTGCGCGACGACCCTGATTTCGACGAGGCGAGCTTCGCCGACGTGTTCAGCCGCATCTCGTTCTTCGTGAACGCGGGCATGCGGTTCGTCACCGAGATCTGCAAGATGCGGGCGTTCGCGGAACTCTGGGACGAGATCGCCCAGGAGCGCTACGGCATCACCGATCCCAAGAAGCGCATCTTTCGCTATGGCGTGCAGGTGAACTCGCTCGGGCTGACGGAGCAGCAACCCGAGAACAACGTCCACCGCATCCTGATCGAGATGCTGGCCGTCACCCTGTCGAAGCGGGCCCGCGCCCGCGCCGTGCAGCTTCCGGCCTGGAACGAGGCCCTCGGCCTGCCGCGTCCCTGGGACCAGCAATGGTCCATGCGCATGCAGCAGATCCTCGCCTTCGAGACGGATCTTCTCGAATACGACGACATCTTCGACGGCTCGAAGGTCATCGACGCCAAGGTCGAGGCGCTGAAGGCCGAGACCCGAAAGGCCCTGGAGGAGATCGGCGGCATCGGTGGCGCCGTGGCGGCGGTCGAGACCGGTGCGCTCAAGCGTGCGCTGGTCGAATCCAACGCCAAGCGCATCTCGGCGATCGAGGCCGGCGACCAGGTCGTGGTCGGCGTCAACAAGTTCCAGGCCGGCGAGCCCTCCCCCCTCACCGCCGGCGACGGCGCGATCTTCACGGTGTCGGAGACCGTGGAGATGGAGGCCGAGCAGCGCATCCGCGAGTGGCGCGCGAAGCGCGACGACCGGGCGGTGGAGAAGGCCCTCGAGGACCTCGAGGCCGCCGCGCGCTCGGGCGCCAACATCATGCCGGTCTCGATCGCGGCCGCGAAGGCCGGCGTCACCACCGGCGAGTGGGGCGGCCGCCTGCGCCAGGTCTTCGGCGAGTACCGGGCGCCCACCGGCGTGACCCTGGAGACGGTGTCGTCGGGCGCGGCGCAGGATGCCAAGCTCCTCATCGCCGATCTCGGCGAGCGCCTGGGCGAGACGCCGAAGCTCGTGGTGGGCAAGCCCGGCCTCGACGGCCACTCGAACGGGGCCGAGCAGATCGCCTTGCGCGCCCGCGACGTCGGCTTCGACGTGACCTATGACGGCATCCGCCAGACGCCGGCCGAGATCGTCGCCAAGGCCAAGGCGACGGGCGCCCACGTGGTGGGCCTGTCGATCCTCTCGGGGAGCCACGTGCCGCTGGTGCGCGACGTCAAAGCGAAGATGCGCGAGGCCGGCCTCGACCACATCCCCGTGGTGGTCGGCGGCATCATCTCGCCCGACGACGAACTCGTGCTCAAGAACATGGGCGTGACGGCGGTCTACACCCCGAAGGACTACATCCTCGACACCATCATGGTGGGCATCGCCCGTGTGGTGGAGCGCTCCCTCGACAAGCGCGCCGCCGAGCGGGCCGATGCCGAGGCCGGCATCGCCGGAGCGCTGCCGCGCGGGGACAATGCCGAGACGGTGTTCTGAGGCGCGGGTCACGAAGGGGGCGGCGTTCCGCGCCGTCCCCTCTCCCTCAGGGCGTGCCGACGTAGCGGTCCCGCCCGGCGCCGAGGCTGCACAGGAAGGCGCAGAACGCGATGAGGCAGAACAGGGCCGTCGAGGCGACCCAGCCGCCCGTGAGGTCGTGGACCAGCCCGAAGCTCAGGGGGCCCAGCGACGCCAGGGTGTAGCCGACGCTCTGCGACATGGCCGCCAGATCGCCGGCCGCCGCCGGGTCGGGCGCGCGCAGGACGATGATGGTGAGGCCGAGGCCGAACAGGCCGCCGAGCCCGGCCCCGAGCAGCATGCCGACCGGGAGGGCGAAGGCGAGCGGGCCAGCGACCAGCGCCACCAGGGACACGACGCAGAGCGTCAGGAGGCCGACCGCGAACGGGCGCTGGTCGCGGCAGCGCGCGGCCAGGGCCGGGACGAGCAGGGCGGCCGGAGCCTGCCCGATGCTCATCAGCGATGCGGCGAACCCGGCATCCAGGGCGCTCAGACCCCGATCGTGCAGGACCAGGGGAAGCCAGCCGAACATGATGTAGGCCAGCGACGATTGCAGGCCCATGAAGCCCGTGACCTGCCAGGCCAGCGGATCACGCCACAGGGAGCCGCGACGCGCGGGGCCGGCCTGCACCCGGGAAGTCCGGGCGAAGGGCGCCCAGGCCAGCGTCGCCAGCAAGGCCGGCACGGCCCAGAGAGCCAGGGCGGTCGACCACGAGCCGAGATCGTCGGCGAGCGGCACGGACAGCCCCGCGCCGGCCGCGGCGCCGAGGCACAGCACCATCGTGTAGAGGCCGGTGAGCAAGCCGGTCTGGCCCGGGAAGTCGCGCTTGACGAGACCGGGCAGGAGCACGCCCGAGAGCCCGATGCCGGCGGCCGCGAGGCAGGCCCCGACGAAGAGCGGCAGGGTGCCGCCGAGGCCGCGCAGGCCCGACCCGAGGGCGACGACCGCCACGGCCAGCAGCACGCCGCGATCGGCACCGAGGCGGCGGATCACCGGGGGGCCGAGGGTGCAGGCGAGGCCGATGCAGAGCACGGGCAGCGTCGTCAGCAAGGCCGCCCCGGCGGCCGTCAGCCCGGTCTCGGCCCGGATGCGTTCCAGCAGCGGCCCGATCGTGGTCAGGGCCGGGCGCATGTTGAAGGCGACCAGCATGATGCCGAGGCCGAGAAGGATCGGCCGGCGTGCCCGCGCGAGGGGTCGGGTCACGCGTTTTTCCGCCTCGCGGACAGACTTAGGAGCAGCGCCCCGGCCCAGGCCAGTCCGAAGGGGAAGTCGCCGAGGCGTGCGTAGAACGTACGTCCGGAGATACGGGCCGGAAGGTTCGCATCGAGGACGCCCTCGACGCCGAGGGGCAGGCTCGCGGTGACGCGGCCATAGGCGTCGACGACCGCCGAGATTCCCGTATTGGCGTCGCGCACCAGGGGCAGGCCCTCCTCGACGGCGCGCAGGCGGGCCTGTGCGAGGTGCTGGCGCGGACCCGGCGTGTCGCCGAACCAGGCATCGTTGGTCAGGTTGAGGATCAGGCCGGGCACCGGCGGCGGGCCGCTCGGCGTCGCGCCCGGCACGATCGCGCCCGGAAAGATCGCCTCGTAGCAGATCGTGGCCGCCACGGGCGGCAGCCCCGGAATGCTCATGATGCGCTGGGTCTCGCGGTTTCCGGCCGTGAAGCCGCCGGGGATCGAGACGAATTGCCGGATGTGCAGGCCGCGCAGGATCGCGTCGAGGGGCCCCGGCAGGTACTCGCCGAAGGGGACGAGGTGGACCTTGTCGTAGATGTCACCGAATTTCGGCCCGGCCGCGATGGTCAGGATGCTGTTGAAGAAGCGCGGGCGCTCGCCCGCGACCGGCGCCTCGACGCGCGCCGCGCCGGTGATCAATTGCTTGCCGGCCGGGAAGGCGGCGGCGATTCGCGCAAGCGCTTCCGGATCACGTTGGATCAGGAACGGAAACGCGGATTCCGGCCAGATCACGTGGGTCACGTCGGCGATGCCGGTGCGGTCGGGCGCGGCGGCGCGGTCGCTCAGTTCGAGGTAGCGGTCGAGGATGTCCTGCCGGTTCTCCGGCCGGAACTTGGCGTCCTGGTTCAGGTTCGGCTGCACGAGGCGCAGGCGCACGCCCGCCACGGGTGGCGAGGCGGTCGCGGGCACCCGCGCAGCGCCGAAGGCCATCAGGCCGGCGAGGGCCAGGCCCGCCAGTCCGAGCGGCGCGTAGCGCCCCCGCGCCGTGTCGGCGACCGGCAGGGTGGCGGGCGCGGCGGCGATGAGGATCGTCAGCAGCGTGAGGCCGTAGAGCCCGAACACGGACGCGGCCTGCATCGGCCAGAGGTTCTGCCCGAGCGCCATGCCGAGCGTATTCCAGGGAAAGCCCGTGAAGAGGTGGCCGCGCAGCCATTCGCAGGCGGCGAGCCCCACCGCCAGCGACACGATGCGCACGGCACCCCGCGACCAGAGCAGGCGCGCCAGCGCAAAGCCGGCGGCGTAGAACAGCGCCAGCACGGCCGGCAAGCCGATGACCCCGAGCGGCAGGGCCCAGAGGAATTCGTCGGCCTCCACCAGGAAGGCCGAACCGAGCCACCACAGGCCGGCCGTGAGGTAGCCGAAGCCCCAGGCCCAGCCGATCAGGGCCGAGGCGAGAACCGCGCCGCGCCGCGCCTTGCGGCCGGTGGCGGACCCGTCGATCAGCCAGACCGCGAGGCAGAGCGAGACGACGAGGGCCGGGAACAGCCCGAAAGGCGGCATCGCCAAGGCGCCGAGCGCACCGGCCAGGACAGCGACGGCGATACGGCGCCAGCCGGAGGTGAGCATCACCCGATGCGCCAGGGACGCGAGCGGACCCGTCGCCGGACCGCGCGCGGGGCGGTCCGCGAGCGTGGAGGTCATTCCAAATCCGTTCGTACAGGGGCGGTTCGCGCAGGGTCCGTCACGGCGCGGAGGCTTCGGCGGGCGGCGTCGGCGGCGGCAGGGCGAGGGGAACCACGGCGGTGATGCGCGCATCGCCGCGCTGCAGGCGCAGGCGCTTGACCCGGCGGGGATCGGCGTCGAGCACCTCGAATTCGAGGTCGCCCGGCCCGCTGATCAGTTCGCCGCGCGAGGGCACGCGCCCGGCCAGCGTCACGATGAGGCCGCCGATCGTATCGATCTCCTCGGCCATCTCCCCGACCGCCGCCACGAGATCGACTCCGCTGACCTGCGAGACTTCGGCGAGGCCCGCGCGCGCATCGGCGACGAAGACCTCGCCCTCGCCCTCGACGCGCTGGATCAGGTGCCCTTCCGCGACGTCGTGCTCGTCCTCGATGTCGCCCACCACCATCTCGACGAGATCTTCGATCGAGATCAGCCCGTCGGTGCCGCCGTACTCGTCGATGACGAGGGCCATGTGGGTCCGCGTCGCCTGCATCCGGACCAGGAGATCGATGGCGGGCATCGAGGGCGGCACGAACAGAACCGGCCGCTGGATCCGGGTCGCTGCCAGGGTCGCGGAGAGGTCGACATGGGCGAGGTTGAGCGTGCGCAGGGCGCGCGTGCCCCGCCGCGCGCGCGGCGGCAGTACCGGGGCCGCGCTCTCGGCCTCCGGCTGCGCCGTCGCGCCGGCGCGGCGCGTTCCCGCTTCCGCGCGGACGGCGATGTGATCGACGAAGTCGCGGATGTGGACCATGCCGCGCGGGTCGTCGAGGGTCTCGCCGTAGACCGGCAGGCGCGAATGGCCGGCGGTGCGGAACAGCTTGAGGAGGTCGCCGAGGCTCGTCTCCATCGAGACCGCCACGATGTCCGCGCGGGGAATCATCACGTCGTCGACGCGCACCTTGTGCAGGCCGAGGACGTTCTTGAGCATGGCGCGTTCGAGGGGCGAGAAGGCGTTCTCACCGGTGTCGGGCTCCGCCAGCGCGTCCTCGATGTCGTCGCGCAGGGAATCGCGCGGCCGCAGGTGGAAGACGTGCAGGAGGCGGTCGTACCAGGGCTCGCGGGCCTGGACCTCGCCATCACCGGAACCTGCACCGGCACTGGGCGCGGCCTGCGCCGCGCCGCGACTTCGATCGTTTGTCATGTCTCTCTGATCTGGGAGGTGGAGCGGAACGACCGGGCGCTCGGTTCAGGGTTCCGCGGCATAGGGGTCGGGCACGCCGAGCGTGCGAAGCGCCGCCACTTCGAGGGCTTCCATCGCCTCGGCATCGGCATCGCCGGTCTCGTGGTCCTGACCGAGCAGGTGAAGGGTGCCATGGACAAGGAGATGCGCGAGGTGGTCGCCGAGCGGCTTCGACTGCTCCGCACTCTCGCGCAGCATTGTGTCATACGCAAGAACGACGTCGCCGAGCGGCACCGGCATTCCCGCATGGGCGGGCTGCGCGGGCGCCGGAAACGACAGCACGTTGGTGGGCTTGTCCTTGCCGCGCCACGTCCTGTTGAGGTCCTGCACCACGGCGTCGGTGGTCAGCAGGACGCTGATTTCCACCGCGCCGCGGGGCGGCTCGGGCGTGATGGCGAGACCGGCCTCGACGGCGCGAATCACGAAGGCTTCGAGGTCCGGCGCCACGGCTTCCCAGCGCGGGTCCTCGATCGCGACGTCGATCTCGGCCTCGGGCGTCCCGGTCATGCGAGCGGCCTGCGGCGGGCGGGCGGCGCGCGGTCCGCCTCCCCCTCCCCGTGCGAGGCCGCCTCGTAGGCGGTCACGATCCGGCGAACGAGGTCGTGGCGAACCACGTCGACGTCGCGGAAGGTGATGCGGCCGATGCCCTCGACGCCGTCGAGGACGCGCACGGCCTCGACGAGCCCGGATTTCTGGCCGGGCGGCAGATCGATCTGGCTCGGGTCGCCGGTGATGATCATGCGGGAGTTCTCGCCCAGCCGGGTGAGGAACATCTTCATCTGCATCGAGGTGGTGTTCTGGGCCTCGTCGAGGAGCACCACCGCGTTGGTCAGCGTGCGCCCGCGCATGAAGGCCAGAGGCGCGATCTCGATGATGCCGGTCTGCAGGCTGCGGTCGACGTGGCGCGATTCCATGAAGTCGTAGAGCGCATCGTAGATCGGGCGGAGATACGGATCGACCTTGTCGCGCATGTCGCCCGGCAGGAAGCCGAGGCGCTCGCCGGCCTCGACGGCGGGGCGCGACAGGATCAGCCGCTCCACGTGGCCCTGTTCCAGCAGGGACACCGCGTGGCCCACGGCGAGCCAAGTCTTGCCGGTGCCGGCCGGCCCCTCGGCGAAGACGAGTTCGTGGCTGCGCAAAGCCTTGATGTAGGCGTCCTGCGCCGCGTTCCGGGCGCGCACGGCGCCGCGCTTGCGCGTGGCGATCTGGTCGAACACGGCGCGGTCGGGCTCGGCGCTCACCTCGGCGGCCGGGAAGAGGTTGCCCTGCTGCGTGGTCTCGTGGATCGCCCCGTCGACGTCGCCCAGGGTGAGCGGCGCCCCGCTCGCCCTCACGCGGGCATAGAGCCGCTCGAAGACCTTGCGCGCCTTCTCGGCCGCCTCGACGCTGCCCTTCACCACGAGGTGGTTGCCGAGCGCCGTCGCGGTGATGCCGAGGCGCCGCTCGATATGCGCGACGTTCTGGTCGTACTGACCGAAGACGAGGCTCGCGAGCCGGTTGTCGTCGAAGGTGAGCGAGACCTCCTCGGTCTCCTCAAGTCCGCCCATGCGCGCCGCCGGGCCGCGCCCGCGCAGGGCACCGCCACGTCCACCCGCCCCGTCAGATCCTGGCACGCAGTTGTCCCTCATGAAGTCCGTTGGCCGGAAGCCGGCCCGCACCCTGCGTCCGGAGAAGACCGTGAGATCGGGATTCGTCGCCAGGCGTCCAGCGTGCGCCGGGCGCGGCGTATCGCCCGATCCGTGCCGAATGGTGGATCAAGCGGCCGCCGCCGCATCGGTGGCGGCTTCGCCGAACAGGCTGTTGGAGCCCGCGCGCACGATCCGCACCGGCACGAGCGTGCCGATGGTCGCGGCCGGCGCATCGAACTGCACCGGCAGGAGGTGCGGCGTCTTGCCCGCGACCTGCCCGGGATGGCGGCCGGCCTTCTCCACCAGGACCTCCACCACCGTGCCGACCGCCGCGGCGTTGAAGGCGTGGCGCTGGTCGTCGAGCAGGCCCTGCAGGGCGGCCAGTCGCTCCGACTTCACGGCCTCCGGCACCGCGTCGGCGCTCTCGGCCGCCGGCGTGCCGGGGCGCGAGCTGTACTTGAACGAGAAGGCGCTGGCGAAGCCGATGTCGCGCACCAGCCGCATCGTGTCCTCGAACTCGGCGTCGGTCTCGCCCGGAAAGCCGACGATGAAATCCGACGACAGGGCGATGTCGGGACGGACCAGCCGCACCCGCTCGATCAGCCGCCGATAGGCGTCTCCCGTGTGCTTGCGGTTCATCGCCTTCAGCACCCGGTCGGAACCGGACTGCACCGGCAGGTGGAGGTAGGGCATCAGGGCCGGGATCGCGCCGTGCGCGGCGATGAGGTCGTCGCCCATGTCGTTGGGGTGGCTGGTGGTGTAGCGCAGTCGTAGGAGGCCCGGCAGGCGCTCCAGCTCGCGCATCAGGGCCGGCAGGGTCGCGTTGGCGCCGTCGCGGCTGAGGCCGTGATACGCATTCACGTTCTGGCCGATCAGGGTGATTTCGCGGACCCCGCCCGCGACCAGCTTCCCGGCCTCGGCCAGGATCGCCTCGACGGAGCGCGAGACCTCGGCGCCGCGCGTGTAGGGCACGACGCAGAAGGCGCAGAACTTGTCGCAGCCCTCCTGCACCGTGAGGAAGGCCGTGACGCCGTGGGTCCGGCGCGCGGGGAGATGGTCGAACTTGTCCTCGACGGGGAATTCGGTGTCGACGACGCGCTTGGTGCGGGACCGCGCCAGCAGGTCGGGCAGCCGATGGTAGTTCTGCGGGCCGACGACGACGTCGACGGTGGACGAGCGGGCCAGGATCTCGGCGCCCTCGGCCTGCGCCACGCAGCCCGCGACCACGATCTTGGTGTCGTGTCCGGCCTCCGCGCGCTCGCCCTTGAGGACGCGCAAGCGCCCGAGTTCCGAGTAGACCTTGTCGGCGGCCTTCTCGCGGATGTGGCAGGTGTTGAGGATGACGACGTCCGCCTCCTCCACCGCGTCGGTGGCCGCGTAGCCCTCGGCGCCCAGCACGTCCGCCATGCGGGCGGCATCGTAGGCGTTCATCTGGCAACCGTAGGATTTGACGAAGGCTTTCTTCAACAGTCCGGTTCCGAAGGATGGGGGATCTGGCTCGCGCATAGCACGGATCGCCGCCGCCGTCGCGCGGTCCTAACCGGCCGTCAGCCCCGCACCCGGCATCGATACGCCCTGCCCCGCCGTGTCATGGGGACGACCCGACCAGACCGGCCCGGCCGGCGAACGTCCCGTCGTCCCGCGCTGGACGGCCTCGCGCACGGACGCCTCGGCCAGGGCCGTGGCGCGCTTGCGGTCCGTGCCGGCCTCGAAGGCGATCGGCGCGCCCCACGCCACGTGAATGTCGAGGGGGCCGCCGGCGAGGAAGGCGGCGAGGTGCGGCGCGAGGTCCATGTCGCCGTACCAGGCGACCTCCGGCCGATCGGCGCGGGTGAGCGGCATGCCGTTGCGGCGCGGATAGGTGATGGCCAGCGGTTGCAGGCGGATACGGTCCGGCCCCCCGCCCTCGCCCGCCAGGGCCGCGCGCGCGGCGCCCACCAGCGAGGATCGGAACGGCAGGAGACGGGTTCCGTCGCCCGTGGTCCCTTCCGCGAACAGCACGATGAGGTCGCCGCCCGCGAGGCGCCGGGCCACCGCCGCGTTGACGTTGGCGGTGTCGGCCCGGCGCGCCCGGTCGATGAAGACGGTGCGCTGGAGGCGGGCCAGGGTGCCGACCAGCGGCCAGCCGGCGATCTCGGATTTCGCCACGAAGGAGAGCGGCCGCAGCGAGCCGAGCACGAGGATGTCGAGCCAGGAGACGTGGTTCGACAGCACCAGGGCGGGCTCGCCCGGTCCGGGCGGCGTGCCGCTCTGCGTGACCCGGAGCCCGAACAGCCACAGGAACGCGCGGTGGAAGACCACCGGCATCCGCGCCGCGATCCGCCCGCGCCCGAAATGCAGGCTGAGCAGATGCGGCCCGACCACGGCGAGGAACACGAGGGCGCAGAGGATGAGGCGAGCGATCGTCCCGAGGCGCGTCATCGCCGGATCAGGCGCCGCCGCTTCGGATCACGCCAGCACCGCCGTCATTGTCAGCGCCGTCGCGCGGCTCCCATCCGCGCGGGTGTAGTAGCCCGTGCGCTCGCCCACCCGCCGGAAGCCGTGGCGGGCATAGAGCTTCTGCGCGGGCGCGTTGCCCTCGTCGACCTCGAGGTGGACATTGCGGATGCCCGCCTGGGCCAGGTGTTCGAGATGGGCGCCCACGAGCTTGTGCGAGAGGCCGCCCCCGCGCACGCCGGGCGCCAGCACCACGGTGAGAATCTCGGCCTCGTCCGCGGCCTTGCGGGAGAGCACGAAGCCCTGGATCGCGCCGTTCTTCCACAGGGCATGCGCCTCGGTGGAGCGCTCGCACAGCATGCGCTCGAATTCGTGCGCGTCCCAGGAGCGGGCGAAGGCGGTGGCGTGGATGCGGGCGAGCGCCCGCGCCTGCCCCGAATCACGCAGCGGCGTGACGTAGGGCGCGGTGCCCCACGCCTCCCACCAGGCGGACCAGACCTCGAGCGGCCAGAACGGCGTCAGCGGACGGGTCATCGGCGGGCGAGCCTCGCATGATCCTGCGGCCGGGCGTCGGGGCCGCGCAGGTAGAGGGGACGGGCGAGGGCCTGGGCCGGGTCCGCGAGCATGCCCAGCGACGCGATCCAGGCGATTTCGGCGGCTCCGGTTCCGGCGATCTCGGTGTGCAGCCCGCGCGCCTTGGCGGCGGCGGCGATCATCGGCGCGCCGGAGCCGACCAGGGTCACCGTGCCGTCGAGCATCGCGGCGGCCTCCTCCGCCGGCACGTGGCTCGGTGGCACCACGATGCCGTCCGTCATGCTCATGGCCTGGAGATAGACCGAGCCGTGGCGCGCATCGATGGCGGCGACGATCAGACCCTCGCCGTTCAGCGCCAGCAGCGGCGCGAGCAGGGCCGAGAGGGTGGTGACGCCCACCACCGGAATGCCGGTGGCCAGCCCGATGGCGCGGGCCGCCGAGAGGCCGACGCGCAGGCCCGTATAGCTTCCGGGGCCGACGGTGACGGCGACGCGGTCCAGCGCCTCGAAACCGCCGGTGAAGCGCGACACCACCCGCTCGATCATCGGCAGAAGCGCCTCGGCATGGCCGCGCCCGAGGATCATCGACTCATGGGCGAGGAGATCGTCGGTGGTGTCTGAGGCGATGCAGACGGAACAGGCGTCGAGCGCCGTGTCGATGGCGAGAATACGCAACGTCACTCCCGATCGTGCCACACGCCCCGAGGCGCGAGGCTCCCCGGGGGAAAGTGCCAGCCTAGGACAAAAACGGCCGCTCCGTCAGGGCGGAGCGGCCATCGTGGAGAAATTCGGGCGCCCCTGTTGCGAGATTGCGTCAAGAGCCAGGCCTTCGGTGCCGAAGGCTCGGATCGCGATGCTCAGAGGGCGATGCTCAGATGGCGATGTTCAGATGGCTTGGACTTCGCGGATCTCGGGCAGGAAGTGGCGGAACAGGTTCTGCACGCCGTGGCGCAGGGTGGCGGTGGAGGACGGGCAGCCGGAACAGGCGCCCTTCATCTCCAGGTAGACCACGCCCTCCTTGTAACCCCGGAAGGTGATGTCGCCGCCATCGCCCGCCACGGCGGGGCGCACGCGGGTCTCCAGCAGATCCTTGATCGTCTCGACCGTCTCGATGTCGGCCGGGTCGAAGAACTCCTCCGCATCCTCGCTGCCCGCGACGTGGCCCTCGGCCAGCACGGGGGCGCCGGACTGGAAATGCTCCATGATCGCGCCGAGGACCGCCGGCTTCACCTGCGGCCAGAGGTTGTCGTCCTCCGCCTTGGTGACGGAGATGAAGTCGTGCCCGAGATAGACGCCGGAGACGCCCGCGACGTCGAACAGGCGGCTCGCGAGCGGCGAGCGGGCGGCGGCCTCGGCGTCGCGCGCCTCGAAGGTGCCTTCGGTCAGCACCACGCGGCCGGGCAGGAACTTCAGGGTGGCGGGGTTTGGGGTGGCTTCGGTCTGGATGAACATGGTGGGATGAATCCTCGTCCGCTGCGCCGGTTCAAGGCCGGCCGGGAATGGCGCCGGAACGCCCCGTCGCCGCTCTTCATGTGGACCGCGCCGGTGATTTTCTCAACTGCGCCGCCTGTGCGCCGCCTGCGCGGACCGTTCGTCCGACGCTGTTGGACAAGCGGGCACACCTCGTGTAAGGCCCGCCTCAACTCAAAACAGGATGCCGAAATCCTGACGCACGCGATCCCATCCGGGGATCACGGGCGCGCACCGGCAGGATATGAACCATGAACATCATCCAGCAGCTCGAGCAGGAGCAGATCGCTGCGCTCGGCAAGACCATCCCCGATTTCCAGCCCGGCGACACCGTGACGGTGAACGTGAAGGTGAAGGAAGGCGAGCGCACCCGCGTGCAGGCCTACGAGGGCGTCTGCATCGGCCGCTCCGGCGGCGGCCTCAACGAGAGCTTCACCGTCCGCAAGATCTCCTACGGCGAGGGCGTCGAGCGCGTGTTCCCGCTCTACTCGCCGCTGATCGATTCGATCGCCGTGGTCCGCCGCGGCAAGGTGCGCCGCGCCAAGCTGTACTACCTGCGCGACCGTCGCGGTAAGTCCGCCCGCATCGTCGAGCGCGCCGACCGCCCTGCCGAGAAGGCCGCCAAGGCCGATGCCTCGAAGGCGAACAAGGACGCCCGCAAGGCCGAGAAGGCCGCCAAGAGCGCCGCGAAGACCGCCGCCGAGTAATTTTTTGGAGGTTCGGGCGCGGTCCGCCGCGCCCGAGACGTCCGGTCGATCGAGCCCATCCGGGAAACCGGGTGGGCTTTTTGTTTACCGATGGGCCACCTCGGATACCGCAGGCGCGATCCTCTGAACGGCAAGGCGATCTGCGGTGGTTTTACCCGGTCATTTCGGTTCGCCACAGGCGAGACCGGAAACCAGAATCGCCAACAGCGTAAAATTCCGCACCCCCTGCGTTTCTGGATCCTGGGTTCCGCCATGCGGAATCAGGATGACGGGGTGCCGACATCGCTCTTTCGAGCAGCGCCGCGGCATAGGCATACGCTCTGCTGTCCGAGCGAGCGGACCCGGACCATGTCCCGAGCGATCCATCTGGAAAAGATACCGAACGAAAAAAAAGCCCCGCAGGATCATCGATCCTGCGGGGCTCGGTTTCAAAGCTCAGGGAGCCGGCGGAGCCTTACTCGGCGGCGATGCTGTGCGCCTGACTGCCGTCGGTGTAGGTCTCGGCCACGAGGCGCTTGCCCGGAGCCGCCCGGCCCGGGAGCGGCGGCAGGGCGCGCGCCTTCTCCAGGTCGATGCCCGCACCCTCGGCGACGCGGCGGCCGTAATCCTCGTCCGCGTGCAGGAAGTGCCAGACCATGCGCAGCTGGATGGCTTCCGGGCACTGCTTCATGTCGCCGACGAGGTTGGCGATCAGGTCGTCGCGCTCCCAATCCTGGAACGAGCGGTAGCGCACGCCGGCCTGGGTGTAGTCGTCCTCGGTGCGCGAGGTCTGGTAGCGGCCGAGATTGCCGCTCACGGGCTGGTGGTAGTCCTTGGCGGGCTTGGGCGCCTCGCGCAGGCCCTCGGCCAGGGTCGAGGGCTCGTAGTTGATGTGCCGGTTCGGCCCCGTGCCGTCGACGCCGTAGGTCATCTGGCCGTCGCGCTGGTTCGAATAGACCTTCACGCCGGGCTGCGGCGCGTTGATCGGCAGCTGCAGGTAATTGGCGCCGACGCGGTAGCGCTGCGTGTCCGAGTAGGACAGCGTCCGGCCCTGGAGCATCTTGTCGTCCGAGAAGTCGATGCCGTCCACGAGCACGCCCGTGCCGAAGGCCGACTGCTCGACTTCCGCGAAGAAGTTGTCCGGCACGCGGTCGAGCACCATGCGGCCCACGGGCAGGAGCGGGAAGTCCTCCACCGGCCACAGCTTGGTGTCGTCGAGGGGATCGAACGACAGGTGATCGTTCGGGCCGTCCGGCATGATCTGCACGCAGAACTCCCACTCGGGGAAGTTGCCCTTGGAGATGTTGTCATAGAGGTCGCGCGTGGCGTGGCCGACATCCCTGCCCTGGATCTCGGCGGCCTGCGCGGAGGTCAGGTTGCGGATGCCCTGCTTGGGCTCCCAGTGGAACTTGCAGAGCACGGCCTCGCCCTGGTCGTTGACGAGCTTGTAGGTGTTGACGCCCGAGCCTTCCATCTCGCGATAGTTGGCCGGGATGCCCCACGGGGACTTCAGATGCGTCACCATGTGGATCGCTTCGGGGTGCTGGGCCACGAAGTCGAAGAAGCGCCACGCCTCCTGGCGGTTCGTCACCGGGTCCGGCTTGAACGCATGGATCATGTCGGGGAACTTGATCGCGTCGCGGATGAAGAAGACCTTGAGGTTGTTGCCAACCAGATCCCAGTTGCCGTCCACGGTCTTGAACTTCACCGCGAAGCCGCGCGGGTCGCGCTCGGTCTCAGGCGACTCCTTGGCGCCCGCCACGGTGGAGAAGCGCACGAACATCGGCGTCTTCACGCCGGTTTCGTTGAGGACGCGGGCACGGGTGTACTTGGAGGCCGGCTCGTTGCCGATCTTGCCGTAGGCCTCGAAGTAGCCGTGGGCGCCGGCGCCGCGGGCATGGACCACGCGCTCGGGGATTCGCTCGCGGTCGAAATGGGTGATCTTCTCGATGAACTGGTAGTTCTCGAGGGTCGCGGGGCCGCGCTCGCCGACCGTGCGGGTGCTCTGGTTGTCGCGAACCGGGTGGCCCTGGCGGGTCGTCAGAATCGGGCGCTGATCGCTCATGCGGTGCTCTCTCGCTCGTAATGAAGCCCGACGCGGCTTTGGCCGCATCCAGGCTTCGGAAGTGGTCCAGACCTTGGAATGGTTCTGAGACGCCCTTATGAACCGCGCCCGGCCATTTGGCTAATGCATCGTGGCGAACGGAATGATAGGCACAGCCTATGAACATGTCGGGCCTGTCCCTGCGTGACCTCGAATACGTGGTCGCGGTCGCCGAGGAGATGCATTTCGGGCGGGCCGCCGAGCGCTGCAACGTGAGCCAGCCGACCCTGAGCGTGCAGGTCCGCAAGCTCGAAGAGTTGCTCGGCATCACGCTGTTCGAGCGCGGCAACCGCCGGGTGATGCTGACGCCGGCCGGGCAGACCATCGTGCGGCAGGCCCGCATCGTGATGGCCGAGGCGCAGCGCCTCCTGGTCCTGGCGAGCGAAGGGCGCGGCGCGCCGCTCACCGGGCGCCTCGTGCTGGCCGCGATCCAGACGCTGGGGCCCTACCTGTTCCCGCTAATCCTGCGCACGCTGCGGCAGGAATTTCCGCTCCTCGCCCTGGCACTCAGCGAGGCGCGGACGGCGGAGATCCTGGAGGGCCTGCGCAACGGCCGCATCGATGCCGCCCTCGTCTCCCTGCCGGTGCCGGCCTCGGGGCTTACGGTCTCGCCCCTCTTCGTCGAGCCGTTCCAGCTCGCCTGCCCGGCCGAGCACCCCCTGGCGCGTGGCGGCGCGCTGCGCGCCACCGACATCGCCGGGCCGGACCTGCTCCTCCTCGACGAGGGCAATTGCCTGCGCGACCAGACGGTGGCGGCCTGCGGCGCCGGCTCGGCGGCCGGGCGCCACGCCACCAGCCTGGAGACCCTGCGCTCGATGGTGGCGGCGGGCGCCGGCTACACCCTGCTGCCGGCGCTGGCGGTTCCCTCCGGCCCCGACCCGAGCGGCCTGACGGTGACGCGCAGCTTCGACGTCGACGGGCCGGGCCGCACCGTCGCGCTGGCCTGGCGCACCAGCGACCCGCGCGCCGACGGCCTCGCGCATCTGGCCGCCTTCTTCCGCGCGCATGCGCCCGCCAGCACCACGGCCTGCCGCGACGACGGCATGCCGCGCGCGCCGTGACAGCGTGGCAGATCCGGTGTAGCGCCCGGCCGGCGGGCGTTCCTGCCCGGACCCAATCCTTCGGCATTCCCGTGCTCGACCTGCGATTCCTCGGCCGTTGGGCGGCGCTCCTCGCGGCCTCCGGACTCCTCGCCTACGGCCTCCACCGGGGGCATTTTCCGGCTGCCCTCCTGCTGGGACCGATGGTGGCGGCGATCGCCTTCGGCGTCGGCGGGGCGAACCTGTCGGTGCCGAAGCTCGGCTTCCAGGCGGCGCAGGCGATGATCGGCTGCCTCGTCGCCCACACGGTCACGGGCGAGATCGTCGCCACGGTGGTGG
Source organism: Methylobacterium sp. J-068 (assembly GCF_022829445.1). Classification (GTDB taxonomy): domain Bacteria; phylum Pseudomonadota; class Alphaproteobacteria; order Rhizobiales; family Beijerinckiaceae; genus Methylobacterium. The sequence goes on along the minus strand of NZ_JAKSXY010000083.1, from coordinate 39,947 downwards.
ATGACGGCGTCCTGATCCTGGCCGTCGTCCTCGTCACCGTCATGGTGGGCGGCGCGGTCGGCTGGATCCTGACCCGGCTGCGCATCCTGCCCGGCACCACCGCCGCCTGGGGCTCGTCCCCCGGCGGGGCCGCCGCCATGGTGGCGATGTCGGAGGAATACGGTGCCGATCCGCGCCTCGTCGCCTTCATGCAATACGTGCGGGTCGTCGCGGTGGTGCTCTCGGCCTCGGTGATGGCCCGCCTGCTGACGGACGTCTCCGGTCCCGGCCCGGCCCCCTCGGCGCCCACCGCCGTGACGGGCGCGCCCCTCGCCGTGCTGGCGACCCTCGCGGTGGCCGCCAGCGGCGCATCGCTGGCGAAACTGCTGCGCCTGCCCGCCTTCGCGCTGACCGGTCCGATGCTGCTCGGCGCGGCGCTCCACGCCTCCGGCCTCGTCTCGATGGCGCTGCCGATGCCGATCCTCGACCTCGCCTACGCCACCATCGGCTGGTATGTCGGCCTGCGCTTCCGGCGCGAGACCCTGCGCGAGACCTTCAGCGCGCTGCCCGGCATCCTCGTGGCCACGCTCGGCGTCATCGCGCTCTGCGGCGGCTGGGCCTACGGGCTGACCTTCCTGCTCCCCATCGACTTCCTCACCGCCTACCTCGCCACCAGCCCCGGCGGCCTCGATTCGGTGGCGATCATCGCGGTCGGCTCGAAGGTCGACGTCTCCTTCGTCCTCGCCGTGCAGACGCTGCGGCTCTTCGTGGTGCTGGTGACCGGCCCCGTCCTGGCGAAATGGATCGCGCGCGGCGCGCCGGCCGGCCCCTGAGATGCACGCCCTCTACCTCGCCTTCCTGAATTCCTGGCGCGGCCTCGCGCACGGGGCCCGCACCGAGCGCGCGATCCGGCTCGAACTCGTGCTCCTCCTCCTCGGCGCGCCGCTGGCGCTGCTGCTGGGCGCCACCCTCTGGGTGCGGGTGGCGCTGCTGGCGAGCCTGCTCCTGATGCTGTGCGCCGAGTTCCTGAACACCGCGATCGAGAAGCTGTGCGACCATCTCCATCCGGACCACCACCCGCGGATCGGCATCGTCAAGGACTTGGCCTCGGCCGGCACGTTCTCGGCGCAGGGCATCGCGGCCCTGGTCTGGATCGCGGCGCTGATCGAGCGGCTGGTCTGAACGGATATCCCGAGACGGCGCTCGTCGCGCGTAAGCACGAGGCGGCCGATCCGCCCGCGCTCGCTTCTCGCGCGCCGAGCGCCTATGTGCGGGCGACAGCCAACCGCACAACCGCATCACCGGAGCCCGTGTCTCCTTGACCGATTACATCCGCAAGATCCTCACCGCCCGCGTCTACGATGTGGCCATCGAGAGCCCGCTCGATCCGATGCCGCGCATGTCGGCGCGCCTCGGCCGTCCGGTGCTGCTGAAGCGCGAGGACCTGCAGCCGGTGTTCTCGTTCAAGCTGCGGGGTGCCTACAACAAAATGTCGGGTCTCGATCCCGTGCTGCTGGCCCAGGGCGTCGTCTGCGCCTCGGCCGGCAACCATGCGCAGGGCGTGGCGCTGGCCGCCGCCCGGCTGAACGTACGCGCCGTGATCGTGATGCCGCGCACCACCCCGGCGATCAAGGTCGATGCCTGCCGGGCGCGGGGCGCCGAGGTGGTGCTGTTCGGCGATACCTTCGACGAGGCCCTGGGCCGTGCCCGCGAACTGGAGGCCGCGGAGGGGCTGACCTTCCTCCATCCCTTCGACGATCCGGACGTGATCGCCGGCCAGGGCACGATCGGGATGGAGATCCTGACCCAGCATTCCGGGCCGATCGAGGCCATCTTCGTGCCCATCGGCGGCGGCGGACTCGCGGCCGGGATCGCCACGTTCGTGAAGTACCTGCGGCCCGAGACCAAGGTGATCGGCGTGGAGCCGGACGATGCCGCCTGCATGGCGGCGGCGCTGGCGGCGGGGAAGCGGGTGGTGCTGCCCAGCGTCGGGCTCTTCGCCGACGGCGTCGCCGTGCGCGAGGCCGGCGCCGAGACCTTCCGGCTCTGCCGCGAGTTCCTCGACGAGGTCATCACCGTCGACACCGACGCGATGTGCGCGGCGGTCAAGGACATCTTCGACGACACGCGGGCGATCTCCGAGCCCTCGGGCGCGCTCGCGCTGGCCGGGGCCAAGGCCTACGCGGCCCGCGAGGGCGCGGGCAGCGGCACGCTGGTGGCGATCTCGAGCGGCGCCAATCTCAATTTCGACCGCCTGCGCCACATCGCCGAGCGCTCCGAGATCGGCGAGCAGCGCGAGGTCCTGCTCGGCGTCACCATCCCCGAGCGTCCGGGCGCCTACCGGTCCTTCATCCAGACGCTGGGCCCCCGCGCGATCACCGAGTTCAACTACCGCCACGCCGAATCCGCCGACGCGCAGATCTTCGTCGGCATCAACCTCGCGGGCGGCCTGCGAGAGAAGCACGCGCTCATCGAATCGCTCAACGCCGCCGGCTACCGGGCCGTCGACATGAGCGACAACGAGATGGCCAAGGTGCATATCCGCTACATGGTGGGCGGCCGCGCCACGGGGCTCGCCAACGAGCGGCTCTACCGCTTCCAGTTCCCGGAGCGTCCCGGCGCGCTGATGAAGTTCCTCGACGCGCTGGGCGAGGGGTTCGACATCACTCTGTTCCATTACCGCAACCACGGGGCGGATTACGGCCGCGTGCTCGCGGGCATCGACGTCCCGCCGGCCGAGCGCGCCCGCTTCGACGCGGCGATCGAGGCGCTGCACTATCCGTGCTTCGACGAGACCGACAATCCGGCCTACCGGATGTTCCTCGACGATGGCCGCGCGTCGGATCGGTCCGCCGCCTGACGATCGGACGGGCCACGTCCCCCGTTCGCGCCGTTCGCCATGCCGGTCAGAATGAGGCGATGGAGCCCGGGCCGCAGCGCCCCCGCGCGTCGGCACGGGGCCGCGCGAGTAAGTTGCATCCGCCCGGAAGGTTCAAAAATTTTTAGCACGTATGTGTGAGACTGAGATCCCACGAACGGATCGGTCGACTGCAATGGCGCGCCTTACAAGTCTCAACCTTCGCCTACCGGCGATCACGGTGGGGCTCGCCCTCGTCAGCGCGACCGTGATGGGCGGCTTGAGCTGGTATAGCGCGCGGACCGCCCTCACCGAATCCGCGCAGGAGCGCCTGCAATTCGCCGCCTCCGCTCGAAAGACCGGGATTGAACTCGTCGCGGAGCGGGTGGCCGGCGATCTCGCGACCCTGGCGGGCAATCCACAGATCAGCGGCAATTTCGGCGACCTCGTCGAAGCCCTCGACCCTGCCAGGGCGGATTTCGCGCAGCTCGTCGGCACCTATACGGCCGGCGCCACCCTCGAGGCGCGCCTGGGGGCCGAGGCCCCCGGGACGATGTACGGACGCCGCCACGCCAAGGTTCAGGAGGTGGCCCGCAAGCTTCTCGACCGCCCGGGCTACGCCGACCTCGTCTTCGTGTCCGAGGACGGCCGGATCGTCTACACCACCACCAAGGGAGCCGATTTCGGCTATGCCCTCGCGGAGCCGGATCTCGGCCGCACGGGCCTCGCCCGTCTGGTCGAACGGCTGAAGGCGGCGAATTCCGACGCCACGCTCTACGAGGATTACGCCGCCTACCCGGCCGCGGCCGCCCCGGCCGCCTTCATCGGCCGTGCCATCGCCCGCCGGGCCAACGTCGCAATGGGAACGGCCCAGGACGCGGCCCGGATCGGCTTCGTGGTGATGCGCCTGACGCCCGACCTGTTCGACCGGACCCTGTCCGATCGCGGCGGGCTCGGCGAGACCGGCCAGGTCATGGCCGTCGGCGCCGATGGCCTCCTGCGCAGCAATCCGCCGCTGTCCCGCGCCGTCACCGCCGGCAAGCCCGCCACGGACCTCGGCCTCGACCGGACCTTCCTGGCGAGCGACCGTCCCTTCACCTACGCGCACGGGCAGGGGCGGAACATGGCCGCCACCGACAAGGTCTTCGTGCTCGGCGCCCCCTGGACCATCCTGGCGGAGCAGGCGGAAGACGAGACGCTGGCGGCGGTCGGTACGCTGACCCGGGCCCTCGCCGTATCCGCATTGGCCGTCCTGGCGGCCACGGCGATCCTGGGCCTGCTCTTCGCCCGGACGATCGTCGGCCCGCTCGGCGCCCTGACGCGGGCGCTGCAAGCCCTCGCCCGCCGCGAGACGCTGGCCGAAGTGCCGGGCAGCCGCCGGGTCGACGAGATCGGCGACATCGCCCGCGCCGTCGTCACCATCCGCGACATCTCGCTCGAGGAGGCGGCGCAGCAACTCCAGAGCACCGAGGCGGCGCGCCTGCGCCAGGAGACCGAGCGGCGCGCCCTGCTGCGCGATCTCGCCGACCGCTTCGAGCGCTCCGTCGGCGGCATCGTCGCCACCGTGACCCAGGCCTCGTCCGACCTCCAGGGCGCCGCGACCGGCATGACCGAGGCGGTCGCCGGCACCGCGCGCCGCTCGAGTTCCGCCGCCGCGACGGCCCTTGAGACCGCCAGCAACGTCAATGCCGTGGCGGTGGCGGCCGAGGAACTGGGCGCCACGGTGGGCGAGATCGGCCGGCAGGTGGAACAGGCCTCGACCATGTCGAGCGATGCCGTGGCGGAGGCGGGCCGCACCGCCGCGACCATGCAGGCGCTCTCCGAGGCCGCCACCCGCATCGGCGACGTGGTCGGCCTCGTCTCGCAGATCGCCAGCCAGACCAACCTGCTGGCGCTGAACGCGACCATCGAGGCGGCGCGCGCCGGCGAGGCGGGACGCGGTTTCGCGGTCGTGGCCGCCGAGGTGAAGAGCCTGGCCGAGCAGACCGGCCGGGCCACCACGGAGATCGCCGAGCAGGTCGACGCCATCCGGACGGCGACCTCCGGTGCCACGGGGGCGATTCGCAGTATCGTGACGCGGATCGAGGGCATGAGCGTCGTGACCAGCAGCATCGCGGCCGCCGTCGAGGAGCAGGGCGTGACGACTCAGGAGATCGTGCGCAACATGGGCCAGGCCTCGTCGGGCACCGGCGCCATGAGCCACGACATCGAGGCCGTGGCCCGTTCGGCGGACGAGGCCGGCGCCACGGCGGCCCGGGTGCAGCGGGCCTCCTCGGATCTTTCACGCCAGTCGGAGCACCTGCGGGCGGAAGTCGGCAGCTTCCTCGCCACCGTCCGGGCCGCCTGAGCGGACCCGGCCCGGAGGCGACGGCATGGGCCGGCGGCGTCCGCCGGCCTTGACCCTCCGGTGGTCTTGGCTCCAATGCGCCGCCTCAACCGGGACGCACCGCCGATGCCGCCGCTCCTCGCCCTGCCCTTTCCCGCCATCGATCCGGTGGCGGTCGCGATCGGGCCGATCACCATCAAGTGGTACGCGCTCGCCTACATCGTCGGCCTGCTCGGCGGCTGGTACTACGCCCGCCGGCTGGTGGCGGCGGACCGGTACTGGGGCGTGGTGCGCCGCCCGAGCCTGAACGACATCGACGATCTCATCGTCTGGGTGGCGCTCGGCGTCGTGCTCGGCGGCCGCATCGGCTACGTGCTGTTCTACAACCTGCCGCTCTATCTCGCCGACCCGATCGAGATCCTGGCCATCCGCAACGGCGGCATGTCCTTCCACGGCGGCTTCCTCGGCGCCGTCCTGGCGATGGTGCTGTTCGCGCGGGCCCGCAAGCTCCAGGCCCTCACCCTCCTCGACCTCGCCGCCGTGGTGGTGCCGATCGGGCTGTTCTTCGGGCGCATCGCCAATTTCGTGAACGGCGAACTCTGGGGCCGCATCGCCCCCGACTTTCCCTACGCCATCGTGTTTCCCACGGGCGGCCCCCTGCCCCGCCATCCGAGCCAACTCTACGAGGCGGCGACGGAGGGCGCGCTGCTCTTCGTCGTGATGGCGCTGGCGGTTCGGGCCCGCGGCTTCCGCAAGCCCGGCCTCATGGGGGGCATCTTCGTCCTCGGTTATGCCGTCGCACGAACGTTCTGCGAGTTCTTCCGCGAGCCCGACCGCCAGCTCGGCTACCTGTTCGGCACCGAGGATTGGGCGACCGGCGGGATCACCATGGGCATGGTGCTCTGCGTGCCGATGGCGCTCGTGGGGATCACCGCCATCGTGCTCGCCCTGCGCGGCACGACGCGGCCGCGCGTGGCGATCGAGGCCGAGGCGCCCCCCGCTGAAGCGGACGCCGCGTGACGACGCCGCTCTTCGCCGAGATTCGCGACGAGATCCTGGCCTCGGGTCCGATCGGGCTCGACCGCTACATGGGGCTCTGCCTCGGCCATCCGGTCCACGGTTATTACCGCACCCGCGATCCGCTGGGCGCGCGCGGCGACTTCGTCACCGCCCCCGAGATCAGCCAGATGTTCGGCGAGCTGATCGGGATCTGGATCGCCGCGACCTGGGCCGCCATGGGCGCGCCCGCCGATCTGGCGATCGTGGAACTCGGGCCAGGGCGCGGCACCCTGATGCAGGACGCGCTGCGCGCGCTCGCCCGCGCGGCACCGGACCTGCGCCCCGCGCTCCACCTCGTCGAGACGAGCCCGACCTTGCGGGCCGAGCAGGCCGCGCGCCTGTCCGCCGCCGCGCCGACCTGGCACGAGCGCATCGAGACGCTGCCGCAGGCCCCGATGATCGCGGTCGCCAACGAGTTCTTCGACGCCCTGCCCGTCCGACAGTTCCAGCGCGCCGAGCGCGGCTGGTTCGAGCGTCTCGTCGGCCTCGGGCCGGACGGATCGGCGCTGGCCTTCGGCCTCGCGGCCGAGCCCGACACGCGGATCACGGCGACGGGTCCGAACGGCGTGCTGATGACCCTGCCGGGCGCGGCGCTCGATCTCGCACGCGCCCTCGCCCGCCGGGTCGTGGCGGGCGGCGGCGCGGTGCTGGCGATCGATTACGGTCACGCCCGGCCGGGCTTCGGCGATTCGCTCCAGGCCGTGCGCGAGCACCGCTTCGTCCCCCCGCTGGCCGAGCCGGGGGCGGCCGACCTCACCACCCACGTGGATTTCTCCGCCCTGGGCCGTGCCGCCACGGCCGAAGGGGCGAGGCTTCACGGCCCGGTCGATCAGCGCGACTTCCTCCTCGCCCTGGGCCTGCGCGAGCGCGCCGAGCGGCTGGGACGGGACGCGACCCCCGCGCAGCGGGACGCGATCACGGCGGCGGCGACCCGGCTCACCGACACGTCGCGGCGCGGCATGGGCAGCCTGTTCAAGGCGATGGCTTTCGCCGACCCGGCCTTGCACGCCCTGCCGGCCCTGCCGGCGTCCCGGCCCTAGGCTCGCGCCCGCGCGCGGGACGGCGTGCCTGCGAGCAGGACGACACCTCGACATGGCGGGCGATCCCAAAACTTGACTTGCCCGCGTCATCGGACTAACCGCCTTCCCATTCATACGACGGTTTGATCGTCATCACGAACGCCGACCGGTCCTTCGAGGCCGGAGGTCAACGCCCGACAGCGCGATGCGCCCTCGGGCGGGTTTCGCGTTGGGGACAGGGCGTCGCTCCGGTTCAACCGTCGTCGCCGAGTCCCGATGCCCAACGCTCCCGCGAACACGACCCTGCGCATCGAGGATGCGGTGAACGACACCTGCCCCTGGTCGGGCAAGCCGATCGCGGCCGACTCGCTCACCCTCTACAACGGCGCGGTGGTGGGGTTCTGCAACCCCGAGTGCCGGGACAAGTTCGCCAAGGCGATTCGCGGCTTCGAGGACGCGCTCCAGGCGCGCCGGGCCGAGAGCGCGGGCATCAACCAGTGATCCGATCCGCGTCGATGTCGGTTCAGGGAGCCTGACGCATGTTCGAAGGCCTGTCCGATCGCCTCTCCGGTATCCTCTCCGGCCTGACCCGGCGCGGCGCCCTCACCGAGGCCGACGTCACCGCCGCCCTGCGTGAGGTCCGGCGCGCGCTGCTCGAAGCCGACGTCGCCCTCGAAGTGGTGCGCGGCTTCACCGAGAAGGTGCGCGAGAAGGCGGTCGGCGCCGTCGTCCTGAAGTCGGTCACCCCCGGCCAGATGGTCGTGAAGATCGTCAACGACGAACTCGTGGCCATGCTGGGCTCGGAAGCCGGCATCATCGACCTCAACGCCCCCGCCCCCGTCGCCATCCTGATGGTCGGCCTCCAGGGCTCGGGCAAGACCACCACCACCGCCAAGATCGCGCGCCGGCTCGTCGCCCGCGACAAGCGCCGGGTGCTGCTGGCCTCCCTCGACACCCGCCGCCCGGCGGCGATGGAGCAGCTGGCCATCCTGGCCAAGCAGGTGGAGGTCGAAAGCCTGCCGATCGTGGCCGGCCAGTCCGCGGTGCAGATCGCCCGGCGCGCCATGGATGCGGCGCGGCTCGGCGGCTTCGACGTGGTCATGCTCGACACCGCCGGCCGCATCACGCTGGACGAGGCGCTGATGGCGGAGGCGGCCGAGGTCAAGGCCGCTACCAACCCGCACGAGGTGCTCCTCGTCGCCGACGCGCTCACCGGCCAGGACGCGGTGAACACCGCCCGCGCCTTCGACGAGCGTCTCGGCGTCACCGGCATCGTGCTGACCCGGATGGACGGCGATTCGCGCGGTGGTGCCGCCCTCTCCATGCGCGCCGTCACCGGCAAGCCGATCAAGCTCGTCGGCACCGGCGAGAAGGTCGACGCCCTGGAGGAGTTCCACCCCTCCCGCGTCGCCAACCGCATCCTCGGCATGGGCGACATCGTCTCCCTCGTCGAGAAAGCGGCCGAGACGATCGACCACGAGCAGGCGCTCCGCACCGCGGAGAAGATGCGCAAGGGCAAGTTCGACCTCGACGACCTGTCGATGCAGCTCGCCCAGATGGAGAAGATGGGCGGCATCGGCGGCCTGATGGGCATGCTTCCGGGCATGGGCCAGATCAAGAAGCAGGTCGAGAACGCCAACCTCGACGAGAAGATGTTCAAGCGCCAGCGCGCCATCATCTCGTCGATGACCGCGCAGGAGCGGAAGAATCCCGACCTCCTCAAGAATTCCCGCAAAAAGCGCATCGCGGCGGGCTCGGGGACGAAGGTGGAGGAGCTGAACAAGCTCCTCAAGATGCACCGGACCATGGCCGACATGATGAAGGCCATGGGTTCGGGCAAGCGCGGCATCGGCCAGGCGCTGGGCTCGATGTTCGGCATGGGCGGCGGCGGAGGCATGGGCGGCATGCCCGGCCTGCCCCCCGGCATGCCGGAGCCGACGCCGGAGATGATCGCCGACATGCAGAAGCAGTTCGGCGGCAAGCTCCCCCCGATGCCCCCGGGCCTCGGGGGCAAGATGCCGGGCCTGCCCGGCCTCGGCGGACCGAAGGGCCTTCCGGGCCTCGGCGGTTTCCTGCCGGGCAAGAAGAAGTAGGGGCGGATAGGGCGTAGCGAATAGCGAATGGGTGTCCGATCGGCCTTGTTCGCTACTCACTACGCGCTCTTCGCTCACGACGACCAGCACATCACTTTCAGGAGTCAAGCATGTCCCTCAAGATCCGTCTCACCCGTGGCGGCGCCAAGAAGCGCCCGTATTACCGCATCGTCGTCGCCGATGCCCGCGCCCCCCGCGACGGCCGCTTCATCGACAAGGTCGGCGTGTACGACCCGATGAAGGCCAAGGACGATCCGGCCCGCATCGTGCTCGAGGCCGACAAGATCCAGTCCTGGCTCGCCAAGGGCGCTCAGCCCACCGACCGCGTCCTGCGCTTCCTCGACGCCGCCGGCCTCGCCAAGCGTCCGGCCCGTAACAACCCGCAGAAGGCCGAGCCGGGCGAGAAGGCCAAGGAGCGCGCCGCCAAGCGCGCCGAGAAGGCCGCTGCCCCGGCCGAAGACGCCGCGGCCTGAGGTCCCCGGCATGGCGCGCCGTCCCGGTGGCAACACCCCCCACGGTGACGGCGGCCGCCGTGCGCGGCCCGGCCGCATCGGCAACGATGCGGCCACCTCGGCCCATCGCCCGAAGCCGGAGGGCGACGTCGCCCTGCCGGAAACCGATCCGAGCCTTCTCCGCATGGGCGAGTTCGGACGCGCTCACGGCCTCAACGGCGAGGTCCGGCTGAAATCCTACACCGGCGATCCGCAGGCCATCGCGACCTACGGGCCGCTGATCGGCGGCGACGGCCGGCGCGTCGAACTCACCGAGGTGCGTCAGGCCGGCGGCGCCGCGCCCGACCTCCTGGTCGCGCGCGTGAAGGGCGTCGCGGACCGAACCGGCGCGGAGAGCCTGAACCGGCTCGCGCTCTACCTGCCCCGCGAACGCCTCGGCGCGGTCGCGGACGAGGACGAATTCTTCACGGCCGACCTCGTCGGCCTCACGGTGGTCGATCCGGACGGCACCGTGCTCGGCACCGTCGCGGACGTGCCGAATTACGGCGGCGGCGACCTCCTCGAGATCAAGCCCGCGCTCGGCGGCGCCACCGCGCTCCTGCCCTTCACCAAGACCTTCGTGCCGACCCTCGACATCGCCGGGGGACGGGTGGTGATCGATCCGCCGGAGGACCTGTTCGCGCCGGCCGGGCCGCGTCCGCCCGACGAACCGGCCTGAGGGTCCGGGCGCGATCGGCCTTCCCGGAAGACGGCGCGCATCAGGCCGTCCCGAGGGCGCTCGTCACGAAGGGCGGGCCGGCCGGCGTGATCTCGCGCAGCCGAGCGGAGCGTGTCCGGTTCCGCCCGGCGGCCTTCGCCTCGTACAGGGCGGCATCCGCGAGCCTGTAGAGATCGGGGAGCACCGTGCCCGCCTGGCCCGGGCAACTGGCGAGCCCCACGCTGACGGTGATCGAACCCGGGGCGATGCCGGCAGACGCGACGCCGAGCTTGGCCACCTCGGCATGGACCTTCTCGGCGATGCGTTGCGCGCCCGTCTCGTCCGTATCGGCGAGGAGCATCACGAATTCCTCGCCCCCCACACGGCAGACCAGATCGCCCGGCCGATGCACGCTCGCGGACAGGCACTCCGCCAACCCCCTCAGCACCGCGTCGCCGACGGCATGGCCGTAGCGATCGTTCACGCTCTTGAAGTGGTCGGCATCGACGACGAGAAGGGCTCTCGGCGTCGCCGTCCCCGCCGCACGCGCCGCCCAGCCGGCGAACTCGTCCTCGAACCGGCGCCGGTTCGGGAGGCCCGTCAGTGCATCGGTGACCGACAGGCGGGCGAGTTCGGCCTGCATGGTCGCCCTGTGCCGCAGTTCGCGTCCGAACAGCAGCGACAACCCGATCGTCAGCCCGCACAAAGTCAGCACGATCAGGCCGATGACCAGGGCCTTCGCGCGCCATTCCGCCTCGATGTCCTCGGTGGCCAGGGCCACGTTGAGGATCAGCGGCAGGTTGCCGACCTGCGTGTAGGTGTAGAGCCGCTCGATGCCGTCCCGCACGGAGGTGCCGACGAAATGTCCGCCGCGATCGCTGACGAAGCGCTGGAAGGTCGGAGCACCCGCGACGTTGGCGCCGATATCGGCCTCGACATAGGGATGCCGCATGATGCGCGTGCCATCGCGCAGGTAGAGGTTGATCGCACCCTCCGAGCCCAGCCCGATATTCGCGAACAACTGGCTGAAATAGGACAGTTTCAACGAGATCAGGACGACACCGCCGAAGCGTCCGTCGGCCTTGTCGATGCGCCGGCTCAGGACGACGATCGGAACGCCCAGCAGCCGCGAGAGGACGGGACGGCTGATGACGAGCCCGAGACCCGGCTGCGCGCGATGCGTGCGGAAGTAATCGCGATCGGCATTGTTGACGTGGCGCGCCGGGACGGCATTCGCGTCGATGATGCTGTCGCCGTTCTCGTCGAGCACGAGCATCACGCCGATATCGGTGGCGGTGACCGACCGATCGAACAGGACGAGCTGGCGCAGCTCCGGACTGATGCCCGACACCCCCGGCGCGGAGAGATTGTCCACCACGGCACGCAGCGAGAGATCGACGATCTCGATGTTGCGGGCGATATCGCGCTCGATCACCTGCAGCAGGTTGCGCGACGTCTCTTGCGCCTTGTCCCAGGCATCCTGGCGCAGATCCAGCAGCATCAGACCGGAGACGATCAGCATCCCGATCGGCGCCAGGGTGCCGAGGATGCTCCAGGTGCGCGAAGATCGTAACCAGCGCGTGGTGCGGAACGGCAAACGCATCGGTGGTCCGGGCCCGTTGCAAGATCTCCCAGACATCATCTCACACTAGATCCTAAACCATACTTGCACGATCGAGACGACGTGTGAGATTCGTCACGCCGATCAGCGCGAGACCGGGCTCCGCCGGGTCGCCTCGTCCCGGCACGGCCGGATGGCTCCGGGCTCGGGGCGCGATTCGGGCGACGGCGCCGTGAAAACCGCGAGATAGCCGACGCCCCCGCTCAGGGTGGTGAACCCGGTCTGACGATACCCGGCCGCGGCGAGTTCGCAGGCCAGCAGCGCCGGCGGCGTACCGTGGCGCGCGGGCACGTCGTCGGCATCGACGATGCCGACCGATCCGCCGGGCTTCATCGCGGCGGCGAGGTTGTGGAGCAGGCCGAAGGGCTGGGCGATCTCGTGATACATGTGGACCAGCAAAGCGGCATCGAGGGAGGCCGGCGGCAGGCGCGGGTCGTGCGGCTCGCCCCTGACCACGGTGACGTTGGCGAGATTCGCCTTCGCCATGCGCGCCTCCAGGTCCGCGAGGTATCGCGGCGTCACGTCCTCCGCGTAGATCCGGCCCCCCGGCCCCACCCGCTCCGCGAGGCGGATCGTGTAGTAGCCGCTGCCCGCGCCGATATCGGCAACGCTCTGGCCGGGCACGATTCCCATCAGGCGCGCCACCTGCCCGACCTCGTCGACCGAATCGCGCTGCTTCTCCGAAGCCCAGAGCGGCGCGACGATCTCGGCGACCGGGCGGTCCGGTTTCGGAAAGGCCTTCGCGGGCGCGCCGGGCGGCGCCAGCGGCTCGGCGGCCTTCGCGGGCGTGAGCGTCAGGGTGACGAGGAGCGGGAGCCAGGGACGGATCATGCCGGAACAACCGCTCGGCCGTTCTTCGGTGCCATGTCCGGCATTCGAGGTCCGGCGTTCGGGCGCCACGTTGACCGCGCGCGGGTCGCCGCGCCATCAAGCCCCATGACCGCAGACCGCATGAACGTTTCCACCGCCCCGACCTGGAACGCCACCGTCCTCACGCTCTATCCGGAGATGTTTCCGGGTCCGCTCGGGATCTCCCTCTCCGGCGACGCCCTCATGCGCGGCACCTGGGCGCTGGAGGCGCGCGACATCCGCGAGCACGGCCTCGGCCGTCATCGGGCGGTGGACGACACGCCGGCCGGCGGGGGCGCCGGCATGGTGCTGCGCTGCGACGTCCTCGGGGCCGCCATCGACGCGGCCGCGCCGCCGGACGATTCCCGTCCCCGCCTGCTGATGAGTCCGCGCGGGAAACCCCTCGCCCAGAATCGCGTGCGCGCCCTCAGCGAGGGGCCCGGCGTCGTGCTGGTCTGCGGACGTTTCGAGGGCGTCGACGAGCGGGTCATCGCGGGCCGCGGCCTGGAGGAAGTCTCGATCGGCGATTACATCCTGTCCGGCGGCGAGATCGCCGCCCTGGTCCTCCTTGACGCCTGCATCCGCCTCCTGCCGGGCGTGATGGGCAAGGTCGCCTCGGGCGAGGAGGAAAGCTTCGAGACGGGGCATCTCGAATATCCGCACTACACCCGCCCGCGCGACTGGGAAGGCCGGGCGATTCCCGACGTGCTCACCGGCGGCAACCACGGCGCCATCGCCCGGTGGCGCCGGGCGGAGGCCCTGCGCCTGACGCGCGCGCGCCGGCCGGACCTGTTGCGCCCCGGCGAGGATTGATTCGTACGGCCGGAGGTGCGGATCGAGGCCTGTGCGGCGGCCGGGCGCTTGCGTCTTCGCTTCGGCGGGTTCATTGGCGTCGTCGAGTTCCTCCTCCCCCACGAGGACCTTTCGTCTCAAGGATGACGACCGTGACCAACCGACCCGACACGCGGCCCCGCAGGCCGTATTTCTCGTCCGGCCCCTGTGCCAAGCGCCCCGGCTGGAGCCTTCAGGCCCTGGAGGGGGCGGCGCTCGGCCGCTCGCACCGCTCGGCCATCGGCAAGACCAAGCTCGGACAGGCCATCGACCTCACCCGCAGCGTGCTGCAGGTGCCGGCCGATTACCGGATCGGCATCGTGCCGGCCTCCGACACCGGCGCCGTCGAGATGGCGATGTGGTCGATGCTCGGTCCGAAGACCGTCGAGGTCGTGGCCTGGGAGGCGTTCGGCCTGGAATGGGTCACCGACGCCCTGAAGGAACTCAAGATCGCGCCGCGCGTGCATGTGGGCGCCTACGGCGTCCTGCCGGACCTGTCGGCCGTCGATACGCAGCACAACGACGTCATCTTCACCTGGAACGGCACCGCCGCCGGCGTGCGCGTGCCGAACGGCGACTGGATCGCGGACGACCGCGAGGGCATCACCATCTGCGACGCCACTTCGGCCGCCTTCGCGATGCCGCTCGACTGGGCCAAGCTCGATGTCGTGACCTTCTCCTGGCAGAAGGTGATGGGCGGCGAGGCCGCGCACGGCATGATCGTGCTCTCGCCCCGCGCCGTGGCCCGGATCGAGAGCAACGTCCCGGCCTGGCCGGTGCCGAAGGTCTTCCGTCTCGCCAAGGACGGCAAGCTCATCGAGGGCATCTTCAAGGGCGACACCATCAACACGCCCTCGATGCTCGCGGTGGAGGATTACCTCGACACGCTGAAATGGGCCGAGAGCCTCGGCGGCCTGAGCGCCCTGCACGCCCGGGCCGATGCGAACGCGCGGGTGATCCACGACTGGGTCGCACGCACGCCCTGGATCGGCCACCTCGCGGCCGATGACGGCACCTACAGCAACACCGGAATCTGCCTCGTCATCACCGATCCGGACGTGCTGGCGTTGGGCGATTCCGTCGTCGCCGCCGTGGCCAAGGGCATCGCCGACACCCTCGACCGTGAAGGCGTCGCCTACGATATCGGCGCCTATCGCGACGCCCCGGCGGGCCTGCGCATCTGGTGCGGCGGCACGGTGGAGCGCTCCGACCTTGAAGCGCTGACGCCATGGCTCGACTGGGCCTTCGCGGCCGAGAAGGCGAAGCTCACCCGGGCCGCGTGATGCCGGCGGTCTGATTCTGAGGGGGGGGCCATCCGCGAGAGGTGGCGCCCGCCGTGTTTGATCGAGTTCGGTACAGAGAGCAGGTATCCGAATGGTTCAAAGCGCCGTCATCCGCTGCGCCTGGGACCCGGAGGCGGGCGTCTGGTTCGTGCAGGAGACCGACGTTCCGGGCCTTGTCACCGAAGCGGCGACGCTGAGAGCTTTGTGCGCCAAGCTGCCCGGCATGATCCGCGATCTCGTTGAGGACGTGGACGGATCCGATCGCGCTAGCCACTCCGAGGCGTTCTGACGTAAACGCGGGTCCGACGAGGCACCGGCCCTGAAGGCCCACGAGCATCCGGACGCGCGGCATGAAGATCGACGGCAAGCCCTACCGCACCATCTTTCCCGCCGCGGACGGTGCCTCCGTGGCGGTGATCGACCAGACGCGCCTGCCCTTCGCCTTCGAACTGAAGACGCTCGCGACCCTGGACGACGCGGCGGTGGCGATCCGCACCATGGTGGTGCGCGGCGCGCCGCTGATCGGCGTCACGGCGGCCTACGGCCTCGCCCTCGGGCTGCGGGCCGACGCCTCCGTATCCGGCCTCGACCGGGCGGTCGACACCCTCGCCGCCACGCGCCCCACCGCGATCAACCTGCGCTGGGCCCTCGACCGGGTCGCGGCCAAGCTCCGCACGGTGCCGACGCCTGAGCGCGCCGGCTTCGCCTACGCGGAGGCCGGCCGCATCGCCGAGGAAGACGTCGAGAGCTGCCACGCCATCGGCGTGCACGGCGCGCGCATCCTGGGCGATCTGCACCGTGCCAAGGGGCGGACGATCAACGTGCTGACCCACTGCAACGCCGGCTGGCTCGCCACGGTGGATTGGGGCACCGCGCTCGCGCCGATCTACGTGGCGCACGATGCCGGCATCCCGGTGCACGTCTTCGTGGACGAGACGCGACCCCGCAACCAGGGCGCGGCCCTGACAGCCTTCGAGCTCAACGCGCACGGGGTGCCCCACACGGTGATCGCCGACAATGCCGGCGGGCACCTGATGCAGCACGGCGCCATCGATGTCTGCATCGTCGGCTCGGACCGCACCACGGCATCGGGCGACGTCTGCAACAAGATCGGCACCTACCTCAAGGCGCTGGCGGCCAGCGACAACCGGGTGCCGTTCTACGCCGCCCTGCCCTTCTCGACGATCGACTGGACGCTGGACGACGGCGTGCGCGAGATCCCGATCGAGGAGCGCGACGGCCGCGAGGTCACGCACCTGACCGGACGCCTCGCCGATGGGGGCTTTGCCACGATCGAGGTCGTCTCGCCGGGAAGCCCGGTGGCGAACCCGGCCTTCGACGTGACGCCGGCCCGGCTCGTCACCGGCATCATCACCGAGCGGGGCATCGCTACGGCCGATGCCGAGGGGCTGCTGTCGCTCTACCCGGAGCGGAGATCTTTATCAAATCTTAGTAAGCGCTGATTTCCTTCAATCTAATTAGAAGCTTCGATATATTCCGAAGTTTGTTTAAGTCTTCTAATTTAAGAGGATCAGGATCAAAATGCATAACATCATTTCTGATTGCGTTAATTTCCATTAATTCAGAGCAAAACGTTTTTCGATCCAAATTTAAGCCAATTTTCGCCCAGTTATCTGTATGTTCAAGTATTTTCACATAATTACCAAATGTTAAATCGGAAACATCTGATAATTCAGAAGGTAGATGATTCTCGTCGCATGTATTTCGAATATCATCAATCGTGATTTTACTACCTATAATATTTCTTAGGCTATTTTCAATTTCTGATATAAGCAAAAATGGCGTACTGATTTCCTCGAATTGAAAGGCCATATCATTTGACGTCACTATGCCACATATTTTCCTGTCTGCTGCTCGGATAAGAACATAATTATGCTCAAGGATAATTTTGATCCCCGAAAACAATGATGCAGACACTGATATTTCTTGGTGGTCGTCCATGAAAGACCGGACTGTAGAGTCGGAATTGGTGCCAATGCTTCTTGCGCCGATAGATGACCAGCTTATTATACCTTTTACCTCTCTCTCGCTAGTCATTACAGGCAACTGCGAGAAATTTCTTGCAAGCATAATTGTAATAGCTTCAGCCAAACTTGAGTTTGGACTAACGAAAGTCGGAGGTATATTTGCAGAAGGAATCTTTCCGATTCTGAAGGATGGGTCTTCTGCAGATTTGTTAGTTAATCCTTCAAGTAAAATTTCCTCATTATTTGCAACAACATGTTTTTCTATATCATCCGAATTTACTAAATTTGTTATTTCGAATGTTATGGGAGTATCAACCCATATATCACGGTAGTCGGGAATTGTTCGTATATTTAATCGCTGAAGCTCGTCGTTTATGTGCTGCACATGCGATGGAGTTCTTCGTTGTACTCTGAACCACCATAGGAAAGTTCTTATAGTAACTGGAGTAGCAGTCTTGCCTGAATGCAAGTCAGCTAAAACTTCGTTGAGCTCTTCAATTTTTGATTTTGCATATGCCATAAAACAACTTTATCGAGAGTCGAACTTTTATCAAGGGGACCACTGCCAGAACACCGTGCCGGTGAAGGCGAATACGGTCTCGCCGCGCTGGTTCACGCCGGTGTTCTCGTGGGTGGCGAGGCCCCAGCCGGGGCGCGAGGCGGTGGCGCGCTTGTCGACCAGGGTGCAGGTGTAGCGGATGGTGTCGCCGGCATAGACCGGGGCGCGCCAGCGCATGTCGCGAAACCCCGGCGAGGGCCCGAGCTGCGGCACCGGGCCGGACCGGGCCGTGTGCACGATGTCGCGTTCGCGCGTGATGTGGAGCCGCTTCATCCAGGCGGCGGCGGTGTGCCAGCCGGAGGCGCAGAGGCCGCCGAAATGGGTGTGCCGGGCCGCGTCCGGGTCGAGGTGGAAGGCCTGCGGATCGTAGGCCCGCGCGAAGGCCGTGATCGCCTCCGGCGTGAAGCGATGGCGGCCGAGATCGCGCGTGGTGCCGATCGGCGCGGCTTCGAGGAAGGGAAGCCGCTCGACGTCCGTCGCCTCGGCCAGAGGCGCGTCGTCGGCCGGAACGACGGCGCGGGGCGGCAGCGGGGCCGCGCCGCGCCGGGCGAACATCACGCTGAAATCCTGAGTCATGACCGCCTTGCCGTCGCCGTTCAGGACGGTCATGGCGAACACGACGAAGCCGCGGTCCGGCTTGGAGTTGGAGACGCGGCAGGTCTCGACCCGGACGGAGATGCTCAGGCGGTCGCCGGGCAGGACGGGCCGCAGCCAGCGCAATTCGGTAATGCCCGGAGAGCCCATCGAGGTCGCGCCCCGGAACACGTGCTCCTGGAGCAGGCGCATCCCGAACCCGGCGGTCTGCCAGCCCGAGCCGATCAGGTGTCCGACGAAGGTCGCCTTGGCGGCCTCGGCGTCGAGGTGGAACGGCTGCGGGTCGAACTCGGCCGCGAAGGCGACGATCTCGGCCTCGGTCACGGTCAGCGGACCGCCCTCGATCACGGAACCCGGGACGAAATCCTCGAACGCGATGCCGGTCATGAACGTCCTCGATGGCAGGTGGCGGCCGCCGACGCGGCGGCGCGAGGCCGGGCCCGCGCGGGGCACCGGCCGGTCCGATCCGATGCGTCGGATCAGTTGGCGAAGCGGAAGTGCAGCACGTCGCCGTCCTGCACCACGTACTCCTTGCCTTCGAGCCGGAACTTGCCCGCTTCCTTGGCGCCGCTCTCCCCCTTCAGCGTGGTGTAATCGGTGAACGCGATGGTCTCGGCGCGGATGAAGCCCTTCTCGAAATCCGTGTGGATCACGCCGGCGGCGGCGGGCGCCCGGGTGCCCTTCTCGATGGTCCAGGCGCGAGCCTCCTTCGGGCCGACCGTGAAGTAGGTGATCAGGCCGAGGAGCTCGTAGCCGGCGCGGATCACGCGATTCAGGCCGGGCTCGGAGAGGCCGACCGCCTCCAGGAAATCGCCCTGATCGGCGAGCGGCATCACGGCGATCTCGCTCTCGATCTTGGCCGAGACCACCACGGCCTTGGCGCCCTCCGCCTTGGCCCGCGCCATCACGGCGTCCGAATAGGCGTTGCCCTTGTCGGCATCGCCCTCGTCGACGTTGCAGACGTAGAGCACGGGCTTGGCCGTCATCAGGCCGAGGCTCTGGAACAGGCGCTCCTCCTCGGGCTTACGCTGGACGAGGCGGGCCGGCTTGCCCTCGCGCAGCAGCGGCAGGGCGCGGCTCACGAGGTCGAGGGCCTCCTTGGCCTCCTTGTCGGCACCCTTGGCCTTCTTCTCCAGGGCGATGACGCGCTTCTCCAGGCTGTCGAGGTCGGCGAGCATCAACTCGGTCTCGATGGTCTCGATGTCGGCGGCCGGGTCGACCTTGCCCTCCACATGGGTCACGTCGCCATCGGTGAAGCAGCGCACCACGTGGGCGATGGCATCGACCTCGCGGATATTGGCGAGGAACTGATTGCCGAGGCCCTCGCCCTTCGAGGCGCCGCGCACGAGGCCGGCGATGTCCACGAAGGTGAGCCGCGTCGGGATGATCTCCTTCGAGGCGGCGATCCTGGCCAGATCATCGAGGCGCGGGTCCGGCACCGCCACCTCGCCGACATTCGGCTCGATGGTGCAGAACGGGTAGTTCGCCGCCTGCGCCGCCGCCGTCTGCGTCAGGGCGTTGAAGAGGGTCGACTTGCCGACGTTCGGCAGGCCGACGATGCCGCATTTGAAGCCCATGGGTCACCTGTCCGTTCGCGGGTCCGCGCAAAGTCTGCCCGCGTGAAATCCGATGTCGCCGCCGCGGTCAATCGCGGGCGTTGACCTGCTTGACGTCGTCCCAGCCCCGCCCTGCCATGGCGAGGTGGACCTTGTTCTGGAAGCTCGCATCCTCGCCCGCCGCCAGCAGGGCCGCGTGGTCGGCCATCGCCCGGCAGAGGTCGTCGACCCAGGCCTCCTCGCCCTTGCCGAAATCATTGAGCACGTAGGCGTGGACCAGGGCCTTGTCGCCCGGATGACCGATGCCGAGGCGGACCCGGCGGTAATCGTTGCCGCATTGCGCGGTGATCGAGCGCAGGCCGTTATGGCCCGCATTGCCGCCCCCCGTCTTCACCCGGAGCTTGGCGGGCGCGAGGTCGAGTTCGTCGTGCAGCACGATCACGTCGGCGAGCGCGATCTTGTAGAAGCGCTGCGCCTCATGCACCGCGCGCCCCGATTCGTTCATGAAGGTCTGGGGCTTCAGGAGGATGGCCCGCTCGGCGCCGAGCGCCACCTCGGCGATCTCGCCCTGGAACTTGCGCCGCCACGGCCCGGCGCGGTGCAGGCGCGCGATCTCGTCCACGGCCAGGAAGCCGATGTTGTGGCGGTTCTTCGCGTAGCGGGGGCCGGGATTGCCGAGGCCGACGATCAGGCGCATGGCGCGAATCGATCCTGACGGAAATTCTCGAAGGGGATGGACGCTCATCCCCCGAAACGGAGATGCCCCGGCCTGATGGCCGGGGCATCCTCACGGACGGCGTGAAACCGGGCGCGGGCCCAGGTCTCAGTCCTCCTTCTTCTCGTCCTCGCCGGACGCCTCTGCGGCCTCCTCGGCCTCCTCGGCGGCGGCCTCGGCGGACTGCGCCTCGGCGATCGCGGCCTCCTCGGCCTCGACCTCGGCGCCGAGCACGGTCGGCGGCACGATGTTGGCGACGGTGGCGTCGGGCTCACCCGTGAAGGTGGCGCCGGCGGGCAGGGTCACGTCGGTGATGTGGATCGCATCGCCGATCTCGCGGCCGGTGAGGTCGACCTCGATCGCCTCGGGGATGGCGTCGGGGGCGACGTCGAGGGCCAGCGTGTGGAGCACGACGTTGAGCGTGCCGCCCTTCTGCTTGATGCCGGGGGCTGCGTCCTCGTGGAGGAAGTGCACCGGAACCTCGACCGTGATCGACTGGCCGGCGACGACGCGCAGGAAGTCGACGTGGATCGGAACGCCCGTGACCGGATCGAGGTGGAAGTCGCGCGGGATCGCGCGGGTCTTCTTGCCGCCGGCATTGATCTCGAACAGGGTGGTCTTGAAGCCACCGGCGTAGATCAGCGTGCGGATGCGGATGAGATCCACGGCGATGGATTGCGGGGCCTGGCCGCCTCCGTAGACGACGGCGGGAACTTGACCCTGGCGACGAACGGCCCGGGCGGCCCCCTTGCCGACCCGGTCGCGTGCCACGGCCTCAAGCGTCTTGACTGCGCTCATGGCGTGATCCTTTTGATGATGAACATTCCGGGCCAACGCGAAAGGCCGCCCGAAACGGACGGCCATACCCCGATCCCCGAAGCGCCCGTGCCTCCAAGGGTGTCTGGCGGGCGCTGGCGCGGCCTATACCGCCTCGCGGCGCGCGGTGCAACCGATGGCGTTTCCATCGGGGCCGCCAAGGGCTCGCGCAATCCGGCATGTTCCGGTGCCGAATCCGAAACCATGCTCCGCGATCGATCGTTCCCGGGCGTCGTTTTTCGGCGGCGCCCCGACGTTTCGTTCACTGTCACCCCGCAAAACTGATCTCCCGTGGCGGAGATGGGATGGATGACGCGACCGATCGTATGGGCGTTCGGCATCACGGCCGTGGCGGCGATCTGGGCCGTCGGCCTCGCGGAGCGCTTCGACCGCTCGGCGCTCACGAGCGCCGCGGTCGGCGTGCCGCCGGCCGATGCGCGTTCCGCGGGCGCGCCCTTCCGGCCCAACACCGAGACCCTGTTCGCCGATTCGCAGGGCCACTTCGCCACCGAGGCGGTGATCGACGGCCGGCGCCTGCGGATGCTGGTCGATACCGGGGCCACCACCTGCGCCTTCACCTACGAGGATGCGGAGCGCGCCGGCCTGAGCGTCAGCGAGCGCGACTTCCGTCTGCCGGTGCAGACGGCCAACGGCACCGTCTACGCCGCGCGGGTGCGGATTTCCGCGATGCGGGTCGGCAACATCGTGGTCCAGGGGGTCGACGGCATGGTGATGCCGCGCGGGCGCCTGTCGACCAGCCTGCTCGGCATGTCGTTCCTGAAGCGGCTCAACGAATTCAGCATGAATGGCGGCCGCCTCACCTTACGCGGATGAGCGCCGCGCTTCCGCGCCGCGCCGGGTTCCGCTAAGCCCCGGCGACGCCACGCACGCCGCACGAGGGCCCGCGATGTTTCCCAAGCCGCACGCTTCCCTGAAGCCCAACACCTTCGCCTTCGAGCAATCGCCGCTGGTGAAGCCCACCGGGTTTCGCGAGTACGACGCGCGCTGGCTCTTCCCCGACGAGATCAACCTGATGGGCGTTCAGGCGCTCGGGCTCGGCATCGGCACGCTGGTGCACGAGATGGGCGTGCGCCCGGACATCGTCACCGGGCACGATTTCCGGGCCTACTCGTCCTCGATCAAGCTGGCGCTGATCGCCGGCATGCAGGCCGCCGGCCTGCGGGTGAAGGATGTCGGCCTCGCCCTGTCGCCGATGGCTTATTTCGGCCAGTTCGCCCTCGACTGCCCCTGCGTGGCGATGGTCACCGCCTCGCACAACGACAACGGCTGGACCGGCGTGAAGATGGGCGCGAACCGCCCGATGACCTTCGGTCCCGACGAGATGACCCGCCTCAAGGAGATCGTCCTGGGCGGCACCTACCGGTACCGCGACGGCGGCTCCTATGAATTCGTGGAAGGTTTCGCCGAGACCTACCTCGCGGACCTGAAGGGCCGGGCCAAGCCGATCACCCGCAAGCTCAAGGTGGTGGCGGCCTGCGGCAACGGCACGGCGGGCGCCTTCGCGCCCCGGCTCCTCGAAGCGCTCGGCGTCGAGGTCATCCCCCTCGACGTCGCGCCCGACTACACCTTCCCGCGCTACAACCCGAACCCCGAGGACATGGAGATGCTCCATGCCATCGCGCACGCGGTGAAGGAACACGGCGCCGATGTGGGCCTCGGCTTCGACGGCGACGGCGACCGCTGCGGCGTGGTCGACGACGAGGGCGCGGAGATCTTCGCCGACAAGATCGGGGTGATGCTCGCGCGCGACCTCTCGAAGCTGCATCCCGGCGCGACCTTCGTGGTCGACGTGAAGTCCACCGGACTCTACCACAGCGACCCGGCGCTTCAGGCGCAGGGCGTGAAGACCGATTACTGGAAGACCGGGCATTCCTACATCAAGCGCCGGGTCAACGAACTCGGGGCGCTGGCCGGATTCGAGAAGTCGGGCCACTTCTTCTTCAACGAGCCGATCGGGCGCGGCTACGACGACGGCCTCCTCACCGCCATCGCGGTGATCGAGATGCTGGACCGCAACCCGGAGGCCTCCATGGCGGACCTCTACCGCGCGCTCCCCAAGACCTGGGGCTCGCCCACCATGTCGCCGCACTGCGCGGACGAGGTGAAGTACGGGGTGGTCGACACCGTCACGGCGCGCCTGAAGGCGATACACGCGGCCGGCGAGCCCATCGCGGGATCGCGGATCACCGATGTGGTCACGGTGAACGGCATCCGCGTCACCACGGAGGACGGCACCTGGGGCCTGGTGCGCGCCTCCTCGAACAAGCCGGAACTCGTCGTGGTGATCGAGAGCCCGGCATCGGAAGCGCGCCTGCACGCGATGTTCAAGGCCGTCGACGCGATCCTGCGCGAGAACCCGGAGGTCGGGGCCTACAACCAGACGATCTGAGGCGTGAATGTGCGGCGCCGGCGCCTCATGCCGTATCCGGTTGCTCCCTTCGGGATGGCGGGTTTGGGCTTCGCTCAGCCCGCGCCCAAGGCCTTCAGCCGGTAGAGCGCCTCCAGCGCCTCGCGCGGTGTCAGCGCATCCGGGTCGATCGCGTCGAGGGCGAGACGCAGCCCGTCCTCCGGCGCGTCCGCCTCCGGCTCCGGCATCGGTGGCGGGCTGAGATTGGCAAACAGCGGCAGGTCGTCGATCCGGGGCCGCGAGGGCCGGTCGCGCTCCGCCTTCTCCAGGTGCTTCAGGATGGAGCCGGCGCGGGCGATGACCCCGGCGGGCAGCCCCGCCAGACGGGCCACCTGGAGGCCGTAGGAGCGCTCGGCCACGCCCGGCACCACCTCGTGCAGGAACACGACCTGGCCCTTGTGCTCGGCCACCCGCAGGGTCGCGTTGTCGAGATGCGAGAGGCGCTGGCCCAAAGCCGTCAGTTCGTGGAAATGCGTGGCGAACAGCGCGCGGCAGCCGTTCTGCTCGTGCAGGTGCTCCAGGCAGGCCCAGGCGATGGAGAGGCCGTCGAAGGTCGCGGTGCCACGCCCGATCTCGTCGAGGATGACGAGGGAGCGCCGGGTCGCCTGGTTCAGGATCGCGGCGGTCTCGACCATCTCGACCATGAAGGTCGACTGGCCGCGCGCGAGGTCGTCGGCCGCGCCCACGCGGGAGAACAGGCGGTCGACGAGGCCGAGCCGCACGCGGGCCGCCGGCACGAAGGCGCCGATCTGCGCCAGCACGGCGATCAGGGCGTTCTGGCGCAGGAAGGTCGACTTGCCGCCCATGTTCGGGCCGGTGATGAGGCGGATGCGGCCGCGCGCCTCGCCGGAGAGGTCGCAATCGTTGGCGATGAAGGGCGCGCCGGATTGGCGGAGCGCCGCCTCGACCACGGGATGGCGCCCGCCCTCCACCACGAAGCCGTAGCCCTCGTCGACGACGGGACGGCGCCAGTCGCGCTCGACCGCGAGTTCGGCGTGCGAGGCGGTCACATCGAGGCCGGCCAGCGCCTCGGCGACCTCGGCGATGGCCGGCGCCTGCGCCAGGATGCGGGCGGCGAGACGCTCGAACACCGCGCCCTCCAGGGCCAGCGCGCGCTCGGAGGCGCCGGAGATGCGGCTCTCCAGCTGCCCGAGCTCGACGCTGGTGAAGCGCATCGCGTCGACCATGGTCTGGCGATGGATGAAGGTCTCCCGCATCACGCCCTTCAGGCAGGCCTCGCCCACCCCCTGCGGCACCTCGATGTAGTAGCCGAGCATGTTGTTGTGCTTGATCCGCAGGGTGCGGCAGCCGGTCTCCTCGGCGTAGCGCGCCTGCAGGGCGGCGATGACTTTTCGCGAATCGTGGCCGAGCAGGCGGTTCTCGTCGATCTCGGCGTCGTAGCCGGCCCGCACGAAGCCGCCGTCCTGGCGCTTCAGGGGCAGGTCGTCGGCGAGCGCCGCGTGGAGTTCCGCCACGAGTTCGGCATCCACCGCCGCGAGGCAGGCGGCCAGGGTCGCGAGGTTCTCGGGCAGCGCGTCGAGGCCGGCGCAGCGCTGAGCCAGGGCTCGTGCCGCGTCCAGGCCGTCGCGCAGGGCCGCGAGGTCGCGCGGGCCGCCGCGTCCGAGTCCGAGACGCGCGAGGGCGCGGGCGAGGTCCGGCGCGCGGGCGAGGTTGTCGCGAAAATCCGCCCGCACCGGGCCGTTCTCGGCCAGGAACTCCACCGCCGCGTGGCGCCGGCGGATGCCCGCGAGGTCGGTCAGCGGACCCGCGAGGTGCTCGGCCAGCAGCCGCGCCCCGCTCGCCGAGACCGTGCGGTCGATCGCGTCGAGCAGGCTGCCCCGCCGCTCGCCGGAGAGCGTGCGGGTGAGTTCGAGGTTGGCGCGCGTCGAGGCGTCGATGGACAGGGTCGCGCCGGTCGATTCCCGCGTCGGCGGCGAGAGGGTCGGGCGGGCGCCGATCTGGGTGCGCTCGACGTAGAGCAGGGCCGCCCCGGCGGCGGCGAGTTCGGCGCGCCCGAACTGCCCGAAGCCGTCCAGGGTCGAGACGCCGAACTGCGCCTTGATGCGGCGCTCGGCCGAGGCCGGTTCGAGCTCCGCCTGCGGCAGCGGCGTCACGGGCGCGGGGATCTCCCGCCAGAGGCGCGCGAGCGCCGGATCGGCGTGGATCGTCTCCGACATCACGATCTCGCGCGGTTCGTGCCGGGCGATGGCCGAGGCGAGTTCGGTGGCCGGAACCTCGCTCAGGGAGAAGCGCCCCGTCGAGATGTCGAGGGCCGCCAGCCCGTAGACGAGGGAGGCGTCGCTCGCCTTGCGGCGGCCCAGAGCCAGCAGGACGTTGGCGCGGGCGGGATCGAGGAGCCGGTCCTCCGTGATGGTGCCGGGCGTGACGAGGCGCACGACCTCGCGCCGCACCACGGATTTCGGCCCGCGCTTCTTGGCTTCGGCCGGGTCCTCGGTCTGGGCACAGACCGCGACCCGGTGGCCGAGCGCGATCAAGCGGCTGAGGTAATCGTCCGAGCGCTCCACGGGCACGCCGCACATCGGAATGTCGGCGCCGCCATGCTTGCCGCGCTTCGTCAGCACGATGCCGAGGGCCCGCGAGGCGATCTCCGCGTCCTCGAAGAACAGCTCGTAGAAGTCGCCCATCCGGTAGAACAGGAGGCAATCGGTGTTGGCGGCCTTGATCTCGATGTACTGCGCCATCATCGGCGTGGCGCCGGCCGTGTCGAGGACCGCCGCGCTCGTCGTGTAGTCCGACGGGGCGGCACCGGTCTTCGGGACCGATCGGGCGAGGCGCTGAGACATGGCCCCAGCATAGCAGAGCGGGCGCCCGAGAATCAGCGCCGGCCTCCGCTTCGCCTGGGGAGAAGCGTGGAGAAGCGCGAGGCCGCAGACATGAGAAAGGGCCGGCGCGCTCCGCGCGCCGACCCTCCCGTCACGTGGATCGTGTGGAACTCAGTAGCGCGGGCCGCCCGAGGTGTTGCCCTTCTGCTGCTGGTAGCCCGGCTGCGAGGGGTTGCGGGAATTCGGATCGCTCATCATGCGCGAGCGCGGCATGCGGTGCATGCGGCGGTGATGACGGTGATGGCGCATGCCGTGGTGATGGCGGCGGTAGGCCACCTGATCGACGGCCTGATCACCGGCGAGCGTCACGGCCGGGGCCGGCATGACGGGGGCGGCCGACGCGGAGGTCAGTCCAAAGGCGCCGAGCAACGTGCTGGCAGCCAGAGCGATCGCGATCTTGGTCATTCGGTTCGTCTTTCGTGGATGCCCCGAGCGGGCGTCGATGCGACAAGTCGCCATGTGGGTTTCCGTTCCGCGATCATCCTTCGGCCGATGCATCGCCCATCGGGTCGATCCGGTCGCGTCGGGATCGATCGAGCGGTGTCCACCGCATCCTCGCAAAGATTTGAAGTCGATATCAAATCGGACCGGCTTTCGATTACTCAAATTTTGATCCCGTCAACTAGACAAGTATAGTCATCTATAGATGTAAATGTTACAGCAAAAGATTTAATTTTGTTTCAAAAGAAAACTATCTTTCCGATACTTTATTGAATTACAAATTCGATGATTTACGGATTAATTCGCATTTAACCTTTTTGTCCTAAAAAAATAGCGGGCTGCCTACCCTTTCCCTTCACGCCGAGCGTCGCGGTGGTTCGCCGCCTACTATTCTATTCTGGGGTTATGTGATGATCTCCACGGTTCAGGGTCGCCTCATTCTGGTCATATCGATCATGGGATTGCTTCTGGTCGGAGCGACGGCCATCGGGAACATGGCGCTTTCCTGGAACTACGACAGCTTTAAATCCGTATTCAGCGATCGGGTCGTTCCACTCCGGCAGTTCAGTCTGATGCGGGATGCCAACGACGAGATCGTCGCCATCTCGCGACGGCTCAGGAGCAAGCAGATCGCCAACGAGACCGCCAGGGAGAGCATTGCGGCGAGCCGCAAGAAGTTCGACGCGCAGTGGTCCGCCTACCTGATGACTTACCTGACCCCTGAGGAGAAGGCTCTCATCGCGGCCTATAAGGAGCGTCAGATCGAGACCGACGCGGCCTTGGCCGAGATCGTTCGTCGTCTGACCGCCGGCGGAGACCAGGATTTCGACGCCACGCATACGAACTTGCTGGCGGCCGTGGATGCGTCGAACGCCAGCCTCGCCAAACTCAATCTTCTCCAGGTCAATGAAGCCCAAGTCGAGTTCGATCGTTCGGATCGGATCTCCGAATGGTCCCGCATCGCGTTGTTGACCTCCATGGCCTTCGCGATCGCCGCCATCGGCTATGGTATCTATACGGTGCTGATCCAAGTGTGCCGCCCGCTGCGCCGCATGACCGCCACCATGGAGCGTCTGGCCGGCGGCGACCTGACGACCGAGATCGCCGACGCGGAGCGCAAGGACGAGATCGGCGCGATGGCGGGTGCCGTGCGGGTGTTCAAGGACAACATGGTCCAGACGCGGCAGCTGGAGGCGGAGACCGCCCAGGCGCGCCTCGATGCCGAGACGCAACGCAAGGCCGGGATGCAGCAGATGGCGGACGCCTTCGAGCAGGCGGTCGGCGGCATCGTCGGAATGGTTTCGTCGTCCGCCACGGAATTGCAGGCCACGGCCCAGACCATGACGGTCACGGCGTCGCAGACCGCGAGCCAGTCCATCGCGGTCGCGGGAGCCGCCAACGAAGCCGCCGCGAATGTCCAGACCGTGGCGGCCGCCGCCGAGGAGCTCGGGAGTTCCGTGAAGGAGATCGGGCGTCAGGTCTCCGGCTCCTCCGATCTCGCTCTGACGGCGGTCGGCGAGGCCGACGAAACCTTGCGTCTGGTGCGGGCTCTCAGCGAGGCATCGGCCCGGATCGGCGACATGGTCGGGCTGATCTCGAATATTGCGAGCCAGACCAACCTGCTGGCCCTGAACGCGACCATCGAGGCGGCGCGGGCCGGAGAGGCCGGTCGGGGGTTCGCCGTGGTCGCCACCGAGGTCAAGGAACTCGCCAACCAGACGGCGCGGGCCACCGACGAGATCGGCACACAGATCGGCCAGATCCAGGGCGTGACGGGACAGACCGTTTCCGCCATCGGCTCCATCACCGCGCGCATCCGTGAGATCAGCGGCGTGGCCTCCTTCATCGCGGCTGCCGTCGATGAGCAAGGGGCTGCGACCCAGGAGATCGTGCGCAACGTCGCCCAGGCATCGGTGGGCACGAGCGAGGTGACGAACAACATCGGCGGCGTGGCGCAGGCCTCGGAGGAGACAGGCGCTGCGGCCAGCCAGGTGCTGTCGGCGGCCTCCGAGCTTTCGCGGCAGTCCGAGCATCTCTCGAGCGAGGTCGTCCGTTTCCTCCAGACCGTGCGCGCGGCCTGAGCGAAGCCGATATCCGTTCCCCCCTCGATGGATCGGGCGCGGGTTGGAGACAGTCCGACGACGGAAAGAAGGGCCGGCCCTCGCGCGGTCCTTCTTTTCCGTCGCTCACGACACGGCACGACACGTTGAGAGTCGAGCGGCGCCTGAGCGAAGCCCAGATCCACCATCCCGAAAAGATCAACCGGTCTGATAAGCCGTTTGCCATCCGGTGGTCCCGTCTTGCGGTGACGGGCGGTTCGCGGCACGAGCACGGGCGATGGCGCCCGAATCCGCAAACAACCGCGATCTCCCTATCGAGGTCGCCCTGCCCGCGCTTCGCGAGGCGCTCGAAGATCGGTCGTCGGCCGTGCTGGTGGCGCCGCCGGGCGCGGGTAAGACCACCCGCGTTCCCCTGGCACTCCTCGAGACCCCTTGGCTCGCGGGCCGCAAGATCATCCTCCTCGAACCACGGCGCCTGGCGGCGCGCGGCGCAGCGGAGCGCATGGCGGCCACCCTCGGCGAGCGCGTCGGCGACACCGTCGGCCTGCGGGTCCGGCTCGGGTCCAAGATTTCGGCGCGGACCCGGATCGAGGTGGTCACCGAGGGCGTGTTCACCCGGATGATCCTCGACGACCCGGAACTGACGGGCGTCGGCGCCGTGCTGTTCGACGAGTTCCACGAGCGTTCCCTCGACGCGGATCTCGGGCTCGCCCTGGCGCTCGACGCGCAGGGTGCCCTGCGCGAGGACCTGCGCATCCTCGTGATGTCCGCGACCCTCGACGGCGCCCGCGTCGCGCGGCTCCTCGGCGACGCGCCGGTCATCGCCTCGGAGGGCCGCGCCTATCCGGTGGAGACGCGGCACTGGGAGCGCGACCCGAACCGGCGCATCGAGGAGGTGATGGCCGAGGCCATCCTGCGGGCCCTGCGCGCCGATCCCGGCTCCGTCCTCGCCTTCCTGCCCGGACAGGGCGAGATCCGCCGCGTGGCGACGCTGCTGGCGGAAAAGATCGACGACGCGACCGAGATCGCGCCGCTCTACGGCGCGCTGACGCCGGCCGAGCAGGACCGGGCGGTGGCGCCCGCGCCTCCCGGCCGGCGCAAGGTGGTGCTCGCCACCAGCATCGCGGAGACTTCGCTCACCATCCAGGGCGTGCGCATCGTGGTCGATTCGGGGCTGTCGCGGGTGCCGGTCTACGAGCCGGGCCTCGGTCTGACCCGCCTCGTCACCGCGCGGGCGTCGCGCGCCTCCGTCGACCAGCGCCGGGGCCGGGCCGGCCGCACGGAGCCCGGCATCTGCCACCGCCTCTGGTCGGAGGCCGCCACAGCCGCGCTGGAGCCGTTCACCCGGCCCGAGATCCTGGCCGCCGATTTATCGGGGCTCCTCCTCGACTGCGCGGCCTGGGGTGTGGCCGACCCCACCACCCTCGCCTTCCTGGATGCCCCGCCCGCCCCCGCGCTGACCGAGGCACGCGCGATGCTGCGGGACCTCGATGCGATCGCGGCGGATGGCCGGCTCACCGGGACGGGGAGCGCCTTGCGCGCCCTTCCCCTGCCCCCGCGCCTCGCCCGCATGGTGGTGGGGGCGGCGGGTCACGGTCAGGCGCGCGCGGCGGCGGACCTCGCCGCCGTGCTGGTGGAGCGCGGGCTCGGCGGCGACGATGCCGACGTCACGCACAGGGTCGAACGCTTCGTTCGCGACCGGGCACCGCGCGCCGCCGACATGCGGCGCCTGGCCCAGGGCTGGGCGCGGCAGGCCGAGGCCTTCGCCCGCACGGCGCGGGGCGACCCGTCCGTGGACCTGTCGGAGGCCGGTCCGCTCCTCGCCCTGGCCTATCCGGACCGCGTCGCGCGGGCGCGGGGCCGCGACGGCGAGTTCGTCATGGCCAATGGCCGGGCCGGGCGCGTCGATCCGGCTTCGGCCCTGGCGCGCATGCCGTTCCTCGTCGTCGCCGACATCACCGGGACGGCCGCGAATGCCCGCATCCTGGCGGCCGCCCCCATCGCCCTGGAGGCGATCGAGGCGCTGTTCCCGGATCGGATCGCGGCGGTGACGAAGGTGACGTTCGACAGGGGCGCCCGCGCGCTTCGCGCCCGCTCGCTGCGGCGCCTCGGCGCGCTGACGCTGGGCGAGCGCACCCTGCCGGTGCCGCAGGATCTGGCCTCCGCCGAGACCCTGGCGCGCGGCATCGCGGAGATCGGGCTCGCGGGCCTGCCCTGGACGCCAGCCCTCGCGCAATGGCGGGCGCGCCTCGCCTTCCTGCGCGCGGCCGATCCGGCGACGTGGCCGGACCTGTCCGACGCGCGCCTCGGCGAGACGATCGAGACCTGGCTCGCGCCCGAGATCGTCGGCCGGACCAGCCTGGAGGCGATCGGCGCCGACGATCTTGCGCGCGCGCTGCAGGCCTTGCTGCCCTGGGAGCTGCGGGCCCGCCTCGAGGCCGAGGCGCCGACCCATGTGGAGGTGCCCACCGGCTCGCGCATTCCCCTCGACTACGAGGCCGAGGGCGGCCCCGTTCTCGCCGTGCGGGTGCAGGAGTTGTTCGGCCTCGAACGTCACCCGAGCATCGCGGGCGGGCGCATCCCCCTCGTGCTCCACCTGCTCTCGCCGGCCTCGCGGCCGATCCAGATCACCCGCGACCTGCCGGGCTTCTGGCGCGGGTCGTGGAGCGCCGTGCGCTCGGAGATGCGCGGGCGCTATCCCCGCCATCCCTGGCCCGAGGACCCGGTGGCGGAGCCGCCCACCCGGCGGGTCAAGCCGAGGGGCACGTGAGCACGGGAGACATCGGCGGCGGAGGGGCGGGCCGCCTGCGCCGCGCCCTCGCCCCGTTCGATCCGCGTGGGCGGCTCTGCGCCCCCGCTTACCGGCTGATCGTCATCCGTCTGGTGCTGGCCTTTGCCGGTCTGGTCTGCCTCTCGGTCTGGCTCGGCGGCCACGGCCTGCGCGGGCTCGCCATTCTCGCCGCCGGCGGCACCCTCTTCGTGGCGCTGGCGGCCTGCGCGCAGACGATCCGGCGGCTGCACGACCGCGACCGCACCGCGTGGTGGCTCGGCCTCTATATCCTCCTGGAGGCGGTGAGCACGCTGCCCCTGGAGCAATTCGCCGACAGCGATCCGGTGCCGGTCTTCGCCTCGGTCGCGGCGATGCTCGGTTACTTCGCCTGGTTCTTCATCGAGACCGTCCTGCGGCCCGGGACGCCCGGACCGAACCGCCACGGCCCCGCGCCGATCGCGCCGCCTTGACCCGGGCGGTTCAATCGGGCCGCCTCGCCGAGAGCACGATCCGCGCCGCGCTGCGGCTCGGCTGGTCGTCGCCGGGCAGGCGCATTAGGCTGTCGATGCGCGCCAGGGCCTCGACTTGCGCCTCGCGCGCCGGCCCGCCGGCGAGGAGCGGCGCGACGGCCTCGGCGAGGCGCGGCGCCGTGCACTCGGCCTGGATGAATTCCGGCATCGCGTTCTGCCCCAGGATGAGGTTCGGCAGCACGATGGTGGGGACCTGGATCAGGCGGCGGGCCACCGCCTCCTCGATGCGCGAGACCTTGTAGGCGACGACCATCGGCACGCCGGCGAGGGCCAGTTCGAGGGTGACGGTGCCGGAGGCCGCCAGGGCCGCCCGCGCGCGGCGGAAGGTGGCGTGCTTGGCCGCCTCGCCGTGGACGAGGGTGACCGGCGTCGCCCAGGTCAGGGCCAGCCGCTCGATCAGGGCCCGGTGCCGGGTGACGGCCGGCAGGACCGCCTCGATCGGCCCGAAGCGCTCGCCGAGCCGCGCGAGGGCCGCGCCGAAGACCGGCATCAGCCGCTCGATCTCGGAGCGGCGCGAGCCCGGCAGGATCGCCAGCACCGGTACGCCGTCCATGCGGGCCCGTGCCTCGGCCGGGCCGGGGCGCAGTTCGGCGAGACGTTCGATCAGGGGATGGCCGACATAGGTGCAGGCCGGTCCGTTCAGGCGGCGATGCGCGTCCGGCTCGAAGGGCAGCAGGGCGAGCACATGGTCGATGAACGGGCGCATCTTCGCGGCCCGCCACGGCCGCCAGGCCCAGACGCTCGGCGAGACGTAGTCGACGATGGGCAGATGCGGCATGCGCTTGCGGACCCGGCTCGCCACCGCGTGGGTGAAGCCGGGGCTGTCGATGATGACGAGGACGTCGGGCCGGGCCTCGACCACGTCGCGCACGGTCTGGCGAATGCGGCGCAGGAGCGTGCGCAGTCGCGCCGCCACCGGCAGGTAGCCCATCACCGCCACGTCATCGATCGGGAACAGCGAGCGGAAGCCCTGCTCGGCCATCGCCTCCCCGCCGACTCCGCCGAAGCGGATCGGCCGATCCGAGAGTTCGCCTAAGCCCCGCATGAGCTTGGCCCCGAGCTGGTCGCCGGAATCCTCGCCCGCCACGAGCCAGATCGTCCGCTCGGTCCGCGGTTCGCTCATGCGTCCACTCCTCGTCCCGCGTCCGTTGGAAGTCCGATGAGGAAGAGGCCGGCCCGGTCGGCGGCCGCGATGGTGGCGGGGCGGTCGATGATCAGGGTGAAGCCCGCCTGGACCGCGAGGCCGGCGCAGCCCGCGGCCGCCGCGTTCGCCACGGTGCGGGGGCCGATCGCCGGAAGGTCGACCCGCAGGTCCTGGCCTTCCTTGGCGAGTTTGACCAGCACGATGCCGGCCTGCGCGCGGCCCAGGCCGAGGGGGCGCCGGGCGAGCGCGCGGGCGCGGGCCAGCATCCGGTCGGTGCCCTCCGGTCCCTCGACGGCGAGCGCCCGTTGGCCCACCAGCACGGCGGCCTGGCCGACATCGTGGGGTGAGAGCGCGCCGAGGAGCGCCCGCCCCGCCGCGATCGAGGCGCGCGCGGCCGCGTCGGGCGCGTGGCGGCCCATCACGCCCTCGGGGCTGAGAAGGTCGGGGGCCACCTCGTGAACGCCGACGACGCCGTGGCCGTTCTCCTCCAGCAACGCGAGGGCGCCGCGCAGGAGGCGATCGTCGCCGCCGCCCGAGATCGCCCGCAGGGCCTCGCGGTTGCGCAGGGCCGCGGCGGCGTTGAGGATGGCGGCCGGGTTGGGCCGCGAGACGCCCCCGGCCGGCACCACGCTCACCGGTCCCCAGGCCTTGAGCGTCGCCAGGATGCCGGCGATGTCGAGGAGGTCGAGGGTCGCCTCCGCACGGGCCCGCATGGCGCGCTCGGCGAAGCCCCGGATCGCCAGGACCCGGAAGGGGCGCCCGGCCCGGTCGAGGGAGGCGGCCACGAGTTCCGGCAGCCGCCCGGCGCCCGCGACCAGCACCAGGGCCGTCGGCGCCGGGGCGATGCGGGCGGCGGGCGCCGGGTTCGCGCTCAAGAGGCGCCCGGCGTCTCGCGCGGCGTACAGATCGAGCGCTTGCCGCCCGCGCGGATGAAGGCGATGATCTCGGCCACGGCGCGATGGTTCTCGAATTCCGAGGCCACGTCCTCCACCCGCTCCATCAGCGTGCCCTCGTTGGCGAAGAGCAGGCGGTAGGCCCGCCGCAGGGCGTGGATGTCCTCCCGGGCGAAGCCGCGCCGCTGAAGGCCGATGATGTTGAGGCCCGACAGGTAGGCCCGGTTGCCGAGCGCCATGCCGTAGGGGATGCAGTCGTTCTCGAGGCCCGACAGGCCGCCCACGAAGGCGTGGGCGCCCACGCGGGCGAACTGGATCACGGCCGCGCCGCCGCCCAGGATGGCGTAGTCGCCGACGCTGCAATGGCCCGCGAGCATGACGTTGTTGGAGAAGACGACGCCGTCGCCGACGTGGCAATCGTGGCCCACATGCGAATTGGCCAGGAAGGTGCAGTTGTCGCCCACCACGGTCTCGAGCCCGCCGCCGGCGGTGCCCGGATTCATGGTGACGCCCTCGCGGATCAGGCAATCGGCGCCGATCGTCAGGGTGGAGGCCTCGCCCTTGAACTTCAGGTCCTGGGGCGGGTGCCCGATCGACGCGAAGGGATAGAGCCGCGTGCGCGGCCCGATCGCGGTCCGCCCGGCGACGACGACGTGGCCGACGAGTTCGCAGCCCTCGCCGAGCGTCACGTCCGGGCCGACATGGCAGAACGGACCGACGCGGACGCCGTCGCGCAAGGTCGCGCCGTCCTCGACCACCGCGCTGGGATGGATCTCCACCGCCGCGCTCACTCGGTCACCAGCATGGCGCCGATCTCGGCCTCGGCCACCAGCACACCGTCGACCCGGGCCTCGCCCCGGAACCACCACATGGTGCGGCGGTGGTTCATCTTGGTCATGTGGTAGCGCACCGTATCGCCCGGCACGACGGGCTTGCGGAACTTGCACTTGTCGATCGTCATGAAGAACACCTGCTTGGTCTGCAGGTTGTCGCTCATGATGTGCCGGCAACAGATGGCGCCCGCCGTCTGGGCCATGCCCTCGATCAGAAGCACGCCCGGAAACACGGGCAGGCCCGGGAAATGGCCCGTGAATTGCGGCTCGTTGATCGTGACGTTCTTCACGCCGACGCAGCTCCGGTCGCCGTCGATCTCGACGATCCGGTCGATCATCAGGAAAGGGTAGCGGTGCGGCAGCAGCTCCAGAACCTTCTGGATATCCGCCGAGCCGAGTTCACGCGGCATGTCGTTCATCGATCAGATCACCTCAACTGAGCGCGCCGACGCTCCCGCCGCCCCGCTTCGTTCTTGAAAAAACCGCCCACTCGGTGGATGCGTCTTCTTTCGGCAGAAGCCGGGCGGATGCAAGCCCTCACGCCGGATTGCGGATCCACCGACCCTTTTCCCAACCCATCGCCGGGCGACCGTTCGACGCGCGACCGCACGATCAGGCGAGTCGTGGGACAAGTTTCCGTATCGACATCTTGATCCTGTCGGCGTTGGCGCCAAGTCTCTCATCAGACTGAGCCGTGGCAGGCCATCGTCGATCGCAGTCACTTCCGAGAAAAAAGTCCGATGGTTTCAGGCGACGAGGACTTTCTCGCGGTTCATGACGCCGAGGAAACCGGAAACGACCAGGGGCCGATCGCGAACAACATTCGCGCTCTGCGTCCCGGCGATATCGTGATCACGCACGGTCTCGCGAGCCGTCCCGCCAAGCCGGCGGCGATCGCGGCCGAGGCGGACGCCCTGCACGCGATCAGCGGTGGCCTCGCGCGGGACCCCGCCGGGGCGGCCGAGGCGCTGCTGGCCGCACTCCTTCGGCTCTGCGCCTGCGGTTCCGTGGGGTTCAGCCTTGCCGAGACCGGCCCGGGCCGTGGGACGAGCCTGCGCTGGAGCCGGGTCGTCGGCCCGCTCGCGCGTCAGGTCGGGACCGTCCTCCCGCGCGATGCCGGCCCCTGTGGCCTCTGCCTCGACGCGAACGCGACGATTCTGGTGAGCCGGCCGTTCTCGATCCTGGCGCAGGCCGGGCAGGTCGACGCGCCGCTTCTCGAAGGCCTTTTCGCGCCTCTGCGCGATACGGGCGGTGCCCATCTCGGCACGCTCTGGGCCGTGCATCACGATCCGACCCGGCGCTTCGACGCGGAGGACGCGCGCGTGCTGGAGCAGATGGCCCCCCTGCTGGTCCTCGCCCTCAAGGCGAGACCGGAGGCGTTGCAGGTGCCGGCGACGACGCAGGTTCGGGCGACGCGTCCCGTCGCGGAGGTCGACGAGAATCCGTTCGTGCGCAAGCTCCACGGCTTCGTCCCGCTCTCTGGCGCGGACCGCGCGCGGCTGCACCGCCTGACGCTCGACGCGATCGCGGTGCCGGCGCGGACCGATCTGATCCGCGAGGGCGACGCGCCCGGCGGCGTCTTCCTGATGATGGAGGGGACGGCCTGCCGCTACCGCGCGATCGGCGGCGGACGGCGGCAGATCACGGCGTTCCTCCTGCCGGGAGATTTCTGCGATCTCGACGTCGCCCTGCTGAGCCGGATGGACCACACCATCATGACCTCCACGGCGAGTCGGGTCGCGCGCCTCGACCGCGCCACCGTGCTCGACCTGACGCAGAACCACCCGAACATCGCCGCGGCCCTGCGCAAGACGACCCTCGTCGACGAGGCGACCTTGCGCGAATGGCTGGTGAATCTCGGCTCGCGCTCGGCGCTCGAACGCGTGGCGTCCCTGTTCTGCGAGTTGCAGGCCCGGTGCGATGTGGTCGGCCTGTCGAGCGCGGACAGCGATGCTCTGCCGATCACGCTGGAAGACCTCGCGCACGCGACCGGGCTCTCGAGCGTCCACGTGAACCGGACCTTGTGGGAGCTGCGTCGCCTGAAGCTCATCGCCCCGCTGGACGGCAGGTTCGGCGTGACCGACCTCCAAGGCCTGCGGGATCTCACCGGCTTTACCGGCGAATATCTCCACCTGGAGGATCGCCGTCCGCGCGCCTGAGACCGTCTCCGCTTGATCTGTTCGGTGATACAAGTGACTCGCGGGTCCCCTCTCCTGGAAGGAGAAGGAGCCCGTCGCGTCTGATCGCCCCGAAGGAATCAACCGGAACCGCTATCAGCCCTTCGGTTCGTCGCCGCCGGTCGAGCGCTCGGCGAGGCGCGCCAGCGTGGTCAGCTCCCGGAACCAGGCGCGGACGGGCTTGGCCGGCGTGCCGCCCCAGCGGCTTCCCGGCGGCACGTCGCGGTTCACGTTGGAGGAGCCGGCGATCTGCGAGCCCATGCCGATGCGCAGGTGGCCGACGACGCCGACCTGACCGCCGAGGACCACGTAATCCTCCAAGGTGGTCGAGCCCGAGATGCCGACGCCCGAAACGATGACGCAATGCCGCCCGATCACCACGTTGTGGGCGATCTGCACGAGGTTGTCGATCTTGGTGCCCTCGCCGATGATCGTGTCCCGGCTGGCACCGCGATCGATCGTCGTGTTGGCGCCGATCTCGACGTCGTCCTGGACGATCACCCGACCGATCTGCGGCACCTTGAGGTGACCGCCCGGCCCCATGGCGAAGCCGAACCCGTCTTGGCCCAGGCGCGCGCCCGGATGGATGATGACGCGGTTGCCGAGCAGTGCGTGGGTCAGGGTCGCGCCCGCGCCGATGGCGCAGTCCCGGCCGATCCGCACTCGGGGGCCGATGCTGGCATTGGGGCCGATGACCGTGCCCGAACCGATCTCCGCGCCGGGCCCGATGACGGCTCCGGGATCGACATGCACCCCCGGCTCCAGCCGGGCTTCGGGATGGATATGGGCGCCCGGCGCCGCGCCGGTGGCGGCGAAGAGCGAGCCGGGCCGCATCGCGTCGGGATGCAGCCGGGCGAGCAAGCCCGCATAAACCCGGTAGGGATCGCGCAGGACGAGGGCCACGGTGCCGGCCGGGACGCGGGGAGCGAAGCGCGGCGAGACGAGGCAGAGACCCGCGCGGGTCGCCGCCAGGGCATCGCCGTAGCGGGCATTGTCCATGTAGGCGACGTCGCTCAGGGTCGCCGCTTCCAGGGGCGCAGCCCCCGCGATCACGCGGCCGGGATCGACGCCGTCGGGCAGCGAAACGCCGGCAGCCTCGGCGATGGCGCCGAGGCTGAGGGTGGTGGTGGCGGAGAAGAAGATCGGATCTGGCATGCAGTCACAACGCGCCGCCTCCCGAAAGGGACGCGGCGCCTGTGCGTCAGAAGCGCGAGCCGCCGGAGAACCGGAAGGCCTGGATCTGATCCTTGCCGACACGGCCGAGATAGTTGCCGGTGGCGTCGTAGGCCTTGGTGCCCTCGTCCTTCGACAGCGCGTAGGCGTAGTCGAAGCGGATCGGGCCGAGCGGCGAGTTCCAGAGGATCGAGGCGCCCACCGAGGAGCGGATGATCAGCTTGTCGCGGACGTTCACGCATTCGGGTTCGACCCGGATGGTGTTGGTGTTGAAGCTGCAGGAACCACCCGGGGCGGTGCCGTTGATGAGCTTGTCGCCGTTCACGTCGAAGGTGGTGCGGCCGTTGTAGCCGAACAGCGTACCGGCATCGGCAAACACGGCACCCTTCAGACCCAGGTCGCGCGGGATGCCCGGGAGCGGGAACTGCACTTCCAGGGTGCCACCGAAGTAGGTGGAGCCGCCGAGGGCGTTCGAGCGGCTGTCGCTGATGCCGACGTCGCGCGGGCCGATGCCGTTCGGCGCGAAGCCGCGAACGAGCGACGGGCCGAGGAAGAACTGGTCGGTGATGCGCAGCGGCTGGTCGTTCAGCGCAGTGATGTGGCCGCCCTGGAAGCGCACGAAGCCGACGATGTCCTCGTAGAACTCCTTGTAGTAGCGGGCGTCGCCCGTCACGCGGAAGAACTTGGAGTCACCGCCGAGGCCGGCGATGTCGGGCTTCAGCTCGGCGTAGAGGCCGTTGCGCGGCGAGGCGAAGTTGTCGAGGGTCGAGTAGGCGAGCGTCAGGCCCGCGAGCGAGGTCAGGGTGCTGCCCTGCGAACCCTTGAGCGCGATCGAGGCTTCGCCGTCGAGGGCACAGTTCGGATACAGCGCCTGCTCGCCCGGCGCGCCGGTGGCGAGACCGCCGGTGGTCAGCGTGGTGTAGCCCGTGATCGGGTTCGAGCAGTCGTTGTACGGCCGCTTGACGGTGTTCGGGACGCGCAGCTCGGTGTTGTAGAGCGAGTAGCGCAAGGTCACGCCGAACTCTTCGGTGATCGGCAGGCCGACGCGCAGCTGACCGCCATAGACGGTGGTCTCGTAGCGCGAGTAGCGGGTCTGGTCGCTGTACTTGTAGAAGGCATCGAAGCCGGCTGCGAGGCGGTATCCGAGGAAGTACGGCTCGGTGAAGGAGAAGTCGAGGCCGCGCGAGTACTGGCCGCCGGTGCCGGCGACGCGGACGTACTGGCCGCGTCCCAGGAAGTTCGATTCCGAGACCGAGACCTCGCCGATGATGCCGTCCTGGGTGGAGTAGCCGCCCGCCACCGAGAACGAGCCCGTGGGCTGATCCTCGACGTCGATGTTGATGATCACCCGGTCGGCCGAG
>NZ_JAKSXY010000046.1 GCF_022829445.1 Methylobacterium sp. J-068 | reverse complement strand
CAGGTCGAGCGCCTCTGGGCCAGGCTCAAGGAATGGCGCGCCATCGCCACCCGCTACGAGAAGACCGCCATCAGCTTCATGGGCGTCCTCTACCTCGCCGCCGCCCTCCACTGGCTCAAGCGATGACACACCCTAGAAGCCGTGCCGGTTTCATTTTTTTGGGGGCCTGTTACAGGGAGCCTGTCAGATTGGAACCGGCGGGTGCTACAAGCACCTCGATAAGTCGGCAGATTTAGGTTCTGGAGCGTTGGTTATGACAGATGTCATCACGCACACGTCGCGGAGAATCAACGCGATAGGAAAAAAAATCAAACTCAGCCGCTATCTTGAGATAGGCGTTGAGACTGGTCGAACATTTTTCGGTATAAATATAGATCACAAGGTCGCGGTTGATCCGCGTTTCCTGTTCGATCCATCGGAGTATCAATCTGACTGCGTGGAATTATTGTCCACGACGAGCGACGATTTCTTTAATGGATATAAGGGGCCGAAATTTGATTTGATATATATCGATGGACTTCATTTGTTCGAGCAGGTCTTTCGAGATTTTACGAACGCGCTGGCGTTAACATCTCAGGTCGGTGTCGTGATCGTTGACGATGTCTTTCCGTCTGATGTTTTCAGTAGTTTCCGGGACTGGAACGATGCAATGGAGTTGCGACGGCGACTAGGGGGATCTTCGGGAGATTGGCATGGTGATGTCTACAAAATGTTGTTCATGGTGCATGATTTTTTCCCCTCGCTGAGTTATGCAATCGTGGACGATGGTTCGAGCAACAAGCAGCTTGTGGTATGGAAGAAGCAGAGGGTCGGATTCGAAAATATATTTAATGATATGACCCAAGTGTCTGAGGCGACATATTTTGATTTAATCAAATACGAAGATCGTTTTAGAATTATGGGAGAGGATGAGCTCGTAGCCCTTCTTTCGGAAGATCTCATGGGTCTCGGTGCTTTCAGTGCTGAGCACGACTGCGCATGATCGGCTTCGGTGACCCTATACGATCCGCGCTGGCGGAAGGAAACGAGCTTGTCTTTACGGCTCCTTTCGTAAACCGTTGGATGCCTAGTCGAGGAGCGGACCTTCGTCGACCTCGGCCGGTCTCTGTGGCGATCCAGAAACATCCAGATGCCACTGCGGACGATGCGGCCGTCAATGCTGTTCGTGAAACACTCGAGGCAGGCGAGGGCGCACTCGCCATGCAAAATTTTTGTATTCGCCTGAAAAACCCAACGCTTATTGGCGAGCGTGCCCTTATTCCATGCTGCTCCGGTGTCGTCATTACAGATAGTGCGCATCGCTACCATACCGCTGAGATTTATCGGTCGGCCGACAGGCGCGACTTTGAGTTCTTGCACTTGGGCTTCGACGGTCAGTCGTTCTTTCCAACCTTGGGGGCCGATCGTCTCGTTCATCACGAAGGCTCAACAGCGCTCTTGGCCTCCATGGAACAGGGCAATTACGGTGCTTTTCTCCTCAGGACCGTCGCCAAACTCGCGGCGCTACGCCGCCTTGGCATCGATCCAGATCGCTATTTCGTTTCGACGGACGCATCTTGGCAGGTTAGGATCTTGGAGGTTTTTGGCGTCGATTCGGCCAAGCTTTTAAGCTATGATCGATTCAAGGCACATGTTTTCGAGGATCTTTACGTTCCAAATCTTCCAACATCGG
The DNA here is from genome assembly GCF_022829445.1 of Methylobacterium sp. J-068. Classification (GTDB taxonomy): domain Bacteria; phylum Pseudomonadota; class Alphaproteobacteria; order Rhizobiales; family Beijerinckiaceae; genus Methylobacterium. The sequence goes on along the minus strand of NZ_JAKSXY010000046.1, from coordinate 99,143 downwards.
AATTTGTGCCCGATGACATGACGATTGATTTCTTTGTAGAGGTTTCGGAACGCCTGAAAGTCAGCGATCTCGTTACGACCAGGCCGAGCAAAATCTACGTTTCACGGCTTCGTGCCGCTCGTGAGCGTCCGCATTACAGAGTGTGCCAGAACGAGGCGGAACTGGTCTCACGTCTGCGAGACTTCGGGTTCCACATCTATGAGCCTGAAAGCGATACGATCGAGAATCAGATCCGAACTTTCGCTGCCGCTGAGATCGTAGTCGGCGCGAGCGGTGCCGGCATGTTCAACACGATTTTCTGTCCACCGCAGACCAAGATTGTCTCGATTGAACCAATGATGAACTGGACCATTCTTCACGCCAATATGTATGCGGGCTTTGGTCATCCCTACGTCATGGTACTTGGCGGAGCTGATCCCGCTGATAGTTCGTCGCAAAGGCGTTGGGTTGCCGATGTTGAACTGATTATCGATCAAATAAAGTCTTTCATGTAGAGTCGTTATTTATGTTTATTTTAGTCAATTTATAATTGCCCTGCGATAATACGGCGGCGGCCAGGTGCTACGTCATCCGTGCGACGACGGTGAGGGTGGCGCGGGCGGGCGAGCCCGGCGGATGCCCGGATGGATCCCAAGAAGTCGGTCAAGCGGTACGATGATGACGGCCATGACCGGCTTCGGAGACCAGCTTCGGACCTGTCCGCCCTGATCACCGATGCCGACAGCCCTGCTCGCAGGCGCAAGACCCTGTGCGGCCTGATAACCCTGGCGTTCCTCCTCGACGCCCGGACGAGAGAGCCGGATCGCTTCAGGGTCGGACCCAACACGACTCATCCGGGACCATACGTCTAGCTCCAGGCGTGGAAGGGCGGGTTCACCCCGTTCAGGGCGTGGTTGCCGATGATCGCGTATTTCCAGCGCACGGGGTCGTGGAGCGTGTGGGTGCGGGCGTTGCGCCAGTGCCGGTCGAGGTTGTGCTCGGCGAGCGTGGCGCGGGTGCCGGCCAGCTCGAACAGGGTGTTGGTGGCGCTCAGGGCCACCTCGGTGGTGAGTACCTTGGCTTCCGCCACCGCCAGCTGCGCGGCCGCCACGCTCGCCGCATCGGGTGCCGCCACGGCGGCGTCGATGGCGAGGCCCGCCCGGTCGAGGAGCGCCTCGGCCGCGTGCAGGCGGATCGTCAGGTCGCCGACGATGCGGATGGTGTGGGGATCGTCCGAGGCGCGGTCCAGCCCGCTGTCGATCCAGGGGCGGGACCGGGTGCGCACGAAGTCTATGGTCTCGGCCAAAGCCGCCCGGGCGATGCCCGCATCCACCGCCGCCTGGATGATCTGGAAGATCGCTCCGTCCGCGCTCGGGCGCTCGTAGCCCTTCCAGGCGGGCACGAGGTGGGTCCTCGGCACCCGGACGTCGTCGATCTCGACGGTGCCGCTCGCGGTGGTGCGCTGGCCGAAGCTCGACCAATCGTCGATCACCGTCAGGCCCAGCGCGTTGCGCTCCGCGATGGCGTACCAGGGCCGGCCCTCGCCATCGAGGGCCACGATGGGCACGAGGTGGGCGAGCAGCGCCCCCGTGGCGTAGAACTTGGTGCCCCGGACCACCACGTGGTCGCCGTCCTCCACGAAGCGCGTCCTGAACTCGGCAGCGCGCGGGGTGCCGATCTCCGAGAAGGCGTTGCCGAAGCGGGTGCCGGCGAGAACCAGCCCGAACAGCAGGGCCTTCTGGGCCTCGTCCGAGACCGTGTCGATGGCGGCCACGATGCCGAGGTGGTTCTGGGCGATCTGTCCGATGGACGGGTCGGCCGCCGAGACGATGGCGATGACCTGTGCCAGGGTCCTGTAGGAGACCCCCGGCCCGCCATGGGCCTTGGGCACGTTGATCGACCACAGGCCGCTCTGCGAGAACGCGTCGAGCTCGGCGAAGGGCCGGCGCCCCGTGCGGTCGCGCTCGGAGGCCCCGACTCGGAACGCCGCCGCGAGGGCATGGGCGATCCGGATGGCCTCGGCGTCGTCGCGGACGACGTGGGCCGGCTCCGCCGGTCGCGCGGGGCCGGGCGCGCCCTTGGGCAGGCGATGGGATTCGGGCAGGCGATGGGATTCGAGCGCGCTGGCGCTGACGGTGATGTTCATGATCGTCTCCGTGAGATTCGGGCTCAAGCCGCTTCCGCCCGCGCCGCGCGCGCCGCCTCCAGGGCGCGCACCCGCGGGATCACGTGCGCGCCGAAATACGCGACCTCCTCCTGGAAGTGCAGGAAGGCGAGGAGCGCGAGGTCGACGCCGGCCTCCTTGAGCGCCACGATGCGCTCGGCGATCTGGTCCGGCGTGCCGATCAGGTTGGTCTTGAAGCCGTCATTGTACTGGACGAGATCCTCGAAGCTGGATTTGGCCCAGTTGCCCTCCCCCTCCGGCGAGGCCTTGCCGGCGTTCTTCACCTCGTGGCCGAAGGCCTTCACCGCCTCCGGGTCGGCGTTGTCGATGATCTCCCGCAGGACGGCCCGGGCCTCACCTTCCGTATCCCGGGCGATGACGAAGGCGTTGACGCCGACCTTGACGCTGTGCCCGTTGGCGCGCGCCTTGGCCTGGAGATCGTCGACCTGGGTCCGGATGCCCTCGGGCGTGTTGCCGTTGGTGAAGTACCAGTCGGAGACGCGGGCGGCCATGTCGCGGGCCGCGCGCGAGGAGCCGCCCTGGAAGATCTCCGGCTGCGGGTCCGCCGGCTTCGGCTTCAGGGTGTAGTCGCTGTAGCGATAGAAATCGCCCCGGAAGGTGAAGTTGTCCTGGGTCCAGATCCCCCGCAGGGCGCGGATGAACTCCTCCGAGCGCCGGTAGCGCTCGTCATGGTCGAGCCAGGGCTCGCCGATGGCGCGGAACTCGCCCGAGAACCAACCCGAGACCACGTTGATGGCGATGCGCCCCTCCGTGAGCTGGCTGATCGTGGCGATCTGCTTGGCGGCGAGGGTCGGGTTCCAGGGGCCGGGCAGCAGCGCGGCGATGACTTTGAGCTTCGAGGTCGCGGCCAGCAGCGCGTGGCTGAAGGCGACGGATTCGTGCTGGTACTCGGCGCCGTAGCCGGCGGTGAAGCGGATCTGCGTCAGGGCGTAGTCGAACCCGGCCTCCTCCGCGATCTGCGCGAGGCGGCGGTTGTAGGGTCCGTCCCAGCCGGTACGCTGCTCGACCTTGCTGATGACGAGGCCGCCCGAGACATTGGGCACCCAGTAGGCGAACCGGATCGGATCGCCGTCGTCGCGGCTTGGCGGTTGAAAGCCCATGATGACACCCATGCGTTCGGAGTCGGATGCCGAGGACAGGCATCCGGACATCCAGTTCGAAGACATTGAATACAAAACTCGAATCGATCACAGTCTTGTCATGACGAAGACAAGACTGTGTCTTTGCTCTGACTCGTCGTTCCGGCATCAGGATTGCTCGGACGAAGGTTGGCGTCAAAGGAACCAATCGGCTTTTTTGCGATGAGATCGGAAAGCCCGTCCTCCCACGGACAGAGGAAACCGAAGGTTTGTCTCATCGAGCCCGAACGGGGCCGGGCGCGGCGCCGGATCGGACGGGCCGCATCCCGAGGCCCCGCGCCCGGACGGAAGCGACGCTCCGAACGCCCGCCGCGGGGATGGCTTGAAAAGATGCGGATTGCGACCCGGAATGATCGAGGCCCGCACTTCGTGTGCGTTCCGTGCGCGAAGTTCAATGCCCGATATGGCATCTGCTTCGCCCGCATGCTTCCTGGGCATCCGGATGCTGATAAAGCGGGCATCTGCCTGAAATCATCGATCTCGGAAGATTGTGACGTGAATCGATATTGCCTGACGAAACCGGTTGTTTAAGCACGCGTTAACCGGCCGATTCCTACGCTCGAATCATCCTTCACGCCAAAACCGAAGCATTCGACATCGGTTCACCCAGGGACATCGTCATGCTGGCCGCGCCCCATCAGCCGCTCGTGGTTCTCCTCGCCGGAGACGAGTTGACCCGCAGCCTCACGACGAGCTGCCTGGAGATGTCGGGCTACGACGTGCTCGGCGCCCGGACCGCCGGTGAGGTCGAGAGCCTGCTCCTCGCCCAGCCCGGCGAACGCCGCGTCGACGTGCTGGTGACCGACGCCGACATCCGCGACACGGTGGACGGACTCTCGCTCGCGACCGTGGCGCGCTGCCTCGATCCGGCGGTGGGCGTGGTCTACACCGCCCGCTCGCCGCGCCGGCTCGAGGGCGAGGCGCTGGTGCCCGGTGCGCTCTGCCTGCGCACGCCCTATCATGGACACCAGCTCGTCGCCCTGATCGCCACCCTGCTGGCGCCCTCCACCCCGCTGGCGCCCGCCACCCGGCGCGACCTCGACCGCGCGGCGGCCTGACCGGCGCTCTCATCGGAAAACCGGTGCGCGCCGCCGGCCCGGCGGTGTATGACGATGCGGCCGATACCGGGAGGATCGGCGCCACGATGGTCCTGGCGCGGATCGTGCGCGGGCGTCGGCTCCCAGCGGAGACGCGAAACCCGATGATCAGCGCCTTCGACCTCTTCAAGATCGGGATCGGTCCGTCGAGTTCCCACACCGTCGGCCCCATGGTCGCGGCCCGGCGCTTCCGGGAGCGCACCCGCGGCCTCGCGCGCCTCGCCCGCATCCGGGCCGAGATCTTCGGCTCTCTCGCCTGGACGGGACGCGGGCACGGCACCGATGCGGCGATCTTCCTCGGGCTCCTCGGCCACGAGCCGCACAGCGTCGAGCCCGACGCGGTCGCGGGCCTGGTCGCGGACCTCACGGAGGGGAAGATTCTGGGCGCCGGCGGCCCGGCCTTCGACCCGGCGACGGACCTCGTCTTCAACTTCACCGAGGTGCTGCCGCTCCACACGAACGGCCTGCGCTTCCGCGCCCTCGACGCCGAGGGAACGCTCCTCGACACCGGGACCTACTACTCCGTGGGCGGCGGCTTCGTGGTGACGGAGGCGGAGATCGAGACCGCGCCGGGCGCCGAATCCGCCTGCCCCCTGCCCTACGCCAGCGCGGCCGGCTTGCTGGCGCTCTGCGCCCGCGAAGGCCTCACCATTGCCGAGGTGCAGTTCGCCAACGAGTGCGGCACCCGCGCGCCCGAGGCCGTGGAGGCCGGGCTCGACGCCCTGCGCGACGCGATGTTCGCCTGCATCGACCGGGGCCTGGTGCAGACCGGCGAGTTGCCCGGCGGCCTCAAGGTGCGCCGCCGCGCCAAGCGCCTGCACGACGACCTGACGGCGGGGCGCCTGAGCAACACCCGCGCGGCCCACGAGATCGTGGACTGGATCAGCCTCTATGCCCTGGCCGTCAACGAGGAGAACGCTTCCGGCGGGCGGGTGGTGACGGCCCCCACCAACGGGGCGGCCGGCATCGTTCCGGCGGTGCTGCGCTACGCCCGCGACTTCTGTCCCGACTGGTCGGATGCGCGGGCCCGTGAATTCCTCCTCACCGCCACGGCGGTCGGCGGCCTGATCAAGACCCGCGCGTCGATCTCGGGTGCCGAGGTCGGCTGCCAGGGGGAGGTCGGCTCGGCGGCCGCCATGGCGGCGGCGGGCCTCGCCGCCTTCCTGGGCGGCAACGCCGCGCAGGTGGAGAACGCCGCCGAGATCGCCATGGAGCACCATCTCGGCATGACCTGCGACCCGATCGGCGGCCTCGTGCAGGTTCCCTGCATCGAGCGCAACGCTTTCGGGGCCAACAAGGCCGTGGTGGCCGCCTCCCTGGCTCTGCGCGGCGACGGCATCCACCGCGTCAGCCTCGACGAGGTGATCGAGACCATGCGCCAGACCGGCCACGACATGCAGGCCAAGTACAAGGAAACCTCGCTGGGCGGCCTCGCGGTGAACGTCGCCGCCTGCTGAAGGCTGGGACGGTGCCCGGCCCCGTGCCCGCGCGGGCACGGGGCCCAAAAGATAAGGGCACCGACGGATCGGTGCCCTCTGTCGTTCCGGTCGGGAAGCCGCCGCTCAGGCTCGGTCGCGACGCGATTCGATGGATGCCCGCCGCCGCGCGGGCGGACCTCGATCAGTCCCGCTCGGCGGGATCGGGTCTTATGGCCCGTCGATGCGCCGGCCGAGCAGGGCGATGGCCTGCTGGTAGACGGAGGCCGCGTTCCAGCCCTGGATCGCGGCGAAGTTGGGCTCGCCGGGCTGGTAGCCGGCGCCCGCCCGCCAGCCGTGGCCCTTGAGGAAGTTCGCGGTGGAGTTCAGGGCGTTGCTCGAATTGTCGAGGCTGCCGCCCACACCGTAGTTCAGCACGTTCTTGGGCAGGAACTGGGTGTGGCCGACCTCGCCGTGGGCCGCGCCCCGGGTGCTCGCGTTGAGCACGCCGCGATCGACCAGGGTGAGGGCCGCGTAGAGCTGGTCGGTGAAATAGGCCGAGCGCCGGCAATCGTAGGCCAGCGTCGCCACGGCCGAGAGGGTGTTCACGTTGCCCTTCACCGCGCCGAAGCCCGTCTCCATGCCCCAGATCGCCAGGAGAGGACCGGGGGGCACGCCGTAGCGCTGCTCGATCGCATCGAAGAGCGCCGCGTTCTGCGCCTTCAGCGCCCGGCCGCGCGACACGATGGTGTTGCCGCCGCGCTTGGCCAGGAACTGGTCGAGGGAGAGCTTGAAGCTCTTCTGCCCGCGATCGGCCGAGATCGTCGCCGTCGAGTAGCTGGTGCCCATCAGGGCGGCGAGGCTGGCCGCGCTCGCCCGGCCGCGGGCTTCCTCGGAGAAGTCCCGCTTCCAGGCCTCGAACCCGCCCGCGCTGTTGCCGCACTGCGCCGCATCCGCCCGGCCCGCCAGGCCGGCGAGCGCCACGAAGGCCGCCGCGAGCCACGGCGTCCGTTTCCCACTACCGATCATTCCAGAACTCCTTCGCGGGCCGTGCCTCCGCGCGAGCGGGCACGGCCCGATCTCTACCCCTTGGCCGGAGCAAGGCTACAAACCTGCGCGTGAGTCGAGCCACATTGCGGCAATTTTGGCCTCGCTCCGGGAGATTGCCCTCCCATCGGCGCATGTGGTGAACGGCCGTGTCTTCGCTGCAAGTCTCTGAGACCAAGCTCCGGGACAAGGGGCCGAGCCCCGAATGCTGCCGTGAGCCTCGGACGCTGCCGGGTCCGACGGGGCGCGACTGAGTTCCGGCCGCCGTGACCGTCCGGGCGGCCCGTGCCGTGCAGTCGAGTCCGGAACGTTTCCGCAAGCGTTCCGGATCGCAGCAAGCATGTCCCGTTTCAAGACACTCCGTGCTCGCCTGAGCCACCGTCCGTCATTGTCGCTGGTCCTGATCCTGTGCGGGACGGCGCTGCTCCTCTGGCTGCCGATCCTCGCGCTCAGCCACGAGCCGATCTGGTTCTGGTGACGGCACGTTCCTGTGATGACGGGCGCGCCTCAGCGCCGTCCGCCGCGCGTCCGCAGGTAGGCGCCCAGCAGGTAGCCCGCCTGCAGGGCGGCGAGATGGGCGAACAGCACCAGGACGCGCAGCGCGGAGACCTCGGCCCGGATCATCCAGGACAGGATCGAGAGCGCCAGCACGATCCCGGAGAGCCCGAAGGCGAGCATGACGCGGCTGGACAGGCCGACGACCACGCCGCCCAGCAACAGGATCAGAGCGACGATCATCGGGAAAGCGTCTCGTCGTCGGGCATCGCCGGATCGTGTGCGATGTTCATGCCGATGCGTTCATGCCGGTGAGTTCATGCCCATGAGTTCACGCCGCTCGGGGTCTCGTCCGACCGGGTCCTGCCATCGGGGCGCAGCCCTGGCAACCCGCCGGCTTCGGGGCGCGGACGCGTCGCGGCCGGTTGACGGACCGCTCGGTCTTCGCGAGGCATTGTCTCCGGCCTCGAGGCCGGTGACGGCCCGAAGGATGAGGACCAAGCTGCATGCGGTGTCGCCGTCGATCCCTGCGCCCGATCGCCCGAATTCTGGTCCTCGCCCTCGCGATGCCGGCCCTGAGCGCGGCGCGGGCCGAGACCGCCGGCTCGAATCCCCCATCCGTTCCGACTGCGCCCGCGGCTTCGAATCCGCCTGACCCGGGGCGCGCCGAATGCCTCGGCGCCATCGCCCGCGAGGCGCGCGAGCGCGGGGTCCCCGAGGCCGTCGCGGCGCGCCTGGCGGACGTCGCCCCCGATCCCGACGTCGTCGCGGCGACCCGGAACCAGGCGGAGTTCGTCAAGCCGATCTGGTCCTATCTCGACGCCAACCTCACCGAGGCGCGCATTGAGGCGGGCCGCGCCAAGTTGCGGGACTGGGCGCCCACCCTCGCGGCGATCGAGGCGCGCTATGGGGTCGACCGGCATGTCCTGGTGGCGTTCTGGGGCGTCGAATCCACCTATGGCAGCGTCCTCGACGATCCCGGCATCGTGCGCCCGGTCCTGCGCTCGCTCGCGACGCTGGCCTGCTCGGAGGGCCCGCGCGCGCCCTACTGGCGCGGCGAACTCGTCGCGGCCCTGCAGATCATGGCCCAGGACCCGCCCCCGCCCGAGCCCCTCACCGGCTCCTGGGCCGGCGCCATGGGCCACACCCAGTTCATGCCCACCGTCTACCGGGCCTACGCGGTGGATTTCGACGGCGACGGGCGCCGCGACATCTGGAACTCGGTGCCGGACGCCCTCGCCTCCACGGCGAACTACCTGCGGGACATGGGCTGGCGGCCGGGCGAGCGCTGGGGCAGCGAGGCGCGCCTGCCCGAGGGCTTCGACTATGCGCTGGCCGACGAGACCACGGAGCGCAGCCTCGCCGCGTGGCGCGCCCTCGGGGTCGAGAGCCGCGATGCGTCCACGGACGAGACCGTGCGGGCGACCCTGATCGTGCCCGCCGGGGCGCGCGGCCCCGCCTTCCTGCTCCAGCCGAACTTCCGGATGATCCTGCGCTACAACACGGCGCTGTCCTACGCCCTCACGGTGGCCCATCTCTCGGACCGCCTGCGCGGCGCGCCGGCCTTCGCGCGGGACTGGCCGCGCGGCGACGCCATGCTGAGCGCGGAGGCGCTCAAGGGGTTGCAGGGCCGGCTCGCCGAGCTCGGGTTCTCGCCCGGCGCCGCCGACGGCAAGCCGGGCCCCCGGACGCGGGCGGCGATCCGGGCCTACCAGGCCGCGCGCGGCCTGACGCCGGACGGCTATGTCGATGCGGCGCTGGCCGAGCGGATCGGGGCCGTGCCGTGAGGGCCGGCGCCTCGATCGTCCGAACGGTGTGCGGACCATGATCCCCGGCCCGCCCCCGGCCGCCTCCCTCGCCCGCGATCCCGCCTTCTTCGCCCTCGTGGTGGGCAGCCACATGCGCGTCGTCGGCGCCCCGCTCGTCAACGCGACGCGCGATGCGGCCTGGCTCTACGAGGCGGCGCCCTTCGCCCTCCTCGCCCACGATGGCGGGGCCGATCCGCGCTTCACCTACGCCAACCGCACCGCGCAGGCCTGTTTCGAATATGCCTGGGACGAGATCGTCGGCCTGCCGTCGCGCCTCTCCGCCGAGGCGCCCGAGCGGGCCGCGCGCCAGCGCCTGCTCGACGCGGTCGGCCGCGACGGCTTCGCCACGGGGTATCGCGGCGTCCGGGTCGCGAAGTCCGGCCGGCGCTTCTGGATCGAGGACGGGGTGGTCTGGCAGTTGCGCCGCCCGGACGGGTCCGTGGCCGGACAGGCCGCGACCTTCGCCGCCTGGCGCGACGCCTGAGCGAAGCCGGAAGCCTCATGACGAAGTGACCGGTCGGCCGAAAGGTCGATCGGCGAATTCAGCGATCGATTTTCGTCTGACAAAACCGCTCCGATCGACATCCTCCGTCGGCGCGGCCGCTGGACGCGCGATTTTTACGCACGGATACTCGCCGCAACAACGAACGTGATCGGGAGGACACCATGGGGCTTCGGCTGGGACTGGCCGTGCTGGCGGTCGCGTGCGCGCATCTTTGGACGGGGCCGGTGCGCGCCGATCCCCTCACCTTCCAGGTCGACCCCGCCTGGCCCAAGCCCCTGCCCAACGACTGGATCATGGGGCAGGCCTCGGGCGTGGCCGTCGATGCGCAGGACAACGTCTGGGTGGTGCAGCGCCCGCGCACGCTCACGGACGACGAGAAGGCCGCGAGCCTCGTCCCCCCGCGCACCAAGTGCTGCCACCCCGCGCCCCCCGTGCTGGTGTTCGACCAGGCGGGGACCCTGATCCGCAGCTGGGGCGGCCCTGGCCCCGGCTACGACTGGCCCCAGAACGAGCACGGCATCCACATCGACCACAAGGGCTTCGTCTGGCTCGCGGGCAACGGCGAGACCGACGGCCAGATCCTGAAGTTCACGGCCGACGGTCGGTTCGTGCTGCAGATCGGCAAGCAGGGCCCCCAGACCAACAGCCTGGACACCAGCCGGCTGGGCAAACCCGCCGCCATGCAGGTCGACCCCGAGACCAACGAACTCTTCGTGGCCGACGGCTACTTCAACCACCGGGTCATCGTGTTCGACGCCGAGACCGGCGCCTTCAAGCGGATGTGGGGGGCCTACGGCAAGCCTCCGACCGACGAGACCCTGCCGGCCTACGACCCGGCGGCCGCCCCCGCGCAGCAGTTCCGCAACCCGGTCCACTGCGTGCAGATCGCCCGCGACGGCCTCGTCTACGTCTGCGACCGCACCAACGACCGGGTGCAGGTGTTCCGCCGCGACGGCAGCTTCGTGAAGGAGTTCTTCGTCGAGAAGAACACCCGCGCCAACGGCTCGGTCTGGGAGCTCGCGCTGTGGCCGGACCCGGAGCAGACCTACCTGCTCAACGCGGACGGCGCCAACAACGAGGTCCGCACCCTGCGGCGCGACACCGGCGAGGTGGTGGGCGCCTTCGGCCGCAACGGGCGCATGGCGGGCGATTTCCACTGGGTCCACAACCTCGCGGTGGACAGCCACGGCAACGTCTTCACCACCGAGGTCGACACCGGCAAGCGCGCCCAGAAGTTTCTGTTCCGGGGCGACCTGATCCTGCGCAAGCGCGCCGCTTTGCCCTGATCCAGCGGCCCCGTGCGGGATCAGACCCAATCCGCCATCCCGAAGGGATCGACCGGATTTGATATGAGGGGTGGCTTTCGACCCTTCTCGGACCTTGATCACGTCACACAGGCGTGACTGAGTTGATGGGATGGAACCGCTTGCCGACCCTGCCGAACGCGCCCGCTCCTCCGGCACCGGTAATCCTCCGCAAGGTGGCTTCTCGGCCCTGACGCCGGAGTTGAGCGTCTACAATCTCGATGTGAGCCTGCAGTTTTGGTGCGATCTACTGGGCTTCAAGATCGCCTATGATCGACCCGCTGCGCGCTTCGCCTACCTTGTCCTCGGTGAAGCACAGATCATGCTCTGCCAACTGAATGAGAGATGGAACACAGGCGACTTGGAACGTCCATTAGGGCGCGGCGTGAATTTCCAAATCACGGTTGATCGACTGCCTACTATTTTGGCTGCACTGGATGCAGCAGGATGGCCGCTGTTCGAGGAGCCGAGCGAGGTTTGGTATCGGACTGGCCCTGTTGAAAGCGGACAACGTGAATTTTTGGTCCAAGACCCTGACGGGTATCTCGTGCGCCTTGCTGAGAATTTGGGGCAGCGGCAACTGAAATAACGTCTGGAACCCACCGAGGTGCGTGAAAACACAGAAGCTGTAGAAGAATTTCCCTTGCCCACCCTGGGTCAAGGCTGACGTAGGGACGCTGAGGGCCTCACCACTGCCACCTGGAATGCTTAGATGGCCGCAGCGTAGGAGATTGTTTCACAATTTTGGCACGGGCTTGAGTTTCCACGCAGCTTGGACCCAACTCGGTCGTCCGGAGTGCCCTGGCCACGTCCCAGAAGCGGTCATTCGTTGGACGCTACTGTGACTCGCTCGGCGTATGGCCCGCCCATCAGCATTCATCACGTGTACGTTCATGTCAGAGATGTCATGAAGCCAAATAGGGCGGACTTCCGAGCTTGTGCACTACGGCCGCCGGTATCCGATTTACCGCAGGGCCGTGCCAGCTGGTTATGGCCCGGACTGCCGCGTCTCTCGAAGCGTGGGCATCAACCCCTGGGGTTGGCGCAAAATCGTGACGACCAAGACCTGCCTTGTCCCATGACGGGCCTATACGTGACCCATCGGCGAGCGGGTTGGATCGACCGCCGGTGACACGGCCATCGTCCGACAACGCGTGGCACGCGGCAACTCTTCGTGGAGAGAAAGCGAACTCTGTGCACCAATCCGGCTGAGGGGTGGAGAGGTGTATCCCTCGGTTTGTTAGCGAACGCGTCGAAATTACGTGAAATAAGCCGATCAGAAACTGAGATTCCTGCCGGCTCAGTCTGGAGATTTCGTGTGAAAGAATCTTCTGTTTTGCTCGAGGAACTAGATTTATGCTGACCCAAATGGTGATCCGACCCACTTCCAGATGGGTTTCATCCATCGCACTGCTCGGTATGATCACGCTATCGGGCTCAGGGACCGCGTATGCGCAGGCGATGCGCCACCCCGGCGCGTTCGACTCGGCCTCACAGTTCGCTGAGATCGCTCAGGCGGTTCGGCAGAACCGGCAGCCATGGGCGGCTTCGTTTGCGCGGATGCGGACCAACGCCCATGACAATCCAGGGTACCAGCCACGGCCCGTGGAGGTGCTGGTGCGGGGGACCGCTCCCGGTCACCCAGCTGAGAATTACGCGACCCTGTTCAACGATGCCGCCGCCGCTTACGCGCTTGCGCTGGACTGGAGACTGACGGGCGACACGCAGCGCGCCGCGAGAGCGACCGCGATCCTCAACGCCTGGGCCGGTACGCTCAAGACCATCACCGGGACTTCGGATAAGTATCTCGCCTCTGGTCTTTACGGCTACCAACTCGCCGTCGCAGCCGAGACGCTGCGCGACTTTCCTGGCTGGCAGCCCCGCGACCGGCAAGAATTCGCGCGCCTGCTGCTCACGGTCTTCGCGTCAATGAACGTCGATTTCCTCGCGCACCATAACGGCGCGGCGATCGACCACTACTGGGCCAACTGGGATCTGGCCAACGTGGCGTCCTTGGTGGCGATCGGTGTCTTCGCGGACCGCCGCGATCTCTACGAGCGTGGACGCGACTACTACCTGCATGGTTCAGGCAACGGCGCGATCCTGCACGCGGCCTGGAAGACCTATCCGGGCGGCCTTGCGCAGTGGCAGGAGAGCGGGCGTGATCAAGGTCACGCGCTTCTCGGGATCGGCTTGGCGGGAACCATCTGCCAGATCGCGTGGCAGCAGCGCGACGATTTGTTCGGGGCCTACGACAACAGGTTGCTTGCTGCCGTCCGGTATGTGGCTCGATACAACCTGGGCGGGGATGTCCCCTACACGCCCTACACCAACAGCGATGTCACGCAGCCGGTCATCTCGGACAAGGGCAGAGGTGAGGCCCGCCCGATCTGGTCACTACTCGTCGCACACTATGTGCAACTCAAGCATCTCGCTGCTCCGGAGCTTGTTCAAGCTGCGGCTCAGGCCGGCCCGGATGGTGGGGGTGGCGACTATGGCCCCAACAGCGGCGGGTTCGATGAGCTCGGTTACGGCACCTTGACCTTCACGATGCCATAGACCTTCCGTGCGGAACCACGGCGCTTCTAGGTGACGAGCGTTATACGATTTAGAGTGCCTCACAATACTCCCGCCCGTCCTCGGTTCTCGCTCTGAGCACCATGGTGCAGCGGGAGTTTTGTCAGAGACACTGAGCCTGCTCTGAATGTTTTTGAATTTTCAGAGCGGGCTTCTATGGCGATCAGTCAGCGCGGTTGCGCATGGTAAGCCAGCGCCACTCATGGCGGCCGGAGCGTCCGTTTCGGCGGTTTTCTGCTCAGATGCGGACTGTCGCAAAACCACCCAGCCCTGTCGTAGAGCGGACGTGCGGATACCGATCCATTACGGTCCTTCGGCTCGTTGTCAAAATGACTTCTCCACCTGCGAGCATCCATATGCCGATCCTACAGATACACGACATCCTGCCGACTGAACGCTGCGTGGTTGATCCCCGCGCCGTGCTCACGATGCTCGGCGAACGGGCGATCCGCGCTTCCTGGCAAATAGCTGGGGTCGCTCGCTACGATGAACCCCTCTTTGTAACCGGTGAGGCGGAGGCCCACCTCGAAGTTCTCTCGCAGGCGCAGGAGCGCATCGCGGGCTCTCTGCTGAGCGAGTTTGCCGATCAGGTCACGCAAGTCATCTGGGGTGAGTTCATAGCCTATGAGAATGGCCAGGATGCGCCGTGGGTGATCGTCCGGGCCATCGATAGTTCGTGGTGCGAAGTCGAAACGGACGACGGGGATGTCTTGGCGCGGGTGCGTGAGACCTTTGTGGACGTCCGAATGGTTCCTTAGGAGTCCGCGCCTAACCTTTTGCGGCTACTCGTCCTCACCGTTTCGGAGTAGTGCATCGAACTGCTCAGGCTTCATTCGCCTAACCGCATCCTCAACGCGACGATCGTAGTTCCGGTCGTTCCGGTCGAGTCCACCGGTCCGCGCCTTGCGCCTGTAGCGTTGGACGAAAAGCTGTACGTCAGCCGCCTTCCGATCGTTGGACTTGGACTCGCGTGCCATGTCGAGCACCTCCCATTCGGACGACCGTAGCTCTAGACCCTCAACGGTAGCTTTCCACCCGACGCAGCCATTCACATCGTCAAGCGGATTCGGTTTGGCTCCTCGGTCGCCGCCGGGGGGGCTGCCGATGGGCGTCGGCAGCATCCGATGCCACATCGGCATCGGCGTCGCGTTCTCAGTCCGAGTCTCCTGTGCCCCGAGACAGCCCGAGGTGATCCCTTGCCGGCCCGCACCCTCCACGACAAGCTGGTGGACGCTCACCCGGTGCGCCGCCTCGACGACGCGACCGGCGGTCCCGGCGCCAGCATCTTCCTCTACGTCGACCGCACGGGCTCAACGAATACACCAGCCCGCAGGCCTTCAGCGGCCTGCGGGGCGCCGGGTCTGGCGGCCGCCCTGGCGGTGGTGGACCACGTCAACCCCACGGCGGCGAACCGCGTCGCCGCCATGCCCGATCCCGGCGGGGCCAGCCAGGTCCGGGACTTCGACGCGAAGTGCCGGGATTTTGGCATCGAACGCCTCGACGTGCTGCATCCGCTCCAGGGCATCGAGCACGTGGTCGTGCCCGAAACTCGGCTTCTCACGGTCTCGGGCGCCCTGTCGCCGGGCGTCACCGCCAAGGACATCGTCATGACGCTGATCCGCCGGATCGGCGCCGACGGGGCCACGGACTACGCGGCAGAGTTCGCCGGCTGCGCCGTGACGGCGCGCTTCGTGGAGGGCCGCATGACGATCGGCAACATGGCCCGGCACCGCGCGGCCCGGCCCTGGCTCGCCTGAGCCGCGTCGTCCGGGCGGCTCAGTAGACCCGCGTGACCCAGCCGTGGGGGTCGGGGGCGTCGCCGCGCTGGATGTCGACGAGGGCCGCGCGCAGGCGCTTCGTCACCGGGCCGGCGACGTTGTCCGAGACCGAGAACTCGCCCTCGGGGCTGCGCACCGTGCCGACCGGGGTGATCACCGCGGCGGTGCCGCAGGCGAAGACCTCGCGTAGGCGTCCGCTGGCGGCGTCCGCCCGCCAGTCGTCGATGGAATAGGGCCGCTCGGCCACCGCGATGCCGTCCGCCCGCGCCAGGGTCAGGATCGAGTCGCGGGTGATGCCCGACAGGATGGTGTCGCTGAGCGGCGGGGTCACCATCGAGCCGTCGTCGAAGACGAAGAAGATGTTCATGCCCCCGAGTTCCTCGACCCAGCGGCGCTCGACCGCGTCGAGGAACACCACCTGGGCGCAGCCGTGCTCCACGGCGGCCGCCTGGGCGCGCAGGCTGGCGGCGTAGTTGCCGCCGCACTTGGCCGCGCCCGTGCCGCCGGGCGCCGCCCGGGTCTGGTCCTGAGAGATCCAGACCGTCACGGTCTCGGAGCCGCCCTTGAAGTAGGCGCCCACCGCCGAGGCGATGACGAGGTAGAGGTATTCCGAGGACGGCTTGACCCCGAGGAAGACCTCGCTGGCGATCATGAAGGGGCGCAGGTACAGGCTGCCGCCCTCGCTCGACGGGATCCAGTCGCGGTCGGCGCTGACGAGCTGCCTGACCGACTCGACGAAGACCGCGTCGGGCAGCGGCGGCATCGCCAGCCGCTCGGCCGAGCGCCGGAAGCGCAGGGCGTTGGCCTCCGGCCGGAACAGGGCCGCGCCGCCGTCGCGCGTGCGATAGGCCTTCAGACCCTCGAAGATCTCCTGGGCGTAGTGCAGCACGGCGGCCGCCGGATCGAGCGGGATCGGCGCGCGCGCCTCCACGCGGGCGTCGTGCCAGCCGCGTCCCTCGACGTAGCGGATCGTCACCATGTGGTCGGTGAACACCCGCCCGAAGCCGGGATCGACCAGCAGTTCGGCCCGGCGCTCGGGCGAGACCGGGGCGGGGTGGGACCGGAGGGAGAAGGGGAGATCGTCGGCAGCGCTCATCGTCAGTCCTTACCTGCGTCCCGCCGGATCAATCAAGGGACGCTCGGGGCGCCCGCCGCGGCGCCGGGGACGGGCGGACCGCGCGGCGGACCGGACGACGGGACGCGTGCTGGCGTCCTGATACGCCGTTGTCCGCGCGCGATCAAACGTTTCGCACCCTAACCTCATGCAAACGTTCGAGGACTGGCGAACCGTCGACGGCCGGCAGACCGTCGACGGCTGGGGCCTCGCCGCCGCTCAGGCCGCGTCGCGCCGGCCCGGCGGGCTCGGCTCCGCCGCCGCCCGCTCGCGTTCGACCAGGGCGGCGATCTCGGCGGCCGGCATCGGCCGCCCGAGCAGGTAGCCCTGCACCTGGGGGCAGCCGTCCTCCACCAGCATCGTGAGCTGCTCGATGGTCTCGACGCCCTCGGCCGTCACGGACATGTCGAGGGCCTTGCCGAGGCTCAGGATGGTCCGGACCACGTCGCGGCCCCCGGGCCGGTCCTCCATGTCGGCGATGAACTGGCGATCGATCTTGATGACGTCGAAGGGGAAGCTGCGCAGGGCGCTGAGGGAGGAGTAGCCGGTCCCGAAATCGTCCATCGCCAGTTGCACGCCGAGGCTCTTCAGGCGCTGGAGGGCATCGCGCGCGCGCGCCGAATCCTGCTGCAGGGCGCCCTCGGTGATCTCCAGTTCGAGCCGCCTCGGGTCCATCCCCGTCTCGGCCAGGATCGCCGCCACGGTCTCCACGAGGTCGTCGCGGGTGAACTGCACGGGCGAGACGTTGACCGAGAGGCCGAGCCCCGGCCACGCCTTCGCGGCCAAGCAGGCGGAACGCAGGACCCAGGCGCCCAGGGGGATGATGAGGCCGCTGCGCTCGGCCACGGGGATGAAGTCCGCCGGGCTGATCCGTCCGCGCTCGGGATGGGTCCAGCGGGCCAGGGCCTCGACGCTCTGGATCGTGCGGGTGCGGGTGTCGAACCGGGGCTGGAAGTCCAGGAACAGCTCGCCCTGGGCGAGCCCGCGCCGCAACGCGTCCACCAGGGTGCGGTAGACGCTGAGCCGGTCGTGCCGGGTGGCGGCGTGGAAGCTGATCTGGCCGCCGCCCGCCTGCTTCGAGCGGTAGAGAGCCGCGTCCGCGCAGCGCAGCAGCGTCTCGGGCGTCGTCCCGTCGGCCGGCGCCTGCGCGACGCCGATCGACAGGCTGACCCAGACCTCGCCGGCCTCGTGCCGGAACGGCTCCGCCGCGAGGCCGAGGAGGCGCCGGCAGAACGGCTCGATCGCGTCCTCGGGAAGCTCGGGGGCGACGACGACGAACTCGTCGCCGCCTACCCGCGCGGCGAGCTGGCCGGGCGCCAGCGCCCGGCGCATCCGCTCGGCGAGCTCGCCCAGCACGCGGTCGCCGACATGGTGGCCGTGGGTGTCGTTGATCGGCTTGAAGCCGTCGAGGTCGAGGTAGAGCACGGTGAGGGACGCGCCGGGCGCGCTCAGGGCCTCGGCCATGAAGGCGGCCAGCCGCACCCGGTTCGGCAAAGCGGTCGCCGCGTCGTGCTGGGCCATCTGCCTGGCCTCCTCGTAGGCCGCCTCCAGGGCGACGTCGGAGGTCACGTCCGTCACGAGCTTGACGATCTTGGCCGGCCGGCCCTCGAGATCGAGGATCGGGCTGTAGGTGGCCTGGATCCAGAGTTCGCGCCCGTCCTTGCCCCGGCGCCGGTAGCGCCCGGCCAGGAAGTTGCCCACCCGCAGGGTCTCCCAGAACTGGGCGTAGTCGCGGGACTCGGCGTGGCCGGGCTCGACGAGCAGGCTGTGATGGCGGCCGACGATCTCCGCGCGGGCGTAGCCGATCGCGGCCAGGAAGTGCGGGTTGACGTCGATGATCGTGCCGTCGAGCCCGAGCGTCATCACGCCCTGCGACAGGCCGATGGCGGTGATCTGCCCGTCGATCTCGGCCTGGCGCGCCTTCTCCAGGGTGACGTCGGTGGCGTATTTCACCACCCGGAAGGGCCGGCCCTCCATGTCGAAGATCGGGTTGTAATTGGCCTGGAGCCAGACGTCGCGCCCGTCGCGGCCGTAGCGGCGATACTCGCCCGCCTGGTGCCGGCCCGCCGCGAGTTCGGCCCAGAAGGCCGCGTAGTCCGGGCTCGCGGCGTAGTCCGGATCGACGAACAGGCTGTGGTGGCGGCCGACCACCTCGGAGAGCCGATAGCCCAGGCTGGCGAGGAAATTGTCGTTGGCATCCAGGACGATGCCGTTCAGGTCGAACGAAATCACCGCCTGCGCCTTGTGGATGGCCGCGATCTGGCCCTGGTGATCGGCCTGGCGCAGCTTCTCGTCGGTCACCACGGTGGCGTATTTCACCACCTTGATCGGCTTCCCGTCCATGTCGAAGATCGGGTTGTAGGTGGCCTGGAGCCAGATCGCGCGGCCCGCCTTGTCGCGCCGGCGGAACTGGCCCGACTGGTGGCGCCCGCGCGACAAATCCCGCCAGAACGCGGCGTAATCCGCGCTGTGCGCCTGGGCCGGCTCGACGAACTTGCGGTGGTGATGCCCGACGATCTCGTCGAGGGCGTAGCCCACGGCCTCGAGGAAATTGTCGTTGGCGTCGAGGACGATGCCGTTCATGTCGAAGGTGATCACGGCGTGCGACTTGTGGATGGCCGCGATCTGCCACGCGTAATCCGCCTGCCGCAGCTTCGCTTGGGTCACGACGGTGGCGTATTTCACGATCTTGAAGGGGCGTCCGCCCATGTCCAGGATCGGGTTGTACGTCGCCTGCAGCCAGACCGGGGTGCCGTTCCTGCCGAGGCGCCGGTACTCGCCCGACCTGTGGCGGCCGGCCGCGAGATCGGCCCAGAACGCGGCGTACTCGGCACTCGCGGCGGTGGCGGGCTCGACGAACAGGCGGTGGTGGTGCCCGACGAGGTCCGCGTGCGCGTACCCCATCGCCGCGAGGAACAGCGGGTTGGCGTCCAGGATGGTGCCGTCGAGGCCGAAATGGCAGATCGCCTGGGCCTTGTTGATCGCCAGGATCTGCCCGCGATCGTCGGATTGGCGGAGCTGTTGCTGGGTGAAGTCGGTGGCGATCTCGACGACGTCGCGCAGGACCCCGCCTGCGTCGCGGCGGGGGCGATAGGTGCTGCGCAGCCAGATCTCGGTCCCGTCCTTGCGGATGCCGCGCCGGTCGGCCCGGACCGTCTCGCCGCGCCGCAGCTTGGCCCACAGGCCGTCGAGCCGGCCGAGATCCGCCGGGTCGACGAGGCTGTCGTAGGCGCGGCCGGGCAATTCGCCGGCGTCGTAGCCGAATACGCGCCGGACGTTGCCGTTCTCGCGCAGGATGGTGCCGTCCGCCGTGAATGCGATCATCAGGAAGATGTCGTCCACGGCGTCCCATTCGAGAGCGTTGCCCGGCAGTGCGACGGCCGGTGGCGCGACGGCACTCTCGGTCCCTGCGACGGCCATCTCCGTGTCTGCGACGGCGCTCTCCGTGTCTGCGACGGCACTCTCCGTGTCTGCGACGGCCTGGAAGGTCTGGAGGAGGACTTCCGCGCCGATGGTCGCGAAACGGGCGGCCTTGCGCGTCAGGACGATGTCGAGGAGGTCGCGCCCTTGCGACGTCTGTCCGAGGAACGCCATCGGCGAGGCGGGAAACCGGCGCTCGGCGACGGGACCGCGCGCGAGCACCACGATCTGGTTATGCCGGCTATCTCGTGCGATGCGGGCGAACGTCTCCTCCACCGCCGCTTCCGGACCTTCGAGGACCTGCGCGAAGTCCGTGCCGTGCAGGGCGAGCACGCCCGTGATGCCGGCCGGCCCGTTGTGCCGACGGCAACTGTCTATCACCGCCGCGACATCGGCGGCGCTGGTGCCGCCGATGTTCGCGGGCGCGTGGCGGCTGCAGAAGAGCAGGCGATGAAGGGAGCTCATGACGGGATCGTGACTTTCGGCGATCTCGGATGCTGTTCGATGCGAGATACCCCTGGCGCAGGGGGAGGAGACGCGGCGTGCAAGTTTCGGCGTGCAAGTCGTGGGGTGGAAGTCGTCGCGTGGAAGTCGTGGCGTCTCCGAGGATCGGACGATATCCGGCCTCGTTCGGGCTCTGCGTGGCACGTCTGGCGTCTGAGGATCGGTCAGTGTCGGGGGGGTGAACTGTCGAACGCTCGTGCCCGAGGATCGAGAGCTTGGGTTAAAGAACTTTAAAACCAAGCGGCTCGACTGGGTTCGGACTTGCCTCTCACGTGATTGTGTTACAGTGAGAGGGTCACTTGCGGACAAAGCGAGGGCTTGTATTGCTCTAGATTCAAAAAGTATTTTTGGTTTTGCTTCGTGATTTATGCGGAAGCGTCACGAGTATATCCGAAGGGATGAATGGATTTCGGATCGGCTCGTCACCAGCCGAAATCGGTGATCGACCACGAAACGGTGTGCGGATCGTCATCGAAATCGGCCGCTCAGTGGCTGATTTCGTTCTGCGGATGTTCTTGATTACGGAGTTGGCGCCGAAATTCTCGCGTGTCGCGGCGCGCGCGCTCTTTCCGGGCCGCTGTCCGATCGACCGGCCCGCCCGGATCCGAGGCGATCCCTCTCCGGGATGGACGCCGCCGGCAGGACCCGCTCGGCCCCACGCTTTCGCCGTCCGGCGTTCACCCATGCGCCGGATCGTTCCGGATGCCGGGCTGCTGCCGAACGCCGCGTCGCGGCCGGCTTGAAGCGTTCGTGCCGCGCGCGACTTCCCAGCAATGATTGACGACACGCCCGACCGGCCGGTTCTCTTCGGCCTGCACTATCTCGGCGGGAGCGCGCGGGCCTTCGAGGGCGTCGCCGAACGCCTCGCCGGCCGCGTGACCTGCGTCGGCCTGGACCTGCCGGGCTTCGGCGGCGCGGCGGCTGCAGCCGGCCAGGACGTCGCCGCGATGGCGGCGGACGTGGCGGCGCGCATCCGCGCGGCCGCGCCCCGGCGCTGGCTGCTGGCAGGCAACAGCATGGGCGCCAAGGTCGCCCTCGCGCTGGCCCGCGAGGCCGAGGACGGCGCGCCGGGCCTCGAAGGGCTCGCCGGCCTCGTGATCCTGGCGGGCTCCCCACCCTCCCCCGAGCCGATGGCCGACGACAGGCGCGCGGCGATGATCGCCTGGATCGGCGCGGATGCGGCGACCCGTGCGCGGGAGGCTGAGGCCTTCGTCGACGCGAATGTCGGGGCGCCCCTGGAGCCTGCCCTGAAGGCCGGGGCGGTGGCGGACGTGCTGCGCTGTCGCCCGGAGGCTTGGACCGCCTGGCTCGCGCGGGGCAGCCGCGAGGATTGGAGCGCGCGCGTCGGAATCCTGCGCACGCCCGCGATCGTCCTCGCGGGCTCGGAGGATGCCGATCTCGGCGCGCCGGCCCAGGCCGCCCTCACCCTGCCGCACCTCGCGCATGGCCGGCTGGCGACCCTGGAGGGCGTCGGCCACCTCATTCCCATCGAGCATCCGGCGGCGGTGGCCGAGGCCGTGCTGACGCTGCTCGCCGAACCCGCGCACGATATTGCGCCCGCGCCCGTCATTCCGGTGGCCTACGCGGCGCTGATCCGGTCGGAGCGGGTGAATGCGCGCCTGCGCGCGGCCCTGCTGGCGCGGGCGGAACCGGACGATCCGGCCTACCGGCCCCGGGCCCTCGATCCGGTCGGCCTCGCGATCCTGCGCGCCGCCTGCGCCCGCGTGCTGCCGCAGGAGGGCGCCGGTCACATCGACCTCGCCGCCCGCATCGATGCCCGCCTGGCGAGCGGGGCCGGCGACGGCTGGCGCTTCGTCCGGCTGCCGCCGGACGCGGAGGCCTATCGCCTCGCCCTCCGGACCCTGGATGCCGCCGCGCGCGCGTCCCACGCGAAGCCCTTCGTGACCCTCGACGGCGCGGCGCAGGACGCCCTGCTCCGGAGCCTGGAGGCCGGCGAGGTCGCGGGCGCCCTCGATGCCGAGCAGATGGTCCTCTGGTTCGAGGACCTGCGCGCCGACGTCGCCCGCACCTACCTCGCCCATCCTGTGGCGCTGGCGCGCATGAACTTCGGCGGCATCGGGGCCGGGGGCGACACCTTCCCCCTGCCCGGCTTCCACGCCGTCGGCATCGGCGAGCGCGAGGATTGGGAGCCGAGCGCCGCCCCGGAGACTGGCCTGGAGACTGCCCGATGAACCTCGATGCGATGCGGCGCCACGCGACCTCCGAGACCGTCGACGCGGTGGTGATCGGCACGGGGGCCGGCGGCGCGCCCCTGCTGGCGCGGCTGGCCGAGGCCGGCCTCTCCTGCGTCGCCCTGGAGGCCGGGCCGAACTTCGACCCGAAGCACTTCGCCTTCGACGAGACCCTCGCGGACGAGATCTACTGGACGGAGGAGCGCCTCAGCGGCGGCTCCACCCCGGAGGCCTTCGGGGGCAACAACAGCGGCACGGGCGTCGGCGGCTCGACCCTGCACTGGGGTGCCTTCACGCCGCGCGCCGATGCCCGCGACCTGCGCCTCCACACCGAGACCGGCCAGGGTGTCGACTGGCCTCTCGACCACGCCGAGCTTCTGCCGTTCTACGAGCGGGTCGAAGCCTTCATCGGCGTCTCCGGGCCGGCGGCCTACCCCTGGGATCCGGGCCGCGCCTACCCTCTCGGGCCGGTGGCCCGCAACGCCCCGGCCGAGGCCATGGCGCGGGCCTGCGCGGCGCTCGGCGTGCGCTGCGCCGACGCGCCGGCGGCGGTGGTCTCGCGCGACTTCGCGCAAGCGCATGGCCCGGCCCGCGCGGCCTGCATCGCCTGCGGCTACTGCCACCAGGGCTGCCGCAACGGCGCCAAGACCAGCATGGACGTGACCTACCTGCCGCTCGGCCTGCACCACGGCGCCGAGATCCGGCCGGATTCCCGCGTCCACGGCATCGAGCGGGCGCGGGACGGCCGCGTCACGGCGGTGATCTACCGCCGGGGCGGCGTCGACCATCGCCAGCCCTGCCGCAACGTCTTCCTCTGCGCCGGCGCGGTGGAATCCGCCCGCCTGCTGCTGCACCTCGACCTCTGCAACGGCAGCGGGCAGGTCGGGCGCAACTACATGGGCCACGTCGCCACCCAGGTCTGGGGCACCTTCGCGCCCGAGATGCGGATGAACAAGGGCTACCCCTCCTCGCTGATCACCGAGGACATGATCCGGCCGGCGGACGCGGATTTCGCGGGCGGCTACCTCGTGCAGAGCCTCGGGGTGGTGCCGCTGACCTTCGCCAACGCCCTGGCGCGGGGCCGCAAGCTCTGGGGCCAGGCGCTCGCCGACCAGCTCGCGCGCTACAACCACATGGCGGGCATTGGCATCAACGGCGAGACCCTGCCCTGCGACGCCAACGTGCTGACGCTGTCCGACGAGGTCGACGCGCTCGGTATGCGCAAGGCCGCGATCAGCTTCGGCTACGGCCGCAACGAGGAGCGCCTCAACGCCCACGCCACCCGCTTCCTCAACCGCCTCTGGGAGGCCGCCGGGGCCACGGACCTCTGGACCCTGGAGCGCGTGGCCCACACCATCGGCACCTGCCGCATGGGCCGGACTGGCGACACGGCGGTGGTCGACCCCTACGGCCGCAGCTTCGAGGTCCCCAACCTCTGGATCTGCGACGGCTCGACCTTCCCGAGTTCGCTCGCCGCCAACCCGGCGCTGACCATCATGGCGCTGAGCCTGCGCAGCGCGGAGGCGTTCCTGAAGGTGGGGCGGTAGGCGCTTCGCCGTCCCCGAAGGCTCAGGCCACCGCCTTCGCCACCATGTCCGGATAGCGGCCGATCACCCGCACATAGGCGATGGCGAAATCCGGTGCGGTGACCCGCGCCTGCTCCCAGTCGCGCAGGGTGCCGACCGGGACCCGGAATCGGCTGGCGAACTCGGCCTGCGACAGGCCAAGCCCGGTTCGTGTCATGCGGATCAGGCGGGCGCGATGGCCTCGGTCCAGAGCTTCGGCCGATGCGTCGAAATCCTGCGCGTCGTCCGGGTCAGCAGGCAGCGCGATAGGCTCGTTCTTCACCCGTGTTGCTCCTTCTCACCGACATGAAGCGAGGCTGATCGCCCCGCCACACGAAGACCCCCGTGAACAGCTTCCCGCCGACCGCTCCGATCACCTTGAAGCGTTCCTCTCCGTCGATCTCGCGGATGGACGGAACGATCACGTGGCCGTCGTCCTCGAAGAGCCGGTCGCCGAGGGTGAGCGAGACCCGATGCTTCTCGCGGTTGGCCGCGTCCTTCAGGGGATCGTACCGCGGCGCGTTCATCGCCCTGGAAGATACGGAATTTCCGTACGGGCTGTAAAGCGCTTTCCCTGTGCGGCAGGGTTCTGATCCAAATCGGCCCTCGCCAGCGTCATCGACGGCTGAGGCCATCGCGGCGGTCGGATACCGCGCGTCCTCAATACATCGGCGTCCCGCCCGTGACCGGCACCAGCGCGCCGGTCATGTAACTGCCCTCTGCCGAGGCCAGCAGCACGTAGGCGGGGGCGAGTTCCGCCGGTTGGCCGGCGCGGCCGAGCGGGGTGTCGGCGCCGAGCGCCGCGATCTGCTCCGGGCTCTTCACGATGGGCTGGATCGGGGTCCAGACCGGGCCGGGCGCGACGCAGTTCACCCGGATGCCCTTGGGCGCCAGCAGATTCGACAACCCGATGGTCAGGCTCGCGATGGCGCCCTTGGTGGAGGCGTAGACCAGCATGGTCTTGTCCGCGACCTTGGCCTGCTGGCTCGTGGAGTTCACGATGGCCGAGCCCGGCTTCATGTGCGGCACGGCGGCCTGCGCGAGATAGAGCATCGCGAAGACGTTGGCGCGGAACGAGCCTTCGAGATCCTCGGGCGTGACGTCGTCGAGGTCCTCGTTCACCACCTGCGCGGCGGCGTTGTTGACCAGGATGTCGAGGCCGCCGAGTTCGGCGACCGTGCGCGCGACCAGGTCCCGGCAATGCGCGGCGTCGCGCAGATCGCCCGGCAGCAGCAGGGCGCGCCGGCCGGCCCTGCGCACCCATTCGGCGGTGTCCTCGGCATCCGGCTGCTCGACGGGGAGGTAGGAGATCGCCACGTCCGCGCCCTCGCGGGCATAGGCGATCGCCACCGCGCGGCCGATGCCGGAATCGCCGCCGGTCACCAGGGCAACGCGGCCGGTCAGCAACCCCTTGCCGACATAGCTGGTCTCGCCGTGGTCGGGCGCGGGGCGCATCCGCGCGGTCAGCCCCGGTGGCTCCTGCTGCTGGTCGCCGGGAAAGGGCGGCCGGGGACCGGCGGTACGGGGATCGGTCGTCATCGGCGGCGCTTTCGTTCTGGCTTGGGGCCGGGGGATGGACCCGAGAGGTCGGGGGTCCGGGCGGGCCGGACCCCCGGGGTGCCGCTCAGGCGTCGTCGGCCTCGAGGATGCCTTCGAGGTCGCCCGTCAGGGCGTCGAGTTGGTCGGCGGTCGCCCGGATCTTGAAGGTCGTGCCGTCCTCGGCCTCGATCGCGATCTCCACGTGATCCGCGACCTTGGCGGCGAGCGCCTGCTTGAGGGTGTAGGTCTTCACGTCCGTGCCCTTGGCCATGCTGGCGCCTCCTGCTGTGGTGGCTGGCAACGCGGCAGGAGGGGAGTCGGGTCTGCGACCAAAGCTCCCGGTCGGTGCCTTCGAGGACCGGACGAAGACAACGTGGCCACGTCGAAGGTGGATGAATGCCGGCCTGTCCGCTCACGGTCGAGCGGAGAATCAGTCTCTTCGACGACGTCCTCGGCAAAGCCCGCTGGCGATCGGATCGCTTGCGTCCCTGGTGAAGACCTGATTATATCAACCAAATGGTTGAATATCAGGATCAAGCCCTCGATCAGGTGTTCCACGCCCTGGCGGATCCGACCCGTCGGGCCATGGTTCGTCGGCTCGCCTCCGGCGAGAGGACCGTGACGGAACTCGCACAGCCCTTTGCGATGTCCCTGGCGGCCGCCTCCAAGCACCTGAAAGTGCTCGAAGGCGCCGGATTGGTTCAGCGCGCGGTGCGGGGTCGCGTGCATCGCTGCTCGCTGGATCCGCGCCCGCTTGCGCAGGCGCAGACTTGGCTCCGCACCTACACGGATTTCTGGAACGACCGCCTGGATGTCCTCGACGACCTTCTGAGCGCGCTACCTGAGAACAGGGCTGCCGATGAGCGAGACTGAACCCGTCGTCAGCGTCGTTCGCGTGTTCCGCGCACCCTGCGCCGCGGTCTATCGTGCCTGGACCGATCCGGTGGTGCTGCAGCGGTGGCTCGCTCCGGGGGCGAACATCGTCGAGCATGCCGAGACGGATCTCCGGATCGGCGGGCGCTTCTCGTTGCGGACGCGCGGCCCGGACGGGACGCAGCATCGCATCACGGGCCGCTATCGGGCTTTGGAGCCGGGACGGCACATTCTCCAGACATGGGTCTATGACGGCCCCCTCGACCTGCTCCGCGGCGAGGAAACGCTCCTCCAGATCGATCTCACGCCGCTCCCCGGAGGCTCGACCGAGATGCGCCTGACCCACAGGCGGATCACGCGGGCCGACATTCGCGCGGCCTACGCGCAGGATTGGCCGAGCTGCTTCGACAAGCTCGACCCCGTGCTTCACTGACACGCAGACAACCGAGGAAACGCCATGCCGAACCGTCGATCGCCTGCGCCGTTCCGGCGTGGGTTCGTCAAGCTGTGGTTTCTGCTCGACGCGGTCGTCGCGCTGGCACCACCCCTCTACTGGGTCGCCGACGGCCGCATGAATCCGATCGCCGGCATTCCGGCGGCGCTCTTCTACTTCGTGGCCGTCAGCCTCTGCATCACCGCAAGCCTGATCGTGGCCTTCCTGCTGGACGATGCGGTGACGGGAGATGCGGCGTGATCGTCACCTTCGGCCTGCTGGCCCTCTTCTTCGCTGCCGTCGTGTGGATGCTCCAGCGCAATCGTACCGTGGACCGATCATTCAGCGACTACGCGGTGGGCGGGCGCTCGTTCGGGGCCCGCTATCAGGCGATGTCGTTCCTCAACACCTGGTATCCGGGCTCGATGTTCACCGCCTTCGGCGCGCTCTCGGTCACGGCCGGGGTGATGTCGTTCTACGTCCTGTCCTACTCGCTCCTGACCGTCGTGCTGCTCTTCGTGCTCGCCCGTCCGGTCTGGATCTGGGGCAAGGCCTACGACCTGCGCACGCAGGGCGACCTGTTCGCGCTGCGCTACGGCTCACGCCACATCCGGACGGTCGCGGCGCTCATCGGCATCGTGTCGGGCCTGCCCTGGCTCGTGCTCGGCATGCAGGCCCTGGGCAACCTCTTCCAGGCGATGTCGCTGGGCGCCCTGTCCTTCTCCACGTCCGTCATCGTGGGCGTCCTCGTCATCGCGATCCGTCAGCTCTGGACCGTGCGCATGGGCATGCGCGGCGTGGTGATCTCCGACTACCTGCAAGGCATCGTGGCCTATATCGGCGGTGGCCTGATGCTCGTCGGGCTGATCGTCTGGCTCGTGGTCGTCAAAGGCAGCACGCTCGCCACGCTCGATCCCGGGATGTTCGCGATCCCGAGTTTCGGTTCGAAGGAAGGGCCGCTCTACCTGTTCGCGCTGATGTTCACCGGCGCCCTCGGGGGCTGGTGCTGGCCCTACATCTTCGTTCGGCTGTTCACGGCCGACGGGGTCCACAGCCTCAAGAAGTCGGCAGCCCTCGCCGTGCCGCTGACGTTCCTGTTCGGCGTGGCGCTGCTGATCTTCGGCATGCTCGCCTCGAAGGTTCCCGAGGCGGCGGCCAAGCCCGACGACGTCTGGTTCATCGTCTCCGAGCAGGCGGGCGGCCTCCTCCTCCTCGGCCTCGCGGGCGTCGTTCTCCTGGCCGCCTCGATGGGGCACACCGACGGCAACATTCAGGCTTACGGCGCGCAGTTGGCCAACGATCTCGTCGGCAACTACGTCGCGCTCGACCAGAAACGCATGATCGTCGTCGCCAAGGTCGGCATGCTGCTGCTGACGCTCCTGGCCTCGTGGTTGGCGACCCTGACCCTCCCGGCGCTGTTCTCGCTCGCGGTCCTCGCCTACCAGGGCATCATCCAACTCGCGATCCCCCAGTTCCTCGGCATCTTCTGGAAGCGCGGAAACCGACATGGCGCGATGGCCGGCATGGTCGTGGGCTTCGTGACGGCCGTCGGCCTCGAACTCGCTTTCGGAGGCCAGCTGCCGTTCGGCTATGGGCTGACCTCCGGATGCTTCGGCCTGGCGATCAATCTCATCGTCTATGTCGCCTGCGCCTATCTGTTGCCGCACGCGGCCGAGGAGCGGCGGCGCATCGAGGATCTGTTCGCGATCGTCGAATCCAGGACCGCAGGGTTGGCGAACGCGAACCCGCGGAGCCACCCCATCGCTGCCTGAGACCGTCTGCCGTCCCGATCGCTGCGGGTCGGCGCCGCCCTCTCCCGGTCCCGTCCCGCCATTTCCCCCCTACAGATCCAACCCCGACAACGTCGCGGCGGCCTGGATCAGGGCGAGGTGGGTCAGGCCCTGGGGCAGGTTGCCGAGATAGGCGCCGGTCTCGGGGTCGGCCATCTCCGCGTAGGTGCCGGAATTGCGGTCGAGGGCCGCCACCACGGCCTCGAAGGTGCGGGCCGCCTCGGCTTCCTGGCCGAGCAGGGCCTGGGCCTCCGCGAGCCAGAAGGTGCAGGCGAGGAAGCAGCCCTCTTCGGCCTCGGCGCCCGTGTACCGGTAATGGTAGGGGCCGCGCCCCAGCGACCGGTCGATGGCCCGGCAGGTGGCGGCGAGGCGCTCGGGGTTGCCGAAGCGGAAGCGCGCGGCCAGCGTCAGCGCGGCGTCGAGCTTCTCCGTGCCCGGATGCATGACGTAGGATTGCTGGGCTTCCGACCAGCAATGCTCCTCGATCCACGCCGCGACCCGGTCGCGGACGCGGGCCCAGCGGTCCCGGCAGGCCCCCGGCAGGTGGCCGCCATCGGCGAGTTCCACGGCGCGCGCGAGCGCCTGCCAGCAACTGATCTTGGAGCCGGTATAGTGCTCCGCGTCGGGCAGTTCCCAGATGCCCGAATCCTTGAGCTTCCAGGATTCGGCGCATCGGTCGGCGAGTTCGGCGAGGAGCGCCCCCGTGCGCAGGTCGAGCATGTTGCCCTCCGCCACGAAGCGCTCGGCGGTCTCGAAGATGTCGCCGTAGATGCCGTGCTGGTGCTGGCCCGTGGCGGCGTTGCCCGTGCGCACGGGCCGCGAGTCGCGGTAGCCCGGCAGGTCGATCTCGTGCTCGCCCGGCACGCGCCCGCCGTTCAGCGTGTAGAGCACCTGCGCCCCGTGCGCGTCGATCCGGCGCATCAGCCAGGACAGGGCCGCGTTCGCCTCCGCCTGCGCGCCCAGGCGCAGGAAGGCCTTGATGACGTAGCCGGCATCCCGGATCCAGGCGTAGCGGTAATCATAGTTCTTGGAGCCGCCGATGCCCTCGGGCAGGGAGCTCGTCGCCGCCGCCGCGATGGCGCCCGTGGGCGAGTAGAGCAGCAGCTTCAGCGCGAGCGCGCTACGCGTCACCTGTTCCGGGTAGCGGCCGCGATAGGCGAGCCGCTCGGTCCAGTCGCGCCATTCCCCGCACGAGACGTCGATGCGCGCGTCGATCTCGGCGATCGGCGCCACCACCAGGGGCGCGTTCTCGGCCGCCACGATGGCCACCACCTCGCGCTGGCCGGCCGCCACCTCGACGAAGCCCGTGATGGCGTGGTCGTCCTCCGCCACGATCCGGACGCCGTCGCTGGTCCGGAACAGGCCCATCATGTCGGCGACGTGGAAGGCGGTGCCGTTGCCGTTGGACGAGAGGTAGGGCGCCGCCGTATCGCCCCGGGTGCCGAAGACCATCGCGACCCGGAAGCGCACGCGGCCCTCGAGCCCGTCGATGCGGCGGGCCAGCTCCGCCCAGGGCAGGCGTCCGGCCGGGCCGCTGTTCAGGCTCTCGGTGAGGCGGGCGCGGCCCGTCGCCGTGGTGAAGACGGTCTCGTGGACGTTGCTGCCGGCGCGATACCCGATCTCGGCCGTGAAGGGCGCGTCCGGCGTGATCGCGAAATAGCCGCCCTCCTCCGCGCTGAGCAGCCGGTCGAACAGGGGCGGTGAATCGAGGTTGGGGCAGCACCACCAGTCGATGGAGCCGTCCGCGCCCGAGAGCGCCACCGAGCGCCCCTCGCCGAGGGCGGCGTAGGCCTCGATCGGCAGGTAGCCGTCCTGTCGGACGACGGGGCCGCCCTGGCGGGGGAAGGGTTTCAGCACGGGGGAGGCGACCTTCTCGGAGAAGCGTGTCGACGACGCGAACGGGATGGTGCTCGAACCCTCGCGAGGGGGGTCCGTTCCGGGCGTGGCTTGCTTCCCTTTGACACGGCGGCCACGGCCGGCGCCGCTCGGGCGGTGAAGACCCGAGAGCCCGCTCCCCCGCGCCCGTGCTCCATCGCACCCTGGGAACGGAAGGAGAATGAACGCTCATTGACAAGTGAATGAACATTCAATAACGAATGGGGCGTCGGTTGGAGGATGCCATGCAGCGGACGCATCAGGATTTTCAGGTCGGGGTGGTGCCGAGCCCGCGTGCCCGCGCGGCCCTGCGCCTGACGGTCCGCAGGGCGCGCGCGCTCTGGGCGCCGGAGCCCCTCCTCCTCGGCGCCGTGCTGGTGCTCGGCTGGGCCGCCCTGATCGCCTGGACCGGCAACGGTGCGGTCGGCTGGCAGGCCCGCCTCTGCGCGGATGCGGAGGCGTCGCTGCCCGCCTGCCGGGTCGCCGCGCCGATCACGGACGGAAAGGTGCTCTGACATGGCCGCACCGGTCGGGACCGTGATCGACGCCCGTGGCACGCAGGCCGCGCGGCGGGAACAGATCCTCGATGCCGCCTGCGCCTGCTTCGTGCGCAACGGCTTCCACCGCACCACGATGCAGGACCTCGCCCGCGAGGCCGGCATGACGGCGGGCAATTTCTACCACTACTTCCGCTCGAAGGAGGCCCTGGTCCTCGGCCTCGTGGCGCGCGAGCGCGAAAGCGGCGCCCTCCTGGTGACGCGGCTGCAGCAAGAGGGGGACCGGCGCGGCGCCCTGCTCGGGGTGCTGGCGCAGTATTTCGGCGCGCTCACCCGCGAGGCCGCGACCCTGCGCCTGGAAATCTGGTCCGAGGGCACCCGCAACCCCGCCATCGCGGCCCTGACCGACGAGACCGAGGCGGAGGCGCGCGCCTGGTTCGAGGAGACCTTCGCGGCCCTGGCCACCTCGCCCGCCTGCGACCCCGCCGCCCTGTATTCCCTGCTGGGACCCCAGTTGAAGGGCATTGTCCTCAGCCGGGCCATCCTGCCCGATTACGACACGGCCGCGGCCGTCGCGCAGGTCCAGGCCCTGATCGCGGCGGGCCTCGACGGCCGCCTGCCCGCCCTCGCCGAGACCGCGCGAGACTTCGCCCGATGATGGTTTCGCGCGCTCCCCTCGCCGCCCTGCTGGCCCTGATCCTCGGGCAGCCGGTGCTGGCGAACGCCCCCCCGGCGGCACCCAAGACCGACCTCGTGCCGACGATCAGCGTCGTCGCGGCGAAGCGACGCGATATCGTCGAGACGGTGGTCGTCACCGGCACGCTGGTGCCGCGCGACGAGGTCCTGGTGACGCCCGAGATCGAGGGCTACCGCGTCACCGAGGTGCTGGTGGAGGAAGGCGCGCGGGTGGCGCGCGGCCAGGTGCTGGCCCGCCTCTCGCACGACCTCGTCGACCGGCAGCTCGCCCAGCAGGCCGCGCTCGTCGAGAAGGCCGAGGCCGCCGTGCCCCAGGCCGAGAGCAGCATCGCGCAGGCGGAGGCCGCCGAGACCGAGGCCCGCCTCGCCTACGAGCGGGCGCGCCAGCTCCTGCAGACCGGCAACGCCACCGCCGCCATCATGGAGGGCCGCACCGCGACCCTGCGCCAGGCCGAGGGCAAGCTCGCCTTCGCCCGCAACGGCCTGCGCATCGCGCGGGCCGACCTCGCCCAGGCCCGCGCGGTGCTCGACGAGCTGAACCTGCGCCTCGCCCGCACCGAGATCCGCGCCCCCGAGGCCG
The DNA here is from genome assembly GCF_022829445.1 of Methylobacterium sp. J-068. Lineage (GTDB taxonomy): Bacteria > Pseudomonadota > Alphaproteobacteria > Rhizobiales > Beijerinckiaceae > Methylobacterium. The sequence continues at coordinate 66,736 of NZ_JAKSXY010000046.1, read as the reverse complement.
GCATCGTCAGCCGCCGCAGCGCCCGCGTGGGGCTCGCCGCCTCGGCCTCGGCCGAGCCGCTGTTCCGCCTGATCGCGCGCGGCGAGATCGAACTGGAAGGCGAGGTCATCGAGACCAAGCTGCCCCGGCTGCGCGACGACGCGCCGGCCTGGATCGAACTCGGCGACGGCGTCCGCGTGTCGGGCAGCGTCCGCACCGTGTATCCGGAGGTCGACCGGGCGACGCGCCTCGGCAAGGTCCGGATCCGCCTGGAGCCGGATCCGCGCCTGCGCATCGGCACCTTCGCGCGCGGCGCCGTCGAGCTCGCCCGCACCCGTGGCGTGACCGTGCCGCAGGCCTCCGTGCTCTATGGCGGGGCCAAGCGCAGCACCGTCCTCGTGGTCGCGGACGACGTGGTGGAGGCCCGCGAGGTCCGCACCGGGCTCTCCGACGACGACGACATCGAGATCCGCGCCGGGCTCGCCGACGGCGAGCGCGTGGTCGCCCGCGCCGGCAGCTTCCTGCGCGACGGCGACCGGGTCCGCCCGGTCCCCCTCATGGAGCCGGAGCCGGCGCTCGCCGCCGGCCCCTCCCCGCGCGAGACCGCCGAGGCGGGCGCGCCCTGACACCAGAACCGGAACGGGTCGCCCCATGCGCCTGAACATCTCCGCTTGGGCGATCCGCAATCCGATCGCCCCCCTCGTGCTGTTCCTGGTGCTGATCGTGCTCGGCCTCGTCAGCTTCCGCGGCCTCGCGGTGACGCGGATGCCGAACGTCGACGTGCCGATCGTCTCGGTGACGATCACGCAGAGCGGCGCGGCGCCCTCCGAACTCCAGACCCAGGTGACGAAGTGGGTCGAGGATTCGATCGCCGGCGTGCGCGGGGTCAAGCACGTCACCTCGGCGATCACGGAAGGCTCGTCCGTCACCACGGTGGAGTTCCGCCTGGAGGTGAACACCGACCGGGCCGTCAACGACGTCAAGGACGCGGTCTCGCGGATCCGCATCAACCTGCCCCGCACCATCGACGAGCCGGTGATCCAGCGCGTCGAGATCACCGGGCTGCCGATCCTGATCTACGGCGTGACATCGCCCGGCATGACCCCCGCCGAGCTGTCCTGGTTCGTGGAGGACCGGGTCGCGCGCAGCCTCCAGGGCGTGAAGGGCGTCGGCGGCGTCGAGCGCGTCGGCGGCGTCGCCCGCGAGATGCGCGTCACCCTCCTGCCCGACCGGCTGCTGGCGCTCGGCATCACGGCGGCGGACGTGAACCGGCAGTTGCGCCTCACCTCCGCCGACCTGGCGGGCGGGCGCGGCGAGGTCGGCGGCCGCGAGCAGTCGATCCGCACGCTCGCCGCCTCGCGGTCCCTGCGCGACCTCGGGGCCACCTCGATCATCCTGCCCGGCGGCCGCAAGGTCCGCCTCGATGAACTGGCGAACCTGGAGGACGGCGTCGAGGAGCCCCGCACCTTCGCGAGCTTCAACGGCGAGCCCGTGGTGGCCTTCGCGGTCTCGCGCGGCTCGGGCGCCAGCGACGCCGAGGTGGCGGCGGGGGTCGAGACGCGCATCGCGGCGTTCAAGACCGCCTATCCGGACATCCGGTTCGAGACCATCGACTCCTCGGTCTCGGCCACCATCGGCTCTTACGATTCGGCCATGCACACCCTGATCGAGGGGGCGGCGCTGGCCGTGCTGGTGGTGTTCCTGTTCCTGCGCGACTGGCGCGCCACCCTCATCGCCGCCATCGCCCTGCCGCTCTCCGTCTTTCCGACCTTCTGGGCGATGGATGCGATGGGCTTCACCCTCAACGGCATCAGCCTGCTCGCCATCACGCTGGTCACCGGCATCCTCGTCGATGACGCCATCGTGGAGATCGAGAACATCGTCCGCCACATGCGCATGGGCAAATCGCCCTATCGCGCGGCACTTGAGGGCGCGGACGAGATCGGGCTCGCGGTCATCGCCATCACGGCGACGCTCATCGCGGTGTTCGCGCCGGTCTCGTTCATGGGCGGCATCGCGGGGCGCTACTTCATGCAGTTCGGCCTCACCATCGCGGTCTCGGTGTTCATGTCGCTCCTCGTGGCGCGGCTGATCACCCCGATGCTGGCGGCCTACTTCCTGCGCGATCACGGCCACGCGGAGGCCCGCGAGGGTTGGGTGATGCGTGCTTACGGGCGCCTCGTCGGCTGGTCGGTGCGCCACCGCGTCGTCACGCTGATCGTCGGATTGGCGCTGTTCGCCGGCTCGCTCGCCTCCACGGGGCTGCTGCCGTCCGGGTTCGTGCCCAAGCAGGACAATGCCCGCACCCTGTTCATGGTGGAACTGGCGCCGGGCGCGCGGCTGCCCGACACGGTGGCGGTCTCGAACCGCGTGGCGGCCCGCATCCGCGCCCTGCCCGAGGTGGTCTCGGTCTTCGTCGATGGCGGGCGCCAGGCCGGCGGCAAGCGGGAGACGCGGCTCGCCACCCTCATCGTCAACCTGACGCCGAAGAGCCAGCGCGCGCGGAAACAGGCCGCGATCGAGACCGAGATCGCCGGACTTCTCGCGCGGGAGCCCGACATCCGCTCCTGGACCCTGCGCGACGGCGGCCAGCGCGACCTCGCCCTCGTGGTCGGCGGTCCCGACGTCGACGTGGTCACGGAGGTCGCCGCCCGGCTCCAGCGCGACATGGCGGCGATTCCCCACCTCGTCTCGGTGATGTCGACGGCGCCCCTCAACCGCACGGAGGTCCGCATCCGGCCCAAGGAGGCCGCCGCCGCCGATCTCGGCGTCTCCACCGACGCCATCGCGGAGACGGTGCGCGTCGGCACCATCGGCGACATCGGCCTGAATCTGGCCAAGTTCAACGCGCCCGACCGCCAGGTTCCGATCCGGGTGCAACTGCCCGAGAGCGCGCGCGGCGCGGTCTCGCGCCTGGAGAACCTCAAGGTGCCGGGCAGGAACGGCGCCGCCGTGCCGCTCGCGGCCGTGGCCGACATCGAGCTCGACCAGGGCCCCGGCGCCATCGAGCGCTACGACCGCGTGGTGCGGGTCGCCGTCGAGGCCAACATGGAGGGCTCGGACGCCCTCGGCTCGCTGATCGCCCAGGCGCTCCAGACGCCGACCGCGCGGAACCTGCCGCCGGGCGTGACCATCCGCCAGACCGGCGACGCGGAGATCATGGCCGAGGTCTTCTCGGGCTTCCTGATGGCGATGGGCGCCGGCATCATGATGGTCTACGCGGTGCTGGTGCTGCTGTTCGGCTCGTTCCTGCAGCCGCTGACCATCCTGTTCTCGCTGCCGCTCTCCATCGGCGGCGCGATCCTCGGCCTTCTGATCCTCAACATGCCGATCTCGATGCCCGTCGTCATCGGCATCCTGATGCTGATGGGGCTGGTGACGAAGAACGCCATCATGCTGGTCGACTTCGCCGTCGAGGAGATGGGGCGCGGCGTCGACCGGGTCACGGCCATCGTGGATGCGGGGCTCAAGCGGGCCCGGCCCATCGTGATGACCACCATCGCCATGGCGGCCGGCATGGTGCCCTCCGCCATGGCGCTGGGGGTCGGCGGCGAGTTCCGCGCCCCGATGGCGGTGGCGGTGATCTCCGGCCTGATCGTCTCGACCCTGCTCTCGCTCGTGTTCGTGCCCGCCGTGTTCCTGCTGATGGACAGCCTCGGCGCCGTCCTCGGGCGCCTCTTCGGCCGCTTCGTCGGCGCCCGCGACGAGGCGTCCGCGCCGTCCGTCCATCACGCCTGATGGGGGCTGGCTCGGGCGGATCGCCGGTCCGCGATGAGCGTCAGGGACGGCCCTGACTTATCCACCCCTCGCCCGGTCGCGGATCGTCGGGCGAGGTGGCCGCCATCGGCGCGGCGACGGCGGCGTTCGCACGAGCGATAGGCCCTGGACCCGACGAAAAGCGCACGCATCGGCGCTCTTGTTTGATGCGGGGCGTTCCGGAATGCCCTAAGGTCGCGTCATCGCGGCCCTGCCCTCGGCCTTCCGCGCCTGAGAGACAGATTGTGCTCCCGCCTTCGATGCGTGGAGAGCCGCGTGCCTCGCTACTTCTTCGACATCCACGACGGCCGGTTTCAGCTCGACGATCATGGCGTCGAATGCACCGACTTCGACGCGGTTCGCCGAGAGGCGAAGCGAGCGCTCCCGGAGATCGCCAAGGAGATCCTGCCGGAGGATGGGGACCACCACACGATCACCTGCCGTGTTCGGGACGAGCGAAACGAAACGGTTTATACGGCGACCCTCCTGTTCAGCGGATTCAGCGCGCGCCCGGAGGAGCGCTGATCCGGCTCGACGGGATGTCCTGATTCCATCGGTCCGAGGTGTCCGAACGGGTCCGTTCGTGGGGCGGTGCGCCCGTCCGCCACGGACCCGCATGGTCGATCGTCGGCGGATCGCGCCGGCGCCGCTTGGGCCACGGCCCCCCTTTCACGGCGTCGCGGCGGGCCGGTCCGGCTCGGCGGCGGGCGGCGAATCCGGTCGCGTCCCGAGGGGGCCGGCGCGCAGCCGGGTCGTCAGCGCCGCGAGGTCGTCCGGCAGGTCCCAGGGGTCGGGCAAGCCGAAGGCGCGGTCGAGGGCCGGCGTGACGCTTCTCAGGAAGCTCGGCGGGGCCGGCACCGATGGCGGAGGCGGCGGCGCCGCGTCGGGGAGCGGCCACAGGAGCGTTCCGAAGGTGTTGGGCGCGAGGGCGAGCATGGATCCGGGGCGGGGTGCGAGGCGCGCCGTCGCGAAGCGGCGGACGACCGGCCGGGATCGTCCGCCTCGCGAGGCCGCTCAAGCTGGGCCATGGCAGTTGAACCCAAGCTGAAGCGCGCCCGGCGGCCCGCTCCGGGCGCCCGCGCGGGGTCGGCCGATGCGGATGCCGGCTCAGGCCTCGAGGGTCATCAGGGCGGCGTTTCCGCCGGCGGCCGCGAGGTTCTCCGAGACCGAGCGCTCCGCGAGGAGGCCGAGGGCGTCGTAGTCCCGGCCTGCCGCCAGGGCGGCGGGGTCCAGGGATTGCAGCGCCACGATCTCCCCCTCCCGCGCCGCGAGGTCGCGACCGAGGGCGCGCCGCGCCGCGCGGTCACCCTCGTGCAGCACCGCCTGGAGATCCTCCACCGCCCCGATGTCGGGCGCGTACGCGATCCGGGCGGCGACCTCCGGCGGCAGGCCGGGCAGGCTCGCCTCGGGACCGATCACCACCGCCTGGTTGCCGGTGGCGAGGATCACTCCGACCTGGAGCCGCAGTCCGGTCGCGGTGCGGGCGAGGGCCGCGACGCGCCCCCGCGGGTGCAGCGCCCAGGTGTTGCGCTCGCCCACCGGACCCGGCAACGCCCGCTCGACCCCGAACCCCGACCCGGACATGAGCGTGGCGACGCGCGCGGCGAGGTCCGCCCGGCCCACGCCCCTCAGCCAGTCCGCATAGGCCCGGACGGCCGGCGCCTCCCGCCCGTCCTCGAAGCGTGCCGGCGGCGGATCGGCCAGGAGCCGGCGCAGGATCAGCGGTCCGCCCGCCTTCGGCCCCGTCCCCGACAGGCCCGTGCCGCCGAAGGGCTGCACGCCCACCACCGCCCCGACGATGTTCCGGTTGACGTAGACGTTGCCGGCCCGGATCCGGCCGAGCACCCGCGTCACCGTCTCGTCGATCCGGGTGTGCAGGCCGAAGGTCAGCCCGTAGCCGGTGGCGTTGATCGCCGCGATCAGCGCGTCGAGGTCGGTCCGGCGGTAGCGCAGGACGTGCAGCACCGGGCCGAACACCTCCCGCTCCAGGTCCGCGATCCGGTCGATCGCGATCAGCGCCGGGGGCACGAAGCTGTCCTGGCCGGACGGCGCGGTCCGTTGCGTGATCGCGTGGCCGCGCGCCCGCATCCGCGTGAGATGGCGCGTGACCTCGGCCGCCGCGGCGGCGCCGATCAGCGGGCCGACATCCACCGAGAGCCGCCGCGGGTCGCCCATTTCGAGTTCGCGCATCGCGCCGCGCAGCAGGGTAAGGATGCGGTCGGCCACCTCCTCCTGCAGGCAGAGGATGCGCAGGGACGAGCAGCGCTGGCCCGCTGAATCGAAGGCGGAGGCGATGACATCCGCCACCACCTGTTCGGGGAGCGCCGAGGAATCGACCACCAGGGCGTTCCGGCCCTCCGTCTCGGCGATGAGCGGCACCGGGCGCCCGTCCGGATTCAGCCGCTCCGACAGGCGCCTGTGGATCGTGCGCGCCACCGCCGTGGAGCCCGTGAACATCACGCCCCGCACCCGTGCATCCGCCACCAGGGCGGCGCCGACCGCGCCCGCGCCGGGCAGGATCTGCAGGGCGTCGGCCGGAATGCCCGCCCCGTGCAGCAGCCGGACCGCCTCGGCGGCGATCAGCGGCGTCTCCTCGGCGGGCTTGGCCAACACCGGGTTCCCGGCCGCCAGGGCGGCGGCGACCTGACCCGTGAAGATCGCCAGCGGGAAGTTCCAGGGCGCGATGCAGGCCACCGGCCCGAGCGGCGCCGGGTTGTCCGCGTCGGCGATCCGGACGATCTCGGCCGCGTAGAAGCGCAGGAAATCCACCGCCTCCCGCACCTCCGCGACGGCGTTGGGAAGGGTCCGGCCGGCCTCGCGCGCGATGAGCCCGATGAGGAGCGGCCTCCGCGCCTCGAAGGCATCGGCCGCCCGCCGCAGCGCCTCGGCGCGGACGATCGCCGGCGTGGCGGCCCAGGACGCGGCGCCGGAAGCCGCGGCCGCGAGCGCGCGGGCGATGTCGGCTGGCTCGGAAGCGCGAGCGTAGCCAACGACATCGTCCCGGTCGGCCGGATTGCGGATGGGCTCTCGGGCTATGACCGGCGTGGCGCCGGACGGGCTCGCGGTCCAGGTCCGGCGCGCGCCCGCCGCGAGGCTCTCGGACAGTCCGGCCAGCACGGATTCGTCGCTCAGATCGACCCCGGCGGCATTGCGGCGCCCGGGTCCGAACAGGTCCGGCGGCTGGGCGATCCGGGGATGCGGCGCGCCCGGCACCGCCTCGGCGCGGACGGTCTCGACGGGATCGGCGATCAGCGCCTCCACCGGCACGGTCTCGTCGGCGATGCGGTTGACGAAGGAGGCGTTGGCGCCGTTCTCCAGCAGCCGGCGGACCAGGTAGGCGAGCAGGGTCTCGTGCGTGCCCACCGGCGCGTAGATACGGCAGGGCCGGTCGAGCCGATCCGGGCCCACGACCGTCTCGTAGAGGGGTTCGCCCATGCCGTGCAGGCACTGGAACTCGTAGTCGCCGGGACGAAAATCGGGGCCGGCCATCTCCACGATGGCGGCCAGGGTCTGCGCATTGTGCGTTGCGAATTGCGGGAAGATCGCGTCGGGCGCCGCCAGCATCTGCCGGGCACAGGCGAGGTAGGACACGTCGGTATGCGCCTTGCGGGTGAAGACGGGGAAGTCTTCGAGCCCCTCCCCTTGCGCGCGCTTGATCTCCGCGTCCCAGTAGGCCCCCTTCACGAGCCGGACCATGAGGCGCCGGTGCGTGCGCCGCGCCAGGTCGACGAGCCAGTCGATCACGAACGGGCAGCGCTTCCCGTAGGCCTGGATGACGAAGCCGAGGCCGTCCCACCCCGTGAGATCCGGGTCGAGCGCCAGCGCCTCCAGGATGTCCAGGGACAGGTCGAGGCGGTCGGCCTCCTCGGCGTCGATGTTGAGGCCGATGTCGAAGCGCCGGGCGAGGCGTGCCAGCCCCGTCACGCGCGGCACCAGTTCGGCCAGCACCCGCCCGCGCTTGGCGCGCGTGTAGCGCGGATGAAGGGCCGAGAGCTTGATCGAGATGCCTGGTCCCGCGAGGATGCCCCGCCCTGCCGAGGCCTCGCCGATGGCCTGGATCGCCGCGCGGTAGGCGTCCTCGTAGCGGGCCACGTCGGCCGCCTCGACCGCGCCCTCGCCGAGCATGTCGTAGGAATAGGTGAAGCCCTTCGCCTCCATCCGGCGGGCCCGGCGCAGGGCCTCCCCGATGGTCTGGCCGGCGACGAACTGCTCCCCCATCAGGCGCATGGCGAGGTCGACGCCCTTGCGGATCAGCGGCTCGCCGCCGCGCCCGATCAGACTCGTCAGCGCGGCGGTGAGTCCGGTTTCGCCCGTGCTCGCGGTGAGCTTGCCCGTGACGAGCAGGCCCCAGGTCGCGGCGTTGACGAAGGGCGACGGGCTGTGGCCGAGATGCGCCTGCCAGTCCCCGCCCGCGATCTTGTCGCGGATCAGCGCATCGCGGGTCGCCGCGTCGGGAATGCGCAGCAGCGCCTCGGCGAGGCACATCAGGGCGACGCCCTCCTGGCTCGACAGGGCGTATTCGTGGATCAGCCCCTCGACGCCCCCGCGCCGCGCCGTCCGGCGCAGGGTCTCGACGAGGCGGCGTGCCGTGGCGGCGACGCGCGACGCCGCCTCGGGCGGTGACGCGGCGCGCGCGAGGAGCGGCGTCACGCAGTCCGCCTCGGGGCGCCGATAGGCCGCCACGATCGCCATCCTCAGAGGCGACAGCGCCGGTGAATCGTCGTGGGGACGGCTGGGAGCGATCGACATGGGGTGGCTCGCTGCGGCTTCGCGTCCGTGCTGCGGGAAGCATAGGCGCCGGTTCGCCGCGAGAACATGGCGGGCGATGTCCCCGCGTGACTCACCCGACTGCGATCCTGAAGGACGCGCTCACCGCCCGCACCAACGCCGATTCGCTGCGTGGTACGCCGTCCGATGCTTCACAGGCCCGAATGCCGCAACGACTTCTCGGCTGTCGGAGGCGTGTCGCGCCCGGATCGGGGCTGGCTTCGACGCCTCCAACGCCGCGGCGTCCATCCGCATGTCATCGATGCCATGCATCGGACGGCACAGGGTCGTGATCGTGCGATCGCTCCTAAAGATATTTGGCGAGATGTGATTGGAAGAGCATGGGCGTGTTCTGATCTCGAACGTGTTCCGGCGGGTTCACATCTCCGCGCCAGGCGACACCCAGGATTTGCATGGTGTTGAAGAGTTTCACATTGAACCCTGCATTCAGGAAAACCTCGAGGCCTTTTTCCACAAAGGGAGAGGTCAAGTCGTGGAAGACGACCAGAGCATCCTCTGCTAGATAATTCAGGACGTTGACTGCATCATTGTAGGGAGCTTCGCCGTCGTGATTCCCATCGATGAAGGCAAAAGACCATGGCTCCGGATCGGAGGCATAGACCTCCTCCAGGATATCTGGAGAAAACCCTGCCCAAAGCTTGTAAGAGCGATCGGGGGAGATCGCATCGAAGACTTCGCGCAATGCATTTTTCCGATTTTCCTCGAAGAATGCCGGGTCTATGCAATCAAGACGAAGGCCGGCGCTCAGGAGATGTGCCCCTGTCCAGCCGAAATGGCTCCCGATCTCGAGCCCCCTCTTGCCTGAAAAGAGTTTGGCCAGCGCATAGAGGCATGCCGCCTCTTCAGCGGAGGCATTGCCGATGACATAGCCCGAGGTGTCGCGCCGGTCGGATCTCCAGATATGCGGGACGCCGCTGCGCAGGTAGGGCCAGCCGACCGTCCAAGGGTTGACGATCCTGGCGTGAGGGAAAAGCGGCAATAGATCGGGATGCGGTGTGAGCCCGGGTGGGGCATAATCGTACCGATCGATCTCGATTTCCTCGGCGGCGTCGATTTTTATTCCGCCCCAACCCGTATAATCGAACGCCCATAAAATCGGCCGCTTGTATCCGAATTTGTTGTCCAGGAAATAATCTTCGACAGCTTGTCGTGCGCCCTGCCAATGGCCGTAATCGTCGATGATGAGCACGCCACCTTTCGTCAGGCGGGGATATAGATATTCCAGCTCCGCAAAAGTGCTGTCGTAGAAATCCGTGTCCAATCGAAGGAGAGAGATTTGAAATGTTTGCGTTCTTTTGACGGTCTCGCGCGCATCACCTTTGATGAGGCGTACCAGGCGCATGTCGTAACCAGTGCTTGCGATCGCGGCATACACATCATCGAAACCGATGGAGGCTTTCACCAACTCGGCAATTTCAGGTCCCCGTATGCCTTCCATAAGCTTGGAGGCCGGGTCTCCATGTAAATCGACATCGGTCTCGCCGGGTAACGTCATGCCTTCAAAGGTATCGAAAAGATAAATATCACGATTCGCGACGCCTTTATGCAGCAATGCTAACATAATCAGCATGGAAGAGCCGCCTTTCCAGACGCCGCATTCGACAAATGCGCCTGGAATGTCGTTGTCGACGATTGTGGTGACAGCATTCCAAAGCGCGAAACCGCGCTCGGGCGAAGTCATCGTAAAGGATTTGACTTTCTCCCACGCATCCTGAAAATCTTTTGTCAGCCGTTTGTCGATTTGTTCGAGCATGTTTCTGTGGCCTGATCGTCGATATGGATGCTTTGGATGCTGTCGGGGTCGATTAAATATAAGTTGTATTGATATCCGGAATAATCGAAGTATGACTTTGCAGCGATAAATCTGTATTCTGCCTGTACCGGATTCCCCTCGCGTCGGGGGGGAAAGATATCCGAGCATTCCAATATCACCAAGCCACCGGTGCGCTCGAAAGTAGGCGAGGCGTGCCGGGCCGTGTGCACACGCGAGGGCTGGCGGAAAGGACGACCAGCCACGCCCGCAATCCGCCCTGGAGCGGGTTTCCGCCATTCCAGCGCGCCGTGACGATCTTGAGGGGCACGCGGATCGTTTGAGCCAGGATGCCGACTCGCACGCATCGGCGCCGCATAAATCCGCGGGCCATGCTGGAGACACGACACGTCCGTGCCGGCTCGATCTCGATAGCGTGGCACGCGCTCTGGCCCCGTGGCGACTGTTTCACGGATCAGGGCGGCAGGTCTTTTGGTTTGAGGGTCTGTCGTCCTGGCCCCAATGGCTCGGCGGCGGTTGTCAGCCCGGGATCAAGGACGTCCTTGCCGACATCGATCGCGCCCCACGGCGGAGCCCCACCGCCGGGAGCGCACTCCGGAAAACCGGACGGTGATCCACTGAGGGTGGGTCCCTCATCGCTCCCGTTGAGCGAGATCAGGCGGCCGAGGCGCCGGTCGGCGGTCGCTTCAGCACCTCCGTGACCTCCTCCTTCGATTTTCCGCGCACCCGATATCCCATCGCCTCGAACCGCTCGATGAGCGAGGCGCTCTCGGCCGCGCAACACGCCGCCCACTCGGCCAGCATGGCGTTCATGGATACGAGGCGCTCGCCGGAGGCCTCGTCGGGATGTGCCTGGGACTCCGTCATCCGAGCTTCCTCTCCCCCATTCAGAACACGTGCCGCAGGATGAAGAACAGGAGGCCGGCCAGGGTGATCGCGGCGGGCAGCGTCAGCACCCAGGCCAGCGCCATGTTGCGAACGGTCGACATCCGCAGGCCCGAGCCGTTGGCCGCCATGGTGCCGGCGACACCGCTCGACAGGATGTGCGTGGTCGAGACCGGCAGGCCGTAGAGTTCGGCCAGCCCGATCGTGCCGGCCGCGACCATCTCGGCCGAGGCACCCTGGGCGTAAGTGAGGTGGGTCTTGCCGATCTTCTCGCCGACCGTGACCACGATGCGCTTCCAGCCGACCATGGTGCCGAGGCCCAGGGCCAGGGCGACGCAGACCTTCACCCAGGTCGGGATGTAGCGGGTCCCGTCGTTGAGGAGGCCGGTGTAGGATTTCAGCGTCGCGGCCTCGGCCTCGGAGAAGCTGGCGCCGTTCTTCGGCAGCAGGCGGATCGCATCGGAGGCCAGGTACATGTCGTTGCGCAGGTTGGAGGTCTGCGCGGCCGGGACCTGCTTGATCGCGCCGTAGTTCTTCACGTTGGCGGCGATATCGGTCGCGAGGGACGCGAGCGCGGCGTACAGGGCGGGCTGGTTCAGGTCCTTCGAGCGTAGCGCTTCCGAGACCTGCTTGCGGGCGGACGCCGCGTCGGGCTGGGCGCTGCCTCCGGCACGGGCGGCGAACACCGCGCTCGCGCTCTGCGACATCTGGATGAAGGCCGGGGTGGTGTCGTCCGCCATGGTGCGGTTGAGGGCGTAGGCAGTCGGCGCCGCGCCGATGAGGATGAGCATGATGAGCCCCATGCCCTTCTGGCCGTCGTTGCCGCCATGGAAGAACGACACGAGGGTGCAGGTCAGGATCAGCAGGCCGCGAATCCAGAGCGGGGGCGGCGCCTCGCCCTGGGGGGCCTCGTAGAGGTCCTTGCGCCGCACCGTTAGCTTGAGCGCCAGGAGGAGCAGGGCGGCGGCGAAGAACCCGCAGAGGGGGCTGAACAGCAGGGCCTTGAACACGCCGAGCGCCTGCGCCCAATCGACCCCCGAAGTCGCGGAGCCCTCCGGCGCCATCAGCTGGTTGGCGAGGCCGACGCCGATCACCGAGCCGATCAGCGTGTGCGACGAGGAGTTCGGCAGGCCGAAGGCCCAGGTGCCGAGGTTCCAGAGGATGGCGGCGATCAGCAGCGCGAAGATCATCGCGTACCCGGCCCCGGAGCCGACCTGGAGGATCAGCTCCACCGGCAGCAGGGTGACGATGGCGTAGGCCACGGCACCGGACGAGAGCAGGACGCCGAGGAAGTTGAACGCCCCGGACCAGATCACCGCCACCAGCGGCGGCATCGCGTGCGTGTAGATCACGGTCGCGACCGCGTTGGCCGTGTCGTGGAAGCCGTTCACGAACTCGAAGGCCAAAGCGATGAGCAGGGCGAGGCCGAGCAGCACGAACGCGCCGATGGCCAGGGGCTCCTGGTGGACCGCGTTCATGTCGGCGATGAGGCTGACGACGGCGTAGGCCAGCCCTCCGACGAGCACCAGCAGGAAGGCGATGATGCCGCCGGGATGAATGCGGTGATTCATCCGCGGCCCGGGCCGCGACGTCCCTGCCCGTGCCAGGTTCGGTGACGGCAGGTCGGGGGACGTCATGGCAGCGTCGGACATGGAAGTTCCTGGGCGTCGATGCGGCGATCGTCCGTGCGCTATCCCCGAACTGATACGTTCATGTGACAGGCTGCCGCAATCCTCGCTTATTCCGGATGAGGAGTGAAGCGTTCGACGTGCTGGATTCGGCATCCGGCGCCTTCGTCCGCAACGCGGGTCGGACGTCGTCAAGGCGTCAAAGGGGAGCGGCATGGTGGAGGCGTGCCCGTCGAGTCCGCAGCCATGTCCCGTTCGAGCCTGACCCGTCGTCCGTTCCTGATCGGTGCCGCGGCCGGCCTCGCGGGCGCCGGCGCGGGTGTCTTCCGCCCCGGTCTCAGCCGGGCCGCCGATCGCCCCGTCCTGACGCACGGCCTGCAATCCGGCGACGTCGACGCGACGTCCGCCATCGTCTGGGCGCGGGCCGACCGGCCCTGCCGCGCGATGATCGAGTGGGCGACCACGGAGCGTTTCACCGAGATTCGGGGCGGCGTGTTCGCCGACGCCCTCCCCGTGAGCGACGGGACCGTAAAGGTCGCCCTGACGGGACTGCCGCCCGGCCAGGACGTCTTCTACAGGGTTCGCCTCCAGGATCTCGCCGCGCCCACGATCCTCGGCGCGCCGCAGGTCGGGCGCTTTCGGACCGCGCCGTCGGACCGCCGCTCGGTCTCGTTCTGCTGGTCCGGCGACACGGCCGGGCAGGGCTGGGGCATCGACGAGGCCCGCGGCGGGATGACGATCTACGCCGCCATGCTGCGCAACCGGCCGGACTTTTTCCTCCATTCCGGCGACACGATCTACGCCGACGGTCCGATCGTTCCCGAGGTGCGGCTCCCGGACGGCAGCCTCTGGCGCAACCGCGTCACCGAGGCGGTGTCGAAGCCCGCCGAGACCCTCGACGAGTTCCGGGGCCGTTACCGCTACAATCTCACCGACGCCAACGTGCTCGCCATGAACGCCGAGGTTCCGGTCTTCGCGCAATGGGACGACCACGAGGTCACCAACAACTGGTGGCCGGGCGAGCCGCTGACCCGCGCCGAGCACCTGCGCAAGATGTACCGCGACCCGAACGTGCTGGCCTTGCAGGTGCGCGCCACGCGCGCCTTCCACGAATACCTGCCGATGCGCTTCGAGCCCTCGGAGCCCGGCCGGGTCTACCGCAGGATCTCGCACGGGCCCCTGGTCGACGTCTTCCTGCTCGACATGCGCTCCTATCGCGGGCCGAACGGCGAGAACCGGCAGGCCGCCTACGGACCGGAATCCCATTTCCTCGGCCCGACGCAGATCGCCTGGCTCAAGCACGAACTCCGCGCCTCGCGGGCGACCTGGAAGGTGATCGCCGCCGACATGCCGCTCGGGCTCGTCGTGCCGTACGATCCGGACCGGACATTCGGCTCGGAGGCCGTCGCGCAGGGCGACGGGCCGCCCCTCGGGCGGGAACTCGAGATCGCCGATCTCCTGCGATTCCTGCGGGATTCCCGCATCCGCAACACGGTCTGGCTCACCGCCGACGTCCACTACGCGGCGGCGCATTACTACGACCCGAACCGGGCGCGCTTCCAGGATTTCGAGCCGTTCTGGGAATTCGTCGCCGGCCCGCTGCATGCCGGCACCTTCGGGCCCAACGCGCTCGACGACACCTTCGGGCCGCAACTGCGCTTCGTGAAGGCGCCCCCGCCGGGGCAGGCGAACCTCTCGCCGGCGGCGGGCTACCAGTTCTTCGGCCACGTCGCCGTCGACGGCCGCACGGAGCAGATGACGGTCACCCTCAAGGACGCCGCCGACGCCGCGCTCTGGTCGGTGATCCTCGATCCCGCGCGAGGCTGACGGCGCGGCGTCCGGCCACCCGGATCGCCTATCCGCGAAACGCCCGCAGCAAAACCCGCAGGTCCCATTCCTGAACCAGGGCCGCGGCGTCCTCGGCCGCATACCAGCGCCGCTCACGCTGCTTGTGCTCGGGCCAGCGCTTGCGCTCCTCGCTGACCCGGAGCGGATAGACCTTCACCGCGCAGGGCAGCGCGCTGCCGTCGCCCAGGCGCTTGTCGTAGCGGTAGAGGCCGACCGCCTTCTTGCCGATCCGCCCCTTCAGGCCCGCCTCCTCGAAGGCCTCCTGCTCGGCGGCACGATGGTCCTTGCGGCCGCGCATGGGCCAGCCCTTGGGGATGATCCACCGCTTCGTCTCGCGTGAGGTGACCAGCAGGATTTCGGGACGGCCCTCGGCATCGAGTCGAAACGGAAGCGCGGCGATCTGCGTGCGGGGCGTGTGCTTCTTCTTCAGCTTCGTGTCCTCGGCCATCCGCATGATATTTCGGCGATCCTGCCCTGCAACCAATGGGCCCGCATTGATTTTGTTAAATGACGGGCGCGAAATGCACCCCCGGTGCGGCGAAACAGGGACAACTCCGGTGCCCGCCGTTGGTGCCCTTGCCTTCAGCCCGGCCGTGCGGCAGGAAGCCGCCCTCGCAACGGATTCAGGCCCTGCATGCCGATCGAGATCGAGCGCAAGTTTCTCGCCCACCCGTCCGTGCTGGAGCACTGCCGGTCCGGAATCAGCATCGTGCAGGGATACCTCCTCACGGATTCGGAGAACACGATCCGGATTCGCCGGATGGACGACCGCTACTTCCTGGCCTGGAAGGGAAAGCGCCGGGGCGCCTCCCGTGTGGAGCTGGAGCAGGAGGTCGCGCGCGAGATCGGCGCGGTGATGCTCGCCACGGTCGCGTCTCGGCATCGCATCGAGAAGGTCCGCCATCGCATCGAGGCGCACGGACACGTCTGGGAGGTGGATCTCTTCGCGGGTGCGCTGAGCGGCCTCATCCTGGCCGAGGTCGAACTCGAACGCGAGGACGAGGAGGTCGTGTTCCCGGCCTGGCTCGGGCGCGAGGTGACCTCGGACGAGCGCTATCGCAACTCGTGCCTGGCGGCGCGAACCTTCAGGTCCCTTCCGATCGCGGCCTGAGGCCGAGCGGGTCCTCGAGGCCGCTCCGTGCGGGGCCCATCGGCCGCGTCGCTCAGGCCTCTCGCGCCTCGCCGATCAGGGCTTCCGTCCGGCCGCGCAGGGCCTGGAGACTGCGATAGCCGACCGAGGCCGCGACCTGGCGCGGTGCCCGGCCATCGGCCGCGAGCGCCAGGGCGCGCACGACCCGCGCTCGGGCACGCCACTGGCCGAAGGTGAGACCCGTCTCGCGGCGGAATCCCCGCGTCAGGGTCCGCCGGCTCAGGCCCGCCTGATCGGCCCAGGCGTCGAGGTCGAGCGTCCGGGCGGGATCGTCGATCAGCCCCAGGCAGACGCGGCGAAGGCGGGCGTCGCGCGGCAAGGGCAGGGTCAGCCGGGTCTCCGGGGCCCGCCCGATCTCGTCGAGGACGAGGGCCGCCAGATGCCCGCCGCGCCCGGCCTCGTCGTAGAGCACGGGCTCGTCCGTGAGGGCGACCAGGGCGGCCGCGAGAAGGGCCGAGACCTCGATGACGCGGGCCTGGCCGGGGAAGTCGCGGATCGCGTCGCGCGCGAGATAGGCCGAGCACATCGCGACGTCGCCGTGCATGGCCACCGCGTGCGGCAGGCCGGGCGGGATCCACAGGGCATGCCCTTCCGGCACGACCCAGGTCCCGGTCTCGGCCGTCGCCATCATCAGGCCGGCGGTCGCGTAGAGCAGTTGCGCGCGCGGGTGAACGTGGCGGTCCGTATGGCTGCCGGCCCTGAAGGTCTTCGGCATCACCGCGACGGCGCGCGGCACCGCCTGATAGTCCTCGGCCCGGATCGAGCGCATGGCGCCTCCCTTGTCGCGGCGTTCCCTGGCCCGAATGCGTACACCTTCGGCCCGACGGCGTTCAACGGGTCAGGTTAAGCAGGAGTCCGCTCGCGGAGAGGCCTGCCCGATGGATGCCGAGACCCTGTCCCGCCGGACGCTGCGCTTCGTCAACGTGGCGCATGCCCTCGACCACTTCGTCCTGCTGATCTATCCGACGGCCGTGATCGCTATCGCGGCCCAGACCGGCCTCGGCTACGGCGAACTGATCACGCTCGCGACCGGCGCCTTCGTGGCCTTCGGCCTCTGCGCCCTGCCGATGGGCTGGCTCGCCGACCGGTTCGGGCGGCGCAACCTCCTGGCGATCTTCTTCTTCGGCTACGGCCTGTCCTGCCTCGGCGTGGCGAGTGCCGCGAGCCCGACGGCCTTCATGGTGTGGCTCTGCGTGCTCGGGTTGGCCTCCGCGATCTACCACCCGGTCGGGTCGAGCATGCTGGTGACGCACGCCCGCCGCCTCGGACGCGATCTCGGCGTGAACGGCGTCTGGGGCAATGTCGGCGCCGCCACGGCCTCGGGCGTGACGGCGCTCCTGGCGACGGGGTTCGGCTGGCAGGCGGCCTTCGTCGTGCCGGGCCTGTTCTGCCTCGCCTGCGGGACGGCGTTCCTGGCGCTCGTCCCCGGCGACGGCGAGGGAACGCACGGCAAGGCGGGCGCCGGGCCTATCATCCCGGTGGCGCGTCCGCTCCCGCTCCTCATCGTGTTCGCCTTCGCGATCGTGGCGGGGGGGATGACCTTCAACATCACCACGATCGCCCTGCCCAAGGTGGTCGACGAGCGCGTAGGCGACGGCCTGCCCCTCGTTCTGATCGGCTCGGTCGCCACCCTCGTCTTCGTGTTCGGGGCCCTGACCCAGCTGGTGATGGGGCGTCTGATCGACCGCTACAGCCTGCCGGTGCTCTTCCTCGGATTGTCCGTCCTGCAACCGCTGGGGCTGGGCATCGCGGCGGTGAGCACGGGTCTTGCGCTCCTGGTCGGCCTCGTCCTGACGATGGCGGCCCTCTACGGGCAGGTCGTCATCAACGACGCGATGGTGGCGCGCTACGTGCCGCCGCTCTACCGCGCCCGCGCCTACAGCGTGCGCTACTTCCTCGGCTTCACGGTCAGCGGGTTCGTGGTGCCGATGATCGCCTTCCTGCACGATCGGGGCGGATTCGGATTCGTGCTGGGGATCGCGGCGGCGTTCGGGAGCGTCATCTTCGCCTCGGCGCTCGGCTTCTTCGCGCTCACGCGGCGGGACGCGGCGCGCCCGCTCGCGGCGGCGGAATAGGCGGCCGCGATCCGGTCCAGGGCGCGCTAGATGGCCTGCGCGAGTCCGGCGAGCTGGTCGGCGCAGAGGCCCCAGCCCTCGTGGAAGCCCATCGCCTTGTGGGCCGCGCAATCCTCCGCCGACCAGTGCCGGGCGCGCGCGGTGTAGCGCGTGCCGCCCGCCTCCGGCTCGAAGGTGATGATCCCGGTGAAGAAGGGTTTGGCCGAGGGCTCCCAGGCCGTGACATAGGCATCCGTGAAGACGATCCGGGCGTTCTCGACGAGTTCGAGATAGACGCCGGCGCTGGGGAATTCCGAGCCGTCCGGCGCCCGCATCACGATGCGCGTCGCGCCGCCGGGCCGGAGGTCCGTCTCGGCCTCCGACACCGTGTAGGGCTTGGGCGCGAACCAGCGCTTCAGGAGGGCCGGCTCGGTCCAGGCCCGGTAGAGGGCCGAGGCCGGTGCGGGGATGAGGCGGGTGAGGACGAGTTCGCGCTCGGGGGTGCCGTCGGTCATGTTCGGATTCCTGGTTCGCGATCGGGACGGACGTGATGGGAGCGGGGTTCAGCGGGCCCCCTGGTTCATGCCCCAGAGCACGCCGAAGGGATCGCGCACCTGAGCGTAGCGGTCGCCCCAGAACATGTCGGTCGGCGGCAGCACCGCCGTCGCGCCGGCCTCCAGCGCGCGCGTCCACCACGCTTCGAGATCCTCGACCATCAGGGTCATGGTGTAGCCCTGCGGCGTCTGCAGCGGATGGCCGTGCTCCGGATAGGCGTCGGACAGCATCAGCGACGAGCCGTTGACGTAGAGATGGACATGCATGGTCCGTCCCTGCTCGTCGGGCGGCATCGCGCCGGCCAGTTCCGCGCCGAAGGCCTGGCCGTAGAACGCGGCCGCCTTCATCGCTCCGTCGAGGGCGAGATAGGCGACGAGACCGCCCTTCACGGGGACGGGCGCGTGCTGTGCGTCGATCGTCGTGCTCATCGGGCGTCTCCTCGCGGCCGATCCCTGAATCGGCGGCCGTCTCGGCAAGGACACCTGAAATGCCGGCCCTCCGACAAGGGGGTGACAGGTGTTTTTTCGAGATCCGTCGCGCGCGTTCCCTGCCACCCGCGTCGTGCTACCCGGGCCGCCTCATGTCCTGCGCGAGCGCGATGACCGCGTCCACCAGCGGATTGTGCCGCGCCGTCGACCAGACCAGGGCTGCCGCCACGATCTCGACCCGCTCCGTCAGGGCACGGAACGCCACCTGCGGCGGCGCCAGGCGTTCGAAGCGCGCGGGCACGAGGGCGATACCCTGACCACAGGCGACGAAGGCGATCTGCGAGGTGACGGACCGGACCTCGTGCAGGATGCGCGGCGAGAACCCTCGTGCATGGCAGGCGGCGAGCACGTGGTCGAAATAGACCGGGCTGAAGCGCCGGGAGAACATCGTGAAATCGGCGTGGGCGAGGTCGGCGAGAGCGATCTCGGAACGCCGCGCGAGGGGATGCTCCTGCGGGACGGCCACCACGAGACGATCCTGGGCCACCGCGTGCGAGCGGATCGTGGGGCCGAGTTCCCCCTCCAGCCGCGCGAAGGCGAGGTCGAGCTCGCCCGCTTCCAGGGCCGGCACCGCCTCGACGCTATCGATTTCCCGCACCGAGACGGTGGTCTGGGGGTAGGCGACGCGCAGGCGCTCGACCAGGGGCGGCAGATCCTCCAGCATCGCCGAGTTGATCGCGCCGATCCGCAGCGTTCCGGTCTGTCCGTCGATCGCCTCGCGGACCGCGAGTTCCAAGCGACCCAACTGCTCGGCGAAGGTCCGCACGGCGGGCAGGATGGCGGAGCCCGCGGGCGTCAACTGCACGCCGCGCCGGTTGCGATCGAACAACCTGACCCGCAGGGCCTGCTCCAGCGCCTGAATCTGCTCCGTGAGAGGCGGCTGGGACATGCCCAGGCGCTGCGCCGCGCGCCCGAAATGCTTCTCCTCGGCCACCGCGAGGAACACCCACAGGTGACGGATCAGGCGAACGTTGATCATCGCGGCGATAGGTTTTCCAGATCACGGCCATCCGATCTTCGGAATTTACCTATCATGGAGGCGGTGCGATCTCACCCCCACCGCGCGGTCGAACACGGCGCGGATCACCTCAACGGACCCCAGGCCCATGCCCGCGATCGCACTGCCCGGCACCGCCGAGCTCACGTCCTTCCTCGTCGTCGTCCTGGGCTTTGCCGTGACGCCCGGCCCGAACATGATCTACCTGATCTCGCGCGCGATCGGACAGGGGGCGGCGGCCGGGCTGATCTCCCTCGGTGGGATGGTCCTGGGCTTCGTCGTCTACCTGCTCTGCGCCGCCCTCGGCATCACCGCGCTGCTCACGACGGTTCCCTTCGCCCACGTGACCTTGCGCCTCGTCGGCGCGGTCTACCTGATGGTTCTGGCCTGGCAGGCCCTGAAGCCCGGTGGACGCTCGCCGTTCGAGATCCGCTCCGTGCGCCGGAGCAGCGGCGGCCGCCTGTTCGGCATGGGCCTGGTGACGACGCTCCTCAACCCGAAGGCGGCCCTCCTCTATCTCGCCCTGCTGCCGCAATTCATCGTGCCCGGCCACGGCAGCGTCTTCGTCCAGACCCTCGTGCTGGGCCTGCTGCATATCGGGGTGAATCTCGTCGTCTCCGTGGGCATCGCCCTCACGGCCGGCGCCCTGGCGGGTGTCCTGGCCCGGCGGCCGGCCTGGCTGCGGGCGCAGCGCTGGATGATGGGCGGCCTGCTCGCGGCGTTCTCGGTCAAGCTGGCCGCCGAGGGCTGAGCGCCGCTCATCCCGCGCCCCGGCCCAGCGCCCGGCGGGCGACGACCAGCGACAGGCCGACATTCAGGAGCGCGGCGGCCAGCATCAGTCCCAGCAGGGCATCGAGCCCGAACCAGGCCGAGAGCGTGCCGCAGGCCAGGGGCGTCGCCGCCTGTCCGAGCAGCGGCATGCGGGCGAGCCGCCCCATCACGGCGGCATAATCCTGCTGGCCGTAGAGGGTCAGCGGCAGCGTTCCGCGCACCACGGTGCGCATCCCGTTTCCGACGCCGTAGAGGATGATGCCGGCCCAGGCGAGGCTCGGGGCGGCGGCGAGGATGACGAGGCCGAGACCGACGCTCCCGCTCGACACCAGGAGCGCCCAGGCCGGATGCGCCCGCCGCCCGAAGATCAGTTCGAGGATGCGCGCACCGACCTGCGACGGACCGATCAGCGTGCTCAGGGCGACGGCCGTGCCCGCCGCGACGCCCTTGGCCTGGAGCAGCAGGAGCAGCTGCACGGAGGTCGCCGTCATGATCACCGCCGCGCTGGTGAAGGTGACGGCGAGGATGCGCTCGCCGGGCAGCGGCCCGCGCCCGGTCGGGCTGACGAGCGGGGCCGCTCCGGCCGTCGGCGCGGATGACACGGCGCCGATGGGCGCGCGGCTCTGGGACGGCAGCGCCCAGGCGAAGAGCGGGACCACCACGAACGCGCAGAGGCCCGCGTAGACGACGCAGGTGCCCCGCCACCCGATCGCACCGACGAGGAAGCTCGAGGCCGGCCAGCACAGGGTGATGGCGAAACCCGATGCGATCGCGATCTGGGTCATCGCCCCGCGCGCCGAGGACCCGTAGGCCTGCCCGATGGCGGCGAAGAGCGGATCGTACAGGGCGCCGGCCATGCCGATGCCGAGAACCATCCAGGCCAGGAGGAAGACCGGCAGGTTCGGCGCCACGGCCATGAGGATCAGCCCCCCGGCGATGATCAGGGACCCCGCCATCAGGACCGGCCGGCCGCCATGCCGCCGGATCAGGCGCCCGACCCGGGGCGAGAGCAGGCCCGAGATCAGAATCGCCAGGGACAGGGAACTCACCACGGCGCCCTGCGGCCAACCGGTCGACTGCACGATGGGCTCGGCGAGCACGGCCAAGAGGAAGAACGAGCCGCCCCAGAGAAGGATCTGCGTGACGCCGAGCGCCGCGTTGCTCGCGAGCGTCGGCGCGCGCGGCTGCGCCGAACGGACCGGGGACGGGTCTGGCACGGGTCGGGTCTCCGCTTATCGGGTCGCGTGACGTCGCGGCGGGATTGTCACCGTTCGGGCCGCGGCAAGGCTCACACGCATCCCGGTCGATGACATCGGTATGCCGCCCCTGTGAAGCGTGGTCCAACCGCCATGTCGGTCTCGGACACGGAAACACCGGCGCGATGCTGTGAGAGAGATCATGACGTCACGGGTGCCGAGTCCCCTCGTCCTCCTGCCGGGCCTCCTGAACGATGCCGACCTGTTCCGGGATCAGGTCTCCGCGCTGTCGGACATCGCCGCCTGCCAGGTCGGCGATCTCACGCGCGGCACGACGCTGGAAGACCTCGCCGACGGGGTGCTGGCTCAGGCCCCGCCCCGCTTCGCGCTGGCGGGCTTCTCCTTCGGGGGCTACGTGGCGCAGGAGGTCGTCCGGCGCGCGCCGGAGCGGGTGACGCGCCTGGCGCTCCTCGACACCTCGATCCGCGCGGATTCCGACGATCGGGCCGCCAACCGCCGCGCCCTCGATCAGATCGCGCGCATACCGGGTCGCTTCCACGGCTTCGGCGACCGCCTGCTCGCAACCTATCTCGATCCGTCGCATCTCGGCGACGGCGCGATCGTCGCGCGCATCCGCGACATGACCGAGCGCCTCGGACCGGAGGTCTTCATCCGACAGAACAACATCGCGCGGCGTGACGGCACCGGAACGCTGCGGGCCCTCCGCGTCCCGCTGCTCGTCCTGTGCGGCGAGAGCGACGCCCTGACGCCGCCCGCGATCCACCGCGAGATGGCCGCCCTGGTGCCGGGGGCCAGGCTCGTGATCGTGCCGGGGGCCGGCCACATGAGCCCGATCGAGCAGCCCGAGGCCGTGTCGCGCGCCCTGCGGGCGTGGCTGCTCGGCATCGAGGATTCCGGGACGGAGGATTCCGGCGCCGGGGACGGTGTCGACTGAGGCGCCCTCCCGCCCGGCGGTCCTTTCCGAGGTCCCGCATCGCTTGCGCCACCCGCTTCCCGGCACGCCTCAGGCCCCGCCGGAACGCACGAGCTCCAGGAAATTGGTGATCAGGGGCCCCGCCTTCTCCTTGGACCACAGGGCATGGACGTCGGCACGGATCGGTTTGCCCGTGACGGGCCTGTAGACTACATCCGCGTGCGCCAGACGGGCGACGAATTCCGGAATGATGGCGATCCCCAGTCCCGTCGCGACGAGGCTCGTCAACGAGGCCGCCTCGACGACCTGATGCGTGATGTTCGGGACGAAGCCGGCGTCGACGCAGCAATCCCAGAGGTATTTCGCGAACAGGGAATCCGACAGCCGCAGGAACACGAACCGCTCCCGGCTCAGCTCGGCGAGGTCGATCGTCGCCCTCCCCGCCAGGCGATGGTCCTTCGGGAGAACGAGGCTGACGGTCTCGCACCACGCGCGTTCGCTGACGAGGTCCGCGTCGTGCGGTGGGCTGCGCAGGAAGCTGATGTCGGTCTGGCCGGCCTTCAGCATCGAGATCTGCCGGTCCGGCGACATCTCGTGGATGCGCAGGTCGACATCGGGATACAGGCTCAAAAAGTCGCGTATGGCCTGGCCGAGCGGGCCGGCCAGCATGGATCCCGTCAGGCCGACATTGACGATGCCGGCCACCCCGGCGCCGATGGCGCGGGCGCGGTCGACGGCTTCGCCGGATTTTTCCAGGATGCCGAGCGCCTGCGCGTGGAAGTCCATGCCGGCCCTCGTCAGCGCGACGCGACGCGTCGTCCGTTCGAACAGCGCGGTGCCGATCTCGGCTTCGAGATCGCGGATCTGCTGGCTCAGCGGTGGCTGCGCGACGCCCAGGCTCTCGGCGGCGGCGGTGAAGCTCAGATGCCGGGCCACGGCCACGAAGTAGCGCAGGTGCCGGAGTTCCATACGTTATATATATCGGGAAAGTATCAATGGCGATATATGAAATATTTGACGTTTAGATGCCTCGGCAACATGGTGCCGCCGATCGCGCGGATCCACCGACGGGCTGCACGATAACGCCGGTGGTGCGATATCCCTCCAGCGCCAGAATCGACGCGAGTTCAGACGCATGTGAGCCTGGCGGTCGGGGAACGGAACGGCTCGAGGAAACACGAGGGGGTTTGCGATGAGGCGGTTCTTTGGGTCGCTGTTCGGGCAGGTTGTCGCCGCCCTCGTGCTCGGCGTCGTTCTCGGCATGGTCTGGCCCGGCTTCGCGGTGACGCTCAAGCCGCTCGGCGACGCCTTCATCAAGCTGATCAAGATGGCGATCGCACCGCTGGTGTTCGGTGTGGTCGTCCACGGCATCGTCGGTGCCGGCGACCTCAGAAAGGTCGGCCGCGTCGGGCTCAAGTCCCTGATCTACTTCGAGGCGGTGACGACCATCGCCCTCGTGCTCGGTCTCGTGTTGGCCTACGTGTTCGCGCCCGGCCACGGCATGAACGTCGACCTGACCACCTTGGACGCGAAATCCATCGCCGGTTACACCGAGCGCGTCGGGCAGGTCACCGGCACCGTCGACTTCCTGATGAAGCTGGTGCCGACGACGTTCGTCGACGCCTTCGCCAAGGGCGACATCCTCCAGGTCCTCATCCTGGCGATCCTGTTCGGGTCCGGGCTGGCGCTGCTGGGCGAGCGGGGCAAGCCGCTGGCCGACAGCCTGGAGCGCATCACCGAGGTCCTGTTCAAGATCATCGGCTTCATCGTCAGGCTCGCCCCGCTCGGCGTGCTCGGCGCCGTCGCCTTCACGGTGGGCAAGTACGGCATCGGCTCGCTGAAGCAGCTCGGCATGCTGGTGGTGCTGTTCTACGCGGGCGTCGCGTTCTTCGTCTTCGTGGTGCTCGGCACCATCATGCGCCTGGCCGGCTTCAGCATCGTCAAGCTGCTGGCCTACCTGCGCGAAGAGTTGACGGTCGTGGCCGGCACCGCCTCCTCCGACAGCGTGCTGCCGCAGGTGATGCGCAAGCTGGAGCGCCTCGGGATCAAGGATTCGACCGTCGGCCTCGTGATCCCGACCGGGTACTCGTTCAACCTCGATGCCTTCTCGCTCTACCTGACCCTGGCCACGGTGTTCATCGCCCAGGCGACCAACACGGACCTCTCCTTCGGCCACCTGATGCTGATCCTCGGCATCGCGCTCCTGACCTCGAAGGGGGCCCACGGCGTGCCCGGCTCGGCCATCGTCGTGCTGGCCGCCACCCTGTCGGCGGTGCCGGAAATCCCGGTGATCGGCCTCGTGCTCGTACTGTCGATCGACTGGTTCGTCGGCATCGCCCGGGCCCTCGGCAACCTGATCGGCAACTGCGTCGCGACGGTGGTGATCGCCGCCTGGGAGGGCGACATCGATCGCGCGCAGGCCCAGCGCGTCCTCGACGGCGACGTCACGACCGATACGGCGGCGATCCTCGACGCGCCGATCGCGAAAACCCAATCGGCCTGACCGCGACGGCCCGGAGCCCGTCGGCCCGGGTCCTGCTTTCCCAGACGGATCATCGGAGACGCTCCATGAACGCACCGTTGTACAACCCCACCTGCGGAGGTCTGCCGGCGCAGACGACGCTGATGACCGGCCGTGCGGTGTTCACCGAGGCCTACGCGGTGATCCCCCGTGGCGTGATGAGCGACATCGTCACGAGTTTCCTGCCCGGCTGGGACGGGACCCGCGCCTGGGTCCTGGCCCGGCCCCTGTCGGGCTTTTCCGAGACCTTCGCGCAGTACCTGATGGAGGTCGCCCCCGGCGGCGGCAGTGACGCTCCCGAGCCCGACGAAGGGGCCGAAGGCGTGCTGTTCGTGGTCGAGGGCACCCCGAGCCTGACCCTCGACGGCCGGGCGCATGCCCTGCGGCCCGGCGGCTACGCCTACCTGCCGCCCGGCGCGGCGTGGAGCCTGCGCAACGCGGGCGCCGAGCCTGCCCGCTTCCACTGGGTTCGCAAGGCCTACGAGCGCGCCCCGGGCCTCGCGGTGCCGGAGGCCTTCGTCACCCACGAATCCGAGGTCGCCCCGAGGGCGATGCCCGGCACGGACGGGGCCTGGGCCACCACCCGCTTCGTCGCGCCCGAGGATCTGCGCCACGACATGCACGTCAACATCGTCACGATGCAGCCCGGCGGGACGATCCCGTTCGAGGAGACGCACGTGATGGAGCACGGCCTGTTCGTGCTGGAGGGCAAGGCGGTCTACCGGCTCAATCGCGACTGGGTGGAGGTGGAGGCGGGCGACTTCATGTGGCTGCGCGCGTTCTGCCCGCAGGCCTGCTACGCGGGCGGCCCCGGCCCCTTCCGCTATCTCCTCTACAAGGACGTCAACCGGCACGCTCCGCTGGCGCCGTTCCGGTCGGCCCGATGAGCGGCCGGACCCTGACCGCACGGCCGCTGACGCAGGAGGCCTTCGCCCCCTTCGGCACCGTGATCGACAAGGCCGCCGTCGCGCCCCGGCCGATGAATGCCGGCATGGCGCGCCGCTTCCACGATCTCGCCGAGGTCGCGGTGCTGGGCAGCGGCGGCCGGGCGGTGATCGGCCTCGTCGAAGCGCAACCCTACGCCTTGCCGCTGGCCCTGACCCTCGTCGAGCGCCACCCGCTGGGCGCGCAGGCCTTCCTGCCGCTCGACGCCTCGCCCTTCCTCGTCGTCGTCTGCCCGGACGAGGACGGCCGACCCGGCGCGCCCCTGGCGTTCCTGACCGCGCCGGGCCAGGGCGTGTGCTACGGCGTCGGCACCTGGCACGGCGTGCTCACGCCGCTCGGCGCGCCGCAGGACTTCGTGGTCGTCGACCGGGGCGGGCCGGGCGTGAACCTCGAGGAGTTCACGTTCGCGCAGCCCTGGTCGATCCGAATTCCGGACGCGGTATGACCCGCCCACGCCCCGCGGCACGGCGGCCGGTCCTGCCTCGGGGCGGCGGGCGATCCCGTCCGGCTTTCGCGAGGCCGAACGCGAGCCGATGCCCCGCGTTGGCGCGTCGATGGTCCCGCCGTGCGTCGGTGGGCCTCGCCTTCACGCCGAGACGCGTCGATCGACACCGGCGGCCGCCTATATCCCACATGGGTGGCTTTCCGGCCGCCAACCTTCCCCGAGTGGATTGATGATGGATCGCATGAACATTGGCGGCCTCGCCGTCGCCCGCGTGCTCTACGACTTCGTGGCCGATGAGGCTTTGCCCGGCACCAGCATCTCGCCGGAGGTGTTTTGGGGCGGTCTCGGTGCGATCGTGCGCGACCTGACGCCGAAGAACCGGGCCCTGCTGGCCAAGCGTGATACGCTCCAGGACCGCCTCGATGCCTGGCATCGGGAGCGCGCCGGCACGCCGATCGATCCGGCGGCCTACAAGGCATACCTGGAGGAGATCGGCTACCTCCTGCCCGCCCCGGGATCGGTGCAGGTGAGGACGGACAACGTCGACGCCGAGATCGCCCGCATCGCGGGGCCGCAGCTCGTGGTGCCGGTCTCGAACGCCCGCTACGCGCTCAATGCCGCCAATGCCCGCTGGGGCTCGCTCTACGACGCGCTCTACGGCACCGACGCGGTGTCGGAGGAAGGCGGCGCGGTCCGCAGCGGCGGCTACAACCGCACCCGGGGCGCCCGGGTCGTCACCCGCGCCCGCGGCTACCTCGACCGCTTCGTGCCGCTGGCCGGCGGCCGCCACGCCGACGTCGTCACCTACGCGGTGGAGGACGGGGCGCTCGTCGGAAACATGAACACCGGCGAGACCGTGCCGCTCGCCCGACCGGACCTCTTCGTCGGCTATCGCGGCCGGGCCGGCATGCCCGCGTCCCTGCTCCTGCGGCACAACGGGTTGCACGTCGAGGTCGTCATCGACCGGACGCATCGGATCGGCCGCTTCGACGCGTCCGGCGTCGCCGACATCCTGCTGGAATCGGCCGTCTCGACGATCATGGACCTCGAGGATTCGGTGGCGACGGTCGACGCCGAGGACAAGGTGCTGGTCTACCGCAACTGGCTCGGCCTGATGAAGGGCACCCTGGCGGCCACCATCGAGAAGGACGGCCGCAGGCAGGAGCGGCGCCTCAACCCCGACCGGCACTACATCGCGCCGAACGGCGGCGAGGTGGTGGTGCCCGGCCGCTCCCTGATGCTGGTGCGCAATGTCGGCCACCACATGGACACCGACGCGGTGCTCGACGCCGAGGGCCACGAAATTCCCGAGGGAATGCTCGACGCGGCGGTGACCGCGATGATCGCGATCCACGATCTCATGGGCGATTCCGGCCTGCGCAACAGCCGCGAGGGCTCGGTCTACATCGTCAAGCCGAAGATGCACGGGCCCGAGGAGGTCGCCTTCGCGGTCGAATTGTTCGGGCGCGTCGAGGCCATGCTGGGCCTGGAGGCCAACACCCTCAAGATGGGCATCATGGACGAGGAGCGCCGCACCACGGTGAACCTCGCCGCCTGCATCGAGGCCGCGGCCGAGCGGGTGGTATTCATCAATACCGGGTTCCTCGACCGCACCGGGGACGAGATCCACACCGCGATGGAGGCGGGCCCGGTCATCCGCAAGAACGACATGAAGGCGACGCCCTGGATCAAGGGCTACGAGGAGAACAACGTCGATGTCGGCCTCGTCTGCGGCCTGCTCGACCGGGCGCAGATCGGCAAGGGCATGTGGGCGGCCCCCGACGCCATGGCCGACATGCTGATGCAGAAGGGCGCGCACCCGAAGGCCGGCGCCAGTACGGCCTGGGTGCCGTCACCCACCGCCGCGACCCTGCACGCGCTCCACTATCACGAGACCGACGTGCGGGCGCGGCAGGCGGAACTCGCCCGCCGGCCGCGCTCGGCGCTGGACGAGATCCTCGAGATTCCGCTGGCCCGCTCGAACTTCGCGCCCGACGACGTGGCCCAGGAGATCGACAACAACGTCCAGGGCATCCTCGGCTACGTGGTGCGCTGGGTCGACCAGGGCGTGGGCTGCTCCAAGGTTCCGGACATCCACGATGTCGGCCTGATGGAGGACCGCGCGACCCTGAGGATCTCGTCCCAGCACATCGCGAACTGGCTGCACCACGGCGTCGTCAGCGAGGAGCAGGTGACGGAGGCGCTGAAGCGGATGGCGAAGGTGGTCGATCGCCAGAATGCCGGCGATCCGCTCTATCGCCCGATGGCGCCCGGCTTCGACGGCCCGGCCTTCCAGGCGGCCAGCGACCTCGTGTTCAGGGGCCGTGCGCAGCCGAACGGCTACACGGAATGGATCCTGACCGCGCGTCGCCGGGCGGCCAAGGCGGCCGGGTAATCTTCCAGACCTCGCGGCGCGTGACACCGTCTTCCGCTTTGATCAAGCGGGGACGGTCTCACGGCGCGGCGCGATCACCCGTGATCATGTGCCGGATCCGCGCCGCCATGGCGTCGACCGCGAACGGCTTGGTCAGCACCGCCATGCCGGGGGCGAGGTGTCCGTTCCCCAGCACGGCGTTCTCCGCGTAGCCGGTGATGAACAGCACCTTGAGATCCGGTCGCGAGACGCGGGCGGCGTCGGCCATCTGGCGCCCGTTCATGCCGCCGGGCAGGCCGACATCGGTGACCAGGAGGTCGATCCGGGCGTCCGATTGCAACACCTTGAGCCCGCTCGCGCTGTCGGCCGCCTCGATGGCCGTATAGCCGAGCTCGGCCAGGATGTCGGTGACCAGCATGCGCACGGTGGGCTCGTCGTCGACCACCAGCACGGTCTCGCCCTGCTCGGAGCGAGACAGTTCCAGCGTCGCGGTCGAGGCATCGTTCTCGTCGACCTCGCCATGATGGCGCGGCAGGTAGAGGCAGACCGTCGTGCCCCGGCCGACCTCCGAGCGGATGCGGACCTGCCCCCCGGATTGCTTGACGAATCCGTAGATCATCGAGAGCCCGAGACCGGTCCCTTCGCCCAAGGGCTTCGTCGTGAAGAACGGATCGAATGCCCGCGCGATGACCTCCGGCGTCATGCCGGTTCCGGTGTCGGTGACGTGGAGCGAGAGGTACTGACCCTCCGGGACCTCATGGCGACGCGCCGCGGGCGCATCCAACTCCCTGTTGGCGGTCTCGACCGTGATGCGCCCCCCGCCCGGCATGGCATCCCGCGCGTTGATGCAGAGGTTCAGCAGCGCGTTCTCGAGCTGGGACGGATCGACCAATATGGGCCAGAGCCCCGAGGCGCCGACGAACTCGAAGGCGATCGCCGGACCGACGGTGCGCTGGATCATCTCCTGCAGGCCGGAGACCAGTCGGTTCACGTTGGTGGGCTTGGGGTCGAGGGTCTGGCGGCGCGAGAAGGCGAGCAGGCGATGCGTCAGGGCGGCGGCGCGCTTGGCGGCTCCTTGCGCGGCCGTCATGTAACGCTCGACATCGCCGAACCGCCCCTGCCGCATGCGGGACTGCATCAATTCCAGCGAACCCGAGATGCCGGCCAGCAGGTTGTTGAAGTCGTGGGCGAGGCCGCCCGTGAGCTGGCCCACCGCCTCCATCTTCTGCGACTGGCGCAGGGCCTCCTCGATCCGTTCGCGCTCCGCGCTCTCGGAGCGCAGCTGGTCGTTCGCCTCGGCCAGATCGCGCAGATGCGCGCGCTGCTCGCTCAGGTCGGTCAGGATCCCGCAGAGGAGCGGCGTGACGTCCTCGCGGTGCAGCCGGCTGAGCGAAAGGTTGACCGGCAGGCTTCCCGAATCCGGGACGGCCAGGGCCAGTTCGCCGCGAACGGCGCCGTCGGCCGCCCCGTCGAGCAGGCGGTGTAGGATGGACCGGTCGACGTCCAGGACGAAGTCTTGGAGCGACCGGCCGATGACGCGCTCCTGCGAGACGCCCAGCATCTCGGCCAGGCGCCGGTTGCCGTAGAGGATCGTCCCTTCGGCGCTGAGCGTGAGGGCGCCCTCCTGGATCTGCTCGATCAGCACGCGGTAGGGCCGGTCGGCATTCTCCAGGGTGTAGATGAGGCGCTCGCCCGCACCGTCCTCGACCACCACGGCGTCGAAGTCGCCGCGCCGGATCGCCGCCAGGGTGTCCTCGGCCTCCTCCAGGCGAGCCGCCATCGACGCGAGGCGGCCACGCAAATCCGCGGTCGTAGGCTCCGGACCCTCAGCGTTCATCGGCGCCTCGTCGGGGCGAGACGGGCAGATCGAGGCCGGCGAGGACCCGGGCCTCGTCGGAGAGGTCCCCGATCAGCCGCTTGACCGGCAGCGGCTCCAGCCTGAGCAGGGTCGGCGCCGCGACGACCTGATGCTCCTCGGCCAGGTGAGGCTGCTGGAAGATGTCGATGGTGGCGAGGTCGACCCGCCCGGCCAGCCGTTCGTCGCAGATCCGGCGCAGGTTCGCGATGGCCCGCTGCGAGCGCGGGGTCATGCCGGCCACGAACAGCCGCAGCACGTAGCGTGGCGATGAGGCGGACTCCGTCCACGCCTCGCTCAAGCGATCCTGGCTTTCGGACGGAGATCGAGCCCGACCAGGACCTTCTCGGTG
Source organism: Methylobacterium sp. J-068 (assembly GCF_022829445.1). Lineage (GTDB taxonomy): Bacteria > Pseudomonadota > Alphaproteobacteria > Rhizobiales > Beijerinckiaceae > Methylobacterium. Next base: position 35,444 of record NZ_JAKSXY010000046.1, on the reverse strand, counting down.
TTCGACAGGTCCCCGATGATCCGCTTCAGCGGTTCCGGCAGACGGCGCACCAGGGTGGGAATGGCGAGGATCTGGTCGCCCGCCGCGAGCTTGGGATTCTGCATCAGGTCGACGACCTCGATGTCGTACCGGCCCGGCAGGTGCTCCTCGCAGATCCGCTTGAGGTTGGCCAGGGCCGCCATCGACTTGGCGGTCTGGCCCGCCACGTAGAGGCGCATGTGGTAGGGGCCGGGATCGACCTCTTCGTCCGTCATCCGATCATCGCTCATTCGGCCGCGCTCCGTCGTGCCGCGATCGCCCGGCGCTCCTGCCCCAACAGCGTCTCTCGGGTGTCGTCCTCCTCGCGCAGAACGATCTCCTCCTCCTCGGCGACCTCCAGGCTCGCGCGCAGTTCCGCGATCTGCCGCTCGATGGAGAGCCGCCGTCGAACGACCTCGCGCTTGCGCCGTTCGGCCTCCTGCCGCTGCCGCAGGAGGCTGGCCTGTTCCTCGGCCTCCTGCACCATGCGGGCGGTGCCCGTGAGGACGCCGGCGGGCCCGACATAGGCGTCGACCAGCCTGATCCCGGCCGCCGACATCTGGAATTCGCGGACCTGATTGGAGTGGCTCATGCCACGGGCCTTGATCATGTAGAGGGTCCGCGTGCGCTCGCCGTTGGCCTCGACGTCGACGAGCTTGATCCACGCGTCCATCAGCGAGGACAGGCCGAGGTCGCCGACCTGGTCGAAGGCCCCATCCGTTCGCAGGCTCGTGAACACCGCTGTGATGCCGCGGCTCTTCAGCATGTCGACCATGCGAAGGAGCGTCGCCTGCAACTCGACGGCCGGCCCGCGCAGCGCCGAGATCGGGTCGATGACGACGATCGCCGGTTGGAACCGCTCGATGTCCCGGTGCATCCGGGCGAGATGCGTCTCCAGACCGTACAGGGTGGGACGGGCGGCCTCGAAGCGGAGCAGGCCGCTCTCGACGTGCCGCTTCAGGTCGAGGCCGACCGACAGGGCATTGCGGCAGATCTGCGCGCCGCTCTCCTCGAAGACGAAGGACATGCAGCGCTCGCCCCGCTCGCAGGCCGCATCGACGAGGTGCGTGCTGATCGTGGTCTTTCCCGTTCCCGCGACCCCCGAGATGAGGATGCTGGTGCCGCGATGGAAGCCGCCGGAGCCGAGCATCGCGTCGAGCCCGTCGATGCCGCTCGACACGATGTCGTTCGAGACGCCGTAGTCGAGTTCGGCGGAGGTCACGGGCAGGACGCTGATGCCGTCCTGGTCGATCAGGAAGGGATATTCGTTGGTGCCGTGCGCCGAGCCGCGGTACTTCACCACCCGCAGGCGGCGCGTCGTGACCTGATCCTCGACGCGGTTGTCGAGGAGGATGACGCAGTCGGAGACGTATTCCTCGAGGCCCTGGCGGGTGAGCTGGCCGTCGCCGCGCTCGCCCGTGATGACGGCGGTCAGGCCCCGGTCCCGGAGCCAGCCGAACAGGCGCCGCAATTCCGCCCGCAGGATCGCGGCATCGCTCAGGCCGGCGAACAGGGTCTCGATCGTGTCGAGCACCACGCGCTTGGCGCCGATGGTGTCGACGGCATAGCCGAGGCGGATGAACAGGCCTTCGAGGTCGTACTCGCCGGTCTCCTCGATCTCGTTGCGCTCGACCCGCACGTGATCGATGGCGAGTTTGCCTTCGGCCACCAGCGCATCGAGGTCGTAGCCGAGCGAGGCGACGTTGGCGGCGAGATCCTCGGCGCGCTCCTCGAAGCTCATGAACACGCCGGGCTCGTCGAACTGGGTCGCGCCATTCACCAGGAAGGTGACGGCGAACAGGGTCTTGCCGCAGCCCGCGGCGCCACAGACCAGCGAGGGGCGTCCAGCGGGCAGGCCGCCGAAGGTGACGTCGTCGAACCCGGATATGCCGGTCCGCGCCTTGGGCAGAGCGTGCCCCTTCGGTAGGTCAGGCGTCACGCATCGTATCCTTCGTGCCCTGCTGCCCTTGCAGCGCGCCCACTGGGGTCAGCCGCGCGATACGGTCACGCAAGGCCGTTTCGATGAAATTGGTCAGGCTGCGATTGTCTCGACGGGCGCACTCGCGCGCGGCGTCCAGGAGGTCCGGCTCGATTCGAAGGGCGAGAGGCTTCTTCAAGATCGGTCCTTCCAGGGTCACCCCTCGGGCTGCGCTAGCCTACGGTATCGCAAACGGCAATACACGAATAGTTTTTTCCATGAATGCGTTTCCGTCATGATGCGTCCAGCTTTAGCATGGATTTCCCGCCGCGACGGAAGAACCTGGCAAGACATGACCGGAGCATCTCGCCCCGACATGACCGTGGATTCCGAGGCAGGCTTGCCTCGCATGAGCCCCGGGGCGGGCCGCTACCATCAGGCTCGCGCCTCGTCGTCCGGCGCCCGCAGGCGATAGCCGACACCGGTCTCGGTCAGGAGGATGCGCGGACGCTCAGGGTCGGTCTCCAGCTTGAGGCGAAGCTGGCGCACATAGACCCGCAGGTATTGCGGGTCGGACGAGGTCGAGACCTCTTTCATGAGCTGGGCATGAGTCAGCGCCTTGCCGGCGTGCTGGATCAGCACCCGCAGAAAGTCGTACTCACGCGGGGTGAGTTTCACCTCGGCGCCGCGCACGCGAACGCGGCGTCGCACGAGGTCGACGCTGAGGCCATCGACCTCGAACAGCGCGCGCTCGCCCTGCACCGCCAACTGGTGGCGCAGGGCCGCGCGGATGCGGGCCAGGAGTTCGCCCATGCCGAAGGGCTTGGTGACGTAGTCGTCGGCACCGAGGTCCAGGGCCTCCACCTTGCCCGCCTCGTCGTCGCGGCTCGACAGGACCACGACCGGCAGGTCGCGATGGGCCGCGCGGACACGGCGCAGCAGGTCGTGACCCGGCATGTCGGGCAACCCGAGGTCGAGGATGACGAGGTCGACGCTCTCCCGGGACAGGACGGCGAGGGCCGTGAGCGCGTTCGGCGCCTCGAGGACCTCGTAGCCCTGCGTGGCGAGCCCCACGCGGAGCAGCTTACGGATCGGCGGCTCGTCGTCGATGACGAGGATGCTCAAGGTCATGCGACGACATCCGCGTGTGCGCGTCCCACGGGGGGAATGGGCAGGAGGATGGTGAAGACGGCGCCGAGGCGGTCCCGACGGTTGGCCGCCGTGAGGCTGCCGCCCATGGCCTCGACGAAACCGCGGGCGATGGCAAGGCCGAGACCCGTCCCGGCGCGGACGCTGTCCGACTTGCGCACGCGGTAGAACTTGTCGAACACCCGCTCGACATCGGCCTCGGGCAGGCCGTCGCCCTCGTCGAGGATCTGGATCCGGACCCGCCCGCGCTCGGCCGCGGCGCTGACGGTCACCGTCGACCCTTCCGGCGCGTATTTGGCGGCGTTGTCGAGGAGGTTGACCAGCACCTGCTCGAACAGGACCGGATCGAGGCGCAGGGCCGGCAAGGCCGGCGGCAGCGCAAGGACGACGCGATGCGCGTCGAGGATCGGACCCAGCCGGCGCAATGCCGTGTCGACGCCCTCGCCGACATCCTGCGGGGTGAGGCTCGCGGCGACGGCCCCGGCCTCCAGACGGGTCATGTCGAGGAGGTTGACGATGAAGCGGTTCAGCCGCTCCGATTCCGCGATGACGGTCGCCAGCAGGTCGGCCTTGGCCGCGCCCGCCAAGGCCCCGTCGAGGTCGCGCAGCGTGGTCGCCGCCCCGAGCACGGAGGAGAGCGGCGTGCGCAGGTCGTGGGAGATCGAGGTGAGAAGGGCCTGGCGCAGCCGGTCGGTCTCCGCGGCGCGCTCGGCCCGGTCGAGATCCTCCACCAGGCGGACCCGCTCGATGGCCAGCGCCGCCATGTCGGCGAGCGCGTCGAACAGGCGTCGGCTCTCCGGCGAGAGGATCGGCCCGGTACCGTCGGCGTCGAGACCGATCACGCCGACGAGGCCCCGGCCCGTCCGCATGGGCAGGAACAGGCGCTTGCCCCCCGGGAGCGTATCGGCGCCCCGGCCGGCCGGCCGCTCGTGGTCGAACGCCCAGGTCGCGGCGCCGAGATCGGCCGCGTCCAGCATATCCTCGGGCGGGAAGCCGGCCTTGACCGAGATCGACCCGTTCTCGGGCAGCAGCAGGACCACCCGGACCCGCAGCATGGCGGCGATCTGGGCCGAGGTCGCCCAGAGCACGTCGTCGAGGGTGGCGCAGCCGGCGAGCGTGCGGCTGAACCCGTAGAGGCGCTCGGTGGCACGTGCCCGGCCATGCGAGACCACGGCCTCGCGGCGTGAGCGGGAGGCCAGGTTCGAGACGGCCACGGCCACCACCGTGAAGAGCAGGAACGCGGCGATGTTGGTCGGGTCCGCGATGGTCAGCGTGTAGACCGGCGGCAGGAAGAAGAAGTTGTAGGCGAGCGACGCGGCGACGACGGCGAGCAGCGAAGGCCCGAGTCCGAAGCGCACCGCGACCGCGACGATGGCCGTCAGCAGGATGAGGTCGGCGTTCTCGACCCCGAGATAGGGTTCGACCAGCAGTGCGAGCCCGAGGGCGGCGCCCGTGCCGAGGAGTCCGAGGGCATAGGGCAGGATCTCGACCTGGCGCGTCTCGACCGCCGTGGCGACCGTCTTCGCCGGGACCGGATCGGCCTTCGCGGCCTCTCCGGCGATGACATGGATGCTGATGTTGCCCGAGCGCCGGACGATGTCGTGCACGACCGAGCCGTTGAGGAGTTCGAACAGCGCGGACCGGTCGGCCTTGCCGAGGATGATGTGGTTCACGTTCGTGGAGCGGGCGAAGGCAAGGATGTCGTCGGCGATGCGCCGCCCGCCCGGGATGGTCACGGCGTCGCCCCCGAGGCGGTCGGCGAGGCGAAGCGTGTCGGCGATGCGGTCCCGGGCGGCTTCGTCGAGGGAGAGGCTGCGCGGCCCCTCCACGGTCAGCGCGGTCCAGGGCGCGTGCAGGCGGTCGGCGAGGCGCTTGGCATGGCGCACGAGGCCGGCGGAGCGCGGATCCTCGCTGACGCAGACCAGCACGCGTTCGCCGGCCCCCCACGGGCCCGCGATGGCGTGGGCCCGCATGTGGCTCAGGAGTTCGTCGTCGACCCGGTCGGCCGTCCGGCGGAGCGCCAGCTCCCGGAGCGCCGTGAGGTTGCCCCGCGAAAAGTAGTGCCTGAGCGCGCGCTCGGCATTGCCCCTCACGTAGACCTTGCCGGCCTTGAGCCGCTCGATCAGGTCGTCGGGATTGAGGTCCACGACCTCGATGTCGTCCGCCCGGTCGAGGATGCCGTCCGGCACGGTCTCGCGCACCCGGATGCGGGTGATCTGCGCGACGACGTCGTTGAGGCTCTCGACATGCTGGATGTTGAGCGTGGTGTAGACGTCGATGCCGGCCTCGAGCAACTCCTCGACGTCCTGGAAGCGCTTCGGATGGCGCGAGCCCGGCGCGTTGGTGTGGGCGAGTTCGTCCACCAGCGCGAGCCCCGGCCTGCGCGCGAGGATCGCGTCGAGGTCCATCTCCCGCAGGACCGTGCCGTGATACGGCACCGGGCGACGCGCCACGGTCTCGAAGCCCTCCGCGAGGGCTTCGGTCTCGGCGCGCCCATGCGTCTCCACCACGCCCACGACGACATCCGCGCCGGCCTTCAGCCGAGCCTGCCCGACCGTGAGCATCTCGTAGGTCTTGCCGACGCCGGGCGCCGCCCCGAGGAAGATCTTGAGATGGCCGCGATGGCCCTCTTCCCGGCGGGCGGCCGCGAGCAGCGCGTCGGGCGAGGGACGGTCCGGATCGCGTTGGCGCGTCGACATGGGCTGGCCTGTCATGCGGCGTGTCTACTGCGACCCCGCCTCGTCGAGGGCGAGGTTGAGGGCGAGCACGTTGACCCGGGGCTCGCCGAGGATGCCGAGAAGGCGACCCCGGGTCTGACCCTCTACCAGGGCGCGCACCCGATCCTCGGACAGGTTGCGCGCCTTGGCGACGCGGGGCACCTGGAACAGGGCGGCCTCCGGCGAGACGTCCGGGTCGAGACCCGAGCCGCTCGTGGTGACGAGGTCGACCGGCACGGGCTCGCCCGGGTTCTCGGCCCGGCGCGACGCGAGGTCGGCCTTCACGCGCTCCGCCAGGGCGGCGCTGGTCGGCCCGAGGTTGGAGCCCGAGGAATTCGCCGCGTTGTAGGGCGACGGGACGGTCTTGGTGGCGTCCGCCGGGTCGACTGCGCTCGTGGCGGACGGGCGGCCCTGGAAGTAACGCTCGCGCGTGAACGATTGTCCGATCAGGCTCGAGCCGACGACCTTGCCGTCGCGCTCGATCAGGCTGCCGGCCGCCTGGGCGGGAAAGACCGCGCCCGCGATGCCGGTCATCGCGAGGGGATAGGCGAGGCCCGTGAGCGCCGCCAGGGCGATCAGCAGGACGAGGGCGGGGCGGAGCGGGTTCGACATGGGCGTTGACCTGATGTGGTGGTTCGACGGGGCTCAGACGAGGTGCAGGGCCGTGATGGCGAGGTCGATGGCCTTGATGCCGACGAAGGGCACCAGGATGCCGCCGAGGCCGTAGATCAGCAGGTTGCGCCGCAGCAGCGCGCCCGCCCCGACCGCCCGGTAGGTCACGCCGCGAAGCGCCAGCGGAATCAGCGCCACGATGATGAGCGCGTTGAAGATGATGGCCGACAGGATCGCGCTCTCGGGCGAGGCGAGTCGCATGACGTTGAGGGTCTGGAGCTGCGGGTAGAGCACCAGGAACATCGCCGGGATGATCGCGAAATATTTGGCCACGTCGTTGGCGATGGAGAACGTGGTCAGGGCCCCGCGGGTCATGAGGAGCTGCTTGCCGATCCCGACGATCTCGATGAGCTTGGTCGGATCGGAGTCGAGGTCGACCATGTTGCCGGCCTCGCGCGCCGCCACCGTGCCGGTGTTCATGGCAACACCCACATCGGCCTGGGCGAGCGCCGGGGCGTCGTTGGTGCCATCGCCGCACATGGCCACGAGCTTGCCCTGGGCCTGCTCCTTGCGGATGAGGGCGAGCTTGTCCTCCGGCGTGGCCTGCGCCAGGAAGTCGTCGACGCCGGCCTCGGCCGCGATGGCCGCGGCGGTCATGGGGTTGTCGCCGGTGATCATCACCGTGCGGATGCCCATCCGGCGGAGTTCGGCGAAGCGCTCGCGGATGCCGCCCTTCACGATGTCCTTGAGGTAGACGACGCCGAGGAGCTGTCCGTCGCGGGCGACCGCCAGGGGCGTGCCCCCGGCCTTCGCGATGTCCTCGGCGATGGCCTGGATCTCGGCGATGGCCTGGATCTCGCGCGCGGTCTCGGAGGCGGTGCCGGGACTGTAGGCCAGGGCCGCGCCGGAGCCGCGCGTGGCCATCGGCCGCCGGCTCACGGACGCGATGATGGAATCCACCGCCCCCTTGCGGATGGCGGATCCGTCGCGGTCGACGCCGCTCATCCGGGTCTGCGCGGTGAAGGGCACGAAGGTGGCGTTGAGGCTCGCCATGTCCCGGGCCCGGATGCCGTACCTGTCCTTGGCCAGCACCACGATGGAGCGGCCCTCGGGCGTCTCGTCGGCCAGCGATGCCAACTGGGCGGCGTCGGCCAGGTCCTGCTCGGAGACGCCCCGCACGGGGCGGAATTCGGTGGCCTGGCGGTTGCCCAGGGTGATCGTGCCGGTCTTGTCGAGGAGGAGGGTATCGACGTCGCCGGCCGCCTCGACCGCGCGGCCCGACATGGCCAGCACGTTGAAGCGCACGAGGCGGTCCATGCCGGCGATGCCGATCGCCGACAGGAGCGCGCCGATGGTGGTCGGGATGAGGGTCACGAACAGGGCCGCCAGCACGATGAGCGGGATCGACCCGCCGGCGTAGTTCGCGAAGCTCGGGATCGAGGCGACCGCGAAGACGAAGACGATGGTCAGGCCCGCGAGCAGGATGTTGAGGGCGATCTCGTTCGGGGTCTTCTGCCGGGAGGCACCCTCGACCAGGGCGATCATGCGGTCGACGAAGGTCGAGCCGGCGGCCGCCGTGATCCGCACCCGGATCTCATCGGAGAGCACCTGCGTTCCGCCGGTCACCGCCGACCGGTCCCCGCCGGATTCCCGGATCACGGGGGCGGACTCGCCCGTGATGGCCGCTTCGTTGACCGACGCGACGCCGAGGATGACCTCGCCATCGGAAGGGATCAGGTCGCCCGCCTCGACCAGCACGACGTCGCCGACCTTGAGGGCGGTGCCCGGGATAGTCTCGTAGTCGCGGCCGGAGCCCGTGAGGCGTTTGGCCTGCATCTCGGTGCGCGTGCGGCGCAGGCTGTCGGCCTGGGCCTTGCCGCGCCCCTCGGCCAGGGCCTCCGCGAAGTTGGCGAAGATCAGGGTGAACCAGAGCCACAGGATGATCTGGCCCGAGAAGGCCAGGCCGCTCGCGCCGACGACGAGGTCGCGGACGAACAGCACGGTGGTGAGCGCGGCCACGACCTCGACCACGAACATGACCGGGTTCCGGATCATGGCGCGCGGGTCGAGCTTCCTGACGGAGCCGAGGAGGGCCGGCCCGACGAGGGCGGCGCTGAACAGGGATGACGGGGAACGGGACATGATGCGGTGTCCGGAAGGAGAGGTTCGGAACCCGGCGCGGGCCGCCGGGCCGGGCGTTCGGTTCGGCCGCGCCGTCAGGGCGCGACGGCGCGGCCGATCGGGGAGGCCGCGGGGCATCTCAGCCCCCCGCCGCGAAGGTCTGCCCGAGGCCGCCGGCGAGGTGCTCGACGATGGGTCCGAGCGCCAGCGCCGGGAAGAAGGTCAGGCCGCCCACGATCAGGATCACGCCCACCAGCAGGCCGACGAACAGGCCGCCATGGGTCGGGAAGGTCCCGGCCGAGGCCGGCACGGTCTTCTTGGCCGCCAGCGATCCCGCGATGGCGAGCGCCGGGACGATCACGAAGAATCGCCCGAACAGCATCCCGAGGCCCAGTGTCGTGTTGTAGAAGGACGTGTTCGCCGTCAGCCCACCGAAGGCCGAGCCGTTGTTGGCCGCCGCCGAGGTGAAGGCGTAGAGGATTTCCGAGAAGCCGTGCGGTCCGGCGTTGGCGGGCCCCGCGAGGCCGGCCGCCACGACGGTGGCGAGCGCCGTGAAGCCCAGCATCATCAGGGGCAGGCACAGGATGGCGAGCATCGCCATCTTGACCTCGCGCCCCTCGATCTTCTTGCCGAGGTATTCCGGGGTGCGCCCGACCATCAGGCCGGCCACGAAGATCGTCACGATGACGAAGACGAGGATGCCGTAGAGGCCCGCGCCCACGCCGCCGACGATGATCTCGCCGAGCTGCATGTTGATCATCGGGATCATGCCGCCCAGCGCCGTGAAGCTGTCGTGCATGGCGTTGACCGCGCCGCAGGAGGCGGCCGTGGTCACCGCCGCGAACAGAGCCGAGGCCACGATGCCGAAGCGGACCTCCTTGCCCTCCATGTTTCCGCCGGTCAGGCCGAGCCCGTCGAGCACGGGGCTTCCGGCGCTCTCGGCCCAATAGACCACCGCGGTGCCGGCGAGGAACAGCACGCCCATGGCGGCCAGGATCGCCCAGCCCTGGCGCTCGTCGCCGACCATGCGGCCGAAGACGTTGGTCATCGCCGCGCCGATGGCGAAGATCGAGACCATCTGAACGAAGTTCGAGAGGGCGGTCGGGTTCTCGAAGGGATGGGCGGCGTTGGCGTTGAAGAAGCCGCCGCCGTTGGTGCCCAGCATCTTGATCGCGACCTGGCTCGCGACCGGGCCGACCGCGAGGGTTTGCGTGGCGCCTTCCAGCGTGGTCGCCTCGACGGCGCCACCGAGCGTCTGGGGGATGCCCTGCGAGACCAGGAACAGCGTGTAGACGGTGCAGAGAGGCAGCAGCACGTAGAGGGTGGTGCGGGTCAGATCGACCCAGAACGAGCCCACCGTTTTGGCCGAGGCCCGTGAGAAGCCGCGCACCAGCGCGACGGCCACGGCGATGCCGGTGGCGGCCGAGAGGAAGTTCTGGTGGGTCAGCCCCAGCATCTGGGTGAGGTACGACATCGTCGTCTCGCCACCGTAGGATTGCCAGTTGGTGTTGGTGACGAAGCTGGCCGACGTGTCGAAGGCGAGGTCCGGCGCGACCGCGGACTGCCCGTCCGGGTTGAACGGCAGGACCGCCTGGAAACGCAACAGTCCGTACAGGGCCAGGAAGCCGAGGACATGGAAGGTCAGAAGGGCCAGGGCGTAGGCCAGCCAGGATTGTTCCTGGCCGCCGTGGATGCCGGCGACGCGGTAGAGCCCGCGCTCGACGGGCGCCAGCACGGGCGAGAGGAATGTACGCTCCCCCGTGTACACGCGGGTCATGTAGCCCCCGAGAGGGCGTGCGAGCGCGACGATGACCGCGCAGAACAGCGCGATCTGGAACCAGCCGTTGAGGGTCATGGGAAGCGTTCCTTCAGAACCGCTCGGGGCGGACGAGGGCGTAGGTGAGGTAGCCGAGCAGCCCGAGGGTCACGAGGGCGCCGAGGGTAAGATCGAGTGTCATGGCGAGCGGTCTCAGAGGCGTTCGCAGAGGACAGCGTAGCCGGCGGCCAGGCCGAAGAAGGCGAGGCCCGCGGCGAGGAAGACGAGGTCGGGCATGGGGCGGTCCGTTTCGGTTCGGCGGGCCGGTGCCGTGACCGGCCGCGCTCGTGACCCGATGTGGCCCGGAACCGCATTAGGGTTCGAGAGGGACGCGAGGACGATCTTATAAGGATCGCATGAGGATCGGCGGGTCACGCCCGGCCCCGAGGTCCCGACTTGTGCGGGGGGTACAGGCCTTCACCGTCACGCCGAACGCGACGCGGGATTCCTGTCGCGCCGTCATCCGGGGGGCCTCGCCCATCCTGATCACGGTCGGGTCGGCGGCGAGCTTCTGGTCGGACGAGTTCTTGGCGTAGGCGGTCCGAAGCTGGGCCGGGCGGCAAGAGCGTTGGCAAGAGCGTTGGTATGAATCCGACGCCTAACCCCACGCATAGGTCGGGCCGTTACCGCCGCGCAGGGCCCGCCCCCTCGACATGTCGCCCGTGGCCGCCTCCGCCGTTCACGAACGGCCCCGTCAGGTCAGCGAATTCGACAGGCGCGTGTGCGGCGAAGGATTGGCGCAGGACGGTGCCTGCGGGAGCGCCTTGGCTTCGGACAGCCGGAACTGCACATCCGACGTGAAGGTCTTCTTGAGGAAGACCATGACGGCCCGGACCCGGGGCGCGAATTGCAGGTCCGCGTGGACGTTCAGCCAGAGTTCCCGCGTCGTGAATGCGACGTCGTGCAGGACCGGGACAAGGTCGTCACGCGCCGTCACCGCGAAGCTCGGCAGGAGAACGAGGCCGAAGCCTCCGAGTGCGGCGCTCTTCTGCGCGATCATGCTGTTGGACCGGAACACCATCTGGGGTTCCTCGAGGAGGTCGTCCAGCCATCGCACGCAGTCGACCTGAACGAGATCGTCAACATACGAGACGAAGTGGTGCTGTTTCAGCGACCGCAGGTCGACGGGGCATCCCTGCCGCGCGAGGTAGCCCGGCGCCGCGTACAGTCCAAGCCGGAACGCTCCGATCTGCTCCGAGATCAACCCTTTTCCGGGCGGCTTGAAGAAGCTGAGGAAGAGGTCGGCTTCACGGCGGTTGACGTAGACCGTCTGGGCCGAGGTCACGAGATCGACCATCAGGTCGGGGTGACGCTCGCGCAGGCCCCAGAGGCGCTCGGCGAGGTACAGGGAGGCGATCCCCTCCATGGTGGCGAGCCGGACGCGGCCCCCGATGCGGCCGTTCCCGGGGGGATGCTCGTGCTGGAGGGAAATGACCGCGCTCTCGACCTGTTCGGCATGCTGGAGCAGGCGCTGTCCCACGTCGCTGAGGCGCAAACCCGACGGCAATCGTTCGAACAGCGCAAGGCCGAGGGCACTTTCCAGGCTCGCGAGTCGCCGGCTCACGGTCGATTGGTCGACCCTCAGGCGCTTGGCGGCGGCTGCGAGACTTCCGCCCCGAGCCGCTCCCAGAAAGACTTTGATGTCGTTCCAATCCAGGAGATCGAAGGTCTGCATGACCTGAAAGGCTGCAAGATACGCGCCAGACCCGGCTCGCGCTCGTCCCTCGACCCGTTCCTTCGGGACATCCTGCAAGTCGCCTTGCAGAAATGCCGGCTTTGCAGGCCGCGCCCGCGCCGTAACCTCGCCGTGGATAAGGGAAACCCCATGCTTCCACGGTTCAAGGCCGCCGCCGTTCACGCGTCACCCATCTTCCTCGATGCGGCCGCGACCACCGCCAAGGCGGTCGCCCTGATCGAAGAGGCCGCCAGGGCCGGCGCCGCGCTGATCGCCTTTCCCGAGACCTTCATCCCGGCCTTTCCGGTCTGGGCCGCGCTCTCGGCTCCGATCGACAACCACGACCTCTTCGCCCGCATGGCCGAGCAATCCGTCCTCGTCGACGGGCCGGAGGTGACGCGCATCCGACAGGCGGCACGGGCGGCGGGCCTCTTCGTGTCGATCGGCATCAGCGAGCGCTCGCCCGCCAGCGTGGGCTGCCTCTGGAATGGCAATCTCCTCATCGGCGAGGACGGCACGATCCTCAACCATCATCGCAAGCTGATGCCGACCTATTACGAGAAGCTCATCTGGGCCCCGGGCGACGGGGCCGGGCTGAAGGTGGTGGAGACGGGGATCGGCCGCATCGGCCAGCTCATCTGCGGCGAGAACACCAACCCGCTCGCGCGCTACGCCCTGATGGCGCAGGGCGAGCAGTTCCACATCTCGTCCTGGCCTCCGGTCTGGCCGACGCGCCGGCCGAAGGGCGGCGGCAACTACGACAACCTCGCCGCCAACCGCCTGCGCGCCAGCGCCCATTGCTTCGAGGCCAAGGTCTTCGGCCTCGTCACGGCGGGCGTGCTCGACCGGACCGCCTACGACTTCCTGGCGGCGCGCGATCCGGGTGCCGCCGAGGTGCTCGACGGAACGCCGCGCGCCGCCTCGTTCTTCGTCGATCCGACCGGCGCGCAGATCGGCGAGGCCCTCCAGGAGGAGGGAATCCTCTATGCGGAGATCGACCTCAACGCCTGCGTCGAGCCCAAGCAGTTCCACGACGTGGTCGGCTACTACAACCGCTTCGACGTCTTCGACCTCGCGGTGAACCGCCAGCGTCTCGCGCCCGCCCAGTTCCGCGACGGCCCGATGCCGGCCCCCGAACCGCTGCCGCCGGTGGCGACCGGCGCGTGACTTGCTCAGTCCCGAGGCACGTTCCCCGATCCCCACCGAGGCCCCGCATCCGCAGCCACACAGGAGAGACCCCTCATGCTTGATCGTCGCAAGCTCATCCTCGGAGGCGCGGCCGGCCTGATGCTGCCGGACCTGCGCGGGGCCTTCGCCCAGAGCCCCGCCCAGATCGGGACCTTCCCGGAAGGGGTCGGCGCCGACTCGGTCTTCATCGGCCTCAACATGCCGCTCACCGGGCTCTTCTCCGGCGACGGCAGCGACCTGAAGCTCGGCTACGAACTCGCGATCAGCCAGATCAACGCGGGCGGTGAGATCCCCGCCGCCTGGGGCCTCAAGGGCAAGGGCGTGCTCGGGCGCCAGATCCGCCACAAGATCGCCGACACGGAGGGCAAGCCCAACGTCGCGGTCCAGGCCGCGACCCAGTTCATCCAGCGCGACAAGGCGATCCTGTTCCAGGGCTCCGTCAGCAGCGCCGAGGCCATCGCTCTGGAAGAACTCGCGAGCCGCGACAAGGTCCTCTACATGGTCGGCATCGCCGGCTCGAACGACGTCACCGGCAAGAACTGCCAGCGCTACGGCTTCCGCTCGCAGCAGAACGCCTACATGGCCGCCAAGGCGCTGGCCCCCGTCGTCGCCAAGGCGCTCGGCAAGAAACTCAAGGCCGCCTTCCTCGTCCCCGACTACACCTACGGCCAGACGGTCTACGATTCCTTCGCCAAGTTCTCGAAGGAGCAGGGCTGGACGCAGGTCCTGAAGGAGACGGTGCCGCTGGGCACCGCCGATTACAGCTCGGCGCTGCTCAACATCGCCAACAGCGGTGCCGACGTCTTCGTCAACATCTGCTTCGGATCGGATGCGGTGGCCTCGACCAAGCAGGCCGAGCAGTTCGGCGTCCTCTCCAGCATGAAGCTCGTGGTGCCCAACCTGTCCTCGTTCCAGGACAAGGAGGTCGGGCCCGAACTGATGCAGGGCGTCTACGGCTCCTGCGACTTCTGGTGGACGCTGGAGGATCGCTTCCCCCTCGCCAAGAGCTTCGTCGCGGCGTTCCTGGCCCGGAACAAGTACCGCCCTCGCTGGGGCGCCCACATCGCCTACATGCAGACCTACCTCTGGGCGCTCTCGGTGGAACGGGCGGGCGGCTTCAACCCGGTCGACATCATCAAGGTGATGGAGGCCTCGAAGGCGCAGCCCTACGAGACCACCATCGGCCGGGTCTATTACCGCGCCGAGGACCACCAGATGGTCCGCCCGATCCCGATCCTGCGCGGCAAGGCGCCCTCGGCCATGAAGGGGCCGGAGGATTTCTACGAGGTCGTCGACCTTGTCGACGGCGAGAGCGTGATGAACCCGCCCGACCTGTTCGGGTGCAAGCTCGGCCCCTACACCTGAGGGAAGCCACCATGCCGAGCACCGCCGTCCTCCTCTCCCAGGCCTTCAACGGCCTCGCGCTGGGCAGCCTGCTGGCGCTCGTTTCCAGCGGGCTCACCATCATCCTGGGCACGCTCGGCGTGCTCAACTTCGCCCACGGCGCGCTGTTCGCGGTCGGCGCCTACACCGCCTTCGTGATGATGCAGGCGACGCATTCCTTCGTGCTCGCCCTCATCGGCGGCTGCGCCGTCATGCTCATCATCGGCTTCGCCATGGAGCGGCTCGTCATCCGCCACTTCTACGCCCGGCCGGACGAGGACCAGATCCTCGTCACCTACGGGATCGGCATGGTGCTGGTGGAGGCTTTGCGGGCTTGGTTCGGGGGCAACAGCCAGCGGGTGCCGGTGCCCTCCTGGGGCATGGGCGCGACGAAGCTCGGCTTCCTGGTCTACCCGACCTATCGCCTCCAGCTCATCGGCATCATCGCCGCGCTCCTCGTCGGACTCTACCTCGTGCTCTACCGGACCTCGGTGGGTCTCGTGGTGCGGGCCGGCATCGAGAATGCCGGCATGGTTGGCATCCTCGGCATCGACGTGCGCCGCACCTTCCTGTTCGTCTTCGCGGTGGGCATCGTCGCCGTGGGTCTGGCCGGCATGCTCTACGCCCCCGTGGTGGCGGTGACGCCCGACATGGGCGCGAGCTTCATGGTGCAGTCCTTCGTGGTGATCGTGCTGGGCGGCCTCGGCTCCTTTCCGGGCGCCATCGTGGGCGGCCTGATCGCGGGCGAGATCATCAGCCTGACGAGCGCCTTCGACTCCGCCTATTCGGAGGTGATGCTCTACGGCCTGATGGCCCTCGTCCTCGTGGCGCGGCCGCAGGGGCTGTTCGGCACGGAGGGCCGGGTCTGATGGTCCCCCGCCCCTTTCGCGCCGCCTGGCCCGAACTCGCCCTCCTCGTCGCGCTCATCGCCGCGCCCGTGCTGCTGCCGCCCCTTGGCTTCTCGCACGACCTCCTGTCGCGGGCGCTCAACTGGGCCCTGTTCGGGCTCGGCCTCGACATCCTGTTCGGCCTTGCCGGCCTGCTCTCCTTCGGGCAGGCGGCCTTCTACGGGGCCGGCGGCTTCGTCGCCGCCTGCCTGCTGGTCTCGGGGACGATCCAGAGCGTCTGGCTCGCCTTCCTGATCGGCACCCTGGCGGCCGGCCTGTTCGGCCTCGCGGTCGGCTGGCTCGCGGTCCGGCGCATCGGCATCTACTTCGCCATGATCACCCTGGCCTTCGGGCAGATGGCCTACTTCATCCAGAACTCGCCGCTCTCCGACTACACCGGAGGCGAGAACGGCATCGCGGGGGTTCCGGTGCCGGTGATCGGCTTCGGGGCGTGGGCCGTGCGGATCACCGCCGGGCTGCCCATGTACGCACTCCTCGCGGCGACCTTCTTCCTCGGCTTCGTGCTCGCCCGGCGCATCGTGCATTCGCCGGTCGGGCTGATCCTGAAGGCCGTCAAGGAGAACACTCCGCGCGTGGCCATGCTCGGCCACGACGTACCGGCCTACAAGCTCGCGGCCTTCACCATCGCGGCCCTCTACGCGGGTCTGGCCGGGGCGATGCTGGGCTCCTTCCAGAGCTACATGCCGCCCGATGCCTTCGCGCTCGAGACGTCCGGCCAGCTCGTGGTGCAGACCATCGTGGGCGGGGTCGGAACCCTGGTGGGGCCCCTCGTCGGCGCCGCGCTCTGGCTGTGGCTGCGCGACAATCTCCAGCTCATCCCCGGCTTCGGCTCCCTCTGGAAGCTGATCCTCGGCATGGCCTTCATCGGTCTGGTGATGGGCCTGCGGCGGGGGATCTGCGGGGAGATCCTGCACCGCTGGGGTCAGCGCCGCGAGGCTGCCCGCTTGGGCGCCGCCAAGGCCCGCACCGACGCGATCGAGGAGGCCATCGCCGCGGGAGGCGGCGTCGCGCCGGAAGTCCCGGCCGAGGTCGCGCTGCCCATGCCTCGGCCGGCCTTCGACGGCCGGACCGCCCACGCAGAGATCGCCCTGGAGGCGCAGGGGCTCGCCCGGCATTACGGGGGCCTCAAGGCCGTGGACGGCGTGAGCTTCCAGGTCCGTCGCGGCTCGATCCATGCGGTGATCGGCCCGAACGGCGCCGGCAAGAGCACGCTCTTCAAGATGCTCTCCGACGAGGTGAGCCCGAGCGCCGGATCGGTTCTGCTGTTCGGCGAGCGCCTCACGGGCGCCGGGGTGACGGAGGCGACGCAGCGCGGCGTCGCCAAGAGCAACCAGCTCAACCAGCTGTTCCTCGCTCTGACCGTGCGGGAGAACCTGCGGGTGGCGGCGCTGGCCCGGGCGCGCGGCCGCTTCCGCCTCGACCTTCTGGCGCCGGCCACGGGCCGCGCGGACGTGGAGGCCCAGGTCGAGACCCTGCTGGGCATCCTCGACCTCGGGACGCGGGCCGAGACGCGCGTCGGCGTGCTGGCCTACGGCGAGAAGCGCCGCCTCGAGATCGGCATGGCCCTGGCGACGAGCCCCAACGTCCTTCTCCTCGACGAGCCGCTCGCCGGCATGAGTCCCTCGGAGCGCGTCGCGACCTGTGCGCTCATCCGCAGGATCGGCCGCTCCTGCACCATCCTCCTCGTCGAGCATGACCTCGATGCCGTGTTCGATCTCGCCGAGCGCATCACCGTGCTGAGCGAGGGGCGCCTCCTCGCGGACGGCCCCGCCGAGGCGGTGCGCCGCGATCCGGCGGTGCAGAAAGCGTACCTCGGTGCGGCGCCGGATGAGGCGCTCGGCGAGACGACCGGGACCTGGGGAGCCGTGCATGAGCCTGCTTGAGGTCGAGGGTATCAACACCCTCTACGGAGACTCGCATGTCCTGTTCGACGTCTCCCTGCGCGTCGAGGAGAACGAGGTCGTGGCCCTGCTCGGCCGCAACGGCGCCGGCAAGACCACGACGCTGCGGACACTGATGGGCGCGCTCGCCCCGCGCAGCGGCACGATCCGCCTCGACGGCCAACCGATTCAGGGGCTGCCACCCGAGAAGATCGCGCGCGTCGGCATGCAGCTCGTCCCGGAGGAGCGCGCCGTCTTCGGCACCCTCACGGTGGAGGAGAACCTGCGTGTCGCCCGCCTCACCGCGCCGAAGGGCTGGTCCCTCGACCGGATCTGGGAGGTTTTCCCGCGTCTCAAGGAGCGCCGGGCGTCGCGGGGCCGGACCCTGTCGGGCGGCGAGCAGCAGATGCTGTCGATCGCGCGCGCCCTCATCCGCGATCCCCGGATCCTCCTCCTCGACGAACCGTTCGAGGGCTTGGCGCCGCTGATCGTGCAGGATCTGATCGCGCTCACGCGCCGCCTCGCGCAGGAAGGCCGCACCATCGTCGTCGTCGAGCAGAACGTGGCCGCGGTACTCGGTTTCGCCCAGCGGGTGTATGGTTTCAACAACGGACACGTCGTCTACGAAGGATCGGCGGCCGACCTTCGCGGCGATCCGGCGCCGATGCGCGCCTTCATGGGACTGGCCGCGTGACGGTCGCTGCCGCGTCCCCTACGATACCGCCCGGAGATTGAGCATGGCGCACGACCATGATCACGAAGATCACGATCACGACCATCACGCGCCGCACCACGCGAGCGAACTCTCCCCGATGGAGTTGCGCGTGCGCGCCCTGGAATCCGTGCTCGTGGAGAAAGGCTACGTCGACCCGGCCGCCCTCGATCGGCTGATCGAGACCTACGAGACGAAGGTCGGCCCGCACAACGGCGCCCGCGTGGTGGCGCGGGCCTGGGTCGATGCCGACTTCCGCGCGCGCCTGCTCGCGGACGCCACCCCGGCGATGCGCGAACTCGGCGTGGGTGGACGCGGCGGCGAGCACATGGTCGTCGTGGCCAACACGCAAGAGGAACACAACCTCGTCGTCTGCACCCTATGCTCCTGCTACCCGTGGCCGGTGCTCGGCCTGCCGCCGGTCTGGTACAAGTCGCCGCCCTATCGCTCGCGCGCCGTGATCGAGCCCCGCGCGGTGCTGGCCGAGTTCGGCGTGACGCTCCCCGCCGATCAGCGCATCCGGGTCTGGGATTCCACCGCCGAGCTTCGCTACATGGTGCTGCCGATGCGGCCCGCCGGGACGGAAGCCCTCGACGAGGCGGCGCTGGCCGCCCTCGTCACCCGGGATTCGATGATCGGCACCGGCCTGCCGCGCGCACCGGGCCCAAGCGCATGAACGGGGGGCAGGATCTCGGCGGCATGCACGGCTTCGGTCCCGTCGCGCCGGAGGCGGACGAGCCGCGCTTCCATGCGGCCTGGGAGAAGCGCGTCTTCGGCCTCGCGATGGCGATGGGCCTCTCCGGCACCTGGAACCTCGATGCGAGCCGGTCGGCCCGCGAGGCGCTGCCGCCGGGCGAGTACCTCACCTCCAGCTACTACGCGATCTGGCTCAAGGCGCTGGAAAGCCAGGTCCAGGCCCACGGCCTCGTCACGCCCGAGGAGCTGGCCACCGGCAGGGGCTTCGTCCCGGCCGCTCCGGTCAAGCGGGTGCTCCGGGGGGAGGAGGTGGACCCGCTCTTCGCACGGGGCTTTCCGAGCGATCGGCCCGTGCCCGACCCGGCGCGCTTCACGGTGGGCGACCGCGTTCGCGCCCGGATCGTCAATCCGGTCGGACACACGCGTCTGCCGCGCTACGTGCGGGGCCGGACCGGCAGGATCGAGGCGGTGCATGGCGGCTTTGTCTTTCCCGACACGAACGCGCAGTTCGCCGGCGAGGCGCCGCAATGGCTCTACACCGTCCGGTTCGCTGCCCGCGACCTCTGGGGCGACCAGGCGGAGGCGGGCCACGCCGTCTCAGTGAACGCGTTTGAGAGCTACCTGGAGCCTGCCGAACCGGAATCCGCCGCATGAGCGACGATCGGATCCCCCTGGACGGCCCGGCCGATCCGGTCTTCGCCAAGCCCTGGGAGGCGCAGGCCTTCGCCCTCGTGGTGACGCTCCACGACGGCGGCCTGTTCAGCTGGAGCCAATGGGCCGAGGCGCTGGGCGCACAGACGCGCCAGACCGGGCGGGCGGCGGACTACGCCGCCTGGCTCGCGACCCTCGAAGGCCTGCTCGCGGCGCGCGGGATCGTGGCGCCCGAACGCCTCGCCGAGCGCCGGGCCGCCTTTGCGCGGGCCGCCGCCGCTACCCCGCACGGAGAGCCGATCCGTCTCGCCAACGATCCCCTCGCCAATGATCCCTCCACCAACGTCCGTCTGGGATGAGTCTCGGGGCCACCGCGATTGCGAGGCCGTTCTCCGTGCGGCTTGCCGGGGTTGATGAAGCGCACGTCATCGCCCTGGAAAAGATCGAGACTGCGACCGTGCCGCAGGCCGACTTAGACCGTCGGCTTGGAACGGGCCTCGCCTTCGTCGCAAGTTCTTGAAATTCATGGAGTATGGAACGGATTGAGGACCGCCGTGCGGTACTCAAACTCACCTCTGCCCATCGCCTTCGCTACAAGCGCAGCGAGAGATTTAGAACGCCCAAGACGACCTTGCGGATCGAGGTCTTGACCGACTTTCTCAGTGGTGATGTGGGAATGGCGCGCCCGAAAGGATTCGAACCTCTGACCCCCAGATTCGTAGTCTGGTGCTCTATCCAGCTGAGCTACGGGCGCCTGCGACCGGGTGGCTCGTCGTTGCCGCCCCGGTGTGAGCGGGTGTTTAGAGGCTCCTTTTTCCGCTGGCAACCCTGGCCGGACAAGTTTTTCACGCGGACCGAATCTGCACGCCCACGGCGGGACATCGGACCGCGCTCGGGGGACCGTAATCGACGCGCGGGCGCACCAGCTCGTGCGTGAGCCTGTTCCCCGATCGGAAACATAAAACCTCGTTGGTGTTGAGCGCCATGAAAAAAGGCATCGCATTCGATCGTAAGTGCGATGTGTTGTCCGTAAACCGAAAATCTGGACGCGCTTTGCGCTTGAAACGGTCGCCCGCCCGCCTGTGATTGTCTTGTTCAACACCAAGGTGGAATTATGCGAGGCCTTTCAGGCTTGGCCTTTCAAGCCTGGCTTGGCTGCGCGCGTCGTCGCGACGTCATGAAGGTGTCTTGGAACGCTTTGTGGTCTCGCGGGATTGAGAGGGACTTTCGCCAGTCTCAGATCTCGAAGGAGAATACCGTGAAACGGTCCCTGACCACCCTCGCCGTCCTGACCGTCCTCGGCGCGAGCCCGGTTTTCGCCCAGACCACCGTGACCGGCACGCCGGCACCGGATGCCAAGTCCAGTGCCACGTCCGGGGGCCAGGAGGCCGTGACGCGGCCCAACACCGACAAGCCGGACGCGACGAAGCCCGGTGCGGCCCATGCGGCCTCGCACGCGAAACTCGAAGAAGGCGCCAACAGCTTCACCGAGGCGCAGACCCACCACCGGCTCACCGAGGCCGGATACAAGGACGTCAAGGGTCTGACCAAGGACGACAAGGGCATCTGGCGCGGCGACGCGATGCTCGACGGCAAGCCGGTCAAGGTCGGCGTCGACTTCAAGGGCAACGTCGCCGTGCAATAGCGGCGTCCGAGGCCTTCAACCCATCGCGCCGCCGAAACGTCCCGCCAGCAGGAGATTTCCATGGCCCAGCAGACCATCACCGCCCTCTACGACGATTACGAGGCCGCGAGCACGGCCGTCACCAAGCTCGAGGCCGCCGGCATTCCGCATAGCGACATCAGCATCGTGAGCAACAACGAGGGGGACCGTCACGCCGGCCGCCTGCGCACCACCACCGATCACGACGACACGACGACCCGTCACGACGCGCCCGAGAAGGCGTCCACGGGCGCCGGGACCGGTGCCACCCTCGGAACGGTCCTGGGTGGCGCCGCCGGTCTCCTGACCGGCCTCGGCCTCCTCGCGATTCCGGGCGTCGGCCCCGTGGTTGCAGCGGGCTGGCTCGTGGCGACGGTGACGGGTGCGGGGATCGGTGCGGCCGCTGGCGGCCTCGCGGGCGGCCTCACGGGCGCCGGCTTGAGCGAGGGCGACGCCCAGACCTACAGCGAGGGCGTGCGCCGTGGCGGCACCTTGGTCACGGTCCGTGCCGACCAGGGTCATGCGGCCCGCGTGATGGACATCCTGGAGGAGCACGGCTCGATCGACATCGACGAGCGGGCGCAGAACTGGCGCGCCGAGGGCTGGACCGCGCCGCAGGCCGCTGCCGTCACCTCGCCGGATGCGATCCCGGGCAATGCCCTGGGCGGCACCGGGGAAGGCCGCACCCGGGTGCGCTCGTATCCGAACACCCCGATCTGACGGAGCGGCCCCTTCAGATCGGGGCCGGACAACGATCGGCATGCGATCACCCCGGCGCCCCTCGGCGCCGGGGTTTTTTGGTTCTTGGGCTTTATGCTCGGTCTCATCGCGGTTCGGCGGACGCCAGTGCCGTGCGGTCGCGCGAGTAGACCTCGATGAATCCTGCGCGGCGAGGTCTGGATTTAGGGCGCCTCTCCGCCGAGCGGCCGCTGCATCGGCACGGTGTCGACCCAGGCACCGTGCTTGAACCCAACCCCGGAGAAGCCCATCCGCCGGTACAGGGCGATGGAGCCCCGGTGGCGCTGTCGCTGATTACCGCCAGCATCTGCGCCAGGGGCCGGCCTCGCGGCGCGCGTTCGGCGCGCGCATCCACCGCTCCGGTGGCCGAGCCATCCCGTGGTCGACCCATCGATGGAGGGAAAAGGTGGGTCCCGGAGCCGAAGCTCCGGGTTCTGTTTCGACGGTTACCCTACCGCAAGATGCTTACGCCGCGAGGCGGGCATCCATGACAACGTTATCGTTGGCATTTAGAGTTTTGGCCAAATGCTCGAAACAGGGTTTGCCTGCGCCGAACCGGTCGAGTCCTTACCGACAGCCGCATCGTCTCGCACCGAAGTGAAAGCGAACTCGCGATCCCTTTACCGCCCAGTCGATCCTATTTCGCCCCCATCAGAAGCCCAGTGGCATAAACGCCCATGGGCTCGTGGTGGAGGCGCCGGAGTACTGCCCTCCGGGTCCTGAAACGTTATTACGAACCGGTCATCAACCGCACGTCTCATATAGGCGAAGCCGGGCCGCCGGTCCAGTCGTCGCGCTATCCCGCCGCATCCGTGCGACCCGCGAACCACGCCGCGTAGGGCGTGTTGCGGGCCATGTGCCGGTTCAGGTCGGGAGCGCCGTCGTCCCACCAGACGGGGCCGCGCTCGCCGAGCCCGTGCTTGGCGGCATCGACGGCCGCGCGGGCGGTCTTCAGGGCCGTGGCATCGTCGGCGGCCTTGGCGGCCTTAACCGCGCGGCGGGCCTCCATCAGGGCCGCGACGAGCGCCTCGTGCTCGGCAGGGCCGAGATCGGGCCGGGTCCGGCGCCAGAGTCGCCCGCGGACGACGATGTAGCGTCCGTCCGGCGTCTCCAGCGTGCCGGCGGCGTCAGCCGGCGGCGCGGCCACGGCGATGGGCGTGTTCCTCGATCAGGGCCTCCACGGCCGCGATCGTGTTCTCGAGGTCCGCGACGCGGCGCAGCATGCTGTCCGGCGGCAGCATGTCGATCTTCGCCGCCTCGACGATCAGGGTGCGCTGGGCATCCTTGAGGCGCTCAAGGAGAGATTCCAAGTCTGACATGCTTTGGCTTTAGCGGATGCCCGCCCCGGCCCGCAATGCGCATCGACGCGCCGCCGCGAGATATCCTTCGGTGTTGTGAAGCCGCGCATCGGACGCGACGCGCGACATCATCCCCTGGTCTAGGGATCGTACCGCGTCGCGCGCCTCCGATCAGGTGGGATGGAAGACCACCTTCACGCAGCCGTCCTTCTTGTCACGGAACGTCTTGTAGAGGTCCGGACCGTCCGCGAGGCTGCTGGAGCGATGCGTGATCAGCGAGGTCGTGTCGATCCTGCCCGCCTGGATCAGCTTCGTCAGCGGCTCCAGGTAGCGCTTCACGTGGGTCTGGCCGCTCTTGATGGTCAGGCCCTTCTGCACCACCGAGCCCATGTTGATCGGGACCGGACCGCCATAGACGCCGGGCACCGAGACGATGCCGCAGGGGCGCACCGCCTTGATCGCCTCGGCGAGCACGTAGGGCCGCTCGGTCGAGGTGAGCTTCTCCTGCAGGGTGCTGAGCACCCCGGCGATGCCGTGGCCGGCGGTGGCCTCCATGCCGACGCAGTCGATGACACCGTCGGCCCCCTCCCCCTTGCTGATTTCCTTGATGCGCTCGAACACATCCTCCTTCATGAAGTCGATGACGTCGGTGGCGCCGTATTTCCAGGCCAGCGCCATGCGCTCCGGCACCGTCTCGATGGCGATGACGCGCTCGGCGCCCATAATCTTGGCCGACTGGATCGCGAACAGCCCGACGGGCCCGGCGCCCCAGACGGCGATGATCTCGCCGCCCTTGATCTCGCAATGCTCGGCGCCCTGCCAGCCGGTCGGCAGGATGTCGGTGAGGAACAGGACCGACTCGTCGTCCATGTCGTCCGGCACCTTCATCGGGGCGACGTCGGCCATGGGCACGCGCACGTACTCCGCCTGGCCGCCCGCATAGCCGCCGGTGAGGTGCGAATAGCCGAACAGCCCGGCCGTGGTGTAGCCGAACTGGGCCGCCGCCATCGCGGCATTGCGGTTCGAGCGCTGGCAGACCGACCAATTGCCGAGCTTGCACTGGCGGCACGCGCCGCAATTGATGTTGAAGGGCACGACGATGCGGTCGCCCTTGCGGAACTTCGTGAATCCGGCCCCGACCTCCACGACCTCGCCCATGAATTCATGGCCGAGCACGTCGCCGCTCTCCATGGTGGGCATCTGCCCGTCCATCAGGTGGAGGTCCGAGCCGCAGATCGCGCAGGACGTCACCTTGATGATGACGTCGCGCGCATCCTCGATCTGCGGGTCCGGGACCGTGTCGCAGCGGATGTCGCCCTTGCCGTGCCAGCACAATGCTTTCATCGCGGGTCTCCACCCGGCCGGCGGCGCGAAACGGGGCGCGCGGCCGGGCATGGGTCGTGAAGGGGAACGGGTCGTGAAGGGGGAACGGGTCGTGACGTCGAAGAGGGTGTCCTCGACGTGAAGACCGGCGTGCCCGGGCTTGTTCCCTGGCGCCGGACGTCGGAACGGGCACGGCTTCGCCCCGTTGGCACTCCATCCCATGGTGGGGAAAGGCCCCATGGTGGGGAAAGGCCCGTCCGTCCCATGCTGCTGCTCGCCCTGGCCCTCGTCCTCCTCGTCACCCTCGGGCTGATCGTCGTGAGGCGGCGCCACGTCGGACGGCTGACCTCGTTCGCGACGCTGGTGGCCACGATCATGCTGATGATCTGGCTGCAGGATGCCGGCCTCCTGCCCGGCACGAAGGGGCCGCTGAGCGACATCCGGCCCCGCACGAACCTCGATGCGCCGTGAGTGCCACAGCGCTGCGACCGTGGCGCCGGATCGCGTGGAATGCCATGGACCGTTCCGCTTCGTCGTGCGTTCTCAGCACGCCCCGCGCACGTGTCTTGCTCGGGGGCCAGGGCTTGGTCGGGCTGACCGGGACTGGCGACGATCGAGAGGTTCAGGGGCGATGGCGAAGATCCTGCTGGTGGAAGATCACGAGGAGATCTGGGACTTCCTGTCCCGCCGGCTGAAGCGGCGCGGCTACGACGTCATCCTCGCCCATGACGGCGAGTCCGGCGTGCAGCAGGCGCGGACCGGGCGACCGGACGTCATCCTCCTCGACATGAACCTGCCGATCCTCGACGGCTGGTCGGCCGCGCGGGTTCTGAAATCCGGGAGCGACACGCAGGGCATCCCGATCATCGCCCTCACCGCGCACGCGATGTCGGGCGATCGCGACAAGGCGATCCAGGCGGGCTGCAACGACTATCACCCGAAGCCCGTCGACTTCTCCAAGCTGCTGACCCAGATCAACGCCGCCGTCGGGCCGCAGGCGCCGGCCGTCGCCTGAGCGCGGCGGGGCGCGCCGCGCCCGATCCGAACCCCGTCGCTCCCGACGCCTCGCCCGACGCGCGCGTCGCCGGGCCCGCGCGTCGCTCACCCTGACGAGACCTCAAGATTCCCATGAGCGACGATCCCATCACCGCCCGCCTCCTGCGGCAGGCGATGCCGGTCTTCACGACCCTGGCCTCCTGCCTTCTCGTCATCACCATCGCGGCGGCCCTGTATCTCGGGCGCGACATCTTCGTTCCCGTGACCCTGGCGATCCTGCTGAGCTTCGTGCTCGTGCCGGGCGTGCGGCTCCTGCGGCGCATCCGGGTGCCGCGCGCCCTCGCGGTCCTGGTCGTGGTGCTCACCGCCTTCGGGGCGCTCCTCGGCGTCGCCCTCCTGATCGCCAACGAGGCGGCGCAGCTCGCCTCCGACCTGCCGCGCTACCAGGTCACGATGCGCGAGAAGATCGCCTCCCTGAAGGAAGCGACCGCCGGCAGCGGCACGCTCTCCCGCATGATCGACATGGTGCAGGATCTCGGAACCGAACTGCAGCCGGACCTGACGTCGCGGGCGCCGGAAGGCAGCGCCGGCACCCTCGGTCACCCCCTCCACGTTCAGATCGCGGCCGAGAAGGCGGGCCTGCTCGGCACCCTCGGCACCTTCGCCGCCCCGATCCTGCACCCGCTGGCCACCACCGGCCTGATCCTCATCTTCACGATCTTCATCCTGCTGCAGCGGGAGGACCTGCGGAACCGCGCGATCCGGCTCGCGGGCTCGGGCGACCTGCGCCGGACCACGGCGGCCATCGACGACGCGGTGGCGCGCCTCAGCCGGTTCTTCCTCGCCCAGCTCGTGCTCAACATCGCCTTCGGCCTCGTCATCGGCTTCGGGCTCTGGTGGATCGGCGTGCCGAATCCGATCCTGTTCGGCGTGCTCGCCGCGATCATGCGCTTCGTGCCCTATATCGGCGCGGCGATCAGCGCCCTGCTGCCCCTCGTCGTGGCGGCGGCCGTCGATCCGGGCTGGAGCATGATGATCGCCACCGCCGCCCTGTTCCTCGTGGTCGAGCCCATCGCCGGCCACGTCGTCGAGCCGCTGCTCTACGGCCATTCCACCGGCCTCTCCCCCATCGCGGTGATCCTGGCGGCCACCCTCTGGGCCTTTCTGTGGGGACCGATCGGCCTCGTCCTCGCGACCCCCATCACCGTCTGCCTCGTGGTGCTGGGGCGGCACATCGAGAGGCTGTGGTTCCTCGACGTGATCCTCGGCGACCGACCGGCGCTGTCGCCGCCCGAGATCTTCTACCAGCGCATGCTGGCGGGTGATCCGGCCGAGGCCATCGACCAGGGCCGGATGTTCCTCAAGGCCCGCGCGCTGGTGACCTATTACGACGAGGTCGTGCTGGCGGGCCTCCTGATGGCGCAGGAAGACCTGTCGCGCGGCACCCTCGATCGCGCGCGCCAGGACGAGGTCGGCACGGCCTTGCGGACGGTGGTGGCGCGCCTCGGGACCGTGCCCGTGGGTCGCAAGGTCGGCTCCGGAACCGCGTCGTCGGGCAATTCCGAGACGTCCGCCGCTTTCGCGGCCATCGGCCCGGACCGGCAGATCGCCGCCGTGGTGATGCGTCCGGGCGATCTCCCGCCGCGCTGGCAGGCGACCCGGCCGGTGCTCTGCGTCTCCAGCCGCGGCCCGTTCGACGAGGCGGCGACGGCGATGCTCGGGCAGATCCTCGGCCGGCACGGCCTCTCGGCCGAGGTCGTGTCCATGGCGGACCTGCGCCGGGGCGAGCGACCGGCGGACCTCTCCGGCATCGCGCTGGTCTGCTTCTCCTATCTCGAACCCGTCAGCCTGTCGCAGATCCGGCTCAACGTGCGCCAGGCGCGCCGGATGATCCCGGGCGTCAAGGTCCTGGTCGGGTTCTGGCGCGAGCGCGATCCCGCCTCGATCGACCGCCTGCGCCGGACCCTCTCGGCCGACGTGCTGGTGACCTCCCTGAACGGTGCCCTCGACGCGGCCCTGAGCTTCGCCAGGCGGGTGTAAGGCCCCTGTCCGGGGGGAGGTCATTTGACATCCCCCTGGGCTTGACCCACTTCTCCCCCGCGCCGGCCCTCCCTGACAGGGGCCGCGGCGCCTCCCGCACAATCTTCCACCGATCGTTGCTGCGGGTCAGGCTCTGACGAGAGGCTAGAATTCGCACATGAAAGTCGTCGTCGTCGAGTCGCCGGCCAAGGCCAAGACGATCAACAAGTATCTCGGTCGCGACTACGAGGTGCTCGCCTCGTTCGGCCATATCCGCGACCTTCCCGCCAAGGACGGCTCCGTCGATCCGGAGGCGGACTTCCACATGCTGTGGGAACTCGACGACCGGGGATCGAAGCGCGTCTCGGACATCGTCAAGGCGCTCAAGGGCGCCGACGGACTGATTCTCGCGACCGACCCGGATCGCGAGGGCGAGGCGATCTCCTGGCACGTGGTCGAGGCGCTGACGGCGCGGCGCGCCCTCAAGGGCATGCCGGTGGAGCGCGTCACCTTCAACGCCATCACCAAGGCGGCGGTCGAGACCGCCATGCGCCAGCCCCGGCAGATCGACCAGGCCCTGGTCGACGCCTACCTGGCCCGGCGCGCGCTCGACTACCTCGTCGGCTTCAACCTCTCGCCCGTCCTGTGGCGCAAGCTGCCCGGGGCCCGCTCGGCGGGCCGCGTCCAATCCGTGGCCTTGCGCCTCGTCTGCGAGCGCGAGCGCGAGATCGAGCTCTTCAAGCCGCGCGAGTACTGGTCGCTGGTGGCGACCCTGGTGACGGAGAACGGCGCCAGCTTCGAGGCCCGCCTGACGGGCGCCGACGGCAAGCGCATCCAGCGCTTGGACGTGGGCACCGGCGACGAGGCGGCGGCGTTCAGGCGCGACCTCGAACTGGCCACCTTCCAGGTGGGCAGCGTCGAGGCCAAGCCCGCCAAGCGCCACCCCGCCCCGCCCTTCACGACCTCGACCCTGCAGCAGGAAGCCTCGCGAAAGCTCGGGATGGCGCCGGCCCAGACCATGCGGGCGGCGCAGAAGCTCTACGAGGGCGTCGAGATCGACGGCGAGACGGTGGGTCTCATCACCTACATGCGGACCGACGGCGTCGACATGGCGCCCGAGGCCATCCAGGACGTGCGCCGGGTCGTCGCCCGGGAATACGGCGAGCGCTATCTGCCGGGTGCGCCGCGCAAGTACAGCGTCAAGGCCAAGAACGCCCAGGAGGCGCACGAGGCCGTGCGGCCCACCGACATGAGCCGCCTGCCGAAGACGGTGGCCCGCACCGTCGATGCCGAACAGGCCCGGCTCTACGAGCTGATCTGGACCCGCACGGTGGCGAGCCAGATGGAATCGGCCGAGCTGGAGCGCACGACGGTCGACGTGGTCGCCCAGGTCGGCCCGCGCAGGCTGGAGCTGCGCGCCACCGGCCAGGTGGTGAAGTTCGACGGCTTCCTCACCCTGTACCAGGAGGGCAAGGACGACGAGGAGGACGAGGACGGCCGCCGCCTGCCGCCGATGACGGCCGGCGATCCGTTGAAGCGCGAGCGCATCGCCTCGACGCAGCACTTCACCGAGCCGCCGCCGCGCTACTCCGAGGCCAGCCTCGTCAAGCGCATGGAGGAGCTCGGCATCGGCCGGCCCTCCACCTACGCCGCCGTGCTCCAGACCCTGCGCGACCGTGAATACGTGCGGATCGACAAGAAGCGGCTGGTGGCCGAGGACAAGGGCCGCCTCGTCACGGGCTTCCTCGAGAGCTTCTTCAAGCGCTACGTCGAGTACGACTTCACCGCCGACCTCGAGACGCAGCTCGACCGGGTCTCGAACGCCGAGATCGACTGGCGCGAGGTCCTGCGCGATTTCTGGCGCGACTTCTCCGCCGCGATCTCCGGCACCAAGGAACTGCGCGTCACCGAGGTGCTCGACGCTCTCAACGACCTGCTCGGGGCCCACATCTTCCCCGAGAAGGCGGACGGCTCGAACCCGCGCACCTGCCCGACCTGTGGCTCGGGCCAGCTCTCGCTGAAGCTCGGCAAGTTCGGTGCCTTCGTGGGCTGCTCGAACTATCCCGAGTGCAAGTACACCCGCCAGCTCGCCGCCTCCGGCGTCGAGGGCGACGGCGAGGGCTCGTCGGAGAATGGCGGCCAGCCCGGCACGCGTGTGCTCGGCAACGACCCGGCCAGCGGGCTGCCGGTGACGGTCCGCGACGGTCGCTTCGGCCCCTTCGTCCAGCTGGGCGAGGCATCCGCCGAGAAGGACGCGGCCAAGCCCAAGCGCTCCTCGATCCCGAAGGGCACCAGCCCGTCCTCCGTCGACCTGGAGATGGCGCTGAAGCTGCTCGCGCTGCCGCGCGAGGTGGCCAAGCACCCCGAGACCGGCGAGCCGATCCTGGCCAATCTCGGCCGCTTCGGACCCTACGTGCAGCACGGCAAGATGTACGCGAATCTCGGCCGCGACGACGACGTGCTGGAGATCGGCGCCAACCGGGCCATCGACCTCATCGTGGCCAAGGAGCAGGGCGGCGGCCGACGCGGGCCGGCGGCCGATCCGGGTCGCGCCCTCGGCGAGCACCCGGAAACGGGCAAGCCCATCGTGGTGAAGTCGGGCAAGTACGGCCCCTACGTCACCGACGGCACCACCAACGCGACGCTGCCGAAAACCATGGCGGCCGAGGCGGTCGACCTGCCCCAGGCGCTCGAACTGATCGCGGCGCGGGAAGCCGCGGGCGGCTCCAAGAAGAAGGCTCCGGCGCGCAAGGCGGGGGCGGCCAAGACGGGAGCGGCCAAGACGGCGCCTGCCAAGAAAGCGCCTGCCAAGAAGCCGCCTGCCAAGAAGCCACCTGCCAAGAAGGCTTCGGCGGCCGAGGCGCCGGACGGTGAGGCGCCGGCGTCCAAACCCGCCGTCAGGAAGGCGCCCGCGAAGAAGGCCACGGCCTCGGCTGAAGAGCCGGCCGCCGCCAAATCCGGCACCGCCGCGCGCAAGAAGGCGTGAGGCGGGCCCCGCCGGGCATCCGCCAGAACGAGATCGGCGACCGCCGCCGGGCCGACCGCTGCCCGGCGGATCTCATGGTGCCGCTCGAAGGCGGGGGGGCGCACCCGCACCGCCGACATCGGCGAGGGGGGCATCCTCCCGGCGCGGCCCGGGACCGGCCGGGACGGACCTGTCACACCGGTGCCATGCGCGGCCGCTAGCGAGACGGGTTTCCAGCCCCTCACGACAGCCGGACCTTGAGTCATGAACGAGCCGACGCGAACCCGCTCCCAGGCGGCGGAAGACGCCGAGGATGCCGGCTCGAACGCCAGTGCCAACCCGACCTTCGGCGACGTGGTGGCGGCGCGCTTCGACCGGCGCGACCTCCTGCGCGGCCTGCTCGGCGTCGGTGCGATCGCCGCCGTGGTGACGCCGCGCGCCCTGGCGGCCGGGGCCTCATCGAGGAACGACGCCTCTGGCGCCGAGGGATCCGGGGCCGCCACGCGCTTCCCCTTCGCGGAAGTCGAGGCGGGTTCGGACGCGCATCATCGCGTCGCCGCCGGGCACGATGCCGAGATCCTGATCCGCTGGGGCGATCCCGTGCTGCCCGGCGCGCCGGCCTTCGATCCGCACAATCAGTCGGCCGCGGCGCAGGGCCAGCAATTCGGCTACAACAACGACTTCGTGGGCTACTTTCCGATACCGGGCGCGACCGATCCGGCGGCGCACGGCTTGCTCGTGGTCAACCACGAATACACCAACGAGGAACTGATGTTCCCCGGCCTCGGGCGCCAGGACATCAAGTCGGTCGCCTTCCAGGGCATGACCCGCGACCTCGTCGAGATCGAGATGGCGGCCCATGGCGGCTCGGTGATCGAGATCCGCCGCACGGACGGCAAGTGGGCCGTGGTGCCGGATTCGAAGTACGCCCGCCGCATCACGGCCGGGACACCGATGGTGCTGACGGGCCCGGCCGCCGGCACGGACCGGGTGAGGACGGCCGCCGACCCCACGGGGCGCGCCGTGCTCGGCATGATCAACAACTGCGCCGGCGGCACCACGCCGTGGGGCACGTGGCTGACCTGCGAGGAGAACATCAACTACTACTTCTCGGGCTCCCTGGCGAAGGACTCGCCCGAGGCCGCCAACCACAAGCGCTTCAACCTGCCGGCCAACGCCTATGCCTGGGGCCGCTTCCACGAGCGCTTCGACGTCTCCAAGGAGCCCAACGAGCCCAACCGCTTCGGCTGGGTGGTGGAGATCGACCCGTTCGACCCGACCTCCGTCCCGAAGAAGCGCACGGCGCTCGGCCGCTTCAAGCACGAGGGCGCGGCCGGCATCGTCGCGCGGGACGGCCGCTACGTGATCTACCAGGGCGACGACGAGCGCTTCGATTACGTCTACAAGTTCGTCACCACGGGCCGCGCCGACAGCGGCGACCGCGACCTCCTCGATTCCGGCACGCTGCACGTCGCCCGCTTCGACGCGGACGGGCGCGGGACCTGGATGCCGCTGGTGTTCGGACAGGGGCCGCTGACGCCGGAGAACGGCTTCCGGACCAAAGCGGACGTGGTCATCGGCGCGCGGCTCGCCGCCGACCGGCTCGGCGCCACCAAGATGGACCGGCCCGAGGACGTCGAGGCCAACCCGAAGACCGGCAAGGTCTACGTGATGCTCACCAACAACGGGAAGCGCACGGGGGATAAGGTCGATGCCGCGAACCCGCGCGCCGACAACCGCTTCGGCCACATCGTCGAACTGACCCCCGACGAGGGCGACCATGCCGCCACGGGCTTCACCTGGGAGATCCTGGTCCGCTGCGGCGATCCGGGCATCGCGGCCGTCGGCGCCACCTTCTCGTCGGCTACCACGAAGGACGGCTGGTTCGGCATGCCCGACAATTGCGCGGTCGACGGCCTCGGCCGGCTCTGGGTCGCCACGGACGGCAACGCGCCCTCGCGCACGGGCCGCAACGACGGCATCTGGGCGATGGAGACGGAGGGGCCCGGGCGGGGCACGGGCAAGCACTTCTTCCGCGTGCCCCTCGGAGCCGAGATGTGCGGCCCCTACTTCACGCCCGACGACACCACCTTCTTCGTCGCCGTGCAGCATCCCGGCGAGGCCGACGAGGAGGATCCGAAGGCGGTGCCCGCCACCTTCGAGGCGCCCGCCACCCGCTGGCCCGATTTCGACGCGGGCATGCCGCCGCGCCCGGCCCTCGTGGCGATCACCCGGCACGGGGGCGGCCGCGTCGGCACCTGAGGCGGCGCGGTGAAAACGCATCGCGTCATCGTCAGGCCTTCTTAACCACCCCCATACCATGTCATGGGGTGGTTCGCCCTGCGCGGCGGGGGGTGCGTTCCCCTGCTCCAGGCTGCGGGAACCCCTTTCTGTTTCCGGTTTGTTCCGGTATGGTCAGAGGATGAAGGCGAATGCTGCACGGTCTCCCTCTGCGATCCGGTCCGCGAAGCCCGCGGCCGTGCCAGTTCCCGCTCGGGGCGCTCCGGTGAGCGACCCCGCGCGCGACCTCTTCGCGGGTGGCAAGGCGCCGCCGCCGAAGCCCGCCGAGCGGCGCAAGCTCGACGCCGCCGTGACGCCGCTGGCGCCCGTCACCTCGGCCGAGGACGGTTACGACGCCTCCGCCATCGAGGTGCTGGAGGGGCTGGAGCCGGTGCGCCGCCGCCCCGGCATGTATATCGGCGGCACCGACGAGCGCGCCCTGCACCACCTCTTCGCCGAGGTGATCGACAATTCCATGGACGAGGCGGTGGCGGGACATGCCAGCTTCATCGAGGTGGAGCTGGAGGAGAGCGGCCACCTGATCGTGACCGACAACGGCCGCGGCATCCCCGTCGACCCGCACCCGAAATACCCGAACAAGTCGGCCCTGGAGGTCATCATGACCATCCTGCACGCGGGGGGTAAGTTCGACTCGAAGGTCTACGAGACCTCGGGCGGCCTGCACGGGGTGGGCATCTCCGTCGTCAACGCCCTCTCGGACGAACTCGAGGTCGAGGTCGCGCGCGCGCAGACCCTCTATCGCCAGACCTTCTCGCGCGGGCACGTGCAGGGGCCGCTGGAGACCGTGGGCCGGGTGCAGAACCGGCGCGGCACGCGGGTGCGCTTCCACCCCGACGCCCAGATCTTCGGCGCCCTGAAATTCGATCCGCGCCGCCTGTTCAAGATGGCGCGCTCCAAGGCCTACCTGTTCGGCGGCGTCGAGATCCGCTGGCGCTGCGCGCCCGCACTGCTCGAGGGCATGGACGACGTGCCGGCCGAGACCGTGCACCGCTTCCCCGGGGGGCTTCGCGATTATCTGGCCCGTGACTTGGAGGGCAAGGACCTCGTCACCGACGCGATCTTCTCAGGCAAGATCACGAAGCCCGGCGGCCACGGATCGCTCGAATGGGCGGTGGCCTGGATGGTCGCCGACGACGGCGTCTCGGCCTCCTACTGCAACACGATTCCGACCGCCGAGGGCGGCACCCACGAGAGCGGCCTGCGCGTCGCCCTGCTGCGGGCCCTGCGCGAGCACGCCGAGCGCGTCGGCCAAGCCAAGCGCATGACGGCCGTGACCACCGACGACGTCATGGCGACCTGTGCCTCGATGCTGTCCGTGTTCATCCGCGAGCCCGAGTTCCAGGGCCAGACCAAGGACAAGCTCGCCACCGTCGAGGCGTCGCGCATCGTCGAGACCGCGATCCGCGACGCCTTCGACCACTGGCTCGCCGCCTCCCCGGCCCAGGCCAACAAGCTCCTCGACTGGGT
Organism: Methylobacterium sp. J-068; assembly: GCF_022829445.1. Lineage (GTDB taxonomy): Bacteria > Pseudomonadota > Alphaproteobacteria > Rhizobiales > Beijerinckiaceae > Methylobacterium. The sequence continues at coordinate 1,230 of NZ_JAKSXY010000046.1, read as the reverse complement.
GATCGACCGGGCGGAGGAGCGCCTGCGCCGCCGCCAGGAAAAGGAGGTCGCGCGCAAATCCGCCACCCGCAAGCTGCGGCTGCCGGGCAAGCTCGCCGATTGCTCCAAGGCGGGCATGGCCGGCTCCGAGATCTTCATCGTCGAGGGCGACTCGGCCGGCGGCTCCGCCAAGCAGGCGCGGGACCGCGCCACCCAGGCGATCCTCCCGCTGCGGGGCAAGATCCTCAACGTGGCCTCGGCGAGCCGCGACAAGCTCGGGGCCAACCAGCTCATCTCCGACCTGACCCAGGCGCTCGGCTGCGGCACGGGCGCGGGCTACCGCTCGGAGGACCTTCGCTACGAGAAGGTCATCATCATGACGGATGCCGACGTGGACGGGGCCCACATCGCCTCGCTGCTCATCACCTTCTTCTACCGGCAGATGCCCAAGCTCATCGACCGGGGGCATCTCTACCTCGCGATCCCGCCCCTCTACCGCATCAGCCAGGGCGCCAAGACGGCCTATGCCCGCGACGACGACCACAAGGCGCAGCTGATCCGGACGGTGTTCAAGAACGGCAAGGTCGAGATCGGCCGCTTCAAGGGCCTCGGCGAGATGATGCCGGCGCAGTTGAAGGAGACCACGATGGACCCGAAGAAGCGCACGCTCCTGCGGGTCGAGGTGCTCGACGAGGCACGCGCTTCCACGGGCGACGCGGTGGAGCGGCTGATGGGGAACAAGCCGGAGGCCCGCTTCACCTTCATCTCCGAGCGCGCCGCCTTCGCGGATGGGGCCGAGCTCGATATCTGAACCGAGTCGACCCGATGCGTTCAGGGGATGCTGAACGCATCGGGTTCGTAACTGTGGGACCGCCACGACGCAGGACCCATACGGAAAAAGCCCGGCCGCGAAGCGGCCGGGCTTTTTTTCTGTCATCCCAAATCCGTCTGATCCCTTCGGGATGGCGGATTTGGGCTTCGCCTGACGTCCCGCGCGGCCGTGACGGCCCCGCGAGACGGTCCGGGTTCGGCTTAGTACGAGCCGAACTTGTAGTTCACGCCGGCGCGGACGACGACGAACTCGTCGGAGCGGCGGTTGGTGTAGCCCGAGGTGGCGGTCGCGTAGTTGGTGTTGATGCGGTAGGTCTGGCCGGTGGAGTTCGAGTACGCGAACACGCCGTTGTTGGCGTTGTCGCGGTCGAGGTTCACGTACAGGCCTTCGACCTTCAGCGTCACGGCCGAGGACTTGAA
>NZ_JAKSXY010000081.1 GCF_022829445.1 Methylobacterium sp. J-068 | reverse complement strand
TTGTTGGCGTTGTCGCGGTCGAGGTTCACGTACAGGCCTTCGACCTTCAGCGTCACGGCCGAGGACTTGAAGAAGTTCAGGAACGAGTCGGTGGGCAGGGCGTACTCGATGCCGCCGCCGGCGGTCCAGCCGGTGCGGAAGTCGTTGCGGCTGCTGTTGGGCAGGCCGAAATCGGAGCCGCCGCCGCCGCCATAGGCGAAGCCGCCGGTGCCGTACACGAGGGTGCGGTCGAAGGCGTAGCCGAGGCGGCCGCGCACGGTGCCGAAGTAGTCGAGGCCCGACAGGCCGTTCGGGTTGACGGCGGTCAGGTCGGGGTTCAGCACGCCGACGATGTTGGAGTAGCGGTTCCGGCTACGGCCGAAATCGGCGTACTGGGCGTCGGCCTCGACGCCGACCACGAAGCCGGAGCCCGGGGTGAACTGGTAGTTGTAGCCGATCTGGCCACCGCCGACGAAGCCTTCGTTCGAGTCACGGCCGCCGAAGGCGCCGGCGCCGCGACCGCCGACCAGCGGGCTGGCCGCCGTACCGAGGAAGATCGGGGAGTTGGCGACGATGGTGGTCGGGCCCTTGTTGTCGTTGCCCGTGCCGAAGCCGTAACCGGCGTTGAAACCGGCGTAGAAGCCGGTCCAGGTGAACACCGGCACCGGCACGAACACCGGCGGGGCTGCGCGGCGCGGAAGATCGGCGGCCGAAGCGACAGCGGTCAGACCGGCGAGCGCGGTGGAGGCGAGAATCAGTCTTTTCATTTTTACCTGGTCCTGGTTGGCGAGAGCCGGCGCGCTTGTAGTCCCTGGCCGCCGCGAGGTCTGTCGCTTTCCTGCAACAAGGCCATCTGTTACCGCCTCAGAAGTCAAGGAAGGGTAAAGGTTAGCTGGAGTTCACCCCAATGCGCGCTCGTCGGTGCCTTGACGCACATTTGCGTGATCATCGGGGGATTTCAGCCTTGTGCAGCGGTGAGCGAATTCAAGACCTCGCTTGCTCTTTTCTCCCCGCCTCGGAACTTGGAAAAATCCTGCGGCGAACGCGGGTACCGTTACGTTTTAATGCAGCCCGCGTCCGGGCGGGCGCGACAAGGCGTCCTTAACCCTGATGGCGGAAGATCGATTCCGGGTCGTCCCTCCCGGGCCGCCGCACCGACCGATCGCGCCTGCCATGCTCCCTCCCAGCCGCTTCATCGAGACGCCCCGTGACGGCGACGCCCTTGACGAGGAGGTGCCCGCGCCCCGGCGGCCTTCCACCCTGCTGCCCTGGACTATCAAGCTGTGCCTGGCGGTCGGCCTCGTCGCTCTCGGCGCGACGCAGTACCTCTCGCGCGTCGTGGAGCCCGCGAGCCTGCGCCAGCGCGAGGCACGCGCGGGGCAGCTCGATCCGGAGACCACGGGTTCCATCGGCGAGGCGGCCGCCCGCACCACCCTCGACCCCTGCACGGCGGCCGGCCTCAGACGCTGAGGCAGGTCTCGACCGGGCGCTCGGCGCGCATCGCCCGCATCGATTCCTCCTCCGCCTCCTGCGGCTGCCCCCAGAAGGCGGCGACGCTCGGGCCGTCCTGCACCAGCGGATCGCGCAGGAAGCCGAGGATCTCGTGCGACCAGACCCGCCGGCCCATGCGGGTGTACCAGCGCATGGCGTGGCGCAGACCCTGATCGGGGTGAAGGAGGACCCGGGCCAGCGCCCTCGGCCGGCCCTGGACGGCGAGTTCGATGAACTTGAACCATAGCAGCACGCGCCAGGGCGGCATGTGCCGGGTCGCCAGCACCTGGTGCTTGTAGTCCCAGCGCCGCCGGTCGGTCTGGATCACCCGGCGCCCCGCGGCCAGCCGAAAGTACGGCGTCCAGCGGTGGGGCGTCACGTAGAGCATCTGGATCTGGTCGGGATCGTAGGACAGGAGCTGGCGCAGGCCGCGCCAGTAGTCACGGTCGGTCTCCTCCTCGAAGCCCACCACCCAGGTCGCCATCGAGAGGATGCCGTGCCGGCGCAGGAGGCGGATCGCCTCGCGGTCGGTGGTCGTCGTCGCGCCCTTGCGGATGCGCGCGAGCGTGGCCTCGACCGTGCTCTCGAGCCCGAGCAGGAAGCGCGCCCAGCCTGCCCGCTTGTAGAGGTGGAGGATGTCGGCGTCGCGCACGATGTCGTCGGCGCGGGTGGAGCCCACCAGGATCAGGTCGACCTCCTCGGCGATCAGGGCCTCCAGGAAGATCCGCCACGCTTTCCGTGACACCGTGGGATTCTCGTCGGCGAAGTTGATCACCCGCACGCCGTGCTCGCGGTGAAGGCGCGCGAGTTCCCAGGCGAAGCGGATCGGATCGCGATGGCGCCAGCGGGTCCAGAATCCGCGCTGGCCGCAATAGTTGCAGAGGTGCGGGCAGCCGCGCGAGAACTGCACCACCACGGCCTGCAGGCCGCCCCAATAGCTGTATCGGGCATGGTCGATGAGTTCCCAGCCGACCCGGTAGGCGTCGATGTCGCGGATCACCGCCGCGTCCGGCGTGGCCCAAGGACCCGCCTCGTCCCGGAAGGCGATGCCCGGCACGGCGTCGAGGGACGTCCCTGCCGCCAGGGCCGCCATCAGGCGGCGGGCCGTCTCCTCGCCCTCCCCGCGCACGATGGCCGTGACATGAGGCTCCTCGCGCAGGATCTCGCGCCAGTGATAGGTAGGGAACACGCCACCATAGACGACGGGCGTCCCCGGCAAGGCGATGGCGATCGCGGCCGCCACCTCCGCGATGACCGGATGGCCCGAGGTCGAGCCCGAATGCCCGAACAGCACCGCGTCCGGATGCCAGGCCACCGCCTCGGCGGCGAGGTCCCCGGTCGCCGCAGGTCCGAACTCGCCGTCGATGAGGCGGACGGTGTGACCGTCGTCGATGAGCGGGCCGCCCACCGCGAGCAGGCCGAGGGGCGGCAGATGATCGTCCGGGATCCGACTGCCGATGGCGGGATGGGGCACGTTGACGAGCAGGATCCGCATGCTGGCTCTCCTCGAAGGTCGGGAACGGGAGGGATCGGGCCGTCTCAGGCGGCCCTGGCGGGCCTGGCGAGGCCGCCGAAGCGGCGTTCCCGGCCGGCGAAGGCGCGGAGCGCGGCGGCGAGGGCGTCCGCGTCGAAATCCGGCCAGTGCGCTTGCGTGAAGTGCAACTCCGCATAAGCGCTTTCCCAGAGCAGGAAGTCCGAGAGGCGCTGCTCGCCGCTGGTGCGGATGACGAGGTCGACGTCGGGGACGGGGCCACCGCTGACCAGGTGGCCGAACGCGGCGGCCGAGGGGGCGCCGGCATCCGCCGGCGCGCCGTGGCCCGCCAGCGCGGCGGCCGCCGCCAGGATCGCCGCACGGGCGGAATAGTCGATCGCGATGCGCAGGTGCAGGACGGTGCCCGCCGCCGTCATGGCCTCCGCCTGCCCGATGGCCTCGGCGACGCCCTCGGGCAGGCGGTCGCGCCGGCCGATCACGTCGAGGCGCACCCCCGCCCCGGCGAGGCGCTCCGCCTCCTCGCGCAGGTAGCGCCGCAGGAGGCCCATCAGCGCGCCCACCTCGTCCTGCGGCCGGCGCCAGTTGTCGCTGGAGAAGGCGTAGAGCGTCAGCGTGCCGATGCCCTGGGCCGGCGCCGCCTCCACGACCCGCCGGGTCGCCGCCACCCCGGCCCTGTGGCCGAAGACCCGCGGTAGGCCGCGCGCCGTCGCCCAGCGGCCGTTGCCGTCCATGATGATGCCGACATGCAGACCGGATTGCAAAGCGCTTTGCATTGTAGAGTTCCCTGGCGAGCGAAGGACGGTTCTCGGGTGTCGTGGGGTGTGGGAATCGTGTCGGCGTTACGCCGGCTGAACGCTATGCCGACTGAGCTCTATGCTGTTGCACTTGGCCGAGGCCTTCCGCGATCTCCCGCGCATCCTCGGCCGCCCCGGCCGCGTCGCGCACCACCCGTTCCAGCACCGCGAGATAGTCGAGGAAGCGCCGGCGCCCGGCCGGCGTGAGGCCGCAGGTGGTCTGGGGCCGGTTGCCGTCGTAGCCCTTGCGGATCTCGACGAGTCCTGCCTCCTGCAGCACTTGGAGGTGGCGGCTCAGATTGCCGTCGGTGAGGCCGCAGAGCTGCTTCAGGTCGGCGAAGGCGAGCCCCTTCGGATGGGCGATCAGCGAAGTCAGGAGGCCGAGGCGGGCCTTCTCGTGGATCACCCGGTCGAGCCCGTCATAGGCGAAGGGCGCGGCTTCCGCCTCGCGCGTCTCACCTTTGGGCATGGTCGGTCTCCGAGGCGGCGCGGATCACCAGGGTCATCAGGCCCTGGCCGATGGCGAAGGGCACCCCCATCGCCCAGGGCGAGAGAGAGCGGCTCTCCCCCGTCATCACCAGCACCGCGAGGCCGGCGACGAGGTACCAGGCGCCCACCAGGGCGACCCCGCGCGGCATGACCCGGACGCCGGCGAAGATTCCGAGGCTGACCAGCACCTGCCAAAGGCCGGGCAGCAGCCACAGGTTCTCGGGCGAGACCCGCGCCAGCACCAGGGCCAGCAGCGCCCCGGCGGCTCCCGCCGGCAGGAACTGCTCGACGGCATCGTGGATCATCCCGTCGCCGAGGCCGCCCGTCTGGCGCCGGGCGCGGGCCCGCATCTCCGCGCCGATCAGGCCGAGCGCCACGACGGCCGTGGCGATCCAGGCGCCGAAGAAGACCAGCGGCCGGGCATCCGGGTCGTCGAGGAGGAGCGTCTGACTCAGGGCGGTGGCGAGGGCGAGCCCGGCGGTGGCGGCGAAGGCCGCCGGCCCGTAGCCGCTGAACGCCGTGCCGCGCACCAGTTGCGAGCGGATCGCGACGATGTCGGCCAGGGCTCGGTTGAGATCGGAGGCCCTGTTCGGACCGGAGGTCCTGTCCAGATCGCCCAAGCCGCCCTCCCCCACATGAACTCTATGATGCAAAGTATCTTGAGCCGCAAAGCGGATGCAAGAGGTTTTTTTGCATTGCAAAGTGGCGTGGTCAGGTGCCTGCGAGCAGGGCCGCGAGGGCCGGGGACAGGCCAACGCTCGCGAGGGTGGGCGCCGTGCCGCGCGGGCCGCCTCCTCCGGCACGCGCCCCGGCGGCCGCGAGCACGGCACGGGTGCCGGCTTCCACCGAGCACAGGACCGGCACCGGAACGCGGGGCTGGATCCGCGCGGCGAGGCCGGCGAGGGCCGCGCCGCCGAGGATCACGGCTTCCGCGCCGTCCGCCTCGGCGCAGGCGGTGCAGGCCGCCGCGAGAAGCCCCAGCGCCGCCTCGGGGTCGGCGGCGATCTCGCCTCCCGTCGGCGCGACGGTACGCACGCCGCTCAAGCGGTCGGCGAGGCCGAGGGTCGCCACGAACTCCGTCAGCATCGGCCCCCACAGGGCGCCTCCGGTGACGATGGCGAAGCGCCGGCCCTCGGCACAGGCGGCCCGGCACGCGGCCTCGGCCATGCCCACCACCGGCACCGGCGAGACCTCGCGCAGGGCGGCGAGGCCCGGATCGCCGAAGCAGGCGAGGTAGACGGCATCGGCCCCCGCGACGTGTTCGGCGAGGGCATCGAGGGCGGCGTGCCCGGCGATGGCCGAGGCCGCCCGGCTCGCGATGTAGCGGGCGCCGAAGCGCCCGGTCACGGCCACGATCTCGGCCGCCCCGCCGACGAGGCCCCGGACATGGTCCGCCACGAGGTCGGTGACGGCGGGCGTGGTGTTCGGGTTGATGAGGAGGATGCGCACGGGATCGCCGCTCACGACACCGCGCGCGCGCGACGCATGAGGGCGACGTAGCTCGCAAAACCGAGGGCGACGCCGATGAACCACGAGAAGTTGGCGAGACTCGAGAGGGCCGGGACCACGGCGCACAGGACCGGCACGAGGGCCGAGTCCTCGTTGATGAGGCGGTCGTCGTAGCCGGGCTCGATCGTCACGCACGGATGCGGGTCGGGGACGGCGCCGCCCGCGGTCGCTTCCTGGATCGTCGATATGCCGTGTGACATCGGACAAACCCCTTCGCCGCAGCGACGCTCGTGGTGTGGTGGAATGTGCTGTACGGGGCGTGGCGATGGCAAGAACTCGGCTGAAAGCTTGGGCGAGAGCCTCTGGGGTTCGAGGAACCTAGGAGAGCTTGGCCTTGGGCCGCGAAGCCAGGGCCCGACCGCCGCGCGGGGTGGATAAATCCCCGGCGCGCCACCGGCTCGATTGACAAGCCGGCACGGGGCTCTAAGTGTCCCCGCAACGCGTGTGCGCGGCGGGTCGTGTGTCGAAGCCGCCCCTCCTCCAGCCGTCGCCGTGTCGATGCACTCCGCGCCGGTTGGTCCATTCCCGCGCGCAACGGTTCTCATAGAATATGTCTTTTGCCGACCTCGGATTGAGCGACAAGGTCCTTCAGGCCGTCACGGCGGCCGGCTATTCCGAGCCGACGCCGATCCAGGCTCAGGCCATCCCCCACGTGCTGGCGCGCCGCGACGTGCTCGGCATCGCCCAGACGGGCACCGGCAAGACGGCGGCCTTCACGCTGCCGATGCTGACGCTGCTGGAGAACGGCCGCGCCCGCGCCCGCATGCCCCGCACGCTGATCCTGGAGCCGACGCGCGAGCTCGCCGCCCAGGTGGTCGAGAATTTCGATCGCTACGGCATCAACCACAAGCTCAACGTGGCCCTGATCATCGGCGGCGTCTCCTTCGCGGAGCAGGATGCCAAGCTGATGCGGGGCACCGACGTGCTGATCGCGACGCCGGGCCGGCTGCTCGACCATTTCGAGCGCGGCAAGCTGCTTCTCACGGGCGTCGAACTCCTCGTCATCGACGAGGCCGACCGCATGCTCGACATGGGGTTCATCCCCGATATCGAGCGCATCGTGAAGATGGTGCCCTTCACCCGCCAGACCCTGTTCTTCTCCGCGACCATGCCGCCCGAGATCGAGCGCTTGGCCGACATGTTCTTGCACACGCCGCAGCGGATCGAGGTGGCGCGCCCCGCCTCCACGGCCGCAACCATCGTGCAGAAGCTGGTGGCGACGCCGTCGGAGGGCCACGAGAAGCGCGATCTCCTGCGCCGGCTCATCCGAGGCGAGGCCGAACTCAACAACGGCATCATCTTCTGCAACCGCAAGCGCGACGTCGCCCTGCTGCAGAAGTCGCTGGCGAGCCACGGCTTCAACGTCGCGGCCCTCCATGGCGACATGGACCAGCGCGCCCGCACCATCGCGCTGGACGGTTTCCGTTCCGGCGAGGTGCCCCTGCTGGTGGCGAGCGACGTGGCGGCGCGCGGCCTCGATATCCCGGCGGTGAGCCACGTCTTCAACTTCGACGTGCCGCATCACCCGGAAGATTACGTCCACCGCATCGGCCGCACCGGGCGGGCGGGCCGCGCGGGCCACGCCTTCACCCTGGTGAGCCGGGCCGACGAGCGCTCGCTCCACGCCATCGAGGCGCTGATCGGCCAGCCGATCCCCTGGGCGGAGGGCGATCTCGCCTCGGTGCCGGAATCCGAGCCTTCCGAGGAGCGCGAGTCCACGCGGACCCGCTATCGCGGCAAGGCCGGCAGCGGCCGCCGCATCCGTGGCGGCGCGGGTGGCTGGTCCGAGGAAGCCAGGTCCGGGGCCGCGAGGTCCGATGGCACGGCGGAAGGCCGTTCCCCGAAGCGCGAGGGGCGTCAGGAGGCCCGTGGCGGCAAGGCCGCGGGGGACAATTCCTCGCGCGGCAAGTCCCAGGCGCGGCGCGGCAACGCGGAGCGCGGCGCCTCGACTGCGTCGGAGTCGGCCGGGCACGAGGCGGCTCCCGCGACGGTTCCGGCGCCTCAGAGGGCGCCTCGTCCCGAGCGCGCGGCCGAGCGCGAGCGGCCCCGGGACGAGCGTCGTCCGCCCCGTCGCCGCGGCGACGAGGACGAGGGTGAGACGCCGATCGGTCTCGGCTCCCACGTCCCGGCCTTCCTCCTGCGTCCGGCGGTGATCAAGCCCGAGAAGTGAGCGGGGGCCTTAACCGCATCTCCACGATCGCTCGCGTAGCTTACGCGAGCGCGGGAACGCTCCGTTCGGAGACCGATCCCGGAAGAACCGGACGGTTGGGCGGACGATGGACGGCAGTCATGGCGATCGGGATCGGAGCTTCGCGCTCGCCGAGCGCGCCAATGCCCTGATGCGCGATTATGGGTCGTCGGCGACGCCGCGCTCCTACGCCGTCTGGTACGCCTACGTCTCCGGTACGCAGCCGCACCTGAACGACGCCCTGAAGCGGATCACGGCCGCGTCCGGGCGCCTGACCGACGGCGATATCGATACCCTCTACCAGAGCTATCTCGACCCGACCCGGCTCTCGGCGGCCACCGAGCACGCCAGCACGAATGTCCTGTCGGAGATCACCAGCGTGATGGAGGTTCTGGACCTGTCGCTCGGTTCCACCGCCCAGTACGGCGAATCCCTGGGCGCGCTGGCGCGCGACCTCGATGGGACTACGCCGAGCCCGGCCAGCGTGCACAAGATGGTCGCCGCCCTGGTGGCGACCACGCGCGAGGTCACGGCCAACAACCGCACCCTCGAGGCGCGGATGCGCGAGAGCCGCAACGAGATCGAGGCCTTGCGCGAAACCCTTGAGGCGACGCGGCTGGAGAGCCTGACCGACCCGCTCACGGGCCTGTCGAACCGCAAGCATTTCGAGGACAGCCTGAGCAAGCTGGTGCAGGGCGCCTCCGAGGTCGAGCCGGCCTGCCTGATCGTGATCGACGTCGATTCGTTCAAGCGCTTCAACGACGTCTACGGGCACATCACCGGGGATCAGGTCCTGCGCCTCGTCGCCGTGGTCATGCGCGAGCAGATCAAGAGCCGCGCCATCCTCGCGCGCTTCGGCGGCGAGGAATTCGCCATGCTGCTGCCCGCCACCACCCGGCAGGCCGCCCATGCCATCGCCGAGATGGTGCGGACCAGCGTCATGGGTCGGGAACTCGTGAAACGCTCCACCGGCGAGTCGCTCGGCAAGATCACGATCTCGCTCGGGCTCGCGATGGCGCGGCCCGGCGACACCGCCGTCTCGCTCCTGGAACGGGCCGATCAGTGCATGTTCAAGGCCAAGCGCGACGGGCGCAACCGCACGGTCTCGGATACCGAGACGACGCCGGATCTCTCGGACGTGGCCTGATCCGCCGCCGCGCCCGCCGCGACGCGTCGTCCGGTTTTAGACGTCTCCCCTCGGAGAGAGTTACGCACCCGCGTGGACGGCCTCGGGGTTCACCGGCGTGATCGCCACGGACTCGCCGCAGCCGCAGGCCGAGGTCTGGTTCGGGTTGTTGAACACGAACTGGGACGACAGCTTGCTGGTCTGGAAGTCCATCTGCGTGCCGAGCAGGAACAGCAGCGCCTTCGGATCGACGAAGACGGTGACGCCGCGATCCTCGACCTTGTCCTCGCCGGGCTTCTGCGCCTCGGCGTATTCCATGGTGTAGGACATGCCGGCGCAGCCGCCATTCTTCACGCCGACCCGCAGGCCCGCGATCGGACGGTCCGCATCCGCGATGATCGCCTTGATGCGCGTCGCCGCGGCGTCGGTCAGCGACAGGACCTTGAACTTCGATGCCATGATGTCTCTCCGACAGCCGGGTTCAAGGCCCGGGCGGGTGAGGGTGATTGAACCCGGTTAAGATAAGGATTGCGCGGGCGCGGGTCCATCCATGCGAAGCGCATGGGAGGTCGCGATCTGATAGCGTGTCGATGCGGAGGAGCCGCGACCAGGGCGGATGCGGTGGGCTCCGGCAGGCGGCAGGATCGGGCGACGGTGCATCTCATCGTCAGCCCGGGCACGCGGTTGCGCGGAAAAACCCGCCCTCCCCCCCACGGCCGACACCGCGATCCGCCCCAGCATCCGGGGCCTGCGCCGACCTGACGTGAGAGTCGAGATCGCCTCGCCTTCCACCACGAGGATCGATCAGACCCGGAAGGTCGAAGCGTACAGGCGCCCCCGGCCCCGGCCTGCATCTTCCTGGCGGAGACGCTGAAGCCGCAGGCCCTGCTCTACCGGCCCGCCGGGATCTGGCGAGCGAAGGCCCGGCCGACTGAGCCGGACCGCGCGCGCCGCTACCACATGTCGAGGGCGACGCGCGCTTCGTCGGACATGCGGCTCTGGTCCCACGGCGGGTCGAACACCATGGTGACGGCGCAGGATTGCACGCCCGGCACGGCGGCCACCGCCGTCTCGACCCAGCCCGGCATCTCGCCGGCCACGGGGCAGCCCGGCGCGGTCAGGGTCATGTCGATGGCGACCTTGCGGTCGTCGGCGATGTCGACCTTGTAGATCAGGCCGAGTTCGTAGATGTCGGCGGGAATCTCCGGATCGTAGACGCTCTTCAGCGCGACCACGATGTCGTCGGTCAGGCGGTCGAGTTCCTCCGGCGGGATCGCCGAGTCGCTCGCGATGGTGGGGGTGTTGGCCCCGCCCGTGATGGCTGCGTCGCTCATGGGTGTGTCCTCGTCTCGGATCGGCCGCGACCGCCGCGCCGCCGGCGGAATGCGTCAGGCGAACATCATCTCGGCCTTGGCCAGGGCCTCGGCGAGGACGTCCACCTCCTGCGTCGTATTATACAGGCCGAAGGAGGCGCGACAGGTGGACGTCGCGCCGAAGCGCGTGAGCAGCGGCATCGCGCAGTGGGTGCCGGCCCGGATCGCGACGCCGTAGCGGTCGATCACCGTGGCGATGTCGTGCGCGTGCGCGCCCTTCATCTCGAAGGCGATGACCCCGCCCTTGCCCGCGGCGGTGCCGATGAGGCGCACGGAATTCATCGCGCCGAGGCGCTCCTGCGCGTAGGCGAGGAGCGCGGCCTCGTGCGCGGCGATCCGCTCGCGGCCGACGCCCATCATGAATTCCAGGGCGGCGCCGAGGCCCACCGCCTCGATGATCGCCGGCGTGCCGGCCTCGAAGCGGTGCGGCGGGTCGTTGTAGGTGATCGCGTCCTGGCTGACCGTGCGGATCATCTCGCCGCCGCCCTGGTAGGGGGGCAGGCGCTCCAGCCATTCCTTCTTGCCGTAGAGGACGCCGATGCCGGTGGGTCCGTAGACCTTGTGGCCGGTGAAGACGAAGAAGTCGCAATCGAGCGCCTTCACGTCGATGGGCGCATGGACCGCGCTCTGCGCGCCGTCGAGGAGCACCGGCACGCCGTGGGCATGGGCGATCCGGACGATCTCGGCGGCCGGCGTCACCGTGCCGAGCACGTTCGACATGTGGGTGATCGCCACCATCTTCGTGCGCGGCGTGAACAGCTTTTCGTATTCCTCGACGAGGAAGTTGCCCGCGTCGTCGACAGGTGCCCACTTGATCACCGCACCGCGCCGTTCCCGCAAAAAGTGCCAGGGCACGATGTTGGAATGGTGCTCCATGATCGAGAGGATGATCTCGTCCCCCTCCCCGATCATCCCGGCCCAGCCCATCGACGAGGCCACGAGGTTGTAGGCCTCTGTCGCGTTGCGGGTGAAGATGATCTCGTCGGTGGACTCGGCGTTGAGGAACTGCCGCGTGGTCTCGCGCGCGCCCTCGAACCCTTCCGTGGCGGCGTTCGCCATGAAGTGCAGCCCGCGATGGACGTTGGCGTAGCCCGTCTCCATGCAGTTCACCATCGCGTCGATCACCGCGCGGGGCTTCTGCGTCGAGGCCGCGTTGTCGAGATAGACCAGGGGCTTGCCGTAGACCTTCTGGGCGAGGATCGGGAACTCGGCCCGGATCGCCTCGACGTCGTAGGGGGTGTTCAGGACGGGTGCGTTCATGCGTGGACCTGTTTTGTGTCCAACCCTCCCCCCTCTGCGGGGGAGGGTGCCTCGCGAAGCGAGGCGGGAGAGGGGCAGCGCCGCCCGTCGATTGCTTGCTCGACTTGGCTCATGACGGCGGGGAGATTGTCGAGGACGCAGTCATTGGGGAAACGGAGGATTTGGAAGCCCTGCGCGGTGAGCCACGCATCGCGTTTCGCATCTCGAATTTTGCGTTCTTCCGTCTCATGGGGCTCTCCATCCAATTCAACGATGAGCCTTGCCGACGGACACAGGAAATCCACGATGTAGGGTGCGATCGGAACCTGTCGCCTGAACTTGTGTCTATTGCAGCGACCGCCTCTGACTTGCTCCCAGAACAGGGCCTCCGCTCTCGTCACCAAGCGACGCTGCTCACGTGCAAACGTACGAAGGCGGGGCGAAACGTCGTTCAACTTGGGCGGCTGATCCATGCTGGCATCCCCCTTCCCAAATCCAGGCCGCAACCCTTCTCCCCTCTGCGGGAGAAGGTGGCCCGCGTCAGCGGGTCGGATGAGGGGAGCGCGTTATCCTGAGAGGTCGCTCCCCTCTCCCGGCCGCTCCGCGACCACCCTCCCCCGCAGAGGGGGGAGGGTTTTTAACCTCGTGCCGCGAGCCAAGCCTCGATGGTGCCGATCAGCGCCTCGCGGGCACCCTCGTGGCTGACCGACTCGATGGCGGCCCCGAGGAAGGCCTGGACCAGCAGGCTCTCGGCCTGGGCCTTCGGCAACCCGCGCTGCATCAGGTAGAACAGCAGATCCTCGTCGAGCGCGCCGCAGGTGGCGCCGTGGCCGCAGGCGACGTCGTCGGCAAAGATCTCGAGTTCGGGCTTGTTCATCATCTGCCCCTCGTCGGACAGGATGAGGCAGGCCGACATCATCTTGCCGTCGGTCTGCTGGGCCGCCTGCTGGACGATGATCTTGCCCTGGAACACGCCCGTGGCGGCCCCGTCCACCACGGTCTTGAACAGCTCGCGGCTCACCCCGCCCGTGGCGGCGTGGTCGGCGAGGAACGTGGTGTCGGCGAGTTGCCGGCCATTGAGCATGGCCGCACCGTTGACCACGGCCCGGGCGTCGGCCCCGGCGAAGTTGAGGTAGACCTGATGGCGGGAGAGCACGGCGCCCACCACCACGTTGACGGTCTCCACCGCCGACTCGGCGCCGAGCTTCACAGAGAGCGTCGAGAGCGCCACGGCCTCGCGGCCTTCGGCGTTGAGGCGGGCATGCCGGAAGGTGGCGTGATCGCCCACCACCACGTCCACGGCATCGTTGGGCTGATAGGCGATGCCGTCCGGCCCCTCGTGGCTCTCCAGCACGAGGGCCTCAGAACCCTCCTCCAGCACGACGAGGACGCGGGTCGCCGTGGAATAGGCGTCCGTCCTGGTGCCGACGAAGCGCAGATGCAGGGGCATCTCGACCTTGGCGCCGGCCGCGACGGAGATGAGCACGCCGTCCGCCAGGAAGGCGGTGTTGAGCTGGTAGATCGCGTTCTCGGCGGCCTGCTTCACGGGGGTGAGCCGGTCGAGGAGGGCATGGCCGTCGGTGAGCGCTTCGGTGAGCGGCGTCACGGTGATGCCGGCCGGAATGCGGGTGAGGTCGGATTCCGTCTCGATGAGATGGCCGTTGACGAAGGTGAGGCGCGCGGCCTCGATCCCGGCAAAGCCCTTGGCCCCCGCGACGGCCGCCTTGGCGGTCTCAGGCTGCGGCATCTCGGCCGGATGCGCCGCATCGCGGAACGCCGAGCGCAGATCGGTGTACTTGAACGCCTCGACGCGGCGGGTGGGCAAGCCCACCGCCTCGAAGTAGCGGAACGCCTCCTCACGGGCGATGGACACGCCCGTGGGATACTTCATCTTCGTGGCTTCGAAGAGCTTCGACAGGCCAGTCTCGGCCGCCGTGCGGAGCGGGGTGATGTCGGCCATGGTCAGGCGGCCTCGCCCGTGCGGTACTCGGCGTAGCCCGAGGCTTCCAGGGCCTTGGCGAGGTCCTTGTCGCCCGACTTCACGATCTGGCCCTGCGACATGACGTGGACCACGTCCGGCACGATGTAGTCGAGCAGGCGCTGGTAGTGGGTGATGACGAGGAACGAGCGGCCTTGGGCGCGAAGCGCGTTCACGCCGCCGGAGACGATGCGCAGGGCATCGATGTCGAGGCCGGAATCGGTTTCGTCCAGCACGCAGAACTTCGGCTCCAGGAGTGCCATCTGCAGGATCTCCATGCGCTTCTTCTCACCGCCGGAGAACCCGACATTGAGGGCGCGCTTGAGCATCTCCTTGTTGATCTCGAGCTTCTCCGCCGCGCCATTCACCTTGCGGATGAAGTCCGGCGTCGAGAGTTCGCCCTCGCCACGCGCCCGGCGCTGGGCGTTCAGCGTCGCCTTGAGGAAGGTCATGGTGCCCACGCCCGGGATCTCCAGGGGATACTGGAAGGCCAGGAACACGCCGGAGGCCGCGCGCTCGTCGGGGCTCATCTCGAGGATGTTGACGCCGTCCAGCAGGATCTCGCCGTCGAGGACCTCGTAGTCCTCCTTGCCGGCGATGACGTAGGACAGGGTCGACTTGCCCGAGCCGTTCGGCCCCATGATGGCCGCGACCTCGCCGTCGTTCACCGTGAGGTTGAGGCCGTTGAGGATCTGCTTGTCCTCGATGGCGACGGTGAGGTTCTTGATTTCGATCATTGTAGCGTAGTCCTGAATCTTAAGGCATCGGGTCGCGACCCTCCCCCCTCTGCGGGGGAGGGTGCCTGCGGAGCAGGCGGGAGAGGGGCGACTTCTCCGGATAGCGCGCTCCCCTCACCCGACCCGCTCCGCGGGCCACCCTCTCCCGCAAAGGGGAGAGGGGGAGTGTGCGCTGGATTTGATGGGGCCGCCTTTAGCCCACCGAACCCTCGAGGCTGATCGAGATCAGCTTCTGGGCCTCGACGGCGAACTCCATCGGCAGCTGCTGCAGCACGTCGCGGACGAAGCCGTTGACGATGAGCGCGGTCGCCTCCTCGTTGGAGAGGCCGCGCTGCTGGCAGTAGAACATCTGGTCCTCGGAGATTTTCGAGGTGGTGGCCTCGTGCTCGAACTGCGCTGAGGAGTTCTTCGACTCGATATACGGCACCGTGTGCGCGCCGCACTGGTCGCCGATGAGGAGCGAGTCGCAGTTGGTGAAGTTGCGCGCGCCCGTGGCCTTGCGGTGCGCCGAGACGAGACCCCGGTAGGTGTTCTGCGAACGCCCGGCCGAGATACCCTTCGAGATGATCCGGCTCGTCGTGTTCTTGCCGAGATGGATCATCTTGGTGCCGGAATCGACCTGCTGCATGCCGTTCGACACGGCGATGGAGTAGAACTCGCCCCGGGAATTGTCGCCGCGCAGGATGCAGGACGGGTACTTCCAGGTGATGGCCGAGCCGGTCTCCACCTGCGTCCACGAGATCTTCGAGTTGGCGCCCCGGCAATCGCCGCGCTTCGTCACGAAGTTGTAGATGCCGCCCTTGCCATCGTTGTCGCCCGGGTACCAGTTCTGGACCGTCGAGTACTTGATCTCGGCGTCATCCAGGGCGACGAGTTCGACCACGGCGGCGTGGAGCTGGTTGTCGTCGCGCTTCGGGGCAGTGCAGCCCTCGAGATACGAGACGTAGGAGCCCTTGTCGGCGATGATCAGCGTGCGCTCGAACTGGCCGGTG
Organism: Methylobacterium sp. J-068; assembly: GCF_022829445.1. Classification (GTDB taxonomy): domain Bacteria; phylum Pseudomonadota; class Alphaproteobacteria; order Rhizobiales; family Beijerinckiaceae; genus Methylobacterium. The sequence continues at coordinate 57,232 of NZ_JAKSXY010000081.1, read as the reverse complement.
TCGCGCTCGTTGATGCGGAAATAGGTCGACAGCTCCATCGGGCAGCGCACGCCCGGCGGGATGTAGACGAACGAGCCGTCGGAGAAGACCGCCGAGTTGAGCGTCGCGAAGAAGTTGTCGGTCACGGGCACGACGGAGCCGAGGTACTTCTTCACGAGGTCCGGGTACTCGCGGATGGCCTCGGAGATCGGCATGAAGATCACGCCGGCCTTGGACAGCTCGGCCTTGAAGGTGGTGGCGACGGACACGGAATCGAACACCGCGTCGACGGCGACCCGGCGCTCGGGGGCGATGCCCTCCAGCACCTCGACCTCGCGCAGGGGAATGCCGAGTTTTTCGTACGTCTTCAGGATCTCGGGATCGATCTCGTCCAGCGACATCGCCGCCGGGCGCTTCGGCGCCGCGTAGTAGTAGATGTCCTTGTAATCCACCTTGTCGTAGGACACGCGGGCCCAGTCGGGCTCCTGCATGGTCTGCCAGCGCTTGTAGGCGTCGAGGCGCCAGGCGAGCATCCACTCGGGCTCGTCCTTCTTGGCCGAGATGAAGCGGATCACGTCCTCGGAGATGCCCTTCTCGGACTTCTCCATCTCGATGGTGGTCTCGAACCCGTACTTGTACTGGTCGAGGTCGATCGAACGGACCCGGTCGATGGTTTCCTGCACTGCAGGCATTACACGTCTCCTGACATGCCCGGCGTCAAGGACCGGGTGTTGGTGAGATGGCTTGGGAAAACGGCGCTCACGCCGCGCGCCCTTGCCGTCGATATAGGGTCGCCACCAGGCGTTCGCAGGCGGCGAGACACCGCGTTGCGTCGCTTTCGGTGCTGTTCCACCCGAAACTCACGCGCAGCGCCCCTGCGGCCAGCGCAGGGCCGACGCCCATGGCCGCCAGCACGGGCGAGCGCGCGACCTTGCCGGAGGCGCAGGCCGAACCGGAGGAGGCCGCGATGCCGGCGAGATCCAGCGCCATCAGGGCCGTCGGGGCGTCCAGCCCCGGCACCGCGAAGGATAGGGTGTTCGGCAGGCGCGGCGCGCCCGCGCCGAAGACCACCAGATCGGGCGCGCAGGCGCGCAGGGCCACCGCGAGCCCGTCGCGCAGGCGCGTCAGGCGATCCGCGTCGGACGCATCCGCCAGATCCGCCGCGACGCCGAGCCCGACGATGCCGGGCAGGTTCTCGGTGCCGCCGCGCAGGCGCCCCTCCTGGCCCCCGCCGCGCAGGAAGGCCGCGTGAAGGGTCACGCCTTCGGCGAGCACCAGAGCGCCGACGCCCTTGGGCGCGCCGAACTTGTGACCCGACAGGGTCAGGGCATCGAGACCCAGGCCCGAGAGATTGAACGGGATCCTGCCGACCGCCTGCACGGCATCGGAATGCACCAGGGCCCGGCCATGGGCGCGGGCCAGCGCCACGATGGCGGAGAGCGGCTGGATCACCCCGGTCTCGTTGTTGGCCGCATGGACGGAGATCAGCAGGCTCTCTCCGGCGTGGCGGTCGAGCCGGTCGGCGAGTGCCGCGAGGTCGAGCACGCCGCCGGCATCGACCGGGATCACGTCCACCGCCTCCGCCGGAAAGCGGTGACCCGCCGACACGCAGGGATGCTCGGTGGCGCCGATCAGCAGACGCGTCGGGGCCGGCTGGCCCGTCCGTGTCAGGGCGCCGGACAAGACCGCGTTCGCCGCCTCGGTCCCCCCGCTCGTGAAGATCACCCGGCCCGAACCCGCGCCGACCCGGCGCGCCACCGCCTCGCGCGCCGCTTCCAGCGCGGCGCGGGCCGCTCGGCCTTCCGCGTGGACCGAGGACGGATTGCCCAGGCCGAGCGCATTCGCCACGGCGGCCGCAACCTCGGGCCGCACCGGCGAGGTCGCATTGTGGTCGAGATAGGCGCGCGGCGAAATCATGCGGAAAAAACCACTGGCGGCGTCAAGTGCGGAAGCGACAAATCCTTGCTTTTGCCCCCCACGATCATGCTAAGGCGCCGTCACGATACGTGTTCCGGTTGCCCATCGTGCGGGGAACGCGCCGATCCGAAGCTGGCTCGACCGGCGTTGTTTAGAATGATTCCAGTTCGCTAGAATTATTCTAAGAGCGCTTTTAAGTTCGTCGCCGGACGAGTCAAGGCACGCCTCGCGGCTTTGCCCAGGCGTCGGACGCGCGTCTTCCCGATGTTGGAGCGATCCACCGTGCCGGGTCCCGGCGGACCCGTCGCCCAGGAGTGTTGGTTCCATGCCCGAAGTCATCTTCACCGGTCCGGCCGGACGTCTCGAGGGGCGCTATCAGGCTCCCAAGAAGAAGGGCGCCCCGATCGCGATCGTGCTGCATCCGCACCCCCAGTTCGGGGGCACGATGAACAATCAAATCGTGTACAATCTTTTCTACACCTTCGCCAATCGCGGCTTCGCGGCCCTGCGCTTCAATTTCCGCGGGGTCGGCCGCAGCCAGGGCGCGTTCGACCACGGCACCGGGGAGCTCTCCGACGCGGCCTCGGCCCTCGACTGGGTGCAGGCGGTCAACCCGGAGGCCCGTGCCTGCTGGATCGCCGGCGTCTCGTTCGGCTCCTGGATCGGCATGCAGCTGCTGATGCGCCGTCCCGAGATCGAGGGCTTCATCTCGATCGCCGCGATGGCCAACCGCTACGACTTCACCTTCCTGGCGCCCTGCCCGTCGTCGGGCCTGTTCGTGCACGGCTCCGAGGACCGGGTCGCCCCGGCCCGCGAGGTCATGCCGGTGATCGAGAAGGTGAAGACCCAGAAGGGCGTCATCATCGAGCACCAGATGGTGGAGGGCGCCAACCACTTCTTCGACGGGAAGGTCGACGAACTGACCCAGACGGTCGACACCTACCTCGACAAGCGCCTCGGACCGAAAGACGAGGCGAAGGCCTGAGACGCCGTCCCGGCGCGGATCAGCGGGAGCTTTCCTCCGGGGCCGCCCCGATCGCGGATGAGGCGCGCGCTGCTTGAGGCGACGCGTCGGTCCAGGGGGGAGCAACAATGGTACGCGGGTCTTCCGAGTCGCGGTGCTGACACTGAGGTGGGCGAGAGGCTGGCCGGCCACAAAATCCACCACGCGTCGCTCGGCTTCGGCCTGCGCAACTCGGAGGATGTTCGTGTCGAGAAGCCAACCGCTCACAGGGCTACGTCGCGCACGGGCATGACGCTTCGCGGCGGATCGAAATCGGCCGCCGGTCCAGCGTCCGCTCTCACGCCTTCACATGAACCACCGGCACCGCCGGCGCGCCCTCCCACTCCGAATGGGCCGGGATCGATTCGCCCTTCATCACGATGGTGAGCGGGCGCAGGCGGGCGTAGTCGCCGACCTTGGTGTCGTAGAGCACCGTCGAGAACGCGCCCACCGAGACGCCCCGGCCGACCTCGACGCGGCCGACCTTCATGATGCGGTCCTCGTAGAGGTGCGTCTGCAGGGCGGAGGTGCGGTTGATGGTGGCGTAGTCGCCGATCGTCACGCAATCGAACTCGGTGATGTCGGTGGTGAGCATGCACACCCCCTGCCCCACCTTCACGCCGAGGAGCCGCAGCATCCAGGGCAGGAACGGCGTGCCGACGAGGTGCTCCAGCAGGACCTTGCCGGCCAGACCCCAGTACAGCACCGCGACGGCCTCGGTGCGCATCGCCCACCAGGACCACATCGGCTGCATGCCGGGCTTGTAGACGCCCATCAGCAGCCACTTCACCGCGATGACGGTGAAGGACTGGATGAAGGCGATGGCGACGCTGACCGCCACGAAGGTCACGGCCAGCCCGGTCCAGTCCTCCGCCAGGATGGCGGGGTAGAAGTACCAGTCGATGGCCGTGATCGCGAGGGTGATGAACAGCATCGGCGAGAACGAGGTCGAGAACGCCTCGAAGATGCCGCGCCGGAGCTTGGGGCCGATGCCCGGCTCGTAGGTCTGCGTGTTCGAGCCGAGATCGACCCGCTGGCGCGCGGGCAGCTTGATCGGCGGCGAGCCGAACCAGGTGTCGCCCGGGCTCATGAGGTCGTTGGCGGGCGGCTTCGACTTGATGCCGATGAGCACGTCCTCGGGGATCACGGCGCCCGGCGGCACCACCGCGTCGTTGCCGACGAAGACGCGCGGGCCGGTATGGACCTCGTGCATCGTCATCCAGCCGCGCCGGATCTCCTCCTCGCCGAATACCACCTCGTCGGCCACGAAGTTGCGCGCCCCGATATCGGCCAGATCGTAGCGCCCGCCGAGATTGGTGGAGATCTCGGCCCCCTGCCCCATCCGGGCGCCCATCAGGCGGTACCAGGCCCGCATGTAGACGGTGGCGAAGAGCGACGAGAGCGTCTCCAGCGTCACCTCGGCCGCCAACGCCACCGCCCATTTGCGCAGGTAGAAGCCGCTGTAGATCGAGTGCGTCCCCGACGAGACGCGGGGCAGCACCAGCCAGCGGATGCCCGCGATGAGGAGGACGGTGCCCGCCGTCATCAGCATGGCGGTGGGCCAGGTCAGCAGCGGCAGGTACCAGTGGTAGTCGATGTCGGTGATGTCGCCGAGCGAGTCGTTGAGCTGGTCGAAGATGTAGAAGGCCGGGAAGATCGGCAGCAGGCCGATGGCGGGGATCGCCGCCAGCAGGAAGGTGTAGAGCGCCGCGAAGGCGAAGCGGCGCCGGGGCGAGGCCGTGGCCGGCTCGGGCAGGGCGGCGGGGTCGGCCATGCCGATCTTGCGGCCCGGCGAACCGTCCCAGATCTCGGCCGCGCCGACCCGCGTGCCGGTGGGAACGGTGGTGAGGTCCGAGATCTCGGCATGGTCGCCGATGATCGTGTCGGGGCCGATGACGCAGGAGGCGCCGATGGCGACGTCCGTCCCGATGGCGACGCGGCCGATGATCAGCGCGTCGCCCACCACCTCCGCGTTGGCGATGACGAGGCGCCCGCCCAGCGAGGCGCCCGCGCCGACGCTGAGCAGGTCGGGCGCGCCGACCTCCACGTCGGAGATCAGCGCGTCCCGGCCGATGTCGGCGCCGAGCAGGCGCAGGTAGAACACGATGGCGGGCGAGCCCTGGAGCCACTTGATGTGGACCAGCGGCGTCAGGCGCTGCGTCAGCCACCAGCGGAAGTAGTAGACGCCCCAGAGCGGGTAGCGCCCGGGCCTGGTCTGCCCGAGGATCAGCCACTTGGCCGCCACCGCGATCGAGGCCGTCACGGCGTTGATGCCGATATAGACCAGGAGCAGCACCGCGAGTTCGCCGAAGAACCCGAGCCCGCCGCCGGTGAGCAGCAGGTAGGTCACGAAGATGCCGAGCCACTGCGCGGTGGCGAGCGCGATGACGAAGGGCAGGGCCGCGGCCTGCGCGAGGCCGCAGAGGAACCGGCGCTGCAGGGAGGGCGCCGGGAAGCCGAGATCGCGGATCGCCATCTCGGTGCCCGCCCCCCCGGTGCGGTCGATCAGGGTGTCGGCCATGGCCCGCAGGGTGCGCCGGCCGTAGACGTCCTGCAGGGTGATGGCGGCGAGTGCCGGCACCTCGCGGACCGCGCCGACGAAGCGGGCGGCGAGCAGGGAGTGGCCGCCGAGATCGGCGAAGAAGTCCCCCTCGAGCGGAATCGCCTGGTTGCCGAAGATGCGGTTGGCGGCGGCCAGCAGCGCCGCCTCGGTCTCGTTGCGCGGGGGCTCCTGCTCGCCCGCGACGTCCGCCACCGTGAGGGTGGCGACGCGCAGGGCCTTGCGGTCGACCTTGCCCGAGGTCAGGCGCGGCAGCACCTCCACGGCCTCGAAATGCCCCGGTACCATGTAGGGGGGCATCTGCTCGGCCAGCCTGTGCCGCAGGGCGGCCTTGTCGATCTCGGTGCCGCGCTCGGGCACCAGGAAGGCCACGAGGCGGTCGACCCCGTCGTCCTGGCGCAGCACCACCGCCGCCTGATTGATGCCGGGAAGCACCTGGATGCGCGACTCGATCTCGCCGAGCTCCACCCGGAAGCCCCGGATCTTGACCTGGTCGTCGATGCGGCCGTGGAACAGGATGTTGCCGGCCGCATCGAGCGAGACCGCGTCGCCGGAGCGGTACAGCACCGGGTCCGTCCCGTCCGAGCCGTAAGGGTTGGCGATGAATTTTTCGGCGGTCAGTTCCGGGCGCTGGAGGTAGCCCTTCGCCACGCCCGGGCCGCCGATGAGGAGTTCGCCCTGCTGGCCTGGGCCCAGGAGTTCGAGGGTCTCGCCGGCGACATAGACGGAATAGTTCGGGATCGGCCCGCCGATCGTCACGGGCACGCCCGGCCGCATCTCGGCGGCGGTGGCCACCACCGTGGCCTCGGTCGGCCCGTAGGTGTTGAAGAGTTTTCGCGCGGTCGTCGCCCAGCGCGCGACCAGAGGCTCGGGCAGGGCCTCGCCGCCGAGCAGCACGAGGCGCACGGTGGGCAGGTCCTGCGAGATCATCGCCAGCAGCGTCGGCACCGTGTCGAGGACGGTGACGCCGGCCCGCGCCAGGATGCCGGGCAGTGCCTCGACATCGCCCATCATCGCCGGGGAGGCCACGAACAGCGTCGCGCCCACGAGGTAGGGCACCCAGATCTCCTCCATCGAGAGATCGAAGGCGACCGAGGCGCCCTGGAACACCACGTCGTCGGCGCGCATGCCGTAGAGCGCGTTCCCCGAGCGCAGGAAGTGGCAGATGTTGGCGTGGCTGATGACGATGCCCTTCGGCACGCCGGTCGAGCCCGAGGTGTAGATCAGGTAGGCCGGGTGGGCGGGCGTGAGGCCGGACGCCCGGGGGTCGGGGATCGCCGCCTCGGCCGGGGTTCCGGCGTCCAGCGCCGCCACGGTCAGGGCGGGGGTGCCGCCCGGTGCCTGGGGCGCGAGGTCGGGCGAGACGAGGAGCACCTTGGCCTCGGCGTCGGCGAGGCAGACCGCGACGCGGTCGGCGGGGGCCTCGGCGTCGAAGGGCAGCCACGCGGCACCCGACAGGGTGATGCCGATCTGGGTGATGAGGAGATCTGTCCCGCGCGCCATCCAGAGGCCGACCACGTCGCCGGGCCCGATGCCGCGATGCGCGAGGCCGCGCGCGATGTCGCGCGCCCGCGCCTCGACCTCGGCATAGGTGAAGGCCGGGTGCGCGCCGTCGGGGCCGGTGCCGGCGCCGTCGACGAGAGCGGGATGGTCGGGGCGCGCCCGCGCGCTCTCGCGAAAGATCTCGCCCAGGACCTCGTCGCGTATCAGGTCGGGGCGAACCGCGCCCCGCAGCACCGCACGCGCGCCGGGCGCCGTAAAGTCGCTCCCCTGCGGCCCGCGCGCTTCCGCCCGGGTCCGGGTCGTCTCGGCGAGACTGCTCATCCGATGCTCCGCTGTCGGTTCCCGATGGATCGAGAGCCGTCCTTCTTGCCGGGTACGCGCCCGGATCGCGCCGAAATCACGGCGCGTCTAGCACGTTTGGCCCGCCGGCTTGAACCGGTGTTGAACGCGCAGCGGTCGATCAGGCCCAGCGCCATCCGGCCCGGTCGAGAACGAGGACGCTGCCCTGGCGGATGCCGATGCGCGGCGCGTCCCGGATGCCGAGATGGCCGCGAATCACCAGGATCGCCCGGGCGACTCCGCCATGGGCGACGATCACGGCGGGCCGCATCAGTTCGGTGATCGCCGGTTCCACCCGCTCCACCAGCATGGCGTAGCTCTCTCCCGTCCCGCCGGGCGGGCGATAGCCCCAGCGGTCGCGGTCGCGGGCGATGGCGCCGGCCGGGTCCCAGCGCCGGATCTCGGCCCAGGTCGAGCCCTCCCAGGCGCCGAAGCTGATCTCCTTCAGGCGCGGATCGCGGCGATAATCCTCCGGTGGGAGGTCGAGGCGGGCGCGCAGGGTCTCCATCGTGCGCCGGGTCCGGGCGAGCGGGCTGGCGACGAAGTCCAGGGTCGGCAGATCGGGACCCGCGATGGCGGCGAGTCGCGCGGCCACCGCCCCGGCCTGGCGCACGCCTTCGGCGTTGAGGTCGACGTCCCGCTGTCCCTGGAGGCGGCCTTCGGCGTTCCAGTCGGTCTGGCCGTGGCGGATGAAGTAGATCGGGTTCACGGTCTCACGCTCCGCCGCGCACCGGAACGGCCGAGCCTGGGAATCGTTCTCGCACGCACATCCTGGCCCTGATCCGGCTGCGGCCCAACCCTGCCCTCAACCCAGTCGCCGAGTCTCGTCATGTCGAAGCATCACGGCAAGCATCGCCGGGGCCAGCGTCCCACGGAAACCGACCCTTCCGCGTCGCAGCGTGATGTTTCGCACCGCAAGAAGAGCGGGAAGCACCGGGACGCCGATTCGGGAAGCGCCGTTCACCGGCCGCCCGCCTCCGCCGTCTGGGCACGCGAGGCGGAGACCCGGGACGGGAGCGCGGTCGCGGCGCCCGGTCCGGCCCTGGCGCCCGCCGCGCGGGGCATCGTCACGGTGCGGCCCGGCACCCGGTGCGATCTCGGCGCGATCGACGCCGACGCCGATGGCGGGCTCGACAAGGAGGCGGCGAAGGCGGCGCTGCGGGCCGAGCGCGCCCGGATCGTGGCCCTGCAGGAGCGGCTCTATGCCGAGCATGCGCGCAGCCTGCTGGTGGTGTTCCAGGCCATCGATACCGGAGGTAAGGACGGCACCATCCGGGCGGTGTTCGAGGGCGTGAACCCGCAGGGGTGCCGGGTCTGGTCCTTCAAGGTCCCGAGCGCGGAGGAGAGCGACCATGATTTCCTGTGGCGCTACCACGCCAAGGCGCCGGCGCGCGGCATGATCAACGTGTTCAATCGCAGCCATTACGAGGACGTGCTGGTGGTGCGGGTGAAGGACCTCGTGCCCGAGCCCGTCTGGCGGGCGCGCTACGGCCAGATCAACGACTTCGAGCGGATGCTCACCGCCTCCGGCACCACGGTGCTGAAGTTCTTCCTGCACATCTCGAAGGACGAGCAAAAGGAGCGCCTGGAGGCGCGGATCGCCGATCCGGACAAGCACTGGAAGTTCGATCCGGCCGACCTCGTGGAACGCAAGTCCTGGGACGCCTATCAGACCGCCTTCGCGGATGCGCTCACGGAATGCTCCACCCCGCCGGCGCCCTGGCACGTGGTGCCGGCCAACCGGAAGTGGTACCGCAACCTCCTCGTCGCCCGCACCATCGCCGACACCCTGGAGGCGATGGACCCGCGCTTTCCGGAGGCGAAGGCGGACATCGCCGGGATGACCGTGCCGGATTGACCCGAGGCCACTCGGCTCGAGACCCCTTGTCGCGGCATCGAGCCGCTTCGCACCGTGTCCGCATCAACGACCCTGCATCCCCGCCGGTCTTGCCGCGTCCGACGAATCGACCTACCGATTAGTACCCTAATCAGTTTTGGTCCCCTCATGTCCGAACCGTTGACACTCCTCGCCCGTATCACGCCCAAGCCCGAGTACCTTGCCGCCGCGCGCCATGCCGTCCTGGACATCTTGTCCGCGACACGCTCCGAACCGGGCTGCCGCACCTTCATCCTGCACGATGAGGTGAGCGGTGGGGGATGCCTCTATCTCTACGAAGTCTGGGACGACGAGGGCACCCTCGCCGCACATCATGCTCAGCCCTATACGCGCGCTGTGTTCGACCAGTATCGCATCTGGCTGTCCGAGCCGGTCGAGATCACGAAGCTGCGCGAGATCGGCGGGGCGACCGCGTGTTCTTCCTGAAGGAACTCCCCACGCGGCGGATGCTCCAGAACTACGGCGAGCGCTACCCGAGCATGAACGCGCAGGCCGTCACCGAAGCGCTGAGGCTCTTGAGGCGCGCCAGCCTTCTGATGCGCGAGTTGGAGGCGTACTTCAGCGTTCACAAGCTTTCGCAAACCCGGTTTCTCGTCATGATCGTGATCGATCGAGAGCCGGAGCGAAATGGCCTCCTGGCGAGCGAGATCGCCGACCGGCTCGACATCTCCCGACCTGTCGTGACGGAAACGGTCAAGGCGCTGATGCGAGCGGACCTGCTCAGCAGCGTTCCGGCTACCGAGGATGGCCGGGCCAAGCGCATCACGTTGACGCCGACCGGGCAGGCCGTTCTCGCCGGCCTCCTGCCCGGTTACTTCGCGATCATCGCCAATTTCATGGGACGCGAGGACGTTCAGCCGGCGTGAGCGTGCCGTCGACGCATGGAGTCGAAGGCCTCTTCCGGTGTAACCACCAGTCCTCAGTCCTTGTCGAGGCTGAGGTCCGGGGCTTCCGGGTTCTTCATGCCGACCACGTGGTAGCCGGCATCCACGTGCAGGATCTCGCCGGTCATGCCCTTGCTCATGTCCGAGACGAGGTAGGTGGCGGTCTCGCCGACCTCGTCGATGGTCACGGTGCGCCGCAGGGGGGCGTTGTACTCGTTCCACTTCAGGATGTAGCGGAAATCGCCGATGCCGGAGGCGGCGAGCGTCTTGATGGGGCCGGCCGAGATCGCGTTGACGCGGATCTTCGAGGGGCCGAGATCGGCCGCGAGGTAGCGCACGGAGGCCTCGAGCGCGGCCTTGGCGACGCCCATGACGTTGTAGTGCGGCATCCACTTCTCGGCGCCGTAATAGGTCAGCGTCAGGAGCGAGCCGCCGTTCGGCATCAGCTTCTCGGCCCGCTGGGCCACCGCCGTGAACGAGTAGCACGAGATCAGGAGCGACTTCGTGAAGTTGGCCTCCGAGGTCTCGACGTAGCGGCCGGTCAGCTCGTCCTTGTCCGAGAAGGCGATGCAGTGGACGACGAAGTCGATGCCCTCCGGAAACACTTCGGCGGCGGCGGCGAAAACCGCGTCGATCGACGCCGGGTCGGTGACGTCGCAATGGCCGACCACGTGGGCGTCGAGTTCCCGCGCCAGCGGCTCGACCCGCTTCTTCAGGGCGTCGCCCTGGTAGGTGAAGGCGAGCTTGGCGCCGTGGGCGGCCGCGGACTTCGCGATGCCCCAGGCGATCGAGCGATTGTTGGCGACACCGAGCACCAGGCCGCGCTTGCCGGCGAGGAGGCCGCCGACGTGATCGTGAACCGGGTGCGTGTCCGCCATGTGCCACCTGAGCGAGAGCCGTGGCGCGCCGTCACCGGCCCGTCGAGCGACGGGTGGACGAGGGCGCGCCGGGCATCCTTAGCGGAGGCGCGCCGGGGACGGAAGTGCGGGTTTCCCGCGCGCGGCCCCGCCCGTGCCCCCGCCGGTGAGCCGGCTCAGCCCGCCCGGGCCGCGCGCCGGGCCCTGGCGAACTCGGTCAGGGCCGGATCCTCGGCGCTCGGCAGGGTGACGGCGGTGGTGGCGAACAGGTCGCCCCGGCTGCCGTCCTTCTTCGGCAGGCCCTTGCCGCGGAGGCGGAAGGTGCGCCCGGACCCCGTCATCGCCGGAATCTTCATCTCCACCGCCCCGGTCAGCGTCGGTACCCGGATCGGGCCGCCGAGGACCGCATCCTCCAGCGGCACCTCCACGGAGGCACGCAGGTCCGCGCCGTCCACGGTGAAGCGGGGATGGGGCAGGATGCGGATGGTCAGCAGGGCGTCGCCCGGGGTGCCGCGCGGGCCGGCCGGGTTGCCGAGGCCGCGCAGGCGGATGGTCTGGCCGTCCACCACGCCCCTGGGCACCATGACGTCGACGTCGCGCCCGCCCGGCAGCGAGAGGCGCAGCTTCTCCTCGGCGCTGACCTGTTCCAGGGTCACGCTGAGTTCGGCCGACACGTCCTCGCCCTTCACCGGGCCACGCTGGGCGCCGGGACTGGCCGTCCGGAACGCATCGCCGAACAGGTGCGAGAAGATGTCCTCGCCGATGCCCCCGCCCCCGGCGGGCCCGCGCCCGCGCGCGGCGCTCTCGAAGTCGAAGCTCCCGCCGCCGCCCCGGCCGCCGCCGAACCCGCCGAAGCCCTCGAAGCCCGTGGCGCGCGGCTTGCCGTCGCCGTCGATCTCGCCGCGATCGAACTGCGCGCGCTTGCCCGCATCGCCCAGGATCTCGTAGGCGCTGTTGGCTTCGGCGAAGCGGTCCTTGGCCTTGGCGTCATCCTGATTGCGGTCGGGATGGTAGGCCTTGGCGAGCTTGCGGTAGGCCTTCTTGATGTCGGCTTCGCTGGCGCTCTTGGAGACACCCAGCACGTCGTAGGGATTTCGCATCGGTCTTCAGGATTCTCGGTGCCGCCTGGAGCCGGGCGCCTGCCCTGCTCGTTCGGATTCGTCTGTCATGTGGACCGCCTGTTGCTTCTTTGCAACGGTCGCACGTCAGAATCCGCTGTGTTTGGCGCGCCGTCAACGCGCGGAACCCAAAGGCGATCCGGGGACGCCGCCGCGCCGAGCCTCGGGAGAGTTCCTAGACGGAGGATCGCGCGGTCCGGACCCGGGTCAGGGTCCACTCGCCGCCGGACGGCTTGCAGCCGGTGCCGCGCACGAAGCGGCTGCCCGCCGGGGCGATCACTGAGGCGAGAAAGTCGCGGCAGACCAGGTCGTTGGAGACGTAAGGCAGGCCGGTCGGATTGATCGAGCCGCGCAGGGTGGTCTCCGGGTTGTCCCACTTCACCGGGCGGCCGTTGCCCTGCGGATCGAGGGCGACGGCCAGCGCCGCGCTGGCGCGCCGCCAATCCTCGGCCCCGAGATCGTGGCCGAAGCCCAGAGGGCGCCTGTCGATGCTGCCGGTGCTGGTCGGCTCGTCCGGCGACGCCGCCTTCGCCTGCGCGGCCGTTCCCGTGCCGGCCGTCGCCGTCTCCTCGCCCTGGAAGGTGATGATCGGCAGGCCGCAGCCGCTCAGGCCCAGCAGCGCGGCCAGACCCGCCATGACGCCGAGGCGACGCGCCCCGATGCCGCGTTCGATGCGGTTCCGCCGGACGGGATTGTCCAAAATGCCATTGTCCGAAACAGCTTGGGCTCTACACTGACGCCGACGCATTACACCTGATCTCAACGACGTGTTGGGCCGATAACGCTCGTGTCCCACGTCGGTGCCCCCCGACCCGGATCTCACCGCAGGATTACGCCTTGGAACGGTTAAGGATCGATGAGCCCGCCACCCCCACCTCGGGCCGGGAGGTTCCCGGACCCGGCGGCGACTTCACCCGCGCTGCCGACCCCTGGGCGCTGTTCGAGGCCTGGATGGCGGAGGCCGAGGCCTCGGAACCCAATGATCCCAACGCCATGGCCCTGGCGACCGCCGGCGCCGACGGCCTGCCCGACGTGCGCGTCGTGCTGCTGAAGGGCGTCGATGCGCGCGGCTTCGTGTTCTACACGAATCTCGAATCCGCCAAGGGCGACGAGTTGCGCGAGAACCCCCAGGCCGCCCTGGTGCTGCACTGGAAGAGCCTGGGCCGGCAGGTCCGCGCCCGCGGTCCCGTGAGCCACGTCACGCCGGAGGAGGCGGATGCCTACTTCGCCAGCCGCGCGCGCAACAGCCGCCTCGGCGCCCATGCGAGCCGGCAATCGCGTCCCCTCGCCGACCGGGCGACCCTGGAACGCGCGGTGGCCGACCTCGCGGAGCGCTACGGCGAGGGGCCGGTGCCCCGCCCGGAGAACTGGACGGGATTTCGCGTCGCGCCGGTCTCGATCGAGTTCTGGCAGGACGGGCCGTTCCGCCTCCACGATCGGGTCCGCTTTACGCGGGAGGGCGGGACCGAGGACGGGGCGTGGCGCGGTGCGCGGCTCTATCCGTGAGGCCTGCCGGCGGCTTGTCCTTGAAGGCTGCCGGCGGCTTGTCCTCGAGCCTGCCGGCGGCTTGCCTTCGAAGCCTGCCGGCGGCTTGTCCCTGAAGCCTGCCGGCGGCTTGCTGCGTCGCGGGATGACCCTGGATTTTCGGGGCCGCGCCGCTTAGACCTGAATGTGGCGTGGGGGTTCTTTCCGGCAGGGCGGTCGCGCCCGCCGAGCGCCTCCCGATCCTGAAGGAACGGTCTTGGCCTCATCCAACGAACGCCGGCGCGTCATGCTGCTCACGGGGGCGAGCCGTGGCATCGGCCACGCCACCGTCAAACGGTTCTCGGCCGCCGGGTGGCGGGTCATCACCTGTTCGCGCCACCCGTTTCCCGAGAACTGCCCCTGGGAGATGGGGCCGGAGGACCACCTCCAGGTCGATCTCGCCGATCCGCAGGACACGGTGCGCGGCATCGAGGAGGTGGCGGGGCGCCTCGCGGCCGAGGGCGGCCTGCTTCACGCCCTCGTCAACAATGCCGGCATCTCGCCCAAGGGGCCGCAGGGCGAGCGCCTCGGCGCGATCGCCACCGAGTTCAGCGACTGGCAGCGGGTGTTCCAGGTCAACGTGTTCGCCCCCCTCCTCCTGGCGCGCGGCCTCTGCGAGGAACTCACCCGGGCCAAGGGCTCCATCGTCAACGTCACGTCGATCGCGGGCTCCCGCGTCCATCCCTTCGCGGGCGCGGCCTACGGCACCTCGAAGGCGGCGCTCGCCGGCCTGACGCGCGAGATGGCCAGTGATTTCGGGCCTCTCGGAGTCCGCGTGAACGCGATCTCGCCGGGCGAGATCGATACCGCGATCCTGTCGCCGGGCACGGACAAGATCGTCGCCGGCATCCCGCAGCGCCGTCTCGGCACGCCGGACGAGGTCGCCAAGGCGATCTACTTCCTGTGCACCGAAGCCTCGTCCTACGTGAACGGCGCCGAACTGCACATCAACGGCGGCCAGCATGTCTGAACGGGTCGCGCGGTCCGCGCTTCTCGTCGGAATTCTGGGTTCTTGCCTGGGTCTGCCGCTGGTTCTCTCCACCCCGGGCCGCGCGGAACCGGGCGTGACCATCCTCGACCTGCCCTTCCGCGCCCGCGCGATGCGCGGCCCCGGCAGCGAGGTCGCGGTCGCGGTGGCGACCTCCGGCCTGCTCCCCCTCGCGCGGCCCCGTGGCGCCAACCCGGCGCAGGCCGACGAGGACACGCCGATCGTCGTGGTCTGGGGCGATGGCGGCGGTGCGGCCCTCAGCCTCGCCGAAGGGCAGGTGGCGACCACCCTGCTCGGCGCCGAGGCGGTGGAAGGCCTGGCGGCGGCCGAGACCCCGCGCGGCGCCCTGCCCCGCTCCCGCCGCGCCGTGTCCGGCCCCCTGAGCGCGCACCTTGCCGACGCGGTGCCGGCCCTCTCCGGCGGACCCGAACAGGCCGCCAGCCTCGTCATCCGTGAGCGCCAGCCCGTGGCGATGGGGGGCGACCCGAAGCCGGTGCCGATCGTCACCACGGTTCTGACGGCGGCGCCCGAGGCGGCCTTCGCCCTGCGGCGCCCCCGGATCGCCCGGTTCGCCGGCGGCCCCGCCATCGTCGCGGTCACGGTCGCGCCCGACGGCTGGGCCGCGCTCGCGCTGTTCGGAAAGGCGGAGGCCAAGGCCGATCCCGAGAAAGCCGGACCCAAATCGGATGCGAAGGCCGGCCCGACGGCCTGGACGCTCCTGGCGCGGGGCGCGGCGCAGGCGCCCGGCCCCGGCGGTCAGCCGTTGAAGCCGGCGGCGATCGCGGATTTCTCGCGCGACGGCCGGCCCCAGGTCGCCGCCGTCTCGGCGCCCGATGGCGCGGGTCTGCTCCAGCTCTGGGCCCTCGAGGACGGTGCCCTGCGGCTCGCCCGGGAGGCGCCGGGCTACACCAACGTCTCGCCCGGCGAGGGCGAGGCGGACCTCGCCGCCCTGGTGGAACTCACGAAGGACGGCCCTCCCGAACTCGCCCTTCCGGTCGCGGACCGCAGCGCGCTCGCCATCCTGTCCCTGAAGGACGACATTCGCGAGCGGCGGCGCACGCCGCTTCCGGGACTCGCCGCCTTCGGGCTCGCCAGCCTCGGACAGGGTCCCGCGACCCGCCTTCTCGTGGGGCTGGCCGATGGCCGCATCGCCGTGGTGACGCCTTGAACGAAACGGAATCGAGCGCGACGGAATCGAGCGCCACCACGCCGGACGACGCGCAGTCGCGGCTGTTTCCCACCCGGCCCTTCGTCGGCACCTCCATCGCGGTGTTGCGCGCCGACCGCGTGCTCCTCGCCGCCCGGGCCAACGAGCCGATGCGCGGGGTCTGGACGCTGCCCGGCGGCCTCGTCGAGGCGGGCGAGCCCCTGGCGGAGGCGGCCCTGCGCGAGTTGCGGGAGGAGGTCGGCCTCTCGGCCGAGGTGGTGGGCGTGCTCGAACCCACCGAGATCATCCTGCGCGACGAGGCCGGACGGGTGCGACACCATTACGTCGTCCATCCCCATGCCGCCCTCTGGATCGGAGGCGAACCGGAAGCCGGCCCGGAGGCCTTGGGCGTCCGCTGGGCGACCCTGGCCGAACTCGAGACCCTGCCGACCACGCCCGGCCTCGCCGGCACCGTCCGCGCGGCCTTCGCCCGCGTGGGCGAGAGCCGGGAGACTTCGGCTTGACCGTTCGGGGCGTCGGCTTCGCGGTCCTCGTCGGCCTCGCCGCGCTGCCGGCCCTGCCGGATGCGGCCTTGGCCCAGCAATCCCGGGGCGGCACCGCCCGTCCGGCGCCGAAGCCGGCCGAGAAGGAGCCGGCACCGGCGCCCGAGCCGCCGCCGGCCCCCTACGACCGCGACCTGATGCGGCTCTCCGAGATCATCGGCGCGCTGGCCTTCCTGCGCGACCTCTGCGCCACGCCGGACGCGCCGGAATGGCCGGCGCGGATGAAGGCCCTGATGGAGGCCGAGGGCGTCACCCCGAACCGGCGCGACCGCCTCGCCGGGGCCTACAACCGCGGCTATCGCGGCTACAGCCTGACCTACCGGGTCTGTACCCCCGCCGCGACCGAGGCCGCCGGCCGCTTCGTCACCGAGGGCGAGCGCCTATCGCATGCCCTGGCGAGCCGGTTCGGCGGGTAGGTGATGCGGGCCGGACACAGTGTCGGCGCGGCGCACGAAAACGAAGAATTTGAACGCCCGCGTTAACCGCTTCGCAATTCCTGGCTTTGCGAACCCGGCCGCCCGGCCTATCCTCGTGTGACTGGCCGGCTCTTCCACCGGCGCAAACGATGATGTGGCCCATGCACATGGATACGGTCTCCGCGCCCTTCGAGGCGGATCTCGACGACAAGCGCGCCGCGCTGGGCTACGTCTCGGAGGCCTTTGCCGAAGGCTGTCTCGATGGTCTGGATGGCGACTGCATGGCCCAGGCCGCCCTGTTCGCGGCCTTCCAGGAACTCGTCATGACCTATGGCGAGGAGGCGACCGCCCGCTACGCGGAAGGTTTCCCGGATCGCATTCGCGGCGGCGCCTTCACGACCGCGCCCCAGCATTGAGGTCCTCGGAACGCGTCGGGGGCTGACGGCCCTCTCCGATCCGGACGGCGGGACGAGCAGGGCGGACATCAACAGGGCAAGCCTCGCCGGGCTTGCCCTTTTTCATGCGTGTGGTTGATTCCTGCGCGGAGACGTGTTCGTCAGGCCGGCGGCAGCGCTTCCTCGAACACCACCGCCTCGCCCCGCGACGGGGTGGTGAGCGCGCCGTCCCACATCACGCACTGGCCCCGCACCAGGGTGCCCACCGGCCAGCCCGTGACCGTGACGCCGTCATAGGGCGTCCAGCCGCATTTCGAGGCGATCCAGTCGTTGCGGATGGTCTCGCGGCGCTTGAGGTCCACCACCGTGACGTCGGCATCGTAGCCGACCGCCAGCCGGCCCTTGCGGGCGATGCCGAACAGGCGCTTGGGGCCGGCGCTGGTCAGGTCGACGAAGCGCGCCAGCGACAGGCGCCCGGCCGCCACGTGGTCGAGCATGATCGGCACAAGAGTCTGCACTCCCGTCATGCCGGAGGGCGAATCCGGGTAGGGCTTGGCTTTCTCCTCGAGCAGGTGCGGCGCGTGGTCGGAGCCGAGGATGTCGGCGACGCCCTGGGCGAGGCCGTGCCAGATGCCGTCGCGATGGTCGGCGCTCCGCACCGGCGGGTTCATCTGCACCAGGGTGCCGAGGCGGGCGTAAGCGTCATCGCCGTCGAGGGTGAGGTGGTGCGGCGTCACCTCGCAGGTCGCCACGTCCTTGGCTTGCGCGAGATAGGCCATCTCCTCCTTGGTGGAAATGTGCAGGATGTGGATGCGCGCGCCCGTGGCGCGGGCGATGCGCACGAGGCGCTGCGTCGCCTTGAGCGCGGCTTCCGGCGAGCGCCAGACCGGGTGCGAGGACGGATCGCCGGGCACGCGCCGGTCCTTCTGCGCCCGCAGCATCGGCTCGTCCTCGGCGTGGAAGGCCGCGCGCCGGCGCGTGCGCTTCAGGATCTCGGTGACGCCGGCATCGTCCTCGACCAGGAGCGAGCCGGTGGAGGAGCCGATGAACACCTTGATGCCGGCCGCCCCCGGCAGGCGCTCCAATTCCGAAACCCGATGCGCGTTCTCGTGGGTGCCGCCGACCCAGAACGCGAAGTCGCAGTGCATGCGGTGATGCGCGCGGGCGACCTTGTCGGCGAGCGCCTCGGCGCTGGTGGTGAGCGGGTTGGTGTTCGGCATCTCGAACACCGCCGTGACGCCGCCCATCACGGCCGCGCGCGAGCCGGATTCGAGGTCTTCCTTGTGGTCGAGCCCCGGCTCGCGGAAATGCACCTGGCTGTCGATGACGCCCGGCAGCAGGTGGAGGCCCGTGCAGTCGCGCCGCTCGGAGGCCTGTGCGCGGGAGAGATCGCCGATCGCCGCGACGCGCCCCGCCCGGATGCCGAGATCGGCTTGGGTCGCGCCGTCCTGGTTCACCAATGTGCCGCCGGTGAGGAGGAGGTCGAAGGGCTGGTCCATTCCGGATCTCCTGTCCATTCCCGTCTCCCGGAGCGGGCCGCGCACGGGGGCGCGCATTGAGACGGGGTCGCGGGCGGCTTATGTCAGCCTCGGGCGGCACGCAATGCCGCCGCCAGTGAAGGAGCCGCCATGCCCATCGCCCTGCTGCCGGACCGCGCCGTTCTCACCGTCTCGGGCGAGGACGCGACGAGCTTCCTGCAGGGCGTGGTGACCTGCAACGTCGAGACCCTTGCGGCCGACGAGGCCCGCCTCGGCGCGCTCCTGACGCCCCAGGGCAAGATCCTGTTCGACTTCCTGATCGCCCCCGGCCCCGAGGGCGGATTCCGGCTCGATGTGGCGGCCGAGCGCGCGCCCGACCTCGCCAAGCGCCTCGGCCTCTACCGCCTGCGCGCCAAGGTGACGATCGCCCTCGACCCGACGCTGGGCGTCGCCGCCGCCTGGGACGGGGCCGAGACCGCCGCCACGGTCGCGTGCTACCGCGACGGCCGCCTCGCCGGTCTCGGTGCGCGCCTGTATTTCAGCGCCGGCGCCTTTTCGGCGGACGCGACCGAGGCCGATTACCATGCCCATCGCATCGCCCTCGGGATTCCCGAGGGCGGGCGCGACTTCGCCTATAGCGACGCCTTCCCGCACGAGGCCCTGATGGACCAGCTCGGCGGCGTCGATTTTCGCAAGGGCTGCTATGTCGGCCAGGAGGTGGTGTCGCGCATGCAGCATCGCGGCACCGCCCGCACCCGGATCGTGCCCCTGGCGGCGATCTCGGACGCGGCGCTGGAAACCGGCGCGGAGATCACCGCCGGGCAGCGCGGCCTCGGCACCGTGGGCAGCGTCGCCGGACGGCGAGGGCTCGGCACCTTACGTCTCGACCGCCTCGCCGACGCGCTCGCGGCCGGCGAGCCCCTGCGGGCGGGCCATGCCCTGATCGGCGTGGAGAAGCCGGGCTTTGCCACCTTCGCCTTCCCGGAGGCGATGCAGGCCGGGTGACACCGGGTGTTTGTTCCCGGCCCGTTCTCCGGTTAAGACAGGCCATGCCCTCCGAATCCTCCGGCCTGATCCACCATCCCGACGGCTTCGCCCGCTGCTGGTGGGCCGGGCAGGATCCCGTCTACATCGCCTATCACGACACCGAGTGGGGCGTGCCCGAGCATGACGGGCGCGCCCTCTACGAGAAGCTGATCCTCGACGGCTTCCAGGCGGGCCTGTCCTGGATCACCATCCTGCGCCGCCGCGAGGGTTTTCGCCGCGCCTTCGCGGATTTCGATCCGGAGGCCATCGCGCGCTTCACGGACGCGGACGTGGAGCGCCTGATGCAGGATACCGGCATCATCCGGAACCGGGCCAAGATCGTCGGCACCATCGCGGGTGCCCGGGCCTATCTCGCCATCGAGGCGCGGGGCCCCGGCTTCAGCCGATTCCTATGGGACTTCGTCGACGGCGCCCCGATCCAGGGCGCGGCCGTGGACCGGGCGGGCATCGCCACCGAGACCGGGATCTCGCGGAGGATGTCGAAGGCCCTGAAGGCCGAGGGCTTCAGCTTCTGCGGGCCGACCATCGTCCACGCCTTCATGCAGGCGGTGGGCCTCGTCAACGATCACCTCGTTGGCTGCCACCGCCACGCCGCCTGCGCCGCCCTCGGGGGACGAGCCAGCGGAGCCCAGGCATGAGCGGCGACCGGACCCGCGCCTGGCAGCGCATGCTGTCGGGGCGCCGCCTCGACCTGCTCGATCCCGCTCCGCGCGACATCGAGATCGCCGACATCGCCCACGGCCTCGCCCGCGTCGCCCGCTGGAACGGGCAGACGGCGGGGCCGCATGTCTTCTCGGTGGCCCAGCACGCCCTGCTGGTGGAGGCGATCGGCGGCGCCCTCGCGCCGGGGCTGGACCGGACCGGGCGCCTCGAACTCCTGCTGCACGACGCCCCCGAATACGTGATCGGGGACATCATCTCGCCCTTCAAGGCGGCGATCGGCGATTCCTATAAATCCGTCGAGCGTCGCCTCCTGGCGGCCATCCGCCAGCGCTTCGGCCTGACCGAGCCCGATGCGGCGCAGGCCGCCCTGGTCAAGCGGGCGGACGGCATCGCGGCCTATCACGAGGCGCGGCACCTCGCGGGGTTCTCGGAAGGCGAGGCCGACGCGATCTTCGGGGCCTGCCAGGATCTCGGGCCCGAGGCCGCCGAACTGCTCGCGCCCTGGCCCACCGACGTCGCGCAGGCGCGGTTTCTCGCCCGCTTCCACACCCTCGCCCGCCCGGATCTCGCCTGATGCCGCATATCGCGATCTGCCCGCTCTCGCGCCTGCCCGAGACCCTCGACGCGTCGGGCGCCAGCCACCTCATGACCCTGATGAAGGTCGGCACGGCGATCGCCCGTCCGGAGGGCATCGCGGAGGGGCGGCACTGCGTCGTCGAGGTCAGCGACATCGTCGCGCCGATGGAGGGGCACGTCACGCCGGGCGAGGCGCATGTGGCGGCGGTCCTCGCCTTCGCGCAAGGCTGGGACCGGGCGCAGCCCCTGCTGATCCATTGCTACGCCGGAATCAGCCGCTCGACGGCGGCGGCCTACATCGTCGCCTGCGCCCTGGCACCGGACCGCGACGAGGCCGAGATCGCCCAGGCGCTCCGCGCCGCCTCGCCCTCGGCGACGCCCAACGCGCTCTTCGTGGCGATCGCCGATCGCCTGCTGGGCCGTGAGGGGCGGATGGTCGCGGCGATCACCGCCATCGGGCGCGGCGCCGACGCTTTCGAGGGGATTCCGTTTCGGCTGTCGTTGACATCCGACATCCGGACAGGCGCTTAAGGCGTGGTGCGAAAACGAAGATCGGCGCCCATGATCGATGCCCCGGATCGCCGGGGATGGCCGGATCGAGGTGTGGCGCAAAGGCCGCCCCGGACCACGAAACGCGGAGCGTCGGCCGGGTTCGGCTTGCCGGGTTCGGGGCGACCGGCTTAGACCGGCAGAATCAAGGGGTAGTTTAGAATGAGTGTCACGCGACCCGCCGTTGCGCCGACGGCGTCGACGTCCGGCGCCGGCGATCAGGCCCTGGACTTGCCGTTCGAGAAGGCCTTGGAGCAGCTCGAGGACATCGTGCGTCGCCTGGAGAAGGGCGACGTACCGCTCGACGAGTCCGTGGCGATCTACGAGCGCGGCGAGGCGCTGAAGCGCCATTGCGAAAGCCTGCTTCAGAAGGCCGAGGCGCGGATTCAGAAGATCACCCTCGGCGCCGACGGCAAGGCCACGGGTACGGCGCCGCTCGACGTGGATTAGGGGCCCCGCCCCCGTCCTGATTTATTCATTGGCCGCAAGCAATTGCGCGCATCTCTTCCCTCCGGGCGTGAGGTTGGTTCGGTGTCACGACAAGAAACCTCTCAGAGCGCGCCTTCCCCGACCTCGTCGGAGGCGACGGCGATCCTGGACGGTCTGGGGGAGCCTGCGGCGCTGCGGCTGTTGCCCGAGAGCCAGCTCCAGGCGGTGGCGGACGCGGTGCGCACCGAGATGATCGACGCCGTCTCGGTCACCGGGGGGCATCTCGGCTCGGGGCTCGGCGTGGTCGAGCTCACGGTGGCGCTCCACCACGTCTTCGACACGCCCGACGACCGCATCGTCTGGGACGTCGGCCACCAGGCCTACCCGCACAAGATCCTCACCGGCCGGCGCGACCGCATCCGGACGCTGCGCCAGCCCGGCGGCCTGTCGGGCTTCACCAAGCGCTCGGAGAGCGTCTACGACCCCTTCGGGGCGGCCCATTCCTCCACCTCGATCTCGGCGGCTTTGGGCATGGCGGTCGCGCGCGACCTCGACGAGGCCGCCGCGCAGGCGCAAGGGGGCCCCGCCCCGAAGCGCCGCAACATGGTGGCGGTGATCGGCGACGGCTCCATGTCGGCCGGCATGGCCTACGAGGCCATGAACAACGCCGGCGCCCTCAAGGCGCGCCTCATCGTCATCCTCAACGACAACGACATGTCGATCGCGCCTCCCGTGGGCGCCATGTCGGCCTACTTCGCGCGCCTGGCCTCGGGCGGCACCTACCAGTCCCTGCGCGAGACCGCCAAGGAACTGGGCAAGCTCCTGCCGAAGGCGCTCTACCAGCGCGCGGCCGCGGCCGAGGAATACGCCCGCTCGCTGGTGGTGGGCTCGGGCACCATGTTCGAGGAGATGGGCTTCCACTATGTCGGCCCCGTCGACGGGCACAACCTCGACCACCTGCTGCCGGTCCTGAAGAACGTGCGCGACAACGAGCAGGGCCCGATCCTGCTGCATGTCGTGACCCAGAAGGGCAAGGGCTACGCCCCGGCCGAAGCCAGCGCCGACCGCTATCACGGCGTGGTCAAGTTCGACGTGCTCTCGGGCGTCCAGGCCAAGGCCAAGCCGAACGCGCCGGCCTACACCCGGGTGTTCGGCGAGAGCCTGATCAAGGCGGCGGACGCCGACGACCGGGTGGTGGCGATCACGGCCGCGATGCCGGGGGGCACCGGCATCGACCTGTTCGGCAAGGCGCACCCGGACAAGACCTTCGACGTGGGCATCGCCGAGCAGCACGCGGTGACCTTCGCGGGCGGCCTGGCCACCGAGGGCTACAAGCCGTTCGTGGCGATCTACTCGACCTTCCTGCAGCGGGCCTACGATCAGGTCGTGCACGATGTGGCCCTGCAGAACCTGCCCGTGCGCTTCTGCCTGGACCGGGCCGGGCTGGTGGGGGCGGACGGGGCCACGCATGCGGGCGCGTTCGATCTGGCCTATCTCTGCTGCCTGCCGAACATGACGGTGATGGCGGCCTCCGACGAGGCCGAGCTGGTGCACATGGTGGCGACGGCGCACGCGCACGACACGGGCCCGATCGCGCTGCGCTACCCGCGCGGCGAGGGCGTGGGCGTGGACCTGCCCGAGCGCGGGTCGGTGCTGCCGATCGGCAAGGGCCGGATCGTGCGGGCGCCGGAGGGGGCGCGGGTGGCGCTGCTGAGCCTGGGCACGCGGCTGTCGGAGGCCCTGAAGGCGGCGGACGCGCTGGAGGCGGAGGGCGTCTCGGTGACGGTGGCGGATGCGCGCTTCGCCAAGCCGCTGGACGCGGCGCTGATCCTGGATCTGGCAGGCCGGCACGAGGTTCTGGTGACGCTGGAGGAGGGCTCGGTGGGCGGCTTCGGCGCACACGTGCTGCACCTGCTCTCGGAGCGGGGCGCGCTGGATGCGGGCCGGGTGCGGGTACGGACGCTGACGCTGCCGGACAGCTACCAGGACCACAACGCGCCCGACGCGATGTACGCCGAGGCCGGACTCGACGCCGCCGCCATCGTCAAGACCGTCAAGGATACCCTGCCCGAACGGAAGGCGCGGAGCGCCAAGCTGGTCAGCGTCGTCCAGAAATAAGGCGGGGCGGGAGGTCCCCGGCGCGGGTTCGGCGCCGGGGCGATCGCGTCCTACTTGATCACCGCGCAGGCGATACGGGCACCGGCGCCGCCGATCGGCTGGGTGGTGTGATCGTCCTCGTTGGCATGGATGATCAGGGCCGAGCCGTCGCCGTCCTTGAGCGCGCCCTCGCCGGTCAGGGGCGTCTCGCTCGAGACCTCGGCGTTCACGGAACCGTCGGCATTGGCGAAGACGTTGGGCAGGTCGCCCTCGTCGGGACCCTCCGCGTTGAGCAGGCCGTGCTTGCTCTGGTCGTGGTTCACGTGCGCCTTCGACTTCTCGAACTTCTCGGTGTCCGAGCAATCGCCCACGGCGTGGAAGTGGATGCCGTGCCAGCCGGGGGGCAGCCCGCCGGGCTGGATCGTCACACGCATCACCAGCGAGCTCGCGCCGTCGCGGATCACGATCTTGCCGATGGGCTCGCCCTTCTTGTTCTGGATCGGGCTCTCGTAGGTCTGCGGGCTCGCGGCCGCCGCCGGGGCCTCGGTCGCGGGCTGCGCGATGGCGGTCTGGGTGGCGAACGCCGTGCTCGCGAAAAGGGCGAGGGCCGACAGGAGTCGTCTCATGGAATGGCTCTCCTCTCCACGCCGGGGTCGAATGTGGAGCGTCAACGAAGATGGTCCCGGTCCGATCCACGACAATGCCGTGATCACATCAGACCTTTCCCATGCGCGGCGCCGCGATGCCAGTGACGCGGCCGGGGAAACCCGATCTGTCCTCGCGCTGCGTGCGGACCGATGCGTGGACGGACCGGCAAGGATTCCTTAAGCTTCGTGAAGATGAGGCCGGCGCTTCACCCTGAGTCGTGGATCCGCGCAACGACGGGCGCGGTGCCGGTTTCGGTGCCGCGTCTCGTCAGGCTCGTCGGGAGGTCTTCATGAGGGTCATCGTCCTTCGGCGACTCGGGCTCCGCGTCGCGGTATTCGGCCTGGGCCTCCTGCCGGCCCTCGCCCTGGCCGAGACCACGCGGGCCTGGACCGATCCGCCCGGGCGCGAGGCCGCCGGTGCGAAGGTGGAGACGCCGAAGGCGTCCGATGCGGTCCAGGCCGCCGTGCCCGTCACCCAGGCGCCCGCTCGTCGGGCAAAGACGGCAAAACGTCGCCCGGTCCAGAGAACCAGGGTCGTGGTCGCGCCGGACGTTCGGCGCCGGCCGGTGGCCGGTGCCCGTCCGCGCATCGCCGCGACGCGACCCCATGTCAGGGTGGTGACGATGCATCCCTCCGTCTACGCGCCGCCGCCGGCCCCACGGTATGGCTACGTGGTCGAGGCGGCGCCGGGACGATCCGTGATGATCGACGACCGCGCGAGCCGGATTCGGCGGGCCCAGGAGGCCGGCTATCTCGTGATCCGGTCCCGCAGCGTCGAGTTTCCCGATGGCCGCCGCCTGCGCACCTATCAGCCCTACGACGAGGCCGACGATTGATCGTCATCTCAGGGTGTCGAAACGAAAAACCCCGCCGGGCGAACCGGCGGGGTTTTTTGTCTCGACGCACCGAAGCGTGCGTCAGCGCAGACGGCCCGGACGGGCCGGCTCGAACACGATGCGGCGGTGGAACGCGCACCAGCTCTTCCCATCCGGTGCGGGCGCGCCGCAGCAGACCGCGCGGTCGTTCGGTTCACCGATGATGAACTTGCACACGAAGGCGCCGGACTGCGCGAAGGGAACCCGCAACGAGGCGGACGGCTCGGCGATCGCATCGGCCTCGCCGACCTGGGACATGCGGACAAGTTGGTTCATGGATAGGATGACTCGCGGACTGGGTTTCGCGGGCGAGGCCCCACGGAATGTTTCAGTTGAGAAGCGCATCGCGTTCTGACAGACCCTTCCCTCACAGGGACCCGGCAGGCAGCCGCGGACAATCGTGAAGGAAATCGTCGACACGAAGGGTGTCGAGGGCGCGGCCGGACCGGACGCGACAGCGTCATGATGCTGTTATATCTGGGGTTTGGCGCTCGGCAAACAAGGGCTTGCGCATGCGTGTGTTGCAACGCACAGGATTCGCGCCATCGCCGATGACGCAGGCACCCGGTCGGCCATGCGCACGAACGAGGCTCGGGCTCTCATCCGTCGACGCGGCATGCGTCCCACGCTTCGAGGACCGGAGGGCGTTTCTTGAGGTCGCGCGGACGGGGGTGTAGGTCGAGACCCAGGCTCCCCGGTTCGGAAGGCCGCAAGGAACACGATGCGCGTCTTCGTGACCGGCACCGCCGGATTCATCGGCTTCCATCTCGCCCGCCGCCTCCTGGGCGAGGGCCATGCCGTGACCGGCTTCGACGGGTTCAGCGATTACTACGATGTCGGCCTGAAGCGGGCGCGCCACGCGGACCTCGCGCGGAACCCGAACTTCACCGCCGTCGAGGCGCGGCTGGAGGCGCCGGGCGCCCTGCTCGAGGCCATCGGGCGGGCGGCGCCCGAGATCGTCGTCCACCTCGCGGCCCAGGCCGGCGTGCGCCACAGCCTCGAGAATCCGGCCGCCTACGTGGACGCCAACCTCGCCGGCATGGCCAACCTGATCGAGGCGGTGCGGGCGCATCCGGTGCGCCACCTCCTGTTCGCCTCCACCAGTTCGGCCTATGGCGGCAACACCGCGACGCCGTTCCGCGAGGCCGACGCGGCGGTGACGCCGCTGACCCTCTATGCCGCCTCGAAGCTCGCCGGCGAGGCGATGGCGCATGCCTACAGCCACCTCTTCGCCATTCCGACGACGGCCTTCCGGTTCTTCACGGTCTACGGGCCCTGGGGTCGGCCGGACATGGCCCTGTTCCTGTTCACCCGGAAGATCCTGGCGGGCGAGCCCATCGAGGTGTTCGCGGGCGGCGCGGCCGAGCGCGACTTCACCTACATCGACGATCTCGTCGCCGCGATCCGGGGGCTGATGGATCGGCCCCCGCCCCTGCCGGGCGGCGCGGGAGGGCCAGTCCTGGCCGGTGACACCCTGAGCCCCGTGGCGCCGTTCCGGCTGGTCAATATCGGCGGCGGCCGGCCCGTCCGCGTCGATGCGATGATCGACGAATTGGAGCGCGCCCTCGGGCGCTCCGCCGAGCGCGTCCTGAAACCCCTGCCTCCCGGCGACGTGCCCCGCACGCATGCGAGCACCGATCTCCTGCGGGCCCTCGTCGGCAGCGTGCCGGAAACGCCGCTCTCCGTCGGAATCCCTGCCTTCGTGGCGTGGTACCGCCGGTATTATGAGGTCTGATCCCCTCGACATGCGAACGCGCCCGTGCTTCGCCCGCCATCGGGCGACGCTGCCGGGTTCCTCCGAACGGGCGCGCGCCGCCCGCAGACCCGTGAAGCAATCGATCCCGATGATCTCTCAGACACATCCGTCGTGGCACGCCACCCGAAACGGCGCGCGTCGCGGCGCTCCGGAGGCGCGGCCATGAGGGCGCTGCGCTCCACGGCGCTGGCGGCGGCCGGCCTCCTCGCCTTCCTGCTGTTCTGGGAGGCGATGCCGCGTCTCGGCCTGATCAACCCGGCCTTCCTGCCGCCGCCGAGCACGATTCCGGCCGCTTTCCTCAACGAGGTGCGCCTCGGCGTCTGGGGCGAGGCGGTGCTGTCGAGCCTGAGCCATTACGTGGCCGGCCTCGGGGTCGGGGCGGGCATGGGCATCGCGCTCGGGCTGCTGAGCGGCATGTTCCGCGGGTTCGAGGCGGTCACGGCCTGGATCGTGCGCCTGCTGCGGCCGATCCCCGGCCTCGCCTGGGTGCCGTTCGCCATCATCTGGTTCGGCGTCCAGCCGGAGGCCGCCGTGTTCATCATCGCCATCGGCGTGTTCTGGATCGTGTTCTTCGCGACGCAAGGGGCCGTGCGCGGCGTCGACCGGGATCTCGTTGAGGTGGCGCAGGCCTTCGGCTTCGGCTCGCCCTGGGCCCGCCTCACCAAGATCCTGCTGCCGGCCGCGACGCCGGGCATCCTCGTCGGGCTGCGCACGGCCCTGGGCCAGGCCTGGATGGCGGTGGTGGCCGCCGAGATCTTCGGCGTGCCCGGCGTCGGCGCCCGGATGATGCAGGCCTCGAGCCTGCTCTCCACCGACATCGTCGTCGTCTACATGCTCACCATGGCCGCCCTCTACGGCCTGTTCGACACGGCCTTCGTCGCCCTCCAGGGGTGGCTCCTACGGTGGCGCGCCTGAGATGTCCGAGCCGATCATTTCCATCGCGGGCTTAAGCCTCGCCTACGAGCGCGCCGGCACCCGCAACGTCATCCTGTCGGATCTCGACCTCGACGTGGCCCGGGGCGAGTTCCTCGTCATCGTCGGCGAGTCCGGGGTCGGCAAGTCGACGGTGCTGCGCGTGCTGATCGGGCTGGCCAAGCCCAGTTCCG
This sequence comes from Methylobacterium sp. J-068, assembly GCF_022829445.1. Taxonomy (GTDB): domain Bacteria; phylum Pseudomonadota; class Alphaproteobacteria; order Rhizobiales; family Beijerinckiaceae; genus Methylobacterium. Next base: position 28,919 of record NZ_JAKSXY010000081.1, on the reverse strand, counting down.
GCACCGTTCGGCTGGCCCCCCGGCCGGATTGCCGCACGCCCATGGCCCTGGTGTTCCAGGACGCGCGCCTGCTGCCGTGGCGCCGGGTCGTCGCCAACGTGGCCTTCGGGCTCGAGGGCAGCGGCCTCTCGAAGGCGGAACGCCTCGCCAAGGCGCAAGGGATGCTCGACCTCGTCGGCCTCGGCGACCTCGGCCAGCGCTGGCCGCATCAGCTCTCCGGCGGCCAGCGCCAGCGCGTCGCCATCGCCCGGGCGCTCGCCGTCGATCCCGACGTCCTCCTGATGGACGAACCATTCTCGGCGCTCGACAGCTTCACCCGCGAGGGCCTCCAGGACGAGTTGCAGCGCATCCAGGCGGCGACCCGGAAAACGATCCTGTTCGTCACCCACGACATCGACGAGGCCGTGACGCTGGCCGACCGGGTGGTGGTGCTGGCGGGCAGCCCCGGCCGTCTCGCGGCGGAGATGCGGATCGCGGTGCCCCGGCCCCGGCGGCGGCGGGACGCGGCCCTGCAGGAGGCCGCCCGGCAATTGCGGATGGAGCTGTCGAACCGCTCGGCCGAGCTGTGACGCTGCTTGAACGCCGATGAAAGGGTCGCGGGCCAGCCCGTTGCCATCGTGGTCCGGCCGCTCTACGCCGCCGGCAGGATAACCCTGCGTTTCGAGGACAAGGCCGATGCGCCGTCGCACCCGCTCGCTGATCGGCACGATCGTGATGCTGGCCTTCATCATCATCTACGCGCCGCTGGCCATGGCGCTGGCTGATAGCCGCATCTCGCAGACGCCGGCCCCCGTCCAGGCCATCCTCTACGCGCTGCTCGGCATCGCCTGGATCTTCCCGCTCATGCCGCTGATCAGCTGGATGGGCAGGAACGACCCGCGCAGCGACCGGTAGAAGCCGCGCCGAGGTCGCAACCTGTGAAAATCGTCGTCCGGTGTCGGGTTTTCGCCGTACTCGCGCGCCAGAAGCGGGCCGTGTCATTCGTCAAGAGGCCGTCGTACCGCTCAATGCCACGTCTGCGCCCGTTTCTGCTCTCGCTCGGCCTCTCCCTCCTGTCCGTGTCCCAGGGGCTCCCGGGGGGAGCCGCCTTGGCGCAATCCGCGCCGCGCTCCGTCTCGGATTGCGAGCGCCTGAAGAACGACCTCGCCTACAACCAGTGCCTCGCCATGTTCGGACCGGCCGCCAAGAACGTCGCGGGCGGCTTCGCGACGGGATCGGCCTCGGCCTCGGCGTCTGTCGCCACCGCTCTGGCGGCCATCCCCCAGACCATCGCGGCGGGGGCTGCGGCGACGGAGGCGGCGATCACCTCGGTCGGGCGTCGCGGGCGCCGGGGCCGCCACGCGCGCCACGGCCGCCAGAGCGCCAGCTTCGCCGTCGCCGGTGGCGAGAGCCGCTCGTATCGCCGCCACCGCCGGCGGCGCTGACGGCCCTCAATCCACGTTGAGCCGGCGTCCCCGGTTCCAGGCCAGGAACGGAACCCCCGAGAGCAGCGCCGAGAGGGCCGCTTCGGTCTGATGGTGACCGTTCACCGAGACGCGGGGCAGCGCGTGCAGGTGCTCGGCATGGGCCGCGAAGAGATGGCCCGGCCGGGTCGTCACCGCCGTCGCGAAGCCGGCCGCACGGGCGATGTCGAATTCCCGCCCCCCCGCCGAGGTCGGATCGCCCACCGGGTAGGACAGGTGGTTCACCGGACGTCCGAGTTCCACCTCGATCCGCCGCCGGCCCTCCACGATCTCCCGCTGCGCGGTGGCGGCGTCGTGCTTGGCCAGCATCGGGTGGCTGATCGTGTGCGCGCCGAAGGTGACGCTCGGATCGCGGCCGAGTGCCCGCAGTTCCGCGCCGGTCAGGCAGAGTTCGGCGGCCAGGGTGCCTGGGGCGATACCGGCCTCGGCGCAGAGATCCGCGATCGCGGAGAGGAGCCGCGCCTCCGGCCCGGCCCGCAGGGTGCGATAGACCGTCTCGAAGGCGTGTGATTTCTCCGCCGCGTCGCGGGCGGGCAGGTCGATCGTTCCGGTCCCGTCCGCGATCCGCACCCGGTCGAGGCGGCGGATCGCCCGTTCCAGTTCAAGCCACCACAGCCGGCCCCGGCCCAGGATGAAATCGCTGGTGACGAACAGGGTCCAGGGCGCGCCGTGGCGCCGGAGGACGGGGGCCGCGTGCGTGGCGTTGTCGCGGTAGCCGTCGTCGAAGGTGAGTACCACGAAGGGCGGCCCCCCGTTCGAGAGGCGCCCGGGCAGGGCGTCGAGGCCGATGATCTCGAAGCCGCGCGCGCGCACCAGGCCGAGCGTGCGGTCGAGGAAGTCGGGCGTGATCGTCAGCAGGCCGTTGGGGGCGTAGGGGCCCGGCGCGTCGGGGTGGACGTGATGGAAGGTCAGGATGAGCCCGCGCCCGCGCGCCACGGGGCCGAGCCAGCGATCGGCCCGGCTCGCCGCGATGGCGCGGAACCCGGCGGCGAACAGGCGGTGGCGCCGGCTCAGGGCAGGCGTCCCGGTGCTCGACGGTGTCTCGGCGGTCGACATGGTGAATCCCCCGTCACGCACCGGCAGGCATGCATGCCAATCGGCAAGGTTTCGTTACCCACGCCCGCAGAGATCCGGCCGCGCGGGGCTGCCGTCACCCGCCGGTTAAGAGATGCGGCCGCATCACGGAAACAATTCGGCGGTGTACGGCCGCCGGCCACCGGGGGTGATGGCATGGCTGTTCTTGCTCAGGGGCGAATCGGAGCCGGGGCGATGCGTGAGCAGGCGAAAGGCGACCTCAGCGCGGAGGTCTTCGGCGATCTGGCCGCCGTCGAGGCGTTGTGGCGCGGGATGGAGGCCGACCCGGCGGTGCTGGCGACGCCCTATCAGCGCTTCGACTGGGTGGCGGCCTATGCCGGCGTGGAGCCCGAAGCCGACCTGCGCATCGTCGTCCTGCGCGATGCCGCCGGACGCCCGCGCGTCCTGATCCCCCTCGTCGTCGCCCGCGAGGGGGGGATGCGCGTCGCCCGCGTGGTCGGGGCCAAGCACGCCAACTACCACATGCCCCTCTTCGCCTCGCGCGAGGCCGCCGCGATGCGCCCGGAGGATCTCGCCGAGCAGCTTCGCAACCTCGGCCGCCGCACCGGCATCGACGTCTACGCCCTCTCGCACCAGCCGCGCTTCTGGGACGGCGCCGCCAACCCGATGTCGGTCCGGGCCGAGCCCTCGCCGAGCGACGCCTACGGGCTGATCCTCGGGCCCGATCCCGAATCGACGGTGAAGCGGGTGTTCAGCGGCGATGCGCGCAAGAAGCTGCGCTCGAAGGAGAAGAAGCTCGTCGAGGCCTTCGGCCCGGTCGAGTGCCGGCGCGCCGCCACGCCCGAGGAGGTCGCCTCCTACCTCGACGCGTTCTACGGGCAGAAGGCGAGCCGGTTCGCCGCCATGGGCATCGCCAATCCCTATGCCGATGCGGCCGTGCGCGATTTCCTGGCACAGGGTGCCTCGGTCGAGGGAGGCATCCCCGCCATCGAGGTGAGCGCCCTGGTCGCGACCCGGACCGGCCGCGTCTTCGCGGTCTTCGCCGGCGCCGTCGACGCCCTCCGCTACAGCGGCATGGTGACGTCGTTCGATGCCGATCCGGTGGTCAGCCGGTCGAGTCCGGGCGACATCCTGCTGCATCACCTCATCGGCGAGCAGACCGCACGGGGCCGCCGCGCCTTCGACCTCGGCGTCGGCGAGGCCCGCTACAAGTCCAGCATCTGCGACGAGACCATCGCGCTCGGCGAGGTCGCCATTCCGGTGACGCTGCGCGGCCACCTGTTCGCCCTCAAGACGATCGGGATCGCGCGCCTCAAGCGCCGGATCAAGCGCGATCCGCGCCTGATGCGATGGGTGGCACGCCTGCGCCGCCGGCCCGTGGCACCGGCCGAGTAGCCCGGAATCGAAGGGGTCCGTCACGCGAAACGCCGCCCTCCGGGATGACCGTGGGCGGCGTTTCGCGTCGTGTCGGATCGGTGCGCCGGATCAGGCGGCGGAGAGACGGAGCGGCATGTCCGCGTGGTCCGTCTCGAAGGCGGGCCGCAGGGGCGCCGCCGAGGCGGCCGCCCGGTCCTGGGCCACCAGGACCTGGCCGGCGCCGGAGGCCTCGGCGAGGGTGTAGAGATCGACGAGATCGCCGTCCTCCGGGTCGCGGTCGGACGCGATCACCACGGTGCCCATCTGCGGACCCGCCGCCGCCAGGATGTCGCGGGCGATGCGGGTCTGCGGGGTTCCGAGCCGGCACACCACCCAATCGTAGGCCTGTGCCAGGGCGTCGAGGGTGATCGCCAGGGCCTGCGGCTCCTCCAGCAGGATTGCGGCGTCGAGGAAGCCGCGCGGGATCGCGTGAAGGCGCGAGCCGGGAATCGACTGGATCACCTCGAGGAAGGCGGCCTCGCCCGCCACGAGATCGGTGAGGCCGACCTCCTCCTCCCCGCAGGCGGGGCCGTTGAGATCGAGGACCACCGCGCTCGCCCGGGCGGCCAGGGTCCCGCCGAGGCTGACCGCGAGGCCGGCTCCGCTCCGGCGCGCCGGATTCGTCTCGATGACGAGGACCGTGCGGCCCGCATCAGCCGCCGGTCCCGGCCCGGCGCCGAGGCGGGCGATGAGCTGGTCGAGGTCGTAGGAATCCGCCGCCTCCCTGACACGCGTCGCGCCCGTGCCGCGTGCCGGGCTCCGCGCGACGACGGGCTCCGAGGCGCGCGCCGGCTCGATCGCGGACGGGACGTCCCGCACGGGCGCCGCACCCGCCCGCGTCATCGCGAGGGAGGCCTCGGGGAAGGCGAAGGGCTCGCTATGGACCGCCGGCGCCGCGGACGGGGCATCCGCGTCGGATTCGAGGCGGCGGCGCCGGCCGGAGCCGTCGGGGTCCCTCAGCAGATGATGGGCGATGACGCCGCCCACGGAGAACAGCAGCCCCAGCACCGCCGCGAGGAGGACGATCGGCAGCTTCTTGGGAAAGGACGGGGTCTCGGGCGTGATGGCGCGAGAGACCACGCGGGCATCGGCCGGGGTGGCGCTCTCGGCGTCCCGGGCCGAGGCCTCGCGGTAGCGCGAGAGGTAGGATTCGAGCTGCTCGCGCTGCACCTTGGCCTCGCGCTCCAGGGCGCGCAGCTGGACCTCGCTGGAATTCCCTTTCGAGACCACGTCGCGCTGCGCGTCGACGGCGGCGCCCAGGCTCTCGACCCGGGCCTCGGCGATGCGGGCGTCGTTCTCCAGGGTGCGGACCACGCGCTCGGCGGTGGCCTTGATCTGGGCGTCGAGGTCCGAGATCTGCGCCGTCAGTTCCTTGATTCGCGGATGACCGGGAAGCAGGGTCCGTGATTCCAGCGCCAGCTGATTGCGCAGGGTGATGCGCTGCTCGACCGTGCGGCGGATGATCTCGTTGTTGGCGACATCCGGGATCTCGAAGGCGCGGCCGTCCTTGATCATCTCCTTGATCAGCTTGGCGCGGCCGGCAAGGTCCGCCTTGGCCGTGCGGGCCTGGGAGAGTTGGGTCGACAACTCGCCGAGCTGCTGGGCGCCGAGCGGCTGTCCGTTGCTGCCGCCCGTGGCGATGAGGCCGTTCCTGGCCCGGTAGACCTCGACCTTGGACTCGGCCTCGGCCACGCGGGTGCGCAGGGTCTCGATGTTGCCGCCGAGCCAGGTGGAGGCGTAGCGGGCGGTGTCGGTTTTCGCCGCGTCGAGGGAGGCGATGTAGAGTTCCGCGATGGTGTTGGCCGCCTGCGCCGCGAGATGCGGGTCCTTGGAGCGGAACTCCACGGTCAGGATGCGGGACTTGCCCGCCGGGAACACCGTGAGGCGGTCGAAATAGGTCTCCAGCATCCGCTCCTCGGGCGGGCGCTCCATCGGATTCTTGGCCAGCCCGATCATCATCAGGGCGCGCTGCAACGGGCCGATCCCGGCGACGTTGGGATCGAACTCGGCGTTGCCGGCCAGCGACAGGCGGCGGATCGCCTCCCGCGCCAGATCGCGCGACATCACCACCTGCACCTGGCTCGCCACCGCCTGCTCGTCGATGGGCTGGGGCTGCTCGCCGCGCTCCTGGGCGCTGCGGGTGAAGGGCGCCTCGCGGCTCTCGAGCAGGATCTTGGCCTCGCCGGTGTAGCGGGGCGAGACGACCTGCACGAACGCGACGGCGCCGATGGTGGCGAGGGCGGTCGGGATCACGATCCAGCGCCAGGACCGGCGCAGCAGGCCGGAAAGCTGCGTCAGTCCGAGTCCCTCGCCGCCGGAGGGCGCAGGTTCGGCGGCAGCCTGGAATGGTGAAGAGCGGGACATGGCTCGATCTTTACGCAAGGCAAGGATGTCGACCGCGACACGGCCGGCGTATCCACGAATAGAGCGCGTTAAGATTGATCAGACGTTAAGCGCATGATCTCGATCGCGTCGATTGTGGGATCGGGCCGTGGCATCCCCGGGACGTCAGTCTTCGTTAACCATATCGCCGTAGGTCTCGCAGCGTACCTTTCACACGGCGGCAGTGGTGATGAACCGGCGATCACTTCTCTTAGCTCTCTCGTCGAGCCTGGCGCTCGGGGGCTGCCTGCGTCCGGATTTCCGGACCGATCAACTCGACGCCACCGGCACCGGCTCCATCGGCGCGCGCTACACCCTCTCGGCCGGTGACCGCCTGCGCGTCATCGTCTTCGGCCAGGACAACCTCTCGAACATCTACGCCGTGGATGGGGCGGGCAACATCGCCATGCCGCTCATCGGCCTCGTGAAGGTGGGCGGCCAGCCGACGAGCCAGGCGGCGCGCACCATCGAGACCAAGCTCGCCTCGGGCTTCGTGCGCGAGCCCCACGTCACCGTCGAGGTCGACGCCTACCGTCCGTTCTACATCCTGGGCGAGGTCACGACCTCCGGCCAGTACCCTTACGTCAACGGCATGGCCGTCGAGACCGCGGTGGCGATCGCCGCCGGTTTCGGCCCCCGCGCCGCGCGCGACTACGCCGTGCTCACCCGCGAGGGCAGCGGCGGCCTCGTCTCGGGCATCGTGCCGATGACCTACCCGGTGCGCCCGGGCGACACCATCGTGATCAAGGAGCGGTTCTTCTGAGACCCGGTCTAATCGCGGTTCGGCGGACGCCCGCAGTCGCGCGGGCAGACCTCGATGAGTCATGCGCATCGAGGTCGGGTGTGAGAACGCCGAATCGGCCGGGAAGGCCGAGGCGCGGCGTGGCCGTGCCGATGCGGGGCTTCCTTCGCGCGCAGTTAGGAATCGCCTAACCGCATCACGAATAATTGCGCCCATTCGGGTCCCGGCGGCGGCTTCGGGCCGCCCGGGGGCCACCGACCTTAACGATCCGCCCACTTCTCCAGCGCCAGGATCAGGCCACGCCCGAGCGTCCCAACCGCTCGTGCGACGTCGCGTGGAGGAGCCTGTCGTGAGTGCGTTCGCCCTCGATCATACCGAGTCCGGCGGATCCGTGCCGGTCGTGAACGCCATGGGCGGCCTGCCCGAGCAGCGGATCCTGCACGTCTTCCGCGCGCCGGTCGGCGGCCTGTTCCGGCACGTCGTCGATCTCGCCCGCCTCCAGGCGGCGGCCGGGCACCGGGTCGGCATCGTCTGCGACGCCTCCACCGGCGGAGAGCGAGCCGCCCGTGCGCTGGCCGAACTCGCGCCGAGCCTCGCCCTCGGCGTCACGCGCACGCCGATGCGGCGCAACCCGCATCCCTCGGATCTCCGGGCGCTTCGTGCCATCGCGCGCCGCGCCGAGGCGGTCGGCGCCACGGTGCTCCACGGCCACGGCGCCAAGGGCGGCGTCTACGCCCGCCTCGCCCTCGTGCGGGGCGGGGCGCCGGTTCGCGCCTACACGCCCCATGGCGGCAGTTACAACTACAAGCCCGGAACCCTGCGCCATCGGCTCTACATGGGCATCGAGCGCGCCCTCGCCCTACGCACGGACGTGTTCCTGTTCGAGAGCGAGTACGTCGCCGGTCGTCACCGCGCCTATGCGGGCGACCCGCGCCGCATCACCCGCATCGTCCATAACGGCATCAGCGAGGCCGAATTCGCGCCCGTGGTGCCCGCCGAGGACCGCTACGACCTGCTCTATGTCGGCGAATTGCGCGACGCCAAGGGCGTGCCCTTCCTCCTCGACGCGCTCCTGCGCCTGCGTGCCGAGGGGCGCCCCCTGCGCCTCCTCATGGTGGGCTCCGGCCCGGACGCGGACGTGCTCGCCGACCGCGTGGTGGAGATGGGGCTCGGCGACGCGGTGGCGTTCGAGCCGCCCCAGGCCATCCGGGCGGTGCTGGCCCGCGGGCGGGTCATGGTCGTGCCGTCGCTGGCCGAGTCCCTCCCCTACGTGGTGCTGGAGGCCGCCGCCGCCCGCCAGCCCCTGGTCGCCACCAATGTCGGCGGCATCCCCGAGATCTTCGGACCCGCAGCCACGGAACTCGTGCCGGCCCGTGACGGAAAGGCCCTCGCCGGTGCCATCGCGAAGGTCCTCGACGAGGAGCCCGAGGCCCGGCGCCTGCGCTTCGAAGGGCTCGCCGCCTCGGTCAAGGCGCGGTTCTCGATGACCCGGATGGGTTCGGACGTGCTCTCGGGTTACGCCGCCGCCCTGCGCGCAAGGGCGGATGGCACCCGCCCGGCGATCGCTCCCACCGCCCCGTGAGACCGTCTCCGCTCGATTCGAAGCGAAAGACGGTCTCGCTCAGCCCGCGCGGCGCCTGAGCGGGGCCCAGATCCGCCATCCCGAACGGAGCAACCGGATCATGAGTGGCTCCGCTTCCTTCCCTGCCCCGACATCCCGCCCTCGATCCTCGTGCGCCTGAAACCCGGAAGCCAGTCATGAGCGCCTTCGATGTCCGTGATCTGCTGGATGCGGCCGGCCGGTTCGGCCCCCAGGCCGACGCCAAGCCGAGCCCCGCGATGCTGCCCGCCGAGGCCCTGGCGCGTCCGGCGCCGCCGGCCCTGCTGTCGCCGGTGGTGCTGGCCGGCTGCGTCCGGATCGCCGAATTCGCGCTGATCGCGATGGTCGGCGTCGGCGTGCATCAGGTTCAGCTCGCCGGGATCGTCCCCCTCTCGCCGCGCTATCTGGCGGCGACACTCGGCGTCGCGGTCCTCGCGCCGTTCCTGCTCCAGGCCACCGGCGCCTATCGCATGGGGGCGTTCCGCTCGCTGGCGGGGTCGGCCCTGCGCCTGGCCGGCGCCTGGTCCCTCGCCTTCCTCATCGTCGCCACCGTGATGGTCTTCGCCAAGATCGCGGATCATTATTCCCGCGTCTGGCTGGCGAGCTTCTACCTCGGCGGACTCGCGAGCCTGGCGGTCGGGCGCTTCGCCCTGACCCGCTTCATCGATTCGCAGCGCCAGCGCGGCCATCTCGACCGGCGCACCGCGATCGTCGGCGGCGGCCCCGTGGCCGAGGACCTGATCCGCGCCCTCGACGCGCAATCCGAGTGCGGTGTGCGCATCGTCGGCGTGTTCGACGATCGCGGCGACATGCGGTCGGACACCGTCGTGGCCGGCTACCCGAAGCTCGGGACCGTGAACGATCTCGTCGCCTATGCGCGCAGCACGCGCCTCGACCTCATCATCTTCACGATCCCGATCGCCGCCGAGGATCGCATCCTGCAGATGCTGGCCAAGCTCTGGGTCCTGCCGATCGACATCCGCCTCTCGGCCCAGGCCTCGAAGCTGCGCCTGCGTCCGCGCGCCTATTCCTACCTCGGCGCGGTGCCCGTTCTCGACGTGTTCGACAAGCCGATGGCCGATTGGGACATCGTCGCCAAGAACATCTTCGACCGCGTGGTCGGGCTCGCGATGCTGCTGGCGCTGGCTCCCGTGATGCTCGGCGTGGCCCTGGCCGTGCGCCTCACCTCCCCGGGTCCGGTCCTGTTCCGGCAGAAGCGCTACGGCTTCAACAACGAGTTGATCGAGGTCTACAAGTTCCGCTCGATGTACGTGAACCAGAGCGATGCGGGCGCCGCCAAGCTGGTGACGCGCGATGATCCCCGCGTGACCCGCGTGGGCCGCTTCATCCGCAAGACCTCTCTCGACGAGCTGCCGCAGCTCTTCAACGTCATCAAGGGCGAGCTGTCCCTGGTCGGTCCCCGCCCTCACGCCCTCCAGGCCAAGGCCGCCAACACCCTCTACGATCAAGTCGTGGACGGGTACTTCGCCCGCCACAAGGTCAAGCCCGGCATCACCGGCTGGGCCCAGGTCAACGGCTGGCGCGGCGAGACCGACACCAGCGACAAGATCCAGAAGCGCGTCGAGCACGACCTGCACTACATCGAGAACTGGTCGATCCTGTTCGACATCCGGATCATGTTCGCGACCCCGATCTCGCTGTTCCGCACCAAGAACGCGTATTGATCCCACCAGCCCGGTGCCGGCAGGCCGCGCGCTGGCCACAGGCACCCGACACGCAAAGGGCCGCGCCTCCCGGGAGGCGCGGCCCTTTGATTCGTGGCCGGTCGACGGGACGGAAACCGGCCTACGGCAGCGCGCCGGCTTTCTTCTTGGCCTCCGTCATCGTGTCCTCGCAGCCCTTCATGTCGCCGGCCTTGTCCTGCGCGCGAGCCTTCTTGATCAGGTCGCGGGCGTCGGAGACGCCGCCGGCGCTGGCCGTGGTCGACGGATCGGTCGGCTTGCCCTTCGGCGCGTGATCGAGGGCCTTGTCCGAGTGCGAGGAGGTCGGGCCGCCGGCCGGCTCCTTGCCGGTCACCTGCTCCGCGCCGGCACTGTCGAGGCGGCGCTCGATCGTGGCGATCTGCTCGGAGCAGGACGAGGCGAGGACGGGCCCGGCGGTACCGAGCAGGGCGAGGGCGGCCGGCAGGACGAAACGCATGAAGGGCTCTCCGGATGGGGCGGCCGCCCCGACGGGCAGCCTTATTTCAGCAGGGTCGCCAGAGAAGCGCCCGCGGGGGACGAGAGTTCCTTCGCGTCGATGGTCCCCTCGGCATCCGGGTCTGCGGCCTTGAAGCGCGCCGCCACCACGGCGAGGTATTCCTTCTTGTCGAGGGTGCCGTCGCTGTCCGGGTCGGCGGCCTTGAGCTCGGCGGCGGTGAGGAGGCCGTTCAGCTCCTTGGCGTCGAGCGTGCCGTCCTTGTCGGGGTCGAGCATGTCGAACTTCTTGGAGGCGGCGGCCTGAGCCTCGGCGAGATCGATGGTGCCGTCCTTGTCCGGATCGAAGGCGGAGACATCGGCCGCGAGGGCGGGAACGGCGAAGCCGAGCAGCGCGGTCAGGATCGCGACGGCGGACAGGCGAGACGACATACTGAATACTCCGAAGATCAGGCGGAAGAACATTCGTGTTCTTCAAAAGAAGGCCATGACGAGGCGGAATCTGCCCGAGTCACGACGAGTCGAGTCGGCGACTCGACTTGGCTCTATCTAGATGAATCGGGAGAATCAGGCAAGTGCCTTCGGGATATTTTGGACCCCAACCCGGGCTATAGCCGCAGGAGCGCCGCCTGATCACCGCATCATGCGGGTCCGGGTGCTCTCACCGCATGGACGAGCCTGCGGCCAGGGTAGAGAGGCCCCCAAACGAAGAACGGCGCGGATCCTGGGATCCGCGCCGTTACATTCTCTCCAGGAAGGAGCCGTCAGTATTTGCGGATGATCGGCTCGGCCATCGGCACGGGGTCCGCGCCGAAGGAGTAGCGCAGGCCGGCGTAGATCGAGAGCGGCTGGGCCAGGGTCGTCGTGCGGACGTCGCTGACCAGGTAGCGGTTGGCGACGAGGCCGGGCTCGAAGAACGTCCCGAACGTCGTGTAGCGGTTGTTGGTCAGGTTCGTGATGAGGCCGAAGACCTGCAGGTTCTTGGTCACCTGATAGGAGGTGTTCAGGCCGAGCACGAAGTAGGCGGGCAGCTTCGGGTTCAGGTTCGACTCGTCGCCCCGGTAGTAGGACGAGGAGAAGGCCTGAAGGTTCATGCCGAAGCGCCAGCCCGGCAGGACCGTGTAGTCGAACCCGACCTTGAACTGGTGGTTGGGGATCAGCGGGACCTGCTTGCCGGGCGTCACCAGGATCTGTCCGGGAAAACCGTTGGCGTCGGTCGTGGAGAGGGGGTTGTTCGGCGAGGAGAGGTTGCCGGTGAACTGGAACGTGGCGTCGATCAGGGCGTAGTTCGCGTAGACCGAGAGATCGCCACGGCTGTACTCGGCGCCGACCTCGACGCCCTGGCGCCGCGTCGACGGCACGTTCACGAAGTAGCCCCGGGCCGAGTTGCCGGGGGTCGCGAGTTGCAGGATGTCGTTGGCGAGGTCGTTGCGGAACGCGGAGACCTTGTAGGTGAGCAGGCCGCCATCGTAGAAATTCGGGATCGAGCCGCGGATGCCGACCTCGTAGTTCTGGGCGGTCACCTGCTTCAGCGGCGGGTCGGCGACCAGCGAGTTCGGCAGCAGGCAGGGCCGGTCCGGGTTGGCGCAGGCCAGTTCCAGCGGCGTCGGCGCGCGGTTCGATTCCGAGTAGCTGCCGAAGAGCGAGAAGCCGGGTGTGAACCGGTAGGTCAGGCCCGCGAGCGGGTTGACCTTGGTGAAGTAGTGGGTCCCGTTCACGTCCGGCGAGAACCCGGTCTGGTCCTGCGTGGACACGCGGGCGAAGTTCAGCCGGGCACCGGCGGTCAGCGAGAGCGCGTCGGTGAGATCGATGGTGTCGGTGGCGTAAAGGCCCATGTAGAGGTTCGAGCCGAGCACCGCGCTCGGCGCGATGCCGAGCGCCCCGTCCGTCCGCAGCAGCGTGGTGCCGAGCCCCTCGACGAACCCGTAGGTCGGGTTGTTCGGATTGGTGGTCACCGACAGGTCCGGATTGATGATGCCGAGCGTGCTCGACGACTTGTAGCTGTAATCCGCCACATCGATGCTGCCGCCGACGACGAAGCTGTTGTTGAACCCGAACACGCGGTCGCGGTTGGCCGCCTGGAGCGAGCCGCCGTAGCCGGTCGCCTCGGTCTTCGTCACGTCGAGGGTGCCGTAGGGGACCAGACGGTTGGAGCCGGCCAGACGGGTGGCGTTGATCAACTGTCCGTTGGCGCCGCGCAGGCGGAGTTGATCGAACGCCACGTTGGGGAAGTTGTCGTCATCGAAGCGCAGGGCGTTGGGGGTCGAGCACGAGCTGCCGCAGCGCTCGAACTCCGCGTCGTTGCCGTCGACGTATTGCTGGCTGAAGCGGCGGAAATAGGCGTTGCCGGCGAGATCCCAGGTCGGGGAGATGTCGACCCGGCCGGTCACCTGCAGGGTGCCAAGCTGGGTGGTGGTGGTCTGCGGGTAGGTGAAGATCGCGCGCGGATCGACATGGGTGAAGTCGACCGGCGTCGCGGCGGCGGCGCCGAAGAACGTGCGGGCGAAGTTGCCGATCAGGTGAAATTCGGAATCGAGGGTGCGGTAGCCGAGGTCGGTGTAGATGCGCCCGATCGTGCTCGGCGACTGGTAGCGCCAGCCGCGGTCGTTGAGGCCGTCGCCGTTGAAGTAGAAGCTCCACGGGCCGATCATCTTGCCGTATTCGAGGCCGCCGGCGATGCGGCCGTCCGAGCCGCCGAGCACGGTGACGTCGGTGCCCTGCCAGGTGAAGCCGTTCTTCATCTGGATGTTGATGGCGCCGCCCAGCGCGTTGAGGCCGAAGACCGGGTTGCTCGTCACCACGTCGATGCGCTGGATCGCCGAGGGCGGGATCAGGTCGAGGTTGACGGTGTCGCCGAAGGCCTCGTTGATGCGCACGCCGTTCTGGTAGACGGCCAGCCCCTGCGGCACGCCCGTCACCGGAGAGGCCTGGAAGCCGCGATAATTGATGTCCAGGCGATTGTTGTTGCCCTGGGAGTCGGACAGGTTGAGGCCCGGCGTGCGGCGCGCGAGCGTGGCCACCGCGTTGAAGGTGCCGCGATCCACGTCCAGGTCGGCCGCCGTCACCGTCTCGACGGTGCTGGGAATCTTGTAGAGCGGCTGGGCGCCGCCCCTCAGCCGCGGCTCGGCCACCACCGGCAGCTGGCCGCCGGGCCCCTGCGTCACGGGTCCCCGGTAGAGGGAGTCGCCGATCGCGCCCACGGGCGTCGTCGCCACGACGCTGAGCTCGTCCAGGCTCACCGACTGCTGGCCGCCCGCGCCCTGCGCCAACGCGGCGCCGGGCATCAGAGCCACGGAAAGGAGCAGGCTGCTCCGCAGCGTCCGCTTCGACATCCCCATTCCCAGACCCTCGATCTTCTTACTGTTCTTGCCCCTTGGCCGGGGCTTCGATCACAGTCTTGAGAGAAGCGTGTGGGAAGGACAATCGCGCGCCGAGGCGATTCCGCGTTTTCGCGGCCTCAGGCTCTGCTTGGCCGGGAAGCGTGGCCCGCCGGCCACATTTTTTCGTATCCGTTCAGAGGCTTAGGGGAAGTCCAGCAAGTTTGTCGGGATAAAGTGGCAATCGTTCCGGAGGCCGCGAACGGGGCCGGAACGGCTCCGTCAGAGGCGCGCCTGGATGCGGCGGGCGATCTCGCCGAGGCGCTGTTCCAAGAGGGTCGGGACCTCGCAGACATAGGTCAGCGACTGGCTGCGCTCCTGGAAGATGCGCCGGTCCCAGGTGAACTTCGTCTCCAGTTCCGAGGCATCCTTGGGGATGTCGCGCGCATCCTGCGCGCTCGGGGAATCCTTGGTGGCGCTGATCTGATCGGCCTCATCGCGGATGCGCTCGGCCATGCGGCGCTGCCCTTGCGCGTAGCGGCCGATGCCCGAGATCACCTTGTTGCGCTCGCTGTTCAGGACCTCGAACACCCCGGCGAAGACGCGGGTGAGGCGCTTGTCCTTGTCGGCGCCCGCCTTGCTCGCGAAGTCGTCGAGCAGCGGGTCGACCTCGGAGAGGGCGGTCCGGCGCGAGGCGACCTTCTGGGCGAGCGCCGCGGCCTCGAAATCGTCGCCCCAGGGACCGGCGGCCTCAAGGTCCGGCCCGGTCCAGACCGTGCCGGGGCTCAGGGTCGAGACCTTGCGCTGGACGCAGGGCCAGTCGGGGTCGGCCTTGGGCTGGGCGACGGCCGGGCCGGCGCCGAGAACGAGGAGGGCGAAGCCCGCGAGGGCGCGCGGGGACGTCGAGGAACGGAACATCAGGCGTTGTCTCCGGCCGGGCCGCCGCGCCGGGCCATGATGCCGCGGCCGGGATCGTAGGCGACGACGGCGAGGGTGAAGAAGGTCAGCGTGGTGCCCACGACGACCGCGCAGGCGATCGGCTCGAACTGCCCGTAGAGGGCGAAGCGGACGAGCTGCACCGCGTGGGAGAAGGGATTGAGCTGGCAGATCCAGTAGAGCGTCTCGGAGGATTCGCGGATGCGCCAGAGCGGGTAGAGCGCCGAGGACGCGAAGAACATCGGGAAGATCACGAAGTTCATCACGCTGGCGAAGTTCTCCAGCTGCTTGACCATCGAGGACAGGAGCAGGCCGATGGCGCCGAGCATCAGCCCCGAGGCGATGAAGGCCGGCAGCGCCGCGACGTAGCCGATGGCCGGGATGTCGAGTTCCCAGAACCACGCGATGGCGAGGAAGGCGTAGGCCTGCACCACCGAGACGGTGACGCCCGCGATCAGCTTGGCCAGCAGCAGCAGCCAGCGCGGATAGGGGCTGGTGAGCAGCACCTTCATCGAGCCGACCTCGCGGTCGTAGACCATCGAGAGCGAGGATTGCATGCCGTTGAAGAGCTGGATCATCACCGCGAGACCCGGCACCACGTAGACCTCGTAGAGCACGTAGGTCTGGTAGGGCGGCTCGATCGAGACCCCGAGCGTGTTGCGGAAGCCCGCCGCGAAGATGAACAGCCAGACCAGCGGGCGCACCAGGGCCGAGAAGAAGCGCTCCTTCTGGTTGAAGAAGCGCAGCAGTTCGCGGCGGACGATGCCGCCGAGGCAGATGAGGTAGCCGACCGCGTCGAGGCGCCCGAGATGGGGGGTGGATCGCTCCGCCAGGCCGGGCGTGGCCGGAGCCGAGAGGGTGGGCGGTGTCGTCATGCGGCCTGCCTCGGAGGTTCGGCGACGAGGCGCCGGAAGGCGGCCTCCAGGGTCTCGTCGCCCTGCGCGATGGAGCCGGCGGTGCCGCGCGCCACGATGCGGCCCTTGTGCAGCACGACCGCCGCGTCGCCCGCGTCGATCTCCTCGAAGATGTGGGTGGCCCAGAGCACCGACAATCCCTCCTCGCGCACCAGGGTGCGGACGATGGCGACGATGTCGGCGCGCGACTCGAGATCGAGCCCCACGGTGGGCTCGTCGAGGAGCAGCAGACGCGGCTCGTGTACCAGGGAGCGGGCGATCTCGATGCGGCGGGACTGGCCGCCCGACAGGGTGCGCACCTTGTCGTCGCGCCGGTCGCTCAAGCCCACGCGGGCGAGGAGCCCGGCGATCCGCGCCTTGGCGGCCTTGCGGGTGATGCCGTGCAGGCTGGCGTGGTAGAGCAGGTTCTGCTCCACGGTGAGGTCGGTATCCAGGGTGCGCGCCTGGAACACCACGCCGAGGCGGGCGAGCGCCCGGCTCGGCTCCCGGTCGAGGGCGTGGCCCAGGATCGAGACCCGTCCGTCCTGGTTCGCGTAGAGCCGGGTGATCACCGAGAACAGGGTCGTCTTGCCGGCTCCGTTCGGCCCGAGCAGGGCGGTGAAACGCCCGCGCGCCACGCTGAGCGAGACGTCCGACAGGGCCGCCCGCGCACCGAAGCGGTGGCTGACATTCGCGACGTCGAGGGCGGGGGTGGCGTTCACGGCTTCAGGGCCCGCTTGGCATCCCCGACCGCGTCGAGGCACTCGTCGAACTCGCCCTCCCCCAGCTCGCGCTCAGCGACCCGCAGGGCCTTCTTCAGCTTCGGCTGGACCGCCTCCGGAGCCGGCCTGGCGATCTCGGCCCTGATCATCGCGATGCCCTCCTGACAGGCGGCCTTGTCGTCCGCGAGGGCGGGCGCGGCCGACACGAGGGTCGCGAGGGCGAGGAGGGCGAGGCGCATCGCTGGGATTCCGGGTTGATGAGGAACTTGCTTGACCAGAAACTCACTTCACGACGAATTTGCCGGTCATGCCCTTGGACTCGAGTCCACGGACCGACCAGGGGTACTCACCGGGCTTGATGGTCACGAACTCGATCGCGATCTCGCCCGGATCGTCGAATTCGAGGTGGTCCGGCGGGCCGCTGCCGTGGATCTCCAGGTGCTGGATCACGATCTGGTTGAACCAGATGTTGCGGAAGAACTCGGTGGCGTAGAACTTGTACTCCTGCCGGCCCTTGGCGACGATGCGCAGGCGGTAGGCCTTGCCGGATTCGAGCTCGATCTCCCGGTTCTCGACCACGAAGTCGTTGCCCTCCTCGTTGCCCAGCACGAGGTCCGGCAGGTTGGCGCGCTTCTTCGTCAGGTCGAGGGCGTGTGCCGGCTTCGGCGCCAGCAGGGCCGGTCCGGCGGCGAGGGCCGCCGCCAAAGCGAGGGCGGTGAGCCGCAGCGTCCGCTTCATGTCGTCATCCTCCCGTTCGCCGCCTTCGGGCGGTCGTCGTTCTGCGTGCCGTCGTCGGGCCGGGCGCCGCAGCGCGGCGCCGGAACGACGGCGGTCGCGGCAAAGATCAATTCGGCGAGACCGCGACCCCCCAGGGCAGCAGCCCCACGGGAATGCTCTTGATCACTTTCTCGGCCGCCACGTCCACCACCGAAATGTCGTTGGAGGAGCCGTTGGTGGAGAACAGCAGCTTCTGGTCCGGCGTGAAGGCGAGCTGCCAGACGCGCTGGCCCACGGGCAGGTACTTCTCCACCGCGTAGGTCTTGGCGTCGATCACCGCGATGCGGTTGGCGGGTCCGAGCGCCACGAAGGCCTTCGTGCCGTCCTTGGTGATGCGGATTCCGACCGGCTGGATCGCCTCGTCGTTCACGCTCGGGATCTTGAAGGTGATCTTCTTGATCACGCGGCGCGCGGCGACGTCGATCACGCTGATGGTGCCGCCGACCTCGGCCGAGACCCAGAGGAGCTTCCCGTCCGCCGTGAATTCGGCAAAGCGCGGCCGGGCGTCCACGAGCACGTTGTCGATCACCGCGAAGGTCGTGGTGTCGATGAAGTGAGCCATGTTGGTGGTCTCGGAGGTGTTCACCAGGATCTTGCCGTCCGGCGACAGGCCCATGCCTTCCGGCTCGACGCCCACGGGCACCTCGGCCATGACCTTGTTCTTCTCGACGTCGATGACCGTGACTTGGCTGTCGTCCTCGTTGGCGACGTAGAGCAGGTTGCCCTGGGGGCCGAGGATGAACTGCTCCGGATCGGGGCCGGAGCGGAGCGAGCGGACCACCTTGCCGGTGCTGGTGTCGAGCACGTCGATGCGGTCGTCGTCGCTGGCGCAGACGAACAGTTCCTTGCCGTCCTTGCTGGTGGTGACGCCGCGCGGGCGCCGGCCGACCTTCCAGGTGGCGGTCACCGCCATGCTCTCGCTGTCGATGACGCTGACGGAGTTGCCCTTCTCGTTCGTGACGTAGACCGTGTAGGCCTGCGCCGGCGTGGCCCCGGTGAGCGCCGTGCCGGCGAGCATCGCCAGACCGAGCATCGCCAAGCCCTGCTTAGCCAGGCCCGGCATCGTTCCGGACGCACCTGCCCTGAAGCCGCGATTCATGGGGTTCCTCCTCGGGACCATCGCCGTCTCGTGCGCGATTGATCGAGCGTTACTATAGTGCAGCCCCGTGTCACGGGGAGCGTGCGACCGCAAGCGGGGATCGATCCGTGTTGCCGCAGGTGGACCGCCTCGCCCATGCGTGCCGCTACTCGGCGAATTTGCAGGTCGTCTCGGGCAAATCGGTGCCGAGGGTGTCCAGCGGCGTGCGCTGGTGCGTGAAGCCCTGCTCGGGCGCCACCGAGACCATGGCTTTGGGCTGCACCACGATGATGGGCTGGCGCAGCTGGTGGTCCCAGGGACGGTAGGTCAGGGAGACGCCCTTGTAGGCCGGCAGGCTGAAAGCCGGATCGGCGAAGTAGGGCGCCAGCACCGCCGGATCGGCGGTCTTCTTCTGGGTCGCCGCCTCGCCCACCGAGCGCACCGCCGCCCAGGCCTGATAATCGAGGGGGCGCATCAGCCGGCCGCTCTGGCGCCGGAACCGGTTCTGGGCCTGCGCCGCGCCCCAGGTCTCCAGGGTCGGGTGCCAGGTGCTGGCGATCAGCCCCTGCGTGCCGGCCACGGGGCGCGGATCGACGGTGCGGAACGGAACGTAGTCGCCCCAATCCCCGGCCTCGTCGGCCACCACCGCGATGTCGTAGTCGAGCCCCCGGGTGAAGACCATCGCCTCGGAGCGGGTCGGCGTGTCGCCGCGCGCCTTGGCCAGCGGCCCGAAGGTCCAGGGCTTCTCGGCGCTGATCTTCAGGTTGAACTTTCGCGCCGCTTTCTTGAAGGCCTCCGCGTAGAGCCGGTCGTTCTCCTGCGGCCCGACAATCAGGAACATCTTGCGCCAGCGCATCAGGGTGAAGAACTGCGCCAGCGCATCGGTCTGCATCGCCCGGCTCGGGACGACGTGGAAGACGTTGCGCCGGCAATCGGCGCCGCGCAGGCGGTCGTCGGGAGCCGCGACGTTGAAGATCGTGACGCCCTGCCCCTTGAGCGCGTCCGCGATGGCGAGCAATTCGCCCGCCGGCAGCGCCACGATGAGATAGCGGATACCGCGCCCCGCCAGATCGCGCGCCGCCGCGACCGCGTCCTTGTCCCCGTCGAGGGCGATCTCGTCCAGCAGGTAGGTCTGCTTGGTGAAGCGGCCGGTGTTGTTGTTGTCCTTGATCGCCATCCGGGCGCCGGCGACGCCCTCGTCCTCCGGAACCGCCTCGGCGTCGTAGGAGGACGGCGCCGGTTCGGGCCGGTAGATCATCCCGATATGCGTCTCGCTCGGATGGATCGCCGGCGCGGCGGCCGGCCGGGCCTCAGTGCTAGGCGCCTGGCCGGACGCCTGGCCGGGCGGTTGGGTCGAATCCTGGGCGAAGGCCGCGTCGAGGCCGGGGCCGCACAGCCCCAGGCTGAGGGCGAGCGGGGCGAGGAGGATGTGGGTCGGCATGGGCATGTGGCGGGCAGGCTAACAAGATTGCGGCCGCCCGCTCAATCATCGTTTGATAAGGAATTCATAAGCTCGCGGGGCGGATCACGCCGCGTGCGGCCGGCGAAAGGGCCCCCCGCGCCGTCTCGCGCCGGCCGTGAACGGCGCCCCGGCGCCGGCCCGGTCCGCCCGACCCACGATTGCACCGAACCGCGATTCCGGGCAGATCTCCTCCGGGCGGATCGCCTCCGAGCGGATCTCGGCGGATGAGACCGAACCCGCCGGATCATGCGGGCCATCGCGCGCGTTGCCCGAGCGTTCCGGGCTCGTCGTCGCTCGGCCTCGTCACCGTTCCGGCTTGCCGACCCCGCCTTGCCAACCCAGCGGAGAGCGTCCTCCTCATGGTCCGTTTCCTGCCCCGCTCCCGATCCGGATGGACGCTCGGCGCCGCGCTGGCGACCGCCGCCCTGTCGAGCCTCGCCGCCACGAGGCACGCCGAGGCCGCGCCCGAGAAGGCCGCGATCTTCGGCGTCGAGCTGTTCGATCCCGGCGTGGTCGGCGGACGCAAGGCCCGGCCGGACGAGGTCCGGCGCCTCGGGCTGGTCACCGAGGAACTGCGCAAGGCCCTCGGCGACAGCGTCGAGCCGGTCGACGTCGCGCCCCAGGCAGCCGAGATCGCCAAGCAGGCCCCGCTCTACAAGTGCGACGGCTGCGCCGCCGCCATCGCCAAGACGCTGGGGGCGGACCTCGCCGTCAGCGGCTTCGTCGAGAAGGGCTCGAACCAGATCTTCAACCTCACCGTCACCATCGCGGAGGCCGCCACGGGCAAGGTCATCCGGGGCGGCCGCGTGGTGATTCGTGCCGACACCGACGACACCTGGGCGCATGCCATGCGCTGGGTGGTGAAGAACCGCCTCCTCACCGAGCCCCTGCCGAACCGCTCCTGAACCGGGGCGTGACGGAGCGGGGGGCTTTCCTTTATCCTGCCGCTTGCTCTACGCCGCCTGCGTCCGGCAATCCGCCGAACATTGCCCCGGCCGTGCCACACAGGCGCGGCGCTTCCCGACCCGGGCGTCGTCGAGGGTCTCCGCGAGACCCCGAACAACCGAAACCCGTGCTGATGTCCGCTCCCCGCGTCCAAGCTCCACTTCACCGGGCCCCGTTCGATCCGGCCGCCGCCTTTCCGCGCCTCCTCGTGAGCGTGCGCGATGCCGATGAGGCGGACCTGTCCACACGCGCGGGCGCCGATCTCGTCGATGCCAAGGACCCGGCGCGGGGCGCGCTGGGGGGGCTGCCCTCGGACGCTGTCCGCGCCATCGTGGAACGGGTGGAGAGGCGCGCGCCGACCAGCGCGGTGGCGGGCGAGGCGGAGGCCGCGTCCGGGCTACTGCCCGGCATCGCCGCCATGGCGGGCACGGGCGTCGACTACGTGAAGGTGGCCGTCCGTGACGTCTGGTCACGGGAGAATCTCGCCGCCCTCGCCGCCGCCGCGCCCGGCCGCCTGATCGCGGTCCTGTTCGCGGAGACGATGCCGGTCACGCAAGGCGCCGCGGACCTCGTGTCGCGCCTCGCTCGCGCCGGCTTCCTCGGCGCGATGATCGACACCGCCGGAAAGGACGGCCGCCGCCTCACCGACCACCTGCCTCCGGAGGCCCTGGCGGCCTTCACCCGGACCTGCCGGTCGCAGGGACTCCTCTCGGGCCTCGCCGGCTCCCTGGCCCTGGCCGACATCGCGGCCCTGGCGCCGCTCGGCGCGCATTACCTCGGATTTCGCGGCGGTCTCTGCGAGGCCGGCGACCGCAGGCGCGGCCTCGAATCCGGCCGGGTGATGGAGGCCGTCCGCGCCTTGCGCGCCCATGCCCGCCGGGATGCCGCGTGATGCGGAGCACCCGATCCGCGACCGTCGTGAAGATCGGCGGCAGCCTCGTCGCCGATGCGGGCCGGCTGCGGGCCCTGCTCGCGGGGCTGGCGGTCGGGGACAGGGGACCCTGCATCGTGGTTCCGGGCGGCGGCCCCCTCGCCGACGCCGTGCGGGTGACGCAGCGGGCCCTCGGGCAGCGCACACCCGGCATGTCCGACGCCCTCGCCCATCGCCTCGCCCTCGAT
Organism: Methylobacterium sp. J-068; assembly: GCF_022829445.1. Lineage (GTDB taxonomy): Bacteria > Pseudomonadota > Alphaproteobacteria > Rhizobiales > Beijerinckiaceae > Methylobacterium. Next base: position 6,876 of record NZ_JAKSXY010000081.1, on the reverse strand, counting down.
GCCATGGGCCACATGGCCGAGATCCTGTCGGAGCTGGAGCCCCGGCTGGTCGTGGCCCGCGACATGGCGGCGATCGCGGCGGGCCTCGCGGCCGGGAGGGTTCCGATCTGGAACCCCGTCGCCCTGAAGGAGGGCCACCCGGCCATTCCCGAGACCTGGCGCGTGACCTCCGACAGCCTCGCGGTCTGGCTGGCCACGACGCTCCAGGCGCCGCTCTGCCTCCTGGTGAAGTCCGCCGACCGGCCGGCCGTGATGAGCTGGGCCGACCTCGCCCGCGTCGGCTTCGTCGATGCGGCCTTCCCGGCCTTCGCGGCCCGCTATGCGGGCGACATCGCCATCCTCGGTCCCCGGACGGACCAGGCGGGCGCGGCGGCGGAGACCGTCGCGTGAGCGCCGCCGAGCACGCCAAGCCCGAGCACGGCACGCCCGAACATCTGGTCTTCATCACCGGCCGCATGGCCAAGGCGCGCCTGGAGAAGGTCGCCGCCACCCTGCCGCCCGAGCGCTTCGCCTGGAGCATCGCCGATGCCGGCGTGAAGGTCGCCGCCCTGATGACGGAGGAGATCATCCGCCGCCGGGTGACGATCCCCGAGGGCGCCACCCGCATCGTCCTGCCGGGGCGCTGCCGGGCGAACCCCGACGCGCTCGCCCGGCATTTCGGCCTGCCCGTGGAGCGCGGCCCCGACGAGATCGTCGACCTGCCGGCCTATCTCGGATTGGCCGGGCGCAAGGTCGACCTGTCGCGCCACGACCTGCGCATCTTCTCCGAGATCGTCGACGCATCGAAGATGACGCCCGACGAGATCCTGGCCAAGGGCCTCGACCTCGCCCGGCGCGGCGCCGACGTGATCGACCTCGGCGGCCTGCCCGACACGGATTTCCCGCATCTCGAGGATTGCGTGCGCCTGCTGAAGGGGGCGGGCCTGAAGGTCAGCGTCGATTCGTTCTCGCTGGACGAACTCACGCGCGGCGCGAAGGCGGGGGCCGACTACCTTCTCAGCCTCAACGAGGACACCCTCGACCTCGCCTTCGAGACCGACGCGGTGCCGGTCCTCGTGCCCGTGCGGCCCGACGACCTCGCCTCCCTCGACCGCGCCATCGCGCGGATGGAAAAGGCCGGCCGCCCCTACATGGCCGACCCGATCCTGGAGCCGATCCATTTCGGCTTCGTCGAATCCATCACCCGCTATCATGAGACACGTCGGCGCTGGCCGGGGATCGAGATGATGATGGGCACCGGCAACCTCACCGAGCTGACCGAGGCCGACAGTCTCGGCGTCACCGCCCTGCTGGTGGGCATGTGCTCGGAACTCGCCATCCGCAACGTGCTGATCGTGCAGGTCTCGAACCACACCCGCCGCACGGTGGAGGAGCACGACGCCGCCCGCCGGGTGATGTTCGCGGCCAAAGCCGATTCGGCGCTTCCCAAGGGATATGGGCGCAGCCTGCTGGCGCTTCACGACAAGCGCCCCTATGTGCAGACCCCGGACGAGATCGCGGCCCAGGCGGCCGAGGTGAAGGACCCGAACTACCGCATCGCCGTGGCCGAGGACGGCATCCACGTCTTCAACCGCGACGTCCATACGATCGGCACCGACGCGATGGCCTTCTTCCCCGATCTCCAAAAGGCCGGCGACCTGGCGAGCGACGGCGCCCATGCCTTCTATCTCGGCGGCGAACTGACCAAGGCCGAGACCGCCTGGCGCCTCGGCAAGCGCTACGTGCAGGACGAGGCCCTGGCCTGGGGCGCGGCCGCCGAGGCGGAGGTCGAGGACACCACCGCCTTCAAGAAGGCCGGGCACACCAGGCATTCCGGCCCCGACGCGGCCGGGACGGCGGCACGCGACGCGACCCCGGCCGAGGCTGGCGCGGCGCCGCCTGAGACCACGGGCCCGGAGGAGGCGCGCGCCGCCGACGCGCTCTCCGAGACGCCTCGGGATGCGGGCGCCCGCATCGTCTGCGGCAGGCTCGTGCCCGCGAAGGAAGCCTGAGCCCGTGCCGCTGATCCTCGAGACCGTCGTCACCACGACCGCGCCGGACGGCGCGATCCACCTCGTGCCGTTCGGCCTGATCCAGGAGGGGCCGGACTGGATCCTCGCCCCCTTCCGGCCCTCCCCCACCATCCTCAACCTCGCGGCCAACCCGGTCTTCGCCGCCTCCAGCCCCAGCGACGTGCGGGTGATCGCCGGCGCCGTCACCGGCCGGCGCGACTGGGCCACCCTGCCCTGCGAGCGCATCGCAGGGCGCCGCCTCGCCGAGAGCTTCGGCCACGCGGAGTTCGAGGTGGCGGCGGTGGAGGACGATGTCGTGCGGCCGCGTTACCGGGGACGGATGGTTCACGCGGCAGCGCACATGCCGTTCATCGGCTATAACCGGGCGCAGGCTGCGGTGCTCGAGGCGGCGATCCTCTCCACCCGTCTGCACATGCTGGAGCCGGACAAGATTCTGACCGAGATGCGCTATCACGCCATCGCGATCGCCAAGACCGCCGGGCCCGCCGAGCGCGAGGCCTGGGACTGGATCGAGGACAAGGTCGCCGCGGCGCTCGGCCGCGACGAGCGCATCCTCGAACGTTCCCCACCCGCACCCTAGAACGTGCATTTCCGAGGAGACGAAGACCCGATGAAGTTTCTCACTCTGACGACCGTGGCGGCGCTCGCCCTGGTGTCGTTCGGCGCCGAGGCACACGGCCCGACCCGCAAGAAGATCGAGGAGACCGTCGAGATCAACGCGGCTCCCGACAAGGTCTGGGCCGTGATCGGCAACTTCCAGGACATGAGCTGGCTGCCGCCGGTCGAGAAGACCGAGGGCAAGGGCGGCAACGAGATCAAGGCCACCCGTACGCTGACCCTCAAAGGGGGCGCCACGGTGGACGAGGAGCTGTACAAGTACTCAGGTGAGAAGATGAGCTACTCGTATCGGATCACCAAGGTCGACGTGAAGACACTGCCGGTGAACGACTATTCCTCCACCATCAAGGTCGAGGATGCCGGCAGCGGCAAGTCCAAGGTCGTCTGGGACGGCGCCTTCTACCGCGGCTACATGAACAACGATCCGCCGCCCGAACTGAACGACGAAGCCTCTCAGAAGGCCGTGCGCGGCCTCTATCGCGAGGGCCTCGACGCCCTGAAGGCCAAGATCGAAAAGAGCGGTTCTTGATCGCTTCGCACTTTGCGACGGGGATGGGCCGGCGTCTCGCCGGCCCTCTCCTCCTCGGTCTGGGGCTGCTCGGTCCGGGGCTGCTCGGCGCCCCGGTCCGCGCCGACGAGGCCCTCGTCACCGCGCAGGGGGCCAACGTCCTCGCCATCGTCGATCTCGAGGCCGGCACGGTCGCCGCGCAGGTGCCGGTCGACGGTGCCCCGGCGGGCATCGCCGTCTCCCCGGACCGCCGGACCGCCTTCGTCACCCGGCCCGAGGGACCGAGCCTCGCCACGATCGATCTCGCCACCCGCACGGTGACGGGAACCCTCGCCCTTCCCGGCGGCCCCCTCGGCATCGCGGTCAACCCGAAGAGCGGGGCGGTCTATGTGGCCGACTGGTACGGCAGCCGGATCTTCGTGGTCTCGCCGGACGGGTCCAGGCTCGACACCGAGATCCAGGTCGGCGCCTCGCCCTCCGGCATCGCTGTCACCCCCGACGGCGCCACGATCCTGGTGGCGAACCGCGAGGGCAACTCCGTTTCGGTGGTCGATGTCGCGACCGCCCGGGAAATCCAGAAGATCCCCGTGGGTGAGCACCCGTTCGGCATCACCCTCGATCCCGAGGGAGCCCGCGCCTACACCGCCAACGTGACCTCGAACGACGTCTCGGTGATCGATATCGCCGGCCGCTACGAGCTCGGCCGCGTCACCACGGGCGAGCGCCCCTACGTGGTGGCCCTGGCCGGTCCGCGCGGCTTCGTCACCGATCAGTATTCGGGCACCGTGACGGTGTTCAACCTGAAGACGCTGACCAACGTCGCGGCCATCGAGGTCGGCGACCATCCCGAGGGCATCGCCGCCTCCCGCGACGGCCGCACCCTCACGGTCGCGAACTGGGGCTCGAACACGCTGAGCGTGATCGATGCCGAAACCCTGAAGGTGACCGGCGAGATCAAGGTGCCGGACGGCCCGCGCGCCTTCGGGGATTTCCTGCGGTAGGAATCCTCGATCCGGCGGGTGAAAGCCGGGCGTTCGGGGCGTGTCTCGAACGGTCGGGACGCGGGGCGAGCGGACCTCGGCATCGCGTGCTGAAGCCGACGTTCTGCGTTCGACCCGTTGCGGGACCTGGGAAGGGCTGTTTTCGGGCTGCTCGCTGACACAAGAGGGTACAACCGGGTTGAGTGATTTCGCGACGGTCTGCTTCCAGGCGAGCAAGGAGAACAGCGGAGTTGAAGTAAATTGTACAGAACCGCCAAAAGCAGTCCAATTTCTTCAATTTTCTCTTAATGCAAAAAATTCTCAGATATAGCCGGTCTCTATATCTACTGCATATGAAAATTCCGTTGCTGGCGGCCTACCTATGATGAAAGAAATCGACCGACTTGATCACAGAAGAACGCCGGCTCCTCCTCAGCCACGAAATGCCCGCTTTCCTCTGCGACGATACTCTTAACCTTCGTCGCTCGCGACCGTATTGCAGTCGCGAGACTACCGCCGACACTATGCCGACCACCAATCGTCAAGAGGGGCAAGTCGAGTTTGCGATCACCGAACGAGGCAACGAGAGCGGCGTCGTTCGGCAAGGCTCGGTAAAGGTTGAAGCCGGCCGTCATCCCTCCTGGGGTCGCATAGTGCCGTGCATACTCGGTTATGGCCGCTTCCGTGATCGCGTCCTTACGGTACGACCATGCTTTGATCTGCGCGCTGATGTAGTCCCGCTCGCGCCCACGCGTCAGCATCTCAGGAAAACCAGACGCCATGTGGAAACCGTAGTGCCAGAGGCCGCCATGCAGCGCATCGCCGCTCTCGGTACCTGGCACCGAGCAATCGACGAGGACGAGCCTGTCGATGCATTCAGCGTGCAGGTGCGCCAGGACGTAGGCCACCTTGCCGCCCATGTCGTGGCCAACAACGTGCGCTCGACCACCGGCTGCCTTGAGGATGAGGGCAGCGATATCAGCGGCGAGGGTGCGCTTGTCGTACCCGGACTCAGTCCGCTCGGAGAGACCCATTCCGCGAAGATCAGGCGCGATAAGGGTGAAGCGATCGGCAAGCCGCTCCATCGTGCCACGCCATGCGAACCATGTCTGCGGCCATCCGTGCAGTAGAACCACCGGTGGGCCGTTGCCGACAGCAACGTAGTGCAGCGTGACACCGTTCGCCTCCGCATAATGACGGGTGCCGCCGGGTGGCAGCAACGCGACGGCCGTTTCGCGAACTTGGGCGACGTCGGCACGTGCCTGCCTGCGTGGCAACAGAGACCCGGCCATTGCGCCAAGCAGGAGGGTTCTTCGTCCGAAATCCATCCACGCGCTCCATCCGTTGGGACAGCGCGAGTTTGATGATTTTTGCGTTTCGAGATATTGGCGATGCCGGCATGGTTTCCATAACCTGTGGTTATAGATGAACTGCTTGTCCGCCTTGCGTGTCTTCGTCCGCGTCGTCGAGCGAGGTTCCATGACGGCCGCTGGGCACGATCTTGGAATCTCGCAGCCCGCCGTCAGCAAGGTCCTGCGTGACCTCGAAACGCACACGGGAACTCGCCTCCTGCAGCGAAGCTCTCGGGCGATGCAACTCACCGAGCGAGGGCGCGTGCTCTATGATGCGACGAGCGGTGCGCTATCGACCATCGATGCCGCCCTTGAAGGTGTCAGGAGCGGCGCCGGCTCGATCGCAGGGGACCTGCACGTTCACGGTCCCGTCTGTGTCGGGGAGCGCCATCTGAGCCAAATCGTCTTCGACTTTCAAAGCCGTCACCCCGACGTGAAGGTTTCTCTGACGCTCGAAGACCGTGAAATCAATCTCATTGAAGCGAACATCGATCTCGCAGTGCGTGTCGGCCGACCCGAGGCGCAAAATCTGATCGTACGGCGCATCGGCACGAGCCGCCGCATACTGGTCGCATCGCCTGACTATCTTGCACGGAACGGGACGCCCAGGAGCCGCCGTGATCTCGCCCGCCACGGGTTGCTCGTCTCGACAACGATTGTCTCAAGACAGGGTATGATCACGCTCTGTCGCGGAGGGGCGATGACGGAGGTGCCCGCGCATCCCGTTCTCACGACCAACAATCCCCAAGTTCTGATTGGAGCCCTTGAAGCAGGGCTCGGTATTGGTACTGCGCAACAACTGCTTGTGGTCGATCAATTGGCGGCGAGACGTCTCGTCCGTGTCTTACCACAGGACGAGGTTAAGCCGAGCGAACTGTTTTTGACCTATGCTTCGGCGAAGTTCCTTAAGCCAACCGTCCGAGAGTTCATCGATTTCATGATCCCGGCTCTGCAACGGGTCGAAGGAATCAATTGATCTGAGCAAGAAGCGCGCACAAGCCGAAGTCCGCTGTCGCGCGTATAAGGGCTTGTCGCGAGCGACGAGCTTGGTTCGGAGCCAGAGTGTCCACTTTCCGCCGAAAGGTCAACGTCGACTCCCCGCCGATGCTGTGTGAAAACACAGAAGCTGTAGAAGGATTTGCCTCGCACACCCTGGGTCAAGGCCGGCGTAGGGACGCTGACGGCCTCACTCACCACTGCCACCTAGAATGCTCGGATGGCCGCAGCGTAGGAGATTGTTCCACAAGTTTGGTGCGAGCTTGCGTTCTCATACCAAATCCGTGTGATTAGCTCGGCATGGTTTGCTGGGGCCACCAGTGGAAGAGGGTGTTGGCGCGCAGGGTGTCTGGCTGGGCTTCGAGGTGTCGGCAGCGTTGCTCGATACGGTTCTGGACCTCGGGTAGCCG
>NZ_JAKSXY010000027.1 GCF_022829445.1 Methylobacterium sp. J-068 | reverse complement strand
TCGAAGGTCGAGACCTTGCCCCAATAAAGGGCCGGGTGGGCGTTGAAGATCTGTAGGCCGCTCATCACCAGGACCAGCAGGCAGATCGCGTTCACCCAGTGGGTGACTCTGATCACGAGGGGATGGCGAAACATCCAGCGGGGGCGCTCGACCTCGGCGGTGTCAGGGGCAGATCGGCTCAGGTAGGTTCGAGCCCAACGGTCTTCCCCGCACTCTGGACGGCTCGGGCGGAGGCCCCTGGGTAGGGGCCTCCGGAAGTGCACGGCGCCTTGAAATCACATGCCCCGGTTCATCATCATCCGCTTCTTCATCATGCGGCGCTTCATCATCTGCTCCCGCATCATGCGCTTCTTCATCATCATCCGCTCGCTGCTGGTCATCCGGACCTGGGTGACGTCGGACGGGGCGGCCTGGAGTCCGTTCGGGCCCATCGGGGCCGCGGAGGCGCCGCCGGCTCCGAGGGCGAGGCTGCCGAGGACCGAGGCGGCGAGGGCAAGGGTGGTGATCTTCATTCAATGTCTCCTGTACGGGGAAGGAATCCCCTTTCGCACATCGGGAGAAGAGAAGACCCGACCATCAAGTTCCTGATTTATCGAATAAAAATCCGGACGCGATGGCTTTGGAGCGCAACAAACCGGACGCCGAGGCGAAGCCTCGCGCCGCGCCCAGGCCGGGCGTACGCCGACTTGTACGGAGGCGTGCAGAGGAAAGTTTCAGAGCAGGCCCGTAGCGCAGACATCGAAGGCGACCGCGTGCGCGCTCCCTTGCAATTCCGGGGCTGTCACACCGGCGAGTCCCAGGGCGGCTCGGCGATAAGCAAGGCGGTTGATATCGCGGTGACCGGCGGCCGCCGTGGACGGGTCGGCTAATACGGTTCGCACGAAAGCCTATCGACCGATCTCAAAAGCGGCTTGCGGGACGGCGGTTGCCATCTGCGAGGTCAACGAATGGGTTCGTTCAGGCCGGATACCGCCCGGTCCCATTCATGATTACGCTTCCGGGAAACCCCATCCAAGGACAGGCGTTTCCGGGGTCCTGAAAACGCCAAGAAACCAGGAGCCTTGCCATGTCGATACGTCTGATGCTCGCCGCCGGCTTCCTCGCGACGAGCACCTGCCTCGCCGCCGCCCAGGGAACCCCGCCCGCGGCAAGCCCGGAAACTCCGATGCCCGCCACGCAGGCGAACGGCGATATGAAGGAGTGGCAAGTAGCAAAGACCGCGAAGGTCGCCCTGCCACAGGCGATCAGCACCGCGGAGATGCAGGGCGAGGAAAAGGGCGGCCGCGCCATCGACGCCGACTTCGAGAAGGCCGATGGCAAGGATCCGGCGCACTACAGTGTCAAGGTCGTCTATCCCAGCGGCAAGCTCGTCGAGTACGGCATCAATGCCGACACCGGCGCCCTGTACAAGACCGAGAACCAGCCCATCGAGCGCTACTTCACGTTCCTGAAGCCGGCCAACTTCAACGAGGCCAAGACCTCGCTCAAGGATGCGCTCGCCATCGCCGAGCAGAAGGCCGGCGGCGGCAAGGCGTACGAGGCGTCGGTGTCGAAGGACGGCAAGGCGGTGCAGTACGTGATCAAGGTCTCCGGCGCCGACAAGGAGACGAGCGTTACGGTCGGCCCCGACGGCAAGGTCGTCGACTAGGTCTTACCGCCGGTCTCCGGTCACGCCGGAGCCGGCGCCCGTCCGTTCAGCCGTGATGGTGGGCATGCCGACCCTCTCCACCCCCGTGGTCGCCGTGGCCGTGCTGCATGGGATGCTTCCGGGCCATCCAGAACCAATAGGCTGCGAGCGCCCCGAAGCCGAGGTTTAGCCAGAACGTGTAGTTCAGGGCGAAATGCGTCAGGTGGGCCCGCACGTCGCCTGCGTGATCGGGGACCCATCCGAGCCCAGTGAAGGCAAGGTCCATCACCAGTGCGGCGATGACCATGGTGACGTAGAAAACGCCGCCGATATAGGCGGCCATGCGCCAGCCGAAATATCGCCGGTAGGCGTCGAGGAGCGGCAGCACGATAAGGTCGGCGTAGAGGAAGGCGAGCACACCGCCGAAGCTTGCACCACCGCCCCACAGGACCGCCGCCAGCGGCACGTTGCCGATGGAGCAGACGAAGGTCAGCACCGCGATGAGCGGCCCCAGCAGAGCGTTGAGCGGCACCTTGAGCCAGGGTGAGGCATCGGTGAGGAACAGCGCCTTCCAGGCGGTGTCGGGCACGAAGGCGGAGAGGAGCCCACCGACGAGGAAACCGATGGCGAGGTCCTTCCATAGCATCGACCATTCCATCGAGAAGTTCTGGGCGATCCTGATGCGGGTCTCGGCCTTGGCGAGCTTCTCGCGCAGGGTCGCCCCCTCGACGGTCATCGACATGTGCTGGTGCCCGGCGCCTGCCTCCTCGTGCCTGCGGGCCTCCTCGGCGAGCCGCTTCGGGTAGGTCAGGCGGACGATGACGCTCATCACCGCGATCAGCACGAGGCCGCCGATCCACTCGCCGGCCATGAACGGCCAGCCGAGCAGCAGGTAGAGGATGATGCCGAGTTCGAGGACGAGGTTCGTCGACGCGAACAGGAATGCGAGCGAGGTCGTCAGAGCCGCCCCCTTCTTGAACAGGGTCCGCATGATCGCCGCGGACGCGTAGGAGCACGAGGACGAGGCCGCGCCGGCGAGCGAGGCCAGCGCGATCTCCCGCGCGCCGTCGCGCCCCAACGCGCGCCTCATCTGCTCCGTCGAGACCACGGATTGAAGCAGCGCCGACACCGTGAAGCCGAGCACGAGCGTCCAACCGGTCTGCCAGAACATCCCCGCGGCCATGAGCAATGCTTGGCCGAGGTTATCCACGAACCAACCCACTGACGCCTCCCGTTCCCGTCAGGCATGATCCTCAAAACTCGCGTCGGGTCGTACGGGTCCGGCCGTCGATGCACATCGAGCCGTGGGTGCACGTCTCCCGGAACACTTGAGCCTTCGCCCTGGCCGCATGCTTTTCGGTGGATCCGACCACGACGCTGACTTGCGTCACGGACGAACGGGACGCGGCTGCGTTATCAGAATCGTCAATGAGCAAAAATCAATCCGGGCTTGGCGACCGAGAGGTCTGAGCTTGCCGGGACAACGACAATCGGGAGAAACCATGCGCCGCCTCGTCCCCCTTCTGCTCGCCCCTCTGCTCCTGGCCGGCCCGGCCCATGCGGAGCAGGACCTGCTGCTCGGTGCCGACATGAACTCGGCCGCGATGACCAAGGCCGAGATGACCCGGGCCGACGTGGAAGCCCTGATCGCCAAGGCCAACGGCAAGCCCGTCGATCTTTCCGACAAGGCGCTGGCCGGCCTCGACCTGTCGGGCCTCGACCTCAAGGGGGCGAACCTGCGTACCGCCCGGCTCAACAAGGCCAACCTGCGCGGCGCCGACCTGTCCGGCGCCAACTTGGAGCAGGCGTGGCTGATCAAGGCCGACCTCAGCGGGGCCAAGCTCGTCGGCGCCAAGATGTTCGGCATCACCGCGCGCGACGCCAATCTCAGCGGCGCCGACCTCAGTCGGTCGATGCCCATCGGCGACTTCAAGGGCGCCGACATGAGCGGGGCGAAGCTCATCGACCTGAAGGGCGGCGCCGACATCAAGAACCAGTCCATGGGCCTGATGCGGGCCGTGTTCGTCTCGGTGAACCTGAAGGGCGCCAACCTGCAGGGGGCGAACCTCGGGCGCTCGCGCCTGGAATATGCCGACCTCACCGACGCGAACCTCACCGACGTGGTCTTGATGGGGTCCGACCTGTCGGGCGCCAACCTCACGGGCGCGACCGTGTCAGGGGCCGACTTCAAGAACGTCGACGTGAGCGGCGCCCGTCTCATCTCGCTCAAGGGCCAGGACGGCGCCAAGGACTGGTCGGAGCGCGTGAACGCCGACCGCGCCGTCACCAAGGTCGCCGACTGAACCCCGGCCTTCCCGTCCCACAGGCATCGCCGCACCGGACCTCGCACGACGTGACCATCGGCGACTCGGTACGAGAAGAGCTTTCAAGTTTGCTTGACCGTCGCCAATCCGGCGATTGTCAACTTGTCTACCAGGCGACCTCATGGCATTTCTCGCCGCCGGGCAATCCATGCGCCCCGACCACCTGAATCCCATGCCAGTCCCGTCCGCCGTCCCGTTCGAGGGCAACCTGCTCCTGGCCGCGCTCGCCGCGCGCGACCGTGCGCTCCTGACCCCCCATCTCGCCTTGGAGGACCACCCGCGGGGGCGGACCCTGTTCGAGGTCGGCGACGACGTCTCGCAGGTCACCTTCCCCCTCGACCGCACCGTCGCAACCCTGGTCGTGCCGTTGCGGGAGGGCCGCACCGTCGAGACCGCCACGGTCGGGCACGAGGGCGCCATCGGGGGCGTGGTCAGCCAGGGATACCTGCCCGCCTTCACCCGATGCGTCGTGCAGATCGAGGGGGCGGTCCTGCGCATGGACGCGGACCGCCTCCGGGATGCCAAGCGGGTCTCGCCAACCCTGAACGACCTGTTCGTGCGCTATGCCGACTGCCTTTTGGCGCAGGTGCTCCAGTCTGTCGCCTGCAACGGGGCCCACCCCATCGAGCAACGCGTCATCCGCTGGCTGCTGACGCTCCAGGACCGGCTCGGCACCGACGCCCTGCCGGTGACCCAGAACGTGTTGGCCGCCATGCTCGGGGTCGGGCGCAGCTACGTCACCGGCGTGCTCGGCGACCTTCAGGACCAGGGCCTGATCGTGGTCGGCAGGGGCCGCATCCACCTGCTCGACCGCGGGCGTGCCGAGGCCGCCTGCTGCGAGTGCCATGCCCGGGTCCGCAGCCATTTCCGGACCGTCCTAGGGACGGTCTGCGCACCGGACGGCGAGATCCTCGTGGTCGAGGCGACGGAGCCTCAAGTCTGGATCGATCAGCCTCCCTCCAAGATCCGGGAAGCGCATTCGTGAACGTGCATCCCTCTGTCCCGTCCGAGACCGCATCCCCACCCAGGTTGGCGACGCTCGCCGCCTACGGCATCCTCGACACGGTGCCGGAGCCTGGCTTCGACGACATCGTCGATCTCGCGGCGCTGGTCTGCGACACGCCCGTCGCCCTGGTCAGCCTCGTCGCCGGAGAACGCCAGTGGTTCAAGGCGAGGCGCGGGTTCGAGCCGTGCCAGACGCCCCTCGACCAGTCGGTCTGCGCCCATGCGCTGGGCGAGCCGGACCTGCTGGTGATCCCGGACCTGACGCGGGATCCCCGCACCCGGGCCAACCCGCTCGTGACGGGCGAGCCGTACCTGCGCTTCTATGCCGGGGCGCCGCTGACGGCACCGGGCGGCGAGCGCCTCGGCACCCTGTGCGTGATCGACCACGAGCCGCGGCCGGCGGGGCTGACGCCGACCCAGGCGTCGGCGCTGCGGAAGTTGGCCGGGCAGGTCCTGGGCCAGATGGAGTTGCGCAAGGCCCTCGCGTTCCGTGACGAGGCCTTGGCCGGGCAGCGCGAGGCCTTGATGCGGCAGGAGGCCCTGATCGAGACCCAGGCCGCCGTCACCCGTGCCCGCGGCGACCTCGACGCGGGCTTCGATGCCCTGCTCGCCGGTGCCATGAGGGCCGTTCCCCGGGCGGAAGGCGGCGTCATCGCGATCCGCGAGGGCGACGCGCTCGTCTACCGGATCGCGCGTGGCGACCTCGCACCGCACGCGGGCCTGCGCATCCCGCTGACCGGAACCCTGTCCGGCCACGTCTTCGCGACCGGCGAGGCCGTGTCGAGCCCGGACGCCACGGTCGACCCGCGCGCGAAGCACGACGTGGTCGAGCACCTCGGAACGCGGGCGGCGCTCTGCGTGCCGGTCGTTCGCGGTGACGCCCCCATCGGGGTCCTCAAGCTGCAGTCGAGCCGTCCGGACGCCTTCGCCGACGGCGACCTCGACGCCGCGCGCCTGTTCGCCGGCACGGTGGCCACCAGCCTGGCGGAGGCAGGGGAGGCCGACGCGCGACGCAGCGTCCGTGCCGGGCAGGACCGCTACAGGGCGGTGTTCGACAGCGCCATCGACTACGCCATCATTGTGATGGGCCTCGACGGCCGCGTCGACGACTGGAACGAGGGAGCCACGCGCATCCTCGGCTGGTCGCCGGCCGAGATGTGCCAGCGCCCGGCCGACGTGTTCTTCACGCCGGAGGACCGCGCCGCGGGCATCGCAGCCAAGGAGATGCAGGCCGCCCTCGACCAAGGTCGCGGCATCGACGAGCGCTGGCACGTCCGGAAAGATGGCACACGCTTCTGGGCCAACGGCGAGATGATGGCGCTGCGCGACGAGGATGGGACCGCCATCGGCTTCCTCAAGATCCTGCGCGACCGCACCGAGCAGCGGGATGCCGCCGCCCGCCTGCAGGCGAGCGAGGCGTTCCTGCGCAGCGTCCTCGATTCCTCGGCCGACTGCATCAAGGTGCTCGACCTTGACGCCCGCATCGGCTTCATGAGCGAGGGCGGGATGCGCGTCATGGAGATCGACGACTTCGACGGCGTCGCCGGCAAGGACTGGACCGAGTTCTGGGACGGGCCGGCCAAGGTCGAGGCGAAGGCCGCGGTCCAGGCCGCGCTGAAGTCGGGCATCGGACGCTTCGCGGGGCCGGCCTGCACGATGAAGGGCACGCCCAAGTGGTGGGACGTGCTCCTCACGCCGATCCGCGACGGCGACGGGGAGGTGTCGCGGTTGCTGGCGGTCTCGCGCGACGTCACCGCCGCCCGCAAGGCCGAGGAGGAGCTCGCCGCGAGCGAGACACGCTACCGCGACCTTTACGACAGCATCGACGCAGGCTTCTGCGTGATCGAGGTCAGGGTCGATGCGGACGAGCGTCCGCTCGACTACCGCTTCCTGGAGGTGAACCCGGCCTTCGAGCGTCAGTCGGGGCTGACCGACGTGCTGGGCAAATGGATGCGCGAGCTCGCGCCCGGCCACGAGGAGCACTGGTTCGAGATCCACGACCGGATCGCGCGCAGCGGCGAGCCCGAGCGCTTCGAGCGCGTCGCCGCGGCCCTGGGGAACCGATGGTTCGAGGTCTTCGCCTACCCGTTCGGCGAGTCGGGCTCGCACCAGGTGGCGGTGCTGTTCAACGACATCACGGAGCGCAAGCGCACCGAGGAGGCCCTGCGCGCCAGCGAGGCGAGCCAGCGCTCCATCCTTGAGACCGTACCGGTCGGCATCCTGTTCGCGGAGGCGCCTTCCGGCAGGATCGTCGGCGGCAACGTCCGGATCGAGGAGATCCTGGGCCACCCGGTTTTGCCGTCGCCGAACGTCGCCGCCTACGGGGAATGGAAGTCCTTCCACGCGGACGGCGAGCCGGTCTGTCCGGACGAGTATCCGCTTGCCCGGGTCATCGCCGAGGGGATGGACCGTGCCCAGTTGCAGGTGCGCTACCGCCGCCCCGACGGCACGGACACTTGGATCGACATCGTCGCGGCCGCCATCCGCGGCGCCGACGGGAGATTGTCGGGCGCCGTCGCCGCTGTATCGGACATCGACGCGCGCAGGCGGGCCGAGGAGGAGCGAGACCTGCTCAACCACGAGCTCAGCCACCGCATGAAGAACCTCCTGGCGATGGTGCAGGCCATCGCTGCCAACACGCTGCGGGGGGCGACGGACGTCGAGGCGGCCAAGGACGTCCTGGCCGACCGGCTGATCACCCTCGGCAAGGCCCACGACCTGTTGCTAGGGGGCGCCGCCGAGCGCGCCGCCATCGAGCCGGTCGTCCGCGGCGGCGTCGGCTTGCAGGACGACGGCGGCGGCCGGGTCGACTATCGCGGGCCGCCGGTCGAGATCGGCGGCCGGGCGGCGCTGGCCCTGGCGCTGATGATGCACGAGCTCGCGACCAACGCCGCCAAGTACGGCGCGCTTTCGACGCCGGGCGGTCGCGTTGATGTCGAATGGACGCTGACCGGCGCCGACGCGGACCCAGTCCTGACCATCAGCTGGCGCGAACGGGACGGCCCGCCGGTCTTGCCGCCTTCCCGGAAGGGATTCGGCTCCCGCCTGATCGAGCGCGGCCTCGTCAATGCCGTCGACGGCAGGATTTCACTGACCTATCCGCCGGAGGGCGTTCGGTGTGTCGTCGAGGCACCACTGCGCAATTTCGAGGACGTGCGCTGATCTCGCGTCGCAACGACGGCCAGGGATCGCCGTTGACGGGCATCCGCCGTTTCCGGCGGGTTCCAACGACCAAGACCGGTTGAGTGCGTGTCGCGAGAGAACGGTTTTCCGCAAGCCGGGGGCGAGATGGGCGCGAAGGTCCGCGCCCACGACTGGTCGGGCACGCCGATGGGTCCTTCAGGGGCATGGCCGGCGGCACTCAAGGTCGCGCTGAACCTGGTGCTTGCATCGCCCGAGAGTATGTTCCTCGCCTGGGGAGCCGAGCTCACGTTCTTCTTCAACGACGCCTACCGCCCTATCCTGGGCCCGCGGCTTCCGGAGGCGCTCGGCGCCTCTTTGCCCGCGCTCTGGTCGGACGTCTGGGAGCAGGTCCGGCCGATGGTCGAGCTGGCCCTCTCCGGGACCGCCAGCCGCTTCGACGACCTGCCCCTCACCATGGCCCGGTACGGCGTTGAGGAGAAGACGTGGTGGTCGTTCTCCTACTCGCCGATCCGCGACGAGGCAGGCGCGGTCGTCGGGCTGTTCTGCGTGACCAACGAGACCACGCAGCGCGTCCTGACCGAGCGGGCCCTGCGGGCGCGCGAGGCCGACCTCCTGCTCGTCACAGACGCGCTGCCGGTCCTGATCGCCTTCATCGACCGCGACCTCGTCTACCGCTTCGCCAACCGGGCCTACGAGGACTGGTTCGGCCTGTCCCCCTCGGAGGTGATCGGGCGCCACGTCGGCGAGTTCCTGGACGAGGACGGACTCGAAGCGCGGCGCGCCGCCTTCCAGGCCGCGTTGGCGGGGGAGCCGGCGCGGCTCGAACTCGATTGGCCATATCTGGACGGGCGTCCCCGGGTGGCAGACATCCGCTACACACCGCGCAGGTCCGACGAGGGCGCCGTCGACGGCTTCTATGTGTTCGTCCTCGACGTGACCGACCGGAAGCAGGCCGAGCGCCGGTTGCTGGACACCAACGAGGCCCTGGAAAGGCGGGTCGAGGAGGGCACGCGGCAGCTCGACCAGGTCTGGCGCCACTCGCGGGACATGCTGTGCGTGGCGGACTTCGAGGGTCGCTTCATAAGCCTGAACCCGGCCTGGACCGCGACACTCGGCTGGTCGGAGGAGGAGCTGACGGCGGTCCCGTTCCTCGACCTCGTGCATCCCGACGACCGCGACGCGACGATGGCGGCGATGGCCGGTCTGGCACGGGGCGAGAGCGTGCTCGGGTTCGAGAACCGCTACCGCCACCGGGATGGCTCCCACCGTTGGCTGGCATGGAACTCGGTGCCGCGCGACGGGCTGATCTACGGGGTCGTGCGCGACGTCACGTTCGACAAGGATCAGGCGGCCGCCCTCGCGACGGCGGAGGAAGGCCTGCGCCAAGCCCAGAAGATGGAGGCCATCGGCCAGCTCACCGGCGGCGTGGCGCACGACTTCAACAACCTCCTGACCGTGATCAAGTCGTCGACCGACCTGCTCAAGCGGCCGGCTTTGCCCGAGGAGCGCAGGCTCCGCTACGTCGGCGCGATCTCCGACACCGTCGACCGTGCCGCCAGGCTGACGGGCCAGCTGCTGGCCTTCGCCAGGCGGCAGGCACTGAAGCCGGAGGTGTTCGACGTCGGCCGCAACATCGTCTCGGTCGGCGATATGGTCGGCACGCTGACGGGCTCGCGCATCGCGGTCCACGTCACGGTGCCGGACCAAGCCTGTCTCGTCGACGCGGACCCGAGCCAGTTCGACACAGCCGTGGTGAACCTCGTGGTCAACGCCCGCGACGCCATGGGTGGCGAGGGGCGGCTCGACATCGCCGTCGCGCGGGTCTCGGCCATCCCGGCCGTGCGCGCGCATCCCACCGTGCCGGGCGACTTCGTCACCGTGTCGGTCGCCGATACCGGCACGGGCATCGCGCCGGGAGACGTCGAACGGATCTTCGAGCCGTTCTTCACGACCAAGGGCGTCGGACATGGCACGGGCCTCGGCCTGTCCCAGGTGATCGGTTTCGCCAGGCAGTCGGGTGGCGAGGTCCTGGTCCAGAGCGAGCCCGGCAGGGGCGCGACCTTCACGCTATACCTGCCTCGGGCGGCCGCGGACGCGGCACCTCCCGTCGAGGCACCCGAGCCGGAACCCCTGGTCGAGGGCCACGGCACCTGTGTCCTGGTGGTCGAGGACAACGTCGACGTCGGGATCTTCGCCACCCAGACCCTGGCCGAGCTCGGCTACGGCACGGTCTGGGCCGAGGATGCCCGACGGGCCCTGGCCGAGCTGAATCGGGATCCGGAGCGCTTCGACGTGGTCTTCTCCGACGTGGTGATGCCCGGCATGGACGGCGTCGAGCTCGCCCGGGAGATCCGGCGCCGGCATCCCGACCTGCCGGTCGTGCTCACCAGCGGTTACAGCCACGTCCTCGCCAAGGGCGGCACCGGCGGGTTCGACCTGTTGCGCAAGCCCTATTCGGTCGAGGAGCTCTCGCGCATCCTGCGTCGGGTCGCGACGGTCCGCAGGGAAGCGAGGACGGTCCAGGCTGAACTATCGTGATGAGCCATGGACCTGCGTCATGCCGGCCGATCCCGGAACGTCGCCCCGTTGATGCGAGGAAGGCAGGCATGACGGAAAGGAAGGGACCCGGCATCGACCCGGGCGAGTAGGATGATCGTCTTGGGCCGTCCCGCACGCGGCCCCTTGCCTATCCGAAGGGTTGCAGTTGTCCGAACACGACTGCGAGACGACCTGCAAGGAGTTCAAGGAGGTCGTTAACATGACGGCGGACTTACGGGAGAGGCATCTCGGGAGCAAGGAGGGCCATTCGGTCGGCCACAAGGAGGATGGCGACGAGGCGACGGGGCACCGAGAGGGCCGACGCATCGTCGAGATGCTGGACAAGAAGAAGTCTGACCTGACCGATGACGACTACGGACACATGCGCAAGGTGGTCTGCTACGTCCATCGGCACCTCAAGCAGGGCGGTCCGAAGGACAAGGACGAGGTGAAGGACTCCCCCTGGCGGCTCTCGCTCATGAACTGGGGACACGACCCGTTGAAGGGAGCCTGAGCCGGAGACGGCGAGGACGCACTTCCGTGGGTCACCCGTCCATGCTTCGGGGTCGCAGGGTCGTGTCAGGCTTTGACAGTCGACCGTGGCAATGACATCCCTGTGCATGGCCAAGGCCCCAAAGTCGCTCAACGTCTCGCTGACCCCGGAACTCTCCGAGTTCATCGCGGTGCGCGTCTCCTCGGGTCGATACCTCAGCGCGAGCGAGGTCGTACGGGCCGGCCTGCGGCTGCTGGAGCGCGACGAGGCCGGTTGGGCCAACGCCGTCAACGGCATCCAGCCATCCCATGCACAGGTGACACATGGGTCGCGAGAGCACAGTGGTTGAACACGCCGCCGCATCATCCGTAGCGTCGCGTGTGATCGCGCTGGCGGAGGACGTGGCGAACCGCGTCGCGGCCCCGCGGGCCGAGATCACGGACAGGGACGCGGTTTGGCCAGGAGACAGCCTCTGCGCCCTCGGTGGCGTGGGGCTCCTCGGGCTCCACGGCGCCTCGGCGGATTGGGCGAGGGCCTGTCCTCGCTCGCCCGCGTGACAGAGATCCTTGGCCACGCCTGCAGTTCGACGGCGATGTGCTACGGCATGCACTGCGTCGCCACCGCCGTCATCGCCGCGAAGGCTACGCCGTCCCAGGAGGACGGCTACCTTCGTGCCATCGCCGCCGGCAAGCACGTCACGTCCCTCGCCCTGAGCGAGCCTGGTAGCGGGGCGCACTTCTTCCTTCCGCGCTCGACCTTCCGGCGGGATGACGACGGCTTCGTCGTCGATGGGAAGAAGAGTTTCATCACGAGCGGCGCCTACGCCGATTCCTACGTGGTCTCGACGGTGGCTCCCGGGGCCGAGCACGATCCGGGCACGTTCACTTGCCTTCTCGTCGACAAGGGCACGGCCGGCCTGGCCTGGGATCCGCCATGGGCCGGCATCGGCATGCGCGGCAACCACTCGTCCGGGGCGCTGTTCGACGGCGTGCGCGTGCCGGCTGCCAACCTGCTCGGCGCCGAGGGCGACCAGATCTGGTACGTGTTCGAGGTCGTCGCGCCGTACTTCCTGGTGGCGATGGCCGGCACCTATCTCGGAGTCGCCCAGGCGGCCTTCGACCTTGCCGTCGAGCATCTGCGTCAGCACCGCTACGAGCACACCTCGGAGCGCCTGGTCGAGAACGCCGCCCTGACCGAGCGGGTCGCCGAGATGTGGACGGTGATCGAGCGCTCGCGCCAGCTCGTGACCTACGCCGCCCGGCTCGGTGACGAAGGTTCGCCGGAAGCCCCGAAGGCGCTGTTCGCCGCCAAGGTGGACGTCGCCGATACCGCGGTCTCGGTGACCAATACCGCCATGACCCTGCTCGGTGGTCGCGGCTATCGCGAGAACGGTAAGCTCGCGCGGCTCCTGCGCGACGCCCAGGCCGCGCACGTGATGTCGCCGACCACGCACCTCCTCAAGGCCTGGCTCGGCCGATCCGTGCTCGGCCTGCCGCTGCTTTGAGCCATGGCGGCGATGCAGGTGCTGGTTCTCGTCGGGGATGGCCCCGACGTCGCGGCGTGGCCTCAGGCCGGAGACGTGGACTGGTCCACGCTCGACCTGACAGTGTCCGTATCGGCGGACGCGCCGTCCGCCGTCGAGCGTGACGCGGACATCCTGGTGATCGCGCCCACCGTCGCCGATCCCCTCGCGCGGGCACGGACCTTCCGTCAGCGCCGCCCGTCCGGGCAGATCCTGTTCGTGGTCCCGGACGACCGGCTCGACCGGATGCGACGGCTGCTTCCGTTCTCTCCGGAGATCTCCGAGGCCTGGGTGCTTGGAGCGGACGTCGGCGTTCCCGAGCTCGAACGCCTGTTGCGGGAAGCCGCGACGGCGGTCGCGAGCCGCCGCGCCGTGAAGGGATTGTACGGGCGGATCAATGCCCGCTTCGGGAAGGCCATCCCGGTGGCAGACGCTCCGGAAGAGCGTCGCACCCGCCACCTGGCGCTCGCCGAACGCTACCTCGCCGCCATCCTGGCTAACGCACCGGACGCGCTCGTGGCGGTCGCCCTGGACGGCGCGGTGGTGAGCTGGAACGAGGCGGCCGCCCGGGTGTTCGGGGTGTCCTGGGACGCCGTGTCCGGGCGTGCCTTCTTCGAACTGTTCCTGCCCGACGACCGGGCGAACGCCGTGGCGCTTCTCAGCCAGGCTGGCATGGGCGAGAGCATCCGTTCGCGGGAGCTGCGCATCGTGGGCGGGGACGGCAGCGTGCTGACGCTCGAACTGTCGGCCGGTCCGGTCCTCGGCGGCGGAGGCTCCATCGAGGGCGTCACCCTGGTCGCGCGCGACGTCACCGACCGCAGGCGCGACGAGGAGTCCCTGCGTCTTCTGAACGAGGATCTCGAAGGCCGCATCGCCCGGGCCGTGGCCGAGCGGGAGGTCACCGCCGCCGCCCTGCGGCAGGCCCAGAAGATGGAGGCCGTCGGGCAGCTCACGGGTGGCGTGGCCCACGACTTCAACAACCTGCTCACGGTGATCAAGAGCAGCATCGAGATGCTGGCCCGGGACGATCTGGCGGACGACCGCCGGAAACGCTACGTCGCGGCCATCTCCGACACCGTGGACCGCGCCGCGAAGCTCACCGGGCAACTCCTGGCCTTCGCGCGTCGGCAGCCTCTCAAGCCGGAGGCGTTCGATGCCGCGGAACGACTTCGGACGGTGACCGAGATGATGGCCACCATCGTGGGCGTCCGGATCTCCATCGATACGGAGGTGTCCAGCGAAGCCTGCTTCGTCCACGCCGACGCGAGCCAGTTCGAGACCGCGCTGGTCAACATGGCGGTGAACGCGCGTGACGCCATGGACGGCGAGGGCGCACTGAGCCTTCGATTGCGCGACGTCCCGGGCATTCCGGCGATCCGAGGGCACGCACCGGCCCCCGGCGACTTCGTTTCCGTGTCGGTGACGGATACGGGGACCGGCATACCGTCGAACGCGTTGGACCAGATCTTCGAGCCGTTCTTCACCACGAAGGACGTCGGCAAGGGGACCGGCCTCGGGCTCAGCCAGGTCTACGGCTTCGCCAAGCAATCCGGAGGTGACATCGCCGTCGAGAGCGTGCCCGGTGAGGGCACGACGTTCACGCTCTACCTGCCGCGCATCGCCCCGCCGGCCGAACTCGCTGCCGCCCGGGGAGTCGCGGCGATACCGGTCCTGCCGGGCGGGTCGAGACGGGTCCTGATGGTCGAGGACAACCTGGAGGTCGGCCGGTTCGCGACGCAAATCCTCGCGGACCTCGGGCACGAGGTGACCTGGGCCGTCAACGCCGCCGAAGCCCTGTCGCTCCTCGCGGAGGACAGCGCTCGGTTCGACATCGTCTTCTCGGACGTGGTCATGCCGGGAATGAACGGGATCGAGCTCGGCTTGGCGATACGCCGCGGCTATCCGGGCCTACCGGTCGTGCTGGCCAGCGGGTACAGCCACGTGCTGGCCGAGGAGGGGCGCCACGGTTTCGAGCTCGTCCAGAAGCCCTACGCCACCGGAGACATCTCGCGCGTGCTCGGGCGCATGGCCCGGCCTCGGTCCTCGGGGTCGGACGCGCTCGACCAAGCCGCAGGTGACCGGCGTGGCCACGCGGATGCCTTGCGCTCCCGCGACCGGGACCAAGGCGGGGAGCATCCCGGCCAACAAACGGATTGGGTGCGTGCTGCTTCGACTTAGGCGGAACGGCCGACGCTGTGCCCCATGGCACCCCGGCGACGGTCAGTTCCCGAGGCGTGGACGTAGCGAGACCACGTTGCCGTCCCCGGCGGTGGTCGGGGTGGAATGACCGAGCGCCTCCGCGACCTTGACGGCGAGTTGCTCGCGCTTGAACGGCTTGCCGATCAGGCGGACGCCATCGTCCAGCCTGCCGTGATGGACGATGGAATTCTCGGTGTAGCCCGACATGAAGAGGACCTTCACCTCGGGACGCATTGCCGTGACGCGCTCGGAGAGCTCCCGGCCCCGGACCTTGCCCGGCAGGATGACATCGGTGAGCAGCAGGTCGACGGAACCGGTGTTTGCGCCGAAGACGCGTAGGGCCTCCTCGCCGTCGGCGGCTTCCAAGACGCGGTAGCCGAGGTCCGAGAGGATCGCGCAGGCGATCTCGCGCACGGCCGGCTCGTCCTCGACGACGAGCACACAGGCGTTCCCCCGAGGAAGCTCGACCGGAGCCGCGGAGCGCTGACCCGCGACCGTGACTGCGCCCACCGCCCGCGGAAGGTAGATCTTCACCGTCGTTCCCTCGCCGGATTCCGAGTAGATCTTCACGTGGCCGCCCGATTGCTTGACGAAGCCGAACACCATCGCGAGCCCCAGGCCAGTGCCCTTGCCGTCGGGTTTTGTCGTGAAAAAGGGCTCGAACACCCGGGCCACGACCTCCGGCGTCATTCCATGGCCTGTGTCCGAGACCGCGACCATGGCGTAGTCGCCGGCCGTCACCTCGGCGTGGTCGCGGGCATAGTGCTCGTCGAGGACCTTGTTGCCGAGCTCGATGGTTAGGCGACCGCCACCCGGCATAGCATCGCGGGCGTTGAGGGCGAGGTTCAGCACGGCGCTTTCCAGCTGCGCGGGGTCGGCCATCGCCGGCCATAGGCCCGCGCTCTCGACGTATCGCACCTCGATGTGCTCACCGAGGGTGCGTCGTAGAAGCGGCACGAGGTCCGGCATCGCCGCGGCGAGGTCGATGGCGGCGGGAGCCAGGGGTTGCTTGCGGGCGAAGGCCAGTAGCTGGCCGGTGAGCGTCGCCCCGCGTTGCGCCGCCCAGGCCGCCCGCTCGATCCGGGTCCTGAGCTTGGCATCGGCGTCGCCGAGCTTGGACCGGACGAACTCCAGGTTCCCGAGGATCACCTGCAGCAGGTTGTTGAAGTCGTGAGCGATGCCGCCGGTCAGTTGGCCGATGGCCTGCATCTTCTGTGCTTCGCGCAGGACGCCCTCGGCCTGGGCTCGCTTGGTCATGTCGGTCACGGTGAGCACGAACCCGCCGTCCGGCATCTGGGTGCGGCGGAGCTCCAGGTGGTGCTCGTCGGCGCGGACGCGCTCGTAAACCACGGGCTCGCCGGGGGCGTTGCGACCGTGATGGATCTGGTCCTCGGTCTCCAGGGCGGGACGGCCCGCCTCGGAGGTGTGCTCAACGAATGCGACGTAGGGCGTGCCGGGACGGAGCATCGCCTTCGGGATGTCGAGCAGGACCTGGAAGCAGTGGTTCCAGTTGGTCATCCGGCGGTCGGCGCCGAAAACGGCGATGCCTTGGCTCAGGCTGTCGAGGGAGGCGCGCAGGCGAAGCGCTAACGTGCGCTGCTCGGCCTCGACCTTGTTGGAGCGCGACCATGCCTGGTTCAGGAGGCGTGCCGCCACGAGCAGGACGAGTGCCGCGAGGACGGCTCCGCCAAGCACGAGCCAGCGCACCCAGGCGGCGCGGGCGTCGTTCTCTGCCAATCGGGTGTCCAACAGCCCCTGCTCCTCGACCAGCATGGCTTGCAGGACACCCTCGGCATGCGTCTGGTAGGTGCGGCCCGCGTCGGTGTTGACGATGCGCAGCGCCGCATCGAGACCGCTGTCGCGCCGTGATTGCACGGTCTGCGCGAGCTCCTCCATCTTGTGCTGGATGACTGGCGAGATATCGCGCAGGCGACGTTGCTGCGCCGGGTTATCGATAGTGAGCTTCTGCAGGTCGCCCTGCAGCAGGCCGACGCGGTCGCGGGCCTCGTTGTAGGGCGTGAGGTAGTCGTCCTTGCCCGTGAGCAGGAAGCCGCGCTGTCCGGTCTCGGCGTCGCGCAGGGCGATGGCGAGGTCCTTCATCGACGCGAGAACCCGGTAGCTGTGCTGCGACCACTCCCGTGCCTCGCGCGAAGCCCCGAGACGCTCCCAGGTCACGCCACCGACGAGCGCCAGTATCGCGAGCAGCACCGCGAAGACGAGGAGGTTGGCACGGGCGACGAGGTGCTTGGTCATGTCGATTCCGTGACCGACCGCGCCGCCGTACGGGAAGGGGGACGACGGCGCGGCGAACCGGGCAAGGCCCCGGAACGGGGACCGACGCGGCCTGTCGATGCGATTGGTAGCGCAATGCCGGATGATTGCGAGGGAATTAGGGTCTTCGCTTGAGAGCCCCCTGCATCGGGGCAGCCATACGAATTGCGCTGGAAGCGGAGATTTGAATCGGTGGTGGAGGGAAACCTGAGCTCTGATCGGATCGAGGCATGACGACTGCCTCTTACCACCGGCCCGCTTGGAAAGAGTACATCGCGTTGAAGAGACACCGAAAACGGACCGATAGTCTGCAGAAACGATCTTATGACGACGCCAACAAGCGCGATCCCGGTATCCTGTGATCACCGCATGTAGCCCGGCCATCGATAGGCTACGAAGGGCCAGGCCATGACCCAGGGTACCGGCCGGGGGCCGAGCTCGAACGTGGTCCCGTTGCGGGCCGGCGGAGCCCCCGCCGACGGTGGAACCGACGGTCCTTATCGCCTCGATCTTCCATCAAGCGAGGCCGCGGACAATCCCTACGATCCGTGGAACGCCTGGAACTTCGGTCGCGAACTTATCTCCGCGAGCCAAGACTGCGTCGAGGTGATCGACCAACTGGGTCATCTACGTCTTCGGAACCCGATGGCGCGCCGTGTGCTCGGCGACGGCGACCTGGTCGATGCCGACCATGAGCCATGGTCGTTGTCGTGGCCCCTGGCCATTCGCGAGACGGTCTCGGACGCGTTGGCGGTGGCGGCAACGGTGGGCACGGCGCGCTTCGATGGATGTCGCCCGGCGCCCCAGGGTGGGACCGTGTACTGGGACGTCGTCCTGTCCCGGATCGTCGACGTCGACGGCCGGCTCGTGGGCGTGATGGCCGTTTCGCGGGACATGACCCAGCTGCGGCGGATCGAAGACGGACATGACCTACGCAGCCGCGAATTAAGCCATCGCCTCAAGAACATGTTCGCTTTGGTCAACGGGCTCGTCACCCTCTCGGCGCGGAACCTCCCGGCTGTGCAATCCTATGCCGGGACCCTGCGCGACCGCTTCACGGCCATGAGCCGGGCACTCGAATACCTGCACGTTCCACAGGTGGACGAGCGCTCGTCCCGTCCGCAACAGACCATTCAGGGCCTGCTGTACGCGCTGCTACGACCCTATGACGAGGCGGGCAGCGCGGAACGCCGGTTTGTCCACGGCGCGATGGACGACGTCCCGGTCGGCGATGGATCGGTGACCGGCCTGGCCCTCGTCATCCACGAACTGGCCACGAACGCGATCAAGCACGGTGCTTTGTCGGGGAACGGCGGCACCGTCACCGTCGATTGCCGACGCGTCGGCACGGACATGCGTATAGTCTGGACCGAACGCGGAGGTCCTCGCATCGGATGCCCGCCCCACAACGAGGGGTTTGGATCGAAGCTCACCGAGCGAACCGTCCGTGGGCAACTGTCGGGGACCATCTCCCACCACTGGGAAGCGGAAGGTCTCAAGGTCGTCATAGGCCTCCCATGGGCGAGCCTGGCGTCCTGAGCCTGGACGCAAGCGAGGAGAAGCGCGACCACTCAGACCCTCCCGGGGAACCGGGTCCGCGCACGGCGGCCAGGACTGACGCCGTCGCCTGGCCCGTGGCAGATGGACCGTGGCGGAAACTGCGGGCCCCGTCGCCGGTTGTCGCATCATTCGGTATCCCGGAGGCGTCGCCGTCCTGGACATGGGGGGCGATCCTAGTCCGCCACCTCGGGAGTTCGTCCAGGTGTCGCGTACGAACGAGGACTGGCCTGACGGGGTGGATCTCCGGCTCCTTCGGGCGGCTGTCGAGGCCGCCGGCGAGGCCATCCTCATCACTACCGCCGAACTCGATGAGCCGGGACCGATCATTGTCTATGCGAACCCTGCCTTCGCCCGCATGACCGGGTACGAGGCGCACGAGGTGATCGGGCGCAGCCCACGCTTCCTGCAAGGGCCAGGGACCGACCGCGCCTTGCTGGAGGGGACCCGCGCCGCGCTGACTGCCGGGAATGCCTTCCAGGGCGAGACGCTCAACTATCGCAAGGACGGCACGGCCTACATGGTCGAGTGGCTGATCACGCCGGTCCGCGGCCCCGACGAACGCATCACCCATTGGGTCTCGGCCCAGCGTGACGTGACTGACCGCCGTGCCTTCGAGGACCGGCAGGCCATGATGGTCCGCGAGCTCCACCACCGCGTGAAGAATACCCTAGCGACCGTCCAGGCCGTCCTGAACGCGACGATGCGCTCGGCTGTCTCCCTGCCGGAATTCGGGAGAGCCTTCACCGGCCGCATCGTCTCGCTCGCCCGGACCCACGCCCTGATCACCGAAGACCAGGCGCAAGTCGCCTCGTTCGAGAGCCTGCTTCGGGCGGAGCTCGATCCGTACAGCGAGAACAGCCGCATCACGCTCCGGGGACCGGACCTCAGGCTTCCCTCCGAACTCGCGGTGCCGGTCGGTATGGCATTGCACGAACTGACCACCAACGCCCTCCGGCACGGGGCCCTTGCCGATCCGAACGGCCGTGTGACGGTGACCTGGGCGGTGGAGGATCGCTCGGACGACAAATGGCTGGCCTGGGTCTGGAAGGAGCACGACGGCCCACCGCCTTCGCTGCCCACCCGGGAAGGGTTCGGCATGCGGCTGATCAATCGCATCCTGGCCGCGCAGACGGGCGCCGAGGTCGACGTCGCCGCGGATCCGGACGGGCTTCGGATCAGCATCGGGCTACCCGTTCCGAACGGCTGACGGTTTGCCGTCGGATTTCCGAACCGGCCGACTTCAGCCGGAACGAGGCCCGTCGCATGGTCATCAGTTCCCGGTCGCGATACTGTCGACCGACATATGCGGGAATGGGTCGTACGTCGGCATCGGGTAAATCGGTGTGGTCGCTTTGGCCGTAGGAATCCTCGTTGATTGGAACCATTCAGGCGTCTTGAGCCCAACATTTTCATGGATCGCGTCACGATGAGCGATGAAGAGGTCGAACGCCTTCGCGCTCTCGACCGCTACCGGCTGTTGGACACGCCGCGCGAGCAGGACTTCGACGAGATCGCCGAGGCCGCCGCCGATTTGTGCGAGACGCCAATCGCTGTGGTCAACCTCGTTGGCGACGGGCGTCAGTTCTTCAAGGCGGAGGTTGGTCTGGGTGTGCGCGAGACACCTCTGGAGAGCTCTTTCTGCCGGCAGGCCCTCCTCCAGGAGGACTTCCTCTGCGTCCCGGACGCCAGCCGCGACCCGCGCTTCGAGGGCAACCCGCTCGTTACCGGCGATCCTGGCCTGCGCTTCTACGCGGGCGCCCTTCTGAGGACCGCTGAGGGTCAGCCCATAGGCACCGTGTGCGTGCTCGACACCAAGCCGCACGTGCTGACCGAGCGGCAGCGCAAGGGCTTGAGGCGGCTCGCCCGGCAGGCCATGGGCCAGATGGAACTTCGTCGTGCGCTCCGCGAACAGGCCGAGCAGCGCCTGCTTCACGAGCGTATTCTCGACAGCGCGACGGACTACGCCATCGTGGCGACTGACCCCCGAGGGAGCGTCACGCGCTGGAACACGGGTGCCGAACGCATCCTTGGATGGACGCAGCCCGAGATGTTGGGGCGGCCAATCGATGCGATCTTCTCGCCCGAGGACCGTACCAACGGACGGCCGGAAACCGAGATGCGGCTGGCAAGGGAGACCGGCAGCGCCCCCGACGAGCGATGGCACCTGCGCAAGGATGGCACTCGGTTCTGGGCCAACGGCGAGATGATGCCGCTGAGGTCGGACGGCGGAGAACTACTCGGTTACCTCAAGATTCTGCGCGACCGCACCGGGGAGCGCAAGGCGGGGGCCGCGTTGCAGGCGAGCGAGTTGCGCTACCGTTCCCTCGTCGAGGTCAGCCCGCAGGTGGTCTGGTTCGCCGACGCGGACGCGGCTGTCTCCTACTGCAACGCTTACTGGTACGACTACACCGGCCTGCCGACCGGCGAGACCGGCGAGGCCAGCTGGATGGGGGTGATCCATCCCGACCATCGCGAGGCGACCCGCGCGGCATGGCTTTCCGCGGCGTCGGGTGGCCAGCCGTACGAGGTCGAGTTCCCGCTGCGCCGTGCGGACGGCGAGTACCGCTGGTTCCTGTCCCGCGCCCACCCTGTGCGAGACGCCGACGGAATCCTGCGCAGCTGGATCGGCACCTCGCTCGACATCCACGAGCGCAAGGTCGCCGAGGAACGCTTCCAGGCGCTGACCGAACTCGCGCCTGCCATCATCTGGTTCGGCAACCCGGACGGCAGCCTCAGCTATCTCAACGACCGTTGGTATGCCTATACCGGCCAAACCCCCGAGCAGGCGCTGCCGTTCGGGTGGGGCGAGGTGATCCATCCCGACGACCTGCCCGGCCTGCTGCTGGCCTGGGAGCATGCCCGCACGAACGAGGTCGTCTACGATACCGAGGCCCGGCTACGCCGCCATGACGGGGACTACCGCTGGTTCCTCATCCGGGCCGAGCCGAGGCGGAACGGCGTTGGGCAGGTCGTCGGCTGGCTCGGCAGCAACAGTGACATCCATGACCGCCGTCAGGCCGAGGACGATTTACGCGAAACGCGTGAACAGCTTCGCCTCGCCGTGGACGCCACCGGCACCGGCATCTTCGACTATGACCTCGTGACGGACACGCTGGAATGGGACGGTCGAACACGTGCCCTGTTCGGGCTGCCCTCCAGCGCACCCGTGAATTACGACGCCTTCCTTGCCGGACTGCATCCGAACGACCGTGATTGGGTGGATGCGGCCGTGAAGGCCGCCCTCGATCCGGAAGGTGGCGGCTCCTACGACATCGCCTTCCGGACGGTTGGCATCGCGGACGGGATCGAGCGTTGGGTATCGGCCAAGGGCCAGGCTTTCGTCTCGGATGGACGAACCATCCGATTCATCGGTACGACGCGTGACATCACGGCGAGCCGGCGGGCCGAACAGTTGCTCCGCGAGACCGAGGAGCGCTACCGCCTCGCCGCACGCGCCACCAACGACGCGATCTGGGACTGGGACCTGACCAGCAACCACGTCATGTGGAACGAGGCGCTCCAGGCCGCCCATGGGCACCGGCCGGAGACGGTGGAGCCGACGGGCGATTGGTGGATCGACCAAATCCACCCGGACGACCGAGCCCGCATCGACGACTCGCTCCATGCCGTCATCGACCGGATCGGTACGGCTTGGACCAGCGAGTACCGCTTCCGCCGCGCGGATGGCTCCTACGCCCACATCCTCGACCGCGGCTACGTCATCCGCGACGAACGCGGGCACGCCGTGCGCATGATCGGCGCGATGCTCGACATCAGCGAACGCAAGCGTGCCGAAGAGCACCAGCGGCTATTGACCGGCGAGTTGCAACATCGTGTCAAAAACACCCTCGCCATGGTCCAGGCCATCGCCAGTCAGACTTTTCGCAATGCCGCCGACATGGAATCCGCGCGTGATGCATTCTCCGCCCGCCTGATCTCGCTCGGGCGGGCGCACGATATCCTGACCCAGTCGAGCTGGAGCCAGGCGCCCATCGGGGAGGTCGTGGACGGAGCCCTGGCGGTACATCGCGGCGACACGGCAACCCGTATCCGTTCGAGCGGTCTCAACGTGCACCTGGCCGCAAAGCCGGCGCTGGCCCTGGCGCTCGCCCTGCACGAGCTTGCGACCAACGCCGCCAAGTACGGTGCCCTGTCGAACGAGGTCGGGACCGTCGACCTGCGCTGGCACGTGGTCCACAAGGAAGACGCGCCGCGCTTCTGCCTGACCTGGTCCGAGCAGGGTGGGCCGCCGATTCTGGCGCAGCCGACGCGCCGGGGCTTCGGATCACGCCTGATCGAGCGCAGCTTCGCGGCCGAGGTCGGTGGCGAGGTCAGGCTGACTTACGCGCCCGCGGGCCTGACCTGCCGCCTTGAGGCATCGCTGGCCTCCATGCAGGAGGTGAACGACGAGGCGGCGGCCTGACCCGAACGGTCAGGCTTGAGGTCCGCCAGCTCCGACCTCGCATTGCATTGTCGAGGGCGTGCGCAGGGTCGCACTACCGGTCTCGGAACGAGGCTTGGCCCGGCGGATTGGCCCGACAATCCAATGGAGACGACCATGACCGAGAAGAAGGGCCACGGCAGCGACACGGCCAGGAAGGCGAACGCCAAGGCGAGCCATGAGGGCAAGTCCAATCCGCGCACCTCATCCTCGGCCCAGGCCGAACTGGGCAAGAAGGGTGGCAAGTCCAAGTCCTGAGCGACGTTTGGATCAAGCTAGGCCCGGCGACCCTTTGCGTGGATGTCTCGGACCTGTCTCATCCGCGAACGGACACGGAAACCGTACGTCAATCGAGAGGTAAGCGATGGCTGAGGAAAACCACGAGGCGACCTACGCCGAATTCAAGGAGGTCGTGAACATGACGGCCTCCGCGTTGCAGAAGCACCTCAAGGGTGACGGGAGCCAGTCGGTCGGCCAGAAGAAGGACGGCGGCGAGGCCACTGGACATCAGGAAGGCCGTCGCATCGTCGAGATGTTGAATAAGAAGAAGGCAGACTTGTCGGACGACGATTACAGCCACATGCGCAAGGTCGTGGGTTACGTGCACCGACACCTCAAGCAGGGTGGCCCGAAGGACAAGGACGAGGTGAAAGACTCGCCCTGGCGGCTTTCGCTGATGAATTGGGGCCACGACCCTTCGAAGTGATCGGGAGGCGGGGGGCGGAAGCTCGTCGCAAAGGACGCGGCCTTGGGTCGGCCTCTGCCACCCAGGGCCGCGCGACGGCACGTCGAACGGGATCAAGGCGCCGTTCGGCGTGATGTGCCTATGCGGTACCGTTGCCGCCGGTGGCACCGTAGACCTCGCCGGTGACGAAGCTCGCCTCCTGGGAGGCCAGGAACACGTAGATCGGAGCGAGTTCGACCGGCTGGCCCGGGCGCCCGAGCGGAACCTCGGAGCCGAACTTCTCGACCGCTTCCTGCGGTTGGCCGCCAGATGGCTGCAGCGCGGTCCAGAACGGGCCGGGTGCCACCGCGTTCACGCGAATGCCCTTCTCGATGGCCTGCTTGGCCAGCGCCTTCGTGAACGCAACGATCCCGGCCTTGGTGGTCGCATAGTCCAGCAGGATCTTGGGTGGGGTGTAGGCCACCACTGACGCCGTGTTGATGATGGACGACCCGGCCGGAAGCAGCGGCATCGCCGCCTTGGTGATCCAGAACATCGCGTAGAGGTTGGTCTTCAGCGTCAGGTCGAACTGCTCGTCCGTGATGTCGCCGATGTCCTTCTGGTTCGTCTGCTTGCCGGCGTTGTTCACCAGGATGTCGAGCCCTCCGAGCTCCACCACTGCTTTGTGGACCAGGGTCTCGCAGAACGCCTTGTCGGTGATGTCGCCCGGCAGCAGGACGGCCTTGCGCCCTTCCGCCTCGATCAGCGCCGCGACCTCCCGCGCGTCCGGCATCTCGGCCTCGACGAAGCTGAGGGCGACGTCCGCGCCCTCCCGGGCGAAGGCGATGGCGGCGGCGCGACCGACGCCGCTGTCCGCCCCGGTCACCAGGGCCTTGCGGCCGGCGAGGCGCCCATGCCCCCGGTAGCTCGTCTCGCCGTGGTCCGGCTTGGGGTCCATGGCCCCGGCTAAGCCCGGCGCCTCCTGCGGCTGCCGCTTGAACGGAGGCTGCGGATACTGGGTGCGTGGATCCTGCATCGCGAGGCGATGGTCGACGGCATCTGTCATTCGTAGATCCTGGGTAGGCGACCTAATCGGGAATGGTCGCTGCGGCCATGTCTTGGACATGGCCCGAACCCAAAAGAAATCCCGCCTCTGTCGGGTGGGTTCCTGTTGGCGGACCGTGGGTTATCGTCGCCGGCCACAGCCGGTGCTTCCCGTTGTCCGCTTCCGTCGAGGGCCGGAATCCCTCACTTCATGATGAGGTTCGGAACCACGGGAAGCACCCCGGCGCTGTGTCCCGGACGCTCCGACCCCAGACCACCGGCCATATGACGATACGCACGACGACACCCCAGGATACAGGACGGCCGAGCCGCGCGGGCCACGGCCCTGGGCAGACGGTCGTCCTTGACAGCATCACCAGCTTCGCCGTCGTCCTCACGGATCGGGAGGGGCTCGTCACGGACTGGAACGTCGGGGCCGAGCGCATCCTGGGTTGGTCGGCGGAGGAGATGCGCGGGCGAGACCTGGGATGCATCTTCACCCCCGAGGACAACGCCATCGGCCGTGCGAGCACGGAGATGCGCCTGTCCCTCGAACACGGCCGCGCGGACGACGAGCGCTGGCACCTGCGCAAGGACGGCTCGCGCTTCTGGGCCTCTGGCGAGATGATGCCGTTGCGCGGGGAGGCCGGCGAGGACCTCGGCTTCGTGAAGGTCCTGCGCGACCGCACGGCCGAGCACCGGGCCGGCGAGGAACTCCGCGAGACCACCGCCCGCCTGCGGGAGAGCGAGGACCACTACCGGCACACCGTGGACCTGAATCCCCAGGTCCCCTGGACCGCCGACCCGCAGGGCAACATCACGTCGTACTCGAACCGCTGGCTCGAACTGACCGGCCAGGCCCCCGGCGAGCCGCTCGGCGCCGGCTGGGCCAAGGCGATCCATCCGGACGACGTCCCGCACACGATGGCGGCCTTCGGGGCGAGCCTCGCCGGCGGCGAGCCCGTCGACGTCGACTATCGCATCTATGTAGCGGCGGTCGGCGCGCACCGTTGGATGCGGGCCCGGGCCTACCCGCGCCGCGACGGCGGGGGCGACATCGTCCAGTGGTACGGCGTCGTCGAGGACATCCACGACCGCAGGCTCGCCGAGACAAAACTCAGGGAGAGCGAGGAACGCTACCGCAGCCTGTTCGAGAGCATCGAGGTCGGCTTCTGCATCGTCGAGATGCGGTTCGAGGGCGGCGTCGCCGTCGACTACCGGGTCGCCGAAGCGAACCCCGCCTTCGTGCGCCAGACGGGGGCGGACGTCACGGGCCGGTGGGTGAGCGAGTTCGCGCCTAACCTGGAGCGGCATTGGTTCGACACCTACGGCCGGGTCGCCCTAACCGGCGAGCCCGCGCATTTCGAGCACTACGCCGACGTGTTCGGCCGCTGGTTCGACGTGCGTGCCCTGCGGACCGGGGAGCCTTCCGCGAACCGCGTCGCGATCTTCTTCTCGGACATCACCGAGCGCAGGAAGGTCGAGCAGCGAGCGGAGGAAGGCGAACGTGAGCTCCGTCTTATCACCGACGCGTTGCCGGTCCTGATCTCCTTCATCGACGCGGACCACGTCTTCCGCTTCGCCAACAGGGCCTACGACGACTGGTTTTCCATGCCCGCGGAGGAGGTCGTCGGCCGGGACGTCCGGGTTCTCCTCGGCCCCGAAGGCTACGCGGCGCGCAAGCCGTTCCTGGACCGGGCGCTCGCGGGCGAGGCGGTCACCTTCGAGCTGGACTGGCCGCATCGCGACGGCCGCCACCGGGTCGCGGAGATCCGCTACCTGCCGCGCCGGGCCGCGGATGGCCGGGTCGACGGATTCCACGTGTTCGTGCAGGACGTGAGCGCACGCAAGCAGACGGAGGCGGAACTCGCCCGCCAGGTCGCGGCCCGCACCGCGGAGCGCGACCAGATCTGGCAGGCGTCGTCCGACATGCTCTGCGTGGCCAACCTCGACGGCTACTTCGTCAGCCTCAACCCGGCTTGGACGACCCTGCTCGGATGGACCGACGCCGAGATGCGGGCGCGCCCGTTCCTCGACTTCGTGCATCCCGACGATGTCAGGGCCACCGTGGCGGCGGCGGGCGGCCTGGCACGGGGCGAGGCCCAGATCACCTTCGAGAACCGTTACCGGCATCGGGACGGCCGCTACCTCTGGCTATCCTGGAACGCGGTGCCGCGCGACGGGCTCATCTACGCCTCCGTGCGCGACGTCACGGAGATCAAGGACCAGGCCGAGGCCCTCGCACAGGCCGGGGAGGCGCTGCGGCAATCCCAGAAGATGGAGGCGGTCGGGCAATTGACCGGAGGCCTGGCACACGACTTCAACAACTTGCTCGCTGGCATCTCCGGCTCCCTGGAGCTGATGCAGACGCGGATGTCCCAAGGGCGGATAGGTGACATCGACCGCTACATGACGGTGGCGCAGGGGGCGGCCAAGCGCGCCGCGGCCCTGACCCACCGCCTGCTCGCCTTCTCCCGTCGCCAGACCCTCGACCCGAAGCCGACCAACGTGAACCGCCTTGTCACCGACATGGAGGAACTCGTCCGGCGCACGGTCGGGCTTTCCATCCACCTGGAGGTCGTCGGCCTCGCCGGACTGTGGCCGGCGCTCATCGATCCGGGCCAGCTTGAGAACGCCCTGCTGAACCTGTGCATCAACGCTCGCGACGCGATGCCGGACGGCGGCCGCATCACCATCGAGACCGCCAACAGGTGGATCGACGAGGCCGGCGCGCGCAAGCACGACATGCCGCCGGGACAGTATCTCGGCGTCTGCGTCTCGGACACCGGCACCGGCATGTCGCCGGACCTGATGACCAAGGTGTTCGAGCCCTTCTTCACCACCAAGCCGCTCGGCGAGGGCTCGGGCCTCGGCCTGTCGATGGTCTATGGCTTCGCCCGCCAGTCGGGCGGGCAAGTGCGTCTCTATTCCGAGGTTGGGGAAGGCACCACGGTGTGCCTCTACCTGCCGTGCCACTACGGCGAGGCCGAAGAGAAAGAGACCGGTCGCAGGCTCGCCGAGGTCTGCCGTGCCGAGCAGGGCGAGACCGTGCTGATCGTCGATGACGAACCCTCGGTACGCATGCTCGTCACCGAGGTGCTGGAGGATCTCGGCTACACTGCCATTGAAGCCGCAGACAGTGTCGCCGGCCTGAAGGTGCTGCAATCGGACGTTCGCATCGACCTGCTGGTCACCGACGTCGGGCTGCCCGGCGGCATGAACGGGCGCCAGATGGCCGTTGCGAACCGCTCGCTCACCATTGGACCTGTTGGTGACGAAGAGCCTTTCAGAGATCTACCGCCGGCACGTCGGTCGCGAAGCGGGCGTGTCACGAAGCGAAGGAAAAAATGGGGAGGTTGGCGGCCCCTTCCTCCGCTTCGTGCAAGCGACGCTCGCCGAGATGGGCGTCACGAACGGTGGTGAACCCTACTCGCCGGAGACGCTAGCACGACTGGTTTCGGCGCAGCACACGCGCCGCTATCGGACGCGCCGGCGCGGTCTTACGTCACCTAAGGGTGAGCAAGGGTGACGCGCGTGCGATCGAGGACGTATAGGAGCGTCGCAATGCGTCGCATTCTCGCACGGCGCCATTGCGGACGGATCATTCCATCGTCGTCTTGCGACAACGCGCATTTTAGCCGAGCCAGCACACCTTCGCCTGCCGGGTCGGCCCCGGACCGCTAGACACTCGCACTTCCGCAAAAGACCTTCCCTCGCACGCCCCTCGAACGGGCGGGAATTCTGCCATCGCCGACGCATCATCCCGATCATGGATTTTGTCAGCATATCTCACCTACCTAACGTAGATCATTCTTAGCTCCGGCTTCGAAACGGACCTCTCGCTCCGTCCTGTCGGTCAGAATTTCGACCTGCTCCGGCGGCAAGCTGCGCCCCAGCGCGTCGGGAGACCAGAAGACCTCGTAGGTAAACCGGAGGACTTCCTCCGGCTGCGTCGCGCGGAGGCGGGCAGAACGCCGTCAGGGAAGCGCTCGGCGAAGAACTTCCGCCCGCGGGCAGCCGTGTCGCACCAGAAGCGTCGTACAACGGCCTGGAGCTCGACGCGCCGGCCACCGAGCGGCAGGTCGGCAAACGCCGTCTGTAGCAACTTAGGGGTCCGGCAGTCTGGGCAGATCGTCTCCGCAGTTCCCGACCTCACGACCAGGCCGATCCGGTCTGTGCCCACATCGTGATGATCGACGATAAATCCAGCGGGTACGAGGCTCGATGACCGAAAGCGAGGGCGCATGCTGCGGCTCCATCATGGATATCCGCAACCTCAAAGCCGCCAGCATCAGCGAGAGTGTGTCAGAGACGTTGCACGCCGAGATACACCCGACCAGCTCTGGGTCGCAGATCTAACCTACGTCGCGTTGATGGGCGGCCTCGTCTACCTCGCGATCCCATTTCACGGGACAGGAAAAGTCGGTCAAGCCTCACCCGCGGTTCTGCCCCGTGAATTCAGAAGGATCCACCTCCGTCGCAACTGCGGCTTGACTCATGTCTTCGTCCGTGACCGACCGTCGAGCCCGGTCGAAATCGGGATTACCAGACCCGAGCCTATTCAAGACCCAAGCCCAGCAAGCCCACGCCATCGCGACATATATTGGCCCGAGACAATGAATTATCGCCACGCCTACCATGCCGGAAACCATACTGAGGTCTTTAAGCACACGGCGTTGGCCCTGCTGCTGCGGCGCCTGCTAGCAAAACCGAAGCCGTTCATCGTGCTGGACACCCACGCCGGTAGTGGGCTGTACGATCTCGATGCGCCGGAGGCGGCGAAGACCGGTGAGGCCAGGGACGGTATCGGTCGACTGGATTTCCGCAGGCTCGCGACGACCTCTTATGCGGCGGCCGTCCGACCCTACCTCGCGAAAGGAAGCTATCCCGGTTCACCGATTATCATCGCCGACATGCTCCGTACGACCGACCGTCTGGCGGCATGTGAGCTGCATCCACACGATGCGGATCGACTGAAGAATCTCTTCGCGTCGGACAGGCGCGTATCCGTGCACCATCGTGACGGTTACGAGGCCATGCTGGCCCTGATCCCACCAGTGGAGCGGCGTGGCCTCGTGTTCATCGATCCTCCGTTCGAGCGCGTCGACGAGGCAGCCCGCCTTGCCGGACGGCTGATCGCCGCGGCAAGAAAATGGCCGACCGGCCTCTTCGCGGCCTGGTATCCGATCAAGGATACCCGGATAGCCTCCGACATCGGCGAAGCGCTTTCGCGAACGGGGATTCCGAATATCCTGCGAGCCGACTTACTGCGCGCGCCCATCGACGGCAACACGCTTGTTGGGAGCGGGATGGTGTTCATCAACGCCCCCTGGGGATACGCGGAGGAGCTCGAAACCGCAGCGTCCGAGCTGCTGGTCGCCATGGATTACGCCGACGGCCGATTCGACCTGCGCTGGATCACCGCCCCGGCGTAGCGTCAGTGATCGCGTTCACCTTCGAGACGCTCCTCACGCGTCATCCTATGCACCGCCACCATCAGGTCCCGCCATGCCAGGGCCGTCGTGAGGCGGCCGGCGAGGAGGGCCCGCTCCGCCCGGTCATCCATGGCGTGCAACGCTGCGTCCGCACCCAGGGCGTCGACGAAGCGTGAAGCACGTCTCCATGTCCGGGCCGGGGGATTCCATTCGCCCGCCGTCCCGCTCCCGCCGATGACCTCAATTCGTGCCGTGATATTTCCCGTCCGGTACTCCATTTACGACCCTATCCACACCCGATCCGGAGCCCATCGTACTTGTCAGTTGTTATCGACTGAGCGATCGTTGACGAAACCACGCGCTCGGGTCCCGATCGCCCGTACAGGCGTCCGTCGAGGACACATGAACCTACTAGGTACGACATATGGCCCGCAGGCCGGCTTGTGGATAGACCTTCCCGTCGGCGTGCGGGCCAGGGCGACGGCCGCGCCGACGGCTCCGCCTGTCCGGATCGGGGGCCCATCGCCAGAGATCGTCGCGGTGGCCTCCGATCCGGCCGGCGCGCTGCTCCTCGACGTGGAGACGACCGGACTGAGCCGGTATTACGATTCGATCACCCTCGTCGGATGGGAGCATCGGGGCTACTACCATGCCCATGTCGCCGGGGATGATCCAGGTCCCCTCAGGCGCGCCTTGCGCGAGGCGAGCGCATTGGTGACGTTCAACGGAAAGCTGTTCGACGTACCCTTCCTGCGGCAGGAGTTCCCGGAATTGGAGATGCCCCCTGTGCATGTCGACCTGCGGTTCGCCGCGCGTCGGCTGGGGCTGACCGGCGGGCAGAAGGCGATCGAGACCGAGCTGGCCGCGGCCACGCGCGACGGCGTCGATGGGGACGGGGCGGCGGCCGTCATCCTTTGGCACCGGTACCTGGCGGGCGATGTTTCCGCGCTTCGCGATCTCATTGCATACAACCGCGCCGACGTCCGGGGCATGGCCGTCATCCTCGACCACCTGATCACGAGCTGGGGTCTCCGGAACAGCCTCTTCTCCGAAAGCATTTCGTTCGCGTCTAGGTTCAAAGGATCCGTCGGCATCGCCGAGAACGGAGCGGAGCTGCCGCTTCCGGGGAGGCTCGGCAGGCAGGCGCAGACCTATGGGGGCTTGTTCGAGGGCGGTCCGTCGGTCGCGGAGATTATAGTTGGCATCGATCTCACGGGTTCGCAGACGAGGCCCTCCGGTTTGGCGACACTGATCGGTGCGACCGTCACCACGAAGACATTGGCGAGCGACGACGAGATCGTCGACTACGTCGTCGGGGCGAAAGCCGACCTCGTGTCGATCGACTCACCGCTCTCCCTACCGCGGGGCCGGGCTTCGCCGTTCGACGACGATCCCACCCGCGCCGAGTTCGGGATCATGAGGTCTTGTGAGCGGGAGCTGAAGCGACGCGGCATCAACGTCTACCCCTCCCTGCTGCCGAGCATGCAGAAGCTTACGGCGCGGGGCATCGCGCTCGCCGAACGGATCCGTCGGCTCGGGATACCCGTCATAGAGAGCTATCCGGGCGCAGCGCAGGACATCCTGGGAATCCCGCGGAAGGGCGCGGGACCCGAATGGCTCGTCGCTGGGCTCGCGGCTTTTGGCCTGAAGGGCAAGCCCCTCACGGAAAAGGTGACCCATGACGAGCTCGACGCAATCACCTCCGCGTTGGTCGGGACATTCTTCCTAGCCGGTCGCTTCGAGGCATTGACGGGCTGCGGGGAAAACGCATTGATCGTCCCGCTCCTGAAACCCGGTAAGCGCCCGCTAGTGGTGGGCGTGAGCGGTCGCATCGCCGCGGGAAAGACGACGCTGGCGCGTGAACTGGAAGCCTTGGGTTTCTCGTACACGCGTTTCAGCCAGGTCGTGGATGACGAGATCCGTGCGGGTGGGAGAGTGCCGGATCGCATCTCCCGTCAGGAGGCGGGAATGCGGTTACATGAGACGATGGGGCAGCGTTGGCTTTGCGAACGCGTCCTGGAGCGCGTGGGCGACGCAAACCTCGTCGTGGTGGACGGGCTTCGCTGGATCGAGGACGCCACGTTCTTCCATGAGCGATTGGGTCCGGACTTCGTGCACGTCCATGTGGACGCGGCCCTCGAAGCCCGCCAAGCGCGCTTCGAGAGCGACGGGACGGGCCGCACCTTGGCCGAGGCCGACGCCCAACCCGTTGAGAACGAGATCGAGGCGCTGGGCGACCTAGCGTCGACACGGATTGTGAATGAAAGCGGGGTAGGGGAGTTTCAGCAGGCCATCCGTACCGTGGTCGGCCACGTACTCGGAACGGGAGCTCGAGGATGCCAATCTCAATCGTCGTAGGCGGGCAGTACGGATCGGAAGGCAAGGGAAAGGTCGCCCTGGAACTTGCCCGTCGTCAGGACGCGGTCGCCGTCGTACGGGTGGGCGGCACGAATTCCGGGCACACCGGCATCGACCTGGATGGCCGCCGTCGAGCCCTGCGCCAGCTCCCGGTGTCCGTCCTCGCACCGAATACCGTTGCGGTCCTCCCGCCAGGGGCGCTGGTCGATCCTGACATATTCCTCGACGAGGTCCGGAGCCTCGGCCTCGGTCCCGACCGCGTGTACGTCAGCCCTGCCGCCAGCCTGATAATGGCCGAGGACAAGGCGGCGGAAAGCCGGGGAGGGCTGATGGATCGGATCGGGTCGACCGGATCCGGATCAGGGGCCGCGCTCGCGCGCCGGATGATGGCACGGGGTCAGTCAACCATGCTGGCCGGCGACCACGGCGCCCTATGGCCGTACCTCAAGGATACCGAGACCTTCCTCGCCGATCTGGTCGATCGCGGCGCCAGGATTGTCATTGAGGGAAGCCAGGGCTTCGGGCTATCCCTGTTGCACGGCGACTATCCCTTCACGACAACCAGGGACACCACCGCCGTCGCATTCGCTGCGGAAGCGGGCCTGAGCGCGTTCGACATCGATGATGTAACGCTCGTAGTTCGGTCATACCCGATCAGGGTCGCCGGCAACTCTGGACCGCTTCCAGGTGAGATCACGTGGTCGGAGATCGCAAACCAGGCGGGATTACCCGCAGACTACCTTGAGTTGACGACGGCGACCAAGAAGGTTCGGCGCGTGGGACGCTTCGAGCCCGGCATCGTGCGCAGGGCCATCCGCATGAACCGACCGACCCGCATCGTCCTCAATCATCTCGACTACGTGAGCGCGGACGGTCCCTCGTCTTCGAAGGTCGTCGATTTCATCGAGCGGACGGTCGAGGGTCCGATCGGCAGAAAGATCGACCTGCTCGGATTCGGGCCTGACAATCTCGTCGCACGGTCGTCCGTACTCGGATCGAACGCCTGAGGCTGATCAGCCCCGAACGCGGCTCATCGGCCGGGACGAAGGAGACCTCATGTCGTTGGAAGCCGCCCGGTTGGTCGAACTCGCGATTCGGAGCGCAGCCTCACTCGCTTTGATCGCAATCGGGGCCATCATACTGACGAAGGGAACGGAGAATGCCATCAAGCAGGTGAAGTCAACGCCAAGCGGGGGAGCATTGACCGGGAAACGCGCTGGCACTCTCAGCTTCCTGATGGCGTTGCTGTATTATTTGCCTGGCTGGTCAGTGATAATTTTGGGTATCATAACATCATACCGCATAATCTGATTTGGTGGGTAACTTGAATGCTGCGGCGCTTGTGAAATGCAGGACAGATACATTGGCGATGTTGGTGACTTCGGAAAATTCTCACTCCTTCGCAAGCTGACGGCTAACAATCCACCGATCGGCCGCCTCAAGCTCGGAGTGGTTTGGTACAAGTTCCCCGACGAAGCCCACAACGGCGACGGTAGACACATCGGTTATCTACGCGACAGTTCATTTTCGATGCTGGACCCTAACCTGCATTCGGGCCTCGCACGGATCGTCGCGCTCGGTCGGCGGACAATCGAAGAGTTCGAACGCTCAGGCATGCTGCCTGATGATACACGGTATCACGCGACACCGGTTGCGGGAGTGGCCGGGGATGGCTCGGTGCCCCATCGCCGGGCGGCCTACCGCTCCGCCTGGCTCGCCCAGGCCCTCGATAAGACCGCATCGTCGGACCTGGTGTTCCTGGACCCGGACAACGGCATAGCATCCCAGATCGCGGCCCGGGACGGACCGAAGGCGGGCAAGTACGTCCTTCTTGAAGAGATCGCGGCCTTTTGGGCTCGCGGCCAGTCACTCGTCGTATACCATCACCTCAACCGCACGGCGTCGCATAGGTCGCAGATCTCGGCCATGGCGATACGCATTGCGGATGCGATCGGGCGACCGGCATTCCTCTGTCCCGTCGTCCTGAAGCGAGGATCGTGTCGCGTCTTTTGGGTCATCGGCCACGAGAATCACCACGCTTCGCTGAACGCGGGAGTGAGGAACTTCATCGAGGCCGGCTGGCATGCCCACTGCGACGCCACGCCGGAGCGGTTCATCCCGGCGACGCACGACGGTGTGTATCCCGAGGACGGGCTTGGAAACGAGCCGTTCGCAGCCGCCGCGCCGCTCCAATTCGACGGGTAGTGGTCGATCCCGACATCAAAGCAACATCAACACTCAGACCGCCTGCTGAGCCGTGTCGCAAAGACCGGTTCCGGGCAAACCATCAAAATCGAATGCGCATGGCTGGTGGTGACAATGGCGGGAGCGCAAGTAGATATGGCTCAGTCGACGGGAACCGGCGATCTGGGTGTTTATGCCCGATCGCTAGTGGAGATCGAGGCGCGCGCTAAGAAATTCAAGAATGATGATCCATTCCCCAAGGTTCCGCCCGCGCTGCTATCGTCGGCGGAGATCCTGGACTATGACCGCGCAACCGGGATGACGGGCTTCCATTTCGCCGCGACCGAAAAACCTCATGACGGCCGACTCAAAGCGGCATCGTTAGAAATACATATTGGTGGCGATTATATATACTGGAAAGGTAAGAAAAAAATTGAAAAAACTCTGAAAGAAGAAGACACGTTTCTCAAACTACCGGCAAATTCGATCGTATTTGTTCAAACGAGAAACAAATTCTTCCTTCCAAATTATATAGCGATGCGGTT
Organism: Methylobacterium sp. J-068; assembly: GCF_022829445.1. Classification (GTDB taxonomy): domain Bacteria; phylum Pseudomonadota; class Alphaproteobacteria; order Rhizobiales; family Beijerinckiaceae; genus Methylobacterium. Next base: position 12,520 of record NZ_JAKSXY010000027.1, on the reverse strand, counting down.
CAATCTGCGTATCACGCATGTCCATCGTGGGCTTCTTCTTGGAACAGGGCCGCTCGTTGATCCAGGCTTTCAAGGCCGACTGCTGATACCTTTGCATAATTTGACCTCGTCGGACTATTACCTTGATACGAGCAAGGCGCTCATATGGGTGGAGTTCACGAAGACGAGCGCAAATTTTGAAAAGAGCGCCGGGCCCACACTTGCGTGGAGCGACCCGGATCGCAGGGTGCTCGCGATCGAGGGATACAAGAACAACAACTCGCCAAGCGAATACCTGTACAAGGCCGGAGGCGGCCTCCCGATCGCCAGTTCGATCCCCACCGCCGTACGAGGCGCGCGACGGGACGCGAAACAAGCACGGCAAGATAGCGAGAAGGTGCAGGCATGGGTCCGGGGCTTCGGTCTTCTTGCCGTCCTGGGTGCCGTCGTCGGCATCACCGGCATCGTGAACACGACATGGAACTTGGTGCAGACCGCGAATATCGCGACGAGCGACGTCAAGGCACGCGTGGCGGTCCTGGAGGCGAAGACCGGTAGCCTTGTCGATGCCGAGCGGGTCGCCCCCAAGGTAGAGGGGTACGGTGCGCGCCTCGACGTCATCGAACGGCGTTTGGTCGAGGACGGGGAACTGAAAGATCGCCTGGGAGCGGTCGAAGCGCGTAACGCCAAACTTCTTCAGGCAGTCACAGCGGCGGAGTTTGCCACGAACCGAGCTGCGACCTCGATGGCGGATCTGGAACGCCGGATCTCCACGTTAGAGCAAAAAGCGGCCGCTAAAGTTCTCACTCCCATAATAAAAAGAAAACCGAAAATTCGACAAAATCGTAGAACTCGAATTAATCGACAAAGGGGGTAACTATACATATTAAATTTACACTGCACAATATTTTAAGTAAAATCTTTATACGACATATATGAACTTATCACTGCAATTTTGAAAGAACTACCTGAATTTTAAGTGTTGTTTTATTCGACTTCTCCCGATAAAGCCCATTCGGCACGGGCTGGTATTGACGACCGAGGTCCGCGTCGAGGGCTTCGAGATGCCGTCCCAGGCGTTGTACCCTACGGTTCGTCCGCGGCCCGCACGGACCTGCCCGCCAGCACGGCGCTCGACCATGTCGACGCTGACGGTAGCGCGTCCTGGGTCGCGGTCTCCCTCCGGCAGCGGACGCACGAGCTGGCCTACCGCGAGCTCATATCTCCGCGCCGCCTCGGCACCCCCTTGGCGATCCCGAAGGGACTTGCGGGATCCGTCGGCCAGCTCGACACCGCCCCGGCCAGCGGCCTCCGGTTCGAGGTCTTCGCGCAGACCTGGCGCACGAGGCCCCTGCGGTCGCTCTGCGCCCTCTACTTTGCGCCGGGAAAGACGGTCGCGACGCTCTCCGGGGCCGGCGGCCTGCTGGCCTCGGGCGACACTGTGACGATCCAGGTCAAAACGTCGAGCCGCCCGGCCTTCATCGGGTTCTCCATGGCCCTTGTCGACGTCCACGTGTGAGATGGGCCTCGACCCGAGGTCGGGTCATCTTGGCATGACGTCGGGCCGAATTGTGCGCACGGGGCAAGGCACAAACGAGACCATCTGACGTGCAGCGGATCGGCCCTGACATGTCATGCCGTTTCTTGCTTAGCCGAGTGGCACAATGGGGTATGCACAGCTTCATCCCCACCTCGAACCCCGACGCCGGCCCCGAGAACGTGGCGGCCCGCTACTACAGAGGTACCGCGGCCGCGCACCGAGCGCGCCTGCGTCGCCAGAACGCCGGACACCAGAGGCTCGTCCGCGAGCGCCGTCGCGATGCCGGTGAGCCGGATCCCGGCCTGCTCGACCGCTGCATCGTCGACGCGCTCCGGAGCGTCCTTCTGCGGTGCGAGGACAGCGTGAGCCGGCCGGTCGACCTTCGACTCGTCTTGTCGTTGACGCGCGAGCACCTGCTGATCCGGAGCATCCGGGCCCAGAAGCTCGATCCAAGCACCCCCGCCTACGACGGGGAGGTCGTAATGGCGGCGATCCGGAAGCGGTTGTTCATGAAACCGAAGCGACCGTTACACGCCCGCTCCCTTGCCTGACTCAGTCATTTGAGAACCTCGATACATAGCTTAGGAGTAACGGGAGGACGAAAACCTCTGGCTCGAAAGCAATCGCTGCCACGCGTGTGTCAACCTGGGGCCAGGGATAAGCCCGATTTCATCATGGGATCCCGGCGCGGGATTCTTGACCGGCGACGCCGGCCAGGTGCCTTCTGCGGGGGGAGAGATCCGCCCAGCCAGGAGAGGCCCCATGTCGCACGTAGCCCACGTCACCGGAGACGTCCTCGGCCGCGGGTTCCAGGCTGCCGGCATCGTCGTCGGTGCCGCACGCCAGCATGCCGCCGTCCGCGAGCATCGCCGCCTAGAAGACCTTGGCGCCGCCGAGGTTCTCGCCGAGGAGATCGTCCGCCTCCGCCGCCAGGTCGCTCTTGCGCAGGCCGAGACCCGCCGGGCCCGTGCCGAGACGGCCGTCCTCGTCGCGGAGGTGGGCCACGCCTCGGCCCGCGCCGACCGTGCCGAGACCGCGCTGGCCCGCCTGCTCCGCGCCATCCAGGCATGAAAAAAAGCCCGCCGGGGGATCCGGCGGGCTCGGCGTTCCAGCGGTAGCTGGGTCTATCGGTCAGCGGAAGCGGGGGCCGGCCGGGGCGTACCCGAGGTCTTCGAGGACTTCCTGGAGATCGACGCGCAGCGATCCCTTGCCCGTCCGTCCATCGCGGCCCAGTGTGACCGGAGCTGGATAAGCCGTCCGCATCGAGGGTAGGACGTATCCGAGGGTCGGGAGGCATCCGGCGGTGCCGGATGTGACATGCTGCTGGATGAGGCGAGCGGCGAGGTCGTGGCTCGCGAGCCGTCGGATTTGCGCCTGGTCGAGGTCGGCCATCCAGATCTCGATGACGGCCGGCAGGGGAGCAAGGGTCGGCATCCCGGCCGGGCGGCGCCCCAGGCGCTTGCTTGCGTGGTCCTTCACGAGCCAGCCGAGATCCGGCTCGATCTCCGGCTCCGGCTCGGGCGCCACCGGCGCCTGTTCAAGGACCTCCCGGGCCACGGCGGCCGCCGTCGGCCGGGGGGCGATCCTGATTAGGGAGAGCACGCCCATCACGATGGCGACGATCGCCCGGTAGAGCGCATCGAGTAGGGCGGCCAACGCCTTCGCCGCCTTCGTTGCCTTGTCCATCTCCGTCTCCTCTGTGTGTGGGATCAGTCTCCCGCAGGCCTCAGCAAGGGACCAGGGCCGCCCCGAACAGCTTGTCCCGCAGGCCCGGGCTAAGCTGCCGCCTATGCGGGTAGACGAGACTCAGCGCGTGGGCCGCCTCCAGGATGGAGAGCGCCTGCCGCCCTGCGAGACGGTGCCCCGGCGCCGAGCTCACCGCCCCCCACCCACCCCGAGAGGACGAGGACGCCCTGGCAAGGCTGCTCTAGGCCGCCTCGGCCAGCGCCGCGCCGGCGGCCGGCCCGTTCTCGCGGGCCGCGTTCTCGGCGAGGCGCTCCAGGACCTCTGCCATCGTCACGACGCGGTAGCGCCAATCGTCGACGCCGACGTCATAGGATCGCGCGGTCCCCGGGAGGACCCCATGGCTGTGCCCGTGCACGTGGATCGCCCCGCGGTGCATCCCGTGCCACGTCCGCAAAGCGTAGTGGCAGATGCTGGCGGCGTGGTTGAGGTTTCCCTGGGCTACGCGGCAAGTTCTAGGACTTTGTCGCCCTCGACGCCGACGGCGGCTTCGGCCTTGGCCGCGGCGGCAGCCGCCTTCTTCGCGGCCGACTTCGCCTTGCCGTCCTTCTCGCGCGCCCGGCGCCGGGCGGCGGTCTCGGCCGCCAGCTCCGGCAGGGGCGGGAACGCCGCGGCCGCCGTCGCCGCCTGCTCCTCGCACCAGGCGAGCCACCGCGACATGACCGGCTGCTTGAGGTCGAGGCGGTCGTCCTGCGTGTAGTGCCCTTCGAGAACGTCGTCCGCTGCGATGCCTTCGTTATGGTCCATGACGAGCTTCACGGCGTCGCGGGGCAGGCGCAGCGTCTTCTGGCAGTGCGTGGAGAACCCACGCCGGATGTCGTGAGGGCTCGCTCGCAGCCCCATGTCGAGCAAGCGGTGGTTGAGCCCCGCCTCGTTCATGTGACCCGACACCTCGTCCCCGATCCGCCAAGCGCGGATCTGCGGGAACAGATGCTCCCGCCCGGCCGCCGTGCAGGCCTGCAGCTGCGGCAGGATCCGGGCCCAGAGCGCCGGAGGCAGCGGGAGGGCGTGCCTCGATTGGTCGTCGCGCTTGTCGGCCGTCTTGCGGTGAGCCGGACCCATCGACCAGCAGCCCCACCCCGGTTCCTCGGTCCACGGGACGAAATCCTCGACGCGCGCGTCCACGATCGGGCGCCAGCGCTGGGCCGTCAGGACCAAGAGCTCCAGGGCGAGGGACACCGTTGGGTCGATGACGCCGGCGCGGGCGACGGCGAGGACCGTGCCGATCTCGGCCGGGGTCGCGACGTAGCGGCCGGCCTGCTTGCCGTTCGCTCGGAGCTTGACGCCCGGGGTCCGGTCCGGGGCCGCGAGCTTCTCGATGTCAGCACCGATCCCCTCGACGCCAATACCGCTCGACCGCTTCACGTGCGCCTTCCGGAGCCATCCCCACATCGGGCGGAGGGCCGAGGCTACGTTGACGGCATGTGTCTCGCGACCCGATGCGTGGACGGCGGCGACGATCTCGGCGAGGTCCTCCAACGAGATCCTGCGCACCTTCCGATCGGCGAGCTTGCCGAGCTCGGGGATGTGGAGCTTGGCCTTGTAGTCCTTCCACGTCGCGTCCCGAAGGGTGCGCTTGACCTCAGCGAGGTAGGCCTCGCGCGCCCTCTCCCAGGTCCAGTAGGGGATGTCGCCCGAGATCTCCATCATCTCGGCAACCATCACGGGATCCCGCGGCTGGCGCGGCGGCCGGGGCGGGAGATGGCCGAGCCGGATGAGCTGGTCCTCCAGGAACCGGTCGCCGGGCTCATCGGTGCGGTTGGCGATGTGGCGCTGCGCCTCCGCGACGATGGAGCGGGCCTCGTCGAGGGTGAGGCCGGGCGGGGACCCGAGCGTCATCCTGAACGTCGTGCGCTGCCGGATGATTTTGAATGCCCAGCGCGCGCCGCGCGGCCCGACACGGAGGAGGAGGCCCGGCTGTTGGCTGTCGATCAGGTCGTAAGTCCGGCCGCCGTCGGCGACGTCGCGCAGGGCCTTGTCGACGTGGGTCTTGGAGAGGCGTACGGACATCGGACCGGCTCGGGCTGTTCTCGGGCTGCGGAGCCCGAGATCTCTAGCCGCTCTACGACGAGGCGAGTTGCCCCCCGTTAACGCAATTCCCTGTACTCGCTGGCATTTTCGTGATCCCACCCGGGATCATTCCGGGCTTGAACTCGGGCTGCAGGGCCGGAACAATAGAAATCATAATCCTTGTGTCGGGAGTTCAAATCTCTCCCTCGCTACCAATCTTCCCAACGTCAAAAAGCTATTCAGCTTAGTGGCTTAGGGCACGGACAGAACGAATTGTAGACCGCAGGCCCTGGACGAAAGTCCGGGGCTTTTGCGTTCTCGGACGGCTCTTGGACGGGATTTTTCGGAGCCGTCCGAGATCGGACGCTCGGACGGGGAGGCTCGAACCGCGTGGGGTTCGCCTTGCCGGACCATACCACGCCGGCCGGAATGCCAGCATCGACACCGACCGAGACGCTCGTACCGGTGTCAAAGCTCTGGCCCAGTCGCTCGTGCACGTGAAGACGCAGCGCCGTCTACTCGTCAGCAAGTTGATCGACGTCGAAGCCGAGATCCGCGGCACACTGCGCGGCTTCGGCTTGAAGATGGGACGCGTGGGGCGCGCTGGGTTCGCGGGACGCGTACGCGAGTTGCTCGCGGACCGACCGAGCTTGCTGCGGGTGGTAGAGCCCGTCCTGCTCGTACAGGCCATGCTGCTGAGCCAGCGCGAAGCCCTGCATCGCATGGTTCTACAGGCTGTACGCGAGGAAGAGGCCTGTCGCCGAATGATGACGGTACCCGGTGTCGGCCCGATCACCGCACTGGCCTTCCGGGCCACGGTCGATCAGGCCGAGCGCTTCGCTCACTCCCGCGACGTCGGCGCCCAGTTCGGCCTGACGCCGCGTCGCTACCAGTCGGGTGAGACGAATCGCTCGAGCACGATCACCAAGACCGGCGACGCGCTCATGCGCCACGCGCCGTACGAGGCCGCCACCAGCATGCTGGTGCACGCGACGAAGCCCTCGGCCCTGCGCAGCTGGCCCCTGGCTGTCGCCAAGCGCCGTGGGCTGCAGAAAGCACGCGTCGCCCTCGCACGTCGCCTTGTCGTCGTGTTGCATCGGATGTGGCGTGATGGAAGCGTGTTCCAACCGCCGGGCCGGCTCACCACGATCTGAGCCGACCGCGATCGAGATCCGCGCACGACGCGGAATGGTGTCCCCGTGGGGACGAGGGTCAGGCGAGGACGGAGCCGTTCCTGTGTCCGGCATCCTTAGATTCCGAGGCCGCGTAAGGGAGATTGGTCCCACCACACTTCAGCAACCCATCCTGAGGCGACCTCGGGTCGACCTCGAAGGGAAGCATGAGATCCACGGGGGATCCCATAATCCGTTGACACGCGCATCGTTGATTAGACCAGAATGGTGATTGTAAGATCTTCAACGGCAAGCTTCGCGATGAGTGCCTGAGGTAGGAGATCTTTTGCTCACTGAAGGAAGCGCAGATCATGATCGGGCTCTGGCGGAACACCTACAACCGCGTTCGACCGCATTCGGCGCTGGGCTACCGGCCGCTCGCGCCCGTCAGCTTCTCAGATCGGGCGTTCCGTCTACCCATGGAACCCACCATGCAGTAGCCTCTGAATCGGCTCGGTCCAAAATACCGGTCAGGTCAACCGCCGTCTCGACCATTTAACTCCTACCGGACATTATCGGACGGGCTCCAAACCGTTTGTGTGTAGGTATCGCAATACCCGCCGCCGTTGCCTGCCAAATTTAGATAAAATATTTCTTGTTTTATGATTTAATACAATCTGGTCCAAATTACTTATCATCCTATATTGAGCGCATCGACTGATAATTTTACTTGCCGCCGCGCTTCGCACGCAAATTGTTTACTAATTCGCGAATGCGCTGAATGACGATTGCGATGCAGAAACACCTGCATTTCACCCGTACTCGTAATGCGAAGGGTCCTTGCGTTGCCAATCCCTTGATCCGCAGTAAAGGCATCCACGATGGTGATGCCAAATCCGCTTCGGACAAAGGCGCAGGCCGTCTCGGCGAAGCGTACATAGGTGGCAACTTTTCGTTTCAGGCCGGCACGTGCGTACATTTGGGCAATGACCTGGCCGTGGGGCGTCTCATCCTGAAAGGAGATGAGTGGCTGATCGATCAGTTCGTCCAGACGAATCGTGCTCCGGTCGGCCCATGCATGGTCCGCAGGTACGACACAGACCATTTCGGTGCGGCCGATGCGTTCGGAGACGATGTTGGGATGATCGATGGGAAAGAGTGTCAACGTGCAGGCGCCGACGTGCATCACGAGATAATCGACCACCTGCTCGACGGAGAGGATGTCGAACTGAAGGAGCAGCCGGGGAAAGCGCTCGGTCAGGTCCTTGAGGATCTTCGGAACGATGGAATGCCCGAGGGACGGGGACGCGCCGATCCTGAAAAGTTCATCCTCGCCGCGGGCCAGTGACGCGCTGAAGTGATCGAGATCGGCGAGGGCCTTGTGAATCCGCTCGACCTCTTCGAACAGCATCTTCGCCTCGCGCGTCGGTACGAGGCGCCCACCCGAGCGGTCGAACAGCAGGAAGCCGAGCCGATCCTCCATGTGCCTCAGCATCCGGCTCAAGCCCGGTTGCGACGTGTGGAGCATTCGCGCTGCGCCGCTGACCGTTTTGGCGATCATGACGGCGCGGAAGACCTCGATCTGGCGAAGGTTGAGCACGGCCTATCCATAACACGCGGTTATACCTGGCACGCATCATAGACTTTGTCGGCCGACGACCGGAACCGCATAGTCGACCTCCACCCGCCGCATGATAGCTCCTGGGGAGGCGCGCTTGTACAATTCCATCGCCACTGTTTCGCTCAGCGGTTCGCTGCCGGAGAAGCTCGCGGCAATCGCCGCCGCAGGCTTCGAGGGGGTTGAGTTGTTCGAAGCCGACGTGCTGGCCGATACGCACAAGCCGCGCGAGATCGGCCGCATGATCGCGGATCACGGCCTGCGCTGCGTCACACTCCAGCCTTTCCGAGACTTCGAGGGACTGCCGGAACCACGCCGCGCGGCGGTTTTCGACAGGGCGGAGCGCAAGTTCGACCTGGCGCAGGAACTCGGCACCGACCTCCTGATGGTGTGTTCTTCGACAGTGGCGGATGCGAGCGGGGACCATGCACGCATCGCCGCCGATCTCCATGAACTCGGGGCACGGGCGAGGCGCCGGGACTTGCGCGTCGCGTACGAGGCGTTGGCCTGGGGGCGCCACGTCAACGACCATCGCGACGCCTGGGCCATCGTTCGGGCGGCCGACCATCCGAATGCCGGCCTTGTCCTCGACAGCTTTCACTCGCTGGCGCGTGGCATCCCGACCGAAAGCCTGCTCGATATCGATCCCAGGCGCATTTTCCTCGTCCAGATGGCTGACGCGCCAACGATCCAGATGGACGTGCTGCAATGGAGCCGCCACCTGCGCTGCATGCCCGGCCAGGGCGGCTTGGCTCTGGTCGAGTACGTCGCCGCCCTGATGCACATCGGATACGACGATGTCCTGTCCCTCGAGATCTTCAACGACAACTTCCGCGCCAATGCCACGCGGATGACGGCCCTGGATGGCGTGCGCTCGCTCACCGCCCTGCGGGACGAGGCCGCGCGGGCCGGGAATGCGGCTGCCGCGACGCTGCCGCCCCGGATCGGCGTCGAGCGCCTCGATTTCATCGAGTTCGCCGCCTCGCGCGACGATGCGGTGAAGCTCGGCGCGCTCTTCGAGAAGCTCGGTTTCGCCCCCGGCGGGCGCCACCGCAGCAAGCAGGTGAGCCTGTGGCGGCAGGGGCGGATCAATTTCGTGCTCAACAGCGAACCGGACGGCTTCGCCGCGGCGCACGGCACCGTCCATGGGGCGTCGGTCTGCGCCATCGGCCTTGCGGTCAACGACGTCGCCGCCGCGCACGCCCGGGCCGAGGGCCTGCGTATCCCCTCGTTCGAGCAGGCGCACGGACCGGGCGAGCGGACCCTGCCGGCCGTGCGGGGGGTGGGCGGTTCACTCATCGAGTTCGTCGAGGCCGGGATCGATCCCGAGGCGGCCTGGATGCAGGATTTCGAGATCGACCCCGCGGCCGACACCCGAGGCGCCGGGCTTAAGGCCATCGACCATTTCACCCAGACCGTGGCGCATGTGGAGCTGTTGTCCTGGCGCCTGTTCTACACCAGCCTGTTCGCGGTTCAGGCCGAACCGCAGGTCGACCTCGTCGATCCCGTCGGGCTCGTGCAGAGCGAAGTGCTGCACACGGCCAACGGGGCGATGACCCTGGCGCTGAACAGCTCGGCCAGCAGCAAGACCCTGTCGTCGCGCTTCGTCGATTACTATTTCGGCGCCGGCGTACAGCACGTCGCCCTCGCCACGGACAGCATCTTCGCCACCGCCGAGGCGCTTGCCGCGCGAGGGATCGAATTCCTGGCGATGCCGGACAATTACTACGACGACCTCGTCGCGCGCTTTGGCCTCGACGCCTCTCTGGTCGCGCGCATGCGTCGGCACCAGATCATCTACGACCGTGACGCCACGGGATCGTACTTTCACTTTTTCACGCGCGCTTTCGAACGGCGTTTCTTCTTCGAGATCGTGGAACGGCGCGGCTATGCCGGCTTCGATCCGCAGGGGGCCGGCATCCGCCTCGCCGCCCAGACCCGCCTCAAGCTCCTGCCCAGCGACGCCGCCGTGCCGATGCGGGCCCAGGCCTGAAAACGGCTCGATCCCGGCTCGGTTCACCCGAGCCGGGATCGGAGGTCCGCAAGCATTGGCCTCAGCGGATGTCCCTTTCAGAAGTCGCGCTGGACTCGCATGCGAACCTGGAAGGTGTCGGTCGCGTTCGTGGTGCGGATCACGGCACCGGAGGCGGTCAGGGGCGCGCCCGTCGGGCTGATGCTGGCGACGACGGCACCGGGGCTCTTGTTCTGGTCGATCACGCGGCCACTGTTCAGATTGGTCGACGAGTAGATGCCCTCCACGCCGATATCGAGGTCGCGCACCGGCGACCAGATCAGGTTGCCGCCGGCGTAGTACTGGTGGCTGTCGCGCAGCTGCTCGCTGAAGGCATAGCCGACGGAATTGGGCAGGCCCGGCGACCCGCCGATCGTCATGCCGCCGACGACACTGGCGGCCCCTTGGGCCGCGCGCGCACCGGGGGCGAAGTTGATTCCCGCGTAGGAGGCGAAGACGGCCGTGCGCCATTGCGGCGACCAGTAATGCAGGTAGGACACCACCGCCGAGAAGGTCTCGACGAGTTGGAGCTTGCCGGTCAGCGGGTTGAGGGTTGCGTCCGGCAGGTATTGCGAGAAGGACGCCCCCTGGAACGGGCGCGCCGCGGTGATGTAGCCTGCGGTGAAGAACTGCACACCGGTATATTGCGTGCCGCCTTGAGCGTAGGCGCCCTGAAGGTAGAGCGTGTCGCCCGCGGCGATCATCGGCAGGTTGATCTTGACGCCGCCCTGCACCGCCCATCCGATCTCGGTGTTCGGGCGGGAGACGGCGACGGCATTGGCGGCGCTCAGCGCGACGCCGTTATTCGTGCCGAGATAGGCACCGGCGATGAAGTTTCCGGTATTGACGTCCTTGACGGCGCCTGAAATCTGGGCCGAGCCCCAGGTTCCGTCGTAACGGAGCGTGCCGACGAAATCGGGCATCCGGTTGCGCTCGACCACATCCACGAAGCCGACCCCGGTGGGGGTGCCGTCGGCCGCGAAGCCCTGGAAGACCGGGCTCGGCGCGCTGGTCGTCCCGAAGGCGGCCAGGGCGGGGGCGCTGGCGGCGGCCGCGTAGATGCCGGTCTTGCGGAAGGTCGGATCCTCCATGGAGACGGTGGCCGAGAAGCCCGTGCCGCTGGTTGCCGTGTAGGCGAGAAGGTTCGTCGCCGACACGTCCGAGCCGTGCGAGACGCCGATGATCTCGAAGTCGTGGGCGTAGAAGTCGAAGAAGGACGAGGCGCGGCCCGCCGTCAGGCCGGCGAACTGGATGAAGGCCTTGTCGACGTCGAATTGCTGCTGGGTCCGGTTGAGCTGGTCTTGCCCCGTCGCCGCGTACGCCTTTCCGATTCGCTGAAGGGTGCCGGACCACATGAAGTTGCCGGTGCGGCTGGAGGCCTCCATTCTCACGAAGGCCCGCAGGGTGCCGTAATCGGTTTGGGTGCGCGCATCGACGTTGAGGCGCATCTGCCCGCGATACATGCTCAGATCGCCCTGCGAATTGCCGCGGACGAAATTCTGCTGGTAACCGAATTCGGCCCGAGCCCGGCCCGAAAGACGAATGCATGTATCCGTGCCGGGAATGTAGAAGAATCCCGCCCCGTAGGTCGTACAGACGCGGACATACTCGATCGGGGCGGATTTGAGCGCCGGCAGGTCGGCGGCCCGGGCGAAGGGCATCGTCACCAGGGCCGCCACGGACCCCAGGAGTAAGCTTCGATACGTTGGCATTGTTTCCCCCACATCATCTTGTCGCGACGTCATTTCGGCACACCGATTCCTTGGCCACACGCGCCCGCCGCGATGAGCGAGGCGCCGATGACCGTCGAACCGAACGAGTGCCGATGACTGTTGTTTGCTGATATCTGCTATCTCAGCCTGCAATTCGAATTTGAGTCAATTGGACAAGTCTTCGTCAGATTTGAAAATGCCCATTGTCGTACCAAGGTCACAAACGTTGCTGAAGTGTCACAGGGCCGGTCGAATTATAGCCTGGAGCGCTCGGCCATGATGGGGACACCGATGGTCCCGGACCGTTTCGGCCGGACATCCCGCTCCCGGTGTCGTGGCCCGTCGCACCGCAGCGGCCATCGTTTCCCGGCCGGACGGCGCAGGGGAGCGGGGCGGTGCCGAGTGTCTCTCGCACAGTGCCCGCCGCGCCGGCCCGGTCGGAGCGCGGGCCGGCGCGGGCCGGGCGTCTACGCGCTCAGGTCAACGCGACGGCGAAGGCGGCGGTGGTCTTGGCGCGGACCTCGTCCTCGGTGACGCCGTGGGCGAGTTCGACGAGGGTCATGCCGCCGTCGCCCTTCTTGTCGATGGTGAAGACGCCCAGATCCGTGATGACCATGTCGACCACGTGCGTGCCGGTGAGCGGCAGGTCGCATTCGGCCAGCAGTTTCGGGCTCTCCGAACCGTCCTTGCCCTTGGCGGTGTGCTCCATCACCACCACCACCTTCTTGACGCCGGCCACGAGGTCCATGGCGCCGCCCATGCCCTTCACCATCTTGCCCGGGATCATCCAGTTGG
>NZ_JAKSXY010000014.1 GCF_022829445.1 Methylobacterium sp. J-068 | reverse complement strand
TACTCGTTGATGGCGGCGACGACGCCTGCGCCGACGGTGCGTCCGCCTTCACGGATGGCGAAGCGCAGCTTCTCTTCCATGGCGACGGGGACGATCAGGGTGACGTCCATGGTCACGCTGTCGCCGGGCATCACCATCTCGGTGCCCTCGGGCAGCACGCACACGCCGGTCACGTCCGTGGTGCGGAAGTAGAATTGCGGGCGGTAGTTGGTGAAGAACGGCGTGTGGCGGCCGCCCTCTTCCTTGGTGAGGATGTAGGCCTCGGCCTTGAACTTGGTGTGGGGCTTGACCGAGCCGGGCTTGCACACGACCTGGCCGCGCTCGACGTCCTCGCGCTTGGTGCCGCGCAGCAGCACGCCGACGTTGTCGCCCGCCTGGCCCTGGTCGAGCAGCTTGCGGAACATCTCGACGCCCGTGACCGTCGTGGTCTGGGTGTCGCGGATGCCCACGATCTCCACCGTCTCGCCGACCTTGACGATGCCGCGCTCCACGCGACCCGTCACCACCGTGCCGCGGCCCGAGATCGAGAACACGTCCTCGATGGGCATCAGGAACGGCTTGTCGATCGGACGCTCCGGCTGCGGGATGTAGGCGTCCACCGACGCCATCAGCGCCAGCACCGCGTCGTGGCCGATCGCCTTGTCGCCGTTGTCCAGCGCCACCTTGGCCGAGCCCTTGGTGATCGGGATGTCGTCGCCGGGGAAGTCGTACTTCGAGAGGAGCTCGCGCACCTCCATCTCCACGAGCTCGAGGAGCTCGGCGTCGTCCACGAGGTCGACCTTGTTCAGGAACACCACCAGCGCCGGCACGCCGACCTGACGGGCGAGCAGGATGTGCTCGCGGGTCTGCGGCATCGGGCCGTCGGCCGCCGACACCACCAGGATCGCGCCGTCCATCTGCGCCGCACCCGTGATCATGTTCTTCACGTAATCGGCGTGGCCCGGGCAATCCACGTGGGCGTAGTGCCGGTTCGTGGTCTCGTATTCCACGTGCGCCGTCGAGATCGTGATCCCGCGCGCCTTCTCCTCCGGCGCCTTGTCGATCTGGTCGTACGCCGTGAACGTCGCCCCGCCCGTCTCGGCCAGAACCTTCGTGATCGCCGCCGTCAGCGACGTCTTGCCGTGATCGACGTGACCGATCGTGCCGATGTTGCAGTGCGGCTTCGTACGCGCAAATTTCTCTTTGGCCAT
>NZ_JAKSXY010000013.1 GCF_022829445.1 Methylobacterium sp. J-068 | reverse complement strand
TTCACCAAGGCGTGCCGCCAATACAAGCGCGACGAGTGCGGCGCTCTTCTGCACATGCTGGTCGTCCGCCTGCGAGATCGGGAGGACGAGCATGAGCACGCCTGACCCGATCCTCGCCGCGCTCGACCTCGTCAACGCAGCGGAGCAGGAACACGTCACGGCGTGCTCCGACCTCGACGAGAGTGACGAGGCCGCCATGC
>NZ_JAKSXY010000009.1 GCF_022829445.1 Methylobacterium sp. J-068 | reverse complement strand
GCCGTGACGGTCAGGCCTTTGCCGGCCCGCATGCGCAGGACGATCTCGGTGGTCTGCGGCCGGATGCGGGTGTCGTCCTCGAACGCGTACATCGCGTCCCAGACCACGCGGTTCTCCTGCGTCTCGCTCGCCGGGGCCTCTGGATAAGCGTTCGCGGCCGAGATCTCGTAGGCGCCGGACTTGGGCAGGCGGAAGTAGGCCACGCGGCGCAGCGGCGTGCGGATGAAGACCGATGTGCCCTCGATCGAACGGTGCGCCTCGAACTCCGGGCCGATCACCGCGCCGGTGTTCGGGTCGATCTCCCGGCCGTAGAACACCACGCCGGCCGAGGTCGGCTTCTCCTTGCCCTCCGAGTTCAGCCGGTAGATCGCCGGATAGGTCCAGTCCATCTGCGCGGCGTCGACCGAGACACCCTGCGGGGCCAGCCGGAACCAGGGCGTGCGGCTCGGATTGCCGCCGGGACGCGGCAGTTCCTGCCCGCCCACGGACGGCGAGGCGATGATGTCGCCCGGTGCGATGGTCGAGGGCTGCTCGTAGAGGAACTCGATCGCCGCGCCGAACGGTCCGGTCGCGGTGTTGAACGGCGCCTGGATGCCCGAGGCCTCGTCCCAGAACAGCGCGTCGGCCACGCGGATGCGGTGGATCTGGAACTTGCCCAGGCCCAGCGTCATCCGCTTCACCAGCACGGTGGAATCGCCGTCGATGTTGACGAAGTCGCCTTGGCTCAACGGGGGCGAGGACCAGCGCTTGCCGTAGAGCAGGGGCTTGCGTGCGCCGGGCTTCGGCACGTTGCCGCCGCCCGTGATGCTGTAGCTCTCCGCGTTCTTCTTCGTGCCGGACGCCTTCGAGGCCTGAGCGGCGTATCCGAGCGCCACGCCGCCGATCACCAGCCCGGCCTGAATGGCCGTGGTCAGGCCGCCGGCCGCGGCGCCCGCGCCGAACAGGGCCGAGCCCGCGATGAGCGGCGCGGCATAGGGCGCCAGAGCGATAAGCGCGATCGAGGCGATGGCGAGCCCGATCGAGGCGACGCCCTTGCCCAGCGGCGCGGCGGTGACGACCACGACGTCCTGCGGCCCGACCAGCGTCTTCGACCAGGTCGCGCGCAGCCGCACGGTGCGGTCGTCCGGCCGGTAGATCTCGGCCGGATCGCCGCGCCGGTGCACGGACACGATGAAGGGTCGCCCGGCCGGGGGCCGATGGCGCGCCACGACGGTGGAGAGCCGCCGGCGCCGGTTCGGCAGCCGCACGGGCTCGCCGCGCCGCTGGCCGACGACGTTGGTGGTCAGGACGAGGGTCATGGACTACCGGGGAACGAGATAGGTGATGCGCCAGCGCCGGGCCTGGGCGATCTCCAGGGGCGGATCGAGGGCGACGCCGTGCGGTTCGTCGGTGTGCAGGATCAGCCCGCCGTCCTCGGCGAGCCAGGTGCCGGCATGGGTCTCGGCGCCGGCCGTCCTGCCCATCAGCACCAGGGCGAGGTCGACGGGCTGGGGGATCGCGACCCACTCGGACCGCACCGGATGGTTCGCCAGGACGCGGGCGCGCGCGCGCAGGTCCGAGACCAGGAGCGGATCGGCCGCCGGCAGGAGCCGCCCGGCGAGCGTCGCCTGGGTCAGGCCGGCGAGGTGCCAGCAGTTAAAACCCATCCGATCGTAGGGTCGGCCCCGCACCCCGCGCAGGAAGGCCCGGCGGTCGTTCACGTGAACAGGCTGGGATGGCTGTCACGATCGAAGAACGCGTTGGGGCCGGTGGGCACGTTCTGCTGGCGCCCGTCTGGCCAGGCGATGATGCCCTCGGCACGATCGGCCGAGAGGCCGACGGGCGTCATTTCCAGGCCGGTCAGGGTGTCGTCGTCGGGGCCCGTCACCGCCGCGATCTGGCCCGGCAGAACCCGATACTGGCGGAAGGTGATGCGGATCGCCTCGTTGTAGCCGATGACGCCCTTCATCAGGTCGTGCAGCAGGTCCGACACGTTGTCGATCTGCAGCTTGCCCTCGGTGGGCCCGTCTTGATCGGCGCCCGGCGCGATGACCGAGAACGCGCAGAGCAGGTGCGGGACCTTGGGGCCGCCCTCCTCAAGGGGGAGCGCCAGGGTATCGCCAGGTTCGCCCAACTCGCTGTCGACGTTCTGCACCAGCAGGATCGCGGTATCGAGCGAGGCGTGGTCCACCTCCAGCGTGGTGACGATCACGCCGTCCGCATCACCGGAAGCATAGGCTTCCTGCAAGGCTTGCTTGAGGGTCATCGGATCACCAGTCCTGGACGAGGAGGGTGAAAGACACGAGGTATTCGAAGCGACGCGGGGCGGACCACGCGACCTTCCCGGAGATGCGGCAGATCCGCTGCCCCAGGCTCATATCGGGGAGTTGGACCGGCGCCTGGAAGCGCCGGGTGCCGGTGTTCAGGTCGTTCAGGTGGAAGGCCTTGAATACGACGAAGGCTTCGGCCGAGAGGCGCAGCTGCATGTTCAACGGGGTCGTCACGAACAGCGACCTGCGACGCACGCGGCTTGGACCATCGTCGAACTGGGTCTCCTGCGTGGCTGGATGCAGGCTGTCGGAGCCGGCCGAGGACGCGAGCCCCCGCAGCACCGGCAGGCCGGTCGGCCAGGATGGAATGCTGCCCATCACCCAATCCTGGACCAGGCGCCGCCGGCCGCCTGCCCGAACGGGCCTTGCCCGTTGCGCGCACGCTTGCCGAGGCCGCCTTCCACCGTGCGCAGCACCTGATCATACCCACCGTCGGCGCGGCGCTGGGGCGGCCCTTCCGGCTCCAGGTTCGTTCCGGGCGGGGTGATGAAGTTGATGCTCGGCATGGCCGTGCTTCCCGCA
>NZ_JAKSXY010000115.1 GCF_022829445.1 Methylobacterium sp. J-068 | reverse complement strand
CGCATGCGGAAGGCCTGGGTCAGGAACAGGCTGTTGGGATCGCGCATGTTGATCCGGTAGACCACCGGCACCAGCGGCGTGCCGAGCAGCGGGCTGCCCGGCTTCAGGCGCCGCACCACCGCGGCCGGCTCGAAGCGGAAGATGAACGTGCCGGCCGGGTCCGCCTGGAAGTCCGACAGGCCGCGCGCCTTGGCCAGGGCCTGGGCCAGCGTGATGCCCTCCGCCTGGAACGGGATCTCGGTCGAATTGCCCAGCGCGCCCACCGCCAGGAAGGTCTGGGGATCGCGCACCAGGGTCAGGGTGTCGCCCGGCCGCAGGAAGATGTTCTCGGCCGGGTTCGACACCACGGTGGTCAGCGGCACCGTGGCGGTCCGGGGGCCGCGCGAGAGCCGCACGAAGGTCTCGTTCACGGGCGCGCGCACGCCGCCGGCGGTGGCCACCACGTCGAGCAGGCGGTCGCCCTTGCCCGAGAGCGGCACGCGCGCGCCGCTGACGGCCTCGCCCGAGACCGTGACGGTCTGCGAGACCGACTTCGTCACCGAGACCAGCACCTGGGGCTGGATCGCCTTGCCGGCGAGTTCCGTCTCGATCAGGCCCTGCACGTCCTGGGGCCGGCGCCCGGCCACCTGGATGCGCCCGGCATAGGGCACCGTGATGGCCCCGTCGCGGGGCACGACCTGCTCGGGGATGAGGGCGGACTTGGAGCCGGCCGAGAAGCGGTCGGCCACCAGGGGGCCGGAGAACAGGCCGCCGGAGCCGGCCTCCCAGACCGAGACGGCCACGAAGTCGCCGACCCCGATGACGGGCTCGAGGGCCTGGCGCTTGTCGCCGAAGGAGGCCAGCAGGCTGTCCAGGGCGCGGCCGCGCAGGGCTTCCACCGTGGCGGCCGACAG
>NZ_JAKSXY010000073.1 GCF_022829445.1 Methylobacterium sp. J-068 | reverse complement strand
CATCCCGGACGCCACGCCATCGCGGGCGGCCGACCGTGTCTGCGCACCGCGTTCTACATGGCCGGCATGGTCGCGGCCCGAACGTGCCCGGCCTTCAAGGCCCCCTACAGGGCCATGCGAGACGCCGGCAAACCCGCCAAGGTGGCCATCGTCGCCACCGGCCGCCGCCTCGTCGTCCTCGCCAACGCCCTCATCCGCGACGACAAAACCTTCGCCGAAAGCCACCTTATCGCTTGACCCGCAATACAGTCGCCGCTTGATCGAAGCGGAGACAGTCTCGCTCAGCCCGCGTGGCGCCTGAGCGAAGCCCAAATCCGCCATCCCGAAGGGATCGAACGGATTTGGTACGAACAGACTGTCGACGCCGCGAACTGAGCGCGGCGTTTCTCCTCCGCGCCTCGGGCGCGTGATCGATGTTCGAAGGGCCTGGCCGCCATGCTTTCGCCGTCGAGACCCTGCCAAGCCTTGTGAGCCGGAACGCCCTGAGGCAGGGCGTGACCTCCCTCAGGCGACGCAGGATACGAATACCCGATGGCGCAGAGTCCGACCCCGGCCCGTTCCCCTTCCGGCAACTCTCCTTCCGGCAAGTCTCCTTCGCGCAAGGGGCTGTTCCTTCCCTACATCCTCCTCGGCACCCTGGTGATCGCTTGGTCGATCGGCTGGTTCTACATCCGCCACCGGGCCGCGACCGAGATGGATGCCTGGCTCGCGCAGGAATCGGCCGCGGGACGGACCTGGAACTGCGCCGACCGCTCGATCGGCGGATATCCGTTCCGGATCGAGCTGCGCTGCGCTTCCCTCGCCTTCACCCGCTCCGACAGCCACTTCACCCTCGGGCCGGTGACGGCG
This sequence comes from Methylobacterium sp. J-068, assembly GCF_022829445.1. Classification (GTDB taxonomy): domain Bacteria; phylum Pseudomonadota; class Alphaproteobacteria; order Rhizobiales; family Beijerinckiaceae; genus Methylobacterium. The sequence continues at coordinate 98,992 of NZ_JAKSXY010000073.1, read as the reverse complement.
GTGGTGCAGGTCTACCAGCCGCGACAGGGCATCCTGGAAGTCGGCGGCCCCTTCCATGTCGAGCAGGGCGACCTCACGGCGGACGCGACCTGGACCTCCCTGGAAGGCAGCTTCCACGGGGCTGCCGACGGTTTCGTGCGGGCGTCCCTGGTGGTGGACGGGGCGAAGGGCAGCGTCCACGGCGCCGGGGCGGCGCCGATCGATTTCGACACCCGGCACCTCGAATTCCATGCCCGCCCGACGCCCGGCCGCTTCGACGCGGACGGTGCCGTCGACACCAGCCTGCGCGTGAGCGAGATCCGCCTGCCGCTCGCCGACGCGGCCCTCGGCAACTCCGACCTGGCCGACCTCGCCCTCGACGCCACGATCAACCGCGCCACCACCCTGCGCACCGGCACCGTGGCGCGGGAACTCGAGGCCTGGCGCCGGGCCGGCGGCAGCCTCGACCTCGCGCTCCTGTCGCTGGCCAAGGGCGAGCGGCGGCTCCAGGCGAAGGGCACGCTCGACCTCGACGCGGCGCATCGGCCGCAGGGCCAGCTCGACCTGCGCGCGGCCGGGCTCGAGGCGCTGGTCGGTCAGGTCATGGGGCAGCGCTTCGGCGCGGAGAAGGGGGCGCTCATCGGCAACCTCGTCGGCCAGCTCCTCGGCGCACGCCGGGACCGGGCCGGGACCGAGCCGGGTGCCACGGCCCCGAACGAGGCCGCCCTCAAGGCCCTGCCGCCCTTACGCCTCGCCGAGGGCCGGGTGACGCTCGGACCGTTCCCGATCCCGAACGTGCAGCTTCCGCCGCTCTATTGAGCGGCGCCGGGCTTCGGGGCTTCGAGGCTTCGGGCTCGCTCGGGCTCGCTCGGGCGGGCACGCCCGAAATCGGCCTCCGCCGTCTCCTGGCCCATGGCGACGATGCCCCGGCGGATGGCGCGAGTGCGGGTGAAGAGGTCGTGCAGCGCGTCGCCGTCGCCCCAGCGGATGGCGCGGGCGAGCGCCGCCAGATCCTCGTTGAAGCGCCCCAACATCTCCAGCACCGCGTCCTTGTTGGTCAGGAACACGTCCCGCCACATGGTCGGGTCGGAGGCGGCGATGCGGGTGAAATCGCGAAACCCGCCGGCGGAGAACTTGATCACCTCGGATTGCGTCACCGCCTCCAGGTCGGCGGCGGTGCCGACGATGTTGTAGGCGATGAGGTGCGGCACGTGGCTGGTGATCGCCAGGACGAGGTCGTGATGCTCCGGCGTCATCGTCTCGACGATGGCGCGCAGGCCCTCCCAGAACCGGGTCACCCGCGCCGTGGCCTGCGCGTCCGCGTCCTCGGCCGGGGTGAGGATGCACCAGCGGCCCGAGAACAGGGTCGAGAACCCGGCATCGGGGCCGGAATACTCGGTGCCGGCCACGGGGTGCGCGGGCACGAAATGCACGCCCTCCGGCAGGTGCGGCGCCACGGCCGCCACCACCGCGGCCTTCACGGAGCCGACGTCGGACACGATGGCGCCCGGCTTCAGCGCGGGCCCCAGGGTCGCCGCGACCGCGCCGACGGCGCCCACCGGCACGCACAGGATCACGAGGTCGGCCCCGGCGGCCCCGGCCCCGAGGTCGTCCGTGGCGAGATCGGCGAGGCCGAGGGCGCGCACCCGCTCCAGCACGGACGCGTCCCCGTCGATGGCGACGATGCGCCGGGCGAGGCCGAACTGGCGGGCCCCGCGCGCGATCGACGAGCCGATCAGCCCGAGGCCGACGATCGCGAGGGTGTCGAACTCAGGCACCGGGCTCGCCCCGCGTGAAGGCGGTCAGGGCCTCGAGGAAGGCCGTGTTCGCCGCCTCGCTCCCGATGGTGACGCGCAGGGCGCCGGGCAAACCGTAGGAGGAGACGCGGCGCGTGATGACGCCCCGCGCCGTGAGGAAGCCGTCGGCCGCCTCGGCGTTGCGTCCGGGCGCGTCGGGGAAGTGGACGAGGATGAAGTTCGCGACGCTCGGCGTCACGCTCAGGCCGAGGCCCCGCACCGCTTCCGTCATGCGGGCGAGCCAGGTGTCGTTGTGCGCCACCGCCGCGGCCACGTGCGCCTCGTCCGCGATGGCCGCGGCCCCCGCCGCGATGCCGGCGCCCGACAGGTTGAACGGCCCCCGGATGCGGTTGACCGCATCGATCACCTCGGCGGGGCCGACCATCCAGCCGATCCGCAGGGCCGCGAGACCGTGGATCTTGGAGAAGGTCCGGGTCATCACGACGTTGGCGGATTCCAGCACGAGGTCGAGCCCGGCGCTGTAATCGTTCGCCCGCACGTACTCGGCATAGGCCCCGTCGAGGACGAGGAGGACGTGGGGCGGCAGGCCCGCGTGCAGGCGCCGCACCGCGTCGAAGGGCAGGTAGGTGCCGGTCGGGTTGTTGGGGTTGGCGAGGTAGACGATCTTGGTGCGCGGCGTGAGGGCGGCCAGCAGCGCGTCGACATCGGCGCGCAGGTCGCGCTCCTTCACCACCACGGGGGTGCCGCCGGCGGCCAGGATCGCGATCCGGTAGACCAGGAAGCCGTGCTCGGTGAAGATGCCCTCGTCGCCCGGGCCCAGATAGGCGTAGGCCAGGAAGGACAGGAGCTCGTCCGAGCCCGCGCCGCAGACGATGCGCGCCGGATCGAGGCCGTAGCGCGCGGCGATGGCCTCGCGCAGGCGCGTCGAGGTGCCGTCCGGGTAGAGCGCGAGCTTGGCGGCTTCCGTCCGCATCGCCTCCACCGCCTTCGGGCTCGGGCCCAGGGGCGTCTCGTTCGAGGAGAGCTTGTGCACCGTGGCGAGGCCGGGCGCCCCGCTCTTGCCGGGCACGTAGGCCTCGATGGCGAGGACGCCGGGGCGGGGCACCGGGCGCGGGGACGTGGAAGAGGACATGGTGGCGGCCGGTTGGTGGGCGAAGCGCCCGTCTCATGAAGCGCCCGTCTAACAAAGCTTGCCCGGCTTTGCGAGCACGGGGCACCGCGATCCTGGGCGGCTCGGGCGACGGGCGGCACGACCGTCGCGAGGCTTCGGGCACCGTCGCGCGTCGGGCTCGACGGGCCCGCGCGACTCTCTTGCCCGGTCATCCGTTTGATCCCTTCGATCAAGCGGAGACGGTCTCGCGCGTACTGGGCGGCAATTGTCCGAAACCTATGGCGTGATGAGGGCCCGTGTCCTTGATCGGAACGCTGCAAAAATGGCACATCACTGCGGAAAGCGGGGACGATGCTTTGCATCGTCCCGACAAAGACCCTGTTCGGGCAAATCCGGCAAATCGATCGGGGAGTTTCGCCATGGACGCATCAGGGCGTTCGCAACATAAAAACAGGGCCGATGACGGGTGCCGGATCGTCCAGATGCGCACGAATGCGCACGTTCCTCCGTCGCGAACCCATCGTTGAAATGCCTGTTTGGAGGAACGGATCGTGGCGATTAACTTCAGAAACACCGTCTACGGCGCGGGCTTCGTCGGCACGGACGACGGTGCTCCGGCCGCGTCCTTCGGCATCGACGATGTGTCGACCTCCGCGATCACCGTGAATGGAACCGTGAACGCGGTCGGCGACACCGTGACGGCGACGGGCATCTTCCCGGCGGAGTCCACCTCCACGACGAAGACGCTGTACGCCACGCAGTACGATTCGACGGGCATGATCCTGTTCTCGGACAGCCCGAACGCCGCCAACGCCACGACGCGGTACGTGCTGTCCAACACGGCGCTGGCCGCGCGCCAGCGCGTCACCTTCGACAGCAACAACACCGTGGGTGACTATGCTCCGGTCTGCTTCGTCACCGGCACCGGCATCCGGGTGATCCGCGACGGGATCGAGGCCGATGTGGCGGTCGAGGACCTGCGCGTCGGCGACCGGGCCGTCACCGCCTCGGGCGCGATCCGGCCGATCACCTGGATCGGGCACCGGGATCTCGACGGGCGGGGCCGCGCGCTCGCCCACAGCCAGCAGCCGATCCGTGTGCGCGCCGGTGCCTTCGGCCCCGGCCTGCCGGCCCGCGACCTCTCGCTCTCGCCGGGCCACCCCGTCCTGGTGGGCGCCGAGGCCGGCGCGCAGGGCGGCCACCTCGTGCCGATCATGTGCCTGATCAACGGCACCAGCATCGCGCGCGAGCCCGTCCAGGCCGTGACCTACTGGCACGTTGAGCTCGACGCCCACGACATCCTGCTGGCCGAGGGCCTGGCCGCCGAGAGCTACCTCGACTGGGGCGATCGTCCGTTCTTCGAGGAGGGTTCCGACCACGCCCTGCACAACCCGGACTTCGTCGTGCCCGGCCTGACGGCGCGCTGCCGGCCGGTGGCGGTCGACGGCCCCATCGTCGAGGTCGAGCGGATGCGTCTCGATGCCGTGTTCGCGGGCGAACTGGCGGCGCATTGCGCCTGGGACGACGCCGACGCCCTGATGGCCGGTTGAGGCCGACGGGCCGTCGCCCCGCCGAGGGAATGAATCCATGGTCGGCGATCCGCTCTCGCTCGATGCCTTCCTGGCACGACGCGGCGCGGATCGCCGGCTGGCCCGCTTGACCCACGACCTGCCCCTCCCCGAGGCCGTGGGCCTGGAATTCGGCCCCGGCGACAGGCCCACGGCCCTCCCCGAAGGCGTGCGCGTCGCCTATGTCGACCGTAACCCTGACGCCAATGCCGGATTGCCGGGGGCTCCACCGATCGACCACGCCTGGACCGGCGCGGGCTCGCTCGCGGCGGCTCTGGGCGACCGACAGGCGCCCAAGGGCTTCGACTTCGCCATCGCCGCGGGGGTTGCGCAGTTCGTCCCGAACCTTCTCGGCTGGCTGCGCGGCATCCACGCGGTGCTCCGGCCGGGCGGAGTGTTCAACCTGTCGCTCCCCGACCGGCGCTTCATGCGCGATGTCGGCCGATCGCGCAGCACCACGGCCGAACTGGTCGAGGCCGACCTGCTCGGCCTGACCCGGCCGAACCCGCGCCAGCGCTTCGCGCATCTCTTCGAGAGCCGCATCGTCTCGACCGACGGGATCTGGGCCGGCGAGACCACCGCGACGGCGCCCCGGATGGCCGGGCCGGAGGCCCTCGCCGAGGCCTACGCCCGGACGCGCGACGCGCTGCTCTCGGACGCGGACGAGCCCTGCCATTGCTGGGTGTTCACGCCGCGCGTGTTCCTCGATCTGGTCGCGGACGCGACGCGCCTCGGCCGGTTTCCCTACGTGCTGAACAACGTCTCCTCGACGGAGCCGGGCAAGAGCGAGTTCTTCGTGTCGATGCGCCGGGACGTTCAGGAGGAGCCGGACGCGCTGCGCGGGCTGCAGGAGGCGGCGCTCGGCCATCTGCGTGGGGTGCTCGACCGGCAGGCCCGCAACGCGGCGCAGATCGCCCGGCCTTGAGGCCCTGTCCCCCGCTGGGCCGGGCGGCCCGCACCCTGAAAGCTTACCGCTAGACCCGGAACCGGGCGGCGTGGCTGCCGATCTCGTCGAGGGCCTGCGGCGCGGCGCCGGCGCGGGTCAGCGCGTCGTGCAGCTGCCGGGCACCGACGCCGCCCGGAACGGCGAGGAGCAGGCAATGGTCGTCCCCGCGCGCCGCGCGGGCCACCACCTCGCCGTAGAGGTCCTGCAGGGCGCGGGCCGCCTCCGGTGCCCAGGCGCTGACGCGGGTGGCGTGCAGGACCCAGTCGCGCTGGGCCGCCGCCGGATCGTCGAGGGGGTTCGAGACCACGAAGACGGGGGTGCCCGCCGGGTGCGTCGGCCGCTCGATGAAGGGCAGTCGGGCGATGACCTTGGGCCTGCCCGCGCCGACGAGGCCCTCCCACCACGGCGCCGCCTCGGAGGACGCGCCCGAACCGTCGGGATCGAGGCGGAAGATGCCGAGGTCGCCGCGCGAGGCCGCCACCGCCTCGATCACCGCGAGGCAAGTCGGGTGCGGCCGGTAGGGCACCGTGAAGCCGAAATGGAAGCGGGCGGAATCGCGCATCGGCGCGTCGCCGCCCGAGATGTCGGCATGCACCGAGAACGGCGCCTGGACGTAGGTGAAGGTGGCGATGATGACCCGCCAGATGCCCTCCACGGTATCGAGCGGCAGCAGCCCGCGATGGCGCTCGGCGACGCGGCGCATCATCGAGGCCTCGCGTCCGGGCCGGAAGGCCGAGCCGCTGGCCGAGGTGCGCTTCACCGCGATCAGCCGGTCGATGATCGAGCCGCGCTGGATCAGGAGCGCGTGCATCTCGGCATCGATGCGGTCGATCTCGGCGCGCAAGTCCCCGAGGTTGTCGAGGGGCGGCGCGGGTCTCGTGGTGAAGCGCATGCTGGGCTCGCGAGGGTCCGGGGGTTAAGATCGGCAAGACCGGCAACGGGGTCTCGCCTCCCCGTCATCGCCGTCCGGTCTACGATCGCACGCGCCGAAGGGCCAGAGCCGTTTCCGCCAGAGCGCGAACGGCGGCCGGGTTTTGAAGGGGGGGCCCCGCGCCGATGCGCCTCCGGAGCCGGCATGCCGGCACCGCCCTTTCGTTGACGCGCGAGGGTGCGCACACTACCTCAACGCCTCGGGTCGCATGGTCCTCCGGCGAATGGCATACCAAGCCGGCCGCCCGTCTCCCGGCTGGATCGACGCACCGCCTCCTCCAACCCGTTTCATGACCATGTCGCTGGATACCGCCCTCAAGCCAGGCACGCCCGAAGACGAATCGGCGCGCGCCGACGCGCCGGGCGTGGAGGTGTCCCAGGCCCGCGAGCCGAAGGGCTCCGTGGCGCGGTTCGGCCCGGACGAGCCCCTGGCGATGGATGCGGGCGTGCAGCTCGCCCCCTTCCAGATCGCCTACCAGACGGCGGGCACCCTCAACGCGGACCGCTCCAACGCCGTCCTGGTCTGCCATGCGCTGACGGGCGACCAGCACTTCGCCCACACCCATCCGGTCACGGGCAAGGGCGGCTGGTGGGAGTCCCTGGTCGGACCGGGCAAGCCGGTCGACACCGACCGCTACTTCGTCGTCTGCTCCAACGTCATCGGGTCCTGCATGGGTTCCACCGGCCCGGCCTCCATCGATCCGGCCACGGGCCGGGCCTACGGGCTGGACTTCCCCCTGGTGACGATCCGCGACATGGTCCGCGCCCAGGCGATGCTGCTGGACCGCCTCGGCATCCGCGATCTGTTCCTGTGCATCGGCGGGTCGATGGGCGGCATGCAGGTGCTGCAATGGGCCGCGAGCTACCCCGAGCGGGTCTTCGCCGCGATGCCGATCGCCACGGGCCCGCGCCACTCGGCGCAGAACATCGCCTTCCACGAGGTCGGACGGCAAGCGATCATGGCCGATCCCGCTTGGGCGGAAGGGCGCTACCTCGAGGCCGGTACCCGGCCGGCCAAGGGGCTCGGCGTCGCCCGCATGGGCGCGCACATCACCTACCTGTCGGAGCCGGCGCTGCATCGGAAGTTCGGCCGGCGCTTCCAGGGTGGCTCGGCGCCGACCTTCTCGTTCAACGCCGACTTCCAGATCGAGAGCTACCTGCGCCACCAGGGCTTGAGCTTCGTCGAGCGTTTCGACGCCAACGCCTACCTCTACCTGACCCGCGCGATGGATTACTTCGATCTCGCCGCCGACAAGGGCGGCGTCCTCGCCAACGCCTTCAAGGGCAGCAAGACCCGGTTCTGCGTGATGTCCTTCACCTCCGACTGGCTGTTCCCGACCTCGGAATCCCGCGCCATCGTGCATGCGCTGAACGCGGCCTCCGCGCCTGTCGCCTTCGTGGAGGTGGAGAGCGACAAGGGCCACGACGCCTTCCTGCTCGACGAGCCGGTGATGTTCGCCGCCGCGCGCGGCTTCATCGACGCCGCCGCCCGGGCGCGCGGCCTGTGACGCGACCCGAGATTTCCGCTCACCGGCCCTGGGAAGTGGCCGAGACGCTGCCGCATGCCGAGGCCGGCAGCACCCGCGTCGATCACCTCGTCGTGCTCGACCTCGTGCCGCCGAACGCTCGCGTCCTCGATATCGGCTGCGGCGACGGCGCCCTGCTGGCGCTGCTGCGAGACCGGCGCGGCGTCGACGGGCGCGGCATCGAGCTCTCACGCGAGGGCGTGAATGCCTGCCTCGCCCGGGGCCTGCCGGTGATCCAGGGCGATGCCGATACCGATCTCGCCAATTACCCCGACGACGCCTTCGACGTGGTGGTCCTGTCCCAGACCATCCAGGCGACGCGCAACCCGCGCATCGTGCTGGAGCACCTCCTGCGGATCGGCCGGCAGGTCATCATCTCCTTCCCGAATTTCGGCCATTGGCGGGTGCGCTCGGAACTGGCTCTGCGCGGGCGCATGCCGGTCACGGCCCTGATGCCCGAGGAATGGTACGAGACCCAGAACATCCATCACTGCACGATCCGGGACTTCGTCGGCCTGTGCCGGACGGTGAACGCCGCGATCGAGAAGGCCACCGCCCTCGACGCGCGCGGCCGGCCGATGCGGTTCTCGATGCCCTGGTGGGTCTGGAACCTGATGGGCGCGCAGGGCGTGTTCCTTCTGCGTCGCGGGCAAGCGACCGACGGCAAGCCGGGCGCCTGACGCGAGTGCCCCGCCGTTGCACGTGAAAACCCTTAACCCTGTTCGCGCCGCCGGATGAGCAGGGTCGCGACCTCGTAGGTCACGCGGGCACCACCCGCCTCGAAAAGCCGCAGGACCCGGCGCAGGGCGCCCGCCGACAGGATGTCGCGGGTCCCCGGCGTCCCGGCTCCGATCGCCCGCAGGGCGCCGAGAAAGGCGCGGCCATCGGCGTGGACTTCGATGACGGGCTCGCCGGACACCGCGAGCGTGCAGCCGGGCAGCGACAGCCCGGCCAACTCCGCCAGCGCCGGGTAGCGCGGCGTCGCGGCCTCGAGACCGAGCGCCGCGTGCGCGGCGCGCCACTCGGCGAAGGTCCCCTCGGCCAGCGTCGCCACCGCCATCAGGCCGCCGGGCGCCAGGAGCGCGGAGAGGCGCGCGAGGGTCCCCGGCAAATCCTCGAACCATTGGGCCGCGAGGCTGGAGGCGATGAGATCGAAGCCGGGCGCGAGGCAGGGCCGCTCGGCGTCCATCACCGTGACATGCAGGTTCGCCGCACCAGTGAGCCGGGCGCGGCAGCGCTGGATCATGGCGGGGGCGATGTCGCTGGCGACGAGGATGCCGCGGCCCCTCTGCCGCGCCAGGGCGGCGGTCAGCAGCCCCGTGCCGCAACCGACCTCCAGGATGCGCGGTGCCGCCGCGCGCGACGCGCCGGCGATGCGCTCGGCCAGTCGCGCGGCGACCTCGGCCTGGATCGCGGCCGCCCCGTCATAGCCCTCGGCCGCGTCGAAGGCCCGGGCCACGGCCTGCTTCCAGGATTGCATGGCGGCTCTCGTCAGGCGCTCAGCGCCGCCTCGATCATGCGTGCGACCGCGAGCGCCCGGCCGTCGTCGCCGAAGCGCGCCACGACCTGCACGCCGAGGGGCAGCCCGTTTCCCGGGACCGGAACGGTGACGCAGGGCACGCCCATCAGGGTCCAGAGCCGATTGAAGCGGGCATCGCCCGTATCATCGAGGCCGGCCGGGGCGCGGCCCGGGGCGGAGACCGTCAGGATGGCGTCCATCTCGCGGAACAGGTCCTTCAGGACGCGCCGGGCGCGATGCGCGCTGCGGCGGGCGTCGTCGTAGGCGGAGGCCGGGAGCGCCTGGGCCGCGTCGAGCTGCGCGCCGAGTTCCGGGCTGAGCCGCGCCCGATGGTGCGCGTATTCCCAGGCCAGAGCCTGGCGCGCCTCGAAACGCTGGATGACGGGCTGGCGCGCCCAGGCTTCCGGCAGCGGCGCCGGGAGGGTCAGATCGGTGATCCGGGCGCCGGCGGCTTCCACCGCGCGGGCGGCCTCGTACAGGGCCGCGAGCGCATCCGCGTCGGGCGCGCCCCCGAAATCGTGAAAATCTTGGAAGTCTTGGAGGCACAGGCCGATGCGCGGAGCGCCCGGTGATCCGTCGAGATCGATGGCCGGCCGGTCCGCGATCAGGCTCAGGGCCCGGGCGATGTCCGGAATGCCGGCTCCGAACAGGCCGAGCGTGTCGAGGGCCCAGGAGACCGTCTTGACGCCGACCGTGGGCAGCAGGCGGAACGAGGGCTTGATCGCCGCGACCCCGCAGAATGCGGCGGGCCGGATCACCGAGCCCCCCGTCTGGGTGCCGACCGCCAGCGGCACCATGCCGGCGGCGACAGCGGCGGCCGAACCCGCCGAGGACCCGCCGGGCGTGTGCCTGGGATCGCGCGGGTTCACGGTGGCGGTGGGGTCGTGGCCGGCGAAGGGCGAGGTCGTGGTCTTGGCGAGCGGCACCGCGCCCAGCGCCCGCAGCCGGGCGACGATGGCCGCATCCGCCTTCGGCTGCCAGCCGGCATAGATGGCCGAACCCATCTGCGTCGGCAGGTCGGCGGTGTCGATGATGTCCTTGATGCCGACCGCGATGCCGGCGAGCGGACCCGCCTCGGAGACCGCCGGGTCCGGGTGCCGGCAGACGAGCGCGCCGACCGCCGGCTCGCGTGCCGCGATGGCCTCCTCGGCGAGGCGGATGGCGCCCGCGGGATCGAGGCGGCCGGCGTCGATGCGGGTGCGCAGATCGACGAGGGACTGCATATCGGGAGGCGTTCGCATGGCCGCTTGGTCCGGCCCGACGCGTCCCCTGTCAACACCCTTCCACAGCCCGCAGGCACAAGGTGTCGGTCTCGCGCCGCATCGTTGACGCATCGTTTACGGAAAGGCGCGCATCCTCCCCACCATGTGGCGTAGCGTATTCGCGTTCTCGGCCCTCACGCTGTTCGGCGCGGGCCTCACCGGCTGTGCACTCAACAAGTTTGAGCAGCGCGAGCCCTGGCGCGACCAGACCGAGCAGGCCTGCAACGCCAAGCGGCTCGTGGAGACGACGGAATTCGTCACGCCCGCCAAGGAGATCAGCGGGCCGGGCGTCTGCGGCATGCTGCAGCCCTACCGCGTGACGCGGCTCGGCAAGGGCACCGTGGCCCTGAAGCAGCGCGTCACCCTGGCCTGTCCGGCGCTCGCCGAGGCCGAGGCCTGGCTCGCCGACACCATCCAGCCGGCCGCGAACCTGTATTTCGGGCAGCCCGTGGCCGAGATCAACGCGGGCACCTATGCCTGCCGGGGCCGCAACAACCAGGCCGGCGCCAAGCTCTCGGAGCATTCCTTCGGCAATGCCGTCGACGTGATGTCGTTCAAGCTGGCGGACGGCTACGTCATCACCGTGAAGGGCGGCTGGCGCGGGACCGAGGCCGAGCAGGGCTTTTTGCGCGAGGTCTTCCTCGGGGCGTGCCAGCGCTTCAGCACGGTGCTGGCGCCCGGCTCCAACGTCTTCCACTACGACCACATCCACGTCGACCTCGCCCGGCACGATCCGCGCGGCCTGCGCCGCATCTGCCAGCCGCTGATCAAGTTCGCGCCCCAACTCGGGGCCGACGGGACACCGCGCGCCACCGCCCGGCCGCGTCCGCCGGAGCGACTGCCGGCGCCGCCCCAGGCCCCGATCGACGTGGAGGAGGACGATCCCTACGGCGTGACGCCGATGTCGGCGCGGCAGCCGGCCCGGCCGGCGCCCTCGCAGATCGCCCGTGCGCCGGCCCATCCGGCGCCCTCGCAATTCGGCCTGGCGCCCCCCCGTCCGCCCGCGCCCCCCGTTGCCTACGCCGCCGCACCGCGTCCGCCCGCCTCGCGCTTGCCACCGTCCCGCGTCGCCACTGCCCATCCTCAGGAGAACCTTGCCCCGGAGGATTACGCCTCCGAGCCGCTCTCGCTCGCCGCGCCCGGTCTCAGCGATCCGATCTACTGAAGGTCCGGCCGGGAGGTGTGCCCGGCGAACCCCAGGGGCGCGGGAAAGCGACGTGACGCCCGGCCACGCGCTTGACAGGCCGGGCCGAGCCGCCATCGTCCCGGAAGATCTACGGACACCAGCGGAAGACGCCGGCATGCGCCCGACCCCCCTCTCCACCGCCTTCGCCCTCGGCCTCGTCCTGGCCGGTGCCCTCCAGCCGGCGCTGGCCCGCTCCGGCCGCGAGGAGATCACGCCCGCCGAGGAGCGCGAGTTCAACTTCGAGGCCGACATCCCCGGCTGCCAGGCGCCCGAGGTGCTGGAGCGGCTCTCGTCGCACTTCGCCGAGAAGGAGGCGAAGTTCTGGAATTCCTCCCTCACCATCCTGCGCTACGAGCACATCGAGCGCACGGCCTGGCGGCCCTGGGGCCTCGACTACTACCCGCGCCGCTTCTGCAGCGCCGTGGCCACGACCTCGGACGGCGTCCGCCGCAAGGTGGATTACTCGGTGCGTGACGGGCTCGGAATCATCGGGGCCGATTGGGGCATCGAGTTCTGCGTCCACGGCCTCGACCGCAACCTCGCCTACGCCTACGCCTCGGCCTGCCGCGAAGCCCGTCCGTGAGCCGCGCGCCCCGGCGCGCCCTGCGCCTCGTTCTCGCCGGCCTGACGCTCGCGGTCACGGTTCCGGGGGTGATGGCGCAAGGCTTCGAGCGCGGCGGCACGCCGGGTTCGTTCGACTTCTACGTCCTCGCCCTGTCCTGGTCGCCGACCTATTGTGACGGCCCCGGCGCCCAGCGCGAGGCGCAGGGGCAGTGCCGGCCGGGGCGCGGCCTCGGCTTCGTCGTGCACGGCCTCTGGCCACAATACACGCGCGGCTATCCGTCGAACTGTTCCTCGGTCGAGCGCGCCCCGACCCGGCAGGCCATCGCGGTGGCCGGCGAGGTCTATCCGAGCGAGGGGCTCGCCCGGCACGAGTGGCGCACGCACGGCACCTGCTCGGGCCTCGATCCGGTCTCCTATTTCCAGGCGGCGCGCGAGGCCCGCGCGGCGGTGACGATCCCCGAGGCGTTCAAGGCGCCCGAGGGCGGGACCCGCATGGCGCCGATCGAGATCGCCCGGCAATTCGTGGCCGCGAACCGGGGCCTGCGGCCCGACATGATGTCGGTCACCTGCCGGAGCGGGCAGCTCCAGGAGGTGCGCATCTGCTTCTCCAAGGACCTGCGCGGGTTCACCCCCTGCCCCGAGGTGGCGCGCCAGAACTGCCGCGCCGGCGAGGTGGCCGTCGAGGCCGCGCGCTAGGACCTTTCCGCGATCCATCCGCAGGCGCGGTGGCGGACGCGGATCCATCAGACGGGCCCCGAGCCATGAACTACCGCCACGCCTTCCACGCCGGCAACTTCGCCGACGTCCTGAAGCATCTCGTGCTCGCGCGCGTGCTGGCGCATCTCTGCCTGAAACCCTCGGGGTTCCGGGCGATCGACACCCATGCGGGCCTGGGCTTCTACGACCTGACCGGGGACGAGGCCGGCCGCACCGGCGAATGGACCGAGGGGTGGGGCCGCCTCGCGACCCCGTTTCCCGAAGCCGTCGAGGCGCTGCTCGCCCCCTACAGGGCGGCGGTGGCGGCGACGCGGGAGCGGCACGGGGCGCACACCTATCCGGGCTCGCCCGCCATCATCCGCGAGTTCCTGCGCACCATCGACCAGGGTGTGTTCGTGGAACTGCACCCTCAGGACGCCGAGACCCTGCGGGCGCGCTTCAACCAGGATTCGCTCTCGAAGGTGATGCATCTCGACGGCTGGACCGCGCTCAACGCGCTGATCCCGCCCCCTGAGCGGCGCGGCGTGGTGCTGATCGACCCGCCCTACGAGGAACTCGGCGAGATCGACCGCCTCGGCGCGTCCCTCGCCCGGGCGGTCGCCAAGTGGCCCACCGGCATCTATCTCGGCTGGTATCCGATCAAGGACGTCGCCAAGGTCGACCGCATGGTGGCCGAACTCGATCGCGGCCTCGCGCGGCCGGCCCTGCGCCTCGACCTGATGGTCTCCGAGCCCGACCCCAACCGCCTCAACGGCAACGGCCTCATCGTCATCAATCCGCCCTGGCGCCTGGCCGAGGAGGCCTCGCTGTTCCTGCCCGCTTTGGCCGAGCGGCTGGCGCGGACCGATTACGGGGCCTATCGCTGCGAGGCCTTCGGTGCGGACGCGTAAGATGACCGCCCCGGCGCAGCCGTCCGCGAACGGCCCATGGATCGCGCTCGACAGCGCCGTCATTCCCGGCACCGGCAAAGCGATGCGCCTGCTGCGATGCGACGACGCCTTCTCGATCGAGGTCGAGGCCGGGGAGCTGATGAACGACCGCGACCGCGGCTCCGAACAGGCCCTGGCGACGCGCACCTGCGCGCGGCTGGCGGACCACGCCGCCCCGAGGCTCCTCATCGGCGGCCTCGGCATGGGCTTCACCCTGCGGGCCGCCCTCGATGCCCTCGGCCCCGAGGCCGAAGTGGTGGTCGCCGAACTGATGCCGGCGGTGATCGGCTGGGCCCGTGGCCCGCTCGCCCATCTCTTCGCCGGCAGCCTCGACGATCCGCGCGTCACCGTCGTCGCGGCGGACGTCAACCGTCTGATCCAGTCGGGACCGGCCCGCTTCGACGCCATCCTGCTCGACGTCGACAACGGCCCGCAGGGCATGGTGCGGCGCGAGAACGACCGCCTCTACGATGCCTGGGGCCTCAAGCGCGCCCGCCACGCCCTTCGGCCGGGTGGCCTCCTCGCCGTCTGGTCGGGCGGCCCCAACCGCCGGTTCAAGGCGCGTCTGCGCCTCCACGGTTTCGCGGTGGAGGAAATCCGCTTCGCGGCCCGTACGCCGGAGGGCAGCCGACACGTGCTGTGGATCGGAAAGCGGGCGTAGGACCGGGCCGCGATCGGCGCGACGCATCGCGGTCCGTCCGCTCGGCCGCGCCAGCGGGGCTTGATGGCACGCCGTTCGGCGCGGCCCTCGGCGTTCGGGTTCGCCGGTCGGCCCTCCGGGGTGGAACCAGCCCCCCGCGATGCCCAAGGACGCGGGACCAGCTTCGGGGGGGGTATTTCTAAACCTCAAGTTTATTATTGCTAACAAAATAAATCTATGGTGAGTTTTGGTCTCGCCGGGTCGATCGGATACGCGGCGATTCTCGGACGAGAGCAGCCATGTCCAAATGGACCGAAACCATTCCCTTGGACGCGTCGCGTCGAGACCTGAACGGCCCGCTGCGCGGCGCGCGAAATGCGACCATGCTCAAAGTCCTGGGGGCTCCGAGGGCGCATTACACGCAGCAATGTCAGGACCCGACCAATCCCGACCTGATCGAACTCGTCGTTCGTGAGGATGTCGGTCCGTTCAAGGTCAAAGGCTTGCGGCCGGCGGTCGAAACCCTGCGCACCATCCTGGCGGAGGTGAAGGTCGACCAACCCGAGATCTACGGATTGCTCGGCCATGTGGGGATGCTGTGCTGCCGCTACGTCCGCAACAGCACCAGCGCCATCAGCAACCATTCCTGGGGAACGGCCATCGATCTCACCATAGACGGCGTCCTCGACAAGCGTGGCGACGGGCGGGCGCAACGGGGGTTGCTCGCCATCCATCCGATCTTCAACAAGCACGGATTCTACTGGGGTGCCGCCTTTCCCACCGAGGATGCCATGCATTTCGAGGCGTCGGACCAGTTGATCCGGGACTGGCACGGGACCGGCCGCCTCATCGCCGGACCCGCGCATGCCAACTCCGCCGATGCCGGGGACGGCGTGGTCGAATTCGGCGACCGTGGACCCGAAGTGGTCGAGGTCCAGCGCCGGCTCGCCCAAGCGATCTCGGGCGAGATCGACGCCGACGGCATCTTCGGTGCCGCGACGCGCGCTTCCGTCATGGAATTCCAGCGCCGCAACGGACTGACGATCGACGGCATCGTCGGCGACGCCACCCTGGCCCTGTTGCGGCGATCGACCCCCGACCCGGCGTGAACCTCCGGTTCAGGCATGAGCGAAGAGGAGGCGGACATGGCTGAAGCGCGTTCGGTGGATTACATGGTCAACGCGGTCCTGGGCGATCCGGCGACCAAGGCGAGATTGGTGCAGGACCCGGACGATGTCCTGCGCACGGCCGCCGCGCAGGCCAAAGTCGCGATTCCGATCCTCGGCGACAAGATGGTCTACCGCATGGTGGTCGGCTTCCTCGGCGGCGTCGTGGTCATCGTCGCGGTCGGCCTGATCGTCCTGGCCTATGCGGGCAGGACGGGGACGCCCGAGGGGCTGATCGCGCTCGGCTCCGCTGCCGTGGGCGCCCTCGCGGGCCTGCTGGCGCCGGCCCCGTCCCGCTGAAGCCGACCCGGACCCTCAGACGGCGGGCGCTCGATCCGCGCCGAGATCCGCAGGGCGCGGTCGTCGGACCGAGTCCCCGTCACGACCCCGCCGCATCGAACCGTCCGCGCGCGCCCGCGTTCGTTGAAGCGGCCCGCCCGCCAGCACGATCGGCACCAGCGTCGTCCACGTGTCGCCGATGCGGTCGAGGACGTCGCGCGCCGGGGGCCCTCAGGCGGCCACCCGGCCTTCCAGCGGAAAGACCTTGGCGGGGTTCATGAGCCAGCCGGGGTCGAAGACGTTCCGCACCCGCATCTGCTGGTCGAGATCGGCCTGGGCGTACTGGAAGCGCATGAGCTCGCGCTTCTCGATGCCGACGCCGTGCTCGCCGGTGAGGCAGCCGCCGACCTCGACGCAGAGCTTGAGGATCTCGTCGCCGGCCGCCTCCGCCTTCTGCAGCTCGCCCGGCTTGTTGATGTCGAACAGGATCAGCGGGTGCAGGTTGCCGTCGCCGGCATGGAACACGTTGGCGACCCGCAAGCCCTTCTCCGCGCAGATCGCGCCGATGCGCTCCAGGACCCGGGGCAGCTGGCCGGTGGGGATCGTGCCGTCCATGCAGATGTAGTCGGAGATCCGGCCCGTGGCGCCGAAGGCCGATTTGCGGCCCTTCCAGATCGCGGCGCTCTCGGCCTCCGACTTCGAGACCCGGAGGCTTGTGGGGTTGAAGGCGCTGGCGATGGCCTCGATGCGGGCGAGCATGGCCTCGCACTCGGAATCCGAGCCCTCGACCTCGATGATCAGCATGGCCTCGGCGTCGCGCGGGTAGCCGGCCTGCGCGAAATCCTCGGTGATCAGGATCGCCTCCCGGTCCATGTACTCGATCGCCACCGGGATGATGCCGGCGCCGATGATGGCGGCCGTGCAGGCGCCCGCATCCTCCACCGAGCCGAAGCCGACCAGCGCCGGCCGCGCGCCCTCGGCGCTGCGCAGGATGCGCACGGTGGCCTCGGTGACGATGCCGAGCTGGCCTTCCGAGCCGCAGACGAGGCCGAGGAGGTCGTAGCCGGCGGAATCGAGGTGCTCGCCGCCGATCTCCACCACCGTGCCGTCGTTCATCACCAGGGTGACGCCCAGGAGGTTGTTGGTGGTGACCCCGTACTTGAGGCAGTGCGCGCCGCCGGAATTCATCGCGATGTTGCCCGCGATGGTGCAGGCGAGCTGGCTCGATGGGTCCGGCGCGTAGAAGAAGCCCTCGTGGCTGACCGCGCCCGAGATGGCGAGGTTGGTGATGCCGGCCTCGACCCGGGCCGTGCGGTTCTCGTAATCGACGTGCAGGACGCGGTTCATCTTGGCGACGCCGAGGATCACCGCGTCCTCCTGGGCGATGGCGCCGCCGGCGAGCGAGGTGCCGGCGCCGCGCGGCACCACCCGCACCCCGTTGGCGTGGCAATAGGCCATCACGGCCGAGACCTCGGCGGTGGTGGAGGGCAGCACCACGGCCAGCGGCATCTTCCGGTAGGCGGTGAGGCCGTCGGTCTCGAAGGCGCGGCGCTCGTCCTCCGTGGTCACGAGGGCCTCCGGCGCCACCAGGGGCGCGAGCCCGGCGATGATCGCGTCGCGGCGGGCGACGATGCCGGCATCGGGGACGGGAAAGGCGATCGACATGGCGCTCCTCCGAACGGTTCGCCGCTTCAGCATCCGCTCATCCGGCACCGCCTATAGAAGGGCGGCGGAGGAAGGACGAGCGATGGGCGGCCGGTTGGACCGGAGTGTAGGACAAACCCGGCCCCGGCGCACCCGGTGCGCGCATCGCGTCGGCCGAGGGAACCGAACGCCGCCCGGAGAGCTTCCTTTCGCCGCAGCCCGCGCCACCAACGTTCGGACGTTCTTAGTCTCGATCTGTTCTAAACGCGCAAGCTCTGCCATAAGCCCAGGCGGCTGAAGCCGCTCCACGGAGGAAACATACGATGCGTCATCTCATCCTCGGCGCCGCGCTCGCGATGCTGCTCCCGATTTCCGCCCAGGCCGAGGGCGATGCCGCCGCCGGCGAGAAGGCGTTCGCGCCCTGCAAGGCCTGCCACAACTTCGAGAAGAACGGCGTCGGCCCGACCCTGAAGGGCGTCGTCGGCTCGAAGGCCGGCGAAGGCGCCGACGGCTACGCTTTCTCGGCGGCCATGAAGAGCTCCGGCATCACCTGGGACGAGGCCAATCTCCACGAGTGGCTGACCGACCCGAAGAAGAAGGTGCCCGGCACCAAGATGGTCTTCCCCGGCATCAAGGATCCGAAGAAGGTCGACGACGTGATCGCCTACCTCAAGACCAAGTCCTGAAAGACCAAGTCCTGAGATCGCGAGGCCCGATCGCGATCCGGTCTGTCCGTCACGCGCGGGCCGACCGGGTCGGGTCGGACCCGCTCACGGCGCAACGGAATCCGTTTCGTCGCCGGGCCTGATCAGGAAGCCGTTCCCGCCCGCGCGGGGGCGGCTTTTTTCGTGGGCCCCTTCGTCATCGCTGCCTTCGCCCCGGACGGCCCCGGATCGGAGTCCGCGGATGGCGGCTCGCCGTCGTCCAGTCCGGCATGCAGCGCGCCCCGCAGGTTGACCAGGATGTCGAGGAGGGCCCGGCGCCCGTCGAGATCGAGACCGGTGAGGCCGCCGGCCTCGTTCGGGACGCATTCCATCCGTCCCCGCAGGTCGCGGCTCTTCTCGGTCAGGAAGATGCTCACCTGACGCTCGTCGGCCCGGTCGCGGGCGCGGCGGACATGCCCGGCCCCCTCCAGGCGCTTGAGCAGGGGCGTCAGGGTGCCGGAATCGAGGAACAGGCGCTGACCGATCTCCTTGACCGTCAGACCCTCCTCCTCCCAGAGCACCAGCAGGACGAGATATTGCGGGTAGGTCAGGTCGTGCCCGGCCAGGAGCGCCCGGTAGGCTCGCCCGAAGGCATGGGCCGCCGCGTAGACCGCGAAGCAGAGCTGGTTGTCGAGGCTGAGGGCATCGGCGGCCCGCGTCTCCTCGAGCGTGGGTTCGAGCGGGCGGGTCTGCCGTCCCGGCATGGCGCGGTGTCCTTCCTTGGGGGTCGACCGGGCGGAACCGGCAGCGTGTCATGATCTTATGCAATATTCATATTGCGCACAATCGAGTCCTGTGCGACAAGAAATCAAGATTGTGCGCAATCGATATTGGCCCGATCACCGCCGGGCCGCCGCGTCCGATCCCCCTTTTTCGACGAGCAGGAGAGCGAACATGAAGGCACTCTACACCGCACACGCCCATGCCACGGGTGGACGCGAGGGCTCCGCCGCCACCGACGATGCCAAGGTCGACGTCAAGCTCTCCACCCCGACGGAGCTCGGCGGTGGCGGCGGCGCCGGCACCAACCCCGAGCAGCTCTTCGCGGCCGGATACGCCGCCTGCTTCCTCGGCGCGGTCAAGTTCGTGGCCGGCAGGGACAAGATCAAGGTGTCCGAGGATTCGAAGATCGAGTCGAGCGTCGGCATCGGCCCGCGCGATGACGGCACCGGCTTCGGCCTCGTCGTCGCCCTCAAGGCGACCCTGCCGGGTCTCGACCGGGCCGTTGCGGAAGACCTCGTGAAGCGCGCCGACGTGGTGTGCCCGTACTCCCACGCCACGCGCGGCAACATCCAGGTCGACATCTCGGTGGCGTAAGCCGCCTCGGCCGCGGGGCGGGACGTCAGAAGTGGCGTCCCAGCACCTCGCGCACCCGCTCGACCATCTCGGCGACGGGCACCGAGAACTGGGCCGGGCGTGCGGCCTTCCACTCCGCGTTGCTGGTGATGGCCGCCGCCGCCCTGGCGCCTTCGATCAGATCCTTGATCTGGACCTCGCCGGCCTCGCGCTCGTTCGAGCCCTGGATGATCGCGCACGGGGCGCCGCGCCGGTCGGCATATTTCATCTGCGCCTTCATGCCCGAGCCGCCGAGATAGAGTTCGGCCCGGATGCCGGCCTCGCGCAGGGCCGTGACGAGGCGCTGGTAATCGGCGACGTTGTCGCGATCCAGGACGAGGACGACGACGGGGCCGGGCTTGGCGATGCCCTCCAGGAGCGGGCTCTTCACGAGCTGCAGCGCCGAGAACAGGCGCGAGACGCCGATCGAGAAACCCGTGGCGGGCACGGGCTCGGAGCGGAACCGCCCGACGAGGCCGTCGTAGCGCCCACCCCCCGAGACCGAGCCGAAGCGCACGGTCTGCCCGTCCTCGTTGGTGACGGGGAAGGTCAGCTCCGCCTCGTAGACGGGACCGGTGTAGTATTCGAGCCCGCGCACCACGGAGGGGTCGATACGGATGCGCCCCTCGTAGCCGGCCGCCGTGAACAGCGCGGCCATCTCGGCGAGTTCGCGCACCCCGTCCGAGCCGACGGCGCTGCCCGACAGGGACGTCTCGAAATTGCCCAGGGTGGTGGCGTTGTCGGCGGGCGCCGACCCGGCTCCGGTCCAGCCCGTGAAACCGAGGACTCGCGCGATCGCATCCTCCGCCAGCCCGGCGCCCTTGGTGAAATCGCCGCTCTCGTCCTTGCGGCCCGCGCCGAGAAGTTCGCGGACCCCGGCGTCGCCGAGCCGGTCGAGCTTGTCGATGGCGCGCAGCACGGTCAGGCGCTGGCCGGCCTTGTCCGGGCCCGCGAGGCCGATCGATTCCATCAGGCCGTCGAGCACTTTCCGGTTGTTGACCTTCACCACGTACTGGCCGGTAAGCCCGAGCTTCTCCAGGGTGTCGGCCATCAGCATGCAGATCTCGGCATCGGCCGCCACCGAGCCGGCCCCGACGATGTCGGCGTCGAACTGCATGAACTGGCGGAAGCGGCCCGGCCCCGGCTTCTCGTTGCGGAAGACGTAGCCGGCGCGGAAGCTCCGATAGGGCTTCGGGATCGCGTCGAAGTTCTCGGCCACGTGCCGGGCGAGCGGCGCGGTCAGGTCGTAGCGGAGCGAGAGCCAGGATTCGTCGTCGTCCTGGAACGAGAACACGCCCTCGTTCGGCCGGTCGAGATCGGGCAGGAACTTGCCGAGCGCCTCGGTGTACTCGACGAAGGGCGTCTCCAGCGCCTCGAAGCCGTAGAGTTCGAAGCTCTGACGGATGGTCTCCAGCATACGGTGCTGGGCAGCGATCTCGTCCGCGCGCCGGTCGACGAAGCCGCGCGGCAGGCGCGGCTTCAAGGTGTCGGCCTTCTGGGAATTGGCCTTGGCCATGGGAATGCGTGTCCGTCGGGGCTGTTCGGGGTCCCGGGGGCTCTATCGCGGGTGGCCGGGGGCGGCAAGCGCTTGACCCGTCAGAGCTTCAGGACGAGGAGCGCCGAAAGTCCGAGGATCGCGAGCGGGATCTGCGCCGGGCGCAGGCGCGCGAAGAACAGCGGCGCCTCGCCCCGCCGGGCCGCGATCGGATCGAGCACTGTGATGCCGGCGAATCCGAGGATGAGCAGGATCAGCGCGGCTACGGCTTGGTCCAGGGTGGCGAACACCAGGGCGGTGAAGCCGAGGCCGAACAGCCCGAGCATGGTGGCGATCTGAGCCAGCGTCGCGCCGCCCTCGGTGCGGAAGCTGACGCCACGGCGCACGCCCGAGAGGAACAGCAGGATGGCGCAGCCCCACAGGATGGTGAGGGCCGAGGCCACCTCTGCGAGCGCATCGCCCGGCCGAAGCCAGGCCACGGCGGCGCCCGCGAGGAAGGGCAGCATCGGCCCGTAGCCGAACACGATGCTGAGCCAGGGCACGGCGCGTGGCTCGGTGACGCGCAGCGTCCGGCTGTCGGGGTGGTCATCCATCGCGGTGCGGGTCCTTGCGTCTCGGTCTCCCCGCCAACCGCGGCACGGCCGGCCTGTTCCGGCGACCGGATCAGGCGCCGTGCGGACGAGGCGCAGACGCGTCGCCACGCTTCGGCGGCGCCGCGTCATCGGCGGCGGCCTTCCCCTTACCGCCCCGACTCTCGGCGGTGGTGTCGAGCCAGAGGACCAGGGCCAGAGCGACGAGGGCGGGAGTGCCGAGCGCCAGGAAGGCGCCGGTCCAGCTGAGCACGGACTGGGCGAGGCCGCCGTACCAAGCCGAGAGCGCGCCGCCGATGCCCTGGATGGCGTTGAGGGAGCCAAGCGCCGTCTGGGTCCGGCCGGACCCCCAGGTCAGATCGGCGACGATCACTGGCACCGCGACGCCGATGATGCCGGAGGCGACCCCGTCGAGGATTTCCGCCGAGATCAGCCAGAGGGGATCGTCGATGAAAGCCGAGAGCGCGGCGCGGACCGGTAGGACCGCGCAGGCGGCGAGGAGCAGTTGGCGCCGGCCGCGCCGGTCGGCCAGCGAACCGGCGAACAGCGCGACGGGGATCATCACGAGCTGCGCCACCATGACGTAGCGGGCGGTCCAGCTCGTGGCATCGGCCGCCGTGGCGACGAGCTTCTGGCCCAGGAGCGAGAGCATGCCGCCATTGCCGAGGTTGAACAGGGCGAGCGCCACGGCGAGGACGAGGAGCTTGCGGTTGGCCACGATGCTGCGCAGGCCCGCGCGCTCCGGCTTATCGTCCGTATCCTCCTGCCAGCCGACGGCGCGGCGTTCGCTGTAGCACCGGGCCGGCGTCGTGAGCGTGGCGACGATCGCCAGCACCGCCATGCCGCCCAGCACCCAGAAGGCTATGGCCGGGCCGAACCAGCCGGTGCCGACGCTGATGCCGCCGGCGGCGATCAGGATGCCGAGATGGTTGAACGCCTGGTTGCGGCCCTGCTGCTTCGGGAAGCGGTCCTTGCCGACGATGCCGAGGGTGAGGGCGGTGACGGCCGGCAGCAGCAGCGTTCCGCCCGCGGCCGCCAGCATCTGCGCGGTGAAGACGCTGACGGAGCCACGGGCCGGCAGAAGCAGCAGGGTGCCGCACAGGATCGCCCCGCAGGCCAGGGCGATCAGCAGCCGGGGACGTCCGAGCCGGTCCACCAGGGCGCCGAAGGGGCCGCTGAGCAGGAGCGAGCCGATCCCCACCAGGGTGGTGACGAAGCCGACCCGCGCCGGGCTCCAGGATGCGGCTTCCGCGAGCCAGGTACCGAGAAACGGCCCGAGTCCGCCCTGGATGTCGCCGGTGAAGACGTTGATCAGGGCGAGGTGATGCGTGGCGAGCATGCGATCCTGGTGCTGGCGTGTCCGGCCGGCCAGGAATCGAGAGACGAAGGACCCGGGCCGGGTGCCGATAACGGTCAGGCCTCGGGTTCCGATCCGACTCGGATTTCGATCCCCGCGCGGCCGCCGCGCGGGGCTAACCCGCCATCCGGCGGGGGGGGCGGCGTGCGCCTCAGGAAGCGAGCGGACCGCCGGCTTCGCCCTGGGCCTGGGCTTCCATCGCCTTCTGGCGGTAGAGGCCGACGAAGTCGATCGGGTCGATGTAGAGGGGCGGGAAGCCGCCGTTGCGCACGGCCTCGGCGACGATCTGGCGCGCGAAGGGGAAGAGCAGGCGCGGGCACTCGATCATCACGGCCGGGTGCAGCTGGTCCTGGGGGATGTTGCGCATGCGGAAGATGCCCGCATAGGTCAGCTCGAAGGCGAACAGGACCTCGCCGCCGATCTTGGCATCGCCTTCCAGGGTCAGCTCGACCTCGAAGTCGACATCGGCGATCTGCTTGGCGTTGACGTTGACCTGGATGCTGATCTGCGGGCCGCTCTCCTGCGGCTGCAGCGAGCGCGGCGCGTTCGGGTTCTCGAAGGAGAGATCCTTGGTGTACTGCGCGAGCGCGTTGATCGTGGGGGTTCCGTCGTCGGGCTGCGCCGTGGCGCCACCGTTGCCGTTCGGTGCCGGGTTGTCGGCCATGGCGTTCTGTCCTCTTCCTGGATCTTCGGGCGCCGGAGATCTCGGGGCGCCGGAGGGGCGGTGTCGTGCGAGTCGACGTCTTGCTTGCGTCGAGCCTCGGCCGACGTGACGCATCGCGGTGACGCGCCTGCCGGTGAATCGCGCCTGACGCGAGCCGCGACGATGCGATCACCCGGCGGGCGCGGAAAGCGCGCTATCATGCCCGCCTGGACGGAACAAGGACAAGGCCCCGCGCGGCGCGGCCGGGCGATGGAGGCCGATCCGAAACCCGTATCTCGCCTGGAACCGCTCGGCGGGATGCCCCATATCCCCCGTGACGCCGGAGGCTCGGGCCGGCTCGCGACGGCGTCTCGAGATCGCTCGGTCCGAGACGACCCGGCTCGATCCTTGCGCGGCACTCGGCTAAAGCGCGATAGGGTCGGGCGTGTCGGCCGGATCCGCCGGTCGGGCGTTTCAGCCGAGCGCCGGGCCGGGTTTCGGAGCCCGTTGGAACAACGTATTCGTGCGACGGCCACGATCGGATCAGTGATGCAGGACTCCTTCGACTTGACGACCCTGATCTTTCTCGCGCTGGCGGTCTTCGTGATCTGGCGGCTGCGCTCGGTCCTGGGACAGAAGACCGGTGCGGAGCGCTCGCCGTTCAAGCCGGTGGATCGCAGCCGCACCGAGCCGCCGGCCGCCCGCGGCGACGGCGACAACGTGGTGCGCCTGCCCGGTGCCGACCGGGTCCAGCCACCGGCCGATCGCGGCCAGACGGCGGTCAAGACCGAGGCCCGGGACTGGCGCGGCATCGCCGAGCCCGGCTCGGCCATCGCGCAGGGGCTCGAGGCCGTGGTGCAGGTGGAGCCGAACTTCGATCCGCGCGCCTTCGTGGAGGGCGCCAAGAGCGCCTACGAGGCCATCGTGATCGCCTTCGCCAAGGGCGACCGCAAGACCCTGCGCAGCCTGCTCTCCCGCGAGGTCTGCGAGGGCTTCGAGCGCGAGATCGACGCCCGCGAGGGCCGGCGCGAGACGGTGGAGACCACCTTCGTCTCCCTCGACAAGGCCGAGATCGTCGCCGTGGACGTGAAGAACCGCGTGGCCCAGGTCACCGTGCGCTTCCTCTCCCACCTCATCACCGCCACCCGCAACGCCCAGGGCCAGGTGACGGACGGCAGCGCCGAGGCGGTGGTGGAGGTGCCCGATGTCTGGACCTTCGCCCGCACGCTCGGAACCCGCGATCCGAACTGGCAACTCGTCGCCACGGAAGCCGGCGCCTGAGCCCGAGACGGCCGGCCCCCGCGTGACCCCCGTCCGTGCGGCCGCCGTGGCCGCCCTCATCGCCCTGAACCTCCCCTGCCCCGGCTCGGCCGCCTTCGCGGCCGAGCCGTTTCGCGTGGGCGAAGCCGTTCTGGAGCCGGTGGAGGCCGCGGCCCTCGCGGGTTTCCCCGGAGCCGACCCGGGCCCCGCCCTCGCGGCCTTCCGCCGGACATGCTCGAGCCCGCCCTCCACGCCGCAGCCCGCCGGTGTCATCGGCTCGGTGGAGGGTCTGCGGGCCGCCTGCCTCCGCGCGGCCGCGACGCCCGAGGCCGAGGCGGCCCGCTTCTTCGCCGAGGCCTTCGACGCCTATCGCGTCGTCCGCCCCGCCACGGAGGGGATCCCAGAGCGGCGCACCGGCTTCCTGACGGGTTATTTCGAGCCGGAACTCACCGGGTCCCCGGTCCCCTCCCCCGATTTCACCGCCCCCGTGCTGGCCCGGCCCGACGACCTCGTCGGCCTGGAGCCCGGCGAGACGCGCCCCGGCCTCGACCCCGCCCTGCGCGCCGCGCGCCGGGTCGGCGACGCCTTCGAGGCTTATCCCGACCGGGCCGCGATCGAGGACGGGGCGCTGGGCGCGCGGGCGCGTCCCCTCCTCTATCTGCGCGACGCGGTCGATCTGTTCGTGCTCCAGGTCCAGGGCTCGGGGCGGGTCCGCCTCCCCGACGGACGCGCCGTGCGGGTGCTCTATGACGGCCGCAACGGACGGCCCTACACCTCGATCGGCAAGCTCATCGTCGGGGAAGGCCACCTTCCCCTGGAGGGGCTGACCCTGGCGCGCTGGACCGGCTGGCTGCGGGCGCACCCCGAGCACGCGCGGCGCCTGATGCGGGCCAACGCCTCCTACATCTTCTTCCGTCTCGCCGAGATCGAGGACCCCGCCCTCGGGCCGCCGGGTGGGGCGGGCGTGCCCCTCAGCCCGGGCCGGAACATGGCCGTCGACGCGACCCTGTGGCGCTACGGATTGCCGTTCTGGCTCGAGGGGCGGATCGACGGTGCCTCGGCGCCGGGCCGCCTCGTGGTGGCGGCCGATACCGGGTCGGCGATCGTCGGCCCGGCGCGGGGCGACCTCTACCTCGGCACTGGCGCCGAGGCCGGCGCGCGGGCCGGGAACCTGCACGACGCGGTGGGCTTCGTCGTGCTGCTGCCGAAGGCGGCGGGCTCTGGTACGCCATGAAGCCGCCACGACGCCCGCGCGGCCTCTCGGGAGAGGACGCCTATCTGTGGGGTGAGATCGCCCGGCTGATCACGCCCCTGCGCGGGCGCGCCAAGCCGGCCGTACGCGCGCCGGCGGCCGAGGCGCCGCCCGCCCCGAGGCAATCTCCCAAACCTCCGCCCACGAAGGCTCTGCCCGCAAAGCCGGCGCCGCCCAAGCCGATGCCGAGGACGCTCGCCAAGCGCGCCGCGCTGAAACCGGCCTCCCCGCCGCCACCCGTGGTGGCGCCCGTTCCGCCCCCCGCCCCCGGCCTGGAGCGCCGCGTCCGCCTCGCCCTGCGCCGGGGCGCGCTTCAGGTCGATGCCCGGATCGACCTCCACGGCCTGTACCAGGCCGAGGCGCACGGGGCGCTGATCGGTTTCCTGATGCGGGCGCGCGCCTCCGGCCACACCCATGTGCTCGTGGTCACCGGCAAGGGCGGCCCGAGCTACGACGATGCCTTCTCGGAGCGGGGCGTGCTCCGGCGCAGCGTTCCGCACTGGCTGCGCTCACCGGACCTGCGCAACGTCGTCCTCGGTTTCGAGGAGGCGGCGCGCCACCATGGCGGCGCCGGCGCGCTCTATGTGCGCCTGCGCCGCCGGTGACGGCGCTCGATGCCGGTGCTCGATGCCGGTGCTTGCGAAACCTTGAAAAACGCGCTAGCGATGAGGTCTCTCCTCGTTACGCCGTGCTGCATCCGTGAGCCCTGAGGCTCCGCAAAGACGATGCGCGGAGCCGTTTTCCACGAAACGGTCCGACTGACTGGCGCCGAAAAGGCGCCCGGCGATCAACTCCCCGAACGACCCGATTTGAACACGACCTCCCCCATCCGCGAAACCTCCGTTTCCCTGCCCCGCCTCGCCCCTTCCGCCGGTTCCGAATCTCCCATGACGTCACAGTACGATACCCTTCCCGTGGACGAATCGGCCGAGGGCGGCATCGTCGCGGCCGATCTCGATGCGGTGCGCGAGGTCAAGCTCCAGGACCTCAAGTCCAAGACGCCCACCGAACTGATCGCCTTCGCCGAGGAGGTCGAGGTCGAGAACGCCTCGACCATGCGCAAGCAGGAGCTGATGTTCGCGATCCTGAAGCAGCTTGCTGCCAAGGAGGTCGAGATCATCGGAGCGGGCACCGTCGAGGTGCTGCAGGACGGCTTCGGCTTCCTGCGCTCCTCCGACTCGAATTACCTGCCGGGCCCCGACGACATCTACATCTCGCCGACCCAGATCCGCCGCTTCGGCCTGCGCACCGGCGACACCGTCGAGGGGCCGATCCGCGGACCCAAGGACGGCGAGCGCTACTTCGCGCTGCTGAAGGTGAACACGATCAACTTCGAGAATCCGGAGAAGATCAAGCACAAGGTCCATTTCGACAACCTGACGCCGCTCTTCCCGACGCAGCGCTTCAAGCTGGAACTCGACAATCCGCCCAAGAAGGATTTCAGCCCGCGGATCATCGACATCGTCGCCCCCATCGGCAAGGGCCAGCGCGCCCTGATCGTGGCGCCGCCGCGCACCGGCAAGACTGTGCTGATGCAGAACATCGCGCAGTCGATCACCATCAATCACCCGGAATGCTACCTCATCGTTCTGCTCATCGACGAGCGCCCCGAGGAGGTCACCGACATGATCCGCTCGGTGAAGGGCGAGGTCATCGCCTCGACCTTCGACGAGCCGGCCACACGCCACGTGCAGGTCGCCGAGATGGTGATCGAGAAGGCCAAGCGCCTCGTGGAGCATGGCCGCGACGTGGTCATCCTGCTCGACTCGATCACGCGTCTCGGCCGCGCCTACAACACCGTCGTCCCCTCCTCCGGCAAGGTGCTGACGGGCGGCGTCGATGCCAACGCGCTCCAGCGCCCGAAGCGCTTCTTCGGCGCGGCCCGCAACATCGAGGAGGGCGGCTCGCTCTCGATCATCGCGACCGCGCTCATCGACACCGGCTCGCGCATGGACGAGGTGATCTTCGAGGAGTTCAAGGGCACCGGCAACTCCGAGATCATCCTCGACCGCAAGGTCTCGGACAAGCGCATCTTCCCGGCGATCGACATCACGCGCTCGGGCACCCGCAAGGAGGAACTGCTGGTTCCGCCGGATTCGCTCAAGAAGACCTACGTGCTGCGCCGCATCCTGAACCCGATGGGCGTCACCGACGCGATCGAGTTCCTCATGGACAAGCTGCGCCAGACCAAGAGCAACAACGACTTCTTCGACTCGATGAACACCTGAGGCGGGACGATCGGGGATGCGGGCACCGGCGCGCATCCCCGAGACGTTTTTACCTCGAAGGCAGGCCGGGACCCTTCAAGGCTTCGCCCGGCAGCTTCCCTGCAAGCCCGAAAATAAAAACTTTCCTGTCGAAACTGGAATTTGCGCCGGCTTAGTAAATCGATCTGCGCGGCGGACGCGTCTTAACGGAACCGCCCGATGACGAACGGCACCACCATCTACGCCCCGGCGACCGGCTTCGGTCGCGCGGCCGTCAGCGTGATCCGGATCAGCGGCCCGGCCTCCGGCCCCATCCTCCGGTCCCTGACCGGTACCCTCCCCGCTCCGCGCCGCCTTTCCCTCAGAACCCTGAAAACGTCGGACGGCGATGTGCTGGACGAAGCCCTCATCGCCTGGATGCCGGGACCCGGCACCTTCACCGGCGAAGACATGGCGGAGCTTCATCTTCACGGCGGCCTCGCCGTACGTGCGGCGGTGTTGCGCGCCCTCGCCACGATCCCGGATTGCCGCCACGCCGAGCCCGGCGCCTTCACGCGCCGCGCCTTCCTCAACGGCCGCATGGATCTCACCGAAGCCGAGGGCATCGCCGACCTGATCGATGCCGAGACCGAGGCGCAGCGGCGCCAAGCCCTGCGCCAGCTCGATGGTGCCCTCGGCCGGCAGGTCGCGGATTGGCGGGCCCGGCTGATCGACCTCCTGGCGGGCGTGGAAGCGGCGCTCGACTTCTCCGATGAGGGCGACGTCGACGAGACCGCCCTCGATGCGGCCCTGATGCAGGAGGCCACCGCCCTGCGCGACGAGATCGCGCGGGCCCTCGCGGATGACCGCCGCGGTGAGCGGCTGCGCGACGGGTTCACCGTGGTGCTCGCGGGCCCGCCGAATGCAGGCAAATCCACCCTCCTGAACGCCCTGAGCCGACGCGACGCCGCGATCGTCTCGGAGACGCCCGGCACGACGCGGGACGTCATCGAGATCCGCTGCGATCTCGGCGGCCTGCCCGTCATCCTGGTCGACACGGCGGGCCTGCGGGAGGCAACCGACGCGATCGAGGCCGAGGGCATCCGGCGTACGCAGGCCCGCGTGGCGCAGGCGGACCTCGTCCTCCTGCTCGCGGCTCCGGGCGAACCGGGAGATGATCGCGCCGTGGAAACATCGCCGGGCATACCGGTGATCCGGATCCTGACGAAACAGGATGTCGTCTCGGCCTCGCCTGGTCCGGGCGATAGGCACGCATTGCCCATCTCGGCTCATACCGGCCTCGGCCTGGATTCGCTGTTGAACCTGATCGAGGCGCAGGCGACGGCGGCCTGCGGGGTCGGGGATGCCCTCGTCACGCGCGTCCGTCACCGCGAAGGTCTCACGCGCTGTCGCGAGCATCTCGACCGGCTGCTACGGGGAAGCGCCCTGCCCGAACTCGCGGCCGAAGACCTTCGGCTGGCTGTTCGCGCCCTCGGCGAGGTGGCGGGTCATGTCGGTGTCGAGGAAATGCTGGACCGCCTGTTCTCCGGCTTCTGCATCGGAAAATGAGCCGCGTGCGGGCGATGGAATCGCAGCGCGATTCGCAGCCGCCCTGTGTTCGAGGCACCGCACAAGCCCCTTGTTTCACGTGGAAACAGGCTTCTTCGCATCGCGCACGTTGACCGCGCGGACGGCGCCCGCGTAATCAAACTCATGCTTCACACACCTGATTCCTACGACGTGATCGTCGTCGGCGGGGGCCACGCCGGCGTCGAGGCGGCGGCGGCCGCTGCGCGGATCGGCGCACGGACGGCTCTCGTCACCCATCAGGCGGCGACCATCGGCGCCATGTCCTGCAATCCGGCCATCGGTGGCCTCGGGAAGGGCCACCTCGTGCGCGAAGTCGACGCCCTGGACGGCCTGATGGGCCGCGCCGCCGACGCTGCCGGCATCCAGTTCCGCCTCCTCAACCGCCGTAAGGGACCGGCGGTGCGCGGGCCGCGCACGCAGGCCGATCGCAAGCTCTATGCGCGCGCCATGCAGGCCGCCCTGGCCGAGACCGCAAACCTGCGCGTGATCGAGGGCGAGGTCGCGGATCTCGTCGTCACGAACGGACGCGTCGCCGGCGCGATCCTCGCCGATGGAACCACACTCCACGCCGCCGCGATCGTTCTCACCACCGGCACCTTCCTCCGGGGCCTGATCCATATCGGCGAGACCCAGATCCCGGCGGGACGCGTCGGGGAGGGCCCGTCTGTCGGTTTGGCTCGGACCCTCGACCAGCATGGCTTCGCCCTCGGACGCCTGAAGACCGGCACGCCCGCCCGGCTCGACGGCCGCACCATCGCTTGGTCCGGCCTCGAGATGCAGTCGGCCGATGACGAGCCGGTGCCGTTCTCGACCCTGACCGAACGCATCACCACGCCGCAGATCCAATGCGGGATCACCCGGACGACGCAGGCGGTCCACGATCTGATCCGGGCGAACCTGCACCGCTCGCCCATGTATTCCGGCGGCATCGCCAGCCGTGGCCCGCGCTACTGTCCTTCCATCGAGGACAAGGTGGTGCGCTTCGGCGACCGCGAAGGCCATCAGATCTTCCTCGAACCGGAAGGCCTGGACGACCCGACCGTCTATCCCAACGGCATCTCGACGGCGCTGCCGGAGTGCGTTCAGCGCGCCGTCATCGCGCTGATCCCCGGATTGGAGCGGGCCACGATCCTGCGCCCCGGCTACGCGATCGAGTACGATTACGTCGACCCGCGCGAACTCGATGCGACACTCCAGGCCAAGCGCCTGCCGGGCCTGTTCCTCGCCGGTCAGATCAACGGAACGACCGGCTACGAGGAGGCGGCCGGGCAGGGGCTGGTGGCGGGCATCAACGCGGCCCGGCTCGCCGGTGGCTCCGCGCTCTCGGCGTTCGATCGGGCCGAGTCTTATCTCGGCGTGATGATCGACGATCTCGTGACGCATGGCGTCAGCGAGCCCTATCGCATGTTCACATCGCGCTCCGAGTATCGCCTCTCCCTGCGCGTCGACAACGCCGACGAGCGGCTGACGCCACGGGGGGCCGCGCTCGGATGCGTCGGCCGCCATCGCGCCGCGCATTTCGCGGCCTCGCAGGAGGCCCTGGACGCGGCACGGTTCAAGGTCGAGGCCTTGAGCCTGACGCCGAGCCAGGCTCGCGCGGTGGGGCTCGACCTCAATCAGGACGGCATCCGGCGGAGCGCATTCCAGCTTCTGTCCTATCCGGACATCACCTGGGAGCGCCTTGCCGCGATCTGGCCGGAACTCAAGGCCGTCTCGCCGCGCGTCGCGGAGCGGCTCTGCACGGATGCGACCTACGCGGTCTATCTCGATCGCCAGCGCGCGGACATCGCGGCATTTCGCCGTGACGAGGGCGTCAGCCTGCCGATCCGCCTCGATTACGCGGCGATCCCCGGTCTCTCGAACGAGATGCGGGCGAAGCTGGAGACGGTCCGGCCCGGTACGCTGGGACAGGCCGCACGCATCGAGGGCGTGACCCCGGCCGCCCTGACGCTCCTCGCCGCTCATGCCCGCCGGGCCGATCGACGGGACGCGGCCCATGGGCATTGAGCCCGACCGGGACCGTGTCCTCGCGCAGGCCGATGTTTCACGTGAAACGGCGCGTCGTCTCGATCTCTACGTGGCCCAGCTTCGGCGCTGGCAGGGCGTGAAGAACCTCGTCGGGCCCGGCACGCTCGACGCGGTCTGGACCCGTCACATCGCCGATGCCCTCCAGCTTCGCGCCCTGGCGCCCGATGCCGACACCTGGCTCGATCTCGGAGCGGGAGCCGGCCTGCCGGGCCTGATCCTGGCGATCGCCGGGCACGATCGTCCGGGGTTTCGCGTCGATCTCATCGAGAGCAATGCCCGCAAGTGCGCCTTCCTCATGGAGACCGCGCGCCTCACCGAGGCCCCCGCTCGAATCCACAATGCGCGGATCGAAGGGGCCATCGCCGCTCATCGGGGTGTGGCCGTCGTCTGCGCCCGTGCGCTGGCTCCCCTCACCCAGCTTCTCGCCTGGGCGGAACCGCTGTTGACCACCGGG
Source organism: Methylobacterium sp. J-068 (assembly GCF_022829445.1). Classification (GTDB taxonomy): domain Bacteria; phylum Pseudomonadota; class Alphaproteobacteria; order Rhizobiales; family Beijerinckiaceae; genus Methylobacterium. The sequence continues at coordinate 66,375 of NZ_JAKSXY010000073.1, read as the reverse complement.
ACCATCGGCCTGTTTCCGAAGGGACGCGATGTCCAATCGGAATTGACCGACGCGGCGCGACAGTGGAAATTCGTTTACGATCTCGTGCCGAGCCGAACCGAGTCGGATGCACGGATCGTCCGTGTCACGACCCTATCTCGCGTGGATTCATGACAAGCGATCCGACATCCGTCCCCGCCGCCGGAGGCAATCCGGAGCGGCCGCTGCGAATCCTGGCCCTGGCCAACCAGAAGGGTGGCGTCGGCAAGACGACCACGGCGATCAATCTCGGGACCGCTCTCGCAGCGATTGGCGAGACCGTACTCGTCGTCGATCTCGATCCGCAGGGGAATGCCTCGACGGGCCTCGGCATCGACCGGCGCCAGCGCAAGGTCTCGACCTATCACGTACTGGCGGGCGAGGCGTCCCTCGCCCAGGCCTGCGTGCCGACCGCCGTGCCGCGCCTCATGGTGGCGCCCTCCACCATGGACCTGCTCGGCCTGGAACTCGAGATGGCGAGCGCGCCGGACCGGGCGCACCGTCTGCGCAACGTCCTCAAGGGTGTCGGCGAGACCGGCGCGACGGCCGGCGTGACCTATGTGCTGATCGATTGCCCGCCCTCGCTCAACCTCCTGACCATCAACGCGCTCGCCGCCTCCGATGCGGTGCTGGTGCCGCTGCAATGCGAGTTCTTCGCTCTCGAAGGCCTGAGCCAGTTGCTCCGAACCGTGGAGCAGGTGCGCGGCGCGCTGAATCCGCGTCTCACTATCCAGGGCATCGTGCTGACGATGTTCGACCCGCGCAACAATCTCTCCGCGCAGGTCGTGGCGGATGTCCGCAGCTTCATGGGCGAGAAGGTCTACGAGACCATGATCCCGCGCAACGTGCGCGTGTCCGAGGCGCCCTCCCACGGCAAGCCGGTGCTGCTCTACGATCTCAAATGCGCCGGCTCGCAGGCCTATCTGCGCCTAGCCTCCGAGATCATTCAGCGTGAAGGTCGGCTGCCCGTCGCGGCCTGACGTCTTCGAGGGCGCCCTGCCCTCGCTCGATCCCCTAGATGCGTTCCGGAGTTGAAGCAGGTGGCGATGGCGGATGATGTGGTGCGGCCCCGGCTCGGGCGTGGCCTCGCGGCCCTGATCGGCGATTTCGGCGACGACAACGCGGAGGCGAGCAAACCTCAGGCGCAGCGCAAGGTTGCGGTCGAGTTCCTGCGCCCGAACCCGCGCAATCCGCGCCGGCGCTTCAACGAGGCCGATCTGGACGAGCTCTCGGCCTCGATCAAGCTGCGTGGCATCATCCAGCCCATCGTGGTTCGGGCGCTGGCTGGCGTTCCCGACACTTTCGAGATCGTGGCGGGCGAGCGGCGTTGGCGCGCAGCCCAGCGCGCTGGTCTCACAGACGTGCCGGTGGTCACCGTCGAGATCGACGACCGGACCTCGCTGGAATTCGCGATCCTCGAGAACGTCCAGCGTACGGATCTCAACGCCATCGAGGAAGCCGCCGGCTACGAGCGGTTGATGAGCGAGTTCCAGTACAGCCAGAGCGAACTCGCCGAGATCCTCGGCAAGAGCCGCAGCCACCTTGCCAACACCCTGCGCCTGCTTCAGCTCTCCCCCTCGATCCAGGATCGCGTGATTGCGGGTGAGATCACGGCGGGCCATGCCCGTGCGCTCCTGGCGGTGCGGGATGCCGAGGCCGTGGCGCGCCGGATCGTGGAGGAGGGGCTCTCCGTCCGCGAGGTCGAGGCGTTGGCCTCCGCCGAGGTACCGGAGGGGGATGGCCCCCGCCCCGGCCGGCCGCGCCGCGCCGCCGAGAAGGACGCCGAGATCCGCACCCTGGAGCAGGCCATGGCGCGCGCGCTCGGGGTCACCGTCGCGCTGAAATCGAAGGTGGCGGGCGCTGGCGAGATCCGTATCCGCTACGAGAACGCGGCCGAGCTCGATGGTCTGTGCCGCCGCTTCCGGGTGAGCCTGCCCGAGGCCTGATCCTGTCTCCGCTCGATCGAAGCGGAGACGGTCTCGCTCAGCGCCGCCGGGCGGCCTCGGTGGCGATGCGCAGCAGCGCGCTCGACGCATGCGCATGCGCCAGTTCCGGGTCTGCCCGGCGGCAGGCCAGCACCGAGTCCTGCAACAGCTGGACCGCGTGGCGCAGGGCCTGCGGGGACCAGCGTGAGAGCTGCGTTTCCACGAGGGCTTTGCGCCGGAAATGCAGCCCGCGCCAGTTCGCCACCATCTGCCCGGGGCTCTGGCCCTCACCGGCCACGCGCGTCGCCAGCAGGGTGAGAGCGTGGCGCAGGGCCGAGCCCAGCATCACCGAGGGGTCCATGCCCTCGTGGCGAAAGCGCCGGTAGTCGCGCTCGACCTCGCCGCTGCGTCCCGCGAAGGCGGCGTCGATCAGGGAGTTCAGGACGCTGCCGGCCACATCGCTGACGATCGCCTCGACGTCGTCGAGGCTGACCGCGCCCTGGTCACGGGCGTAGAGCGCGAGCTTCTCGATCTCCGACAGGCTGGCGCCCCGGTCGCCGCCGAGGCTCGCGGCCAGGACGTCGCGGGCATCGCGGGCGATGCGCAGGCCCTGCTCCCCAAGCGTTCGGTCGATGAGGTCGGCGAGCGCCCGGTCATCGTCGGGATAGCAGGGGAGGGCGAGCGCCTTCGGAGACTTCTCGCAGAGCGTGCGCAGCGGCGCGGACTTGCCGAGATCGCCCCCTTCCACGACGATGCGCGCGTTGGTGATCTCGGCCTTCAGCGCGGCCTCGATCGCGGGCGCGTAGTTGCGGCTGCCCGCGCGAACCCAGATGGTGCGGTTGCCTCCGAAGAGCCCGACCGTGCCGGCCTCGTCGACGAGGCGCCCCGGGTCCTGCGCCAGCACGTCGCCGTCGATCTTGACCATCGCGAACGGATCGCCGGGGTCCTGGACATAGGCTTCCGCCAGGGCCTTGGCCCGCTGGAAGACGAGCCCGGTATCGGGCCCGTAGACGAGCAGGATGGCGATGCGTGGATCGGGCCCGCGCCGGATCAGGGCGTCGACATCGCCGGCCTTGACCGCGGTCATGCTGCGCTTCCCAGAGCCGCTACCCTCAGGGCTTGGTCACCAGCACCGAGGCGATGCGCGTCTTGATCTGTTCCGCCAGGACCTTGGCGAGCCGGATCTCGGCGTCGCGCGCGGCGCGCAGGCTGGCGAAGCGCTGGATCGAGCGATCGTAGGTCGCCGTCGATGTGGCCACGCCCTCGCTGATGATCTTCGTTCCGCTCAAGTCCTCCAGCGCGTACTTGATCGTGCCCACGATCGTGCCCGCCTCGGCGCGCCCGGTCTGCGAGGACACGATCGGGGTCTGCACCGATTCGCTGCCCTGCATCTTGAGGCGGTAGCGCTTGGGCGCGGTCTGGCCCGAGCCGTCGAGATCGAAGATCAGCTCGCTGCGCAGGTAATGCCCCAGGCGCTCCTGCCCTTGCGCCATCAGCACGTCGTCGACCTGAACCGATGCCAGCAGGGCCGCCATCGGCTCGCCAGAGGCGGTGGGGCCGTAGAGTGGACGGAAGCAGGCGGAGAGGTTGAGCGCCAGCGCCGAGACCAGGGCCACGCGCGCCGCCCGGCGGACACGTTCGCCCGCTGCCACTCTCAATGCCAGACGCATCATGCCCGCCGCAATCCCGCTTGCTCGTACCGCCCGCTCTGTACGGCGAACCGAAGTCCGACGACAGCCCAATAAGTCCGGCGACAGCCTAATCCGCCTAAGCTTTACGATCCCTATCCGGCAGGATCATGGTGCAGTGCTGTCCTAGACGACGAGGTTCACGATCCGGCCCTGAACCACGATCACCTTCTTCGGCGCGCGCCCTTCCAGGGCCTTCTGAACCGCCTCGTCGGCCAGCACGAGGGCCTGCACCGCCGCAGTGTCGGCGCTGCGCGGAACGGTGACGTCCGCCCGCTTCTTGCCGTTGAGCTGAACCGGCAGCGTCACCTCGTCCTCGACCAGAAGGGCGCGCTCGACCGTCGGCCAGGCGGCCTGTGCGGCCAGACCCTCGCGCCCGAGGGCTTGCCAGCACTCCTCCGCGAGGTGGGGCATCATCGGAGCGATCAGTTGCGTCAGGATGCCGGCGGCTTCCGCCGCGACCATCGGGGAGACGCCACCGCGCAGGGCCTCGTCCAGGGCGTTGGCGAGGGTGTAGACATGCGCGACGCAACGGTTGAAGCGCAACCGCTCCACATCCTCCTCGACGGAGGCCAGGGCCTTGTGCGCGGCCTTGCGCAGGGCCGCATCCCCCGCGCTCGAACCGTCCTCGACGGCGACGGCCAGTGAGATGAGGCGCCAGACGCGCTGCACGAAGCGCGCGGCACCCTGCACGCCGTCCTCGGTCCAGATCACGTCGCGCTCGGGGGGCGAGTCGGAGAGCATGAACCAGCGCGCGGTATCGGCGCCGTAGCTCGCGATGATGTCGTCCGGATCGACGACGTTCTTCTTCGACTTCGACATCTTCTCGATGGCGCCGATCGTGATCGGCTCCGCCGTTTTCACGTGAAACGCCTCGCGCGTCCCGGACTCGGCCGCGATGCGGATGTCGGCAGGCGGCACCCAGGCGCCGGTCGCGTCCTTGTAGGTTTCGTGGACGACCATGCCTTGGGTGAAGAGGCCGTCGAACGGCTCGGACACGCCGGACCAGTCGGTGGCCTTCATCGCCCGCATGAAGAAGCGCGCGTAGAGCAGGTGCAGGATCGCGTGCTCGATGCCGCCGATATACTGGTCGACGGCGAGCCACTGATCGACCGCCGCGCGGTCGGTGGGCGCGTCCTGCAGCCAGGGCGCGGTGAAGCGCGCGTAGTACCAGGACGAGTCCACGAAGGTGTCCATGGTGTCAGTCTCGCGCCGCGCGGGTTGGCCGCAGGTGGGGCAGGGGACGTTGCGCCAGGCATGGTCGCGCTCCAGCGGGTTGCCGGGCACGTCGAACGACACCGTCTCGGGCAGCTTCACCGGCAGATCGGCCACCGGCACCGGCACGGGGCCGCAGGACTCGCAGTGGATGATCGGGATCGGGCAGCCCCAGTAGCGCTGGCGCGAGACGCCCCAGTCGCGCAGGCGGAACTGCACCTTGCGCTGCGCCACGGGCTCCCCGTCCAGGATCTCGGTCTCCAGGCGGTTGGCGACCGCGTGGAAGGCTTCCTGCGTGGTCATATCGTCGAGGAAGCGTGAGTTGATCATCCGGCCGTCGCCGTCATAGGCGCTGTCCGTGACGACGAAGCTCGCCGCGTCCTGGTCCTCCGGGCAGACCACGGGCGTGTTGCCCAGGCCGTACTTGTTGGAGAAGTCGAGGTCGCGCTGGTCGTGGGCCGGGCAGCCGAAGACGGCGCCGGTGCCGTACTCCATCAGCACGAAATTCGCGACGTAGACGGGCAGCAGCCAGGACGGGTCGAGGGGGTGGCGCACCTTGAGCCCGGTGTCGAACCCGAGCTTCTCGGCGGTGTCGATGGCGGCCTGGGCCGTGCCCGTGCGGCGGCATTCCTCGATGAAGGTCTGAAGCGCGGGCCGCGCGGGCGCGAGGGCGGCCGCGACGGGGTGATCGGCGGCGATGGCCAGGAACTTCGCGCCGAACAGGGTGTCGGGACGCGTGGTGTAGACCTTGATCTCCGGAGCCAGATCGGCCGGTGGCGCATCGATGGCGAAGCGGACCTCGAGCCCTTCCGAGCGGCCGATCCAGTTCTTCTGCATCACGCGAACTTTTTCCGGCCAGCGCTCCAGGCCGTCGAGTGCATCGAAAAGGTCCTGCGCGAAGTCGGTGATCTTGAAGAACCACTGGGTCAGTTCGCGCTGCTCGACGAGGGCGCCCGAGCGCCAGCCGCGCCCGTCGATGACCTGCTCGTTGGCGAGCACGGTGTGGTCGACGGGGTCCCAGTTCACCTTCGCGGTGCGGCGCGTCACCAGCCCCTTGTCGAGGAAGTCGAGGAACATGCGCTGCTGGTGCTTGTAGTAGTCGGGATCGCAGGTCGCGATCTCGCGGCTCCAGTCCAGCGACAGGCCCATGCTCTGCAACTGGCCCCGCATGGTGGCGATGTTGGCGTAGGTCCAGTCGCGCGGGTTGACCTTGCGCTCCATGGCGGCGTTCTCGGCCGGCAGGCCAAAGGCGTCCCAACCCATCGGGTGCAGCACGTTGAAGCCGCGCGCGCGCTTGTAGCGGGCCACCACGTCGCCCATCGCATAGTTGCGCACGTGGCCCATGTGGATGCGCCCCGACGGGTAGGGGAACATCTCCAGCACGTAGTATTTCGGGCGCGGATCGTCGTTGCGCGTGGCATAGATCCCGGCCGCGTCCCAGGCCTGCTGCCAGCGCGGCTCGGTCTCCTTGGCGTTGTAGCGCTCGGGGGCAGGGGGGCGGCTCGAAGGCGTGGTCATGGGGCGGGGCGCCGGGGTTCGCTAGGAGTGAGGGGCGGGCCGCGCGTGGGCGTGGGGCTCGCCGGGGGATTTGAGGGTCGGACTACCACGGCAAGGGGAGGGGTCAACACGGCTCCGGAGCAGGGCTGCTCCTGCCATGGCCGGCGCCTTGCGCGGGAGCCTAGCGCGGGAGCCTCGTGTTGGAGCCTCGTCTTGCCCCCCGCGTTCGGAATGGTAGTTCCGGGCCGAACCCACCGGCAGACCGATCCGAGGCACCATGGCCGACACATTTCCCGACGACGCTCCCGCCAACGCCGCCGACATCGTGGCGGGGCTGGAGGCGGTGCGCCACCAGATCGGCCAGGCGGCGGAGGATGCCGAGCGCGATCCGGCCTCGGTCGCCCTCGTGGCGGTGTCGAAGACGATTCCGGCCGAGGGCATCCTGCCGGCGCTGGAGGCCGGGCAGCGCCTGTTCGGTGAGAACTACGTGCAGGAATCGAAGGCCAAGTGGCCGGCGCTGCGTGAGCGCTATCCGGATGTCGAACTCCACCTCGTCGGTCCGCTGCAATCGAACAAGGCGCGGGAAGCCGTGGAGCTGTTCGACGTGATCCACGGCCTCGACCGGCTCTCCCTGGCGGCCGCCCTCGCCAAGGAGATCGAGCGGGTCGGGCGGACGCCGAAACTCCTGATCCAGGTGAACACCGGCGACGAGCCGCAGAAGGGCGGGGTCTCCCCGTCTCAGGTCGATACATTGCTCTCCGAGTGCCGCGAGACGCACGGCCTCGCGATCCAGGGGCTGATGTGCATCCCCCCCGCCGAGGCCCCGCCCTCGGCGCATTTCGCCCTGCTCGCCCGGATCGCGGAAGCCCACAACCTGCCGATCCTCTCGATGGGGATGAGTGCCGATTACCCGGCCGCGATCCAGATGGGCGCGACGCATGTCCGCGTCGGGACGGCGATCTTCGGTGCGCGCCCGCGCAAGGCGTGAGGCTCACACCGCCTGGACGACCCGCGCCAGGGCGTCGCAAAGCCGCGCCGCGTCCGCCGCGCCGTAGCGTGCCTCGAACGCCGTCTGCGCCGTGCGCCAGAGGGGCTCGGCCTCGGTGATGCGGCGGCGGCCCGCCTCGGTGAGGTCGAGGGCTCGCGTGCGCCCGTTCGGACCCGGGCCGACGGCCAGGAGACCGTCGCGCTCCAGGGGCTTCAGCGCCCGGCCCATCGTGGTGCGATCCATCGCCATCGCGTCGGCGAACCCGTTGATCGAGATCGGTCCGAGCCGTCGCAGGCCCACCAGCATCGAATATTGCGACGTGCGCAGGCCCGCCGGGGCGAGATGCCGGTCGTAGAACTGCGTCACCTGCCGGGCGCCCTGGCGGATCGCGTTGCAGTGGCAGGTGACGGATCGGGGTGAGAGCTCGGCCACGGAACACTCCGGCGCTGCATCGGGCCAATTCTTGGGTTTGTCCTATCTTGGGCTTGTCTTACACGTGCATATGCGCCTATTCAAGCGAGGGCGTCGGCGGAACGCGGCGCCTCGGAGCGAATCGGCATGGCCATGCACTCCACCCTTCGCCTGTCCGACGCGGTCGCGGCCGGCCTCGCTCGCCGGGGCATCCATTACGGCTGGGCCGTCGCCGCCACGACCTTCCTGACGATGCTGGTGACGGCGGGCGCGGTCGGCGCGCCCGGCGTGCTGATCCTGCCGCTCCAGCGGGAATTCGGCTGGGACACGGCGACGATCGGCTCGGCCCTGGCCGTCCGCCTCGTCCTGTTCGGCCTGATGGGCCCCTTCGCCGCCGCCCTGATGAACCGCTACGGCCCGCGCCGGATCGTGCTCCTCGCCCTCGCACTGATCGCGAGCGGCCTCCTGGCGTCCCTCGGGATGACCGAAGTCTGGCAGCTCGTGCTGCTCTGGGGCGTGGTGGTCGGCATCGGCACGGGGCTCACGGCCCTGGTCCTCGGCGCCACCGTGGCGACGCGCTGGTTCTCGCACCGGCGCGGCCTCGTCGTCGGGCTGCTCACCGCGAGCTCGGCCACGGGCCAGCTCGTCGTACTGCCCCTGCTCGCCGCGCTCACCGAGGCCCTGGGCTGGCGCGCCGCGCTCCTGGTCATCTGCGGGCTTCTCCTCACGGCGGCTCTGGCCGTGCTCGCGCTGATGCGTGACCGGCCGGAGGATCTCGGACTGGTGCCTTACGGCGAGACGGCGCCGGCCTCCGCTCGGAGCGTGCCGGGCCCGAGTGCCGGCGGTGCGATCGCGGCTCTGCGAGAGGCCGCCGGCACGCGGGTGTTCTGGGTGCTGTTCGCCACCTTCTTCATCTGCGGCGCCAGCACCAACGGGCTGATCCAGACCCACTTCATCCCGCTCTGCGCCGATTACGGCATCGGCCCGGTCCAGGGCGCCAGCGTGCTCGCCATGATGGGCGTGTTCGACTTCGTCGGCACGGTCGCCTCGGGCTGGCTCTCGGACCGCTACGACAACCGCTGGCTCCTGTTCTGGTACTACGGCCTGCGCGGCCTCTCGCTGATGTTCCTGCCGTTCTCGGACTTCTCCTTCGTCGGCCTGTCGCTGTTCGCTGTGTTCTACGGCCTCGACTGGATCGCCACGGTGCCGCCGACCGTGCGCCTGACGGCGGCGCGGTTCGGGCGCGAGCGTGCCAACCTCGTCTTCGGCTGGGTCTTTGCCGGGCACCAGCTGGGTGCGGCCGCCATCGCCTACGGCGCCGGGCTCTCCCGCACGGCCCTGTCGAGCTACCTGCCGGCCTTCTTCGCCGCCGGGGCGCTCTGCCTCGCGGCCGCCCTGCTGATCCTCAGTCTCGGCCGGCCCGCCGCGAAGCCCGCCGCGGTGCCGGCCCGCGCCTGACGCGTCACGACGTCCTCCGGGCCGGACAAGCGCAGGCTCTGGTCCGGATGATGCTAGGCGGGCGCCACAGATGCCTCGCCCCCGCGCCGATTCTTCTCGACCGATTGCCGACGACGCCTCCGCTTCCGGCGGAGCGCGCGTCGTCGCGCGTGTCGAGCCCAAATCTGCCTCGAAAAGCGGCAAACCTTGGGAAATGTCAGTGCGCGATGGCGGCGTGGGCTCCGAAGCCCTGGACCTTCTGGTCAAGGTCTCGGCACTGTCCGACACAGCACCGCCACATTCCGCGGGCGCCCGCCCGTACGCCCGACGACAGGGGACCAGGACGCGATGAATTACAACTGGAACTGGGGCATCTTCTTCGAAGCGTCCCCGGAAGGCACCGGCACCTACGCGGACATGCTGCTCTCCGGCCTGCTCTGGACGGTGGTGACGGCACTCTGCGCCTGGGTGATCGCGTTCTTCCTCGGCTCCCTCATCGGCGTCATGCGCACGCTGCCCTCGAAGCCCGCCAACGCCATCGGCACGGCCTATGTCGAGCTGTTCCGCAACATCCCGCTGCTGGTGCAGATGTTCCTCTGGTACTTCGTCCTGCCGGAAGTACTGCCCGAGTCCTGGGGCGGCTGGATCAAGCAACTGCCCAACGCGCCCTTCTACACGGCGGTGGTGTGCCTCGGCTTCTTCACGGCCTCCCGCGTCGCCGAGCAGGTCCGCGCCGGTATCCAGGCCCTGCCGCGCGGACAGAAGAACGCCGGCACCGCCATGGGCCTGACCGTGAGCCAGACCTACCGCTACGTGCTGCTGCCCAACGCCTACCGGATGATCCTGCCGCCGCTCACCTCGGAATTCCTGAACAACCTCAAGAACACCTCCGTGGCGCTGACCATCGGCCTGCTCGAACTCACCGCGCGGGCCCGCGCCATGCAGGAATTCTCGTTCCAGGTCTTCGAGGCCTTCACCGCCGCCACGATCCTCTACGTCCTCATCAACATCGTGGTGATCTTCACCTCCGGCTGGATCGAGCGCCGCGTCGCCGTACCGGGCCACCGCTGAGGGGCCATCCTTCGCGTCTCCGTTTCAAGGATAGCTCCCGATGCTCTCGAATTTCGATTTCTCCGTCATCACCTCCGCGCTGCCGTACCTCTTCCTCGACGGCATGCGCTTCACCCTGACGCTGACGGCGCTCGCCGCCTTCGGCGGCATCGTGCTCGGCACCCTCATCGCCATGATGCGGCTCTCCAGCCTGCCGGTGATCCCGCTGGTGGCCAAGGGCTACGTCAACCTGATGCGGTCGCTGCCCCTCGTGCTGGTGATCTTCTGGTTCTACTTCCTGGTGCCCTATCTCGGGCAGTGGGTGACCGGCGCCGACCGGCCGATGAGCGTGGGCGCCTTCACCTCGTCGCTCGTGACCTTCACGCTGTTCGAGGCGGCCTACTTCTCCGAGATCATGCGCGCCGGCATCCAGTCGATCCCCAAGGGGCAGGCGGCGGCCGCTTCCGCTCTCGGCCTGACCTACTTCGCCTCGATGCGCAGCGTGATCCTGCCCCAGGTCTTCCGCAACATGACGCCGATCCTGCTGACCCAGACCATCGTGCTGTTCCAGGACACCTCGCTGGTCTACGTGCTCTCGATCACCGACTTCCTGGGCGCGGCCTCCAAGATCGCCCAGCGCGACGGCCGCCTCGTCGAAATGTACCTGTTCGCGGCCGTGGTCTACTTCGCGGTCTGCTTCGTCGCCTCCATGGCCGTGCGCCACCTGCAGAAGAAGATCGCCATCATTCGCTGACGCCGGACATCCCCCTTGTCGTGACGTCGCCGCCGCATCCGATCCGAGGATTCCTTACCCATGACCACGTCGCTGAACACCGCGCAGGCCCCCGAGACCACGGGCCCCATGATCACGATGAAGTCCGTCAGCAAATGGTACGGCGACTTCCAGGTCCTCACCGACTGCACCACCGCCGTGAACCGGGGCGAGGTGGTGGTGGTGTGCGGGCCGTCAGGCTCGGGCAAGTCGACCCTGATCAAGTGTGTCAACGCCCTCGAACCCTTCCAGAAGGGTGAGATCGTGGTCGACGGCACGCCCGTCCACGACAAGAAGACCAACCTGCCGAAGCTGCGCGCCCGCGTCGGCATGGTGTTCCAGCACTTCGAGCTGTTCCCGCACCTGTCGATCACCGACAACCTGACGCTCGCTCAGACCAAGGTGCTCAAGCGCGATACGGACACGGCCCTCAAGACCGGCCTGGCGCTGCTCGACCGGGTCGGCCTCTCGGCGCACGCCAAGAAGTTTCCGGGCCAGCTCTCCGGCGGCCAGCAGCAGCGCGTGGCCATCGCCCGCGCCCTCGCCATGAACCCGGTGGTGATGCTGTTCGACGAGCCGACCTCGGCCCTCGACCCCGAGATGGTCGGCGAGGTGCTCGACGTCATGGTCCAGCTCGCCCGCGAGGGCATGACCATGATGTGCGTGACCCACGAGATGGGCTTTGCCCGCAAGGTCGCCAACCGCGTCATCTTCATGGACAAGGGCGAGATCGTCGAAGACGCCACGAAGGACGATTTCTTCGGCAATGCCCGCTCCGAGCGCGCGCAGAACTTCCTGTCCAAGATCCTCGTCCACTGAGCCGACAGGCCCGATCGCTCCCGAGAGCCGGTTCCGGTGAGACGGAACCGGCTCTCTGTCGTTGCGGGACCCGTCTCAGCGCTCCGATCCGGCTCCCCCGATCCTGGAAACGCCCTATGCCTGTCGGGCCGAGACAATCGGCGGGCGGGCGCCCGGACCCCATCCCGCGGCGGGCAGGGACGGTGCGGCACGCACCTTCAGGGAGAGACACGGATATGCGGACGCGCACGACGACGATCCTGGCCACCCTCGCCACGGCCGGCCTGCTCTCAGGGCCGGCCCGGGCCGAGACGCCGGCCAGCCTGAAGGGGCTGTGGAAGCTGGTCTCCTACGAGGTCGAGGTCCGCGCGGACGGCAAGAAGCAGCCGGTGATGGGCGAGCACCCCACCGGCTACGCCTATTTCACCCCGGAGAACCGGGTCTTCTTCCTGCTCACGGGGGAGGGGCGCAAGCCCGCCGAGACCGATGCCGAGCGGGCCGCGCTGATGAAGACGCTCGTCTCCTACACCGGCAAGGTCACCCTCGAGGGGGACCGCTGGACCGCGAAGCTCGACGCGGCCTGGGACCCGAAATGGGTCGGCACCGAGCAGACCCGCACCTTCGCCTTCGAGGGAGACCGCCTGCGCGTCCTCACCCCCTGGCGCGTGATGCCGAACTGGGCCGACCAGGGCGAGACCCGCAGCATCGTCACCTTCGAGCGCACGACGGATTAGCGGGATCGCACGGTAAAGCCCTACTGCCCCGGCCCCTTCGCCAGCCCCGCCAGCGTGAACAGGTCCACCGAGAGCTTGGCGCCGATGACGAAGGCGTCGGGGATGTTCTTGCGGTAATAGGGAAAGCGGGTCTGGTCCGGGTTGATGATGTACTGGAGGTTCGGCGTCAGCCGCACCGAGGGCGCGACCTGGATGCCGTAGTTCAGCTCCATCATGATCTGCTGGCGCGGGATGGTCCGGTCTATCCCGAGGCCGTTCTGCGCCAGCACGATGTTCGAGAGCGCCAGGGGCGAGAACTTCTGGGTGTTGATCACGAAGCCCACCGTGTCGAAGGGCCGGCCCGCGAAGGTGCCGGTCTGCAGCGCGCCGATCTCCAGGAAGTAATCCTCCACGAGGCGCCCCGAGGTGCCCGCCATGGCGACGCCGAACAGGGTCAGGCCCTGGATGCCGGCGGGGTCGGGCCGCCAGACCATCTGGTCGAAGCGGGCATAGACGCCCGAGCGCCCGAAGCGGGTGGCGGGCGCGAGCCCCGTCAGCACCGAGCGCCCTCCCGTGACGTCGCGCACCGGGTCGGCGTAGTCGGAGGCGTCGTACCAGCCGCCGATGCCGTAGTTCCGGGGCAGGGGATCGTTGGCGAAGGTGGTGGAGTAACCGAGCTCGAACGGCAGGATCGCGCCGGTGGCGCCCCGCGTCGAGAAGTCGAGGCCGTTGTCGCCGAGCTGCTGGTGGCGCGGGTTCACCTCGTACACGCCCGCATGGACGAAGACCCGGTCGGTGAGCCAGGCCTTGGCGTGCGCGCCCCAGCTCGAGACCGGCCAGAACGTGAAGTTCGAGGTCTTGAACACGAAGGTCGGGTTGCCGCAGGCGGAGTTGGATTGGAAGTTGCAGTAGACCGGCGAATTCAGGAAGGCGATGTTCGCCACCAGCCGGCCGAACTCGACGATCAGACGATCGTCGAACAGCTTCTGTTCGTAGCTGAGCAGGGTGAGCCGGGTCGTCTGACCGCCGCCGAAGATCTCCTGCACCGAGGTGTTGTTGCCGATGTACCGGTCGGCGAGGCTGTTGCCGTGCCGGTTCGTCACCGCGATGTGCAGCGCGCCGCCCTGGATGCCGGCGAGGCGGTTCAGGTCGGCGTCGATGCCGAAGAACACCTGTCCCGCATAGGCGCCGCCCTGGCGGATGCCGCCGATGGGGTTGGCCGCCGCCTGACCCGTGTAGTTGGCGAGCAGGCTAAGGCCGTTGCCGAGGTCGAACGTGCCGGCCGGCAGGGTCGGGGGCGTCGCGGTCTGGCCCAGCGTGTCGGCGGCCCCCGCCGCGCTGTCGGCCCCGGCAAAGCCCTGCCCGTCGGGCGGCGTCGCCCGGCGCTGGGGCCGCCGCAGGGCCGGGCGCTGCACCGTCTCCGGCACGCCGAGGCCGGTCTCGGCCGCGCCGGTCGCCTGCGCCCAGGCGTCCGGTGCGAGTGCCAGCGTCGCCAGGCCGAGGCCGGTCGCGGCCGCTCTCAAAGTCTTGCCCATCTGTCGTCCCCTGAAATCGGTCGTGTTCGCGTGGCCGGTCTTCGTGCCGGGTAAGGTCCGTGTTGCGTTCGGGGGTGCGCCGTTCGTCAGGCGGCCCGATTCTTCAGGAGCCCGACCAGAAGTCCCGTCACCACCGTGCCGGCCACCAGCGCGATCAGCGCGCCTGGCAGGTTCGTCACCGCGTTGGGGATCGGCAGAATGAACAGGCCGCCATGGGGCACCTTGATCTCGACGCCGAGGCTCAGCGCGATGGCGCCGGCGAGGCTCGAGCCCACCACCATCGAGGGGATGACCCGCAAGGGGTCGGCCGCCGCGAAGGGAATCGCGCCCTCGGTGATGAAGGCCGCGCCGAGCACGGCCGCCGCGCCGCCGGCCTCGCGCTCGGGCTTGGAGAAGCGGGCCGGGAACAGGCGGGTGGCGAGCGCGATGCCGAGCGGGGGCGTCATGCCGCCGATCATCACCGCCGCCATCGGAGCCGTGACGCCGGAGGCGATCAGCGCGGCCGAGGAGGCGTAGGCCGCCTTGTTGACGGGGCCGCCCATGTCGAGCGCCATCATGCCGCCGAGCACGAGGCCGAGCACCACCGCGCTCGTGCCCTGCATGCCCTTCAGCCACTCCGTCAGGGCGGCGAGGATCGCCGCCACCGGCACGCCGATCACGTAGACCATCAGCAGTCCGGTGATCGTGGTGGCGAGCAGGGGCAGGATCAGGACGGGCTTCAGTCCCTCCAGGTTCTTGTGGAGCCGGATATGCTTGTTCAGGAAGGCCGTGGCGTAGCCGGCGATGAAGCCGGCCGCGATGCCGCCGAGGAAGCCGGCCTGGAGATTGGCCGCCAGCATGCCGCCGATCATGCCGGGGGCGATGCCGGGCCGGTCCGCGATGGAATAGGCGATGTAGCCGGCGAGCGCCGGCACGATCAGGGCGAAGGCCGCCTTGGCGCCGATCTCGCCCAGCACGAAGCCGAGGGAGCCGGCATGCTCGGGCTTCATCGCGTCGATGCCGCCGAAGGCGAAGGCGAGCGCGATGAGCAGGCCGCCCGCCACCACGAAGGGCAGCATGAACGAGACGCCGGTCATCAGGTGCTTGTAGGCGCCGGCCTTCTTCTCGGCGGCGGCCGGACGCGCCGGCCCCTCGGTGCCGGCCTCGCCCCGATGGACCTCGGCTTCGGCCAGGGCCGTGGCGATCAGGCCCTTGCCGTCGCGGATCGCCGCCTTCGTGTTGGTGGCGTAGAGGCGCTTGCCGGCAAAGCGCGCCCGGTCGACCCCGGTATCGGCGGCGATCAGCACGATGTCGGCCGCCGCGATCTCCTCGGCCGTGAGCGCGTCGCGGGCGCCGACCGACCCTTGCGTCTCCACCCGGACGTCGTGGCCCAGCGCCTGCGCGGCCGCCTGGATGCCCTCGGCCGCCATGAAGGTGTGGGCGATGCCGGTGGGGCAGGACGTGATCGCGACGATTCGTTTGGGTGCGTTCGCCGCGGGCGCGCCGCCGGCCTCGCCGGAGAGGACGCGGTCGAGCACCGCGTGGGCGTCGGTGAGCACGTCCTCGATCCGGATCTTGGCCCGGCGCATCGCCCCGAACCGGGCCTCGCCGAGATCGCCTTCGCCGATGAGCAGCACCGCGTCGGCGCCCTGGATCGCGCGGGCGCTGAGCGGGTTGCCGCCGACGCCCTTGCCGCGCAGTTCCACCTCGACGGCCTGCCGGCGCCGCTCGGCCGCCTTGCGCAGGGCCGCCCCGGCCAGCACCGCGTGCAGGCCCTGATCCCCGCCTCCCACCACCGCCAGCACCTGGGTCATGGCTTCCTCCTGTTGGGTCTTGTCTCGGTCGATGTTTCGATGTGCGGCTCGTCGGCCCGCGACGGGCGCCCTCTCCGTCCGGCAGAGGGAAGCCCCGCCCTCCGCTCAGCCCGCGAGGCGCTCGAGCCGCACCGTCGCGGCGATGGCCTCCACCACCGCGCGCGGCGGCAGGTTGGCGCCGGCCCGGGTCAGCTTGCCGGCCGCGAAGGCCAGGGCGAGGCGGGCGGTGTCGGGCAGGGGCAGGCCGGCATGCAGCCCGGCCACGAGCCCGGCCACCAGGGCGTCTCCCGCCCCCACCGTGCTGGCGATCTCGGTCGGCGGCGGGAGCGCGCGCAGGATCTCCGCGTCCGAGACGAACAGGGCCCCCTCGGGCCCGAGCGAGACCGCCACCAGGGCGATGCCGCGCGCCCGCAGGTCCCGGGCCGCATCGGCCACGTCGGCCAGCGTCGGCAGCGCGCGCCCGGCCCATTCCTCGAGCTCATGCCGGTTCGGCTTGATCGCGAAGGGGAGGGCACCGACCGGGGCCGCGAGGGCGGCCGCGAGCGCCGGGCCCGAGGCGTCGAGGATCACGCGGGCGCCGCGCGCGCGCAGGTCCGCCGTGAGGCCGGCATAGGTGTCGTCCGGCAATCCGCCGGGCAGGCTGCCGGCGAGCACCACCAGGGCATCGCGGGCGGCGCGCTCGCGCAGCACCGCCCGGACCGTCACGAGGGCGTCCGCCGTCAGGCGCAGCCCCGGCAGGTTGATGTCGGTGGTGTCGCCGGTGGCCCCGTCGAGGAGCTTGAGGTTGGTCCGGGTCTCGCCCGGAATCCAGGCGAAGCGGTCCTCGATGCCCTTGGCGTCCATCAGGGCCTGGAACGGCGCGGCGTTGTCCTGGCCGAGCACGCCGGTCGCGGCCACGGGCACGCCCCAATCGGCGAGGCAGGCGGCCACGTTGACGCCCTTGCCGCCGGCATCCTTGCGTACGCTGCGGGCCCGGTGGACCGCGCCGGGCGTGAGGGCGTCGAGCACCACGGTCTGGTCGAGGGCCGGGTTGAGGGTGACGGTGACGACGTGGGTCGCGAGCGGATTCATGCGGCGTCTCCCGTCCGTTCGCGGGCCAGCGCCCGGACGCCGGCCGCGTCCTCCTGGGCGCAGGCGCGGGCGGCCAGCGCCCGCAACTCGCCGATCTCCGAGGCCCGGAGCCGCGCCTTCACGGCAGAGACATCCCGGGGCGTCATCGAGAGTTCGTGCACGCCGAGGCCGGCGAGCAGGCAGGCGCCGAACGGATCGCCCGCGATGCCGCCGCAGACGCCGACCCAGCGCCGGTGCCGGGCGGCCCCCTCGCAGGTCATGTGGATCAGGCGCAGGACCGCCGGGTGCAGGCTGTCGGCCTCCGGGGCGAGGTCGGTGTTCTGGCGGTCGATGGCGAGCGCGTACTGCGTCAGGTCGTTGGTGCCGATCGAGAAGAAGTCGCAGTGGCGGGCCAGCGCGTCGGCCTGGATCGCGGCGGCCGGCACCTCGATCATGATGCCGAGCGGGACCTCCGGCGCGTCGAGTTCGGTCCGGATGCGCTCGCAATGGGCGCGCAGGGCCAGCACCTCGGGCACCGAGGTGATCATCGGGAACATGATCGAGAGCGGCGCGTGCTGGCCCCGCGGGGCGCCGGCCGGCACGCCGTCCTTCGCCGCGCGGTAGAGGGCGCGCAGCTGGGGCTCCATCAGGTCGGGCCGGCGCAGGAGCAGCCGGGCGCCGCGCACGCCGAGGAAGGGGTTCTCCTCCTTCGGCAGGTGAAGGTGCGCCACCTGCTTGTCGCCGCCGATGTCGAGGGCGCGCACGATCAGGGGCCGGCCGGACAGGGCCTCCAGCATGCCCCGGTAGGTGGCGTACTGGTCGTCCTCGCTCGGCGTGTCGCCGCGCTCGAGGAACAGGAACTCGGTGCGCATCAGGCCGACGCCCTCCGCGCCCTGGTCGAGGGCCAGCGGCACCTGCTCCGGGTTGTTGACGTTGGCGCCGATGGCGATCGCGTGTCCGTCCGTGGTGCGGGCGGGCAGCGCCCGGGCGCGGGCCTCGTCCTCGGCCTTGGCGCGCTGGCGCGCGCTCCAGGCCCGGGCCGAGGCGAGGTCGGCCTCGCTCGGGTCGAGGTAGAGGCGCCCCGTGCCGCCGTCGAGGATGGCCTGGGTACGGTTCTCCAGGGCCAGCAGCGTGGCCCCGCCCGCCACCATGGCGGGGATGCCGAGCGTGCGGGCGAGGATCGCGGTGTGCGAGGTCGGTCCGCCCTGCGCCGTGGCCAGCCCGATGACGCGGGCGGGATCGAGCCCGGCGGTGTCGGAGGGGGCGAGGTCGGGCGCGACGAGGATGCAGGGCACGTCCGGTAGGTCGTGGCCGCTCTTCAGGGCCGGGTCGATCTGGGCCAGCACCCGCCGGCCGACGTCGCGCAGGTCCGCCGCGCGGGCGGCCAGCACCGGGTTGCCGAGCGCGGAGAGCTTGTCCGCCATCCGCTCCACCGCCTGGTTCCACGCGAAGGCGACGCCGTGGCCCTCCACCATGAGCTGGCAGGCCAGGGTGATGAGGTCGGTGTCGGCGATCAGTTCGCCCTGGGCCCTGAAGATCCCCGCATCGGCCTTGCCGAGGCGGCGCTCTGTGTCGTCGGCGAGGGCCCGGAGCTGCCCGTCCGTGGCCTCCAGGGCCGCGTGCAGGCGGTCGCCGCCGCTGGTCAGCGGCTCGGGCTCGTCCGGCACCGCGACCTCGGCGAGGCTGAGCACGTGGATGGGGCCGATGACGAGGCCCGGAGAGGCGCCGAGGCCCGCCAGCGTACGCGGCGCGTCGGCCGGGTTCCAGCCCGCGACCGGCCCGGTGGCCCGCGCGGCGGCGTCGGCCGCCGCCTTGGCCGCGGCCTTCTCGCCGGCGCTGAGGCCGGTCACCGCCTTGCAGATCTTCGAGAGCGCCCCGGCCTCGTCGTCGCCTTCGGCCGAGATGGTGACGTCGTCGCCGCAGCGCAGGCCGAGCTGGAGCAGGGCGATGAGGTTCTTGGCGTCGGCCACCTCCGACCCGTGCCGCACCTGGATCCGGGCCGGACAGCTCCGGGCCACCTCGACCCAGTGCGAGGCGGGTCGGGCATGCAGGCCGGTCGGGTAATCCACCGTCCACTCGAAGCGCTGGCTGAGGTCGGTGGCCGGGCCGGTCGCGCGGGGCGCCGCCGCATCCTCGGTCAGCGCGGCCGCGATCTCCTCCTTGCGCGTGGTGGTGCGCAGGGCGGTGAGGCGCGCCTCGTCCTGGATCAGGCGGGTGAGCCGGCGCAGCACCGTGATGTGGGTGTCGGATTGGGCCGCGATGGCGACGACGAGGTACGCCACCTGCCCGTCGTGCCACGTGATTCCGGCGGGAACCTGCAGCACGGCGAGTCCGCTCTCGCGGACGTGGTGGCGGTCGTCGACCATGCCGTGCGGGATGACGACTCCGTGCCCCAGATAGGTGTTCGCCACGCCTTCGCGGCGCAGCATGCTGGCCTCGTAGGCCGGATCGATGCAGCCGCCCGCGATCAGCAGTTGAGCCGCCTCGCGAATGGCCTCATCCTTGGTTGTGGGCGTGGCCCCGAGGCGGATGAGCAGGCGCGGACTGATCTGTGGCGTCGGTGCGAGCATGGCGTGCTCCTCCCGTGTTGTCTGTTAATGCCACTGAAAACGTTTTCACGTCCGAAGTCAACGAATTTTAGCGAAATAGTGCCTACGCCCCGCTTGCCGCTCGGGCGTAGCGATGCCAGAACAGCGCATGCCGCTGAAAACGTTTGCCGACCGATGAGTGTGGGAATCCGCGATGTCGCCCGCGCGGCGGGGGTGTCGACCGCGACGGTGTCCCGCGCCCTCGGGCGTGGGCCGGTCAGCGAGGCGCTGCGCCGCCAGGTCGAGGCGGCGGTGCGCGCCACGGGCTACCGGCCCAACCTCTCGGCCCGCCGCCTGCGCTCGCAATCGACCCGGACCATCGGGCTGATCGTCGCCGATATCCGCAACCCGTTCTTCACGGCGGTGAGCCGGGCGGTGGAGGATGCGGCCTACGCCGCCGGCATGCGGGTGATCCTCTGCAACACCGACGAGGACCCGGCCCGCGAGGCCCTGTACCTGCGCCTGATGGAGGAGGAGCGCGTCACCGGCCTGATCTTCGCGCCGACCCGGATCACCGCCGAGGCGATGAAGGCGGGCGACCTCGACGTGCCGGCGGTGTTCATCGATCGCGCCGGTCCGCCGGGGGCCCATGACAGCGTGGTCCTCGACAACGTCTCCGCCGCCGGCCTGCTGGTCGAACACCTCTGGGCGCAGGGCTATCGCCGCATCGGCGGCCTGTTCGGCTCCACGAGTTCCACCGCCCAGGAGCGCCGTGCGGGCTATGAGGGCGCGCTGCGCCGGTTCGGGGCCGAATCGCTGGCGCGCGTGGTGCCCCCGAACGCCGCCGCCGCCGAGGCGGTGCTGACGGATTGGCTGGCGCGGGCGGACCGCCCGGACGCGCTCGTGCTGTCGAACGGCCTGATGCTGATGGGGGCGATGCGCGCGGCCCGGCGCCTCGGGCTCGCGGTTCCAGGGGCCCTCGGCCTCGCGGGCTTCGACAACGAGGCCTGGACCGACCTCGTCGAACCCGGCCTCACGGTGATCGAGCAGCCGGTGGCGGAGATCGGCGCCGAGGCGATGACGCTCCTGTTCGATCGCCTGAGGGCACCGGACCAGCCGGTGCGCAAGGTGACGCTGAGCGGGCGCCTCATCGTGCGCGGCTCCTCGCGCCGGGGGTGAGGCATCGCGCCGGCGATCCGCTCGCGCGTGCGGTGCCGTTAGGATCCGCACGCACGTGCGAGAGCCCGCGCCATTCCGTCAAAACCGGCGCGCCATGTCCGGGAAATCGGACAAAAAAACTGAAACCCGTAACAAATTCCGCAGACCAAATACCGCGCCGTTCATGGAAGCCATTGCCAGAAAAGACGAAAAGCGCTTGGCTGACATTGGCACGAACGCTGCTCGGCGGCGCTCAGTCAAATAAGCGGGTTCCCTGACCCGCATATAATTCGAAGGAGGATGCCCATGGAGCGTAGCCGCGACCTCGACCCCATCGAGACGCAGGAATGGCTCGATTCGCTGGACGGCGTTCTCGACGTCGACGGCCCGGAGCGAGCCCATTACCTGATCGAGCAGGTCATCGACGGGGCCCGCAAGAAGGGCGCACCGGTCCCTTACTCGGCCAATACCGCGTACCTGAACACGATTCTTCCCCAGAACCAGGACCCGCATCCGGGCGACCGGGCGATCGAGCACCGCATCCGCTCGGCGATCCGCTGGAACGCCATCGCGATCATCCTGCGGGCGAACAAGGATTCCTCCGAGCTCGGCGGCCACATCGCCAGCTTCCAGTCGGCCGCCACCCTCTACGACACCGGCTTCATGCATTTCTGGCGCGGGGCCGACGCCAATCACGGCGGCGACCTCATCTACGTGCAGGGCCATTCCTCGCCCGGCGTCTACGCCCGCGCGTTTCTCGAGGGGCGCCTCACGGAAGAGCAGCTCCTCGGCTTCCGCCAGGAAGTCGGCGGCAAGGGCCTGTCCTCCTATCCGCATCCCTGGCTGATGCCGGATTTCTGGCAGTTCCCCACCGTCTCGATGGGCCTCGGCCCCCTGATGGCGATCTACCAGGCCCGCTTCCTGCGCTACCTGCACCACCGCAACCTCGCGCAGACGGACGGCCGCAAGGTCTGGGCCTTCATGGGCGACGGCGAGATGGACGAGCCGGAGAGCCTGGGAGCGATCGCGCTCGCCGCGCGTGAAAAACTCGACAACCTCGTCTTCGTCATCAACTGCAACCTGCAGCGCCTCGACGGGCCGGTGCGCGGCAACGGCAAGATCGTGCAGGAGCTCGAGGCCGATTTCCGGGGTGCGGGCTGGAACGTCATCAAGGTGCTGTGGGGCTCGGGCTGGGACGCCCTGATCCAGCGCGACACCACCGGCATGCTGGCGCGCCTGATGGAGGAGTGCGTCGACGGCGAGTACCAGGACTTCAAGTCGAAGAGCGGCGCCTACGTGCGCGAGCACTTCTTCGGGAAGTATCCGGAGACGGCGGCCCTGGTGGCCGACTGGAGCGACGACGACATCTGGCGCCTGACCCGCGGCGGCCACGACCCGCGCAAGGTCTTCGCCGCCTACAGCGCCGCCTCCAAGCACAAGGGCCAGCCGACCCTCATCCTCGCCAAGACCGTCAAGGGCTACGGCATGGGCGAGTCCGGCGAGGGCCAGAACATCACCCACCAGCAGAAGAAGATGGGCGAGGCGGTCCTCAAGCAGTTCCGCGACCGCTTCCAGATCGATCTCACGGACGACCAGTTGAAGGAAATCCCCTTCATCAAGTTCCCCGAGGGCAGCCCCGAGCACCGCTACCTGATGGCGCGGCGCGAGGCGCTCGGCGGTCCGCTCCCGGCCCGGCGGCGCAAGTCGCAGGCCCTGGAGATCCCGCCGCTCTCGGCCTTCTCGGCCCAGCTCAAGGAGACGGCCGGCCGCGAGATCTCGACGACCATGGCCTTCGTGCGCATCCTCAACACGCTGCTGCGCGACAAGAACATCGGCAACCGCATCGTGCCGATCGTGCCCGACGAGAGCCGCACCTTCGGCATGGAGGGCATGTTCCGCCAGTTCGGCATCTTCTCCCAGGTCGGCCAGCTCTACCGGCCGGAGGATGCCAACCAGCTCATGTACTACAAGGAGGACAAGAACGGTCAGATGCTCCAGGAGGGCATCAACGAGCCGGGCGCGATGTCGTCCTGGATCGCGGCCGCGACGTCCTATTCCCACTCCGACGCGCCGACGATCCCGTTCTACGTCTACTACTCGATGTTCGGTTTCCAGCGGATCGGCGATCTCGCCTGGGCGGCCGGCGACATGCGGGCGCGCGGCTTCATGATCGGCGGCACCGCCGGGCGCACGACCCTGAACGGCGAGGGCCTGCAGCACGAGGACGGCCACAGCCACCTCATGTCGTCGACCATCCCGAACTGCGTCTCCTACGATCCGACCTTCTCGTACGAAGTCGCGGTGATCGTGCAGGACGGCCTGCGCCGGATGTATGCCGAGCAGGAGGACGTGTTCTACTACATCACCGTGATGAACGAGAACTACGAGCACCCGGGCATGCCCGAGGGCGCGGAGGCCGGCATCATCAAGGGCATGTACCTGTTCAGGGAAGGCCCGAAGGAGAAGACCAAGGGCCACCGGGTGCAGCTCTTGGGCTCGGGCACCATCCTGCGCGAGGTCATCGCCGCCGCCGAACTGCTGGAGCAGGATTTCGGGATCGGCTCCGACATCTGGAGCTGCCCGAGCTTCACGGAACTGCGCCGCGACGCCATGGCGGCCGAGCGCTGGAACCTGCTCCACCCGCTGAAGGGCAAGCGCCTCTCCCACGTCGAGACGTGTCTCGCCGGCCGCACCGGTCCGGTGATCGCCTCGACCGACTACATGCGCCTGTTCGCCGACCAGATCCGCACCTGGGTGCCCGGGCGCTACCGCGTCCTGGGAACGGACGGCTTCGGCCGCTCGGATTACCGGGTCCGCCTGCGCGACTTCTTCGAGGTCAACCGGCACTGGGTCGTCGTGGCGGCCCTGCACAGCCTCGCCGAGGACGGCATGATTCCCGCCCAGACGGTGGCCGACGCCATCGTCAAGTACGGCATCGACACGGACCGGCCGGCACCCTGGACCGTCTGATCCGCGCCGCGCTGCGCCGGCCGCCCGTTTCTGGCGGCCGGTGGTCAGCGCCCCGAATTCCCGACCCTTTCATCGAACGGACCGCCTGAGGGAGCCCGCGAGAGGCTCCGACTCACCAGGGAGAATGCGCAGTGGGTATCGAGATCCAGATTCCGGACATCGGCGACTTCAAGGACATTCCGATCATCGAGATCCACGTGAAGGAGGGCGACACGATCGGGCCCGACGACCCGCTGGTGTCGCTGGAATCCGACAAGGCGACGATGGACGTGCCCTCGCCCAGCGCCGGCGTGGTCGAGAAGATCCTGGTCAAGCTCGGCGACAAGGTGAGCGAGGGCTCGCCGCTCCTCGTGTTCAAGGGTGAGGCGTCCAAGGACGGCGCTTCGAAGGGGGCCGAGAAGGCCGCCGAGGCCCCGGCCGGCGCCGACGGCGCCGCCCTCGTGGCCAAGCAGGAGCCGGCCCCGAGCGCCGCTCCGAGCGCGCCCGCTCCGGCCGCGCCCGCCGGCAACCTCCCCGATTTCTCGCAGGTCCATGCCAGCCCCGGCGTGCGGCGGCTGGCCCGCGAACTCGGCCTCGACCTCACCGCCGTGAAGGGCACCGGCGAGAAGGGCCGGATCACCAAGGAGGACGTGAAGGGGCACCTCACGCGCTCGGCCGCTCCCGCACCCGCCGCCTCCGGCACGGCCGCCTTCTCGGGCGGCGGCATGGGCATCCCCGAGATCCCGGCCGTCGACTTCGCGAAGTTCGGCCCGATCGAGACCCAACCCCTGTCGCGGATCAAGAAGATCTCCGGCGCGCACCTGCACCGGTCCTGGCTCAACGTGCCGCTCGTCACCCACCAGGACGAGTCCGACATCACCGAGACGGAGGCCTACCGCAGGGAACTCGACAATGCCGGCAAGGAGCTCAAGGACAAGGGCTACCGCGTCACCCTGCTGGCCTTCCTGATCAAGGCCGCCGTCTCGGCCCTGCGCAAGCACCCCGAATTCAACGCCTCGCTCTCGCCCGACAAGGACGCGCTGATCCTCAAGCGCTACTACAATATCGGTGTCGCCGTGGACACGCCGGACGGGCTCGTGGTGCCGGTGGTGAAGGATGCCGACCGCAAGGGCATCATCGAGATCAGCCGCGATCTCGGCGCGATCTCGGCGAAAGCCCGCGACGGCAAGCTCGCGGCGTCCGACATGCAGGGCGCGACCTTCTCGATCTCGAGCCTGGGCGGCATCGGCGGCACGTCCTTCACGCCGCTGGTCAACGCCCCGGAAGTCGCGATCCTCGGCGTCGCCCGCTCGAAGATGGCGCCCGTCTGGAACGGCACCGAGTTCAAGCCCCGCCTGATCGTGCCGCTCGCGCTCTCCTACGATCACCGCGTCATCGACGGCGCGCTCGCCGCGCGCTTCGCCCGCCACCTCGCCCACGTCCTCGAGGACGTCCGGCGCCTCGTCGTCTGACGGCGAGGCCCGGTTGCGCGGAAAAAAACGAGTGAGGTGAAGCGATGAGCAGCAACGACGTCCACCTGCCGGATATCGGCGACTTCAAGAACGTGCCCGTGATCGAGGTCAGCGTCAGTCCCGGCGACGTGATCTCGGTCGACGACGTGATCATCGTGCTGGAATCCGACAAGGCGACCATGGACATCCCGTCCCCGGTGGCCGGCACGGTCGCGGAGGTGAAGATCAAGACGGGCGATACGGTCACCCAGGGCGACCTGATCCTGGTGATGGCGGGAGCCGCCGCCGCCACGGGTTCGCCGAAACCCACGGTGACCGACACCACGAGCACGGGCGGGTCCCCGGCGGGAGCCTCGGCCGGCCACGCGCCGGGCGAGGGCCAGGCCGGCTACGGCTCGTCGGCTCAGGCTCCGGGCGCCGCCGCCTCGGCGCCCGCGCCGAAGGGCGCGGCTCCGGTCTCCGGCGAGGAGATGCGGGCGCAGGTGCTCGTCATCGGCGCCGGCCCCGGCGGCTACACCGCCGCCTTCCGGGCGGCCGATCTCGGCCAGTCGGTGGTGCTCGTCGAGCGCTGGCCGAGCCTCGGGGGCGTCTGCCTCAACGTCGGCTGCATCCCGTCCAAAGCCCTGCTGCACGCGGCCAAGGTCATCGACGAGAGCCACGCCATGGCGGCGCACGGCATCTCCTTCACCGCGCCGCAGATCGACATCGACAAGCTGCGCGCGTGGAAGGACGGGGTCGTCAAGCGCCTCACCGGCGGCCTCACCGGGCTGGCCAAGCAGCGCAAGGTCACGGTGGTGACGGGCGAGGCCCGCTTCGTCAGCCCGAACCAGGTCGCGGTGGAGCACGAGGGCAAGACCCGCGTGATCGGCTTCGACCACGCCATCATCGCGGCCGGCTCGGAGCCGGTGCAGATGCCCTTCATCCCGCATGACGACGAGCGGGTGATCGATTCGACGGGCGCGCTCGAACTCGACGGCGTTCCGGCCCGGCTCCTCGTGATCGGCGGCGGCATCATCGGACTGGAGATGGCGACCGTCTACCACGCGCTCGGCTCGAAGGTGACCATCGTCGAACTGATGGACCAGATCATCCCAGGTGCGGACAAGGACATGGTCACGCCGCTGATGAAGCGGATCTCGAAGCAGTACGAGGCCATCCACCTCAAGGCCAAGGTCACGGCCGTCGAGGCGACGCCGGAGGGCCTGAAGGTCTCCTTCGAGGGCGGCACCGCGCCGGCGACCGACACCTTCGACAAGGTGCTGGTCTCGGTGGGGCGGCGCCCGAACGGCCAGCGCATCGGTGCGGAGGCCGCCGGGGTCGCCGTCGACGCGCGCGGCTTCATCCCCGTCGACCGGCAGATGCGCACCAACGTGCCACACATCTTCGCCATCGGCGACGTGGTCGGCCAGCCGATGCTCGCCCACAAGGCGACGCACGAGGGCAAGGTCGCGGCGGAAGTCGCCGCCGGCAAGGCCAGTGCCTTCGACGCCAAGGTCATCCCCTCGGTCGCCTACACCGATCCCGAGGTGGCCTGGGTCGGCATGACGGAGAACGAGGCCAAGGCGAAGGGCATCAAGGTCGGCAAGGGCGTGTTCCCCTGGGCGGCCTCCGGGCGCTCCCTGGCGCTCGGGCGCGAGGAGGGCCTGACCAAGGTGCTGTTCGATCCCGAGACCGACCGCATCCTCGGCTGCGGCATCGTCGGGCCGTCGGCCGGCGACCTCATCGCGGAAGCCGCGCTCGCCATCGAGCTGGGGGCGGATGCCGAGGATATCGGCCTGACCATCCACCCGCATCCGACCCTGTCGGAGACGATCGGATTGGCGGCCGAGGCCTTCGAGGGCACCATCACCGACCTCTACATGCCGAGGAAGGACGGGCCGAAGAAGGCCGGTCACTAGAGAAAGCCCGGTCTCCGGAGCCCGGAAAGCCGCGCAGGGGAGACGGCGCTCAGGCGGAAGGGCGGCATCAGGAAGACGGACCGCGCCGGATCGGTGCGGTCCCGGCGGGGTCCGTCGGGCTCCGGCTTCGGGAGACGCGCCGATGTCAACGAACGAATCCGAACCGCCGCATGACCCGGTGCCGCAGCGGACCGAGGCCGCCCGCGACGGGGTGGCCGAGGTCATCGAGGACTTCTTCGAGCGCCTCGTCGCGGCGAGCCGCACCGCGCGGACGGACGTCGACGCGGACCTGCGTGCGGCGGGCCGGCTGATGGCCCGCAACACGCAGCGGCAGCTCACCGCCAACCTCACCCTGGTGAAGGGATTGATGGAGGCGCGCAGCATCCCGGCGATGCTTCAGCGCCAGCAGGATTTCATGCAGCGGCAGGCGGAATGGGCGGTGCGCGACTGGGAACGGATGAGCACCCAGGCCCTCGACCTTCTGGAGGAGGGCGAGCGGGTGGCCAGGGGTGAACCGGCCATGCCCGAACCGGCCATGCCCGAACCGGCCCCGCGCACCGACGAGCCCGGCATCGACACGCGGGAATCCGGCCCCGCCGAACCGGGCACGGCCTGATCCCGGACGCGCCGGCCGCCACAGCCCCACACCCGATCCGGCTGTCACCCCGATCCATCGAAATGCGCTGCCGCCCGCAGAACAGCGGCGCACGGCCTTGGAAGCCGGGTTATTTCCAGCGGAAAAGATCGGATGCCACGTGCCCGACCAACCGACGAGCCGGCTACAGAACCGCGAGACACGTCGTCAGCGCCTCGCCCGGACGGTCGAACAGGGCGCGGATGCGGCGGGTGGCGCGCAGGTCCTCGTGCATCGCCAGCCCGATGCCGTCCTGACAGTAGCCGATGCCGAACCCCGCGTTGAGGGCCGCCCTGAGCCCGAGGTCGTCGTGGCAGGAGAGGGCGAAGGTCCGGTCGAGCCCGAGGGCCGGGCGAATCTCGTCGCGCGCCTCGGCGCTGAACCACACACGCGCCTCAACGAGGCCGTGCGGGCGAGCCTCGCCGCGCGACGGCGGCACACCGCCTGAGCGCAGCTCAGCCGATCCGCATGCGGGTGCCCGGGCCCACCCGGCGCAGCAGCCGGACGAGGTCGGCGCGCCGGAGGGCGACGCAGCCCTCCGTCGGCAGGAAGCCCAGTCGGGCCACGTGCAGGAAGATCGCCGAGCCGTGGCCGCGCCGGATCGGCCCCCGGTTGTAGTCGAGGTCGACCACGAGGTCGTAGAGCCCGTCCTCCCGCCACATCCGCTCGTGCCCGACGCCGGGCGCCGGCAGGCGGATCGGCCGGTTGTAGCGACGGTCGCGGGCATCGTCGCACCAGCCGTCGCCGGGGGCGCTGGGGCGCAGGGGCAGGGGGCTCGCGGGCCGGGCGCCGAAATGGTCGGGCCGGTAGACGCCGCCGCGCAGGCGGAACGCACCGCGCGGCGAGGCGCCGTCGCCCTCGCGCTTGGTTCGGGTGAGGCCGGCCCGTCCGAGGGCGCAGGGGATCGTCGCGGCACCGGCGATGAGCAGCCCCCGGGTCCGGTCGGTGACGAGGGCGCGCACGCGCAGGCGGGAGAGGGTGGTTCGTGTCATGAGGGGACTTATACGAGGTTTCGACGAGACCGACCCACCGGTCGGTCTCGTCGACGTCGGGCGGACGCGCGCTGCGGCACGGGCAGGCCTCGACGCGTCACGCTCATCGCGGTCCGGTCTCGTCGCCCGCGCGGGTGACTGGCGGCAATTTCGTGGGCGGAGGCCTGAAACTTCCCGTCTTCCGCCCACGTTGTGAGGTTGTTTGGCTGCGCACAACCGTATTGTGCGCAGCCGGGATTGCTGCGTATGTGTGGACGACGTGAATTGTGAGGAAGCGGGAGGGCGTGGCCGTGTCATCATCGTATCGCCCGCTTGCGCTCAACGCGTTCCTTCGTTCCTTCACCCGTCGCCGGCCGATTGCCGACCCCCGGCGCGCCCCTGAATTTGTCAGAAAGTTCTTCGGTCGATGCCGAATACCCATCGCTTGCTGATCTGTGACGACGACGCCTCGCTGCGCGAGACGTTGATGGAACAGCTCGCCCTCAACGAGGAATTCACCGTGCTCAGCGCCGTGGACGGGCAGAGCGCGGTCGCTCGCGTGACCGACGACCGCATCGACCTCGCCGTCATGGATGTCGGGCTGCCCGACATGGACGGGCGCGAGGCCGTGCGCGCCATGCGCCGCAACGGCTATCGCGGGCCGGTCATCATGCTGTCGGCGCAGGATTCCGAGGACGACACGGTCGAGGGCCTGGAGGCGGGCGCCAACGACTATGTTACGAAGCCGTTCAAGTTCGCGGTGCTGCTGGCGCGCATCCGCGCCCACCTGCGCAGCCACGAGGCCTCCGAGGACGCGGTCTTCCAGATCGGCCCCTACACCTTCCGGCCCGGCGCCAAGCTGCTGGTGGGCGAGCGCGGCTCCAAACTGAAGCTCACCGAGAAGGAGACCGCGATCCTGCGCTTCCTCTACCGCGCCGGGCGCGAGGTGGTGGGCCGCGACACGCTGCTGGCCGAGGTCTGGGGCTACAACGCGCAGGTGACCACCCACACCCTTGAGACGCACATCTACCGCCTGCGCCAGAAGATCGAGCCGAATCCGGCGCTCGCCGCAATCCTCGTCACCGAGGGCGGTGGCTACAAGCTGCTGCCGTAGCGCGTATCGCCGGCCGCGCGTCTCGGCTAAGCTCCGGCCGCGCGCGTGGAGGCTGGACAATCCGTGGGGCTCGACGACGACATCGCGATCCTGAGTTCCGCCCCCCTGTTCGGGTTCATGGGTCGCGATGCCCTGCGCCTGCTCTCCTTCGCGGCCGAGCGCCGCAACCTCGCGGCCGGCGACCGCCTGTTCGCCCATGGGGAGCGCGCCGATGGCGGCTTCGTGGTGATGTCGGGCACCCTGACCCTGACCGGGCGCGGCAGCCACGCGACTCCCGTGACCGTGGGCCGTTCGAGCCTGATCGGCCGTCTCGCGCTGTTCCAGCGCGGCGAGCGCCCGTGCGACGCCGATGCGGCGAGCGCGGCCGAGGTGGTCCGCATCACCCCGACGCTGATGCGCCGCGTGCTGGAGGAGTTTCCCGACGCCGCGCAGGCGATCCACGACGATCTGGCCGAGGATCTGGCCACGTTCGCGGGCGACCTCGTCGATCTCGGCGCCCGGTTCGAGGCCATCGCGCCCTGAACGGGGCGGACCCTCCGGCACGCGCAGGGTCGTGCGGATTGCCGCGACTTTCGAAAGGGTTTGTCACCACATTCCGGCTATCCCCGTGGAAGCGGATGAGGTCGGCCCGGCGCGTTCGGCGTCCGAGTCGGACGTCATGGGGTCGAGCCGGGGGGTGTGGGTGCGATGGCGGATCGCCATGACGTGGAGGAGCGGGGCTGGGCCACGCGCTCGGCCGGAATCGCCTTCGTCGTGACGGCGGTCGTCGGCGTGGGTTGTCTAATCTACGTGCAGTCCACCCGTCTCCTGATCTGCCACGAGACCAACGCCACGCTGTCCGACGAGGCCTATATCGACATCATGATCCGCGACATCGTCAAGAACGGCGATCACGGCGGCCGGGCCTATGCCACCCGGCTCGATTACCTCGGCGACCGGACCGAGTGCTGCACCATCGACCGGGTGCCGAGCGCCGTCTCCGAGGGACGGCCGGTCAAGCGCGAGGTCTCCGTCTCGGCCAAGTACTTCAACACCACGATGAAGGACTACTTCGCCATCGAGCGCCGCTACGATGCCTGCGGCCATGCCAGCGCGAAGCCGATGACGGCGGGGTGAGCCTTCGACGTGCCGTTTCACCGCGAACCCGAAGGTGACAGGCCGAACGGGCTTTTGTAAGCACGGGGCCCGACCCGATCGCCCGTTCCGGAAAGCGCCTCCCCATGTCCCATGCCGACCTCGCCGCCACCATCGAGTCCGCCTGGGACGAGCGGGCCGGCATCGACACCGGCACCAAGGGCGCCGTGCGCGAGGCCGTCGAGGAGGCCCTCGACCTGCTCGATTCCGGCAAGGCCCGCGTCGCCGAGAAGTCCGGCGACGACTGGCAGGTCAACCAGTGGCTCAAGAAGGCGGTGCTGCTCTCCTTCCGCCTCAACGACATGGAGATCATCCATGGCGGTCCCGACGGCGCGAACTGGTGGGACAAGGTGCCCTCGAAGTTCGAGGGCTGGAAGAAGAAGCATTTCCGGGAGGCCGGCTTCCGGGCCGTGCCGGGCTGCTTCGTGCGGCGCGGCTCCTACATCGCCCCCGGCGCGGTGCTGATGCCGTCCTTCATCAACCTCGGCGCCCATGTGGGCGAGGGCACCATGGTCGACACCTGGGTGACCATCGGCTCCTGCGCGCAGGTGGGGAAGAACTGCCACATCTCCGGGGGCGCCGGCATCGCGGGCGTGCTCGAGCCGCTCCAGGCCAACCCGGTCATCATCGAGGACAATTGCTTCATTGGCGCCCGCGCCGAGGTGGCCGAGGGCGTGATCGTCGGCGAGGGCAGCGTGCTCTCGATGGGCGTCTATATCGGCGCCTCGACCAAGATCATCGACCGGACCACCGGCGAGGTCATGTACGGCCGCGTGCCGCCCTATTCGGTGGTGGTCTCCGGCACCACGCCCGGCAAGGACCTGCCCGACGGCACGCCGGGCCCCGGCCTGTACTGCGCCGTGATCGTCAAGCGCGTCGATGCCGGCACCCGCTCCAAGACCGCGATCAACGAGCTTCTGCGCACCTGATCCGGCGCCGATGGGGCGTCGGTCGGTCGCGTGCCCGTGGCCGGCGGCCCGCCCCATCTGGTGCCGGGGGCATCGTCCCGGATGCGAAGGAAGAGGCGTGCGATGATCGAACCGGCCCATTCCGCCCGAAGCTTCGAACTGGCCTTCGCGGGGCGCCGCGTCCCGACACCCTACGACGTGATCGGCAACGGGCCCGACGCGCTCTTGCTGCCGGCCCTGTCGTCGATCTCGGCGCGGGTGGAGATGCGCGCGCTCGCCAAGGATCTGGGTCACGCCTATCGCTGCCTCGTGCCGGACTGGCCGGGCTTCGGGGACCATGTCCGGGCCCGCGTGCCGCTGAACCCCGGCACGATGCACGCCTTCCTCGACGCGCTGCTCGCGGCCGCGCCCGGCCCCTACGCGCTCGGCGTCGGGGCGGGCCACGCGGCCGGTTACCTGATCGCCGCCGCGCGGCGCCATCCCCGGGCCTTCGAGCGCCTCGTCCTCGTGGCGCCGACCTGGCGCGGGCCCCTGCCCACCGCCATGGGGCCGGAGCGCAAGGGTCTGTTCGCCGGCCTGCGCCGCGCCGTCGAACTGCCGCTCCTCGGCGATGCGCTCTACCGCATCAACATCAGCCGGCCCGTCATCGGCCGGATGATGCGCGCCCACGTCTATGCCGATCCCGACCACGTCACCCCGGGCGTGATCGCCGACAAGCACGCCATCACGCGCCAGAACGGCGGCCGCTTCGGCACCGCCGCCTTCGTCACCGGGGGCCTCGATCCGGTCGAGAACCGCAAGGCGTTCCTCGATCAGTTCGAGGCGCCCGGCCTGCCGCCGGTCCTGGTGCTGCGGCCGGAGCGGGCGCCGCGCCGTTCCGGGGCCGAGATGGACGCGCTCGTCGCCACGGGCCGGGTCGCCCGCGCCTTCATCCCCGGCGCCCTGAGCCCGCACGAGGAGTATCCGGGCGAGGTCGCGGACGCGATCCGCGCCGCCTGATACGAGGTCCGGTGTGAGTACCCCCGACCGGGCCCAGCGCCGTACGCCCGGGCCCGATCCTCACCTCTTGCCGGCGAGCAGACGTCCGCCGGCCAGGCGGTTGACGACGATCACGAGGCCGACCGCGACGCCGTGCAGGGCGAGGTCCGTGGCCGTGGCGTCGTGGGGGTGGAAGGGCACGAGGAGAGCGGCGGCGGCGGCCGCCGCCGAGAGACCCACGAGGGCCGCCGTCAGGTTGGGGCGCAGGGGGCAGGCCCGGCGCAGCATGAGCACGAGGCCGAGGGAGAATGGCACCGAGACGCTGAGCAGGAAGGCGAAGCATCCGCCGACCTCGTGCGCATCGGGCAGGTCGGTGCCCGGCACCACCCAGCCCCGCAGGCAGCCCATGCCGCTGGCCCCGATCCAGAGGGCGGCCGGGAGCACCGGCGCCAGCACCCAGAGGGCGGAGCGCCCCGGCACGCTGGTCTGGAAGGCGGCGAGCGCGGCCGTGACGGCGGTCAGCACCGCCCCGAGGGCGGCATAGCGCAGGTCCGGCACCGCCATGCGGATGTGCAGGGCGTCGAGATCGGCGAAGGGCATCGCCACGAGGCCGACGCCGAAGACCGCCGCGCACCAGGTCAGGGCCCGCAGCGAGGGGGCGGGCAGGCGCCGGACCGGCTTCAGGTCGCCCGCGAGCGCATCGACCAGACGGTCGTGAGAGGGAGAGTGGACGCCGTCAGACATCGTGCGTCCCTCGTTCGCGCTCATGGCCCGGCGTCCGTTCGTCGGGATTGGGTCCAAGGGTCCGCCGCAGGGCCTTCAGGGCCCGATGCAGGTTCACCTTCAGGGCGCCCTTGCTGCGCCCGGTCAGTTCCGCCGTCTCGTCGAGGCTGCGCTCGCCGAGCGCCAGGTGCTCCACAGCCTGTCGCTGCCCTTCGGGCAGGGCGGCCACCGCCTCCGCCAGGATCCGCGCCCGGTCGCGCGATTCGAGACCCTGGCCGGGCGCCGGACCGGAATCGGCCCGCGTCTCGTAGGCGATCGGATCGTGGACCTCCTGCGGCCGCCGGCCGGCCCGGCGCATCCGATCGATGGCCCGGCGCTGGGTGATGGCCCGCAGCCAGGGCAGGAAGGGGCGGGCCGGATCGTAGGTCGCCCGCGCGCGGTGGATCGTCAGCAGCACGTCCTGCACCACGTCGTCCACCGCGTCGGGCCGCACACCCTGGGTCCGTGCCATCCCGGCGATCACCGGCAGGCAGTCGCGCAGCAGGCGGCGATAGGCCTCACCGTCACCGCCCTGCGCCGCCGCCATGGCGGAGGCGAGCGTCTGGTCGAGGATCGTCCGGTCCGGCGTCATGCGCCTCTCCGTGAGGCGCCGCGCCGCGCCGTGCCAGACAAATCCCGAGGCGGGATCGTAGGCGAAGCTTGGTCCGGCCGGGACGGCAAAGGCCACGATGCGGGCTCCCTGATCGGAGAGGACGGATCTCTCATCTCAAAGGTATTCGCCATCGGGTGCGCCGACGTTACGCGGCGCGAGGGAGGCGGGCTGAAAGTTTTCACGTCGGTCGACAAGGTCGAAGCGATCGACGTCGCGCAGGAGTTCGAGGAACGCGCGGGCGCCGTGCGCAAGGGCGGCGGCCCCCGCCTCCGCCGTGCCGAGGGTCGCATCGCCGATGGCGCCCGCCGGGTTGAGGTCCTGCGCCTTCCAGGCGAAGGCGGCGGGCCGCCCGGCGCGCAGATGCGTGAAGCTCCGGGCCATCGCCAGCGTGCGGGGCGTGAAATCCGCGATCGCCGCGCGGCGCACGAGATCGGGCCGCAGGGCCAGCATCAGCGCGGTCTCGATGCCGCCGCCATGGATACCGTGGCGGATCTCGTCCTCCGGAAACAACCCTTCCGGATAGCCGAAGCGGCTCCAGGCGGTGGTGACCGCCACCATGGCGTGGCGCCCGCGTAACGCGCCCGCCACGAGGTCGATGAGGCCGCTGTTGCCGCCATGGGAGGTCACGAGGACGAGCTTGCCGCAGCCCGTGCGCCGGACGGCGTCGCCGATCCCGGTCCAGGCCCGCAGGGCGGTCTCGGTGGAGAGCGTCAGGGTGCCGGGGAAGCCGTCATGCTCGTCGGACTTGCCGACCGGCTGGACGGGCAGCAGCAGCACGTCGAGGTCGTCGGCGGGCAGGGCCGCGAGCCGGGCGAGGTAGCCCTCGGCGATGATCGTGTCGGTGGCGAGCGGCAGGTGCGGCCCGTGCTGCTCGATGGCCGCCACGGGCAGGACCGCGATGGCGCGCGTCATGTCGCGGCTCCGGAACTCCTCCGTCGTCAACTCGGCCCAGTGGCGTATCGGCATTCCGGCGACGTCTCCCGCGCCGCGCCAAGCCCGGCCGCCGCGCCTCGTTCGATTCCCGCCTAGGAGGATCGGGTGATTCCGTATACCAATCCTTATCTCTGACCGTGGTCTCGGAACAGAGTCGACCGAGAACGCCCGCCGATCCAGCCCATGCGAACCAAGAACCGCCGCGCATCCGGCCGGATTTCGGCTGACGAAAGGTCCGGTGCTTCGCTGCCGGCAACCCCGAGCCCGGACGATCTCCGCCGCGAGATCGAGCGTCTGAACGGGATGCTCGACACCAATTCCGACTGGATCTGGGAGGTGGATGCGCAGGGACGCTACACCTACGCGTCACGCCACGCGCTCGCGCTGCTCGGCTACGAGCCGCGCGAGATGCTGGGGCGGACCCCCTTCGACTTCATGCCGGCGGACGAAGCCGCGCGGGTGGGAGAGATCTTCGGCGGCATCGTCGCGGAGAAGCGGGCCTTCGCCGGCCTGATCAACCGCAATCGGCACCGAGACGGGCGCATCGTCGTGCTGGAGACCAGCGGCGTGCCGCTCCTCGACGCGGATGGCAGCCTGCTCGGCTATCGCGGGATCGACCGGGACGTGACGGCGCGCGACGCGGAACTCGCGCGCCAGCGCGACCTGGCGCGGCGCGACGACCTCACGCAGCTGGGCAACCGTCTCGCCCTGCGCGAGCGGCTGATCGACGTTCTCGATGCGTCCGCGCCCCGCCCGCCGCATCTGGTGATCATGCTCGACCTCGACCTGTTTAAGGCCGTCAACGACAGCCTCGGCCACAAGGCCGGCGACACCCTCCTGGCGCAGGCCGCCGCCCGGCTCGACCGCGCCTCGGCCACGTGCGGCGC
Source organism: Methylobacterium sp. J-068 (assembly GCF_022829445.1). Lineage (GTDB taxonomy): Bacteria > Pseudomonadota > Alphaproteobacteria > Rhizobiales > Beijerinckiaceae > Methylobacterium. Next base: position 30,546 of record NZ_JAKSXY010000073.1, on the reverse strand, counting down.
GCGGACGTTCCGCCTCGGCGGCGACGAGTTCGTGGTGGTGGGGGAGGCGGACGGGGCGGCCGCGGAGGCGCGGCTCCTCACCGCGATCGAGGATTGTTTCCTGATGCCCTTCGACCTCGACGGGCGCCTGCTCTGCATCTCCGCGAGCCTCGGCGTCGCGACCTGCCTTCCGGGTCAGGAAACACCCGAGGTGACGCTCGCGCGGGCGGATCACGCCCTCTACCAGGCCAAGGAGAAGCGCCAATCCCCGCGCTCGTCACGCCTCTAGGCGCGACGCATGGGGCACCGGCCCCGTTGGCCGGTGTCGTCCTGTCCGGGATTGAGCGTCAGCCCGGCGCGCGATGTCGCCTCAGCGCGTGCGGCGCATCAGCCAGCCGGCGCCGAAGGCGGCCAGGGCGACCAGCAGCAGCGTGGTGCCCTTGTTCTCGTCGGCGCGGGCCGCCACGACGCGGCCCCGCCGCACGGCCTCGCCCTGATAGGTGCGGCCCCGCTCCTGCAGGTCGTCGGCGATGGCCCGGCCCCGGTGGCGGGCCTCCTCGACAAACTGCGTGCCGTCCCGGTGCAGGTCGTCGGCCGCATCGCGCGCGCGGCCATAGGCGTATTGGACGGCGCCGGCCGCCTGATCGAAGGCACCCTCGGCCTGGGGACGGACCCGGCCCGTCACCGCTCCGAGCGCGGAACGCCCGCGACCCCGGATGTTGCGAATCCCACCCTCGATCTGATCCCGGTTCATGGTCGAAAATCCTTGTCTGGCGCGCCCGGCCGGGGCCTGCGGGACCGTGTACCGGCAAGCCCCGCTCGGGCTCTTGAAAGTCCTCGCTCGGGCCCTTGAAAGCCCCGCTCGGGCCGTTCCTCGCGTGCGGCGGGTGGGGCCCGCCGCCGCGTCACCGCATGCGCGCCCGGCGATCGTCGGATCGCGGCGCGATCGAGGCGGCTCAGATCTTCTTGACGGCGTCGGCCGCGCTCTGGGCCGCGCCCTTGATGCCGTCCTTGGCGTCGCCGACGGTCTTCTGGGCCTCGCCCTTCAGTTCCTGGGCCTTGCCCTCGGCCTGCAGCTTGTCGTTGCCGGTTGCCGAGCCGATGCCCTGCTTGATGTTGCCGACGGCCTCGTTGGCCAGACCCTTGATCTTGTCCGTCGTGCTGCTCATCAAAATCTCCGTGAAGATGGTGCCCCGTGAAAGCTTCGGTCACCTTGTGCGACCGGCTCGTCGTCGGCCAAGCGGAACGGTGCAGACAGGCGTTTGTTCCCTATCCGGTATTCCTCATCCGGATGTCTGGATCCGGATGTCTAGCGATGGACGCGACCGGAATGGTGCAACGCAGTCGTCGACTTATTGCGTCGCAGAAGAGCGAGGTCGAATGGAGCAAACCGCCCGACGCCTCAAATTTTTTGCAGGGTGAGGCCAAAAATTTTGCAGCCGTCGCAAAGGCTTGATCGAGGCAAAGCTTCTTGAATTCAAAATAACTGCGGATAAAACCGAACGGCCTAAACAAGATTTGAGCCGAGGAAGACGCCCATGACTGCGCGTATTGCGCCCGCCGCCGCCGGCCCGACGTCGATCGCGGCGGCCGGGGTGGATTCGCCGCCGCTCGGCCGCTGGGGCCAGCTGTTCCTCGGCGTCCTGTGCATGTCGATGATCGCCAACCTGCAATATGGCTGGACGCTGTTCGTCGATCCGATCCAGCAGAAATTCGGCTGGGAGCGCACCGCGATCCAGTGGGCCTTCACGATCTTCGTGGTCATGGAGACCTGGCTCGTGCCGATCGAGGGCTGGTTCGTCGACAAGTACGGCCCGCGCCTCGTCACGATCTTCGGCGGCGCCCTCTGCGCCCTCGGCTGGGTGATGAATTCCTATGCCGACACGCTGGGCATGCTCTATGCGGCGGCCGCGATCAGCGGCGTCGGAGCGGGCGCGGTCTACGGCACCTGCGTCGGCAACGCCCTGAAGTGGTTCCCCGACCGGCGCGGCTTCGCGGCCGGCCTCACCGCCGCCGGCTTCGGCGCGGGCTCGGCCCTCACCGTGATCCCGATCGCCAACATGATCCGCGATTCCGGCTACCAGCACACCTTCCTGGTGTTCGGCCTCGGCCAGGGCCTGATCGTCATGCTGGCGGCCCTGCTCCTCGTCTCGCCGAGCGCCGCCTTCAAGGACCGCATGCTCGCCGGGCGTAGCGCCACTGTGAACACCGTCACCCGGCGGCAATACACCACCGGCGAGATGGTGCGCACGCCGGTCTTCTGGCTGCTCTACCTCATGTTCGTGATGATGGCGGCCGGCGGCCTGATGGCGGCGGCCTCCCTCGCGCCCATCGCCAAGGACTTCAAGGTCGCGGGCGTCCCCGTCTCCCTGATGGGCCTGACCCTGCCGGCGCTCACCTTCGCGCTCACCATCGACCGGGTGCTCAACGGCGTCACGCGGCCCTTCTTCGGCTGGGTCTCGGACAAGATCGGCCGCGAGAACACCATGGTCATCGCCTTCCTGATCGAGGGCGCCGGCATCCTGGCGCTCGGCATGTTCGCCCATATCCCGATGGCCTTCGTGCTGCTCACCGGACTCGTGTTCTTCGCCTGGGGCGAGATCTACTCGCTGTTCCCCGCCACCTGCAGCGACACTTACGGCGACAAGAACGCGGCCGCCAATGCGGGCCTGCTCTACACCGCCAAGGGCACGGCCGCCCTGCTGCTGCCGATCCTGCTGACCATCCAGGCCAAGACCGGCACCTGGCAGACGGTGTTCTACGCCGCCTCCGGCATGGCCTTCCTGGCCGGGTTCCTCGCGCTCTTCGTGCTGAAGCCGATGCGCGCCCGGTTCATCGCCCGGAGCTGACCGCCATGGCCCGCTGGCTTCGCTACCTCCACGACGGCGCGAGCGGCTTCGGCCAGCTCGACGGGGAGACCATCGCCGTCCATACGGGCGACCTCTTCGCCGACCCGACGCCGACCGGCGCGACGCTTCCGCTCGCGGACGTCACCCTCGACCTGCCGTGCCGGCCCTCGAAGTACATCGCCCTGTGGAACAACTTCCACGCGATGGCCGAGAAGCAGGGGCTGAGCCGGCCCGAGGCGCCCCTCTACTTCGTGAAGCCCGCGAGCTGCTACCTCGCCAGCGGGCAGACGGTCACGGCGCCGGCGGGCGCCGGCCGCCTCCTGTTCGAGGGCGAACTCGGGATCGTGATCGGCCGGCGCGGCCGCGACCTCACGCCGGAGACGGCGGCCGCGCACATCTTCGGCTATACCTGCGTGAACGACGTCACGGCCCTGGAGGCCCTGAAGGCCGACCCGAGCTTCGTCCACTGGACGCGCTCCAAGGGCCAGGACGGCTTCGGTCCCTTCGGGCCGGTCATCGCCACGGATCTCGACCCGGAGGCGCTGGAGGTCGCGGTGCGGATCAACGGACGGGAGCGCCAGCGCTATCCCCTCGCCGACATGATGCGCCGCCCGGCCGAGCTGGTGGCCGAACTCTCCCGGGACATGACCCTGGAGCCCGGCGACCTCATCGCCTGCGGCACCTCGGTGGGGAACGGGCCGATCCCGAAGGGGGCCACGGTCGACGTGGAGATCGCCGGCATCGGGATCCTGTCGAACGGGTTTTCGTGAGACACCCGACCCCGGACGCGACCAGAACGAATTCCAGGACGGATTCAAGGACACCCACATGAGCATCGCGATCGTCGGCGCCGGCGCCATCGGAGGATTCCTGGGCGTGCGCCTCGCCCATGCGGGCGAGGACGTCACCTTCATCGCCCGGGGCGCCAACCTCGAGGCCATCCAAGCCAACGGCATGCGGCTGATCGAGGAGGACGGCTCCGAGATCCACGTGACGAACCTCAAGGCCACCAAGTCGATGGCCGAGGCGGGCCCGCACGACATCGTGCTCCTCACCGTGAAGGCGCACCAGGTCGGGCCGATCGCGGCCGACCTCCACCACCTCATCGGCCCCGACACGATGGTGGTGACGATGCAGAACGGCATCCCGTGGTGGTACTTCTCGCAAGGACACGGCGGCGATCTCACCGGCACGCACCTGGAGACCGCCGATCCGGGTGCGCTCATCGCCAAGCACCTCGATCCGAAGCACGTCATCGGCTCGGTGGTCTACCCGGCCGCCGTGCTCACCGAGCCCGGCGTGGTTCAGGTGGTCGAGGGCCACCGCTTCGGCCTCGGCGAGCTCGACGGCGCGATGTCGCCGCGCGTGCAGTCGCTGGCCCAGACCCTGATCAAGGCGGGCTTCCGCGCGCCCGTGACCAGCGACATCCGGGCGGAGATCTGGCTCAAGCTCTGGGGCAACCTCAGCTTCAACCCGATCTCCGCGCTCAGCCACGCCACCCTGGTGGACATCTGCCAGTTCCCCGAGACCCGGGCGCTCGCCGCCGACATGATGCGCGAGGCGGAGACGATCGCGAACCGCCTCGGCGTCACCTTCAAGCTCGGCATCGAGCGGCGCATCGCGGGGGCCGAGAAGGTCGGCGCGCACAAGACCTCGATGCTGCAGGACGTGGAGGCCGGGCGGCCGATCGAGCTCGAGGCCCTGGTCGGCTCGATCATCGAGCTCGGGCGCCTCACCGAGACGCCGACCCCGCATATCGGCACCGTCTACGCCCTGATGCGCCTCCTCTCCCAGAGTCTGGAGCGGGCGCAGGGGCGCCTCTCCATCACGCCGGCCTGACCCCAGACATTCGAGGACGATGACCATGGCCGAGATTGCCGCCACCACCCTCCACGCCCTGATCCAGGCCGGCGCCGACGATGCCACCGCCCTGTCGAGCCCCGGCGGCGTGCCGCTGACCTTCGGGCAACTGCGCGCGCTGACGGACCGGACCATCGCGGCCCTGAACGCGCGCGGGATCGGCCGGGGCGACCGGGTCGCCATCGTCCTCGACAACGGCCCCGAGATGGCGGCGGCCTTCATCGCCATCGGGGCGGGCACCACCCCGGCGCCGCTCAACCCGAGCTACAAGGCCGACGAGTTCACGTTCTACCTCACCGACCTGAACGCCCGGCTGCTCGTGGTGGCGGAAGGCTCCGAGAGCCCGGCCGTGGCGGTGGCCGGCCGTCTCGGCGTGCCGGTGGTGCGCCTGACGCCGACGCCCGAGGCGGGAGCGGGCAGCTTCACCCTGTCCTTCGCGGGGAGCGAGGCCGCGCCGGCCGCGCAGGGGGGGCCGGCCCATCCCGACGATATCGGCCTCGTGCTGCACACCTCCGGCACCACCTCGCGCCCGAAGATCGTGCCCCTGCGGCAGTCGAACGTCTGCGCCTCGGCGCGCAACATCCGCACCACCCTGGCCTTCACGGCCGGGGATCGCGGCCTCAACATCATGCCGCTCTTCCACATCCACGGGCTGATCGCCGGCATCCTGGCGCCGCTCTCGGCCGGGGGCCAGGTCTCCTGCACGCCGGGCTTCAACGCCCTGAAGTTCTTCGGCTGGGTGAGCGAGGTCCGTCCGACCTGGTACACGGCGGTGCCGACCATGCACCAGGCGATCCTGGGCCGCGCCGCCCGCAACCGCGAGGTCATCGAGGCCAACCCGCTGCGCTTCATCCGCTCCTCCTCCTCCTCCATGCCGCCGCAGGTGATGAAGGAGATCGAGGACGTGTTCGGCGCGCCCCTGATCGAGGCCTACGGCATGACCGAGGCCTCGCACCAGATGGCCTCCAACCCGCTGCCGCCGCGCCCGCACCACGCCGGCTCGGTCGGCCTCGCGGCCGGCCCCGAGATCGCCATCGTGGACGAGGACGGCGAACCGCTGCCCAATGGCGAGACCGGCGAGATCGTCATCCGCGGCGACAACGTGATGTCGGGCTACGAGAACAACGACAAGGCCAATGCCGAGGCCTTCACGCGCCAGGGCTGGTTCCGCACCGGCGACCAGGGCTCGCTCTCCCCCGAGGGCTACCTGTCCATCACGGGCCGCCTCAAGGAGATCATCAACCGGGGCGGCGAGAAGATCTCGCCGCGCGAGGTCGACGAGATCCTGATGGACCACCCGGCCGTGTCGCAATGCGTCACCTTCGCGATGCCGCACGACAAGCTCGGGGAGGATGTCTGCGCGGCCATCGTGCTGCGCGAGGGCCAGACCCTCGCCGAGAAGGAGTTGCGCGGCTTCGCCTCGGAGCGGCTCGCCGCCTTCAAGGTGCCGGCCAAGATCCTGATCCTCGACGAGATCCCGAAGGGCGCCACCGGCAAGCTCCAGCGCATCGGCCTGGCGCAGAAGCTCGGGTTGGTGTGATCGGTCCGGGATCGATGGCACGACGCGGCCCTCCTCCCCGCAAGGGGGAGGGGAACCCGCTCACCCCAGCGGCGGGATCACCAGCGAGAACTGCGCGCCCTGGACGTCGGGGGCGACCCGCAGCGCGCCGCCGAGCTGGCGCGCCAGGCTGTTGACGATGCGCATGCCGAGGCTGGCGCTGCGCGCGGCCGAAGGGTCGAACCCCTCCGGCAGGCCGATGCCGTCATCCTGCACCCCGAGGATCAGGCCGCCGGCCCCGTCGGGCCGGGCCTCGATCCGGATCTCGCCCTCGCCGTCCGCGTAGGCGTACTTGATCGCATTGGTGACGAGTTCGTTGACGAAGAGCCCGAGCGGGATCGCGAGATCGGCGGGGATGTTCATCCGGGCCGCGCGACAGACGAGGCGATGGCGCGGGGCGCTCTCCTGCAGCTTGGCGCAGAGCGCGTCGAGGAAGCCCGCCACGTCGATCGCCTCCAGGCTCGGCTGGCGCCAGAGCTGGTCGTGGACCTGGGCCACCGCCTCGACCCGGGTGCGGGCATCGGCGAGCGCGCTCTTCACGTCGTCATTGTCGGAGCCCCGTGCCTGGAGCCCGAGGAAGCCCGCGACGACCGCGAGGCTGTTCTTCACCCGGTGGCTCATCTCGCGCGACAGGAGTTCCTGGCGCTCCAGGGCCGCCTTCAGCCGCGCCTCGGCCCGCTGGCGCTCGATGGCGCCGCCCACGAGGTTGGCGAAGCCCTGCATGAAGGCGATGTCGGCCTCCTCGAACTGGCCCTCGCGGGTGTCGTCCACCTCCAGCACGCCGTAATTGCCGTCGCGGTTGGCGATCAGCACGTTGATCGCCCGGCGGATGCCGTGATCGGCCATCAGCTTCGGGGTGCGAAAGCGCGTCTCGTTCTCGAGGTGGTTCGAGATCACGGGGCGCCCGGTCTTGAGGGCGTAGCCGGCGGGCGAGGCGAGGTCCGCGCCGATGATCGTGGAGCCCACCGCGTCCGGCGCCCAGCCGATCCCGGCGCAGACGAGGAGGCAATCCTGGTGCGGCTTGTATTCCAGCGCCTTGCAGAACTCCGCCTCCATGCCCTCGGCGCAGAGCTCGGTGGCGCGCTGGAGCAGGGGCAGCAGCTCGGTGGCGCGCAGGGCCTCCACGCCGAAATCGGAGAGGATCGCCTGCTGCCGCAAGCGGATCGCCAGGGCCTTGGGCGCCAGTTCGGTCATCGCAGCACTACGCTTCTGGGATTCGGCCCGGCCGGGTCCTCCGCCGCGCCCGCTCCTTGTGCGACAGCCGAAGCGATCGCCGCAAGTCCATCGGGCCCTGGTCGAGCCGGGTCAAATCTCGATCTCGGTGCCGACCTCCACGAGCTGTCGGGTCGGCACGCAGAAATGCGCGCCCGTCCGCTCGGCGTTGCGCAGCAGGAAGGCGTAGATCCCCTCGCGCCACGTCACCATGCCGCGCTGGTCGCTCTTCGGGATGATGGTCTCGTGGCCGATGAAGATCGTGAGGTCGTGCAGGCAGTCGGCGGGCAGGCGCTTCGATTCCACCGCGCAGCGCAGGCCGTCGGGCACCGAGGCGTCCTCCATGAAGCCGTAGCGCAGGATGACCCGCGTGATGTCCGGCGTGATCACGATGACCTCGGCGCGCTGGTCGCGCGGTAGGGTGGGCTCCTCCTCGTAGCGGGCGGTGACGATGAGGATGCGTTTGTGGAGGGCGTGGCTGCGCTCGACGAAGCGCGACAGGTGCAGCGGGATGGCGCTGGTGGCCGAGGACAGAAAGGCGGCGTTGCCCGGCAGGGTGATCGGGGGATCGACCCGGATCTGCTCCAGGAACGCGTCCTCGGGCTGGCGCAGGGAGGTCCGCGCCGCCTCCACGAGCTGGTTGCCCTTGCGCCAGGTCAGCATGAGGAAGGCGACCAGGGCGGCGAGCAGCAGGGGAAACCAGCCGCCCTCGAACAGCTTCACGCTGTTGGCGCCGAGGAACACGATGTCGATGGCCAGGAAGAAGCCGTTGAGCGCCACCACGGCCACGGGGTTGTAGCCCCATTTCAGGGCGACCAGGGCGGCGAGCAGGGTGGTGATCGCCATCAGGGAGGCCACCGCGATGCCGTAGGCGCCGGCCAGCGCATCCGACGAGCCGAAGATCAGGACCGCGCTCAGGGTCGCGGCGGCGAGCAGCCAGTTCACCATCGGCACGTAGATCTGTCCGCGCTCGTTCCGGGCGGTGTGGACCACCCGCATCGGCGGCAGGAAACCGAGCTGGATCGATTGCTGGGTCAGCGAGAAGGCCCCCGAGATGATCGATTGCGAGGCGATCACGGTGGCGACCGTCGCCAGTCCGATCAGCGGGTAATGCGCCCAGTCGGGGCTGAGCCGGTAGAACGGGTTCTCGATGGCGTCGGGCTCGACCAGAAGCAGCGCGCCCTGGCCGAAATAGTGGATCACGAGGGCCGGCAGCACGAGGCCGAACCACGAGGCGCGGATCGGGCCGGCGCCGAAATGCCCGAGATCGGCATACATCGCCTCGCCGCCGGTGACGGCCAGGAAGGCGGCGCCCAGCATGGCGAAGCTGACGCGCCAGCCGGCATGCAGCAGGAATTCGACGGCCTTCAGCGGGTTCACGGCCTCGAGAATCTGCGGCGCGTGCCAGATGCCGCCGAAGCCGAGCAGCGCCAGCACCACGAACCACGCGAGCATCACCGGCCCGAAGATGCGGCCGATGAAGGCCACGCCCCGGCTCTGCACCAGGAACAGCCCGACGAGGATCAGGATCGTGATCGGCACCACGAAGCGCGCGAGCCCGGGTGCCTCGACCTTGAGGCCCTCCACGGCGCTGAGCACCGAGATGGCGGGCGTGATGGCGCCGTCACCGTAGAGCAGGGCCGCGCCGACGAGGCCGACCACCAGGAGCACGCCGGTCCAGGAGCCGGGTTTGGCGTGGCGGGCCCCGAGCAGCGCCAGCATCGCCACGATCCCGCCCTCGCCGCGGTTGTCGGCGCGCAGGATGAGCACCGCGTACTTGATCGACACGATGAGGATCAGCGACCACAGGATCAGCGAGACGGCGCCCGTCACCGCGATGGGCGTGGGCGGCGCCCCCGCGCTGGCGGCGCGCACCGCTTCCTTGAAGGCATAGAGGGGCGAGGTGCCGATATCGCCGTAGACGATGCCGAGCGCGCCCAGCATCACGGCCGGTCGCAGGGCTCGATGCGGCGTTCGCGCCCCCGCGTGGATCTCCGCGCGGGTTTCTTCGTGAACCACGGGCACGCTCTCCGGCAACGGCGACGGTTCGCCTCGTGCGAGCGAGGTAGGCGCGCGCGCTTGGGCGACCAGGGGCGAAATGAGCGCGGGCGTTTCGAACCGCGTCGTCCGTTCCAATGCGGGCGGACCGGGTCACGCCAAATCCGATTGCTCCCGTCGGGATGGCGGATCCGGGCTTGCTCTCAGACGAGCCGGGCGAGATCGTCCGGACACGCGCCGTCGCGGGCAACGATCGCGGTCGCGGCCCTTCCGTGCCGGGCGATCGCCGCGGCGACGGTCTCGGGCGGCGTCGGGGCGTCCGCGCTCTCGCAGACCGCGATGCCGAGGAGCGGCACGCCGTGCCCGCGCAGCGTCTCGATCGCCGTCAGCGCGTGGCTGATCGCGCCGAGATAGGAGCCGCAGACGAGAAGGGCGGGCAGGCCGAGGGCCTCGAGCCAGTCGAGGCCTGTCGCCTCCGGGGTGATCGGGCTCATCAGGCCGCCGACCCCCTCGATCAGCAGCGTGGTCTCGGGGGGCGTCGCGCGGATCGCGTCCCGGCACCAGCCGGTGAGGTCGGCGAGGGCCAGGGACCGGCCCTCGCGCGCGGCGGCGAGATCGGGGCTCAGCGGAGCCGAGAAGCGCCAGGGCGAGCAGGCGGCCACCGTATCCGGCGTGATGGCCAGCCCCTGCGCGGCGAGCAGCCGCGCCGTGTCGCTCGTCACGAAGTCGGGATCGCCGAGGGCGGGCACGCCGCTCGCCAGCGGCTTCAGGGTGCGCACGGCCCGCCCAGAGGCCCGCAGCCGCCGGGTCAGGGCGGCGGTGACGTAGGTCTTGCCGATCTCGGTCCCGGCGCCGGCAACGAAGACGGCGCGGGGCGCGCTCACTTCTCGACGAAGGCCTTCTCGATGACGTAGTGGCCGGCCTCGCCGTGGTTGCCCTCCTCGTAGCCGCCATCGGAGAGGAGCATGCGCGTGTCGCGGATCATGTCCGGCGAGCCGCAGAGCATGAAGCGGTCGTTCTCGATCGACATCGGGGCCAAGCCGATATCCTCGAACAGCTTGCCCGAGGTCATCAGGTCGGTGATGCGGCCGCGATTGCGGAAGGGCTCGCGCGTCACGGTGGGGTAATAGATCAGCCCGGCCGAGATGACCTCGCCGAGGAACTCGTGGTTAGGCAGGTCCTGCGTGATGGTCTCGCCGTAGGCGAGTTCCTGCACCTGCCGGCAGCCGTGGACGAGCACCACCTTCTCGAAGCGCTCGTAGGTCTCCGGGTCCTTGATGATCGACATGAAGGGCGCCAGCCCGGTGCCGGTGCCGAGGAGGTAGAGGTGCCGGCCCGGCATCAGGTTGTCGAGCACCAGGGTGCCGGTGGGCTTCTTGCCGACGATGATCGGGTCGCCGACCTTGAGGTGCTGCAGCTTCGAGGTGAGCGGACCGTTCGGCACCTTGATCGAGAAGAATTCCAGTTCCTCCTCGTAATTGGCCGAGACGACGCTGTAGGCGCGCAGGAGCGGCCGGCCCTCGACCTCGAGGCCCATCATCACGAACTCGCCGTTGCGGAAGCGGAAGGCCGGGTCGCGGGTGGTGCGGAAGGAGAACAGCGTGTCCGTCCAGTGATGGACGCTCAGCACACGCTCCTCGTTGAACTTGCTCATCGACGGGTCCGTCTCGAATGTCGCTCGAATCTGAAGCTTTGCGTGGGGTCTTCTCGCACCTGCGGTAGGCCCGTCAAGGCGGCGCGCGTACGCAGGCGCACGAGGGTGCAATGGGTTGGAATCGTTCTTAATTCCGGGCCGGTCCTCAGAGCGGCTTCAGCCCCGCCTCGATCTCGGCGCGGCGGCCCTCCAGGAAGGGCGGCAGGGCCAGGCGCTCGCCCAGCGTCTCCATGGGCTCGTCGGTGGCGAAGCCCGGCCCGTCCGTGGCGATCTCGAACAGGATGCCGTTGGGTTCGCGGAAGTAGAGGCTGCGGAAATAGTAGCGGTCCACGGGCCCGCTGGAGGGCATCCGCGTCACCTTGAGTCGGTCGGCCCAGGCCGCGTGATCGGCGTCGGGAATGCGGAAGGCGACGTGGTGGACGGCGCCCGCGCCCTGGCGGGCCGGCGGCAGATCGGGCTGCGACACGAGGTGGAGTTCGGCGGCCGGCCCACCCGCGCCCATGCGATAAACGCGGACCTCGCCCTCGGGCAGCTCATAGTTCCGGTCGTGGCTCATGCCGAGCACGTCGGCCAGGACGGCCTCGGTCCGTCCGATCTCGGCCACGCTGAGGCGAATCGGCCCGAGGCCGCGAATCTGGTGCTCGGCCGGCACGGGGCTCCGCGCCCAGGGGTGGGCGTCCCCGGCCCCGCCATCGTCCACCAGCATGAGCCGCTGGCCCTCGCCATCCTCGAAGTCGAGGCTGAGCCGGCCGTCGCGCGCCACCGGCACGGTGTGGGCCACCCCCTGCCGGGCCAGGTGCTCGCGCCACCAGTCGATCGCCGCCGGTCCGGAGACCCGCAGGGCCGTGCGGGCGATGCTGTTCGTGCCGCGCCGCTCGGGAGGCGCCGGCCAGTCGAAGAAGGTGACGTCGGTGCCGGGGGAGGCGAGGCCATCGGCGTAGAACAGGTGGTAGGCGGAGACGTCGTCCTGGTTCACCGTCTTCTTCACGAGGCGCAGGCCGAGGACGCGCGTGTAGAAGGCGAGGTTGTCGGCGGCCCGCGCGGTGATAGCGGTGAGATGGTGGATTCCGGTGAGTTGCATCGGGGATTCCGGATCTGCGAGGGGCGCTCGAAACCAGAACGGCCCCCGTGAAGGGGGCCGCGCGATCGGTCGGGCGTGTCGATGTCAGAGGGCGCCGGCGAGGAGGCCGAGGCCCGCCACCGCGAGGCCGGCTCCGGCCACCCGAAGCGCGGCCAGGCTCTGCATCAGGCGGCCGGCGGAGAGGCCGAGACCGAGCCCGGCCGCATGCAGCAGGGCGGTCGCGCCGATGAAGCCGAGGCCGTAGCTCAGGCCGGAGGCGGTCTCCGGCATCTCCGCGCCGTGGGCATGGCCGTGGAACACCGCGAAGGCGCCCACGAGCACCATGGCGGCGACGACCGGCAGGGCGGGCCGCAGGGCGAGGGAGGCGCCGAGCACCACGACCGAGAGGGCGATGCCGATCTCGACGAAGGGCAGCGCGATGCCGCCGGCGCCCAGGATCCCGCCGACCACCATCATGCCGAGGAAGGCCAGGGGCACGAGGTACAGGGCCCGTCCGCCGATGCGCGCCGCGATCAGGCCCACGGCCACCATCGCGAGCACGTGGTCGAGCCCGGTCAGGGGGTGCAGGAAGCCGTGCGACAGGCCGGACGCCGCCTCGTGACCCGGATGCGCGAGGGCGGGCGTCGCGGCGAGAACCGTCGCCGCCGCGATGGCGAGGCGGGCCGGCAGGGAGGCGAGGCGTGCGGTCATTCGGACGATCCCGAGCTTGAAGGTGAGCGGCGCGGCATCGTCGGCGCCCGGACGGTAACTAGCAACCGCCATGCCCGCGCACAGCCCCGAACGTCCGCCGCGGGACAACGTCCGCCCCGCCCCGCGGCCGTTCGTTTCGTGGCCTTCAGAAATCCGTGGGCCGGCCGGCGGCCACCACCAGCATCCGGCCGTCCGCGAAGGTGCGGGCGCCGGCGCGGCGGATATCGGCCTGGGTCACGTTGGTGACGAGGTCGTTGCGCCGGGCGATGTAGTCCATGCCGAGCCCTTCGAAGGCGATCTGCACGAGCTGGTGGGCGATCTTGGTCGAGGTATCGAAGCCCAGCGCGTAGGAGCCGGTGAGATAGTCCTTGGCTTTCTGCAGCTCCTCGTCCGAGGGGCCTTCGGTGATGAGGCGGCCGATCTCCTCGCCGATCACCGACAGGGCCTCGCCGACGCGCTCGTTCTTGGTGGCGGTGTAGCCCCAGGTCATCGAGGCGGCGCGGTGGCTGACGAGCGAGGTGCCCACCGAGTAGGCGAGGCCGCGCTTCTCGCGCACCTCCTGGAACAGGCGCGAGGTGAAGGAACCGCCGCCGAGGATGTGGTTCAGGACGTAGGCGGGGATGAAGTCCGGGTCGCGCCAGGCGACGCCGTTCATGCCGAAGCGGATCACCGATTGCGGCACGTCGAGGTCGACCACGTGGCGCTGGCCGAGGTTTCGCACCTGGGTCTCGGGCACGGCCTTGAGGGGGGCGGCCATGTCGAGCCGGCCGAAGGCGCGGTCGAGGGCCTCGGCGAGGCGGTCCGCGTCGATGGCGCCCACCGCCGCGACCTTCACGGCGCCGCGCCCGATGATCCGGCGGTGCATCGCCACGAGGTCGTCGCGGGTGATCGCCGCGATGCTCTCCGGCGTGCCCGAGGAGGGGCGCGCATAGGCGTGGCCCGGATAGGCCTCGGCGAAGAAGCGGCGCGAGGCCATCACGCCGGGGTCGTTCTGCTGGTAGCGCAGGCCGGCGAGGGTCTGGGCCCGCACCCGCTCGATCGCGTCGGGATCGAGACGGGGCTTGGCCAGGGCCAGGGCGAGGAGCTCGATGGCCTCGTCGGTGTGCTTGACGAGCATCTTGAGCGAGCCGCCCAGCGCGTCGGCGCCGGCATGGAACGAGAGCTCGATGGCCCGGGCCGCGAGCCGTTCCTGGAAGGCGTCCGAGGAGAGATCGCCCGCGCCCTCGTCGAGGAGGCGGGCGAGCATCTGGGCGACGCCCGCCTTGCCCTCCGGGTCCTGCGCCGCGCCGCCCTCGAAGGTGAAGGCCAGGGCGATCAGGGGCACCACCTGGGATTCGACGTGCCACGCCTCGATGCCGGGGGCGGCCGCCACGGGCACGGCCTGGGTCGGCGACGTCGCGGAGCGGGTGCTGTCGACCAGATGGGTGGTGGCCACGGTCATGGAAACCTCATTCTGTGCGGGGGGCGCGGGCGAAAGCCGCTGCCTCGCGAAGGGCGTGGGACGGCCGCTTCAGGCCGCGTCGGCCTCACGGGCCTTGGTCAGGTAGCCGGTGACGGACCGGGACGGCGTCAGGTAGCGTTCGGCGACGGCCGCGAGGCGGCTCTGCGTCACGCCCTCGATGTCGGAGGGCCAGCGGCGGACCTCCTCGATCGACTCGCCGATGGCGAGCGCCGATCCGTAGATGCGCGCGAGCGAGGACTGGCTGTCGGAGGAATAGACCGTCTCGGCCACGAGCCGGGTCTTGGCCCGCTCGATCGCTTCCGCGCTCAGGGCCTCGGAGGGGACGCGGCGCAGGACGCGGTCGACCTCCTCCTCCAGCTTCTCCAGGCTGACGCCCTCGGCCGGAATCGCGTAGACCGAGAAGCGGGTGTCGTCGATGGCCGAGCCCATGTACCAGGCGCCCGCGTTCACGGCGACGCCGAGTTCCATCACCAGCTTGCGGTAGAGGTAGGAGGTGGAGCCCCCGCCCATCACCTCGGCGAGCAGTTCGAGCGCGTGGCACTCGCCGTCGCGCGCCGTGATGCAGGACGGGGTGAGGTAGAGCCGCTGCAAGGTGGGCTGCTCGACCTTGGGGTCGGCGACCGCGAGGCGGCGCAGGGCCCTCGGCTCCGGCTCCCTGGCGCGGATGCGCAGCGGCCGGGCGCCCTGGGGCGTGACGCGGCCATAGGTGTCGTCGGCCATGCGGCGGACGTCGTCCGGCGTCACGTCGCCGGCCACCACCAGGATCGCGTTCTCCGGCGTGTAGAAGCGCTTGTAGTAATCGAGGGCGTGGGTGCGATTCAGCTCCTCGATCTCGTGCATCCAGCCGATGATCGGCGTTCCGTAGGGGTGATGCACGAAGAGCGAGGCGGCCATGGCCTCGGAGAGCTGGGCCGAGGGGTCGGTCTCGACCCGCATGCGGCGCTCTTCCAGCACCACGTCGCGCTCGGGCGCCACCACGGCGTCGTCGAGGACGAGGCCGGTCATGCGGTCGGCCTCGAATTCCATCATGGTCTTGAGATGGTCGCGGGCGACGCGCTGGAAATAGGCGGTGTAATCGTAGGAGGTGAAGGCGTTTTCCTGGCCGCCGAGGCCCGAGACGGCCTTCGAGAAGGCGCCGATCGGGTGCCGCTCGGTGCCCTTGAACATCAGGTGCTCGAGGAAGTGGGCGATGCCGGACTGGCCCAGCGGATCATCGGCCGAGCCGTTGCGGTACCACACCATGTGGGTCACGACGGGGGCGCGGTGGTCCGGAACGACGACGACGTCGAGGCCATTGTCGAGCGCGAAGGCGCTGACCTCGGGTCCGCCCGCCTCGGAGCGCCCGAAGGGCGCGGCTTCCGCCCGGCCCGCGCTGGCATGGCCGCGCGTCGGTCCGAAGAGGGGCGTGTCCTTCCTGAACAGATGCATCAAAGCTGATCCTTCCGCGGCCGGCCTTTGCGGGGGCCGTGCCTCATGTTGGCGTTGCGCCGGCCCCGCGCCACTGGGCATGCGTCGGAGGGGCCGGGCGTGGTGGGTCCTCGACGGCGACCGGTGCCCACGCGACACCGGCCCGGACCCGGACTCAGTTCGCGGATCGTGCGCGCAGGTAGGTGCCCGGATCGGATTCCTCGCGCTCGCGCGAGGGGTTGTTGACGGGCTCGCCGTTCGACTTCGCGATCTTGCGCGGCGGCTTGCGGTAGCCCGTCGGCGGATCGGTCAGCACGTCGCGGTCGGGCTCGACGGCGGAGGGCTCCTGGGCCTCGGCGGAGCGCAAGCCGAAGGGGTTCGACCAGAACGAATTCCTGTCGTCGTTCTCACCCTCGGTCCGGCCCGGCTCCGTCCGGACCTGGGCGCCGGCCCGGCGGCCGCCGCGCATCTCGTCGATGGACAGCGTCATATTGTTGTCGTTCATCCGGCCCTGCGTCCCGCGCGCGATCGGCTTGCGGGCCTCCTCGCGCTCGCGTTCGCGCTGGACGATCTCGGGGTCCTTCGGCCACTGGGCCGAGGCCTCGGGCCTGCGCGGCTCCGGCAGGGCCTTGCTGTCGAGCTTGGGCGGCATCACCAGGGGGGCCCGCTCGCGGTAGTTGATCGCGGGCTTCTCGGGCTCGATCAGGCCGATGTTGCTGAGGGCGTCGCGCATGAACACGCCCTGTTGCGCCTGCGCGCTTCCGGCGGTCAGAACGCCCGCCACCACCATCAGCAAACCGCGATGCCCGATCATGCTATCCCCGTTCTCCGCCCGGTTGGCCGGGCCCGGATGACCGCGTCGTCCCGCGATCCCGTTCCGACTCGCCCGAATCCGATTTGCCCGATCCGATCCCGCCTGATCCGACCCAACGCGGCCTGATCCTGGTTTCAGGCGATCGTATGGCGCCTTGACCGCAGCGCACCAGCCTCGGCCGCACAACGATCCCCGGTGTGGTTTACGGATCACATCTCCAGGCGGAATGCGGGCACGCCCTCAACGTTCGGAACCGGTGCGCCGGGGCGCGGGCCAGAGGCTGTCGAGGATCAGCCCGATCACGCCCGCGACGATGGCCGCGTCCGCGACGTTGAACACGTACCAGGACCAGCCGCCCCAGTGCAGGTGCACGAAATCGAACACCGCGCCGTAGGCGGCCCGGTCGATGGCGTTGCCGATGGCGCCGCCCGCCACCAGCCCGAGGGCGAGGCCCAGCAGGCGCGATTCGGCCCGCCGCATCCAGACCGACAGGGCGATGGCCGCGAGACAGGAGACGGCCACCAGCACCCAGCGCCCGAGGCTGCCCTCCTGCTGGAACATCCCGTAGGACACGCCCCGGTTCCAGACCACGAGGAAGTCCGCGAAGGGCGCGACCCGCCAGGGCTGGGTCAGCACGAGGTCGGTGCCGAAATAGAGCCCGAGCTTCGAGGCCTGGTCGAGGATCAGGGTGACGAGGAGCGCCGCGAGGCCGAGGCGGAACGGGGTCGGGCGCCCGTTCCGGTTCGCCGGGACGGCGCTCACGCGGCGTCCGTGCCGGGATGCGCCGCGTCCCACTCGCGCAGGGCCCGCGCGTCGCGCGGCGTCACGTCGGGGTAATCCGGGTCGCTGCCGACCTCGGGCGTCACCCGCCAGGAGCGGGCGCATTTGCGGCCCTCGGCCAGGGCCGGGACCACCGCGACGCCGCGCACGTCGTCGAGGCGGAAGGCCTCGGCCGGGCCCTCGCCGTCCGCGATGCGGATGGCGGAGGTGATGCAGATGTCGGCGAAGTCGACGCCCGCGATGATGGCGCGCAGGTCGGCATCGGCGATGTGGACGGTGGGCGCCGCCTCCAGGCTGGCACCGATGCGCTTGGCCGTGCGCTCGATCTCCAGGGCGCCGGTCACGACCCGGCGCACCCGGCGGATCGTCTGCCAGCGGGTCGCCAGGGCCTCGTCACGCCAGGAGGCCGGTGTCTCCGGCAGCGTCTGGAGGTGGACGGAGCCGGTCTGCGACGGATACCGGTCGAGCCACGCCTCCTCGGCCGTGAAGGCCAGCACGGGCGCCAGCCAGATCGTGACCCGGCGGAAGGTCTCGTCGATCACCTGCAGGGCGGCCCGGCGCACGGCCGAGGAGGCCGGGTCGCAGTAGAGCACGTCCTTGCGGACGTCGAAGTAGAAGGCCGAGAGGTCGCCGGTCATGAAGCCGTTGAGGAGCGCCACCACCCGCTTGGTGTCGAAGGTCGCGTAGGCCTCGCGGATCTCGCCGTCGAGTTCGGCCAGCCGGTGCCGGATCAGCCGCTCCAGTTCGGGCAGATCCGCGTGGGCGATCTCCGCGCCGGGCTCGAAATGGGCCAGCGAACCGAGCATCCAGCGCACGGAGTTGCGCAGCTTGCGATAGGTCTCCGCGAAGGTCTTGATGATCTCCGGGCCGATGCGCAGGTCGTCCGCGTAGTCGGAGGCCGCCACCCAGAGGCGCAGGATGTCGGCGCCGGAATCCTTGATGACGTTCTGGGGGGCGACGACGTTGCCCTTCGACTTCGACATCTTCAGGCCCTTGGGGTCGAGCACGAACCCGTGGGTGAGGACGATGTCGTAGGGTGCGCGCCCGCGCGTGCCGGCGGATTCCAGCAGCGAGGATTGGAACCAGCCGCGATGCTGGTCGGAGCCCTCCAGGTACATCACCGTGTCGGTGCCGCCGTCGCGGCGGCGCTTGACGCCGGAGAGGCCGGGGAACTGCTCGGGATCGTCGAGCACGAAGGCGTGGGTCGAGCCGGAATCGAACCAGACGTCGAGGACGTCCGTGACCTTCTCGTAGTCGGCCGGATCGTGCTCGGGCTTCAGGAAGCGGGCGCCGTCCGGATCCGTGAACCAGGCATCGGCGCCCTCCGCCTCGAAGGCGTCCGCGATGCGGGCGTTCACGCGGTCGTCGCGCAGCACGTCGTGGGTGCCCTTCTTGACGAACACCGTGATGGGCACCCCCCAGGCGCGCTGGCGCGAGACCACCCAGTCGGGGCGGTTGCCGACCATGCCGTTGATACGGTTCTTGCCTTGCGGCGGGACCCATTGGGTGTCGTCGATGGCCTGGAGCGCCGTCTCGCGCAGGGTGCGGTTGCCCAGCGATTCCACCGGCTTGTCCATCGCGATGAACCATTGCGGCGTGTTGCGGAAGATGACGGGCTTCTTCGAGCGCCAGGAATGGGGATAGCTGTGCTTGAGGGTGCCGCGCGCCACCAGGGTGCCGGCCTCGGTGAGGGCGGCGATGATCGCCTTGTTGGCGTCGCCCTTCTCGCCCTTGTGGTTAAGGACGAGTTTTCCCGTGAAACCGGGCGCGTCCTCCGTCAGGGTACCATCGGCATCCACGGTGTAGGGGATGCGGGTGTCGATGCCGCGCTCGGCGAGCGCCCTTCCGTTGGCCATCCAGACCTCGAAATCCTCGCGGCCATGGCCCGGGGCCGTGTGGACGAATCCGGTGCCGGCCTCGTCGGTGACGTGGTCGCCGTCGAGGAGGGGGACGGGGAAGTCGTAGCCGGCGACGTGGCCGGCGAGCGGATGCGCCAGGGTCAGGCCGGCGAGTTCGGCCGGGGTGACGTCGCGCAGGCGTTCGAAGCCCTCGACGCGGGCGCTCGCGAAGACCGAGACCGCGAGGGTGTCGGCGAGGAGGTAGGCGTCCCCGACCTTGGCCCAATTCTCTTCGGCGGCGGCCGTCACCCGGTACAGCCCGTAGGCGACGCGCTTCGAATAGGCCACGGCGCGGTTGCCCGGCATGGTCCAGGGCGTGGTGGTCCAGATCACCACGCGGGCGTCCGCCAGATCCCCGGCCGCGCCGGCGGTCGGCCGGAACGCCGCGAAGATGGTGTCGCTGACGACGTCCTCGTACTCGACCTCGGCCTCGGCGAGCGCGGTCTTCTCGACCACGGACCACATCACCGGCTTCGAGCCGCGATAGAGCTGGCCGGTGGTCGCGAAGGTCATGAGTTCGCGGGCGATGGTGGCCTCCGCCGGGAACGTCATGGTGGCGTAGGGGTGATCCCAGTCGCCGGTGACGCCCAGGCGCTTGAACTCGCTGCGCTGCGTGTCGAGCCACTGGCCGGCGAAGGCCCGGCATTCCTGGCGGAATTCGAGGACCGGTACGCTGTCCTTGTTGCGGCCCTTGGCGCGGTACTGCTCCTCGATCTTCCACTCGATCGGCAGGCCGTGGCAGTCCCAGCCCGGCACGTAATTGGCGTCGTAGCCGAGCGCCCCTTGAGCCCGGACGATGACGTCCTTCAGGATCTTGTTCAGCGCCGTGCCGATGTGGATGTTGCCGTTGGCGTAGGGGGGGCCGTCGTGCAGCACGAATTTCGGCCGGCCGGCGGCCGTCGCGCGGATCTGTCCGTAGAGGTCGGTGGCGGCCCAGCGCTCCAGCAGCAGCGGCTCGCGCACCGGCAGGCCGGCCCGCATGGGGAATTCGGTCCGGGGCAGGAACAGGGTCTTCGAATAGTCGCGGGCGGGCGCACCGGCGGGGGGGGTCTGGTCGCTCATGGGGATCTGTGAAGTCTTTGACGCGGGGTCGGTCATGAAGGCGGTCGGCGGGCGATCGCGCCACCGGGGCCGGCGGAATGGAGGCGAATCCTCGCCCTCCCGGCCTTCGCATCGGTCCGCCGCGGCGGCCCTCAGGCGCAGGCCGGGCTGATAATTCGCGACGCGGACGGAGCCGGCAGGCCGGGCCGCGTCCTTGGATCACCCTGAGCGCACATGCGGCGGCTTCTAGCAGCGGCGCCGGCCCGAGACCAGCGAGCTTTCACGCCCGGTCAACCACCGCGAACGTTCGATGCCACCTTTTTCAAGCTCGGCCGTTGTCCCGCACGCGTTCGAGCGCTGCCGGGGCTCCGGGTAAGTCGCCCGCACGCAACGATCCAGGGAGAATCATCATGAGAAAAGCTCTGCTCGCCGCCAGCCTCGTTCTGTCCGCCTTCGCCCTGTCCGGCGCCGCCGAAGCGCAGGGATTGCCCGGCGGCATCCGGCGCGGCGCGGCCGAGGGCGATCGTGTCGCCGGTCCGGTGGGCGGGATCGTCGGCGGCGCCGTCGGCGGTGCGGTCGGCACCGTGAACGGGGCGCTGGGCATCGATCCGGGCCGTCGCGCCTACCGCACCCGCATGCATTCGCGCCATCGGCACCACCGCCGTCACCGCTGAGGCCGGCGCCGCTCCTGGGCCAGCAGGTAGAGGCCCGAGCCAATGACGATGGACGCGCCGATCAGCGTCCATCGGTTCGGCACGTCGCCGAAGACGAGGTAGCCCAGCATCAGCGACCACACGAGCTGCGTGTAGATGAAGGGCGCGAGCACGTTGGCGGGTGCGCGGGCGTGAGCCAGCACCAGCAGCCAGTGCCCCATCGTGCCGAACAGGCCGACCCCGATCAGCAGGGCCCAGGTGACCCAGGTCGCGGGCGTGGTCCAGATCCAGGGCAGGAGCGGGCTCATCACCGCAAGGCCCGCGAGCCCCGAGTAGAACACCGTGGTGGCCGTGGAATCGACCGCCGCCAGCTTGCGCGTGGTGAGCACGTAGAACGCGTAGCACAGCATGTTGCCGATGCTGAGGAGCACCGCCGGCTGGAACGCGCCGACACCCGGCCGGACGATGACGAGGACGCCGAGGAAGCCGATCCCCACCGCCACGAGCCGGCGCGGCGACGACCATTCGCCGAGCAGCGGCCCCGCGAGCAGCGCCACCATCAGGGGCGTCGCGAACTGGATCGACAGGGTCTCGGCGAGCTGGAGCTTGCGCAGGGCCAGGAAGTTGAGCGCTGTCGAGCCGAACAGCAGCAGGGAGCGCAGGACCTGCAGGGTGAGGCGGTTCGTGCGCGCGACGCCGGGCGTGCGCACCGGGTTCAGGACCATCAGCACCAGGCCGACATTCACCGCGTAGCGCATGAACGTCGAGAGAAGCGGGTCGACGCCCATCCCGGCGAGCGTCTTGGCCGAGGCGTCGAGGCAGGCGAAGAACGCCAGCGTTCCGCACATCAGGGCAATGCCGATCAGTCGCCGGTTCGGCGCGATCCGGTGGCGGCTCGGCGCCGGCTCAGCCCCCGTCTCTTGCAACACGATTCGATCCCGACTTGCGGCGTTCCGCCCGATGCGGATGGCGCGACCGGCGGAGCTTTAGAACAGGGACCTTTCGGCGGACACCCGCGCCGCCGTCGGGGCGGACCCGCCACGGCGGCAAAATCATGCCCCACCCATGGAATCCGGCGGCGATTCCGAGGCGCGTCGACAGAATTTTATGATTCGACGCGCCATAACCCGGCGGAAGGATCTCGGCGGAGGGCCGATGACGGCGAAGACGATTCCGCTGCTTGCCACGATCGGTCTGATCAGCCTGATGGTCTTCCCAGCGCCGGGGCTCTGTGGCCTGCTGATCGGGGTGGCTTGCAGCCTCGCGATCATCCTGTCGGCGCTCCTGTGGCTGCTCGACCGGATCGTCACGCGCCTCGCGCTCCTGTGGGACCGGAAGGCCGGGCGCCGCGTGCGCCGCCAGGTGCATGCCGGCTCGGGCATGACGCGCAGGAGCGGGACGCCGCAAGGGGCTTCCGAAGCCTTCCCTCCGGCCGCTTCCCTGGAGCCGCCGCGTCTCTCGCCCGTCCAGGTCCGGTCCCAGATCGCCGCGCGTCGGCGCGCATCGAAAGATCTGGAGCCCTTCCGGATTCGCTGATCGGACCCCGGGCGATCCGCCGTCTCGAGGCTTCGCCCGATGCGCTACAGCGCCTCCGGCACCGCGAGGGTGTCGGGCTCGTCCTCGTCCATCTCGGAATCGCCCTCGACCTCGTGGCCGGTGACACCGGAGACCTCGGCGAGGTTGCGGGCCGCCTTGCGCAGCAGCTTGCGCAGGCGGCGCTTCTCCTTGCCGTCGAACCCGTCGAGGAGTTCGGCCTCGACCTCGTCCCAGATCCGCTCGATGGCGGCGGCCTTGGCCAGCCCCGTCTCGGTAAGGCGCACGCGCACGATGCGGCCGTCGCCCGCCTCGGCCCGGCGCTCGACGAAACCGAGTGCCGCCAGCCGCGAGATGGTCTTCGAGGCGGTGGGTGGGCGCACCCGCAGGGTCGCGGCGAGGTCGCCCATCGTCATGGTGCCGGCCGCGGCGAGCGCCTGCACCACCTGTTCCTGGCCGGCGAAGAGATCCAGGGTGGCCAGCCGGTCGCCGACGCGGGAGCGGTGAAGACGCGCGGCCTGCACCAGGGCCCAGCCCACGCTCTTGGAGCCGGGCGGACGCAGGCGCTTGTCGGACTTGCTCATGTTCGGCTCGGGCTCCCGATCATCCTTCGCCCCGGCGCGCGCGGCCATCGCGGCGCGAGCCAGGCCCTCGCCGGGTTCGGCCTCCATGCGCTCGTCCGCCCGCATTGTCCGCCCTCTTCGACACGATAGCGCACGGGCGATGCGCCCGCGCGGTCCTTCCCGCCGCATCCACCGGCAAGGTGGCGCGTTTGTCACGGGACTCTTGCCAAGGGGCATGGGCCGTGCGTGTGAAGCTGAGATGACAGAGGCGGATCGGGGGGCGTTTCGGGGCGGGAGCGCGCCCGAGCCGATTCGCCCGTACGGCGGCTCAGTGCGGGCTCGACAGCTTCATCAGGACGAGGCCGGAGACGATCAGGCCGGCCGCGACGAGGCGCGCCGGGCTCGCCTGTTCTCCGAGCACGCCGATGCCCACGAGGAACGCGCCGACGGCGCCGATGCCCGTCCAGATCGTGTAGGCGGTGCCCAGGGGCAGCGTCCGCATGGCCAGCGCCAGCAGGCCGACGCTGCCCAGCATCGCCACGGCCATGATCGCGGTCGGCCAGGGCCGCGTGAAGCCGTCGGATTGCTTCATGGCGTAGGCCCAGACGACTTCGAGCATGCCGGCGGCGACGAGGATGATCCAGGCCACGGAAGCCCTCCTGAAAGGGCCGGGCCGTCCCGGACTTCTGCCCCGCGCGGGCGGGGGGGAGGACGTGGCCTCGCCGGGGCCGGGTAGACGGAGGCTTCGCGCCGGTCAACCGCCCCTCGGAGCGGGGGCCGCGGTCCCGTTCCGGGTCCTGCATCCGGGCTTTGCCGCGCGGACCGGTGCGCGGGCCTGCCTGGACGAAGCCGACCCCCTCGCTTAAGCCTTGCGGGCTCGGACTCGGTTGTTTCGCCGGAAACGCGGATCGCGTTCGAAAACCCACGTCCACCCTTGAGCGATCCCGGGCGGCGCGCGGGACGGACGCCGCTCGGACTTCAGGACACCCATGAAGGCAGTCATCCTCGCAGGCGGTCTCGGCACGCGCCTCTCCGAGGAGACGGTGACGCGCCCCAAGCCCATGCTGGAGATCGGCGGCCGGCCGATCCTCTGGCACATCATGCAGATCTTCGCCGCCCACGGGGTGCGCGAGTTCGTGATCTGCCTCGGCTACAAGGGCTACGTCATCAAGGAGTTCTTCCTGAACTACCGCCTGCACCTCTCCGACGTCACCGTCGACGTCGGGCGCGGCCACGTCGATTTCCACCGCAGCACCGCCGAGGACTGGCGGGTCTCGCTGATCGAGACCGGCGAGACCACGATGACGGGCGGGCGCCTGAAGCGGGTGCGGGACTATCTCGGCGACGAGGACTTCTTCATGACCTACGGCGACGGCGTCGCCGACGTGGACCTGACGGCGCTCGCCGCCTTCCACCGCGCGCACGGCAAGCTCGCGACCCTGACGGCGGTGACGCCGCCCGGCCGCTTCGGCGCCCTCGAACTCGAAGGGGGCTGCGTGCGCAACTTCCGCGAAAAACCCGCCGGGGACGGGGCGACGATCAACGGCGGCTTCTTTGTGCTCTCGCCGCGCGTGCTCGACCGGATCGAGGGCGACGCCACCGTGTGGGAAGCCGAGCCGCTGGAGAGCCTCGCCCGCGAGGGTCAGCTCGCGGCCTTCGTGCATTCCGGCTTCTGGCAGGCGATGGACACCCTGCGCGACAAGAACCATCTCGAAGCGCTCTGGGCCGGCGAGGCGCCGCCCTGGAAGTGCTGGTGACCCCCAGCGGAGATCGTTGACAGCGTGCAGCCCTCGCCCTTTCCCCTGCCGCGCAGCCGCGACGCGAATCCCGATCCCGCCTTCTGGGCCGGGCGGCGGGTGCTGGTCACCGGGCATACCGGCTTCAAGGGCGGCTGGCTCTGCCTCTGGCTGGAGCGCCTGGGCGCGCGGGTGAGCGGGCTGTCGCTGGCCCCGGAGGGGACGCCGAACCTGTTCGAGGCGGCAATGGTCGGGGCCGGCCTGGACTCGCACCTCGCCGACATCCGCGACGCCGATGCGGTGCGCGCGTGCCTTGCCGCCACGAACCCGGAGATCGTCCTCCACATGGCGGCCCAGGCCCTGGTGCGGGCCTCCTACCGCGACCCGCTCGGCACCTACGCCACCAACGTGATGGGCACCGCCCACGTGCTGGAGGCGGTGCGGGCGACGCCCTCCGTGCGGGCCGTCGTGGTGGTGACGAGCGACAAGGCCTACGCGAATCGCGAATGGCCCTACGGCTACCGCGAGACCGAGGCCCTGGGGGGACACGACCCCTACAGCAGTTCCAAGGCCTGCGCGGAGCTGGTGGCCGGCGCCTACCGCGCCGCGTTCCTGGCGGAGCGGGACTGCCGGGTCGCCACCGCGCGGGCGGGCAACGTCATCGGCGGCGGCGACTGGTCGGAGGACCGGCTGGTGCCCGACATCGTCCGGGCCTTCGCGCGCGGCGACTCCGTCGAGATCCGCGCGCCCCACGCGACCCGGCCCTGGCAGCACGTGCTCGAACCCCTGAGCGGCTATCTCCGCCTCGCCGAGTGCCTGGCCGGCGCGGACGGCGCCCGCTACGCCGAGGCCTGGAATTTCGGACCGGCGGACGAGGATTGCCGGCCCGTGGCCCATATCGTCGACGAACTCGCCCAGGCCTGGGGGGCGGACGCCCTCTGGCACCTCTCCGACGCCATCCACCCGCACGAGGCGACCTTCCTCAAGGTCGATGCCGCCAAGGCCCGCGCCTATCTCGCCTGGGACCGGCGCCTGCGCCTCGACGCCGCCCTGGCCTGGACCGCCGCCTGGCACCGGGCCGAGGCCAGCGGCGCCTCGGCCCGCGACCTCACCCTGGCGCAGATCGGCGCCTACGAAGCCCTCGGAGCGTGACAGGCGTGACCGGAACCCGCTCCTCCTCCGGAGATCGTCCTTGCCGCGCCTGCGGCGCCTCCCTGCACCGGAGCGTGGCCGATCTCGGCCTCTCGCCGCTGGCCAACGCCTACGTGCCGGCGGACCGCGCGCACCGGGGCGAGATGTTCCACCCCCTCCACGCCTATGTCTGCGAGGCCTGCTACCTCGTGCAGCTGGAGGCCTTCGAGACGGCGGAAGCGATCTTCTCGGATTACGCCTACTTCTCCGGCTTCTCGGCGGGCTGGCTGGCGCATGCCGAGGCCTACGTCGCGGCCATGCAGGCGCGCTTCGGCCTCGGCCCCGGAAGCCGAGTTGTGGAGGTCGCGAGCAACGATGGCTACCTGCTGCAATACGTCGTCGCGCGCGGCATCCCGGCGCTCGGGGTCGAGCCGGCCGCTAACGTGGCGGCGGTGGCGCGGGCGCGCGGCATTCCCACCGAGGTGGCGTTCTTCGGCGCCGAGACCGCCCGCCGCCTGACGGCGGCGGGGCATGCGGCCGACCTGATGGCGGCCAACAACGTGCTCGCCCACGTGCCCGACATCCACGACTTCGTGGAGGGGTTCCGAATTCTCCTGAAGGCGGACGGCGTCGCCACCTTCGAATTCCCGCACCTCCTGCGGATGATCGAGCAGCGCCAGTTCGACACGATCTACCACGAGCACTTCTCGTACCTCTCCCTCGGCGTCGTCTCGGGCATCCTGGAGGCGCACGGCCTGCGGGTGTTCGACGTCGAGGTCTGGCCGACCCATGGCGGCTCGCTGCGGGTCTTCGCCTGCCACGCCTCGGCGGCCCACCCGGCGACCCCGGCGGTCGCGCGGGTGCTGGCGCAGGAGCGCGCCGGCGGCCTGTTCGAGCCCGCAGGCTACGCCGCTTTCGCCGAGGACGTGGTCGCCATCAAGTGCGCCACGCTCGCCTTCCTGGCGGATCTGCGCCTGACGGGGGAGACGGTCTGCGCCTACGGGGCGGCGGCCAAGGGCAACACCTTCCTCAATTACTGCGGCATCGGCCCCGAACTGGTGCGGGCGGTGGCGGACCGCTCGCCGCACAAGCAGGGCACGCTTCTGCCCGGCAGCCGCATCCCGGTGGTCGCGCCGGACGCGCTGCTGGCGCTGCGGCCGGATTACGTCCTCATCCTGCCCTGGAACCTGAAGGACGAGATCGCGTCCGAGATGGCGGCGATCCGTGCCTGGGGAGGACGCTTCGTCACCGCGATCCCGCGCCTGACGGTGTTCTGACCCCATGCGCTTCGAGGCCCTCCCGCTCGCCGGCGCCTTCCGCGTCGCTCCGGAACCCCACGCCGATGCGCGCGGGTTCTTCGCCCGCACCGCCTGCGCGCAGGATTTCGCCGCGCATGGGCTGATCGGTGGGTTCAGCCAGTCCAGCATCTCGTACAATGCCAGGCGCGGCACCGTGCGGGGCCTGCACTTCTCGGCCGAGCCGCACGCGGAGACCAAGCTCGTGCGCTGCACGGCGGGTGCGATCCACGACGTCGTCGTCGACCTGCGGCCGGATTCCCCGACCTATCTCCGGAGTTACGGGGCCGAACTCAGCGCCGCCAACCGGCACGCCCTCTACGTTCCGGCCGGGTTCGCGCACGGGTTCCAGGCGCTCGGCGACGGGGCGGAGGTGCTCTACATGATCGACCGCCCCTACGTCGCCGGTAGCGCGCGCGGCCTGCGCTGGAACGACCCGGCCCTCGACGTCACTTGGCCGGAACCCGTCACGGTGATCGCCGAGCGCGACCTCGCCTATCCGGATTGGGTGGCGTGACACACCGCGTCCTCGTCACCGGCGCGACCGGTTTCGTCGGCCGCCACGTCGTGCCGGCCCTGGCGGCGCTCGGTTTCGAGGTTCACGGCGTCGGCCGCTCGCCCCGGGACGGCGCGAGGTTTCACGCCGCCGACCTGCTGGTGCCGGAGGCGCGGCGCGCGCTGGTCGCGCATGTCCGGCCGAGCCACCTGCTGCACCTTGCCTGGGATGCCGAGCCCGGACGCTACTGGACCTCCGCGGCCAATCTCGATTGGGTCGCGGCCAGCCTCGACCTCGCCCGGCTGTTCGCGGCGCAAGGGGGACGACGGTTCGTCGGAATCGGCACCTGCGCCGAGTACGCGTGGGGCGCGGCCCGCCTCGACGAGGCGGCGACGCCCTGCCGGCCCGCCACCCTCTACGGGGCGGCCAAGGACGGCACGCACCGCATCCTGGCCGCCTATGCCGGCACGCAGGGGCTCGGCCTTGCCTGGGGCCGCCTGTTCTATCTCTACGGACCGGGCGAGCGGCGCGGGCGCCTCGTTCCCGATGCGATCCGCGCCCTGACGGCCGGCACGCCGTTCCCGACCTCGGACGGGTACCAGCGCCGGGATTATCTCCACGTCGCGGATGCGGCCGGTGCCCTCGCCACGCTTCTGGCGAGCGACGTGACCGGGCCGGTGAATATCGGCTCGGGCACGGCGATTCCGGTGCGGACCCTCCTCGACGGACTGGCCGCGCGGATCGGGGGCGCCGACCGGCTGATCTACGGCGCGCGGCCGCTCGGCCCGGGCGAGCCGCCGGTCATCGAGGCCGAGACGCGCATCCTGAACGACGCGGTCGGCTTTCGTCCGGCCTACGGATGGGCGGAGGGGCTCGACGATACCGTGGCCTGGTGGCGCCGGCAGGACGCGCCGCCGCGCTGATCTGCGCTCAGCAGGGCAGCAGCCCCTTCAACTGCGAGAGGATGTCCTCGCCCGTGCAGGGACGGGAGATGAAGCGGGCGCCCGGCGGCATCCGCTCGGGGTCGGGCGCGGCCCGGCCCGAGACGATGACGATCGGCAGGCGGGGGCGCGCTTCCGAGACGGCGGTGGCGAGTTCGAAGCCGTTGGTCTTGCCGGACAATTCGACGTCGGTGATGAGGCCGCAGATGTCGGGACGGGCCTCGATGATGCCGAGGGCGCGCTCGGCGGACGCGCATTGCACGGTCTCGTAGCCGCCGTTCTCGAGCACGTCGCCGAGATCCATGATCGTCAGGGCCTCGTCCTCGACCAGGAGAATCACCGGCCGGTCGTCGTTCGCGTTCGTCGCCTCATCCACCACGATGCACCCTCCCAGCCCGTTTGGCGGCGAGCGCCGTCCGGACCCGACCGCCGGACGGAGCCCGAACTCCGTGACCGTGCGGTCGCGGGCCCGGGGCCAGCGCCACGTATCCCAACGAGCGACGGGGGCGCAGGTTGCAAGGTCCGGCGGTGAGGCGAGCGCCGGGGCTCAGGGGGCCGTTTCGCTCACCACCGCGCGCATCGCGTCGAGGAGCCGGGCGAGGTCGTCCGCCCCGATGGTGAGGGCGGGCGTGAGATAGACGATGTCGCCGAACGGCCGCACCCAGGTGCCGCGCGCGAGGAAGCGGCGCTTCAGGTCGGAGAGGTCGGGAGCCTGGCGGAACTGGACCGCGCCGATCGCGCCGAGGACGCGGATGTCGGCCACGTGGGGGAGGGCGCGCAGGGGTTCGAGCCCGTCCGCGAGGGCGGCCGCGATGGCGGCGGCCTGCTCCAGGCGCGGCTCCCGCGCGAACAGGTCGAGGCTGGCATCGGCCGCCGCGCAGGCGAGCGGGTTCGCCATGAAGGTCGGCCCGTGCATCAGGGCGGCGGCCGGATCGTCGGACAGGAAGCTCTCGAACACGGCGCGCGTGGCGATCGTGGCGGCCAGCGCCATCGTCCCCCCCGTCAGTGCCTTCGACAGGCACAGGATGTCGGGCACGAGGCCGGCCTGCTCGCAGGCGAACAGGGTCCCGGTGCGCCCGAACCCCGTGAAGATCTCGTCGGCGATGAGCGGCAGGCCGTGGCGCTTGGCGAGGCGGGCGATCGTCGCCAGAACCTCGGGCGGGTGCATCCGCATGCCGCCGGCTCCCTGCACGAGGGGCTCCACGATCACGGCCGCTAGGGTCCCGCGCTCGGCCGCCATGCGGGCATCGAGGGCGGACGCCGCGTCGTCCGTCCGCGGCAGGTCGCAGAAGACCTGGGCCGGCAGGTAGGCGCCGAAGCGCCGATGCATGCCCTCGTCGGGATCGCAGACCGACATCGCCCCGAGGGTGTCGCCGTGATAGCCCTCGCGGAAGGCCAGGATGCGGGTGCGCCCGGTGACGCCCCGGTTGATCCACATCTGCACCGCCATCTTCAGGGCGACCTCGACGGCCACCGAGCCCGAATCGGTGAAGAACACGTGGTCGAGATCGCCCGGCAGCAGGGCCGCGAGCCGCGCCGCCAGCCGCTCGGCGGGGGCGTGGGTGAGGCCGCCGAACATCACGTGCGGCATCGTCTCCAGCTGGGCCGCCACGGCAGCCCGGATGTGGGGATGGTTGTAGCCGTGCGCGGCGGTCCACCACGAGGCGATGCCGTCGATCAGTTCGCGGCCGTCCGCGAGGACGATGCGCGACCCGTGCGTGCGCACGGCCTCCAGCGGCGGGGCTGCGCCCCGCATCTGCGTGTAGGGCCGCCAGAGGTGTTGGGTGCGCGGGCTGTCCATGCGGCAAGGGGATGAGAGCCCGCGCGCATCGGGTCAAGGCCGCGACCGCGCCGGGAGCGCGGCCGTCGCCATTCCGGTTCCGGGGCACGACCTGCCCAGCCGCGCCCCCCCCCC
>NZ_JAKSXY010000102.1 GCF_022829445.1 Methylobacterium sp. J-068 | reverse complement strand
GCGGCCGGACGGATCACCGGACCAGCCGGATGCGCCCCTCACCCCCACCGAGGCCGCCCTCGCGGCGATCTGGAGCGAGGTCCTCGGCGTGCCCGACATCGCCCGAACCGACAACTTCTTCGAACGCGGCGGACATTCCCTGCTGGTGATGACCCTGAGCGCCCTGGTGCTGGAGCGCCTCGGCCGGCGGTTGCCCCTGCGCACGGTGTTCGAGCACCCGACCCTCGGCGCCCTCGCGGCGACCCTGGCGGAGCCCGACGACGGCCCGAGCGGCGGCGAGCGGCTCGCGGACATGGATCGCTGGCTGAACGAGATCGAAGCGTGACCGCCATGAGCACCTCATCCACGACCAGCGACGCCGTCCGCATCGCCCGGCGTTTTGCCGGACTCGGCACCGCCCAGCGCGCGGCGTTCCTCGAGAAGCTGGCGCAGAACGGCGTCGATTTCGCCGCGCTGCCCATCGTCGCCGTGGCCGACCGCGCGGCGCTGCCCCTGTCCGACGGCCAGCGCGGCTTGTGGCTGACCTGGCAGCGCGCGCCGGCGAGCCCGGCCTACAACCTCACGGGCCTCGTCGAGATAGACGGCGCCCTCGATCCCGACCTGCTCCAGGGCGCCCTCGACGACCTCGCGGCGCGCCACGAAACCCTGCGCACCACCTTCCTGGTCGATGCCGACGGCGTGCCGCGCCAGCGCATCCACCCCGCCGGGCGGGTTCCCCTGGACCTGCACGACCTTCCGACGCCGGAGGCGAGCGAGGCTCGGGCGGCCGCGTTCGCCCGCCTGCCGTTCGATCTCGAGCACGGCCCGCTCCTGCGGGTGGAACTGCACCGCCTCGGCCCGGATGCGCAACGGCTGGTCGTCGGCCTGCATCACATCGTGGCCGACGGCGGTTCCGTCGGCCTGCTCCTGCGCGACCTCGACGCCCTCTACGCGGCGCGGCGCGACCGTGTGCCGGACGGCCTACCGACCCTGGCGGTCCAGTTCGCCGATCATGCCGCCTGGCAGCGGAGCTGGATGGAGGCGGGCGAGGCGGCGCGACAGGCCGCCGCCTGGCGGGATGCCTTGAGACCGGACGAGGCACTCGACGACGCGCCCATGGGCCTGCCCCTCGACCGGCCGCGCGGCCCCGTGCGCAGCGATCACGGCGGCACCCACGGCTTCGTGATCCCGCGCGAGACCGCCGAGGCCCTGCGGGATCTCGGCCGCCGCGCGGGGGCGACGCCGTTCATGGTGGTGCTCGCCGCCTTCATGCTCACCCTCGCCCGCCACGGCGACACCGACGATGTCCGCATCGGCACGCCGCTGTCCAATCGCGGGCGGCCCGAGACCCGGCCGCTCATCGGCTACCTCACCAACCTCGCGGTGGTGCGCGCCCGCATCGACCGGCGCGGCACGTTCGGCGACCTCGTCGGACAGGTCCGGACGGCGGTGCTGGAGGCGCAGGGGCGGATCGATCTCGCCTTCGACCGCGTCGTCGAGGCCGTGGCGCCGGTGCGCCGGCCGGGCGTGCACCCGCTGTTCCAGGTCAAGGTGACGGAGCAGCGGCGCGGTCACGCTGGCCTGCGCCTGGCCGGTCTGCCGATCCGCGTGCGCGGCCTCGACGGCGGCGGCGCCCATTTCGACCTGAGTCTCGACTTCATCGACGGACCGGACGGCATCGAAGGGCACCTCGCCTATACGCGCGACCTGTTCGATCCCGAGACCATCGCGGATCTGGCCGACAGCTTCGCCGCCCTGGCCGGGCACTTGGCCCGCGCCCCCGAGCGGCCCCTGACCGAACTGCCGGAGCCGGTACTCCCGTCGGACACCGCCCCGCGCGGGCCGGCCCCCGACGTGGTGGCGGCCTGGCGGGCGCGGGTTGCGGAGGCGCCCGACGCCGTCGCCCTGTGCCAGGGCCCGCGACGCTACACCCGACGGATCGTCGAGGCGGCCTCGGACGATCTCGCGCGGGCGCTCGCCGCCCAGGGCGTCGGACCGGAAGACCGGGTCGTCCTCCAGATGGGCCGGAGCCCCGAATGGGTCGTCGGCCTCCTCGGGGTGCTGAAGGCGGGGGCGGCCTATCTCCCTGTCGATCCCGAACTGCCCGAGGCCCGGCGCGCCGACCTCGTCGCCGATGCGGGCGCGCGCTGGCTCGTCAC
Source organism: Methylobacterium sp. J-068 (assembly GCF_022829445.1). Lineage (GTDB taxonomy): Bacteria > Pseudomonadota > Alphaproteobacteria > Rhizobiales > Beijerinckiaceae > Methylobacterium. The sequence continues at coordinate 75,720 of NZ_JAKSXY010000102.1, read as the reverse complement.
GGATTCCGACACGGGCGCCGATTTCGGCTGCGGCCGCATCCGCCTGTCCCTCGACGGACCGGCCCTCGTGCCGGACCCCGTGGCCGGCTGGGCGGCCCCGCCCGTATCGTCCGGGCAGGCGGCCTACCTCGTCCACACCTCCGGCTCGACGGGGCGGCCCAAGGGCGTCGTCGTCACCCGAGGCGGCCTCGCCGCCTACGTCCACGGCGTCCTGGAGCGCCTCGGGCTGCCGCCCGGCGCGCGCCTCGCCATGGTCTCGACGGTGGCGGCCGACCTCGGCAACACCGTCCTGTTCGGCGCGCTGGCGGGCGGGGCCGAACTCCACCTCATCGACCGCGAGGCGGCCTTCGATCCCGACGCCTTCGCCGCCTACATGGGCACGCACCGCATCGACGGCCTCAAGATCGTGCCGAGCCATCTCGGCGCCCTGCTCCAGGCCGGCGACCCGGCCGCGACCCTGCCCGAACGGGTCCTGATCCTCGGCGGCGAGGCGGCGCCGTGGTCCCTGGCCGCGCGCGTCGCCGCCCTGAAACCCGGCTGCCGGGTGATCAACCATTACGGACCGACGGAAGCCACCGTCGGCGCCCTGTGCCAGGACGCCGCCACGGCCCTCCGGACGGGCGAGTCGGTTCCCATCGGCACGCCGCTCGCGAGGGTCCGCGCCCACGTCCTCGACCCCGTCCTCGATCCGGTCCCCGTGGGCGCCATCGGCGAGCTCTACCTCGGCGGGGCCGGCCTCGCCCGGGGCTATCGCGGACAGGCGGCGGCGACGGCGGAGCGCTTCGTGCCCGACCCGTTCGGGCCGGCGGGCGGGCGGCTCTACCGCACCGGCGACCGGGTCCGGCGCCTGCGCGACGGCAGCCTCGCCTTCGTCGGGCGCCGGGACGATCAGGTGAAGATCCGGGGCCACCGGGTCGAGCCGGGCGAGGTGGCGGCGGCCCTGCGCGGCCTTCCCGGAATCGGCGACGCGGCGGTGGTCGCGCGGCCGGACGCGGAGGGCCGGATGCAGCTCGCCGCCTACGTCGTCGCCGGAGACTTGATCACCGGAGACTTGGTCACCCGAGATTTGGCGGACCTCGACCTCGCGGCGCTCAAGGCGCAGGCCGCCGCGCGCCTGCCCGAGGCATGGGTGCCCGCGACGTTCACACGCCTCGACGCTCTGCCCCTCACGCCCAACGGCAAGCTCGACCGTCGGGCCTTACCCGAACCCGCTCCGCCGAAACGGGCCGTCGCGGCGCCGCAGGACCCGATGGAAGCCGCCCTGGCGGCGATCTGGGCCGACCTTCTCGGCCTCGAGGCGGCCGGGATCGACCGCATGGCCGCCTTCACGGACCTCGGGGGCGATTCCATCCTCAGCCTGAAGATGCTGGCGCGGATCCGACGACAGGGAATCGCGGGCGGGCAGACAGTCTCGCTCGCCCAGATCCTCAACGCTCCGAACCTCGCGGCCCTCGCGGCCCGGATCGCGCCCGTCCCGGCGATGCCCGACATGGTCCACCTGGCGGAGGGGGGCGGGGGGGTGCCGCTCTATTGCGTGCCCGGTCTCATCGCCAACGCCACGGAATTCGCCGGCCTCGCCGCCGCCCTCGGCGGCCGGCGGCCGGTCCACGGCTTCGTCAGCCATGCCTATACCGACCAGCGTTGGCGCGGCTACGATGTCGCCGCCCTCGGTGCGGAGTACGCCGACGCCATCGTGCGGACGGCGCCGGGCGGGCGCTGTGCCCTGATCGGCTGGTCGTCGGGAGGCGACCTCGCCTTCGAGACCGCCCGCCGACTCCAGGGCCGGGTGGCAGTGGTGTTCCTCGGCCTCGTCGACGTGTTCGAATCCGTCCCCCTCGTGAGTCCCCGGCCCCTGATGCCGGAGGCGCGCGCCCGGGCGGCGCAGGCCCTCGACGCCTGGATCGGCCGCTCGACCATGGCCGAGCACTGGCGTCGGCTCCTCGGCCTCATGGACGCGGCCGAGCGCGAGGCCATCGAGACCTATCTCCTCGACGGCGCCGAGGCGCCGCCCTCCGACGGCCCGGGCCTCGACGCGCGCGAATTCGAGCTCTGGGCCATGCTGGAGAAGCGCGTGCGCGCCAGGCGCCACGCGCTCGAACCCCTCGGGGTTCCGGTCCATGTCTGGCAGGCGGAGCACTCCCTGGGGCGCAGCGAGCCCCTGCGCGACTGGAGCCGCCTCGCCCCGGTGGCGGCCTCCATCGCGGTTCCGGGGGCGCACCACCTGGACATCATCCGTCATCCTGGCTTCCAGGCAGCGGTCGCGGACGTCTTGGGGCACCTCGATTTGGGGCGCCTCGATTTGGAAGGCCTCGATGGTGGTTGAGTTCGACGCGAGCGCCGCCGCGCAACCCGGCGGCGCGGCCGGTGTGGCCGCAGGAGCACAGCCGATGGTTTTCCCCGACAAGCGGAACGGGCACGGAGCGCGTCCCGGGCGATCCCTCCGGTGTCAAAGTATCCCGAAAATCAGAGACTTAGACGATCCCGGCCAGAGCCGGGCGCCGAGGGAGAAACGAGAGATTAGAATCAATTCAAAACACTGATATTGAAGGCTATTTCGGGTTAAGCTAATGTTTATCAAGCAAAGATTTGGACATTCTAAGACATTGACCGGCCTCGAAGGCGAGACGGAGAATTAGAATACTTAAAAACAACGCCGTCGCGCAAGGGCGGGAGAGCGGCCTCGGCCGTGATCCCACGTGGCGATGACCGGCGCGTGGGCGGACCTTCCGAACGGGGGCGCCGACACGATGCGATCTTCCTGGGGTGTGGTGATGGACAAGACCGAGACGATAGCCCGCGCCATTCCGGCCCGGTTGCCCGGCCTCCTGGCCGGCGTGGCCTGGATCGCCCTGATCCCCGGCGCCGTCCTCATGCAGGGCGCGGCCCTGGCGCAGGGCACGGCCCCGGCGCAGGACGCGGCCTCGAGCGTGACCCTGGACGAGCTTCAGGTGGCCGGCCGGGGCGGCGGCATCGCCGTCGAGCGCGCCACCGGTCCCGTGCGCGGCTACGTCGCCACCCGCAGCGCGTCGGGCTCGAAGACCGACACGCCGATCATCGAGACCCCGCAATCGATTTCCGTGGTGCCGGCGCGCCAGATCCGCGACACCGGCGCCCAGAGCTTCACCGACACCCTCGCCTACACGCCGGGCGTGAGCGCCAATCCGGGCCTCGGCCGGACCTCGGACAGCTTCTTCATCCGCGGCTTCAACGTCGCCACGGGCAATGGCGGCCTCCTGCGCGACGGGATGAAGCTCTCGTCGGGCGTCTACGAGGGCACCCAGGAACCCTACGGCCTGGAGCGCCTGGAGGTGCTGAAGGGCGCCGCCTCGATCCTATACGGCCAGTTGACGCCGGGCGGCGTGATCAACGCCATCAGCAAGCGCCCCCTGAGCGAGCCCTTCCGCGAGATGAACTACACGGTGGGCAGCTACGGCCGGAAGGAGGTCTCGGGCGACTTCTCGGGGCCCCTGACGCCGGACGGCGCCTGGTCCTACCGCCTGACCGGCCTGTTCCGCGACAGCGGAACGTTCATCGACTTCACGCCGGACGACAAGCGCTACATCGCGCCCGCCCTCACGTGGCGGCCCTCGGCCGATACGTCCGTGACCCTGCTGGGCTACTATCAGGAGATCCGCACGGCGCACCAGCCGCCGCTGCCGGCCCTCGGCACGCTGGTCAACAACCCGCCCTTCGGCCGCTTTCCCGTCAACCGCTTCTACGGCGAGCCGAGCTTCGATAAGTTCGACAGCCGCTCGGGCGCCATCGGCTACCTCGTCGATCACGCCTTCTCGGACGCCGTGCGCCTGCGCCACGCCCTGCGCTACTATCAGGCCGGCGTGGACTGGGACTACGTGACGGTGCCGAGTCTGCAGGCGAACCGGCAGATCGTGAACCGCAGCGTCAGCTCGCGCAACGAGAACGCCACGGGCGTGACCAGCGACACCTCGCTCGAAGTGAAGTTCGCCACCGGCCCCGTGGCCCACACCCTGCTCACCGGCATCGACTATTACCGCGCCTTCCTGAACTCGGAGCGCTACCAGACCGGGACGGTCGGCTCCCTCAACGTCTACAATCCGGTCTACGGCCTGACGACGCCGCAGCCGAACTTCCGCGTCAACACCGGCTCGAAACTTCTGCTCGATCAGGTCGGCCTCTACGCGCAGGACCAGATCAAGTTCGACCGGTTCGTGCTGCTGCTGGGCGGTCGCCAGGACTTCGCCAAGACCCAGAACCTCGCCTACCTGACCGGCGCTCGGATCGAGCAGAACGACAGCGCCTTCAGCGGGCGCGCCGGCCTCGTCTACCTCGCCGATTACGGTGTCGCGCCCTACGTCTCCTACAGCCAGTCCTTCGCCACCTTCGCGCAGACGGATCGCGGCGGAAACCCGTTCCAGCCGACCACGGGCGAGCAGTACGAGGGCGGCGTGCGCTGGCAGATCCCGGACGCCGACACGCTCATCAGCGGCGCCGTCTACCAGATCAACCAGAAGAACGCCCTGGTGCCCGACCCGGTCAACACCGCGTTTTCGATCCAGACCGGCGAGGTGCGCTCGCAGGGCTTCGAGATCGAGGGCCGGACCAATTTCGGGCCGCTCCAGCTCGTCGCGTCCTATTCCTACACCGACGCGCGCACCACGAAGACGACGATCCCGGCCAACCTCAACCAGCGCATCGCGACGGTGCCCTACCACCTCGCCTCGGCCTTCGGCACCTACGACATCGGCGTCTTCGGCGTGCCGGGCCTGCGGCTGGGCGGCGGCGTGCGCTACATCGGCTCGGCCAACATCCCGGGCTTCGCCCTCGACACCAAGGAGACGACGCTGTTCGACCTCGTCGGGCTCTACGATTTCGGCGCGGCCGACCCGAGTCTGGCCGGCTGGCGGGCGCAGCTCAACATCCGCAACCTCGCCGACCGCATCTACGTGACCTGCGCGACGGGGTCGGCCTGCGTCTACAACGAGCCGCGCAACGTGTTCGGCACCATCTCCTACCGGTGGTGAGCGAACCGGCGATCACCCGACGGAGCCTGCTCGGCGGCCTCGCGCTCGGAACCCTCGGCGGTCCCGCGCGCGCGGCGGCCCCGCGCGTCGTCACCCTCGACGGCCTGTTCACCGAGACGCTCCTCGGCATCGGTCTCGTGCCCGTCGCGGCGGCGAACCGGCCGCTCTACGAGCGGCTGACCGCGCAGCCGGCCCTTCCGCCCGAGGTGGTGGATCTCGGGCCGCTGCAGGAGCCCAACCTCGAACTGCTGCGCCTCATGCGCCCGGACCTCCTCGTCGCGGCCACCTGGCAGGCGCAGACGCAAGGCGCGCTCGCCCGCATCGCCCCCGTCGCCGCCTTCCCGACGACGGCCGGCAACGCCCCCTCGCCGCTCGACCACCTCGACACCCTGACGCGCGCCCTCGGCCGCCGCGTCGGGCACGAGGCCCAGGCCGAGGCGCGGATCGCCGAGACCGGGGCGGCCCTGGCCCAGGCCCGCGCGACACTGGCCGGCCATCTCGGACGCCCGGCCTACATCTGCCGCCTGCGCGAGGATGGCCGCGTGGCGATGTTCGGCGCGCGCTGCACGGTCGGCGACGTCGCCGCCCGCGTCGGCCTCGCCAACGCCTGGAGCGGCGGCCAGAGCGGCAGCGGCACGGCCTTCGCCGGCATCGAGGATCTGGGCGCGAACCCGGACGCGATCCTCATCCATTTCGACCGGGGCCGCGAGACCGTCCGGGCGCTCGCGCGCCTCGACACGAGTCCGATCTGGCGGGCGCTCCCCTTCGTGCGCCTGCAGCGCGTGGTCGCGATGCCGGTGGTCCATCCCAACGGCGCCCTGCCCTCGGCCGCGCGCTTCGCCGGTCAGCTCGCCGCGGCCCTGCAAGACATCGACCTGCAAGACATCGATCGACAAGACACCGATCGACAAGGCGCCCAAGCCGGGACGAGACGCCGATGATGACCGGGCACAGGACGGCATGGCGCGGCGCCGGTCTCATGCGTTCGGGCCGCTCGAGCCGGGGCATTCTGGGCCTCCTGGGCCTCCTGGGCCTTGCGACCCTCGCGACGGCGTTCCTCGTCTATGCCAACCTCAAGGCCGCCCTGCCCACGGCCGAATGGTGGCCGGCGCTGGTCCATCCCGATCTCGCCAGCATGCCGCAGCTCATCGCCCATTACGGCTTCCTGCCGCGTCTGGCCGTCGGGCTCCTGTGCGGAGGCGGTCTCGGTCTTGCCGGCGTGCTGTTCCAGCAAGTCCTCGACAATCCCCTGGCCGAGCCCGGGACCCTCGGGGTGTTCGCCGGGGCGAAGCTGGCCCTGGCGCTGGCGACCCTGTGGACGCCGGGCCTCCTCGCCTTCGGCTACGAGCCCGTGGCCCTCGTCGGCGGCAGCGCCTGCGTCGGTCTCGTCCTCCTGCTCGCCCGCCGCACGGGCTTCGCGCCCCTGGCGGTGATCCTCAGCGGCCTCGTGATCGCCCTGTGCTTCGAGGCGGTCAACAAGATGCTGGTGATCGCCTATTTCGAGGACCTCAACGACCTGTTCACCTGGCAGGCGGGCTGGCTCAACCAGAACAGCTGGGCGACCGCCGTGAGTCTGGCGCCCCGGGTGGCGGGGGCCGCCCTCGCCGCCGCCCTGCTGGCGCGGCCCCTGGCGCTGCTGGACCTCGACGAGGCCGGGGCGCGCAGCGTCGGGCTGCCCATCGCGACGATCCGCTTCGCCGCCCTGGCCGTGGGGGTGCTCGTCAGCGCCAGCGTCGTCGGGGCGGTGGGCGTCATCGGCTTCATCGGGCTCGCCGGGCCCGCCCTGGCGCGGGCCGGCGGCGCCCGGCGCCTGCGCGACCGCCTGCTCTGGGGCAGCCTCGCGGCGGCCCTCCTCCTCACCCTCGCGGATCAGGCGACGCAGCGTCTGGCCGGCCGCAGCGGCATTCCGGCCGGCGCCGTGACGGCGCTCCTCGGCGCCCCCCTGCTGATCGGGCTCATCGTGCGCCTGCGGGCCGCCGGCTCCGAGCCGCGCCCGGCCGCGACGGCTCCGGCGACGCGCAGGGCCCGGCCCTGGGCCGTCGTCGGCTGGCTGGTGCCGCTCCTCGTCGTGGCGCTCGCCATCGCCCTGTGCCTCGGCCGCCTGCCCGAGGGCTGGCACTGGAGCGGGGCGGATCTCGGCCCGCTCCTGCCCTGGCGCGCCCCGCGTGTCCTGGCCGCCTTGGGCGCCGGGTGCATGCTCGGCTGCGCCGGCGCCCTGCTCCAGCGCCTGACCGGCAACCCCATCGCCAGCCCGGAACTCCTCGGCATCTCGTCGGGGGCGGCCATCGCGCTGCTCATCGCGGTGCTCACGGCGCCCGGCCTCGGGCGCGGGGGCCTCCTCGCCTGCGCGGTGGCGGGCGCGCTCGCGGTGCTGGTGATGGTGCTGGCCCTCGGGCGGCGCTCGGGCCACGCCCCCGGCCAGATGCTGCTGGTGGGCGCCGCCCTCACCGCCATGCTGGGGGCGATCATCACCCTGGTGCAGGCGACGGGAGATCCGCGCGTCGCCGTCCTGCTCACCTGGCTGTCGGGCTCGACCTACAATGCCGGCTACGGCGAAGCGGCCTTCGCCTGCGGCCTCGCCCTCGCCATGCTCACCTTGAGCCCCCTCGTCGCCCGGTGGCTGGAAATCCTGCCCCTCGGGCCGGCCGTGGCCCGCGCCGTCGGCGTCGATGTCGGCCGCGCCCGCCTCCTGCTCCTCCTGTTCACCGCGACCCTGACGGGGGCCGCGACCCTCATCGTCGGCCCCTTGAGCTTCATCGGCCTGATGGCGCCGCACATGGCCCGGATGATCGGCCTCCAGCGGCCGATGCCGCAGCTCGCCGCCGCCGGGCTCCTCGGCGCGCTGATCCTCGTCGCCGCCGACTGGACCGGCCGGATGATCGCGTTCCCCTGGCAGATTCCCGCCGGCCTCGTCGCCACGGGCCTGGGGGGCGCCTATTTCATCGGGCTGACCCTGCGGCGATGAGAGGGCCTGTGGTGAGGGATCCCGTCGGATGAGCCTCGATGCCCTGGCGCCGCTGTTTTCCGGGCCGCTCTCCGCCTACGAGGGGCGTCTCGTGCCCTTCGCCGACGCGCGCCCGGGCCTGTCCGGTACGGCGCTCCTCGAACCCGCGACCCTGTCCGCGCATCTCGCCCGTTTCGCCCGGACCTACCCCGATGTGGCGCCGGACCCGCGGGCCGTGGCCTCGATCTGGTCGAAGCACCACTTCGCCGCCCTCGTCGTCCCGACGCTTGCCGCCAGCCTGATCCTCGGCCGGACCCTGCCGGTCGCCCTGGACGCCATCGCGGTGGTGTCGGATGCCGAGGGCCGCACCCTCGCGCTCAAGCTGCGCGACGCCGGTGCGCCGGCCCCCGGCCCGGAGCGCTTCGCGCCCCTGATCGAGGGCCACATCCGGCCCCTGGCCGCCGCCCTCGCGGCGGTCTCGGGCCTCGCGCCCCGCGTGATCTGGGGCAATGCCGGCAATGTCCTCGACGCCATCCTGAACAAGGCCGAACTCGCCGCCGCCTGCGACCCGTCCGGCCTCGCGGCGGCCCGCGACCTGATCCGCCATCGGTGCGGGCCCGACGGCCGCCCGAACCCGCTGTTCGATGCGGTCCGCTACGTCGGGCCGGAGGCCGCCACGCGCCAGCGCAAGGTCTGCTGCCTGCGCTACCTCATCCCCGCGCAGACCCTCTGCGCCGCCTGTCCGCTGCCCGCGAGGCCCGCATGAATCCGACCGACGCCGAGCCGCTCTTCGCCCTCGACGGGGCGGCCTTCACCGTGGCGGGCCGCACCCTGCTCCACCCGCTCACCCTGGCGATCCCGGGGCGCCGCGTCGTCGGGCTCATCGGCCACAACGGTTCGGGCAAATCGACCCTGATCAAGCTCCTGGCCCGCCAGCAGCCGCCGAGCGCGGGGGCCATCGCCTTCGAGGGCAAGGCCCTGCCGGCCTGGGGGGACCGCGCCTTCGCCCGCAAGGTCGCCTACCTGCCGCAGACGCCCCCCGTCGCGGCCGGCATGCTGGTGCGCGAGTTGGTGGCCCTCGGCCGCTACCCCTGGCACGGGGCGCTCGGCCGCATCGGCCCCGGGGACCGCGAGAAGATCGCCGGGGCGATGGCGCGCACCGATGTAGACCGCCTCGCAGACCGCCTCGTCGACACCCTTTCGGGGGGCGAGCGCCAGCGCGTCTGGCTGGCGATGCTCCTGGCGCAGGACACGCGCTGCCTGCTCCTCGACGAGCCGACCTCGGCCCTCGACATCGCCCACGGCGTCGAGATGCTCGCCCTCGTCCGCGACCTGTCGCACGAAGCCGGCCTCGGGGTGATCGTCGTCCTGCACGACATCAACACCGCTGCGCGCTTCTGCGACCACATCCTCGCCCTGCATTCGGGCCGCCTCATCGCGCAAGGGCCGCCCGACGCCCTGATGTCGCCCGAGACCCTGGACCGGGTCTACGGCATTCCCATGGGGGTGATGCCCCACCCCGACACGGGCGCGCCGTTGAGCTACCTGCGCGAAACGCGCCGCTGACTTGGCGCGCACGGCGCAGGTGCAGAAATCAGCCATATCCGTCAGGCGCTTAGGTTTCGTGGGAAATCCCGTGCCCATCGTCGTCCGCGCACTCCCGGTGCTAACCCTTTCCAGGCCCGATCAGCGGGAGCCGGTATGACCGGCGCGCGCGCGCAGCCCGGCCGCCAGCGGCAGGGCGCAGGCACACAGAGCCGCCATGCTCCAGAACGTGTCCGCCCCGAACCGGCCGTAGAGCCATCCGGCGAGCCCGGTCAGCACGGTGTTCGCAAGGCCGAGCCCCAGCGTGGCGTAGAGGGTCTGCGCGGTGGCCGCAGCGCGCTCGGGCACGAGACCGGCGATGAGGCGCATGTTGGCGAGGTGCAGCAGCGCGAAGGTGAACCCGTGCAGCGCTTGGGCCAGGGCCAGCAGCGGAACCGCGACCGTCGAGGCCATGATCGCCCAGCGCAGGACCCCGCATCCGGCGGCCAGCATCGCCGCCCCGGCGGTGCCGAGGCGTGCCAGCAGCCCGGATCCGAAGAGGACGAACACGGCGACCTCCGAGAGCACCGCCAGCGACCAGAGCAGGCTGATGGTGCCGGGGCCGAGGCCCGCCGCGCGCCAGCGGATCACCGCGAAGGCCTCGTGCACGGCGTGGCTGCCGATCACGAGGGCCGCCACCAGGAGGACCCGCCGGAAGAGCGGCGCGGCGAGCAGGGCGCGCAAGTCGTGTTCCGGCAAGTCTTGTTCTGGCAAGTCGTGTCCCGGCAAGTCGTGTTCCGGCAAGGTGCGGTCCTGGGCCTCGCCCGCGCGCGGGGCCGGGCGCTCGGGCCGCGGTGCCGCCGGCACCCGGCTCGCCGCCAGGGCGGTGAGGAGGAACAGCAGGCCGCTCGTGACGAGGATGCTGCCGAGCCCGGCCCAGGCGACGCATTGCCCCGAGACCAGGGTGGCCAGGATGAAGGCGGCCGAGCCGGCGCCCCGGACCCAGCCATAGGCGAAGGCCCCCTCCCGCGTCACCGCCGCGAGGGTGAGGGCATCGGCCAGGGGCGCGAGGGCGGCGAGCGCCACGGCCTGCGCGAGGCCGAGGGCGAGGAGCGACGGGAAGCCGTGCCCGAACAGCGTGGCGAAGGCGAGGAAGCCGGCGCTCGCGGCGCCGCAGCCGAGGACGGCCCGGGTCGCATCGAGGCGATCCGCGGCCCGCCCCGCGAGGGGGCCGGCCACGAGGCGCGCCAGCGTGCCGGCGGCGAGCACGATGCCGATCTCGGAGGCCGTGAGCCCGCGCTCGCCGAGGAGGCTCGGCAGGAACGGGGAGACCATGCCGTAGGCGGCATAGAGGCTGCCCTGCAGGAAGACGAAGGCCGGAAAGGAGCCGAGGGCACGTCTTCGTCCCGCCGGGGGAGGAGCGCGCATCCGTCCCGACCCCTCCGCCTCCCGCCCGTCAGCGCACCCAGACCTTCACCTCGTACTCGACCGCCAACCCATCCGGGTTGATGATGAGGATGCGGTAGCTGTCGAGGCCCTCGAAGCCCTCCTCCGCCTCGTGGGTCATCCGCAGGCCGGGCACCTTCTTGGCGTTGCAGGCGGCGAGCGGCGATCCCGCGGCATAGCGCGGGAAGGAATCGGTCGCGGCGAAGGTCACGGTGCCGTGGCGCGGCGTTTCGAGGATGCGCGCCACGACCGGCCCCTGCGACGTGCAATCGGGATAGAGGTAGGAGAAGAAGGCGATGCTGCGCGCCTCCCCCTTGGGCACCACCCGGGTCAGGGGAAAGGTCTGGATCGGGACGGGCGTGCCGGGGGCGGCCCCGGCCGGGGGCGGCACCGGCATCTCGACCGCGTGCGCGGCCAAGGACCCGGACAGGAGCGGCGCGGCGAGGAGGGCGTGGAGCGGCGTCAGGCGCATGACGGATTCCGGCGGGCGAACGGGTCGCGCCTCCTGTCTAAGCCGGTTCGCGCCGGCAGGCCAACGCTTCTCAGGAGACCGGTTCCGGCTCCCGGCCCCGCGGAAGGGTGAAGCGCGCGAAGCGCAGGGCGAGGCTCGGCAGGATCATAAGGTTTAGGACCGTCGAGGTGACGAGGCCCCCCAGGATGACGATGGCCATCGGACCCTCGATCTCGCGTCCGGGCTCGCCCGCCCCGAGGGCGAGCGGCAGCAGGCCGAGGCCGGTGACGAGGGAGGTCATCAGGATCGGCACCATCCGGTCGGCGGCGCCCGCCACCGCCGTTTCGCGCGTCCAGGGCCGGCCCTCCACCGCGACGAGGTGCTCGTAATGCGCGATCATCATGATGGTGTTGCGCAACGAGATCCCGAACAGGGTCACGAAGCCCACGATGGAGCCGAGCGAGAGCACGGCGCCGGTGGCGAAGACGGCGAGCACGCCGCCCACGAAGGCGAAGGGCAGGTTCACCAGCACCAGCATCAGGTTGCGGGCGCTGCCGGTGACGATGGCGAGCAGCAGCACGATCCCGAGGCCGGCCAGCCCCGAATAGACCAGCAGGTCGCGCCGGGCCCGCGCCTGCGCCTCGGCCGAGCCGGCGAAGCTCACGTAGGTGCCGGGGGGCAGCGCGACCTCGCGGGCGATCTTGCGCCTGGCATCGGCGACGAAGCCCGCCACGTCCCGTCCCGTCACGTTGGCGGTGACCGCCTGGACCCGCTGCGCGCCCTCGTGCTGGACCTGGTAGCGGCCCGAGGTCTCGTAGATGTCCGCCACCTGGGCGAGGCGCACGACCCGGCCGCCGGACCCGCGCAGGGGCAGGTCGCTCAGGGCCGAGAGCCGCCCGCGCGTGGCGGAATCGAGGATGACCAGGACGTTGAACACCGCGTTGCCCGCGTAGGTCTGGCCGACGATGTCGCCCTGGTAGGCGGTGCGCACCACCTCGAGCACCTCGACGGCCGAGAGGCCCCAGTGGCGCAGGTCGTTCGGGCGCAGGCCGACATTGACCTGGGGGAGCCCCGCCGGGGAGCTCTGCTGGACATCCGTCGCCCCCCGCACCTCGGTGAGTTCGCGGGCGATGTCGCGGGCCGCCGTCTCGATGGCGGTCAGGTCGTTGCCGAACACGTTGATCACCACCGGGGCGGTGAAGCCCGAGACGGTCTCCTCGATGCGCTCGGTGAGGAAGGTCTTGAGCGAGAAGGCGGCGCCGGGAAAGCCCGCCATCACGGCGCGGATGCGGGCCTCCGCCGCCGCCTGCCCGGCCCCGTCGAGGCCGGCTTCGAGGTCGATGTGGATCTCGCTGTAGTGGGTGCCGGCGGTGTCCTGCCCGGCCTCGGCCCGGCCGATCTGCGAGGCGACCGTCCGGATGCCGGGAATCGCCTTCAGCTCGGCGGAGATGCGGGCGCCGAGCCGCATCGATTCCCGCAAGGCGGTGCCGGGGGCCGCCGCCATGTGCAGGATCAGGTGCCCCTCCTTCAGGTCGGGCAGGAAGGTCGAGCCGAAGAACGGCACCAGGCCCGCGCCCAGCAGCGTGAGGAGGAGGCCGAGCGCGATGATCGGGCGGGGGCGCCGGTCGATCCGGGTGAGGAGCCGGGCGTAGAGGCCGCGCGCCGCCCGCATCACCGGCGGATCGCGCGTGTCGGCCTCCGGCCGGTTCGTGAGCAGCAGCGTCGCGAGCGCCGGGGTCACGGTGAGCGCCACCGCGAGCGAGGCCACCACCGCGAGGATGTAGGCGAGGCTCAACGGGCCGAACAGCCGCCCGGCAATGCCCGAGAGGGCGAGCACCGGCAGGAACACCAGCAGCACCGCGATGGTGGCGTAGGCCACGGCGACGCGCACCTCCAGGATCGCGTCGCGCACCACCCGTCCCTCGGGGCGCGGCCCCCCGAGGCGGCGGTTCTCGCGCAGGCGCCGGACCACGTTCTCGACGCCGATCACCGCATCGTCCACCACCTCGCCGATGGCGATGGCGAGGCCGCCGAGCGTCATGGTGTTGAGGCTCTCGCCGAGCGCCTGGAGCGCCACCACGGCGGCGATCAGCGAGAGCGGGATCGCGAGCGCCGAGATGATGGCCGTGCGCCAGTCGTACAGGAAGACGAACAGTACGACGACCACGAGGACGCCTCCCAGCCCGAGGGCCTGGAGGACGTTGCCGTTGGCGATGGCGATGAAGTTGGCCGGGCGGAACAGGTCGGCGTGGAGCAGCACCCCGTCGCGCTCCAGGGCCGGGCGCAGATCCTCCAGGGCCGCCTCGACCCGGGCGGTGACCGCGCGGGTGTTGGCGCCGTACTGCGCGCCCACCATCAGGAGGATTCCGGGCCGGCCATCCACCAGGGCGGCGCCGATGGCCGGCTCGCCGGCGGCGACCACGTCGGCGACGTCCGCCAGGGTCACGCTGGCCCCGCCCTCGTTGATCAGGAGCGTGCGGGCGACGGCCTCGGGGCTGAGCGACTGCCCGTCGGTCTGGAGGGCGATGCGCTGGTTGGGCGTATCGACGAAGCCGGCGCCGCGCACGCCCGTGGCCTTGCGCGCGGCCGCGAGCACGTCGTTGACGCCGATGTTGAAGCGCACGAGGTCGTTCGGGCGGATCTGCACCTGCAGCGCGCGCACCGCGCCGCCATAGACCGAGACCTGCGCGATGCCCGGCACGGCGAGGAGGCGCAGGCGCACGGTCCAGTCGGCAAGCGTGCGCAGGTCCATGTCGGAGCGCGTCGTGCTCGTCAGGCCGACGAGCAGCACCGTGCTGGTGGCGGAGGTCAGCGCCGTCATCGCGGGGGGCGGCACGCCCTGGGGCAGGCGTCCGGCGAGCGCCGTCAGCCGCTCGGTGACGAGCTGGCGCACCCGGTAGATGTCGCTGCCCGCCCCGAAGGTCACGGTGATCACCGAGAGGCCCTGGATCGAGCTCGACCGCAGCGAGACCACCCCCGGCAGGCCGTTGACGGCGACCTCCACGGGCTGCGTCACCAGCATCTCGACCTGTTCCGGGTTGAGCCCCGGCGCCTCGGTCTGGATCACCACGGCGGGCGGCGCGAATTCCGGGAAGACGTCGTACTGCGCGTCCGCCAGCACCACGATGCCGTAGCCGGCGAGCGCCAAGCCGAGCGCCAGCACGATGCCGCGAAAGCGCACCGCGAAGGCGACGAGCACGGCCTGGGGGCCGCGCGGTCCCGTCGTCCCGTCGCCGGGGCCCTCAATCGTCATCGACGCCGCCCGAGGCCTGCGACTGGCTCCTCATCTCCTCGGAGAGGAGCGCCTGCGCGCCCGCGACCACGATCTCGGTGCCGCCGGGCAGGTCCTCCACCACGTAGGCATCCGCCGACATCGGCGGGTCGGCCTTCAGCCTGTGGCGCGCGAAGGCGTCGGGCCCCACCCCCCGGTAGATCCAGGCCGCCCCCTGCCAATGCACCACCGCCGCCTCGGGCACGCTCAGGCCGGTCACGCTGCGGTCGGCCGAGAGGAAGGCCAGCATGCTCATGCCGGGCAGGAAGCCGCTGTCGCCCGCGACCGTGTAGAAGAAGCTCAGGCCCTGGATGCGCGGGTCCGTGCGGGTGGCGGGCGAGACGTAGCGCAGGGCGATCCGCGCGCTCTGGGGCGGCACCTCGGCGAAGGCCGCCGCCGGCGGACCCTTCAGGGTTTCGCCCGGCGGCAGGGTCACCTGCACCAGGAAGTCCGCGCGCTCGATCAGCCGGGTGACCGCGGGCGCGCGCTCGACGATGGCCCGGCCGATCACCGGGCCCCATTCCTGCTGGGCGGTGGCCGAGAGGGTGCGCACCTGCGATTCCGCCGCCGCCAGCGCCGCCTGATCGGTCTGGAACGTGCCCTCGGCGGTCTCGACCTGCACGGTGGTGGCGTATGGGCCCAGCGCCCTGGCCCGCTGCAGGGCGCTGCGCGAGACCTCCGCGCGGGCCTGGGCGGTCTGGAGCGCGGCCCTGGCGCCGGCATAGGAATTCGTCAGGTCGGTGACCCGGGCGAGATCGAGGACGCTGCCATAGGCCTGCAACTCCTCCCGATGCGCGGCCGAGGGGCGGGCCTCGGTGACGATGGCGATGCGGGCGCGCTCCCCGGCCGAGAGGCGCACCACGGTGCGGCCCTCCTCCACGGCGGTGCGCTGGGCCGGCAGGTGCGCGGGCTTGGCGGGAATGGGTTTTCCCTGCAGGGCTTCGAGGCGCTCGCGCGCTTCGCCGAGGAGACGTGCGCCCTGCCCCGTCGCGACCAGAGCGGACAGGCCGGCCGCCGCGATGCCGGCGAGGAGGAGGGAGCGCCACGTCACCGGAATTCTCGCCCTCTCCTTCGCACAGGTCTCGCCTTCGGCAGGTCTCATCTTCGGCAGGTCTCACCTTCGGCAGGTCTCGCCGCCGATCCTTGAGAACGGCATAAGACCTCGGACCGAAAACCGATACCGGGCGACGGGCCTGTCCCGGTGTTTCGAGGGCGGCGTTTCGATGGCGGTGTTGCGCCGGACGGCCTGTTCCCGCGTCCCGGCACGCGATATCCCGCATCGCTCGCCGGCCAATGGCGCGCCGACCCGAGGGAGATCCGCCCCATGCGCGTGCCGGAGACGCAGATCGGACGCGCGCCCGAGCCGGCGACGGCGGCCTATCCGCTCCTCGTGTTCACGATGCTGCTCTGGGGCGGCAACGTGGTGGCGAGCAAGTGGGCGGTGGGAGAGGTCTCGCCCCAGGTGCTCACCTGCCTGCGCTGGGCCTTCGCCTGCCTCGCCCTGGCGCTGCCCGCGCGGGCCGGCCTCGTGGCGGAATGGGACAGGCTGAAGCGCCACTGGCGCTACGTGCTGCTGATGGGGGCCTGCGGCTACACCGTCTACGCCAGCCTGTTCTACGCCGCCGGCCTGTTCACCAGCGGCATCAACATCGCCCTGTTCCAGGGCTCGATCCCCGTCCTCGTCATCCTGATCAACTACGTCGTCCGCCGGGTCGCGGTGACGGGCGCACAGGTCCTCGGCGTCGCCGTCACCCTGGCGGGCGCCGTGGTGGCGGCGACCCACGGGGATTGGCGGGTGCTGGCGACCTTCGCCTTCAACCGGGGCGACGTGCTGATGCTGGTCGCCTGCCTGCTCTATGCCGGCTACACCGTGGCGCTCGCCGCCCGGCCCAAGGTCTCGGGCCTGAGCTTCTTCACCGCCGTGGCGCTGTCGGCCCTCCTCACCTCGCTGCCGCCGCTCGCCGCCGAATGGGCCCTCGGCCATACGATCTGGCCGACGCCCAGGGGCTGGGCCATCGTGCTCTTCGTGGCGCTCGGGCCCTCGCTGGTGGCCCAGCTCGCCTTCATGCGCGGCGTCGAGCTGATCGGCCCGAACCGGGCGGGTCTCTTCGTCAACCTCGTGCCGATCTTCGGCGCCGGGCTCGCCATCCTGCTCGTCGGCGAGCCCTTCCGCTGGCACGACGGCCTGGCGCTGGCCCTCGTCATCGGCGGCATCGCCATCGCCGAGCGCCTCGGGCGGCGGCGGGGCGTCTAGCCGCCCCCGCCCGCCGGGCGGCGCAGCTCGAACCGGGTCTCGGACTCGGCGGTGAAGTAGTCGAAATAGCCGCCGCGCAGGATCGGCCGCATGGCGCCGGTATCGACGAGGCCGTCCCGGATGAAGCGGTCGTCGATGTAGATCGAGACCACCTGCCCGATCACGAGGAAATGCGAGGCGTCGCTGCCGTCGAGCGGGGTCAGCGGCACGGTCTGCAGCCACTTGCACTCGAGGGCGGCCGGCGATTCGGCGACGCGCGGGGGCCGCACCTTGCGGGACGGCGCCGGGGTCAGGCCCGCATGGACGAACTCGCTCTGGCCCCGTGGCAGCGGCGCCGAGGTGGCGTTCACCGCCTCGCGCAGGTCGAAGGTCGCGAAGTTGCAGACGAACTCAGCCCCCTCCTCCGCGAAGGTCATCGCGTCCTTGCGCCCGGCCGAGGAGAACATGACCATGTCGGGGCCGGACGCCACGGCGTTGAAGTAGGAATAGGGCGCGAGGTTCACCGCGCCCTCCCGGTTCATCGCGCTGATCCAGCCGATCGGGCGCGGGGCCACCAGGGCCTTCAGCGGATTGTGGGGGAGATTCCGGGTCTCGGCATCGTAATGCATGGCGCGCGTCCTCAGAGCCGGGTCACGATGTCGGCGAGGTCCGGCCGGGGCCGGTCGGACGGCACCTCCTGCGGACGCCCGACATGGATGAAGCCCGCGAGCTTCTCGCGCGGGTCGAGGCCGAGCGCGTCGAGGATGCGGCGGTCGTAGGCGAACCACTCGGTGAGCCAGGCGGTGGCGAAGCCCGCGGCGTTGGCCGCGACCACGAGGTTCATCGCCACGGCGCCCGCCGAGAGCACCTGCTCCCATTCGGGGATCTTGATGTGCGGGCCGGCCCGCGAGACCACCGCGACCACCAGGGGCGCCAGCGCGAGGCGGTTGCGCTCGAGCTCGAGGCGGGCGGCGTCGGCCTCCGGATGGTCGGCGGCGTAGGCCTCGGCGATGCGCGCGCCGATGCGCGTGCGGGCCTCGCCCTCGATCACCAGGAAGCGCCAGGGCGCGAGCTTGCCGTGGTCGGGCACGCGGGACGCGATGGTCAGGATCGCGTCGAGTTCGGCCGCGGTCGGGCCGGGCCCCTCCATGCGGATCGGCGGGACGGAGCGGCGGGTGCGCAGCAGGTCGAGGGTGGCGTTCATGGGACCATCGGGAATGGGAGCCATCGGAGGCGGGATCGCGCGGAATCGAGGAGCGGGCGAGGCCGTGGGGGGCTGCGCCGTGACCGCCGGCGCCCTATGACGGATGGCGCGGCCGCCTCGGCCATGCCGCCGCCATGGTCCCGTTCCAGAGCGCGGGTGCCGGGGCGCGGCGGCCTCGCGAGAGACGGCCCCGCGAGACATCGTGCTGCGAGACATGGCGCCTCGACGCCGGATTGGCAACGTCGGACGGGTGGCGGGAGGGTGACGGATGGCACGGATTGTGAACGGAGCGGGCCGTCTCGGCGCCGTTCTCCTCCTGAACGGTGCCCTGCTGCTCGGCGCGCTGCCCGCGCGCGCGCAGGACGGCAACGCCTTCCACAGCCGCATCGGGCCCAACCTCCCCTCCCCGTCGATGTCGGGCCCCTCGGTGCCGCCGCTGCCCAACGAGGCGAGCGCGAGCTTGAGCCTCTCGGCCGTGTTCGCGGGCGGCGACAGGCCCCTGCGCTCGGGACTGGCCTGGCGCATCTACGAGGACCGGCCGGACGGGGCCAAGCCCGGCATCGTCGCCCGCTCCGAGGCCGCCGACCCGAGCTTCACCCTGGCGCCGGGCGCCTACGTCGCCACCGTGACCTACGGCTTCGCCAGCGCCTCGCGCCGCGTCGTGATGGCGGGCCAGCCCGTCGCCGAGCAGCTCAAGGTGAGCGCCGGGGCACTGAAGCTCTCGGGCGCCATCGGGGACGTGAAGCTGAGCGCGGACCAGCTCGCCTTCTCGGTCTTCGTGCCGATCGGGACGAATTCGGAGGGGCGCCTCGTGCGCAGCGGCGTCAAGGCGGGCGAACTCCTGCGCCTGCCCGAGGGCACCTACCACGTGGTCTCGACCTATGGCGGCTCGAACGCGATCCAGCGCGCCGACCTCAAGGTGGAGAACGGCAAGGTCACGGACGCCACCCTCAACCACCGCGCCGCCACCCTGACCCTGAAGCTGGTCGCCGCCGAGGGCGCGGAGGCCTTCGCCGGCACCGCCTTCAGCGTGCTGACGCCGGGCGGCGACACCATCCGCGAGGCGATCGGCGCTTTTCCGCAGGTGACCCTGGCGGAGGGCGACTACGTCCTGATCGCCCGCCACGACGGGCAGGTCTACACCCGCGAGTTCAAGGTCGAGAGCGGCCTGAACCGGGATGTCGAGGTGGTCGCCAAGGCCTCCTGAAGGGACAGAGGCTTCCTGAGCGGACAGAGACCTCTTGAGCGACAAAAGGCCTCCCGATCCTTTGAACGACCCGCCCATCGGCCGTGACGGATCTCGGTCGGAACGAGGAGACCGGCACGGATGACGCGAACTTCGATCGGTGCCGGAATCCTCGTCCTGCTCCTGGCGGTGTCACCGGTGCGGGCGCAGGTCGTGGACGGCTCCGACCAGGCCATCGGGGCGGACCGGGCCGCCGGCGTGATCGCGCTGACCGGGCGCGGCCTGCGCACGCCCGGCACCGCCCGCTACGGCCGGCTTCGCGCGGGCCGCGCGGGCGCGGTCTGCGGCGAGGTCGAGACCACCAACCGCATGGGCGATCCCGTGGGGCCGCGGCACTTCGTGGCCGACGTCGAGGCCGGGATCGCCGGCATCCTCCCCGACGGTCCGGAACTGCGCAATCCGGCGACGCCCCAGGACTACGCCGCCATGCAGCGCATCCTGGCCCTCTACGCGGCCAATTGCGCCCTCTGATCCGTCCCTCCTCCGGGGGCCAGCCCGGCGGAGGGACGGCCCCCTCCTTAGGGCGTCGGCGCCTCGCCGTGCTGGCCGTCCAGGGCGACGTTCGCGCTCGGCACGGTCTCGGCCACCGCATCCGCCCGGATGCGGTCCGGCGCGGTCGCCTCCGCCACCAGGGCGGCCAGGGTCTCGTCGAGGCCGCCGGTGCGGGTGTGCTGGCTGCCGAGGCGTCGCACCGAGACCGTGCGCTCCTCGCCCTCCTTGCGGCCGACGACGAGGATCACCGGCACCTTGGCCAGCGAGTGCTCGCGCACCTTGTAGTTGATCTTCTCGTTGCGCAGGTCCGCCTCGACCCGCAGGCCGAGGCGGGTCGCGGCGGCGATCACCTCGCGGGCATAGGGGTCGGCATCCCCCGTGATGGTGGCGACCACCACCTGCACGGGTGCCAGCCAGAGCGGGAAATGCCCGGCGAAGTGCTCGATCAGGATACCGGTGAAGCGCTCCAGCGAGCCGCAGATGGCGCGGTGGACCATGACGGGAGGCTTCTTGCCGCTCTCGGCATCGACGTAGAACGCGCCGAAGCGCTCCGGCAGGTTGAAGTCGACCTGCGTCGTGCCGCACTGCCAGTCGCGCCCGATGGCGTCGCGCAGGACGTACTCGAATTTCGGGCCGTAGAAGGCCCCCTCCCCCGGATTGATCGCGGTCCTGATCCGCCCGCCCGACTGCTCCTCGATCTGCGTCAGCACCCGGGTCATGACCTCCTCGGCATGGTCCCAGAGCGCGTCCGAACCGACCCGCTTCTCGGGCCGCGTCGAGAGCTTCACCACGATCTCGCCGAAGCCGAAATCCGCGTAGGTGGAGAGGATCAGGTCGTTGATCTTCAGGCACTCGTCGGCGAGCTGGTCCTCGGTGCAGAAGATGTGCGCGTCGTCCTGCGTGAAGCCGCGCACGCGCATCAGGCCGTGCATGGCGCCCGAGGGCTCGTAGCGGTGGACCACGCCGAACTCGGCCATGCGCAGGGGCAGGTCGCGGTACGACTTCAGCCCGTGCTTGAAGATCATCACGTGGCCGGGGCAGTTCATCGGCTTGAGGGCGAACCAGCGCTTGTCCTCGGCCTCGTCCCCGGCGGATTGGGCGGCGAACATGTTCTCGCGGTACCAGCCCCAGTGGCCGGAGGTCTCCCACAGGCCCTTGTCGAGGATCTGGGGGGCGTTGACCTCCTGGTAGTCGCCGCGCAGGCGCCGGCGCATGTAGGCGATCAGCTCCTGGAACACCGTCCAGCCCTTGGCGTGCCAGAACACGACGCCGGGGCCCTCCTCCTGGAAGTGGAACAGGTCCATCTCGCGGCCCAGGCGCCGGTGGTCGCGGCGCTCGGCCTCCTCCAGGCGGTGCAGGTAGGCGTCGAGATCCTCCTTCGTGGCCCAGGCGGTGCCGTAGATGCGCGTCAGCATCGGGTTGTTGGAATCGCCCCGCCAATAGGCGCCCGCCACCTTCATCAGCTTGAAGGCGGTGCCGACCTTGCCCGTGGAGGTCATGTGCGGGCCGCGGCACAGGTCGAACCAGTCGCCCTGGCGATAGACCTTCAGGTCTTCGCCGGGCGGGATCGCGTCCACGAGCTCGACCTTGTAGGCCTCGCCCTTCTCCGCGAAGAGCGCGCGGATGTCGTCGCGCGTCCAGACTTCCTTGGTGAAGGGGGCGTCACGCGCGATGAGTTCGCGCATCTTCGCCTCGATCTTCGGGAAATCCTCCGGCGTGAAGGGCTCGTCGCGGGCGAAGTCGTAGTAGAACCCATTCTCGATGACCGGGCCGATGGTGACCTGCGTGCCCGGCCACAGGGCCTGCACGGCCTCCGCCAGCACGTGGGCGCAATCGTGCCGGATCAGCTCCAGGCTGCGCGGGTCGGCGCGGTCGAGGAACTCGATGCGGGCATCCTGCTCGACGAGGTCGTCGAGGTCCCGCACGATGCCGTCCAGCGCCATCGCGACGGTGCGCTTGGCCAGCGACTTGGCGATGCCCTCGACGATGGCGCGGCCGGTGATCGCGGCGTCGTAGCTGCGGGTGTTCCCGTCGGGAAAGGTCAGGATCGGCATGGCCGAGAGGCTCCTTGCGGCTCACTCCTGCGTACGCGGCAGGTAAGCGGGTTCATGGTCAGCGGGGTCGCGATGGGCGGCATGCGCCGCATCGGCGCCGTTTAGACCCATTCGCAGCGTGAAGGAACGCGAAACCGGGCCGGATCGCCCCGCCGCCGTGACCGGCGATCTTGTCCTGACAATCCCGCGCGATCCTCAATCACCGCGTCGCGCGAGGGCCGTCGATGAATTGACAAGGTGGACCTGAAACCACTGATGCTGTGGATGGCCTTGCGCGCTGCACGGCCAGAACCAAGAAAACATCCACCAAATCAGAACAAGAGCCGGCCCCTCGGGGCACAAGGGCTTTCGCCGGGAGAAGAAGACATGCCGAGCCCAGTCCAGACGGCGCACCCCGAGGGCATCGCGATCACCACGACGGCCCATGTTCCCGGTGTCCCCGTTCCCGGCGCCCACGCTCCGGGAGCGCGGGGCCAGCCGCGACGGTTCTGGCCCCACGGCTGGTGGCGGCTCGTGGACATCCAGATCGGCATCATCCCCCTGCCGGTCTATCTCATCCTGGTGGCGCTGCTCTGGGTGCTGACCTCCGAGGGCGAGATCCGCTCGGACGCGCCGACGATGATCGCCGTCCTGGTGCTCGGCGGCTTCACCTGCGCGGAGATCGGCAAGCGCCTGCCGGTCCTGCGCCAGATCGGGGCGGGGGCGATCTTCGCCACCTTCATCCCCTCGGCCCTGGTCTACTACGCGCTGATCCCGGGTCCGATCGTCAAGGCGATCACGGATTTCACCAAGTTCACCAACTTCCTCTACCTCTACATCGCGGCGATCATCGTCGGCAGCATCCTGGGCATGGACCGGGCGGTGCTGATCAAGGGCTTCCTCAAGATCTTCGTCCCCCTCGGGCTCGGTTCACTCGCGGCCGGCTGCGTCGGCACTCTGGTGGGCACGCTGCTCGGGCTCGGCGCGCACCACACCTACTTCTTCATCGTCGTGCCGATCATGGCCGGCGGCGTGGGCGAGGGCGCGATTCCCCTCTCCATCGGCTACGGGGCGATCCTCGGAATCCCGCAGGGCGACGTCTTCGCCCAGGTGCTGCCGCCGGTGATGCTGGGCAGCCTCACGGCGATCATCCTGGCCGGCACCCTGAACTGGGTCGGCAAGCGCCGCCCGCACCTCACCGGCGAGGGCCGCCTGCAGCCCGACACCGAGAACGACATGGAGGCGGGAACGCCCGTGGAGACCGGCCCGATCGACGCCGCCACCGTGGCGGCGGCCGGCCTGACGGCGGTGACGCTCTACCTGCTCGGCGTGATGTGCCACCATCTCACCGGCCTGCCCGCGCCCGTGGCCATGCTGTTCCTGGCGGTGCTGGCCAAGCTCGCCAGCGCGGTCTCGCCCCGGCTCCAGGCCGGCGGCTTCATCGTCTACAAGTTCGTGCAGGTCGGCATGACCTACCCGCTGCTCTTCGCGATCGGCGTCTCGCTGACGCCCTGGGACAAGCTGGTGGCGGCCTTCACGATCCCGAACCTCATCACCATCGTGGCGACCGTCGTCACCCTGATGGCGACGGGCTACGTCGTCGGGCGCCGCCTCGGAATGTACCCGATCGAAGCCGCCATCGTGAACGCCTGCCACAGCGGCCAGGGCGGCACCGGCGACGTCGCCATCCTCACCGCCGCCAACCGGATGTCGCTGATGCCCTTCGCCCAGATCGCCACCCGCATCGGCGGCGCGCTCACGGTGACGGGGACGCTGGTGTTCCTGAAGTGGATCTCCGCGGCCCCGATCTAGGCAGGGCGCCCTCCCCGACCACCTCGCACGCGAACGGCGAGGGTGGGGCATTCACGCCGCGCCAGCGTCCGTAGAGCCAGGGACGAAACCATCGGGCCCGGGCCGGCAGCGCCTCGGGCACGAGGTCGATGCCGTGGGTGCCGAGGGGGCCGCAGCGGCAGATCCGCGAAAACCCGATCCAGCCGCCCGCCCAGAGACCGTGCCGCTGGATCGCCTCGTCGGTGTAGGTCGAGCAGGAGGGCCAGTGCCGGCACTGGCGGCCGATCAGGCTCGACAGGGTGAGCTGGTAGGCGCGAATCGCCCCGTGGGCGACGCGTCGGATCACGACCCTACTCGGCCGCCACCGCGCCCGCCTCGATCCGGTCGAGGGCCTCCACCACCGCGTCGAAGGTCAGGAGCGTCGAGGCGTGGCGGGCCTTGAAGTCGCGCACCGGCTCCAGCACGGCCAGATCCGCCCACGTGCCCGAGGGCGCCGGTCCGTTCTCCTTGAGCATCCGCCGCATCGCGGCGCGCACCTCGCGCAACTCCCCGGCGCTGGCGCCGACCACGTGCCGGGCCATCAGCGAGGACGAGGCCTGCCCCAGGGCGCAGGCCTTCACCGTATGGGCGAAGTCGGTCACCGTGCCGTCCGCCACCGCGAGATCCACCGTGACGGTGGAGCCGCAGAGCTTCGAATGCGCCGTGGCGCTGGCATCCGGGGCGGCCAGGCGTCCGAGGCGCGGGATGTCGGCGGCCAGTTCGAGGATGCGGCGGTTGTAGATGTCGTCGAGCATGGGAGTGCGTTCCGCCTGAGATCCTGCTTCGCGAGCCGCCGAGGCCGGCCGGAACACCGGAAGGGTGGCCGGCTTCCGATCCCGGAGGTCCGATCCGCGCGGCCCGCATTGCGCGACGGCGCGATAACGACGATATAGGCGCCGACGCACCGTTTCGCGAGGAGGCGGCTCGTCGACCCGTGCCGCGCCCACGGCCAGGGTCGCGCCACGGCAGACGGCACCGTCCGGGCATCGGCCGATCCCCCACGGCCCCATGGTTCGACGATGTACGCAAAGCCTGACAGCCACCCGATGACGACCCGGATCGCCCGGGCGGAAGATGCCATGGATGCCGCGCTCAAGTCCCTCTCCTACCGCCTGACCGAGACGGAGGATTCCGGGATGGACACGACTCGACAGAACGGCGCCCTCGGCGCGATGCGCAACGACAACGCCCAGGCGCCCGTGCCGGCCGCCCCGGCGGCCGGGCACGGTCCGGAGATCGCGCCCGAGATCGCGCCCCTGCCCGCCTCCGCCCAGCGCGTGCCCGACGCCATCGCCACCGGCCGTCCGAGCCGCGAGGAGGCCGAGGCCGCCGTGCGCACGCTCCTGCGCTGGGCCGGGGACGACCCGAGCCGCGAGGGCCTGCGCGACACGCCCGCCCGCGTGGTCAAGGCCTACGGCCAGATCTTCGGCGGCTACGGCCAGGATGCCGACGCGCTGCTCGAGCGGGTCTTCGAGGAGGTCGAGGGCTACTCGGACATCGTGCTGGTGCGCGACATCCCGTTCTACTCCCATTGCGAGCACCACATGGTGCCGTTCATGGGCCTGGCGCACATCGCCTACTACCCGACCAAGGGCGTGGTCGGCCTCTCGAAGCTCGCCCGCGTGGTCGACACCTTCGCCCGCCGCCTCCAGACCCAGGAGACGATGACGGCGCAGATCGCCGACGTGATCGAGAGCATCCTGAAGCCGCGCGGCATCGCCGTGATGGTGGAGGCCGAGCATCTCTGCATGGCGATGCGCGGCGTGCAGAAGGCCGGCGTCTCCACCATCACGACCCAGTTCCGGGGCGCCTTCCGGAACGACGCCAACGAGCAGGTCCGCTTCCTGACCCTCGTGCGCAACAAGTCGTGAGACCGGCCCTTTGACGACCGCCTTCCCCGAGCCGGGCAGCCGGGCCGAGGTCGAGGAAGGGGCGCTCTTCACGCCCCGCTTCGATGCGCACGGCCTCGTCTCCTGCATCGCCGTCGACGCGGTCGACGGGCGCGTTCTCATGCTCGCCCACATGAACGCCGAATCGCTCGCGCGCACGCTCGAGACCGGCGAGGCCTGGTACTGGTCGCGTTCCCGGGGCGAGCTCTGGCACAAGGGGGCCACCAGCGGGCAGATCCAGCGCGTCGTCGAGATGCGGGTCGATTGCGACCAGGATGCCATCCTCATCCGCGTCGCGGTCGGGGGCGATGGCGGCTGCTGCCACACCGGGCGGCGGGCCTGCTTCTATCGACGCGTCGATCTCGACCCGTCGACCGGGCGGGCGACCCTGCATCCCGCCGATGCCTGAGGCCCGCGCGATGCGGACGTGTCCGGCGGGATTCCCGCTCCGCCCGATCCCGCATCACGAGCGACGCCCGCGTCGTCCCGGCCCTTCTCCGTGTCGGTGATGTGGGACGGCCTGTCACCGGGGCGCACATCCCAGGTCGAGGTCCGGCAGGTCGCGCCGTCGCGCGCGCGCTTCCCCGCGGGCGCCGTCGAGCCCGTGACCCTGCCGCAGGCGCCCGGCCCCCGCATCGGCCTCGCGCTCGGCGGCGGCTCGGCCCGGGGCTGGTCGCAGATCGGAGTGATCGAGGTGCTGGAGGAGGCCGGCATCCATCCGGCCGTCGTGGCAGGCTGCTCCATCGGCGCGGTGGTGGGCGGCTGCTACGCGGCGGGCCAGCTCGGCCTGCTCAAGAGCTTCGCCCTGTCGCTGACCCGGCGCAGCGTCATGGGCCTCCTCGACCTCCGGCTCCGCTCCGGCCTGATCGCCGGCGACCGGCTGAAGCGGCGCCTGCAGCACGACCTGGCCGACCGCCGCATCGAGGGATTGCCGGTCCGCTTCGCCAGCGTCGCCACGGACCTGCACAGCGGCGAGGAGGTCTGGCTCACCCGCGGCTGCCTGGTGGAGGCCCTGCGCGCCTCCTACGCCCTGCCGGGCATCTTTCCGCCGGTGCGCTGCGGCGGGCGTCTCCTCCTGGACGGGACCCTGGTCAACCCCGTCCCGGTGACGATCGCCCGGGCGCTCGGCGCCGATCTCGTGATCTGCGTCAACCTCAACGGCGATCCGCGCCCCGGCGGCCTGCGCGAGGCCGCGCCACCCGCACGGATCACGGCCGAGCCGGCGGCCTCGCCCGCCGCCCGCCGGCCCCGGCGCTGGATCCTGCGCCGCCCGGGCCGGCGCGCGCCGGCCCCGGAGCCGGGCCCGAACGGCCTCGCCACGCCGGGCATGGCGCGGGTGATGCTCGACGCCTTCAACATCACGCAGGACCGGATCTCGCGGGCGCGCCTCGCCGGCGACCCGCCCGACATCGCCATCGTGCCGCGCCTGGCGGAGATGGGTCTGTTCGAGTTCCACCGCGCGGCGGAGGGCATCGCCCTCGGCCGCGAGGCGGCCCGCGCCGCCCTGCCGCAGATCCGCGGCCTCGTGGCGGCGGCGGCCGCGCGGACCTGAAGCCCGGGGTCGGATCGGGGCTTCAGGCCGATGCGGTCAGGCCATGGTGATGTAGTCGCGCATCGCCTGGTGCTCGGCCTCGACGGCCTCGATCCGGCGCTTGACCACGTCGCCGATCGAGATGAGGCCGGCCAGGCGCTCGTCCTCGACCACGGGCACGTGGCGGAAGCGGCCGTCGGTCATGAGGTGCATCACCTCCTCGATGCTGGACGCGCGGGTGCAGGTGGTGACCTGGGCGGTCATGTGCTCGGAGACCAGCGCGTCGAGGGCGTTGCCGCCCTTGGCGGCGAGGGCCCGCATGATGTCGCGCTCGGACAGGATGCCGAGCACCGCGCCGTCCGCATCGCTGACGACGACGGCGCCGATGCGCTTCTCGGCTAGGAGGTGGATGGCCTCGTCGAGGGTCCGCTGGGGCTCCACCGTGACGACGGAGCGGCCCTTCTCGGCGAGGATGCGAGCAACGGTCATAGGCTTGTCCTTCCCTTGGTGTTCGCACGTCGAACCGGGCGGCCCATCGCGGCGGGGTGCCCGGCTCGGTCTGTGGCGATACTGTGGCGCCCGCGCCCGCATGGCAAGATCTCGCCGATCTAAGGCGTGCGGAACGCAAGATAATTCAGAATTCGGGCCCTGACCGGAGGCGCCGGCCGCTCAGCGCCGATGGCGATCGATCAGCGGCAGCAGGAAGAAGCCGGCGACGAAGCCCCCGAGATGCGCGTCCCAGGCGACCGAGGCCGTCTCCGCGCCCAGAGGCAGGGCGATGATCCCGAACAGGAAGTTGGTCACGAGCCAGATCGCGAGGAACATCACCGCCGTGCGGTTGCGCATCAGTTCCGGGATCGTCTGGAGCGGCGGGGCGGCGGGCACCTGCCAGGGCTGGCCTCCGGCATGGACGGGGGGCGGACGGAACACGAAGCGCGCGGCCGCCGCCATCAGGGCCGAGACGCCGGCCGAGGCGCCGATCAGGGGGGCGGTGCTCAACGGATCCAGGAGCACGTGCAGGATGGCGCCCGCCACCGCGCCCACGAGGGCGATGAGGCCGTAGCGCCAGGGTCCGTAGCGCCTGGCCACCGGCGAGCCGAAGGCGGCGAGCCAGACGGTGTTGAAGAGGACATGCATCCACGAGCCGTGCAGCAGCGCATAGGTCGCGAAGGTCCAGGGCTTCGCGGCGGGCTCGGCCACCACGTAGCGGGCGAAGGCCTGGCGCGCCTCGACGACGTCGGGATCGCCCGCCAGGGTCGCGGCTGCCTTGAGCAGAGCCTCGGCGCGGGCGGGATCGAGGGCCACGCTCCAGCGCCCCGGGATCAGCGCGAGTTCGATGAGGGCGGTGATGTCCCAGGTGTCGGGCAGCACGAATGCCCGCAGGGCGTGGAGGCCCACGAGCACCCCGATCGACGCCGTGACCACGCCCGGCATGTTGAAGATCGGAACGCGGTTCTGCGGCGGCAGGTCGGGGGTGGCATCCATCGCGGCACCATGTCGGCGCCGGGTGCGGGGCGGCAACCCCCCGGCCGGCGCGAAATCCACCGGGCACACGAAAAAAGCCACGCATCCCCGGCTCGGCCCGCAACGCAGGAGCGGGCGGAGCCGCGCGTCCTCCCGAGAAGCCAGGGCCGCCGGGACGATGTGAAAACTTGGCGGTGGACAACCCACCCGCCGTGTTAACCTTGACGGAAACTTAACGGCGCGCGGAAAGGGCGGGCGGCATAGGCTGTGCCCCGAATCCGACCAACGCCCTTCGCGGGTGGCCAGGGCCACGCCGGGGGTCCGAATTCGAGACGGTCCGGCGACGGGCCGTGCCAATGTGGGACACCATGAAGCATCCGACCAGCCGCATGCTCCACAGCTACTGGGATCGGCTGCGCCGCGCGCGCGCCGCGCCCGAGCGCAGCGAGATCGAGCCCGGCGAGATCCGCAATCTCCTGGCCGACAGCCTGATCCTCGAGATCGACATGCGCCGCTCGGCCGCCTCGGTCCGCTTGGCCGGAACCCATGTCTGCGCCCTGTTCGGGCGCGAGTTGAGGGGACGCTCCTTCGCGGAGCTCTGGGGGGCTCCCGAGGCCGATCCGTGGCGGCTGGTCGAGGCCGTGGCCCTCGATACGGTGGGCGTCGTGGCGGGATTGCGCGGCACCACGGAGCGGGCGGAGGTGGTCGACCTCGAACTGCTCCTGCTGCCGCTCCGCCACCATGGCGAGACCCAGTCGCGCGTCCTCGGGGCCCTCAGCCCGGCCTGCGTGCCGCAATGGCTGGGGATTCGGCCGGTGACGCGGCTGCAGACGACCTCCATGCGCATCCTCGGTCACGAATCCGCCCCCCGCGACGCCGAGGCGACCCTGCGCGACCTGCCGGAGCCGGCCAACGACACCGTGCCCCTCCGGCGCGGCCACCTTCTCGTCCATCCGGGCGGCCGGGTCTGAAACGGCGTGCCTTCCGGACACGCCCGCTCAACTTATCCGCGATTCCGGAGGCGCGCGGGCAAAACTTTCGTAACCCCGCTGGGCTATGTCTGCGAGCGAATGAAGCCTTGAGACGAGACGACCCCACTCCATGATCGAGGCCATCGCACGTTCCGCCCCAAGGCCGCACCGGGAGGGGCGGGCGTCGGATCTACGCCGGCACCAGCGCGTCAAGGTCTCGATGCTCGGGCGCTACATGCTGTCGGACCGGCGGGAATACCCGTGTCAGACCGTCGACATGTCCCCCGGTGGCGTTCGCCTCACCTGCGCCGTCCTCGGTGAACTCGAGGAGCGCGTGGTCCTCTACCTCGAGCAGATCGGTCGGATCGAGGGGACCATCGCGCGCCTTCTGCCGGGGGGGTTCGCCGTCCGGCTCATCGCCACGCCGCGCAAGCGCGACAAGATCGCCTCGCAGCTGACGTGGCTCGCCAACCGCGACAGTCTCGGGCTGCCCGAGGGCCGGACCCACGAGCGCCTCACGCCCCATGTCACGGCCATCGTCCTGCGCCTCGAGAGCGGCCGCGAGGTCGCCGCCCGCATCATCGACATCTCGATGTCGGGCGTCGCCCTCTCGACCGCGACGACACCGCCGCTCGGCGTGAGCGTGATGGTCGGGCGCACCCCGGGCCGGGTGGTGCGCTACTTCGAGGGCGGCATCGGCGTGCAGTTCATGCTGCCGATCTCCCCCGACCTGTTCCACGAGGGACTGACGCTCTGACCCGGCCGGCCTACGGCTCGGTCAAGGGCAGGCCCCGGCTGTTCGGGCTCCAGTGCAGGTCCGGCGTCGTCGCGAACAGGCGCTTGTGGGCGAGCGCCGCGTAGGTGTCGGTCATTCCGGCGATGTAGTCGGCGACCCGGCGGGCGACGCGGCCCGCCTCCGCGCCCTCCAGTCCCGCCGACCATTCCTCCGGCATCGCGCCGGGCTCGGCCGTGAACCGGGCGAACAGGTCGGCCACGATGACGTTGGCCTTGGCCCGAACGGCGAGCACGCCGGGGTGGCGATACATCCGGGCGAACAGGAAGGTCTTGATCTCGGCATCGGCCCGCGCGATTGCGTCGGAGAACGCGATCACGGGTGCCTTCGCCGCCCGGATATCGGCCACCGAGTCGGGGTTCAGCACCGCGATGCGCCGGGTGCTCTCCGCGATCACGTCCTCCACGAACCGGGTGATGACGCGGCGCGCCAGCTCGTGAATCCTTCGCGACGCCTCCAGATTCGGGTAGTGGCGGTCGATCTCGTCGAGCACGTCGCGCAGGAAGGGGACCTCGGTGAGGTCCGCGAGATCGAACAGGCCGGCGCGCAGGCCGTCGTCGAGGTCGTGGCTGTCATAGGCGATGTCGTCGGCGAGCGCCGCGGCCTGCGCCTCGGGGCCGGCGAAGCGCGCGAGTTCGAGGCCGTTGAGGGCGTCGTATTCGAGGATCGCCGCCGGGATGCCGCGCTCTGCCCAGCGCGGGGTCGGGCGGCCATCGGGCTCCAGCAGCGGGCCGTTGTGCTTGACGAGGCCTTCCAGCGTCTCCCAGGCGAGGTTGAGCCCGTCGAAGCCGGCGTAGCGCCGCTCCAGCCGGGTGACGATGCGCAGGGCCTGGGCGTTGTGATCGAATCCGCCGTGGGTCGCCATGCAGGCGTCGAGGGTGTCCTCCCCCGTGTGTCCGAAGCAGGTGTGGCCGAGGTCGTGGCTGAGGGCCAGCGCCTCCGCCAGATCCTCGTCGAGCCCCAGCGCCCGGGCCAGCGCCCGGGCGATCTGGCTCACCTCCAGGGTGTGGGTGAGCCGCGTCCGGTAGTGGTCGCCCTCGTGGTGGACGAAGACCTGGGTCTTGTGCTTGAGCCGCCGGAAGGCCGAGGAATGGATGATGCGGTCGCGGTCGCGCTGGAAGTCGCTGCGCGTCGGCGAGACCGCCTCCGGGATCAGGCGCCCGCGGGTTAGCGCCGGATCGGTGGCGTAGGGCGCCCGCCAGCGCTCCCCGCGCGGCCGCTCCCCGGCCCCCTGCCCCGCTCGCGTCATCGGCTCCCGCCCCCTGCCCTGCTCACCGATGTCCCGCTCCCCTGGCGCCCGCCGCGTTGCGGCATCCCGTCCCGACGCATATCTTGTGTTCCGGAGTGGTCCCGGCAATCGACGCTCCGCGATATCCCGCCGCGATATCCCGGCCGCCGGCGGACCTAAGGCAATCGACGGATCGAAGAGCAGCACGATGGCCGACATCACCCTGACGCCCCGCGCCGCCAAGCGCATCAACGAGATCATGGGGGCCGAGCCCCCCGGCGCCTCCCTGCGCATCAGCGTGAACGGCGGCGGTTGCTCGGGCTTCTCCTACGCCTTCGACATCACGCGCGCACGGGCCGACGACGACGTCGCGATCGAGCGCGACGGGGCCACCGTCCTCGTCGATCCGATGTCGCTCGAATACATGAGCGGCTCCACCATCGATTTCGTGAACGACCTCATCGGGCAGTCCTTCAAGATCGAGAACCCCCAGGCCACCGCCTCCTGTGGCTGCGGAACCTCGTTCTCGCTGTGAGCGATCGGGGTGGGTCGCGGGGGCCCGGCACCGTGATTGCCACGCGCGTGAAACTGCGGCACGGATGAGCCCCTTCGTCCGACAGTCCTCGCCCGACAGCGCTCTCCCGTCAGCCATCCGGATAAGCCCATGACCTGCTCCAAAGGCCGCCCCCTCCGCGCGTGGGCGACCGGCGCCTCGGCCTGCGTCCTCGTCCTCCTCGGAGCGGGCCTCGCCGTGCAGCCCCGCCCGGTCCAGGCCCAGGAGGCGGCCTCGGCGGTGCAGGACGTGACCCTGCAGGACGTGACGCTGACCTTCGGCGACACGGTGCTGCGGGCGCCCCGCATCACCGCGAGCGGCACGCGCCTCTCGAAGGACGAGCTCGCGGCGCTGCTGACATCCGGCCCCGGCGAGGCCTGGCCGGCGCGCCTCGTCCGGCTCGACGCCGCGAGCCTCGCGATCCCCGAATTGCGGGTGGAGCGCACCGGCCCCGCCGCGTCGAATCCGGTGGTCGTCTACCGCGACGTGGTGGCCCGCGACGTCCGCGCCGGACGCATCGCCGAGCTGACCGCCACGGGCGCCTCGATCCTCGTCGCGGCTGGCCCGCAGAGGGGAACGGGCACCTATGGCCGCCTGCGGGCGACGGATCTCGACCTCGCCGTGCTGGCGCGCCTCTACGGCGAGCCGGGCGACGGCAAGAGCGCCCTGCAGCGGGTCTATGCCGGCTTCTCCGCCGAGGACGTCGCCTATGTCGATGCGCGCGGCACCGCCGTCACCATCGCGCGGATCGAGGGGCACGACCTCAGCGGGCGCCAGATCCCGGCGACCTGGACCGGGGCGCTCCAGGCCTTCACGGGCGTCGACTACGACACGGTCACACCCGCCGAGCGCTCCCGCCTGATGACCCTGGGCGCCGACCTCGCCGAGGCGGTCTCGATCGGCACCCTGGAGGCCACCGGCCTCATCGTCCAGGAGGCCAAGCCCCGCGACGGGTTCCGCCTCGGCATCGCCCGGATGGGGCTGACGAGCGCGGGCGCCGCGCTCGACGACATCACGTTTTCGGGCAGCGACGGCGCCAAGGCCCACCTCGCCCGCCTCTCCCTCGGCGGCTTCTCCCTGAGCCCGACCATCGCGGCCCTGCGCAAGCTCGCCGCCCTGACGACCGCGCCCTCGGATGCCGATTTGCGCCTGCTGACGCCGTCCCTCGGTACCCTGGCCCTGAAGGATCTCAGCCTCGACCTTCCCGCCGAGCCGCAGGGCCCGCGCGACCCGGCCGACCCGAAGGCGCCGGCCGCGCCGACGCATGTCGGCCTGCGCGACGGCTCGATGAACTTCGCCGCCCCTCGGGACGGTGTGCCGACCGCCGGGCGCCTCAGCCTGTCGGGCCTGACCCTGCCGGCCTCGGCGGTGGCGGGCGTGCCGGGGCTCGGTTCGCTCGGTCTCTACGGCTACAGCGACCTCGACCTCGCCCTGGTGGCCGACACCTCCTGGAACGAGGCCACCCGCGAGCTGAAGCTCGGCGAGGTCTCGGTCTCGGGCAAGGACATGGGCAGCGTGCGCCTCAACGGCATGATCGGCGGCATCGGCCCGGAGGTGTTCAACCCGGACGTGACCATCTCGAGCTTCGCCATGCTCTCGGCCACCGCCAAGGCGCTGGATCTCACCATCGAGAATACCGGCCTGTTCGACCGCTTCATCGCCGCGCAATCGAAGGTGCTCAGCCTCAAGCCCGAGGAGCTGAAGCAGGAATACGTCACCGCGAGCGTCTTCGGCGTGCCCGCCATCCTCGGCAATTCGGTGGGCGCCAAGGCGATCGGCGCGGCCATGGGCCAGTTCGTGACCAAGCCCGGCACCCTCTCGCTCAGCCTGCGGCCCAAGAACGGCACCGGCATCGGCATGCTTGAATTCGGCGCGGCCCCGACCCCGGCGGCCCTGCTCGACCGGCTCGACGTCAACGCCAAGGCCAACTGACGCGGGCCGACCGACGCGGGCCGACCGCCGGACGGTTCTATGCCGCCCGGCTTGCCGGCTCGATGGCGGACGCCACGCAGGCCCGTGCCAGGGCCTGCGTCGCGTCGAGGAGCAGCGGGCGCAGAGGCACGGGCGGTTCGGCCAGGGCGACCGGGATCTCGGTGCAGGCCAGCACCACCTGCCGGCACCCGCTCGCGACGAGGGCTTCGGCCTGCGCCCGCAGGAGATCCCGCGCTTCCGCGCAGGCGCCCGCCTTGACGCGGCGGATCGCCCGCATCACCGAGCTTTGGTCCTCGGGGGTGCGGCAGGTGAATCCGAACCGGGCCAGACGCTGCGGGTAGATCCCGGACAGCAGGGTGCCGTCCGTGGCGAGCAGGCCGATCGATCCGCCCCCGATCCCCTTGCGGGCGAGGGCCTCGGCCACCGCGTCGACGATGTGCAGGATCGGCACGGGCGTCAGGGCCTGGAGTGCGCCGTGCCAGTGGTGGGCGGTGTTGCAGGGCATTGCGATGCGGGTCGCGCCGGCCGCTTCGAGCCGGCGCAGGGCGGTCGTCATCGCCGGCAGCGGATCCGGTCCCCGGCCGAGGATCGCGCTGGTCCGGTCGGGGATGTCGGAGGCCTGCGCGACCATGACGCCGAGATGGTCCTGATCGCGCGCGGCCGGCGTGGCCTCCACGAGCTTCTTCAGGAAATCCACCGTCGCCATCGGCCCCATGCCGCCGAGCACGCCCAGCACCGTCGTTCCCGTCACCGCAACCCTCCCGCGCTCTCGCTGCGGCAGGCATGCGTCGATCCGGGCCCCGGGGCCAATGCCGTCTTGGAACGCCCTATGCGGGTTCGGAATACCCGAGGCCGGCGGCCGACCAGATCGCCGCGACGGCCGCGCGCGCTCTCGGGCCATGCGCCTTCGCGCCGTTGCGGTAGAGCCGGATTTCCAGCGGAAGCTCCGCTCCCGCCTCGACGAGGCGGCCTTCGGCCAGGTCGCGGACCACCAGGCTGCGGGGCACGAAGGCGAGGCCATGCCCTTCCAGGGCCATGCATCTCAGGGCCTCGGCCATCGGGTTGGCATGCGCCACGGGCCCCAGCGGCCGGCCCGGTTCGGCCTGCGCGAACAGGCTGACGCGCCCGAGGAAGGAGTCGCGGCCATAGACCAGCCGCGTGACCGGCCCGCCCGCGTCGCCTGCGCGCAGGTCCGGGCTCAGCACGGGCACCAGGGCGTCCGCGCCCACGACCCGGTGCGGGTAGATCTCCGGGTCGAGGGGGATCGGCACGCCGGGGTGATGGAAGGTCAGGAGGAAATCCGATCCTCCCTCCACCAGGGCCTGGAGGCAATCGTGGAAGTCGGCCGGCAGGAGCCGCGTCCCGATCGGGCCGGTCCGGGCGGCGATGGCCCGGAACCAGGCCGGAAAGAAGGTCAGCGCCAGGGTGTGGAGCCCGGCGATCCGCACCAGGGGTTCGGCGGAGTCGAGGCCCGAGCGCAGATCCGCCCGGGCGCCGAGGAGCACCCGCACGCTCTCCTCGGCGGTGTCGCGGAAGCGACGGCCCTCCGGCGTCAGCGTGGTCGGGTAGGTGCTGCGGTCGACGAGGTCGACGCCGAGCCAGAGTTCCAGGGCGCGGATGCGCCGGCTGAAGGCCGACTGGGTGACGTGGCGCGCCTCCGCCGAGCGCGAGAAGCTCCGGGTCTGGGCGAGGCTGAGGAAGTCCTCCAGCCACTTCAGTTCCACGGGTGCGCCTCTCCGATCAGACCAGTTCGCGCACCACCACGCGCCCGCGTTCGGCCGAGAGGGCGAGGCGTCCGCTCTTGAGGGCGAGCGCCTTCTCGCCGAACAGGGTGCGGCGCCAGCCGTGCAGCACCGGCACGTCGGCCGCGTCGTCCTCCGCGATGGCCTCGAGGTCGTCCACCGTGGCGATGATCTTCGGGGCCACCCCTTCCGTCTCGCACACGGCCTTGAGCAGGACCTTGAGCAACTCGACGAGGGCGCCGTTGCCGCCGCGGCTGCGGCTGCGTTCGGGCGGCGCGATGTCGGAGAGGTCGCGGGCGAAGCCCCGCTCCACCGCCGCGAGGATGTCGGTGCCGGTGCGCGAGCGCTCGAAGCCCGCCGGGATCGAGCGCAGGCGGCCCAGCGCCTCGACGCTGCGCGGGGCCGAGGTCGCCACGTCGATGACCGCCTCGTCCTTGAGGATGCGCCCGCGCGGCACGTTGCGGCTCTGCGCCTCGCGCTCGCGCCAGGCGGCGACCTCCATCAGCACGGCGATCTCGCGGGGCTTGCGCATCCGCCCCGCCAGGCGGCGCCAGGCCGAGCCGGGATCGGCCCTGTAGGTCTCCGGCGAGGTCAGGACGTTCATCTCCTCGTCGAGCCACTCGCCGCGATCGGTGGAGAGAAGCTGTCCGGCCAGCACCTCGTAGACCTTCACGAGATGCGTCACGTCGGACAGGGCGTAGCTGAGCTGCGCGTCGGAGAGGGGCCGGCGCGACCAGTCGGTGAAGCGCGAGGATTTGTCGACCTTGGCCTTGGCGACGTCGTTGACCAGCTGCTCGTAGGAAACCGAATCGCCGTAGCCGCAGACCATCGCGGCGACCTGGGTGTCGAAGAACGGCTGCGGCAGCAGCCCGCCCAGGAGCCAGATGATCTCGAGGTCCTGGCGGGCGGAGTGGAACACCTTGACCACGCCCTCGTCCGCCATCAGCGCGAAGAACGGCGCGAGGTCGAGGTCGGGAGCCAGGGGGTCCACGAGCACGCCCGACCCGTCCGGCGCCGCCATCTGGATCAGGCAGAGCTTGGGATAGTAGGTGGTCTCGCGCATGAACTCCGTGTCGACGGTCACGAAGGGATGCGCGGAGAGGCGGGTGCAGGCCTCGGCCAGGGCCGGCGTGGTAGCGATCAGATCCATGAATCGGCTATACCGAAGGTTCTCGCCCCAGGCGAGGGATGCCGGCGCAAGTCCCCGGAAATCCAGTCCCCGGAAACCCCGTGCCTGTCCCCGGGGCGGGTTTCTCAGGCCGCGACGGGGTTCGGCATCCGCTTGCGGTCGGCCCGAGCCAGGGACCTGCGCAGGGCTGCGCGCTCCCGGCGCTGCGTCTCCGCTCGGGCGAGGAGCCAGTCGAGGATGCCGGCCTCGATCCGCGTGGCGCTGCCCGGATCGGTGAGGCGGCGGATGCGGTCGGCGCGAAAACCCCGATAGCCGCCGCGCGCCCGATCGATCCCCCCGAGCAGGGTCCGGCCCGGTCCGAGCTTCAGTTCGCGCGCCTCGACCCGCCGGGTGCTCCAGGCTCCGCGCGAATCCTCGTAGGCGATCTCGAAGGTGCCTTCGAGGGGCAGGACGCGCCATCGGCCCTCCTGCCGCTCGCTCATCCCGGTGCGGCAAGCGGGCTCGGACGCATCCGTGGCCGCCTGCCTCAGAATGTCGAAAAAAGCGTTGGAATTCATAGGCCTGATATGGGGACGGACGGGCGTTTCCGGAAGTGTTTCGCGGCGCCGTCGCGAGGCCGCGAAAGCCCTTCCGGCGCCCTTCGCGCATGTCCCGCGCGCGCCGCCTCGCCTTGACTTCGCACCCCTCCCGTGAATGGTGCGCCGCTCAATCCCGAGAGCCCGCCAGGCCCCAGCCCGCTATGTCCCAGCCCGCCATGCACCGTTACCGGACCCATACCTGCGGGGCGCTCCGTCCGTCCGACGTCGGCGAGAGCGTCCGCCTCTCCGGCTGGTGCCACCGCATCCGCGACCATGGCGGCGTGCTGTTCATCGATCTGCGCGACCATTACGGCCTGACGCAATGCGTGGTGGATTCGGACTCGAAGGCCTTCCAGGCCGCAAACGCGGCGCGCTCGGAATGGGTCATCCGCATCGACGGCCGGGTCCGCACCCGCCCCGCCGGCACCGAGAACCCCGACCTGCCCACCGGCACGGTGGAGGTCTATATCGACGACCTCGAGGTGCTCGGGCCGGCGGGCGAACTGCCGATGCCGGTCTTCGGCGACCACGATTACCCGGAGGAGACGCGGCTCAAGTACCGCTTCCTCGATCTGCGCCGCGAGAAGCTGCACGCCAACATCATGAAGCGCGGGGCGATCATCGACAGCCTGCGCCGCCGGATGCGCGACGGCGGCTTCTTCGAGTTCCAGACGCCGATCCTCACCGCCTCCAGCCCGGAGGGCGCGCGCGACTACCTCGTGCCGTCCCGCGTGCATCCGGGCAAGTTCTACGCCCTGCCGCAGGCCCCGCAGCAGTTCAAGCAGCTGACGATGATCGCGGGCTTCGACCGCTACTTCCAGATCGCCCCGTGTTTTCGCGACGAGGATGCCCGCGCCGACCGCTCGCCCGGCGAGTTCTACCAGCTCGACATCGAGATGAGCTTCGTCACGCAGGAAGACGTGTTCCAGGCGGTGGAGCCGGTCCTGCGCAGCGTCTTCGAGGAATTCGCCGAGGGCAAGCGCGTCACCGGGACCTTCCCGCGCATCCCCTACGCCGAGGCGATGCTGAAATACGGCGTCGACAAGCCGGACCTGCGCAACCCGCTCGTCATCGCGGACGTGACGGCGGAGTTCGCCCGCGAAGAGGTCGCGTTCAAGGCCTTCAAGGGCGTGATCGCGTCCGGCGGCGTGGTCCGGGCGATCCCCGCGACGGGGGCCGCCGCCCAACCGCGCTCGTTCTTTGACAAGCTCAACGATTTCGCCCGCGCCGAGGGGGCGCCGGGCCTCGGCTACATCGTCTTCGAGGAGGTCGACGGCACGCTGACCGGCAAGGGCCCGATCGCCAAGTTCATTCCGGCCGAGGTCCAGGCCCTCATCCGCGAGAAGACCGGCACGCAGGCCGGCGACGCGGTGTTCTTCTCCGCCGGCACCGAGGCCAAGGCGGCCGCCCTCGCCGGCAAGGCCCGCATCCGCATCGGCGACGAGCTCGGCCTGTCGGACAAGGACCAGTACGCGTTCTGCTGGATCACCGACTTCCCGATGTACGAGTGGAACGAGGACGAGAAGCGGATCGACTTCTCGCACAACCCGTTCTCGATGCCGAACTTCGACCGGGAGGCGTTCCTCGCCCTCGACCCGGCGGATGCCGAGACCATCCTGAACATCAAGGCGTTCCAGTACGACATCGTCTGCAACGGCACCGAGCTGTCGTCTGGCGCGATCCGCAACCATCGTCCGGACGTGATGGAGAAGGCCTTCGGAATCGCCGGCTACGGCGTCGAGGTGCTCGAGGAAAAATTCGGCGGCATGCTCAACGCGCTCAAGCTCGGCGCGCCCCCGCACGGCGGCATCGCGCCGGGGATCGACCGCATCGTGATGCTGCTCTGCGGCGAGCAGAACCTGCGCGAGGTCGTGCTGTTCCCCATGAACCAGCGCGCCGAGGATCTCATGATGGGGGCCCCGGCCGAGGCGACGCCGAAGCAGTTGCGCGAGCTTCACATCCGCCTCAACCTGCCTGAGAAGGGCGCCTGAGGCGCCACGGGCGCGGGCCCCTCGCGGGGCCGCGTTCCGGGCCGGAGCCTGTGACCGCAAGTCGATTCCGAACGCTCTATCCGCAAGTCCTCGCCGCAAAAGTCCTCGCCGCAATTTCCCGCAGCCCGTGCCGAGCCTCCTCGCCATCGTCGTGGCACATGACAGCGCCGAGAGCCTGCCGCCGTGCCTGTCCGCCCTCGCGGCCGAGCACGTGCCGGCCCTCGTGGTGGACAACGCGAGCCGGGATGCCTCGGTGGCCGTGGCCCGCGCGGCCGGGGCCGACGTGGTGGAGAACGCCCGCAACGAGGGCTATGGCCGGGCCGGCAACATCGGCGTGCGGGCGGCCGCGCGCGCCGAGCGCGTCCTGATCCTCAATCCCGACGTGATCCTGCGGCCGGGTGCCGTCGACGCGCTGCTGGCCGCCGCGCGTGCCTACCCGGATGCGGGGCTGCTCGCGCCGCGGCTCACCGAGCCGGACGGACGCCTGTTCTTCCAGCCGCGCTCCCTGCTGTCGCCCTATCTCGCGAACCCGAGGGGCCGGCGCGCCCTGCCGGAGGGCGATGTCTGCGTGCCCTTCCTCTCCGGTGCCTGCCTGCTGGTGCGGCGCGATCTCTTCCTGGCTCTCGGCGGCTTCGACCCCGAGATCTTCCTGTTCTACGAGGACGACGACCTCTGCCGCCGGGTGGCGGATGCGGGCCATGCCCTCGTGCATGTCCACGCCGCGCAGGCCGTGCACGGGCGCGGACGCTCCTGCCGGCCGGAGCCCGGCCGGGTGTTCCGCACGCGCTGGCACCAAGCCTGGTCGCGGGCCTACGTCGCACGGAAATACGGCCTGCCCGATCCGAGTCCGGGACTGCTCGCGGTCAACCTGCCGAAGGCGGCCCTGGCCGGCCTCGCGCTCCGGCGTCGGCGCTACGAGCGCTACGCGGGCTCCGCCGCCGGCGCCCTCGCGGCCCTGCGCGGCCGCAGCGCCCTCGCCCGCGAGGGTCTGGCGCCGTGACGACGCTCACGCCCGTCGAGGCGATCGCGCGCGCCGTCGACCTCCTCGTCGCGCGAGGGTTTGCTGTGGTCGCCCGCAACACGCGGGGCGACAGCGTCTACCTCAAGCCCGAGGCCTGCGCCTTCGCCCTGCGGGTCTCGAACCATGCCCGCACCCCGAAGCAGCGCCGCAACCACCCGGACGCCATCACCAGCCTCGTCCTGCGCGACCCGACCTCGGAGGCGGCGCTCGCGGAGCAGGTCGCCGTGGCGGTGCGGAATTTCGCCGGTGAGCGGGCAAAGCGCGAGCGGGTGCTCGGGGTGAGCCCGGACTGACCCAACGGGGTCCTGAATATAGAGCCATGTTAGGTTTTTATTGATATTCTGGCGGTTTCGTGAGACAGATGGGCCGGTCGCTCGATCTCTCCGGAGCACCGCCCAACTCGTTGTCAGGCC
Organism: Methylobacterium sp. J-068; assembly: GCF_022829445.1. Taxonomy (GTDB): domain Bacteria; phylum Pseudomonadota; class Alphaproteobacteria; order Rhizobiales; family Beijerinckiaceae; genus Methylobacterium. The sequence goes on along the minus strand of NZ_JAKSXY010000102.1, from coordinate 34,811 downwards.
ATGTCGTTGTCTGGCCGTCAGAGCGCGGAACGCGCGAAACTTCCCTATGACCTCGCAGCCCTGAGAGTCGAAGTCGGACTCCTCCGCGTCGAGCATCGCCTCTCCCGGGCCTACGACCCCGATCAGCCCCGAACGCCGGCTGGTCAGACCGGGGCCGGGCAATGGACCTCTGGAGACGACGGGCAGGACGTCGTCGCCGATGATGGCTCGCGGGTGCTCTCGCTGCGGATTCGCAGCCAGCCCTCCGAGACCTGGGACGAGCAGCACACAGTCATCGCGCCGGACGGCACCCGGACGCTCTTCGAGATGGAGGGGCGAACCCAGACCGTCCGCGATGGCGAGACCGGAGAGATCCTGTCGCGCGGTACTCTGACTGCCTCGGGCGTGCAGTCCGAAGCTTTTGTCCAGACAGTCCGGTCTCCGATGCGGGGACCATCAAGGGGCGCTGCGGCCGTCGACGCAGCGTTGGCTTTGCTGGGCGTGCTGTCTCAGAGGAGCGGCTCGGCGATCTTCGTCGCGCCAGCAAGCGAGTACAAGCGTGGTGGTGCGTCGTCCTCCGAAGCAATCTGGGTCGGGGAAGTGGAGCGACCGGATTTGGACCTCGCCTGCCCTCGCCACGGTGAGGTGCAATCCCTGCTGGATAGAACGATGGCAAGCGTCACATCATCTGGAATATATCTGACACCGCAGGCTGTAGGTACGCGTGTTCACGCTCTCATGGCCGAAGATGTCAATGCGCGCGAAGACCCTACCTTCGTTGCTGAAATTTCATATGGCAGGAGTACAATAGGCACTGCTTATCATGGTCAGATTGACAGCATTAGGCTTGATATTCTTGAAAATACAGAGCCCTCCACGGTTTGTATCTATGATCCAAAAACGGGGAAGACGGGAATGAAGCCGAGAACGGCGATCGACTATGCAGCGGCCGCGATGCGAAATTTCCCGCATGCCAAGCGTTTCATCCTCTTGGAGGTGAGGCCAAGCCGATGACGACTGCGCGCCAGGCAGGAACCATCTTTCGTCCGCTGGCCAGCCGCCATGCCGACTTTGCCTATGTCGGCGGACGCGAACTCTGGCTCAGACCGATTCGCCATACGATGTCGCGCGTCTTCGTGGATCGCTCGTATGACCGTGATGTCTTCCGCATCGGGTGGGCGATTCTTCCGGCATTCGTCCCGACACCAAACCTGTTCGGGGTGATCGGGCGATGCTCAGCGTGGCTCTATCCTTCGTCTCAAGGCGGGTCTCCATACTGGCACTGGTCCGATCTCCCCATGGTGGAGACCGCGTTTCCGGTGATCGAGACAGAAGCCCTACCGCTCCTCCGGTCGCTCGATAGCCTGGAACGATGGGCGACCTTTTACCGTGAGACGTTCGACATCGCCCTGACCGGCTTCCCGGAGCAGCGCCTCATCCTCGACATTGCCCTCGGCGACCTCGAGGCCGCACGCAGTTTGTTGGAGACACTCCTTCTGCACTTCCGGGAGACCGCAGGTTCGCACGCGCCGATCCACCAGTACATGCGAAGCCTGATCATGCCCGTGGCCGAACCGCTCCTGGCCGGAGACCGGGCCGCGCTCGCGAGCATCCTCCACGGCTGGGAGGCGGACAACATCCGCGGCACGAAGATCGAGCCCTACTGGGAGCCGACGCCGTTCCCGCTGGAGGCGGCGTCAGCCTGAGCCTCAGCCCTCAGCCGGTGCGTCATCCCGAAAGTACGGCTCGACGGGGCCCTTCAGCTTCACCGTCATCGGATTGCCGGCGCGGTCCAGGGTCTTGCCGGCCGAGAGGCGGACCCAGCCCTCGCTGACGCAGTATTCCTCGACATTGGTCTTCTCGACCCCCTTGAAACGGATGCCGATGCCGCGCTCGAGCATCTTCTCGTCGTAGAACGGGCTGTTGGGATTCACCGCGAGGCGGTCGGGAGGCGTGTCGGACATCGGCGCGGACCTTGGGGCGTTTTCGAGTCGTGTGGCGAGGCGTTTGAACGCAAGCCGGTACGGGATTGCCGGTACGGGATTCGGGCCGGCGCCGCAACGCCGACCCTCCGGACAGGGGGGACGCGGAACCCGAGCCCGCCCGGGATGGAACAAAACCCTCCGATCGTCAGCGTCGGGACGCGATCCGGGCGCGACAGCGGCGGCCAGCCGTAGGAGTTTGTGCCGATGGGGAGACCGGTCCGTACGGCGGGCGGGCACGGTCGATCCGGGACTCCTGGCGCGGGTTGCGCCCATCCGGCAGCCGGTGCAACAGGAGCCCCAGCCAATATCCCGCCGATGATGGGAGACGCGCTCCGACGCAGGAACGGCGCGCAATCCTAAGGAGGACGACCATGGGCGACAACATGTCCGACGATCTCAAGTCGGGAGCGCTCGTCTACCATCGATTGCCGCGACCCGGGAAACTGGAGATCCAGGCGACGAAGCCGCTCGGCAACCAGCGCGACCTGGCGCTGGCCTACTCGCCCGGCGTCGCCGCCGCCTGCATGGCGATCCACGAGGATCCGCAGGAGGCCGCCACCCTCACCATCCGCCAGAACCTCGTCGCGGTGCTCACCAACGGCACGGCCGTGCTGGGCCTCGGCGATATCGGGCCGCTCGCCTCGAAGCCCGTGATGGAGGGCAAGGCCGTCCTCTTCAAGAAGTTCGCCGGCATCGACGTGTTCGACATCGAGGTCGCCCAGAACGAGGTCTCCAAGCTCGTCGACGTGGTCTGCGCCCTGGAGCCGACCTTCGGCGGCATCAACCTCGAGGACATCAAGGCGCCCGAGTGCTTCGAGGTCGAGGAGCAGTGCCGGGCCCGGATGAACATCCCGGTCTTCCACGACGACCAGCACGGCACCGCCATCATCGTGGCGGCCGCCGTCCTCAACGGCCTCGAACTCGCCGGCAAGCAGCTCTCCGACGTCCGCATCGTCACCTCGGGCGCGGGCGCCGCCGCGCTCGCCTGCCTCAACCTGCTCGTCTCGCTCGGCGCGCGCGTCGAGAACATCACGGTCACCGACATCAAGGGCGTGGTCTACAAGGGCCGGGCCGAGCTGATGGACCGCTGGAAGGACGTCTACGCGCAGGAGACGCAAGCGCGCACCCTCGCGGAGGTGATCGCGGGCGCCGACGTGTTCATCGGCCTCTCGGCCGGCGGCGTGCTCAAGCCCGAATACCTGGAGAAGATGGCCGACAAGCCGCTGATCATGGCGCTGGCCAACCCCTACCCCGAGATCATGCCGGATCTGGCGCAGGAGAAGCGCCCCGACGCGATGATCTGCACGGGGCGCTCGGACTTCCCCAACCAGGTCAACAACGTCCTCTGCTTCCCCTACATCTTCCGGGGCGCGCTCGATGTCGGCGCCACCTCGATCAACGAGGAGATGAAGCAGGCCGCCGTGAAGGCGATCGCGGCGCTCGCCCGCGAGACGCCCTCCGACGTGGTCGCCCGCGCCTATGGCGGCGAGGCCCGGCCGTTCGGCCCGCGCTCGCTGATCCCGAGCCCGTTCGACCCGCGCCTGATCCTGCGCATCGCCCCCGCCGTGGCCCAGGCCGCGATGGATTCCGGCGTCGCCGGCCGGCCGCTGGAGAACATCCAGGCCTATACCGACAGCCTCGACCGCTTCGTCCACCGCTCGGGCTTCATCATGAAGCCGATCTTCACCAAGGCCAAGGAGAACCCCAAGCGGGTCATCTACACCGAGGGCGAGGACGAGCGCGTGCTGCGCGCCGCCCAGGCGATCTGCGAGGACAAGGTCGCCCGGCCGATCCTGGTCGGCCGCCCGCGCGTCATCGAGACCCGGATCAAGCGCTTCGGCCTCTCGCTCAAGCAGGGCGTCGATTTCGACCTGATCGATCCCGAGGACGATCCGCGCTACCGCGACTACGTCGCCACCTACCTGGAGGCCGCCGGACGGCGCGGCATCACGCCGGACGCCGCCCGCACGCTGGTGCGCACCAACAACACCGTGATCGGCGCCGTCGCGGTGCGGCGCGGCGAGGCGGACGCGCTGATCTGCGGCCTCGAGGGCCGCTTCGAGACCCGTCTGCGGGTGATCCGCGACGTGATCGGCCTCGCCCCCGGCGTGCTCGATTTCGCCGCCATGAGCCTGATCGTCACCAAGGAGGGCGCCTACTTCCTCGCCGACACGCATGTGCGGCCCGATCCCAGCGCCGAGGAGATCGCCGACGTCGCCGTGGCCTGCGCCGAGCACGTCCGCCGCTTCGGCCTGACCCCGAAGATCGCGCTGCTCAGCCACTCGGATTTCGGCCAGTCGGATTCGCGCTCGGCGGTGAAGATGCGCACCGCGCTGGGCCTGATCCGGGAGCGCCGCGCCGACCTCGAGGTGGATGGCGAGATGCAGGCCGATTCCGCCCTGTCGGAGATGATCCGCGACCGGGTGATGCCGGCCTCGCGGCTCAAGGGCGCGGCCAACGTGCTGATCCTGCCGAACCTGGACGCGGCCAACATCGCCTTCCAGTTCGCCAAGGTGCTGGCCGACGCGCTGCCCGTGGGGCCGCTGCTGATCGGCCCGGCCAAGCCCGCCCACATCCTGTCGCCCTCGGTCACCGCGCGCGGCATCGTGAACGTCACGGCCGCCGCCGTGGTCGAGGCGCAGGCGGCCGAGATCGGCACCGGGGCCGCGCTGGCCGAACCCGGCGCGGGCCCGACCTCGGCGTGACGGGGCCTGCGTGAAACGCAGGGCGAGGCGGCCGAATCGCCGCCTCGCCTGGCCGAGCCAAATGCGGTAGCCCTGCTCGGGAAGCGGGCGCGCGAGGGCCGGCCCAGGTACCATCGGGTACGCCGTCCGGCACGCCGTCGCGGGTACGGAGATCACGGATGCAACTCGGCATGATCGGCCTCGGCCGGATGGGCGGCAACATCGTCCGCCGCCTGCTGCGGGATGGACACACGGCGGTCGTCTTCGACCGGAACGCGGAGGCCGTGTCGGCCCTGGTGGCCGAGGGCGCGGTGGGCGCGGCGAGCCTCGAGGAATTCGTCTCCAAGCTCAGCGCCCCCCGCGCCGCCTGGGTGATGCTCCCGGCCGGCGCCATCACCGAGGCCACGGTGAAGAGCCTCGGCGGCCTGATGGAGGCGGACGACTGCATCATCGACGGCGGCAATTCCTTCTACCAGGACGACATCCGCCGGGCCGCCGCGCTCAAGGGCGCCGGCATCCACTACGTCGATGTCGGTACCTCCGGCGGCGTCTGGGGCCTGGAGCGCGGCTACTGCATGATGATCGGTGGCGATGACGCCGCCCTGGAGCGCCTCGACCCGATCTTCAGAACCCTGGCGCCGGGCGTCGGCACCATCCCCAGGACCCCCGGCCGCGAGGGCCGCGACGCGCGCGCGGAATCGGGCTACGTCCACGCCGGACCGAGCGGGGCGGGCCACTTCGTCAAGATGGTCCATAACGGCATCGAGTACGGCCTGATGCAGGCCTATGCGGAGGGCTTCGACATCCTCCGGCACGCCAATTCGGAGGATCTGCCCGAAGCCCGGCGCTTCGACCTCAACATCGGCGACATCGCCGAGGTCTGGCGGCGCGGCAGCGTGGTCTCGTCCTGGCTCCTCGACCTCACGGCGGGGGCCCTGGCACAGGACGAGCACCTCGAGGACTTCTCCGGCTTCGTCGCCGATTCCGGCGAGGGGCGCTGGACCCTGAACGCGGCCATCGAGGAATCCGTGCCGGCCAACGTGCTCTCGGCGGCCCTCTATGCCCGCTTCCGCTCGCGCGAGGAGGCGTCCTACGCCGACAAGCTGCTCTCGGCGATGCGCAAGGGCTTCGGCGGCCACCAGGAGCCGAAATAGCCCGCGGGGGTTGTTCGTTCATCGCCGGGAGGACCCTGCCCCGTCGATGAACTGTCCTCCATCCGCCTTCGAGGTGCCGCGCCGATGATCCCCCTCCCCGAGAGCGCCGAGATCCTACCCGATGCCGACGCGGTGGCGGAGGCCGCCGCCGAGCGCCTCGTCGCCCTGTGCCAATCCGCGCCGCGTTCCGCCATCGCGGTCTGCCTCGCCGGCGGCTCGACGCCCAAGCGCCTCTATGCGCGGCTCGGCCGGCCGGATTGCCGTGAGCGTCTGCCCTGGGAGCGCCTGCACTGGTTCTTCGGCGACGACCGCTTGGTGCCGTGGACGGATGCGGCCAGCAACGTCCGCATGGCACGGGAGGCCTTCGGCGATGCGCCGATCCCGGAGGGGCATCTCCACGGCATGGAAACGGGCGGGACGCCCGAGGCGGGTGCGCGCGCCTATGCGCAGACCCTGCGCGGCTTCTACGGCGCGTCGATCCTCGACCCGGCCAGGCCCCTGTTCGACCTCGTCCTGCTCGGCCTCGGCGAGGACGGGCACACCGCCTCGCTGTTTCCCGGCAAGCCGGCCCTGCGCGAGCGGGAGGCCTGGGCGGCGCCCGTGCCGGAGGCGGGGCTGGCGCCTTTCGTGCCGCGCATCACGCTGACCTTTCCGGCCCTCGCCTCGGCCCGCGAGACCCTGTTCCTGGTGACGGGGGCCGGCAAGCAGGAGCCCCTGCGCCGCCTCGCGCGGGGCGAAGACTTGCCGGCCGGACAGGTCCGCAGTGTCGGCGCCCTCGTCTGGCTCGTTGATCGAGACGCGGTGGGCGTCTGAACTGCGAAGCGCTCAGTAATGCGCGCGTGTCTTCGCCGGTGACTTGACAAAAGATGTTGCCAAATCCGGCGGACTGGGGAAACCTTTCGGGATCGCCGGAATCTCCCGGCCCTCGTGACGTGACGCCATGGGCGTGGATTCCTTCATCGGCCTGCCCCTGCTCCCCGCTCCGCGACGGCGGTGGCGCCGGGCGTCCCGACATCGGATCGGCCCCTTGCGCAGCGTCGCCGAGGCCGCGCCTCATCCGATCCTCAGCGGCATCCGCTCGGGCATCGTCGCCGGCCTCGCCATCGTGGCCGTGCTCAGCCTGCCCGTGCTGCTCGTCCTCGGCGCGAAGGCTCCGGCCCCCGTCGCGTTCGAGCCGGCGGCCCGGGTCTGGGCCGAACCCACGGTCGCCCCGGTGGGTCCCCCGATCGTGGCCGCCCTCGCCGAGCCGAGTCCGGCCCGGACCGAGCCGGCGGTTGCGAGCACCGGCGGAGCGCGGTCGTCCCTCGGCGTCGATCTGATCCCCGTCCTCGACGACGAGAGCGGAGACCTCTCGCTGGAGGAGCCGCGCGCACCGATCGCGAAGACCGTGCGCCCGAGCCGCGGACAGCCGGTGCCGCGCGCTCCCAGGGTTCCCTGACGCGGGCTAGGGCTGATTTCAACGGTGATCGTTCGTTTCGTCGAGCCGTCCTGCGGCCGAGACGGCGATGATCCGAAAGGTCGGTTCAGGCCGCGCGCCGATCCGTGGCCCGGCTGTTGTCGTTGAGCGCGACGAACATCCCGGCCGACCCGGTATCCGGAAGCACCGTTCCCGCTTCGGCATCGTCGGTCAGGAGGGCCAGCATCGGTCCGATGGCGATGGCGGCCAGGCCGAGAATGAACAGGGCGATCATGATGGGGCCTCGATGCAGGTGCGAAATCACTTTATCGCAGCGCACAACGAGGCTTGGTATACGGTATACCGCAGTGCGGCCGTGCCATCGCCGCATGGCTCGGCGATCGATGGCCGGTGCTCCGCGTTCCGAGCACTCCGAACGACGAAGGGTGACGACGTCAGCGGTGGGCGGGATCGGTGAGCGTCGGCAGCAGCGGAAGCAGATAATAGCCGCTCGCGAGCAGAATGGCCGAGAGGACGAGTCCCAGGGACGAGACATAGACCACGGTGAAGACATCGCGGTTGAAGTCGGCCGTCCGCAGCACGATTCCCGCGAAGGGTATGCTCACCAAGGCGATGAGGAGCGAGACGACCATCTCGAAACCCTGTGGCTGGTGGAGGGCGACCGAGAGGAGGCGGGTGCCGCCCGGCTCGGTGGTCCGGGTGTCGTGCCCGCCGAAACGCGTCGCGATGATCGGCGGGTCGCGGTGAGCGGGCGAAGCGGATTCGGGCTCGACCCCGGCGCCGGGCGCCGGGGTCGAGCGTGGCGTCAGGCGTGCGCCAGCACGCCGGCGGGCTGGACTGATCCTTGCGCGGCGTGGTGCCGCTTGAGCATCGGGCGGAGCACGGCGATGGCGAGGAAGGCCGCCACGAGGTCCATCACCGCCACCGTGTAGAGCACCGTGGCCCAGGTGCCGGTGGCCTGCATGAGCAGGTTGCCCACGGGGACGAACAGGGCCGCGAAGCCCTTCGCACAGTAGAGCACGCCGTAGATCTTGCCGATGTGCTTGGAGCCGAAGGTGTCGGCCGCGGTGGCGCTGAACAGGGAGTAGACCTCGCCCCAGGCCAGGAACACGATTCCGGAGAGGATCACGAAGGCCCACGGGTTGGTGCCGAAATAGCCCAGCGCCACGATGCCGATCCCCTCCATCGTGAAGGCGATGAACATCGTCTTCTCGCGCCCGATCCGGTCGGAGACGTAGCCGAAGAGCGGACGCGAGATGCCGTTCATGACCCGGTCGAGCATCAGCGCGAAGGGCAAGGCGGCCATGGCGAAGAAGTACAGGTTGACCTGGAATTCCTTGACGCCGAGATCCTGCGCGATGACGCCGAGCTGGGCCACCGCCATCAGGCCGCCGGTGACCGTGCAGGTGAACATCAGCAGCATCACCCAGAACACCGGCGTGCGCAGGGCCTCGCGCAGGGTGTAGTCGCGCCGGGTCTGCAGGACCTTGGTGGAGAAGGTGACCTCACCCTTGGCCGGGCCACGCAGGCCGATGGCCGCCAGCATGATGATGCCGCCCTGGATCAACCCGAAGGTGAAGAAGGCCTGGGCGTAGCTGCCCTGCGCGATCATGTTGGCGATCGGGATGATGGTCAGGGCCGAGCCCGCGCCGTAGCCGCCCGCCGTCAGGCCGACCGCCAGGCCGCGCTTGTCCGGAAACCACTTCAGCGCGTTGTTGATGCAGGTGGCGTAGACGCAGCCGACACCGATGCCGCCCGCGACCGAACCGGCATAGAAGCCCGTGAGCGAGGTGGCGTAGGAGTTGATGATCCAGGCGAGACCCGTCATCAGGCCGCCGAACATGACCACGCGGCTCGGGCCGTACTTGTCGATGAAGTAACCCTCGATCGGGGTCAGCCAGGTCTGGACCACGACGAAGATCGTGAAGGCGACCTGGATCGCGGCGCGATCCCATCCGAAGGTCTTCTGAATTTCGGGAACAAAGAGCGTCCAGGCATATTGGATATTCGCGGCCGCAACCATGCAGGCGACGCCAAGGACGAGTTGCAGCCATCGGTTGGCGGTCGGTTTCGCCGTCGGGGGTGCAGCAGCGGACATCGCCATGGGTTCTCTCCCTCAATCTGCTTATGGCTTGGTGGCGTCAGGTTGAAATTGAACTATTCTGCAACTCGGCGTCCTGAAGGCGCGCTGGCACGCGCTGATGCCGGTTTCAAGACTGCGCGCATGTATTATTTGGTATACCAGATATGCGTGCAAGAAGAATAATTCACGTTTGGCGGTCCATTTTTTTGGATTAAACGCGCCGCCCACTTCGTCCATCTCGCCTGGTTCGCTGGCCGTGCGAGGCGGCCCATGGTCCGCAAGACCCTCGGACGAATCCATCGCGGACCCGATCGGCGGAGTCGTCCGCGCGCATGGCCATCGCCGGCGACGAAGCCTCTCCCCGATCTCGCGTCATGGTTCCGACGCGCCGCGCGTTTCGGGCGCGCGGGGGTTCACGGGCACCGTCCGGATGGGATTTCGATTCGGATCGCGACGGGCCGGCCCCGTGGCGCACGGGATGCGCGTGGGCCCGCGCTGAGCAATCACGTTCACGTCAATGATCCAGATATACCAATCGATCGGGCTTCACGGGCGGAACCGCGATCCGGCACGGCTGTTACGAGCTGGACCATAACGGGTCGCAACCGACCCTGGGGAGCCGCAGTGACACTCGCCTACGCCAACGGCGCCGCCCTCGCGATGCGCGGCGCTGAGATCTGCGCGCTCCTGTCCTGCGGGACATCACCGAGCGCCGGATCCGGGATCCGCTCCGGGCTCGGCGACGACCACGACGGCTTTCCGACCCGGGTGGATCGATGAAAATTACCCAGCATACTGGTACGTTTGCATCATTGATCAGCGCGCGGGAGGCGCCACCTGAGACAAGGATGCGTGAGGCTCAGGCATTCAGAGGCACCCATGAGCGAGCCCAAATCCACGGTCACGACCAGGAATGCGACGGCGGATGCCCTCGAGGGCTCGATCAAGGAAGCCATCGGCAAGTTGATCGGTGACGGAAAGGTCGAGGCCGAGGGCAGAGCGCAGCAATCGATGTCAGTCGAGAAGGCATCACCGAAGTCCGACGTGAAATCGAAGCCCAGGCCCAAGCCGTAGCTTCGGCGGCACGTCACGCGAGACCCAGAATTTCTTTCGAGCTGAGAACAGGAGACACATCATGGTCGATACGAATCGGATCACCGGCGCCGCCAAGGAACTCGGCGGCAAGATCCAGGGCGCGGTCGGCGACCTGACCGGCTCGAACCGCAATTCCGTCGAGGGCCGGGCGCGCGAGGTCCAGGGCACCGCCGAGAACCTCTACGGGCAGGCCAAGGATGCGGTCCGCGATGCCGCCGACCATGCGGTGGACGCCGCCCGCGACGTCGGGGACCGCGTGCGGAATGCGGTCGACGACGTCGACGGCCGCGAGGTCAGGGATCGCGCCCGCCAGGCCCGGGACGCCGCCGGCGAGACCTACGAGCGCGCCGAGCGCTCCGTCCGGCATGCCGGCCGCGAGGCCTACGATTACGCCGAGGACGCCTACGAGAACGGCGGCCGGTACCTGCGCCAGGGCGGTCGCGAGGTGACTCATCAGGTCGCCGAGCACCCCATTGCCGCGCTGCTCGTCGCCGGCCTCCTCGGCTACGGCCTCGGCCTGCTCATCCACGGCCGCGACTGATCCGCCGCCCGTCACCCCTCAAAACCTTTCACCCCCTCGGACCCGCCGAATTCCTCGGACGACCGACGACCCCCGGAGCTTTGTCACGTGGCCTCGACTTCCAGCATTCCCGCCGCACCCATCGGTGCGAGCGACACCCGTACCGTCCTTCTGAACCAGGTGTCGTGGGGTGCCATCTTCGCCGGCGCCGTCACCGCCCTGGTGACCCAGGTCATCCTCAACATGGTCGGTGTCGGCGTCGGCCTGTCCAGCGTCGGGCCGGTGGCCGCCGATAACCCGGCCGCCTCGACCCTCTCGATGAGCGCCGGCGTCTGGTTCATCGCCTCCGGCGTCGTCGCGGCGCTGGCCGGCGGCTTCATCGCCGGCCGCCTCTCGGGCAAGCCCATCGCGGGTGCCGCCGGCCTGCACGGCCTCGTCTCTTGGGCCGTGACCACCCTCGTCGTCCTGTACCTGCTCACCTCCGCGGTCGGCGGCATCGTCGGCGGCGCCTTCTCGGGCGTGACCAGCACCCTCGGGGGAGCCGGTTCGCTCGTCGGCGGCACCGTGCAGACCGCCGCGCAGGCCGCGGCCCCGTCGCTGTCCAAGATCTCGAACCCCCTCGACGGGATCGAGCAGTCGGTGCGCCAGCAGGCCGCCGGCCAGGACCCGCAGGCCGCCAAGGACGCCGCCGTCGCCGCCATCCGCGCCCTCTTCACGGGCGACCCGGCCCAGAAGGCCCAGGCCGAGAACCGCGCCGCCGACGCGCTGGCCAAGGCGCAGGGCATCCCGGTCGATCAGGCAAAGACGCAGATCCAGGACTACCGCAAGCAGTACGAGGAGGCCGTCGCCACCGCCAAGCAGAAGGCCGAGGTCGCGGCCGTCGCGGCCAAATCCGCCGCCACCCAGGGTGCCTTCTACGGCGCGCTCGCGCTCATCCTCGGTGCCCTCGCGGGCTTCCTCGGCGGCCGCATCGGCGCGCCGAAGCTCGTCACCCTGACCGAGCGCTACGACGCCCGCCGCGCCTGAGCCATCGCGTCCCGACATCCACCGGCCGGTCGTCCCGATCGGCCGGCCATGGCCCCCTAAATCCGGGGCGCATCCCATGAGCAGCACCACTGACACGCCGATGGGACGCGCCGACGAGGCCTCCGGCAACCTCAAGGAGGGCGCCGGCAAGGTCTCCGGCAAGCCTTGATTCCCGTTCCGGGGACCGCCGCTCGCGGTCCCCGGAACCCTTCGAACCGAAACTCAGATCCAGGAGGTTTTCCCATGAATCGCGACCAGTTCCGGGGCGCGTCCCGTCATCTGAAGGGCCGTGCGCAGACCGCCCTCGGCGGCGTCACCGGCGATCCGGCCCGTCAGGTCCGTGGCGCCGTGAATCAGGTGGCCGGTGGCGCGCAATACGCCTACGGACGCGCCCGCGACCGCGCGGACGACCTCGCCGAGGACGGCCGTCACCTCGCCCACGTGGTGCGGGATCGCGCCGACGGCCTGATCGAGGACGGCCGGGACCTGGCCCGCGACGCCCGCAAGCGCGGCGAGACCTATGGCCGTCAGGCCGTCCGTTACGCTGACGACAACCGCAAATCCGCTCTGCTCGGCCTCGCCGCAATCGCCTTCGCGGTCGGCTGGCTCTCCCGCCCCAAGCGCTGAGGCCCCGCGTTCCGGAGAGGTCGCATGATCCGCAAGCTCCTCATCGCCTTCGTGCTTCCCAAGGTCGTCGCCCTGATCGGCCGCCGCTTCGGCGGCCGGGCCGCGACGCCGCGCCGGTCCCCTTGACCGTCGCGCCGGACGCGCCGCTCCGCTCGACCTCCGGGCCTGTCGATCCCGGCAGGCCCGGCTCCCGGCGCAACCTGGAGCGGACACCCGATCCATGACGTTCGCCAGGCTCCTCTTGCGCCCCGAATTCGTCTTCCTCCTCCTCGCCGTGCTGCTCGGGATCGGGGCCGCCGGGGCCTACTGGATCTCGCGGGCGACCGTCCTCACCATCGCGGTCGCTCCGAAGGACGGGACCGAGCCGGCGCTGATCCAGGCCTACGCGGAAGCCTTGGCCAAGCGGCACAAGGAAGTCCGCCTCAAGATCCTGTCCTTCGACGACGTCCGCGACAGCGCCGCGGCCCTGCGGGCGGGGCGCGCCGACCTCGCCGTCGTGCGCCCGGACATCGACCTGCCCGACAACGGCCTGACCCTGGCGATCCTGCGCGACCAGGCCATGATCATCGCCTCGCCCGAACCGTCGGGCCTGACGCGCTTTCCGGACCTCGACCGCAAGCGGCTCGCGATCCTCGCCCACCGCGATGCCGACCAGGCGCTGATCAAGGCGATGCTCGAGCATTACGGGCTCACGCTCCTGGACGGCGACCCGGGGGGCGCGTTGCCGCCGCGCCATGTCGCCCTCGTGGAGATGACGGAGGCGGACCTTCCCAAGGCCTTCGCGACCAGGCGCGTCGATGCCGTGGTCTCGGTCATCGCCCCGACGGCCCCGACGGCGCAGCGCATCGTCGGCATCGTCCAGGCGGCCAGCAGGACCCGGAAGGTGGCCTTCGTCGATGTCGAGAACACGGATGCCATCATCGCGCGCCTGCCGCGCCTGCAATCCGTGACCATGCCGGCCGAAACCTTCGGCGGCAGCCCCAAGGTCCCGGGCGAGGACGTCCACACGATCGGCGCCTCCTATCGCCTGATGGCGCGGGCCAATCTCTCGCGCTCCATCGCGGCGGACGTGACCCAGCACCTGTTCGAACTGCGCAGCGGCATGGCCAACGCGACCGTGGCCGCCGACTACATGCAGGCTCCGAGCTACGACACGACGGCGGCCGCCACCAGCGCGCGGCTCCCCATCCATCCCGGCGCCATCGACTTCTTCGAGCGCGAGCAGCAGGGCTTCATCGAGCGCTACGAGACCTGGATCTATCTCGTGGCCTTCCTCGGCGGCGGCATCGGCTCGGCCGTGGCCTGGATCGGCCAGCGGCTGTCGCGACTTCGGCGCGAGCGGATCGAGGAGGCCACCGACCGTCTCCTGGAGATCCGCCAGGAGGCGCAGGGGCGCGCCGACCCCGCGCGCCTGGAGGGCCTCGCCCGCGAGATCGACGATCTGGCCGGGGAGATCGCCAAGCACGCGCTGGAGCGACCCACGGAGGCCCGGACCCTCTCGGCCGCCTCCATCGCCCTCGACGCCGCGCGCTCCACGGTCAAGCGCGCCCTGGCGACCGGACACCACGCCGCCGATCCTCCCGGATCGGCCGGGCGCACGCCATCGACGGAGGCCGCCGCGGCGGGCTGACGGCGAGACCCCGGATGTTTCATCCGGCCATTCCCCAACCCGATGAGGACACGCGATGAGCAAGGGCTATCCCTCGATGACGGCACTGCTGGGTCTGCTGGCGGTGGCCGGCTACCAGAACCGCGACAAGCTCGCCGAACTCCTGAAGGGCCATGGGTCGGACCACGGTTCGGAGCATGGGCCGGAGACCGGATCGTCCACGGTTCCGCGAATCCCGAGCACCGCCTCGACGGCGCCGGGCGGCACCGGCGCTTCGGGCCATCCGTTGGGCAATCTTCTGGGCGGCGTCGGCACGGCCGGCATCGGCGGCCTGATCGCCAGCGGCCTCAGCGAGCTCGTCGACCACTTCACCCGGAGCGGGCACGGCGAGACGGCGACCTCGTGGGTGAACCAGGGTCCGAACCGCGCCATCCCCGAGGCCGACCTGGAGCGCGCCATCGGCTCCGAGACCCTGGACCATCTCACGCAGCAGACGGGCCTCAGCCGCGCCGCCCTGCTCGCGCGCCTGTCGCGCGACCTGCCCTCGGCCATCGACCGCTACGCCAGCGACGGCCGCCAGCCGGCCTGACCGCTCGCGTCGCGATCGCGGGTGCCGGTCCCGGCATTCAGGCGAAGTGCTTCGACAGCTTCAGCCCCTGGGCCTGATAGTTCGAGCCGGCGCCCGACCCGTAGAGCGTGGCCGGGCGCTCGGCCATCCGCTCGTAGACGAGGCGGCCGACGATCTGCCCGTCCTCGAGCAGGAAGGGCACGTCGCGCGAGCGGACTTCGAGCACCGCCCGCGCGCCCGAGCCTCCCGCCCCGGCGAAGCCGAAGCCCGGATCGAAGAAGCCGGCGTAATGCACCCGGAATTCGCCCACCAGCGGATCGAAGGGCACCATCTCGGCGGCGAAGTCGGGCGGGACCTGCACGGCCTCCTTCGAGGCGAGGATGTAGAACTGGCCGGGATCGAGGATCAGCCCGCCCGATCCGTCGGCCGGCAGCATTTCCCAGAAATCGGCGATCCGGTGCCGGCCCGGCGCATCGACGTCGACGAGGCCGGTATGGCGCTTGGCGCGATAGCCGATCAGGCCGTCGAAGCCCGAAAGGTCGATGGAGACGGCGATCCCGCCCTGGAACGACGGATTCTGCGCGTTGACCAGGGGGGTCGCGGCATGGAGCGCGGCGAGGTCGCCGTCGCCGAGCCGCGGTTCACCCCGGCGAAAGCGGATCTGCGAGAGGCGCGAGCCGGTGCGGACCTTCACCGGGAAGGTGCGCGGCGAGATCTCGGCGTAGAGCCGGCCCTGATAGCCGGCCTCGACCTGATCGAAGGCCGCGCCCCGATCGGTGATGACGCGGGTGAACACGTCGATGCGCCCGGTCGAACTCTTGGGGTTCGCGCTGGCCGAAAGATCCGGCGGCAGCGCCAGGGCCTCCTGCAGTTCGGCGATGTAGACGCAGCCGGTCTCCAGCACCGCGCCCCGGGTCAGGTCCATCTCGTGCAGCACGAAGGCCTCGATGCAGGCGGCCACGCTGCGGGCGCCGGGCAGGAAGCTGGTGCGCACCCGGAAGACGCGGGCGCCGAGGCGCAGGTCGAGGCTCGCGGGCTGGATCTGGTCCGGCGCGAAGGGGCTGTCCGGCAGGATCGCGCCGGCCTCGGCGAGACGGGCGATGCCCTGCGCGGCGAGGATGCCGGAATCCGGAATGTCGTGCATCGCGTGCGGCGTCCCTCGTCGCTTCCAGCCGGCGCTCGACCCGGCACCCCTCCGCATCGGGGAAGACAGGCGGCGTTCGCGGCCATTCTGCGCCCCGGCGCCTAAGGCCCCGTTAAGCCTCCGGTTCCTGCCGCCTGGTCAGGACGACGCGCGCCAGGGCGAGGCGCGCGATCGCCCCCATGGCGATCAGGCCGGCCAGGGCGCTGGCCAGGAGCGGAAAACCCATCGGCCAGAGGGCGAGGGCCGTGGCGAACAGGGCCGCGGCGAGGCCGGTTCCGGGCCGCAGCGGCAGGACGAGGGATGGGGGGCCGGCCATGCGCGGCACGCGCAGGCCGCGCCGGGCCATCAGGGCGCCGGCCGCGCGGGCGAGCCCGTCGAGGAAGAGGGCCGCCGCCAGGGCCGCCGCCGCCCAGGCGTTGCGCTCCGGCGCGGTCCAGGCGAAGGCGCCCGCCAGGGCCGCGATGGCCGCCGGCCCGAGCAGGGTACGGGTGACGTCCCGGGTGATCCGAAGGGCGGGAATGCGCGAAACGGTCTCGTCGACCAAGACAGTCAGGACCTCGGGTTCGGGCGGGCACCCCCGCATGCGTCATGCCCGCATTCGTCACGATTGACGCGGTTTTGCGAGGGCCGTACCACGGCGGCCTGGGCTTGTCGCGAACTCAACGCGCCCGGGTTCAGGTCCGGCCAGGGAGGCAATGACGGCGATGTACAAGGCTCAGACACGCGGAATCAGCGTGACGGTGATGCCACGCTTCGTCGAGGAGGAATCGTCTCCGGCCGAGAGCCGCTACTTCTTCGCCTACACCGTCGAGATCGTGAACAACGGCTCCGAGCAGGTGCAGCTGCGCTCGCGCCATTGGCGCATCGTGGACGGGCGCGGGGAGACCCAGGAGGTGCGCGGCGCCGGCGTCGTCGGCAAGCAGCCGGTGCTCGAGCCGGGCGAGTCCTTCAGCTACACCAGCGGCTGCCCGCTCACCACGCCGGACGGCCTGATGGCCGGCAGCTACACCATGGCGACCAATGCCGGTGAGAGCTTCGAGGCCGAGATTCCCGCCTTCTCCCTCGATTCCCCCCACGTCCGCCGCAGCGTCCATTAACGTCATGTCCGGTGAAGGCCCGCGCCCGGCGACGCTCGACCTGCTGTCGCGGCTCGTGGCCTTCGACACCGAGAGTTCGAAGTCGAACCTCGCGCTCATCGATTGGGTCGCCGACCATCTCGCCGGCCTCGGGGTCGCTTCGCTCCGCCTGCCCAACGCGGCCGGCGACAAGGCGGCCCTGTTCGCCACCATCGGCCCCCCGGTCGACGGCGGCATCGTGCTCTCCGGCCATACCGACGTGGTGCCGGTGACGGGCCAGACCTGGAGCGGCGATCCCTTCACCCTCCGGGTGGCGGACGGGCGCGCCTACGGGCGGGGCGCCGTCGATATGAAGGGCTTCTGCGCGCTGGCCCTGGCGGCGATCCCGGATTTTCTGGCCGCCGGCCTCAAGCGCCCGATCCATATCCTCCTGTCCTACGACGAGGAGACCACCTGCCTCGGCGTCGCCGACACCATCGCGCGCTTCGGCGCCGACCTGCCGCGCCCGGGCGCGGTGATCGTCGGCGAGCCCACCGACCTCGAGGTCGCGGACGCGCACAAGAGCATCGTCACCTACCTCACCACGGTGCACGGGCACGAGGCGCATTCGGCCAAGCCCATGCTCGGCGCGAACGCCGTGATGGCGGCGGCCGATCTCGTCTCGGAACTGAACCGCATCGCCGACGCGATGATCGCGCGGGGCGACGCCTCCGGACGCTTCGACCCGCCCGCCACCACCGTGCATGTCGGCACGATCTCGGGCGGCACGGCGCGCAACATCCTGCCCAAGGTCTGTACCTTCCACTGGGAGTTCCGTGGCCTGCCCGACCTCGACATGGGCGAGATCCCGGCCCTGTTCGAGGCCAAGGTTCGAAGCGTGCTGCGCGACCGCTTGAACCGCTACGGCGATTACGGACGCATCGAGACGCTGGAGGAGGTCTCGGTGCCGGGGCTCGCGCCCGAGCCCGGCTCGATGGCCGAGCGCCTGGCGCTGCGGGTCGCGGGGCGCAATCACACGATCTCGGTGCCCTACGCCACGGAGGCCGGGCGCTTCCAGGTCGCGGGCATCCCGACCGTGGTCTGCGGCCCCGGTTCCATCGATCAGGCGCACCAGCCCGACGAGTACATCACCCTGGCGGCCCTCACGGCCGGCGAGGCCTTCATGGATCGCCTCATCGCGGAATGCCTCGAACCATGACCGCCTTCACAGCCAGGACCATCGCGGCGGACGGCCCGGTGAAGCTGCGCCCGCTGGAGCGGGAAGACCTGATGTTCGTGCATCAGCTCAACAACAACGACAGCATCATGCGCTACTGGTTCGAGGAGGCCTATGAGTCCTTCGCCGAACTGGCGCAGCTCTACGAGCGCAACATCCACAACCAGACCGAGCGGCGCTTCATCATCGCCAATTCCGAGGGCGCGCCCGCCGGCCTCGTCGAGCTCGTGGAGATCAACCACCTGCACCGGCGCTGCGAATTCCAGATCGCGATCCACCCGGCCTTCCAGGGCCAGGGCTACGCGCCCCGCGCCACCCGCATCGCCATGGACTACGCCTTCAGCGTCCTCAACATCCACAAGCTCTACCTGCACGTGGACAAGGACAATGCCCGCGCGGTGCGCATCTACGAGCGCTGCGGGTTCGTGCCCGAGGGCATCCTGAAGGACGAGTTCTTCGTCAACGGCAAGTACCGCGACGCGGTGCGGATGTGCCTGTTCCAGCCCGCCTACCTCGCCCGCCGGGGCGGCGGCGATATCGCGGATCCGGTCCTGAAGGCTTGACGATCCGGGGCGTGAACGCCCGGATGGCGCGTGCGCACGACACGATGGACGGGGGGCGCCATTATGAGCGGGAACTGGCGGCCAGGAACTATCCCTGTGGCAAGCCCGGAATCGAGGATCTGCCCTCGGGCCTCGTGATGACGGTCACCGACCCTTTCGGCAACCGCATCCGGTTCCGCGAGGAGAAGGAGAAGCCTGCGCCCGCGGATTCCGTCCCGGCCAGGGGTGAGGCCCCGGGCCGGCCGCGCTCAGGCCTCCGCCCGCGCCTTCACCTCTGTTTCCACCGCCGCCGGATCGAGGTCGTAGCGGCGCGAGCAGAATTCGCAGGTGATGCCGATGCGGCCATCGTCGGCGATCATGTCCCGGCGCTCCTGGGGCGAGAACGAGGCGATCATGCCCATCACCCGCTCGGGCGAGCAGCGGCACCGCTCGTGTACGCCTTGCGCCTCGAACACCCGCACGCCGCGCTCGTGGAACAGGCGGTAGAGCAGGCGCTCGGCCGAGACCTCGGGGTCGACGAGCTCGTGGTCCTCGATGGTGGCGACGAGGCTGCGGGCCTCGACCCAGGCATCGTCCTCGGGCACGCCCTGCGCGTCGAGATGGACGTGGCCCTCCGGGATGTCGCCCGGCGGCAGGTCGGCGAGGCGCGCCCGGTCGATGGATTGGGGCAGGAACTGCACCAAGAGGCCGCCGGCCCGGTAGGTCGTCGCGCCGCCCGCGTATTGCTCGGCCACCGCGAGGCGGACCTGCGTCGGGATCTGCTCGGACTGGCGGAAATACTGGTGCGCCGCCTCTTCCAGGCTCTGGCCCTCGAGGGCGACGACGCCCTGGTAGCGGCTGCTGGTCGGCCCCTGGTCGATGGTCATGGCCAGATGCCCCTGGCCGATCAGGTCCCCGTCCCGCAGCGGTCCGGCGCCGAGGGCCTCGACCCGTGCGGTGTCGAAGCGCGCGGTGGCGCGCAGGCGGTCGGGGGCCTCGAAATCGACCACGATCATCTCGACCGGACCGTCGGTCTTGGTCTGGAGCTGGAAACGGCCCTCGAACTTCAGCGACGAGCCGAGCAGGACGGTGAGGGCGGCGGCCTCGCCGAGCAGGCGCGCCACGGCGTCGGGATAGCCGTGGCGGCGCAGGATGGTGTCGACGGACGGGCCGAGGCGGACCACGCGGCCGCGCACGTCCAGGGCCTCGACGGCGAAGGGCAGCACCACGTCGTCGTCGCCCTCGATGGCGGGCGGCGCGTGTCCGGGGGTGGGTCCAGAGGTCGTTCCAGAGGTCATGGCGTCTCCGATCGGGCTCGACGAACGCGAGGGCCGGGCCAGGGGCATCCCGGCCCCGCGCGGGCGGCAGGGGCAAGGCGACAGGCCGGGGGGATCGCGCCGACGGGCCTCGGCGCCGCACCGGCTGGAGCGGCCGCGTTCGTCGCGACGGCCGCACCCGACCCTCAGGGAAGGATGACCCCTATATAGGACGGCGGCCGCGCCCGCGCGACGGGCGCGCGCGGACTCTTCGTGAGCCCGAAGCCCGTGTCGGTCTCGCCGAGGTTCGGCGGACGCCCACGGTTCGCGTCGAGGCCCGGGCTTGCGGCCCTCAGAGGCCGTTCGCCCGCAGGCACCAGGCCAGGATGCCCTTCTGCGCGTGCAGGCGGTTCTCGGCCTCGTCGAAGATCACCGATTGCGGACCGTCGATCACCTCGGCCGTGACCTCCTCGCCGCGATGGGCGGGCAGGCAGTGCATGAAGATCGCGTCCTTGGCCGCGGCCGCCATCAGCCGGGCATCGACCCGGTAGGGCACGAGCAGGTTGTGCCGGTGCTGGTCGTCCTCGTCGCCCATCGAGACCCAGCAATCGGTCACCACCGCATCCGCCCCGTCCACGGCCTCGTAGGCGTCGGTGGTGACGTTGAGGGTGGCGCCTTCGGCCCGCGCCCAGTCGAGCAGCGGCTGGGGCGTCGACAGTTCGGGCGGGGCGGCGATGTTGAGGGTGAAGCCGAAGCGCGCGGCGGCGTGGACCCAGGAGGCCAGCACGTTGTTGGCGTCCCCCGACCACGCGACGGTGCGGCCCTTGATCGGCCCGCGATGCTCCTCGAAGGTCAGGAGGTCGGCCATGATCTGGCACGGATGCGAGACCTTGGTCAGGGCGTTGATCACCGGCACGGTGGCGTACTCGGCCAGTTCCAGCATGAGGCCGTGGTCGAGGATGCGGATCATGATCGCGTCGACGTAGCGCGAGAGCACGCGGGCGGTGTCGCCCACGGTCTCGCCCCGGCCGAGCTGCATCTCGCTGCCGGTCAGCATCAGGGTCTCGCCGCCGAGTTCGCGCATGCCGACGTCGAACGACACGCGGGTGCGCGTCGAGGGCCGGTCGAACACCATCGCCAGGGTCTTGCCGATGAGCGGGCGGTCCTCGGCCAGTTCCCCCTTGCGGCGGCGCGCCTTGATGCGGGCGGCGGCGTCCAGCACCGCGCGCAGCTCGGAGCCCGAGAAATCCTTGAGGTCGAGGAAGTGGCGGGTCCCGTCTCCGGTCCCGTTCAGGGTCGTGGTCATCGGTCCGTTCTTTGTGTGCGTGTTCCCGGTCAGGGCCGTCAGGGGTTCCGGTGTCACTCGGCCGCCCCCCGCAGGCGCGTCTCGAGCCGGCTCGCGGTGGCCTCGAGGCGGCGGGCCGCTTCCGCCACGTCCGCCTCCGTGACGATCAGCGGCGGCAGCAGGCGCACGACGTTGTCGCCCGCCGGGATGACCAGCAGGTGCGCGTCCCGCGCGGCGGCCGCGAACTCGGCGTTGAGCACGTTCAGCTTGAGGCCCAGCATCAGCCCCTCGCCGCGGATCTCGGCGATCACGTCGGGGTGGCGGTCCAGCACCGCGGCGAGGCGCTGCTTGAGGCTGAGGCCCATCGCCAGCACATGGTCGAGGAAGCCGTCGGCCAGCACCACGTCGAGCACCGCGTTGCCCACCGCCATTGCGAGCGGATTGCCGCCGAAGGTGGTGCCGTGGGTGCCGGCCGTCATGCCGCGCGCGGCCTCCGCCGTGGCGAGGCAGACGCCGAGCGGGAAGCCGCCCCCGATGCCCTTGGCCGCGCTCATGATGTCGGGGGTGATCCCCGACCATTCGTGCGCGAACAGCTTGCCGGTGCGCCCGACGCCGGTCTGGACCTCGTCCATGACGAGGAGGATGCCGTGCTGGTCGCAGAGGGCGCGCAGGCGGCGCAGGTCGCCGTGCGGGATCACCCGCACGCCGCCCTCGCCCTGGATCGGCTCGATCATCAGCGCGGCGGTCTCGGGTCCGATGGCGGCCTCGAGCGCGGCGAAATCGCCGGTGGGCACCTGATCGAAGCCGTCGACCTTCGGGCCGAATCCCTCAATGTACTTGGCCTGGCCGCCGGCCGCGATGGTCGCCAGCGTCCGCCCGTGGAAGGCGCCCTCGAAGGTGATGATCCGGAAGCGCTCCGGATGGCCGCCCGCCGCATGGTACTTGCGCGCCATCTTGATGGCGGCCTCGTTGGCCTCGGCGCCCGAATTGGCGAAGAAGGCCACGTCCGCGAAGGTCGCGTCAACGAGGCGCCGGCCCAGCCGCTCGCCGTCCGGGATCTCGAACAGGTTCGAGGTGTGCCAGAGCTTCTGCGCCTGGGTGGTCAGGGCCTCCACGAGGTGCGGATGGGCGTGGCCGAGGGCGTTCACCGCGATGCCGGCGCCGAAATCGAGATATCGCTCGCCCCCGCGCGCCACGAGCCATGCGCCCTCGCCGCGCTCGAAAGCGATGGGGGCCCGGGCATAGGTCGGCAGAAGGGCGGATGTCACGATCCCGTCTTCCCGTCTCTCGCGGGCACGCGAGGACCGCGACCGCATCAAATGAAAGTGCCGCCTCGGATGGGGCGGCACGCGCGCGATTACTAGAGAAAAGCTCAATTCTGTCAACGACGGAGGGCCTTCACATCCCCGACATGCCTTTCGTTTAGGCTGATCCGGGACGGCGTGCGCACCGCCTTGCGCCCTTCTCCCGGAAGTGCTCAGAGCCGCGTCACCCCGCGGGACGATCCTGAATCGGACGCGCCCGCATCCCATAGGAAGGAACGCACCCCCGATGAGCACCGTCAACGAACGCCTCGAAGCCCTCGGCCTGACCCTGCCCAAGGCGGCGGCCCCGGTCGCGAACTACGTGCCCTTCGTGCGCAGCGGCAACCTCGTGGTGATCTCGGGCCAGATCTGCTTCGGCCCCGACGGCACGCTCGCCGACGCCCACAAGGGCAAGCTCGGGGCGGAGGTCTCGGTGGAGGCGGGCGTCGCGGCCGCCAGGCTCTGCGCCCTCAACGTGCTGGCGCAGGTGCGGGCGGCGGTGGGCGACCTCGACCACGGCGTCGTGCAGTGCATCCGCCTCGGCGGCTTCATCAACGCGGTCCCGACCTTCGCGGGGCTCGCCGGCATCATGAACGGCGCCTCCGACCTCATGGTCGAGATCCTGGGCGACCGCGGTCGCCACGCCCGCTCCACCGTGGGTGTCGCCGAACTGCCCCTCGACGCGGCCGTCGAGGTCGAGGCGATGTTCGAGGTCAAATGAGCCCGCACGGGAGCCTCAACGCCCCCGCCTGGCTCACCGCCCGGCCCGTCGCCCATCGCGGCCTGCACGACCGGGCGGGCGGGGTGCCGGAGAACACCCTCGCCGCCGCCGAGGCCGCGATTCGGGGCGGCTACGCCATCGAGTGCGACGTGCAACTCAGCGCCGACGGCGAGGCGATGGTGTTCCACGACGAGACCCTGGGCCGCCTGACGACGGCGCGGGACGCCGTCGGCGCGCGGCCGGCCGCCGCCCTCTCGGCCCTCGCGGTGGCGGGCAGCCCGGAATGCATCCCGACCCTGCCGGCCTACCTCGCCCGGATCGGCGGGCGCACGCCTCTCGTGATCGAGGTGAAGTCGCGCTACACCGGCGACCTGCGCCTGACGGAGCGCGTGGCGGACCTGATCGCGGCCTATGACGGCCCCGTGGCGGTGAAGTCCTTCGATCCGCACCTCGTGGCCGCCCTGCGCGGCCTTGCGCCGACGGTTCCGCGCGGCATCGTCGCCGAGACGCGCCAGGACGATCCGGCCTATGCGGCGCTGGCGCCGAGCCTGCGGCGATCCCTGTCCGACCTGCTGCATTTCGACGAGACCCGGCCCGACTTCCTGTCCTGGCGGGTGGACGACCTGCCCTGCGCGCCGACCGTGCTGTGCCGGCTCCTGGGGGGGCGGCCGGTGATGACCTGGACCGTGCGCAACCCCGACCAGCGCCGCCTGGCCGAAGCCCATGCCGACCAGATGGTGTTCGAGGGATTCCGGCCGTGAGCGGCGAGGCCTGAGCGAAGGCCTGCGACGGCGCGCGGCCCCGCGCCGCCCTTGGCCCACCTGCCCCCGGGGACTAGATTGCCCGGCAATGAACAGTCCCGGCGAAACACCCCTTCCCGGCGAAGCCCCCGGTGCTCCGGCCGAGGCCGTGACGGAACTGCAGGTGCGCGCGGTGCCGGGCCTGGCCGGCATCGCCGCCGCCGAGTGGGATGCCTGCGCCACCTCGGCCGAGACCCTCTCGGGCGGCGACGAGACCCACAACCCCTTCATCTCGCACGCCTTCCTCTCGTCGCTGGAGGATTCCGGCTGCGTCTCGCGAAAAGTCGGCTGGCTTCCGCTCCACGTGGCGGTGGAGCGCGAGGGACGCCTCGTCGGGGTGGCGCCCTGCTACCTGAAATCCCACAGCCAGGGCGAGTACGTGTTCGACCACGGCTGGGCGGATGCCTACGAGCGCGCCGGGGGCAGCTACTACCCGAAGCTTCAGGTCAGCGTGCCGTTCACCCCCGTCACCGGCCCGCGTTTCCTCATCGCCCCGGGGGGCGACGTGAACGAGGCCGCCTCCGCGATCGTCGCGGGTCTGCGGGCGCTGCGCGCCGAGACCCGGGCCTCCTCGATCCACGTCACCTTCATGCAGGAACGCGAGTGGGACCAGGCCGGGGCGCTCGGGTTCCTCCAGCGCGTCGACCAGCAATTCCACTGGGACAATGCGGATTACAGGACCTTCGAGGATTTCCTCGGGGCCTTGGCGTCGCGCAAGCGCAAGGCGATCCGGCGCGAGCGCCGCGATGCCCTCGGCCCCGGCATCACCATCGAGCACGTCACCGGCGCCGACCTGACGCCCGCCCATTGGGACGCGTTCTACGCGTTCTACGCCGATACCGGCGCGCGCAAATGGGGCCGGCCCTACCTCAACCGCGCGTTCTTCCGGCTGCTCGGCGAGCGCATGCCCGAGCGGGTGCTCCTGGTGATGGCCCGGCGCGAGGGCCGCTACATCGCCGGCGCCATCAACCTCATCGGCGACGTCGCGCTCTACGGCCGGAACTGGGGCTGCGTCGAGGACCATCCCTTCCTGCATTTCGAGGTCTGCTACTATCAGGCCATCGACTTCGCGATCGCGCGCGGGTTGAAGCGCGTGGAGGCCGGCGCCCAAGGCGAGCACAAGCTCGCGCGCGGCTACCGGCCGGTCCTCATGCACTCGGCCCATGACATCGCCGACCCGGCCCTGCGCCGCGCGGTGGCCGATTACCTGACGCGCGAGCGCGAGCACGTGATCGAGGCCGCCGAAGTCCTGGACACGCTGACCCCGTTCCGGCGCGAACCCGACGCGCCTCCGGCACCCGACTTGCCTGGGCCCGACTTGCCCGATGCGGCGCCGGAGGCGACACCCTCCGGACCCGAGACACCGAAGCCGAAGGAAACGCCGTGAGCCCCATCGATCGCATCCAGAGCTTCGCCGAGGACCTCGTGGCCATCCGCCGCGATTTCCACGCCCACCCCGAACTGGGCTTCGAGGAGGTGCGCACCTCCGGCATCGTCGCCGAGGAACTCGCGCGCTACGGCGTCACCGTCCATCGCGGCATCGGCGGCACCGGCGTGGTCGGTGTGCTGGAAGGGCGCGGCGGTTCGGGCCGGCGCATCGGCTTGCGCGCCGACATGGACGCGCTGCCGATCGAGGAGGAGACCAACCTGCCCTACCGCTCGACCGTGCCGGGCAAGATGCACGCCTGCGGGCATGACGGGCACACCACGATGCTGCTCGGCGCCGCGCGCTACCTCGCCGAGACCCGCGACTTCGACGGCACGGCGCTGTTCGTGTTCCAGCCCGCCGAGGAGGGCCAGGGCGGCGCCCGCGCGATGATCGCCGACGGCTTGTTCGAGAAATTCCCCTGCGACGAGATCTACGCGATCCACAACCAGCCCAACGGGCCGCACGGAAAGATCAAGATCAGGCCCGGCCCCGCCATGGCGGCGGCGGATTTCTTCGACATCCGCATCACCGGGCGCGGCGCGCACGCCGCCCAGCCGCAGCAGGGCATCGACCCGATCGTCGTGGGCTCCACCCTGGTCCAGGCGCTGCAATCGATCGTCTCGCGTAACGTCGATCCGCTCAAGAGCGCGGTTCTCTCCGTGACGCAGTTCCACGCGGGCGCCGCCTACAACGTCATCCCGGAGGGCGCCCACATCACCGGGACGGTGCGGACCTTCGACGCGGACCTGCGCAAGCTCGTCTCCGCCCGCATCCGCGAGATCGCCAAGGGCATCGCCGCCGCCTACGGCGCCACCATCGACGTCGAGATCCGCGACGTGTTCTCGGTGCTGACGAACAGCCCCGAGCACGCGGCGGCGGCGGCCGAGATCGGGCGCGAATTGCTCGGCCCCGAGGGCGTGGACGACACCTCGCGGCCGCGCATGGGCAGCGAGGATTTCGCCGACATGGTGGCGCGGGTGCCCGGGGCCTATGCGTGGCTCGGCGCGACGCCCGGCCCCGGCTTGCACAACGCGAGCTACGACTTCGACGACAGCATCATTCCGATCGGCTCGGCCTTCCTCGCCCGCCTCGTCGAGCGGCGCACCGCCGCCTGACACGCCCGGCCCGGTTGGCGGGGCCCCGACCCCGCCACGCCGCGCCCGATGAGACCCGCCCCCATGAACACCCTGCACGACCTGATCCCGAGGGCCGCTGACGGCGCGCCCTACCCCCTGGCCCGGCACCGGGGCCAGGTCGTCCTCATCGTCAACACCGCCTCGAAATGCGGCTTCACGCGCCACTACGCGGGGCTGGAGGCGCTCTGGCGCCGCCATCGCGCGGAGGGCCTCGTGGTGCTCGGCTTCCCCTGCAACCAGTTCGGCGCCCAGGAGCCGGGGGATGCCGCCGAGATCGCCGCCTTCTGCAGCCTGACCTACGATGTCAGCTTCCCGGTCCTCGCCAAGGTCGCGGTGAACGGCCCTACGGCCGATCCGGTCTTCGCCCACCTGACGCGGGCCAAGGCCGGCCTTCTCGGCAGCCGGGCGATCAAGTGGAACTTCACCAAGTTCCTCGTCGGCCGCGACGGCCGGGTGATCGCGCGCTACGCGCCGTCGACCAAGCCCGAGGCCCTGGAGGGGGCGATCGCCGCGGCCCTGGCCGAGCCCGCGCCCTGAAGCTCAGGCGGGGACGGGACGGGCCGTGGCGCTCGCCCGGGCCTGAACCTCGATGAACACCCGCGTCACGTCGGGGCTGCGCGCCTTCAGCCGGGCCTCGACGCGCGCGACCATGGCCTCGATCTCCCCGGCGCTGAGGTCGTCGTCCATGTCGAGGCTGACGTTCACGAGGACGTCGGACGGGCCGAGATGCTGGGTCAGCACGGCGTTGACGTGATGCACGCCCGCCTCTCCCCGCACCACCGCGCGGATCGCCGCGACGAGTTCGGGATCGGCCGCCTCGCCGATGAGCAGGCCGTGCGTCTCGATCATCAGGAAGACCGCCATGCCGACCAGGATCAGGCCGATGCCGATGGAGGACCAGCCGTCCAGCGACGGCATGTCGAGGACGCGCGCCAGGATCACGCCGGCCAGCGCCACCACGAGACCCATCAGGGCCGCCACGTCCTCCGCCAGGACCGTGAACAGGGCCGGGTCCTTCGAGCGCCGGATGGCGGCGAGCGGCGGCCGGCTGCCCTTCTCGGACCAGAAGGCCTTCAGGGCGACGAAGCAGGAATAGCCCTCGGCCAGCACCGCGAAGCCCAGGATCGCCACGTTCACCCAGAAGCCGGAGACGTGGTGCCCGAAGAGCATGGCGTCGGCCGCAGGCTCCGGATGCCGGAGCTTGTGGATGCCCTCGTAGATCGCGAAGGCGCCCCCGCCCAGGAAGATGAACAGCGCGACGATGAAGGCGTAGAAATAGACCTCGCGGCCGTAGCCGAAGGGATGCGTCGCCGTCGCCGGGCGCCCGGCCCGCTTCAGGCCGATCAGGAGCAGGATCTGGTTGGTGGTGTCGACCACCGAGTGGACCCCCTCCGCCATCATGGCCGAACTGCCCGTGAGGAAGGCGCCGACGAACTTGGCCGCCGCGATGGCGAGGTTGGCGCCCGCGGCGGTGTAGATGGCGCTGGTGCTCTCGTGGGCCATGCGGGACGGGTCTCTCGGCGGGATGGGGCACGGGGGAGCGCCCGGGCGTCGCCGCCCGGTCGCGAAGCGCATCCAACGCGCGGGGCGCGGTCATGGTTCTGGCAAGGGGGCAAGGGGGTTCTGGCAAGGCGGCCCGGGTGTGGACGCGGCCCGCATGCCTGTGCATCGTGCGCGCCGATCGCCCGACCCCCATCCGGAGCCCGCCGCATGACCCCGACGCACGAAGCGCCCGCCTACGACCCCGACAACGTGTTCGCGAAGATCCTGCGCGGGGAGATCCCGGCGGCGCGGGTCTACGAGGATGCCGACACCCTCGCGTTCATGGATGTGATGCCCCAGGGGGAGGGGCACACCCTGGTGATCCCGAAGGCGCCCGCGCGCGGGCTGCTCGATGCCGACCCGGCCTCGCTCGCCGCCGTGGCGCGGACGGTGCAGCGCGTCGCCGGCGCGGTGAAGGCGGCCTTCTCGGCCGACGGCCTCACGGTGTTCCAGTACAACGAGCCGGCGGGCGGGCAGACGGTGTTCCACCTCCACGTCCACATCCTGCCGCGCTTCGAGGGCGTGCCGCTGCAGCGGCACGGCGGCGGCATGGCGGACCAGGCGGTCCTGGCGGAGCACGCCGCGCGCATCCGGGCGGCGCTGGCGGCCGGGTGAGAATGCCGGTTCAGGCCGCGCCGACCGGCGGGCTGGCGAGAAGCCGGCGCAGGGCGGCGTTCTCGGCCTCGAGCTCACCGATCCGGCGGACCAGCGCCAGCATGGCGGCGCCGTCATCCGCCGGCGCCGTCGCGGCCTGCGCAGGGGCCGGCGCGGCCGGCGCCGATGCCGTCGCGGTCTCGTCCACGAAGTTGACGCCGATGCCGTCGGCCCGGCGCCAGCACAGGGCGGCGCGGTAGGTCCTGTCCTTCTGCGGAATGTAGAGCTCGAAGCTCTCGGGCAGGGTCGAGGTCTCGGTCAGGTCCAGGCGCGCGCCGGAGGCGGACAGGTCCCGCACCAGGCAATCCATGCTCGAGGCGCCCTTGTTGAAGAGGATCCGCCCTCTGAGGAACGTCCTCTGCCGAACTTCACTGCGATGCTCCGACATGGCCTGCTGCTCCGACATGGGGCGGTCCCTGGCTCCGGTTTCCCCACGAGGCCGCACCGTGGCACGCCGCCTCTTAAGGAATGATCGCCACGATGCGCGACTCGGGGGAAGCAACCACGAGCCCTGGCGCAAAGATTCGGCCAAGGGTTCGTCTAAGGGGTCGTCCAAGGGATTCAGTGTCCGGTCTTCAGTGAAAGCGGAGATCCATGGTCTGGAACAGGTAGAAGCCGTTGAAGCGGACCGCCGTTTCGGCCGCGCGGTCGTCGAAATCCGACGGCGCATCGCCCGGGCTGCCGAGTTTGCCCCCGAAGGCCCAGCGGCCATTGCCGAGAAAGGGCGGCACCGCGCGGCTCTCGGGCACGGCGCAGCACAGGCCTTCGACGCTCCTGAAGCAGAAAACGTTGTAATTCTGCATCGGTCAATCTCCGATTCGCCCCACTCAAGCTACGCCCTATGGAGCCAATCGGACAGCACTGTGTCGATCACGTCTCCGGAACGTTGCGCGCCCATTCGTCGAGCCAGGGCCCGGCATGGCCGTCGGAGGGCGCCCGCCAGTCGCCGCGCGGGGAGAGGGCGCCCCCGGCCGAGACCTTCGGGCCGTTGGGCAGGGCCGAGCGCTTGAACTGGCTGAAGCCGAAGAAGCGCCTCAGGAACACGCCGAGCCAGCGGCGGATCTCGGCCAGATCGTAGGCACCGCGCTCGGCCTCCGGAAAGTCCGGCGGCCAGACGCCCGCGCCCGCATCGCCCCAGGCATGCAGCGCCAGGAAGGCGATCTTCGAGGGGGGAAATCCGTAGCGGAGCGTATAGAACAGGTTGAAGTCCTGGAGCGCGTAGGGGCCGATCACACCTTGCGTGCTCTGGGGCGTGGCTCCGGGCTCCACCGGCACGAGTTCCGGCGAGATCTCGGTGTCGAGGATCGCGCCGAGGGTCGCGCCGACCTCCGGCGCGAATTGTCCGGTGCCGATCACCCAGCGGATGAGGTGCTGGATCAGGGTCTTGGGCACGCCGGCGTTGACGCCGTAATGGCTCATCTGGTCGCCGACGCCGTAGGTGCACCAGCCGAGCGCCAGTTCCGACAGGTCGCCGGTGCCGATCACGATGGCGCCGTTCTGGTTGGCGAGCCGGAACAGGTAATCGGTCCGCAGGCCGGCCTGCACGTTCTCGAAGGTGACGTCGTAGACCGGCTCGCCGCGCCCGAACGGGTGGTCCATCCCGGTGAGCATCACCCGCGCGGCCTCGCGGATGTCGATCTCGCGGGCCGTGGTGCCGAGAGCCGCCATCAGCGCGTGGGCGTTGGCCTTGGTGCCCTCGGAGGTCGCGAAGCCCGGCAGCGTGTAGGCCAGGATGTTCTCGCGCGGCAGGCCGAGCCGGTCCAGCGCCTTGGCCACCACGATGAGGGCGTGGGTGGAATCGAGGCCGCCGGAGACGCCGATGACGACCCGCTTCGTCCCCGTCGCTTCCAGGCGCTGGGCGAGGCCCGCCACCTGGATGTTGTAGGCCTCGTAGCAATCCTGCGCGAGGCGGCCCGGATCGGCGGGCACGAAGGGGAAGCGCTCCAGGCGGCGCATCAGGCCGAGATCGCCGGCCGGCGGATCGAGCCGGAACGGGACCCGGCGATGGGCGAGGGCCCGGTCTCGACCGGAATCGTCGAAGCTGCCGGCCTGAAGCCGTTCCTGCGCCAGGAGGCCGAGATCGACGTCCGCGAGCGTCATCACGGGCTCGGCCGAGAAGCGCGGGCCTTCCGCGAGGCGTACGCCGCACTCGTCGATGCTGGTCTGCCCGTCCCAGGACAGGTCGGTGGTGGATTCGCCCGTGCCGGCCGCCGCGTAGACGTAGGCGCAGAGGCAGCGCATCGAGGCCGCGCGCGTGAGCAGGGCGCGGGATTCCGCCCGGCCCACCGTGATCGGGCTGCCCGACAGGTTGGCGAGGATCGTGGCGCCGGCGAGCGCCGCGTCGGTGCCGGGGGAGGCGGGGACCCAGAGATCCTCGCAGACCTCGATGCCGAGGACGAGGCCCGGCACGTCCTCGGCCGGGAACAGGAGGTCGGTGCCGAACGGCGCCTCGAGCCCCGCGACCCGGATGGTCTCGGACCCGATCCCGGCCCCGGAGGCGAAGTGGCGCTTCTCGTAGAATTCCCGGTAGTTCGGCAGGAAGCTCTTGGGGACCACGCCGAGGAGCCGGCCCCGATGGATGGCCAGCGCGCAATTGTAGAGCCGGTGGCCCCAGCGCAGCGGCGCGCCGACCACCAGGACGGGCCGGAGCGCGGCCGAATCCGCGACGAGGCGGGCGATGGCCGCCTCCACCGCGTCGAGCACGGTGATCTGAAGGAACAGGTCCTCGATGGCGTAGGCCGAGACGCAGAGTTCGGGAAACACCGCCACCGCCGCGCCGGCCGCGTCGCACGCGGCCGCGAGCGCCAGGATCGCCGCGGCGTTGCGGGCGGGATCGGCGGGATGGCTGCGCGTGGTGCAGGCGGCCACGCGGGCGAAGCCGTGCCGGTAGAGGGAGCGGAAGTCGGGGGCGGCCGAGGGGGCGGCCGATGCCTGGGGCACCGATGCGTCGGGCGCCAGGGGATGGGGCGCCGAGGGATGGGACAAGGGGCAGAGCTCCGGGCTGGTCGGGCCCGCACCTTAACCCTTGCCGTCCTCCGCCTCCAGCGAGGGGTGAGGGGTGCGGGGATGGCGCGCCGGGCCCGGGGTCGGATCAAGCGTCTGTTAACGACGATGCCGCTAACTCGTGCCTGACCCGCGCCGCTCCCGGCGGCGGACCCGTATCGAGTACATCCGGCCAATCATGCGCGCATCGGGACGGCTCCCCTACTCCCATCGTGATCCTTCGCGCCCCGTTCGCGGCGGCGACCGCCTCGGCTTGTCGATCGGCGCCCTGGCGCACCGGTTGATGAATCTCCGTGCCACCCTGTCCCGGCGCCTCGCCGGCCCGCCGCAGCGGCCGGACTACACCGTGGCCGCCACCCGCCCGACCCCGAGCTGGATGACGAGCCCGCAGGCCCTGGTCGGGCGTGGCGAGTTCGGGCGCGGCGAGTTCGGCCGGGGTGAGGTCGGTTTGGCCTTCCGCCCCGCGCCCGCCATCCAGGCCTGGCCCGCCCAGGTCTTCGACGACCGCGCCACCCTCGACATGATCCCGAGCCGCGCGGCCCCGGCCGCCCGCCTCGACGACGGGCTGATGGAGGGCGAGACGCCCGCCCCCCGCGTGCTGATCCGGACGCCGCGCCGGCCCGCCGCGATCATCCCCGAACAGGGCGAGGCGCCCACCTACGCCGCCCCCCCGGCGATGCCCGAGGCGGGGCCGGCCGTGCGCTACACCCGCACCCCCGATCCGGTGCTGCACGAGCGGCGCCAGCGCGCGCTCGATGCCGAGCGCGCCGCCCGCGCCCAGGCCCATGCGGAGGCGGAGGCCGAGGCGCTGCGTCTCCAGGCCGAGCAGGAGGCGATCCGCGCCGAGGCCGAGGCCCGCGAGCGCGCCGCTCAGGAAGCCCAGGCCGAGGCCGAAGCCCTGGCCGCGCGGGTGCCCGAGCCCCTCTGGCGCCAGCCCTTCGTCGCGCCTCCCGGCGTGCGCTTCTTCCGCAGCCCCGACCGCCGCCAGGGCCGCCCCGCGGCGGATGCCTCCGCGCCGCCCGTCGAGCAAGCGCCGCCCGTCGAGACGGCGCCGGAGCCGATGGCCGTGGAAAGGCCCACGGTCCCCGACGATCGCGACTGGTCGGACGTGCCGGATTGGTCGGAGGTCCATGCCTGGTTCGACGGCCGCGACGGCGCCGCCCTCGATGCCTGGTCGGCGATCCAGGCCGAGGCCGCGCCCCTGCCCGCCCCCGAGCCCGTCGTCGCGGTCGCCGAGATCGTGGAGGCCGCTTCGGTCGCGCCGGTCCCGGCCTACCGCCTCGAACATCTGGTCCGGTTCGAGCCCTTCGGCCCGCCGCGTCCCGTCGAGGGCCAGGACAATGCGCAGGACAATGCGTTGGGTCAGGACAACGCCCTCCCGGCGCCCACCCGTCCGGCCCCGCTGCACGCCATGGCGGCCCGCGCGGCGATCCGCGCCGGCCGGCCGGCGCTGCCCGCCCCGGTCGCGGAGCAGGCCCTGCCCGCCGACGCGACGCCCGCCGCGTCGGTTCCGGCCCCCTCCCCTGCCGTCCCGGACGCGATGCGGTTCGTGCCCGTCGCGCCCTTCATCCCGGCGCCGCGCGCCGAGGCCCCGGCCTTCGTGCCGACCGCGATTCCGGCCCGTCCGGTGCTCCTGCGCAACCCCAAGGGAACGCCGAGCGCCCAGGAGGCCGCCGAGCCCGAATCCGCACCGGCCGAGATCGTCGAGGCCGAGGCGCCCGTGCTCCAGGCCGACATCGCCGTGGAGGCGCCGGCCGCGATCCCGGCGCCCGCCGTCAACATGCCGCGCGCGATCCTGCCCGAGCGTCCGCTTCTCATCCCGGCCGGCCGGCACGTGCCGATGTCCTTCGTGGAGAACGCGGATTACGAGCATCCCTCCCTCGAACTCCTGGCCGAGCCGCCGCTGAACGAGACCGAGGAGGTGGACGCGGACGTGCTGGAGCAGAACGCCCTCAACCTCCAGCAGACGGTTCAGGATTTCGGCGTGCGCGGCGACATCCTCGCGGTGCGGCCCGGTCCCGTCGTGACGCTCTACGAACTGGAGCCGGCGCCCGGCACCAAGTCGAGCCGCGTGATCTCGCTGTCGGACGACATCGCCCGCTCGATGTCGGCGGTCTCGGCCCGCGTCGCGGTCGTGCCCGGCCGCAACGTCATCGGCATCGAGTTGCCCAACGACACCCGCGAGACCGTGTACCTGCGCGAACTCCTCGCCTCGGCCGATTTCGGGATGAGCAAGCACAAGCTCGCCCTGTGCCTGGGCAAGAACATCGGCGGCGAGCCGATCATCGCCGATCTCGCCAAGATGCCCCACCTGCTGGTGGCGGGCACCACGGGCTCGGGCAAGTCGGTGGCGATCAACACCATGATCCTGTCGCTCCTCTACCGGATGAAGCCGGAGGAGTGCCGCCTGATCATGGTCGACCCCAAGATGCTGGAACTGTCGGTCTATGACGGCATCCCGCACCTGCTCTCGCCCGTCGTGATCGACCCGAAGAAGGCGGTGATCGCCCTCAAATGGGCCGTGCGCGAGATGGAGGAGCGCTACAAGAAGATGTCCAAGATCGCCGTGCGCAACATCGACGGCTACAACGCGCGCATGGCGGAGGCCCGGGCCAAGGGCGAGGTGATCACCCGCGAGATCCATACGGGCTTCAACCGCGAGACCGGTCAGGCCGTCTACGAGACGGAGGAGATGGACCTCTCGGCGCTGCCCTACATCGTGATCGTGGTCGACGAGATGGCCGACCTGATGATGGTGGCGGGCAAGGACATCGAGGGCGCGATCCAGCGCCTGGCCCAGATGGCGCGCGCGGCGGGCATCCACCTGATCATGGCCACGCAGCGTCCGTCGGTGGACGTGATCACGGGCACGATCAAGGCGAACTTCCCGACCCGGATCTCCTTCCAGGTGACCAGCAAGATCGACAGCCGCACGATCCTGGGCGAGATGGGCGCC
>NZ_JAKSXY010000093.1 GCF_022829445.1 Methylobacterium sp. J-068 | reverse complement strand
ATCATGTCCAGCACGACGAGGCCGATCTGATCACGTGCGGCAGGGGCGAGGCGTGACCAAGCCTCCCTGAGATCGGATGGGGTCGGGACCCTCCCGGCGCCTGCGCAGGGAGGGTCTGAAGCCATCGTCCGATTCACGATGCTATCTGGCTCAGCTGATTGGCTATCTGCCTGTTCAGAGGGCCGGAGTTGCCGTTTCGATTCACACCCTCGCATCGAGCGCGCGAGGTGGCTGAAACTCTCCTCTGCTCCTGTCTCGCCCCAGCGGCAGTAGTGGGTGGCGAGGGCCTGTAGTCCGCCCATCGTCGTCGGTACGATCTGCGTGAGCTCGCGTCGGGCGGTGGCAGCCCGATCGCAGGCCGCGTTGCAGCGGCGCATGGCGGCCTCGTCACTCTCGTCGAGGTCGGAGCACGCCGTGACGTGTTCCTGCTCCGCTGCGTTGACGAGGTCGAGCGCGGCGAGGATCGGGTCAGGCGTGCTCATGCTCGTCCTCCCGATCTCGCAGGCGGACGACC
>NZ_JAKSXY010000091.1 GCF_022829445.1 Methylobacterium sp. J-068 | reverse complement strand
GTGGAGGACCGCGAACCGCTGACCCGCTCTGGTATCGACGCCCGCGCGGCGCGCGTGGGCAGCCGCCTCGCCCGGGCCGGCGACGGCCCCGACACCCTCGTCGGCCTCGCCCTGGAGCACTCCTGCGAGCTTCTCGTCGCGACCCCCGCCATCCTCAAGGCCGGCGCCGCCTGCCTGCCCCTGGTCCCCGACCTGCCCCGCCCTCGCCTGGACGCGATGGTCCGCGACAGTGGCGTGCGCCTCCTCGTCACACCGACGGCCCTGGCCGCCGCCTGCCCCGGCCCGCACGAGCATCCCAGTCTCACCGTCCTGCACATCGACGCGGACACCTCCGACACGGATCCAGCGGACGGGGCCGCCTGGACCGAGGCCCGGCCGCATCCAAAAACCCTCGCCTACGTGATCTACACCTCGGGCTCGACGGGCCGGCGCAAGGGCTGCGCCAACACCCACGGCGCGCTCCTCAACCGCCTCGACTGGATGGCGGCCGCCTACGGCATCGGCCCCCGCGACCGCATCCTCCAGAAGACCCCCATCGGCTTCGACGTCTCGGTCTGGGAGCTGCTGCTGCCCGCGCTCTGCGGCGCCACCTTGGTGATGGCGCCGCCCGGCGCCCATCGCGATCCGCCGGCCCTGCGCCGGGTCATCGTCGGGCACGGGGTGACCACCCTGCACGTCGGCGCCGCCATGCCGCCCGCCTTCGGGGCCCCGCCCGACCTGGACCCCTGCACCGGCCGCGGCGGAGCGGCCCGCGGGGCGCTCGCTCGCCCGAGGCCCCGCGCGCGGCCAGCCGGGCGGGGACGGGGTGCGGCGGTGCCGCCGTGTGCCGGACGAGGAGCTGGCTGCGGGCCGGCCGATCGCCAGGCGGGTCGTGGCGCGGACGCATCAGCGCTGCTTCCTAGAGGGCTGCGAGCACAGAC
>NZ_JAKSXY010000090.1 GCF_022829445.1 Methylobacterium sp. J-068 | reverse complement strand
GCCTCGCGGGCGAACAGCGCTAGCAGGCGCTCGAAGAGCGGCTTGGAGACGCCGTTGCCGACGTACCAATGGCTCTCGCCGGTGGCCGGCGCCACGAAGGCGGTGACGTAGAGCCACTCGTAGCGATGATGGCCGAGCGCGGCCGGCCTCTGTCCGCGCGGAGCCCAGACCCGGCGGATGACCGGCGTCAGCCCGATGCGGTGCGCGTCCGTGCAGAAGACCGAGACCGGGCGCCCGGGATGGCGCGCTTCTTCCTCGGCGCGGGTGTCGGCGAGTTTTTTTTGGAGGCGGCTTGTTCTTCGGGGATGGCTGCGCCCGGGTTCTTCGGACGTGGCGCCTTGACCGACCAGCCGGGCGCCTGCAGCACTTCCCGGGCGTGTTGCCGGTAGTCCGAACCGCGGCCAAGGTGCG
>NZ_JAKSXY010000089.1 GCF_022829445.1 Methylobacterium sp. J-068 | reverse complement strand
GGTAAACAATGACCTACAAGCCGCATGCCAACATGCGCCTCATCACCCGCGTGCACAACGTCGCGGGTCTCGTCAGCCGCCTCAACGGTGACGGCGAATTGAACGCCGGCCCCGAGGGTGAAGCAGCGCTAGGCGAGGTCTCGCAGCGCGGTGGCGGCGCCGCACGCGTCGGGATCCGGATCGGTCGCCAGCACGCGGGCATTTGCCCCGGCGCGCCAGCAGCTCGCATAGCCCAACGCCCGGTCGAAAGCGTAGCCGAGGCGGCCGCGCAGGGTGCCGTAGACGTCGGTCTTGACCCGGA
>NZ_JAKSXY010000087.1 GCF_022829445.1 Methylobacterium sp. J-068 | reverse complement strand
GGAGCCGGCCTCCCAGACCGAGACGGCCACGAAGTCGCCGACCCCGATGACGGGCTCGAGGGCCTGGCGCTTGTCGCCGAAGGAGGCCAGCAGGCTGTCCAGGGCGCGGCCGCGCAGGGCTTCCACCGTGGCGGCCGACAGATCGACGATCTCGTAGCGCGCGAAGGTGCCCTCGCTCGTCGAGACGTCGGCTCCGTCGATCACCGCGCCGGTCGTCGGACCGGCCGCAGGCAGGAGCGATGAGCAGCCGGACACCAGGCATGCTGCCAGGGCCGCCAGGGTTGCGTGTCGCACCATTGTCAATCTCCAGGCCGGGCCGCGCGATGCGACGACCCGGCAGCTTCGTCCGCTCGACACGAGGCGCGCGGACGACGCCACCATGAACTCATCCCACCGTCGCGGCCGCGGCGTCGATCGGCGGCCGCCCGAGCGCCGCCGACCGATCGCGCACCCGCGACCGTCGACTCCTCGGATAGGGCCTAAACGCTGCGATCGGTTTAACGGATCGTCCAGACATCCAAGACTGCCTTCCTATCAGGCCGTCCTCTCACGAGACAGCCTTCCGATCGGGCCGATCACGATCGTCCTGTCGATCACCATTACGTCACGAGGGTGGCAAAGCCACGCTTGGCGCGCGGACGGACGGATCCAACGCGCTTCGCAGCAGGCGCCCGAGGGCATCGGCGTCGAGGTCCTCGCGCTGGGGCGTCTCCTCGGCGGCCGCGGATGCCTCGGACGTCGCTCCGAATCGGAAGATCGCGTAATCCGTGGTCGTGCCTCCGAAGCCCGGCCTGCAATTCTCCAGGGCGGGCGCATGGTCGCCGAAGACGCAGAGGGTTGCGGGCAGCCCCTCGAGACCCGCGATTAGGGCTTCGACGGCGCGGCCTGTATGCGTCACGTGCGTCAAGTACTGGGCCAGCGGATCGTCGATGCCCGGCAGGCGGCCGGGCTTCCAGGGGCCATGGTTCTCCATCGTGACGCAGAACAGGAACAGCGGCCCCGTCCGCGCCCGCACCTCCGCCAGCACGCGCTCGGCCAGGGCGACGTCGCCGACATAGGGCCCGACCCTCGGCGCGCCGGCGAAGTCGGCCTCCATGATCAGGCGATCGAAACCCAGCCGGGTCACGACCTCGGCGCGGTTGAAGAAATCGCGATGGAACGGATGCACGAAGAGGGTCTCGAAGCCGGCGGCGCGGGCGCGCGCGGCCAGGCTCGTCGGCTCGGAGCCGCCATGGGTCAGGTACGGATCGAAGACGCCGAACCCCAGTTCGTCGGCACCGCGCCCCGTGAGGACGGCGTGCTCGGTCCGCATCGTGTAGGCGCCGTGCGCCGGCACACGCAGGCGCCCGTACCGGGCGGCCCGCGTCCGGATGATGTCCATCAGCGGCAGGCGGGCGCCGCCGAGACGCTGCGGATCGACGAAGGATTCGAGCTGCACCACGACCACGACGGCATCCGTGCCACCGAGCGACACCCGCGACGGCGGCGGATCGTGCTCGGCGCGCCGGCTCGCCCGCCAGCGCAGGGCGTAGCCGATGATCGTCGCCGGAAGACCGTATCGGGCCACGTCGGCGTCGAGGGCCGGTGCCGGGAAGAGGCGCGCCAACCCCTGCGCGAGGCGGCCTTCTCCCGACAGCGCCACGATCGACAGGAGGGTCAGCGGCAAAGCGAGCAGCGCCAGCACGGCCACGCTCGGATCGGCCGGCAGGATCGTCGGCTCGACGCCGTACCACAGGACCACCAGGGCGAGTCCGATCAGGATCGGACCGGCCATGCGCGGATCGCTCAAGGGACGCGTGTAGTAGAGCTCCGGGTGCCGTGGGACCTGACGCAACAGGGCGAAATCGCTGAAGACCAGCGGCTCGCCGATGATGTCGCGCTTCAACCGGCTGATGAGACTCAGGATCGCCACGGTCAGCACGACGCTGAACCCCGCGAGCCAGGGCCGCCAGGAAAACTCGAACCAGAACGCCATGAGAAGCGCGTATCCGGCCAACCGGATGGCCAGATCCGCCGGGCGGCGTCCGACCGGCCGGACCTGTCCGCCCTCGAAGGCCTCAATGGCGAGGCTGAGCGGGAGGGTCACGGCGAGGCTCGCGAGCAGCGTCATCGAAGAAGTCAGCGCCTCGGATCCTCGGCCTTGGTGACGCCGCGCTTCTCACGAAGCCTGCGCACGAGTGGATTCAGGACGGCGTAGCGGGCGCGCATCACGAGGAGAGCGCCCCGACTGAGGGCGAGACGCGACGGCCCGGCCGCGTCCCGGGCCGCCGAGAGGCGGTCGAGGAGCTGTTCGGCCGAGCACGGCTTCATCGCGACGGGATCGAGGTAGAGCGGATAGAGCAGCAGCGTGCCGGCGACCAGCTCGTCGAGGGCGAGCCGTCGGCCCCGGTCGGCGCCGGGTGCCAGATCCTCGCTCAGGCCCCAGCCCGAATAGAACGGGCGGCCATGCACCGCCACGCTCAGTCCCCGGATCAGCGCCTCGAACCCCGTCAGCGAGGTCATGGTCTCGACGTGATGCGCGCGATCGAGAAGGTCGACGATGGAGAGCCCTCCGACGATCCGATCGGCGAGGCCGAGGATCTCCGCCTCGGGGATCGTCCCGGGACGGAACCCGGCCTCGACATCCGGATGCGGCTTGTAGAGCAGGAAGGCATCCGGGTTGCGGGCGCGGGCCGCCCGCAAAAGGTCGCGGTTCGAGCGCACGATGGGCGACCCGTGCATCACGGAAGCATCGTCCTCGACCTGCCCCGGCACCAGCACGATGCGCCGGTCCTTCGGCCAGGTCGCCGTGTCCTCGCTCAGCCCGACATTGTATTTCGTGAGGCGCCGTTCGATCACGCCTTCGCGCAGCGCCCGGGCGCGCGCCACGAGGTCCGGCGCGAAGGTGGCGGTGCGCAGGATCGTGGCCAGGCGGCTCTCCGTGCGCGGATCGTAGTAGATGCCGCGATCGTCCACGACGATGGAAGCACCCGGCTGCAGGCTCGCCCCGAGCCCGACCGAACGCAGGAAACCGTCCTCGATGCGGGCCAGGGGAACGCCCTCCTCCGCGCAGAGCGGTTCCAGCCGCTCCGGCATCCGCGTCGCCCAGACGAGAACGCGGGCCCGGTGCAACCGCGCGGCCGCGACCGCGTCCTCGGCCGTCATGGTGTGGATGGGGTCGCCGTGCGGCCCGCGCATGAACGCGTCGAGGGCCGGCCGCTTCCAGCGCGAGATGCCGACGAGCACCGTCGGCCGGTCGTTGCCGGCGAAGCGGCCGCGCAGCCAGACCACGCGCTCCAGGCAATCCCCGAACGAAATCGGCTCACGCGTCCAGGGATCGAAGTAGTGCGTGCCGCCACCGTACCGGAGCGCCACCAGTTCCTCCGTCGTCGGCGCGTCCGATCCGGGCGGCTTGCCGGCATCGCCGAGGCAGACGACCTCCGCGCCGGCCAGCCGGGCTTCGCAGGCGTGACGCCAATCCGCGACCAGCACCCGCCGCACGCGCGGGAACAGGGCCCAGGGATCGACCGGGCGGCCGATGATGCGCAGGCGTTCCGGCGAAGCGGCGAGGATGACAGGACAGCCCTCGCTGCCCGCCACGATGAAGGATTCCTCCGGATATCGCGCCTCGGCGCGCGCCACGACGGCGCGCAGCCGTGCCGACGACCGCGCGAGGCTGCCCTCGGCGAGGATCAGCGAGGCCGCGGGCAGCCCCGCCAGCGTGTCGCTGATCAGTTGCGCATCGTCCCGCGCAAAACGATTCCGCCCGAAGGTGCGCGCGGCCCTCAGCGCGGCCAGATCGATTCCGGTGGTGTCGCCCGACGCCCGAGTGTGGAGGCCGGCTCCGGACAGGCGCAAGCTCGCCATGCCGGTGAAGGGGGTGTCGTAGGGCGTCAGCAGCGGGCCGGGCTCGACCAGGAGCGGCGCGCGGCCGAACCGCGATGCCGCGTCCGCCAGCGGGTTTCGCTCCCAGAATGCGGGCGCCGCTCCGGAGCGCCAGGGCGGACCGAAGACGATCCCGGCAGCGCGTTCGATCTGCCCGCGCAGGGCCCGGATGGTCCGGCCTGTGGAAAAGACCGGGGACGGCGAGTTCGAAGGCATGGACCTGTTCGCTCGAAACGACTGGCCGCTGCCTTACCACCATCCCACGCCAGGGCGCGATGGCGGCGCGAACATTCTGCCCCGGTATGGATCGGCGCCCGCGTGAAACGTTCGGGCGCCTGTGGATGAGACCGTCACCGCGAAAGCACAGACCCACAGAAATCCTTCATGGCCCCACCAGCGCCCAATTGATGAGATGGTTGGGCCGTGCGACGGAATTCCCCGTGCAAGGCGGCCCGTGACCGACACGGGCGCAGGAGCAGGCGTCCTGAGAATGCTTCAGCCCCGCGCAGACATGCATCCCCAGGCAGACATGCATCGCGACGGACCGGCGACCTT
Organism: Methylobacterium sp. J-068; assembly: GCF_022829445.1. Classification (GTDB taxonomy): domain Bacteria; phylum Pseudomonadota; class Alphaproteobacteria; order Rhizobiales; family Beijerinckiaceae; genus Methylobacterium. The sequence goes on along the minus strand of NZ_JAKSXY010000087.1, from coordinate 7,231 downwards.
TCTCTTCCTCCAGGGAATCGCCTCTCCCTTCTTCGCCGATCTCGGTCGTGCCCTCCAGGCGCGCGGGCACAAGGTTCGGCGCATCAACTTTTCGTCCGGCGACTGGCTGTTCTGGCGCCTGCCCTCCGACAATTATCGCGGAACTTTCGCCAATTGGGGCGGCTACGTCGCCGAGTACGTGCGCGAGCACAGCGTGACGGACATCATCCTGTTCGGGGATTGCCGGCCCTACCATGTGGCCGCCACCGCCGCGGCCGAGCCGTTCGGGGTTCGCCTGCACGTCTTCGAGGAAGGTTACCTGCGGCCGAACTGGATCACCTGTGAACTCGGGGGCGTGAATGGCCACTCGCCGCTGCCGAAGACGGCGGACGAGATCCGCGCCATCGCCCGGCGCCTGCCGCAGCCGGGCCGCGCCATGCCCTCGAGCGGCGACATGGCCCGCCGCAGCATCTGGGACGTGGCCTACAACATCGCGAATTTCGGCTTTCCGTACTTCTTCCCGCATTTCCGGAGCCACCGGCCGCATCACATCGCGGTGGAATATGCCGGCTGGATCAAGAAGTTCTCCCGCCGCGCCCGGACCCGCCGCGAGGCGGCACGCCTCAACGAAGCCTACGTGGCAATCGAGGCGGATTATTTCCTGCTGCCGCTGCAACTCGACAGCGACTACCAGATCCGTGTCCACTCCCCCTTCCTCGGGGTCGAGGCCTTCATGGATCGGACGATCGCGTCCTTCGCCGCGCACTCGGCGGCGCCGACGCGCCTCCTGATCAAGCTGCATCCGCTGGACAGCGGCCTCATCAACTGGCGCAAATACGCCCGCCACTCGGCCCGGCGCCACGGCGTCAACGACCGTCTCGACATCATCGACGGAGGCGACCTGCCGAGCCTGATCTCGGGGAGCAGCGGCGTGGTGCTGGTCAACAGCACCGTGGGCATGCTCTCCCTCGAACTCGGGCGCCCGACCTATGCCGCCGGCAGCGCGATCTACAATCTGGCCGGCCTGACCCACCAGGGCGGACTGAACACGTTCTGGACCGCTCCGACGCCGCCCGACAGCGAGTTGATGGCGGACTTCCGGCGCGTCGTGCTCCATCGCTCGCAGGTGAATGGCGGGTTCTTCTCCCGCCCGGCCATCGAGCGCGCCATTATGGGCACCATTCCGCGCCTGGAGGCCGTGCTGCCCGCCTCGGCCCTCGCGGCCGCCGCCGCCATCCGTGCGGAGACCGACTCGGCGCAGGAACAACTGGCCCCGGTCTATTGATCCGACACATGGGGCCGGGCTAGCAGGCGCCATGTCCGTCACCCTGATCACCGGCGCGTCGAGCGGCATCGGCGCCGCCCTCGCCCGCCACTATGCCGGCCCCGCGAACCACCTGATCCTGCACGGCCGCGATGCCGTCCGCCTCGAGGCCGTGGCCGAGGCGTGCCGCGCCAAGGGCTCGCGGGTCGAGACCGAGCGTCTGGACGTGCGGGATCGCGCGGCCATCGCCGCATGGCTGACGCGCCTGGACGCGGCCCATGGTCTCGACCGCGTGATCGTGAACGCCGCGATCAACGGGGGCGATCCGGGCGGCGACGTCGAGACCGAGGCCATGGCCTTCGAGACGGTGGACGTGAACCTCGTCGGCGCGCTCAACGTGGCGCTCCCCTGCGTGAGCCTGATGCGGACCCGGGGCCGGGGGCAGATCGCCCTCGTCTCGTCCCTCGCCGCCTTCGCGCCGCTGCCGGACGCGCCGGCCTATAGCGGCACCAAGGCGGCGCTCCTCGCCCATGGTCTGGCCCTTCGCGAGAAGCTGAAACCCCACGGCGTGCGCATCAACGTGGTGACGCCGGGCTACGTGAAGACCGCGATGGGGAGCGAGTACCAGGGCTGGCGCCCGCTCGAGATCAGCGCCGAGGACGCGGCCGCCCGCATCGCGAGGGGCCTCGCGCGGGACCGGGACATCGTCGCCTTCCCGTGGATCCTGGCTGCCGCCGCGCGCGGGGCGGCCCTGCTGCCGGAATCCCTGCGGCGCCTCGGCATGAGCGGATTCAAGTTCAAGATCCGGATCGGCCGGTGAGGCGCCCCCGCATCGCCCTGTTCGTCCTGGAGGCGCTGCCGAACGCACGGGCCGTGCGTCGCTTCGTGGCGGATCACGCCGCCGACATCGCGTTCGTCGGTCTCTCCAACGCGAAGCGCCCGAGTTCCGGCGGCCTCGTGGGACAGGTCCGCCGCCACGTCGCCCGCTCCGGCCCGACGATCCTGCCCTATCTCGGCGTGAATTTCGGCCTTCCCGACCTGTTGGCGCCGGCTTCCGCGCTGTCGCGCCGGCTGACCGGCGCCGGATCGGCACCGAGCGCGACGCCGCTGAAGGCCTTGTGCCGCACCCTCGAGATTCCGACCCTGAAAGTCGACGACGTCAACGGTCCCGAGGTGGCGCGGGCCTTCGCCGTCCACGCCCCCGACCTCATCGTGACCTTCCATTTCGACCAGATCCTGTCGGGGCCGACGCTCGCGCGCGCGCCCCTCGGCGGCCTCAACGTCCATCCGGGCCTGCTGCCGCGCCATCGCGGTCCCGTGCCGACGATCCACGCCCTGGCCGAGGCCGAACCGGCTTTCGGGGTCACGGTGCACCGCCTCGCGGTCACGATCGACGCCGGCGCCATCCTCGCGCAGACGGCAGCGGCGCTGCCCGCCGACACCACGGCGACCCGCGCCGCGATCCTGCTGCACGAGGAGGGCCGGGTTCTGCTGGAGCACGTGCTCGCGCGGCTGGTGGACGGAACGCTTCCGGCAGGCGAATCCCCGCCGATCCTGCCCTATTGCCCGTTTCCGGACCGGGCGCTTCTCGCAGACTTACGCCGGCGCGGGCGCAAGCTCACGGACATGCGGGACCTTGGGGAGGCTCTCGCGCTCAGCGCGCGGGCCTGACGACATTAGGCCGTCCGGGCCGATCTTGAAGGAAAGCGTCTCTTGAGCGCCGCACGCGCTCGGTCGATCCGCCCTCGTCCTGCACAGGAAGAGGGCGGCCCGAAGGTTTATCGCGAAAACTTCTTGTACTTGATCTTCTTCGGCATCAGCGAGTCGGCGCCGAGGCGACGCTTCTTGTCCTCCTCGTAGTCCGAGAAGTTGCCCTCGAACCACTCCACGTGGCTCTCGCCCTCGAAGGCGAGGATGTGGGTCGCGATGCGGTTCAGGAACCAGCGATCGTGGCTGATGATCACGGCGCAGCCTGCGTAATCCTCCAGCGCCTCCTCGAGGGCGCGAAGGGTCTCCATGTCGAGATCGTTGGTGGGCTCGTCGAGGAGGAGCACGTTGGCGCCGCCCTTGAGCGTCCGGGCGAGGTGGACGCGGTTGCGCTCACCGCCCGACAGCGTGCCGACCTTCTTCTGCTGGTCCGACCCCTTGAAGGCGAAGGCCGCGCAATAGGCACGCGAATTGATCTCGCGCTTGTTGAAATAGATGATGTCGTTGCCGCCGGAGACCTCCTGCCACACGGTGGCATTCGGATCGAGCGCGTCGCGCGACTGGTCGACGTAGCCGAGATGGACGGTCTCGCCGACGGAGATCGTGCCGCCATCCGGCTTCTCGACACCCGTGATCATCTTGAACAGCGTCGTCTTGCCGGCGCCGTTGGGTCCGATCACGCCGACGATGCCGCCCGGCGGCAGCTTGAACGACAGGTCCTCGATCAGCAGGCGCTCACCGAACGCCTTGTTCAGGTGCTCGAACTCGATGACGTTGTTGCCGAGGCGCTCGTCGATCGGGATCACGATCTGCGCCGAGGCGTCGATCTTGTCCTGGGATTTCGCCACCAGCTCCTCGTAGCGGGTGATGCGGGCCTTCGACTTCGACTGGCGGGCCTTCGGCGAGGCGGCGATCCACTCCTGCTCGCGGTTGATCGCGCGCTGGCGGGCCATGTCCTCGCGGCCTTCCTGCTGGAGCCGCTTCTGCTTCTGCACCAGCCAGGCCGAGTAGTTGCCCTCGTAGGGATAGCCGCGGGTGCGGTCGAGTTCGAGGATCCAGCCCGTGACGTTGTCGAGGAAGTAACGATCGTGGGTCACGATCAGGATGGCGCCCGGATACTGGCGCAGGTGACCTTCGAGCCAATTCACGGTCTCGGCGTCGAGGTGGTTGGTGGGCTCGTCGAGGAGCAGGAGTTCCGGCTCCCAGAGCAGCAGCTTGCAGAGCGCCACGCGGCGGCGCTCACCGCCCGAGAGCGTCGCGACGGGCTGCTCGTCGCTGGGGCAGCCCAGCGCTTCCATCGCCTGGTCGACCTTCGAGTCGAGTTCCCAGAGATTGGCCGCCTCGATCTTGTCCTGGAGGGCGGTCATCTCGTCCGCCGTCTCCTCGGAATAGTTCATGGCGAGTTCGTTGTAGCGGTCGAGCAGCGCCTGTTTCTCCGCCACGCCCTCCATGACGTTCTCGCGCACCGACTTGTTGGGGTCGAGCTGCGGCTCCTGCGGAAGGTAGCCGACGCGGGCCCCCTGCGCGACGAAGCCCTCGCCGGTCCAATCCTTGTCGATGCCGGCCATGATCTTGAGCAGTGTCGACTTGCCCGACCCGTTGATGCCCAGCACGCCGATCTTGGCATCCGGATAGAAGGACAGGTTGATGTTATCGAGGACCTTCTTGCCACCCGAATAGGTCTTGGTGAGACCCTTCATGTGGTAGATGAATTCGCGCGCCATATCGGTGTCCTTCGTCGTGTCGGCGACCTCGGGCGCCCTGCGTGCCCCGATCGCCGGAATGATCGTGTGCGTGGTCCCGGACGGCGTTCCGTCGAGCCGGTCCGCGTGCCGCGCGTGACGCGCCATGGCGGCCGGACATCGGGCGCTCGCCGTCGTCGAACCGCTTCGCGTGAGAGTGTTGCGCCGGAGTATCAGGGCGGCGTCGGACCGGCAAGAACAGGACACACAAGAACGGGACCCACAAGCACGTCATGCCGCGTCGCGGCGCGCGCGCACCGTCAGGCGAAGGGGTTCTTCACGGAGGTGCCGGGTCGGGTGGCGTCGGCGACCGTCTCGGGCAATGCCTCCGATTCCAGGGCCGTCACGATGGCGGCGAGCGTCGCGCAGAGCGCCCGCGCATGGGCGAGGCCCGCCGCGTCCCGGGTGAGATCGATCGAGCCGTGAAGGGCGATCCGATCGGTCCCGTTCTCCACCGACAGGCCGCCGATGGTCCGGACGGCGGCCTCGTCGGCGAAAGGATCGAACCGGGCCGGCTCCGGGGGCTGATCCGGCGGGCTCCCGGACGTCGCGCGTTTCGTCATCGGATCCTCCTCAGAACAGCGCGCGCATGAGGTCGCGCCACAGGCGCCGCAGGGCGCGGTGCAGTTCCACCCGCGCCCAGGCCCCGAACGAATCGTCCGCGCGCGGCCTGCGGCGCGCACCCTCCTCGGCCTCGCCCCGCGCGAAGGCGCGGGGCTCCGGCAGATCCATCGCCCGCGCCTTCGCGGCGGGTGCGAGGCCGGGAAACACGTCGAGCCCGGCGGTCTGGCGCAATGCGTCGAGGGAGAGGGCCTGCCATGCCGCGTCGTCGCGGTTGGGGACGAGGTAGGCGCCCGCATCGCCGGTCGCCGGGTCATAGAGCGCCTTGAACAGGTGCGTCGGCACGAGCACGCGGCCGTTGATCGCCTGCACGGCGTCGCCCGAGTAGATCGGGCCCGTGACCACGAAGAGCGTGCCGCGCCGGGTGGCGAGGCGGCGAACGCTCTCCTCGATCGCCGCCCACAGCCCCCGGTTCATCTCCCGGTCCTGGGGAACGATGTTGGCGAGGGTGAAGGACTGCGCCTGGGCCTCACCGGTAGGCATGTCGCCCGCCGGCGCCATGTGGCCCCGGTCGAAGCCGCTATGGACGTAATCGTCGAGGCGGGCCCGGTCCTCGGCCGGCAGGGCGTCCTCGTCGTGGAAGCTGTCGGTCCGGTCCACGCGGCGCGCGGCCGCGACGCTCGCCGCCGTCAGGCGCTCCGTCGCATAGACCGGCGTGCGCGACACGCCGGAATGGAGCACCGCGAAGGCCTCGTAGCAGAGCGCCACGAGGCTTCGCGCGAGCTTCGGGTTCACGATCTCCGGTCGCCTGCCGTCGGCGAAGAGCCCGGTGCAATCGCGGGCCTGCGCGGCGCAGGAGCCATCGGCGACCCAGAGGGCCGCCAACAGGACGAGGGCTGCCCGAATCGTGGCTCGGGACACTAGAAGCAGACCCGGACCTTGCGCGTCCCCTGCGGCGTGGCGCGCCAGCGATAGGCGCAGGGTCGGCCGAGGCTTCCCTTGAACGGGCGCACCGCGCGGTCGGCGGGACCGGGCGCGGCCCCCGGACGGCACGGAGCCGGACCGTCACACGATAACGTGACGGCGCGCCCCGGACCGGCATCGGGTTCGGCGGCGTAGGCCGATCCGCCGAGGACGATCAGAGCGGTGGCGAGGCCGGCGAAGATCCGGATGAAGGACATGACTGACCTCGAATCACGTGCCCCGGTGTGATAAGGCCGGGCGGAAAATGCGGTCGGGCCCGTTGATCGGAACCGGCGTCGGGCTTACCTGCCGGACTTCGCGCCGCGGTGCCAGCGTTGGTGTGGAACGTAAATGCGTTCCATCGTCCTCGGTACGATCGGGTCATCCAGAACGGTCTTGCAGGCCCGGCGCGGTCTGCCGCAAGCCGTGCCGATCGTCGCAGCGTGGTAAAGCTGCGTGACGGCGTTATAAGTGCGATCGAAGGGCCCCGGTTTCGTCTTGGGGCATGCAGCGTTCGAGAGTCGGCCCGCGCGTCAGTGCTGTGGGTGGGCTGGATCGAGCGGATGCCAGCAAACGAACGGGTGTGAATTCAGTGTCACGACAAGAAACCTCTCAGAGCGCGCCTTCCCCGACCTCGTCGGAGGCGACGGCGATCCTGGACGGTCTGGGGGAGCCTGCGGCGCTGCGGCTGTTGCCCGAGAGCCAGCTCCAGGCGGTGGCTGACGCGGTGCGCACCGAGATGATCGACGCCGTCCCGGTCAGCGGGGGGAATCTCGGGTCGGGGGTGGGCGCTCGGGCAACAGCCGCGGCGCCGCAGGCTCCCCCAGACCGTCCAGGATCGCCGTCGCCTCCGACGAGGTGGGGGAAGGCGCGCTCTGGGAGGTTTCTTGTCGTGACACTGAATTCACACCCGTTCGTTTGCTGGCATCCGCTCGATCCAGCCCACCCACAGCACTGACGCGCGGGCCGACTCTCGAACGCTGCATGCCCCAAGACGAAACCGGGGCCCTTCGAT
>NZ_JAKSXY010000084.1 GCF_022829445.1 Methylobacterium sp. J-068 | reverse complement strand
CTTGCCGGTCAGGTGGACCCGCGAACCCGAGACCTCGACGGTCTTCTGGTCGAGGTTCACGATCAGGTCGCCGGTGGTGATCACCGACTGGGCGTGACCCTTCGAGCGGCGGACGATCGCGTGGATGCGGGCGACGAGTTCATCCTTGTGGAAGGGCTTGGTGAGGTAGTCGTCGGCGCCGAAGCCGAGGCCCTTCACCTTGTCCTCAATGCCGGCCATGCCGGACAGGATCAGGATCGGGGTCTTCACCTTGGCGACGCGGAGGTTCCGCAGCACCTCGTAGCCCGACATGTCGGGCAGGTTCAGGTCGAGCAGGATGATGTCGTAATCATACAGCTTGCCGAGATCGATCCCCTCCTCACCGAGGTCGGTGGTGTAGGTGTTGAAGCTCTCGGACTTGAGCATCAGTTCGATGCTCTGCGCGGTCGCGCTGTCGTCCTCGATCAGAAGTACCCGCATCGTCGGTCCCCAGCCCAGCCGGCCGTGTGCAGCGTACGGGCAAGCCCCCGCCGTTCGTCCGCCACCGGCCCGTGGCGGACGCTCCCTCGTCATTGACGTGAAACGCTATTCGTTAATCGTTAACAAAACCTGATTCACGGACGCAAGCACGCAATTGGACCCGACTTCCGGCCACGCTCCGAACCGTTGACGGTCTGTTCTCGTAAGACCGTCCCGGAATCGAGGGCGAAACCGCCGAAACTCCACTTAAGTACCTGACCCGTCAGGGCTTATCGCAGGCTGTCACCGTGGCGCCACGACATCGGAATGTCTTGGACCGCACGGCGATTTGTGATGTCCCGGCCGGAGCCGGCGGCCTGCTACAAGCCCGATGCACGCAGTGTTAAGGAGGGAGGTAAACGAATGGTTGAGAGAGCCGCGAATGACCGACAGCGACCCTAGCCTCGCTCGCTTGCGCCTGGCTGGCGCGCGCGCGGCGCTCACCGACGTGCAGGTGCTGGAGACCTACGGGCGCGTCGTCGCGATCCGGGGCCTCCTCGTCGAGGTGGCGGGGCCCGTGGCGGCCATGCGACTCGGCGGCCGCCTCGACATCGCGGTCGAGAACGGGCTCGGCGCCGTACCCTGCGAGATCATCGGCTTCCAGGGCGACCGGGCGCTGGCGATGCCCTTCGGCTCCCTGGAGGGCGTGCGGCGCGGCTGCCCCGCCATGGTCCGCGACGAGGCCGCCGGGGCGGTCCGGCCCTCCGCCGCCTGGCTCGGACGCACCATCGACGCCCTCGGCCGCCCCATCGACGGCCTCGGGCCTCTTCCGGCCGGTCCCGTGATCTATCCCCTGCGCGCCGATCCGCCGCCGGCCCATGCGCGCCGCCGCGTCGGGCCGCCCCTCGACCTCGGGGTGCGCTGCATCAACACCTTCCTGACCATGTGCGCCGGCCAGCGCATGGGCATCTTCGCGGGCTCGGGCGTCGGCAAGTCCGTGCTGCTCTCGATGCTGGCCCGCTACACCGCCGCCGACGTCGCCGTGATCGGTCTCGTGGGCGAGCGCGGCCGCGAGGTGCAGGAATTCCTCCAGGACGATCTCGGCGCGGCCGGCCTCGCGCGCTCGGTGGTCATCGTCGCCACCTCCGACGAGCCGGCCCTGATGCGCCGCAACGCCGCCTACGTCACCCTGGCCATGGCCGAATATTTTCGCGACCAGGGCGCGCAGGTGCTGTGCATGATCGATTCGATCACGCGCTTCGCCATGGCCCAGCGCGACATCGGCCTGGCCGCCGGCGAGCCACCCACGGCCAAGGGCTACACCCCGACCGTGTTCAGCGAATTGCCGCGCCTCCTCGAGCGCGCCGGGCCCGGAACGGGGCAGGGGGCGATCTCGGGGCTGTTCACCGTGCTCGTCGAGGGCGACGACCACAACGAGCCCGTGGCCGACGCGGTGCGGGGCATCCTCGACGGGCACATCGTGATGGAGCGCGGCATCGCCGAGCGCGGGCGCTACCCGGCGATCAACGTGCTGCGCTCGGTCTCGCGCACCATGCCGCGCGCCTGCGACCCGGCCCACCTGCCCACCGTGCGGCGGGCGCGGCGCCTGCTCTCCACCTACGCGGACATGGAGGAACTGATCCGGCTCGGCGCCTACCGGGCCGGCGCGTCGCCGGAAGTGGACGAGGCAGTGGCCCTGATGCCCGAAATGGAGGCTTTTCTGGGTCAGGGTAAGGAAGAAGCAACTTCGATCGGCGAGGGTTATCTTCGCCTGGCAGAGATCGTCGGCGCCCCGTGAGGGGACGCCCCGACGTCTCGCCGATGCCGGGCTCGGGACGTGGGTGATGCGTTCCGGCAAGCCGTGCGTTGCGTGGAGTGAAACCGTCCATGAAATCCCGTGACACGTTGATCCGGCTGCGACGCTTCCAGGTCGACGAGAAGCGTCGGCGCGTGACGCAGATCGAGATGATGAAGGCGGATTTCACCCGCATGGCGCTGGAGCTCGACCGCGAGGTCGCGCACGAGGAGAGCCGCGCCGGCATCACCGATCCCGCCCACTTCGCCTACCCGACCTATGCCCGCGCCGCCGCGACCCGCCGGGACAACATGCGCCAGTCGGCCGCCGCCCTGGAGGGCCAGCTCGCCGAGGCGAAGGCCGAGCTCGGCGAGGCCTTCGAGGACCTCAAGAAGATCGAGATCCTGGACGACCGCGAGCGCACCGCCGAGCGCGCCGCCGAGGCCGCCCGCGACCAGGCCGCCATGGACGGCATCGGCCTCTCGCGTATTCGTGCCTGAGCCCCTTCGCGCCGGCCGCCGAGAGGGGGCCGGCACGAAACCGTCATGATCCCGTGGGATGAGCCGTTCCCGACGGGACCGGTTGGAACCCTGCTTGCGATGCCGCGCATCGTCGTGCAGGGAGGGCCCGAACGAAGGGGCTCGTCCGAACCACCATGAAGAAGATCAGCGATTTCATCTGGCCGATCATCGGCCTCGGTGCCGTCATCGTCTCGGGCTACCTGCTCTACAAGGAGCTCGCCGGCATCTCGATGGCCGAGATCAAGGGCAGCTTCGCGGCGATTCCCCTGCATCGCTTCCTGCTCGCGGCGCTCTCGACCCTGGTCGCTTACGCGGCGCTCGCCTGGTACGACCGGATCGCCCTGCTGCATCTCGGCATCCGCCACATCTCGTGGTTCTTCGTCTCGGTCTGCTCCTTCACCACCTACGCGCTTTCGCACAACATCGGCGCCTCGGTGTTCTCCGGCGCCGTGGTGCGCTACCGCGCCTACACCGCCAAGGGCCTGTCGGCGGCCCAGGTCGCGGTGCTGGTGGCGCTCTGCTCCTTCACCTTCGGCCTCGGCACCATCCTGCTCGGCGGCTTCGTGCTGACGGTCCTGCCCGACACCCTGACGCGCCTGAACGGCTACCTGCCGGCGATCCTGACGGACCCCGCCACCGCCCGCATCCTCGGCGCCGGCCTGCTCGGCTTCGTCGCCCTCTACGTGATCGGCTCGCTGCTGCACCTCAAGCCGCTGACGATCCGCAAGTTCAAGCTCGAATATCCGCGCCCCCGCATCATGGTGCGCCAGCTCATCGCCGCTCCCCTGGAACTGCTGGGCGCGGCCGGCATCATCTACTTCGCGCTGCCCGAGGCCGGGAACCCGGGCTTCCTCGTGGTGCTCGCGGTGTTCCTCGCCTCGTTCTCTGCGGCCCTGGTCTCGAACGCCCCCGGCGGCCTCGGCGTGTTCGAACTCGTCTTCGTCGTGGCGATGCCCGACATCGCGCGCCCCTCGGTCATCGCGGCGCTGCTCGTGTTCCGGCTGTTCTACTTCTGGCTGCCCTTCCTGATCTCCGTCGTGGTGGTCCTGCTCTACGAGCGCAACCGCCTCGCCTCGGCCCTGAAGGGCCAGCCGACCGACACCAGCGCCCCCGAGGCGCCCTTCACCGCCCCCGGCCTCGACGCGCACGCCCTTGAGCGCCGCATGGAGAAGAAGACGGTCTGATCGGGTCGGCCCCCGCGCCGGGGGCGGTTTCCATCGGCGCCGCGACCGGCGGGTCCTGATCGAGGTCGCCGCGCGACGGAAACCAAGCTTGCCAGCCGGGCCGGGGAGCGGCACTCTCAGCTTGGCCGGAGGCTCGACCGGCGCGGGCCGCGACGTTCTTCCGCCGGGCCACGGGATAGGGGAAGTCCAGAGTGATGATCACGGACGGTCGCAGCGCCGCTGCCGGCGCGACGGATGAGGCGCGGCTCCCCGGGCATCGGGCGGGCGGTCTCAGCCGCCGGTCGTTCCTGGCCGGCTCGGCCGCCGGTTTCGGCGCGCTGGGGCTCGCCGGGTGCGTGACATCCGACGGCACGGTCCTCGCCGAGGCCGCGAAGATCTACGGACCGATGCCGGACGAGAAATTCCCGATTCCGGCCACCGACATCAGCAAGGTCGATCCGAAATACTACCGCCGGACGGTCCGTTACGAGACCAAGGAAGCGGCCGGCACGATCATCGTCGATCCCGCCAACTTCTACGTCTACCGCGTCGAGGGCGACGGGTCCGCCACCCGCTACGGCGCCAATGTCGGCCGCGACGGGTTCCTCTGGAACGGGGACGCCTATGTCGGCCGCAAGTCCGAATGGGCGACCTGGACACCGCCCAAGGAGATGATCCGGCGCCAGCCCGAGGCCGCGAAATACGCCCGTGGCATGCCGGGCGGCCTCGACAACCCGCTGGGCGCCCGCACCCTGCATCTCTACCAGAACGGCGCCTATACGCTCTACACGATCTACGCGAGCAGCGAGCCCGAATCGATCGGCACCGGCATCACGAGCGGCTGCGTCGGCCTGCTCAGCCAGGACATGATCCACCTCTACGCGCGCACGCCGGTCAAGACGAAGGTGGTCGTCCTGCCCGCGTGAGGGGACCCGCCGGCCGGATGCGCGCGCCGCCATCCCGCGAGAGGCCTTCGCCAGCCGTGCTCAGACCGAGCCCACGGTGCGCAGGCGGGCGCGGGGATGGATCTCGGCCTGGCTCATCACCGGGGTCTCGCGCCGGAAGCGCTCGATGATCGAGCGCACGAAGGGCCGGGCCTGGACCGAGGTGACGAGGACCGGCATCTCGCCCATCCGGGCGGCGGTCTCGAAACGGTCGCGCACCGTGCTCACGAATTCGGAGAGCTTGGAGGGCTGCATCGCGAGGTAGCGCTCCTCGCGCTCGCCCGCGATCGATTCGAGGAAGGCCTGCTCCCAGGCCGGCGACAGGGTGATGATCGGCAGCATGCCGTCCGGCCCCTGGTACTGGGCGCAGATCTGGCGGCCGAGCCGCGCGCGCACGTGCTCGACGATGTCGCGCGGGTTCTTCACGTGGCCGGCGACCTCGGCGATGCCCTCGACGATGGCCCCGAGGTCGCGGATCGAGACCCGCTCGGCCAGCAGGAACTGCAGCACGCGCTGGATGCCGGTGGTGCCGATCTGGCTCGGCATGACCTCCTTGAGGAGTTCGCCGTGCTCCTTGGAGAGTTCGCGCAGGAGCTTCTGCACCTCGACGTGGTTGAGGAGCTCCGAGACGTGGGCCTTGATGATCTCGGTGAGGTGCGTCGAGACCACGGTCGCGGCATCCACCACGGTGTAGCCCTTGAGCTGGGCCTGGTCGCGTAGGCTCGCGTCGATCCAGGTCGCGGGCAGGCCGAAGGTCGGCTCCAGCATGTGCTGGCCGGGCAACTGCACCTGTCCGCCCATCGGATCCATGGCCATGAACTGGCCGGGGAAGATCTGGCCCGTGCCGGCCTCGATCTCCTTGACCCGGACCACGTAGGCGTTGGCATCGAGCTGCACGTTGTCGAGGATGCGCACGGAGGGCATCACGAAGCCGAGCTCGGCCGCGAGCTGGCGGCGCAGGGCCTTGATCTGGTCGGTGAGGCGGTCCTGGCCCTCGGGGCCGTTCACCAGCGCGAGCAGGGCGTAGCCCATCTCCAGCTTGAGATCGTCGAGCTTCAGGAGGTCCGTGACGGTCTCCTCCTTGGCCGCCTGCGCCGCCGCCACGGCCGCGGCGTCCATCGGCGCGCCGGCGGCGTCGAGGGGCGGGGCCTCGCGGGCGACCTTGGCGAAGTGCCAGGCGGCGTAGCCGGAAGCGCCGGCCAGGCCCAGGAAGGGCAGCATCGGCATGCCGGGCAGAAACGAGATGAGCACCATGACGCCGGCCGACATGCCGAGCGCCTTCGGGTAGTTCGCGAGCTGCTTGCCGAGCGCCTTGTCGGCCGAGCCCTTCACGCCCGCCTTCGAGACCAGGATGCCGGCCGCCGTCGAGACGATGAGGGCGGGCACCTGGCTCGCGAGGCCGTCGCCGATGGTGAGCAGGGTGTAGCTCTTGGCCGCTCCCATGAACGGCATGCCCTGCTGGGCGACGCCGATGATGATGCCTCCGATGACGTTGATGAATGTGATCAGCAGGGCCGCGATGGCGTCGCCGCGCACGAATTTGGAGGCGCCGTCCATGGCGCCGAAGAACGAGGATTCCTCCTCCAGGGCGGCGCGGCGGGCCTTGGCCACCTTCTCGTCGATGAGACCGGCCGAGAGGTCGGCGTCGATCGCCATCTGCTTGCCGGGCATGGCGTCGAGGGTGAAGCGGGCCGCCACCTCGGCGATGCGGCCCGAGCCCTTGGTGATGACGACGAAGTTTACGATGATCAGGATCGCGAACACGATGATCCCGATGACGAAGTTGCCCCCCATCACGAAGTTGCCGAAGGCCTCGATGACGTGCCCGGCCGCCGCCGTGCCCTCGTGGCCATGGCCCAGGATGAGGCGGGTGGAGGCGAGGTTCAGGGCGAGGCGCAAGAGCGTCGCGACGAGGAGCAGGGTCGGGAAGACCGTGAACTCGAGCGGATTGTCGATGAACAGCCCGGTCATCATGATCAGCACCGAGATGATGATCGAGACCGCGAGCAGCAGGTCGAGCAGGAACGCCGGCAGCGGGAAGATGAGCACCGTGAGGATGCCCATCACGGCGGTGGCGAAGAACAGGTCCGTGCGCTTCGAGAGCGCGTTCAGGTTCGCCCGGTTGGGAACCGCGAAGCGCGCGAACTGCCCGAAGCTCCCCCCCGCCGCCGTGGCAACGGCCGTCTCGCTCATCGTGAACCCCGTCGCCCCGAGGACAGGGGCCCGGCAAGATTTGCCGGGTATAGCGTTAGCGAAAGGTTAACGTGCCGGCCCCGTCGTCTCGATCGAGGCCGGCGTCGTGACCGCGCGCGGGCGAACCGGCGCGCCGTGCCGAGGCCCGAACGCGCCCGGGCCGCGATATCCGGTCAGGCGAGGTACTTGCGGGTGACCACGGTGGCGGCGAAGACCACGGCGGCGCCACCGGCGATGAGGGAGATCATCAGCATGCGGCGCGGCTGCTGGGAGGATTCAGGCTTCACCGGCTGGACGATCATGGTGAAGAATTCCACCTGACGCTCGGCCATGATGCGGGCGCGCTCGTTCGCCACCAGCACCTTGGCGAAGTACTTCTCCGCATCGGTCCGCTCGGCGTCGAAGGCCTCGAAACGCGTCAAGGAATCGGCCAGGATACGCCGCTGCTCCGGGTCCTCGCTCGCGGATTGGCGCTCGATCTTGGCGATGTTGTCGTCGAGGTCCTTCAGCTGCGCCTTCATGTCCTGGATCCGCCGGGTCTCGGGCGAGAGGTCGCGCTGCCCCTGGATCAGCTGCACGGCGAGGTTGATGCGGGCCGAGCGCAGTTCCGCGATGACCTTCAGGTTGCTCTCGTTGGTCTTCTGCGCGTCGAGGACCCCGTCCTTGTTGCGCAGGGCGGCCACGGCGACGCGGATCTTCGTCATCCGCTCCTCGGCGCGCTTGAGTTCGCGCAGGCTCTCGGCCACGGCGTCCTCGCGAGCGCGGGCGCTGAGGGCGTTCACCATGCGCTCGCTCTCGGCGAGGACCGCTTTCGAGAGGTCGAGGGATTCCTGCGGATCGAAGGTGTTGACGGTCAGGCTGATGATGCCGGACCCGGCTTCGATCGCGGTATGCACCCGCTCGTGCCAGAACTTGACCAGCTTCTCGATCGGCTTGTCCGTCTTGAAGCGCGAGAAGTAGTCGATGTCCGACCGCGAGAACATCTCGCGCAACGGCATGGCCTTCTCCATCGCCTCGACCATCGGCCGGCTCTGGATGTAGTTGGTGGTGATGAGGCTGTCCTGCGCCACCATCTGCTGCGAGACCGAACCGGAATTCGTGCCGACCTGGTCCGGGGCCGCCTTGTCCACGCTGCCCAGCGCCGGGCGCAGCGCGAAGCGCGCCTCCACCACGAAGCGGTCGGACATGATGAAGCCGTAATAGGCGACGCCGATGAGCGAGGGGATCAGGAAGCAGACGCAGAACAGCAGCGGGATCAGCGGATCCGACTTCACATGGCTCTGATACGAGCGGATGCCCTTCTTGCGATCGGCGAAGCGTGAGACGCGCGCGATCTGCCGCAGGGATTCCGCCACGGCGTTCGACCGGTCGGCGGTGGTGAGCGGCTGCCCCTGAGGCGTACGGATCTCGACGGACATGAACCCCGTGTTCCCTTGCATCCGGCGGATTCGCGCCGACCCTTCGCGACCGTTGCCTCACGGGCACGGCGAAACCATGACCGCCACCGCCCGCGACGCCGGACGTTCAGGTGTTCAGGCGGCGATAGACCTCGATGGCGTCGTCGATGTCTTCGTAGACGATCGCACGGCCGTTGATCAGCACGATGCCCTGCTGGCACCAGTTCCGGAGCGTATCCATCGCGTGCGAGACCATGATCACGTCGGCATGGGCACGCCGTGCACTGAACACCTCCTCGCAGCGCTTCTGGAAGCGCCCGTCCCCGACGGACGTCGTCTCGTCGATGAGGTAGCATTCGAACGGGATGGCCATGCTCATGCCGAAGGCGAGCCGGGCACCCATGCCGGAGGAGTAGGTCCGGATCGGCACGTCGAGGTAGCTGCCGAGCTCGGAGAAATCCTCGACGAATTCCAACACGCGGCGCGGGTCCTCACCGTAGATCCGTGCCACGAAGATGATGTTGTCGCGGCCCGTCATCAGCGGATGGAAGCCGCCCGCGAAGCCCAGGGGCCAGGAAACGCGCCGGTTCCGGATGACGCGGCCCTTGGTCGGGGCCTCGGTTCCGGCGAGGATGCGCAGGGTGGTCGACTTGCCGGCGCCGTTGATCCCGAGGAAGCCGTAGCTGATGCCCGGCTTCAGGGTGAAGGAAACGCGCTCGAGGATCGTGCGCCGGTGTCCTTCCGTCCGGTAGACCTTGGTGACGTTGTCGAAGCGGATCACGGCGGCTGTTTGCTCCTTCGTGTCCCCCCGGGGCCCAGCGCCGAAATCGGCGAGCCGGCGTGACGGACACGGAAAAGGCGATGCACGCGGAAAGCGGCGAATCTGAGGATAACCCGCATCCTGCCGCGATGCGATACGGAGCGACCGCCAACCTCGATCCGCCGAGATTCCGGCCGGAATCGTCAGCTTTGCGGTTCGCACCGCTTGCACGCCGCCGGTGCGGCTTGTACACGACGCCTCCCGACGCGTTTGCGAAGCCCCGTCGCCCTTGCGGGCGATGGCGGAACGCGGCGACGGGACCGGAGGGGTGGCCGAGTGGTTGAAGGCGCACGCCTGGAAAGTGTGTATACCGGAAACGGTATCGCGGGTTCGAATCCCGCTCCCTCCGCCAGCTGAACAAAACTCCCTGAGTGAATAACGCACGTCGCCGTGTTTCTTGCGCGCGAGTGCTCAGAATGCGTAGCGCACCGTACAGTACGGCATCCGCTCGGCGAGCAGCGCCTTGAACCGGGCGAGCCAGGTTCCCTTCCAGCCCGTGCGGTAGCGCAGGTTCGCGCCGCCGCCCTCGGAGACCTTGGCCTCCTGCAGGTCGGGGCGCCACAGCAGGTCCTCGGCCTTGGGGTGCCAGCCGAGATTGACCGCGTGCAGGTCGGCGTTGTGCGTGAGCAGGATGATCTCGGCCTTGATCTGCGCGCGGGCGGCCGCTCCGATGGTGCCGTCGATCGCGTCGAACAGCGCCCGCCAATCCGCCTCCCAGCCCTCGTAGAGGATGACGGGCGAGAAGTTCAGGTGGACCTCGTAGCCGGCGGCGACGAAGTCGTCGATCGCCGCGATGCGCTCCGGGATGGGCGCCGTGCGCACGTCGACGACACGGGCGATGCGCTCGGGCATCAGCGAGAACCGGATGCGGGTCTTGCCCTGCGGGTCGTAGGCGAGGAGTTCGCGGTTCACCGCCTTGGTGGCGAAGGAGGCCTTCGCATTGGGGATGCGCCGGAACAGCGCGATGAGGTCCCGCACGGTGTCGCTCACCATCGCGTCGACGGAGAGGTCGCCGTTCTCGCCGATGTCGTAGACCCAGAGCGCGGGATCGATGGTGTCGGGCTCCGGCAGCGGGCCCTGGCGGGCCGCGTGGCGCTCGATCGCGGCACCGATGGCCTCGACGTTGACGAAGACCGAGATCGGGTTCGCGAAGCCCTTGCGGCGGGGCACGTAGCAATAGGCGCAGGCCATCGCGCAGCCGTTGGAGGTCGAGGGCGCGATGAAGTGGGCGCTGCGCCCGTTCGGCCGCATCGCCAGCCCCTTCTTCACCCCGAGCACCAGGGTGGAGCGCTTGATCCGCACCCAGTCCTCCACCGAGCCGGCATTGCCGTGCAGGCTCGGGATGTTCCAGTGCGAGGGCACGACGATGCGTTCCGCCTCCGGGAACCGCTCCAGGATCGCGCGCCCGCGCGGGAATTCCGGCACCGCCGGCTCGTGGTAGAGGGTGGTGATGTCGAGGAGATCGCGCGGTCGGGCCATCCCCTGACAGATCGGGCGATCGGGGAGCAGGACAAGTCTTGCCGACCTCCGAGGTCAGAGACGGGCCAGCAACTCGGCCTTCTTGGCCGCGAACTCAGCCTCCGTCAGGATGCCCTTCCGCCTGAGGTCGGACAGGCGCTCGATCGTGCCGAGGAGATCGCCCGCCGCACTGGCGGCCGCCGGCGCCCGAGCGGTCTCGGAGGGCCGGGCCTCCGGGGCGGGTTCGGGAACGACCTCATCCGAAGGGACGGTTTCGGTCGCGTCGAGGCGCCGCAGGCTGGCGAGATCGACGTCGCCGCCCCGTCCGGAGAAGCGGAGGCTCGTCCCGCCGCCCTGCTGTTGCGAGACACCGCTGATGTCGTGCTCGCCGGTATCGTAGAGGGTGACGTGGCCGTCGGCCTCGACGGCGAGACGCCTGCGAGCCGGGAAATACGCGTACCGGGTCCCGTTCTGCGAGCCCGAGGTCGCGGGCAAGCCCCAATCCCGGGGCCAGCCGGAGGAGGCGCTCGGCGCATCGGCCCATCCCGCCGCCGGCAGGGCGTTCGCGAGTTCGGTGCAGAGGGCGTCCACCCGCGCCTTGAGGCCGCCGTTGAACATGTCGCCGATCATCGTCATGCCGCTGCCGGACCATTGCCCGAAGCCCCCGAGATCGGGATGGTTGAACTGCGCCATCCGCCCGTGACCGGCCTCCAGCGCCCGGACGAGGTGCCGGACCGCATCGACGCCGACGCCGTAGCGGTCGGCGATGCTCTGCAGGGCATTGGGCTGTTCGGTCATGCGACGGTCTCCTCGCGCGCCCGTCCCGCAACGGGTGCCGCCTCCCATTCATGCCGCATGCCAGGACGCCGTGAAAGACATCGCGCAAGCGGCATCGGCATCGGAGCAACGCTTCCGTAACGACGCGCGGCATCGGCACGTCAAAGAACACGCGCGTTAAGAGCGCGCGAATCGTTCGGCGTCAAAGCTTGAGCGTTCGATGCAGCAGACCGCGCGCTCCTCCATGCCCCATGCTCCCGCCCTCACGCATGCCCTTGCCCACCGGAAGGCGCGCGCGGGCCTGCAAGGCTTCGCCGGCCGGTTCACGCGTCCACTCGATGCGCGGCGGCTGACGCCCTTTACCTGGGCGCTGTTCGGTATCCTGCTCGCCGCCACGACCGTGGCGGTCCGGCATTTCGGGTTCACCCTCCTGGTGCCGCCGCAACTCGTCGCTTGCGCGGCGGCCGCGGGCGTCATCCTGTTCCTTCTGCGGGACAGCGCGCTCGCCGGGCGCATGCCGGCGCTGACGCTCGGCTGCCTCGTCTACGTCCTGTTCGGCGTGCAATCCCTCGCGGCCGTGACGCTGTCCTACGCGCTGCTCGCCACCGACCTGCCGCTCACCGACGCCGTCCTCCTCGGGATCGACCGCGCCCTCGGTTTCGACTGGCTCGCGTTCCGCCGTGCCGTGCTGGCCCTACCCACCCTCGACGGGCTCCTGGGCCAGGCCTACGCCTCCCTGGGCGTGCAGTTCGCGCTGGTGCCGGCCCTGCTCCTGGCCAGCGGCCGGGCGCGGCGCACGGAAGCCTTCCTGGCCGCCGTGATCGCCTGCGAATTCGTGGCCTGCTTCGTGAGTGCCGTCTGGCCCTGCATGGGCGGCGTCAGCCTCGACGGGTTCGCGAGCGTGGCCGACGCGACGCCGGGCGCGACGCACCTCGCCCACTACCTGCCCTTGCGCGACGGCTCCCTGCGCCTCGTCGATTCCGGGTCGCTCTATGGCCTGATCTCGTTCCCGTCCTTCCACTGCGCGGCCGCCTATCTGGCGGTGGCGGCCCTGTGGCCACTGCGCTGGACGCGGGCGCCGATGCTCCTGCTCGACGGTGCGATGACCCTCTCGGCGGTCACGCACGGGGCGCATTACCTCGCCGATTGCGCGGGCGGCCTCGGACTGGCCGCGCTCGCCTTTCCGCTCTGCCATCGGGCGGTGGACCGGAGCGCCGACCGGGCCGGCCGGCGGCCGGCCGCCCGCGCCGTCGAAGCCGGCGAAGCGCTGGCCTGAGCGACGGCGCGAGGGCCGGGCTCCACGCGTCTTGCGCAGCGCAAAAAGTTTGGTCGCGCCGGGACCTTCCGAGGAAGCGTGAGCGTTGCCGTGGTGATTTTTGCTGAGCCCCGGGCCTCGCCGACGCCCGGATTCTGGCTGAGAATGCCTTCGGAGCCCAAATGGCCGACACGACCTCTCCCGCCGACCGCGCGAGCCCTCAGAATCGCGCCAAGCGTTCGCGCATCAAGGAAGGCTCGCCCTATCCCCTCGGCGCCAACTGGGACGGCCTCGGCGTCAATTTCGCGCTGTTCTCGGCGCACGCCACCAAGGTTGAGCTCTGCCTGTTCGACGATGCCGGCGAGACCGAGATCGAGCGGATCGAGCTGCCCGAGTACACCGACGAGATCTGGCACGGCTACCTGCCCGACGCGCGGCCCGGCACGATCTACGGCTACCGCGTCCACGGCCCCTACGAGCCCAAGGCCGGCCACCGCTTCAACCACAACAAGCTGCTGATCGACCCCTACGCCAAGGGGCTCGTCGGCTCGATCACCTGGAACCCGGCCCTGTTCGGCTACCAGATGGAGACCGGGGACGACCTGACCTTCGACGAGCGCGATTCCGCGCCCTTCACCCGGCGCAGCCGCGTGATCGACCCGGCCTTCACCTGGGGCCGGGACCGCAAGCCGCACGTGCCGTGGGAGAAGACGATCTTCTACGAGACCCACGTGAAGGGCTTCACGAAGCTGCACCCGGCCGTGCCGGAGAAGCTGCGCGGCACCTATGCGGGCCTCGGCACCCCGGCGGTGCTCGACTACATCAAGAGCCTCGGCGTCACCTCGGTGGAACTCCTGCCGGTCCACGCCTTCGTGCAGGACGATTACCTGCAGGAGAAGGGGCTGGTGAATTACTGGGGCTACAACACGATCTCGTTCTTCACCCCCGCGCGGCGCTATTCGGCGGTGCCGGACTTCGCCTTCTCCGAGTTCAAGGAGATGGTGGCGCGCATGCACGGCGCCGGCCTCGAGGTCATCCTGGACGTAGTCTACAACCACACCGCCGAGGGCAACGAGAAGGGCCCGACCCTGTCGTTCAAGGGCGTCGACAACGCCTCGTACTACCGCCTGATGCCCAAGGAGCCGCGCTACTACATCAACGACACCGGCACGGGGAACACCTTCAACCTGTCGCACCCGCGCGTGCTGCAACTCGTGACCGATTCCCTACGCTACTGGGCCACGGAGATGCGGGTCGACGGATTCCGCTTCGATCTCGCCACCATCCTGGGGCGCGAGCCGCACGGCTTCGACGAGGGCGGTGGCTTCCTCGACACCTGCCGGCAGGATCCGATCCTGAACAAGGTCAAGCTCATCGCCGAACCGTGGGATTGCGGTCCGGGCGGCTACCAGGTCGGCGGCTTCCCGCCGGGCTGGGCCGAGTGGAACGACCGCTTCCGCGATGACGTGCGCGGCTACTGGCGTGGGGACGAGGGCAAGCTGCCGGACCTCGCCGCCCGCCTCACCGGTTCTGCCGACAAGTTCAACAAGCGCGGACGCAAGCCCTGGGCTTCCGTGAACTTCCTCACCGCCCATGACGGCTTCACGTTGAGCGACACCGTGTCGTACAACGAGAAGCACAACATGGCCAACGGCGAGGACAACCGCGACGGCCACTCGCACAACCTTTCGAACAATTACGGCGCCGAGGGGCCGACCGACGATCCCGAGATCCGCGCGATCCGCCTTCGCCAGATGCGCAACATGCTGGCGACGCTGTTCCTCTCGCGCGGCACCCCGATGCTGCTGGCCGGCGACGAGTTCGCCCGCACCCAGAACGGCAACAACAACGCCTATTGCCAGGACAACGAGATCTCCTGGCTCGACTGGGAAGCGGTCGGTCCCGAGGAACGGGATCTCGCCGAGTTCACGCAGCGGCTCACGCTCCTGCGCGAGGCGCTGCCGATCCTGACGCGCGGGCGCTTCCTCACGGGCACCTACGACGAAGAGTTCGGCGTCAAGGACGTGACCTGGCTGCGTCCCGACGGCGGCGAGATGTCGCCCGAGAACTGGACGCAAGGGGATGCCCGCGCCATCGCGGTGCTCCTCGACGGGCGCGCCCAGGCGTCCGGCATCCACCAGCGCGGCGGCGATGCGACCCTGCTTCTGCTCTACAACGCCTACCACGACCTCGTGTCGTTCACCCTGCCGGAATCGGTGGGTGGCGTGGGTTGGACCCGCCTCCTCGACACCAACCTGCCCGACAGCCAGGACGTGGTGAGCAAGCCGATCGGCGCGACCTACGACGTCACCGGCCGCTCGATGCTGATGTTCGTGCTCAAGCCCGAGGAGATCGACGGCGTGGAGGCGAGCGACATGGAGCGCTCCTACCAGCACGTGATGCAGGCCTTCGAGCGGGCCAACGTGCACAGCGTGCGCTTCGAGACCGAGCTGCGCTGAGCGCTCGCGCCCGCCGCGCGACCGAGAGGCGCGCGGCGGACCGCGGCACCATGGCCTTCGCGGGTGTCATGCGGGATACCATCATGCACCCGCGCGTTTGATCCATGTCGGCGGACACCGTAAGGCCTGCCGGTGTCCCGCGAGGGCCGCCGGTCCGCGCGGCCCATTGATTGTCTGATTGCGCGCATGATCGAGACGCCGAACGCCCCGCCGACGGGCCAGCCCGGACAGCCAGCACCCGCCCCGCCGGCCCCCGTCGCCGTCGATCCGGTCTCGGCCGACCCGGCCACCGCCTTCTTCTTCGCCTCGGTCATGGCCTCGCGCATGCCGATGGTGGTGAGCGACCCGCGCCGGCCGGACAATCCGATCATCCTCACCAACGACGCCTTCCTGGCGATGACGGGCTATGCCCGCGACGAGGTGCTCGACCGCAACTGTCGCTTCCTGCAGGGGCCCGAGACCGACCGCGACGCCGTGCGCGAACTCGCGCGCGCCATCGCGGCGCGCGAGAACGTCGCCACCGAAATCATCAATTACCGCAAGGACGGCACACCGTTCTGGAACGCGCTGTTCATCTCCCCGATCTACGACGGCGACGGGACATTGGTGTACTTCTTCGCCTCGCAGCTCGACGTCTCGCGCCGGCGCGACGCGGAGGAGGCACTCGGCCAGGCCCAGAAGATGGAGGCGCTCGGCCAGCTCACGGGCGGCATCGCGCACGACTTCAACAACCTGCTGCAGGTGATCGTCGGTTACGTCGACATCCTCAGCGCCGGCCTCGACAACCACGAATCTGACCGGGGCCGCCTGCGGCGCGCAACCGACAACATCCGCACCGCCGCCGACCGGGCGACCACCCTGACCCAGCAGCTGCTGGCCTTCGCCCGCAAGCAGCGCCTGGAAGGGCGCTCGGTGAACCTCAACGACCTCGTGCAGGGCATGAGCGACATGGCCGTGCGCACCCTCGGGGAGGCCATCACGGTCGAACTCGCGCTCGCCCCCGACCTCTGGACCTGCCGGATCGACCCGACCCAGGCGGAGGTCGCCCTGCTGAATGTGTTCATCAACGCCCGCGACGCGATGCCCGACGGCGGCCGGCTGACCATCGCCACCGAGAACCACACCATCACGCCGGCCCTCGCGGGCGGCCTGACGCCCGGCCGCTACGTCACCGTCAGCATCACCGACACCGGGAGCGGCATCCCGGCCCACGTGCTCGCCCGCGTGATGGACCCGTTCTTCACCACCAAGGAGGAGGGCAAGGGCACCGGCCTCGGGCTCTCCATGGTCTACGGCTTCGCCAAGCAGTCGGGCGGCGCCGCGCGGATCGAATCGATCCTGGGGGAGGGGACCGTCGTGCGGCTGTCCTTCCCGGCGACCGAGCACGCCGAGGCGGATGCGAGCCCGGCGCCCCCTCCGGTCGAGGACGGCACGGGGTCGGAGACCGTCCTGATCGTCGACGACCGCGAGGATGTGGCCGAACTCGCCAGGACGATCCTGCGCGACTTCGGCTACACCACGCTCATGGCCCGGAACGGGCGCGAGGCCCTGGACGTGCTGGAGGGCAGCGGCACGGTGGACCTGCTCTTCACCGACCTGATCATGCCCGGAGGCATGAACGGGATCGTGCTGGCCCGTGAGGCCCGGGCCCGGCGCCCCGGCCTGCGGGTGCTGCTCACCACCGGCTACGCCGAGGCCAGCCTCGAGCGAACCGATGCCGGGGGTTCGGAGTTCGATCTCCTGAGCAAGCCCTATCGCCGTACGGACCTGATCCGGCGCGTCCGGGCGGTCCTCGACGGACCGATTCTAGCCGGCTGACGGACAGGCGGCCGGACTCGGGCCTCGGACGAGGCGGGACTCGGAGTGCGCGGCATGGCCCAGGGCGACAAGTCGAAATACACCGGCAAGCAGCGCCGCAAGGCGGAGCACATCGCGGAAGCCTACGAATCGCGCGGGGTGCCGGCGAAGGAGGCCGAGGCGCGGGCCTGGGCCACCGTCAACAAGGACGATGGCGGCGGCAAGAAGCCCGGCGGCTCGGGCCGGGGCCGAGCGAGCGACCATCCGGCGGTGCATCGCGGCGGCAAGGTCTCAGCCTCGCGAGCGGCCGAGGAACGCTCGGCCTCGGCCAGGAAAGCGGTAGCGACCCGCAAGCGAAACGCCGAGGCGGGACGCCACGCTTCGTGACACAGGCGGACAGGATGCGGAAAAGCCGGCATCCTGTCCGCCGGGCGCCCGGCTGGGCCGGTCGAACGGCTCAGGCCATCGCGGCCTTCAGGTGCTGGTCGACCTTGTCGAGGAAGCCCGTGGTCGAGAGCCACTTCTGGTCGGGGCCGACGAGGAGGGCGAGGTCCTTCGTCATGAAACCGGCCTCGACGGTGTCGATGCAGACGGTCTCCAGCGTGGTGGCGAACTTGGCCAGGGCCGCGTTGTCGTCGAGCTTGGCGCGGTGGGCGAGGCCACGGCTCCAGGCGAAGATCGACGCGATGGAGTTGGTGCTCGTCTCCTTGCCCTTCTGGTGCTCGCGGTAGTGGCGGGTGACGGTGCCGTGGGCGGCCTCGGCCTCGACGGTCTGGCCATCGGGGGTGAGGAGCACGGAGGTCATCAGGCCGAGCGAGCCGAAGCCTTGCGCCACCGTGTCGGACTGCACGTCGCCGTCGTAGTTCTTGCAGGCCCAGACGTAGCCGCCGGACCATTTCAGGGCCGAGGCCACCATGTCGTCGATCAGGCGGTGCTCGTAGGTGATGCCGGCGGCATCGAACTTGGCCTTGAACTCGTTCTGGAAGACCTCCTCGAACAGGTCCTTGAACCGGCCGTCATAGGCCTTGAGGATGGTGTTCTTGGTGGAGAGGTAGACCGGGTACTTGCGGTTCAGGCCGTAATTCATCGAGGCGCGGGCGAAGTCGCGGATCGAGTCGTCGAGGTTGTACATCGCCTGGGCGACGCCGGCGCTCGGGAACTTAAAGACCTCCTTCTCGATGACCGTGCCGTCCTCGCCCTCGAACTTGATGGTCAGGCGGCCCTTGCCCGGCACCTTGAAGTCCGTGGCCTTGTACTGGTCGCCGTAGGCGTGGCGGCCGACGACGATGGGCTGGGTCCAGCCCGGCACGAGGCGGGGCACGTTCTGGCAGATGATCGGCTCGCGGAAGATCACGCCGCCGAGGATGTTGCGGATCGTGCCGTTGGGCGACTTCCACATCTCCTTCAGGTTGAACTCCTTCACCCGCTGCTCGTCGGGGGTGATGGTGGCGCATTTCACGCCGACGCCGTGGCGCTTGATCGCCTCCGCCGCCTGGACGGTGACCTGATCGTTCGTGGCGTCGCGGTGCTCGACGCCGAGATCGTAATATTCGAGGTTCAGGTCGAGGTAGGGGTGGATCAGCTTGTTCTTGATCTCGCTCCAGATGATCCGGGTCATCTCGTCGCCGTCGAGTTCGACGACCGGGTTCGCAACCTTGATCTTGTCCATCTGAAGCACGCCTTCCTGAGCCAGGATGTCCATCGGCCCCACGCAAGGCGGGTGCCGATCTCGCGCCGTCCTTAGCCCGCGCGGTCCCGAGGCGGAAGCGGGCCGCGCGGACTAGCCCCATGACAAACGAAGCGGGCTGTCAGGGACCGGCCACCAGGCGTGCCTTGCGCGTCGCCTGATCGAACATCGAATTCAGCGCTTCCTGAATCTCGGTGGCCGAACTCGCCGTCCGGAAATAGCCCGAGGACGCGCAAGTCTGGAGCGTGGTCGGCACGCTGGGGATGAGGTTGTTCACCACGATGTTCTCGTAGCCGACATTGCTGTTGAATGGGGTCGCGAGCGGAACATACGGAATGTAGAGCACCGACACCGTCACGCCTTTGTCCTTCAGTGCCTTGCAGAGCGTCGGATCGAGCAGCTTGGCCTGAGAGCCCGTCCAGCCCGTCTTGTTGTACCAGTACTGGTTGTTTCCCACACCGTCCGTGACGAGGAATATGAAAGGAAGCGGGCTGCTGGCGCTGGAGCCGTCGCCCACATACTTGATCTTGGAAGCGATCGTCGCAAACACGTTCTCGTAATGCGTGCCGCCACTGCCGCGCGGAACGGTCGAATCACCGATATCCATGTAGTTCTCGAGATTGACAGAGGTGAGCGACGACAGGTTGGTCGTGATGTCGGCCGCGGTCTCGAGGTAGCTGACGAACGGGTAGAGGCCGATCCGATACTGGTTGATCAGGGTCTGATTGGACTGGGCTTTGCTGATCAGGCTCTGAACCGCGTTGCTCACCGTCGCGATCCGCAACTCGATCTTGTTGGCCTTGGCGAGATCGAACCCCTTGTAGCCGGAGAAGTGGCAGGCGAAGGCGCAGTTGTTGCCGAGCCAATCGGCCATGTCCGGGTTCATCTTGGCGAAGGCCACCTGAGCGGCGCTGGAGGTCGGGAACCCCATCGACCCCGACGTGTCGAGGAGCAGGTAGAAATCGGAGTAGCTCCCCAGCGTCAGGCTCGAGCTCGACTTGCCGGACACCGCGATCGCCGTCACGTCGCTGAAGACGCGGCTGAAGGGCGAGGAAAAGGTCGACGCGTAGGTCGCCGTCGCCGTGACGACGTTACCGGTCCGGGTCACGGTCAGGCTGGGCGTGAGCGGCAAGCTGTTCAGGATCGCGCCGGCGTTGACGCGGAACGCCGAGAGGCCGCGCGTCTGGCCGAGCGTCAGCGCGGACGCCGTCGGATTGGACTCGTTGTTCGGATTCGCCGAAATGTAATCCCGCGCCGTGGCGATCGCGGTGATCGTCGCGGCATCGGCGGCGCGGTCGAAATGGGCGCGGTAGTTGATGCCCCGAACGTAATCGACACCGACGCCGACGAGGCCGATCAGGGGAATCAGGGCCAGCGCGAAGACTATCAGGACGTTGCCGCCCCGCGCGTCGCGCAGGGTCCGAAGCCGTCGCCGGATCCGCGCGAGCCGGAGTGCGGGTTGGGCGGTCATGGGAGAATGCCTCATTTCAAGGGACAGGCATTGGCGGAGGTCGTGCCTCCGCTCGCGTCGAACGCGATGACCGAGACGTAGCGCGGGGCGAAGTAGAAGGACTTCGCGATGTCGATCGATCCGACGACCGATTGCGCGATCAGCGGCTTGTAGCTGAACACCACATCGGCCACGACGAGGAAGCCGGGGCCGAACGTATCGCTCGGCAGGGTCGTGGCGCTGGGATTGGCGGTGTTCGGCGCCGCCGCCAAGGGCACGTTGCAGGGCCGCTTCTGACCCGAGGTCCAAGACACCGTCGGAACGTAGGTGCATCCCGACGTGCAGCCGACGGTCGTCCTGAACTGGACACCGGAGAGCGACCATTTCAGCAGCGTCCAGACGGAGACGTTGGAATCCCGCGCCAGCGCCATGGCTTCCGGGAAGATCACGAGCTGCGCGCGCGAGATCGACAGGATATCGGCCTGCGTGATCGTCCCGGTATCGTTGCGCGCGACGAGATCCGCCATCGTGCTGGCCACGAGTTCGATCTTGCGCATGAAGATCACGTAGCGAACCAGATCGAAGGTGACGGCCGAGAGCAGGATCAGGACCGGAACGATGATCGCGAACTCGACGATGGCGATGCCGCGCCGATCATGGGCGAAACGGGTGAGACCGGAGCGACGCATGGCGGCCTCAGCACCCCGTCGAGACGCTGGTGGTGGTGAAGGGCTCGTTGCGAAACGCCACGGCCGCCCGCGTGAAGACGACGGAGGAGCCTCGAAATTTCGTGACGTTTCCGAGCGCTATCCAGATGGGACTGAAGACCGGCACCGCATAGAAGACCTGAAGGTAGCCGTAGGTCCCGGGCGCGCCGGTACAGTATTGCGTCTGGCTGTTGTCCATTGCAACGGTGGCGAGGCCGGTCTCGTCGGCGTTGACGAACCCGGAATATCCGGTCCCCGTGCCGGTCAGCATCGTCGTCTGGAGGCTGACGACGACGTTGGTGCACGACAGGCCCGCGATCAGGTTCGCGCACACGACGGAGTTGCGGAATCCATCGGAGGTGGAGGCCGCGCTCGTCAGCGCACCGAGCATGACCGAACGGCTCGCGTCGAAGGTCGCCTTCTCGATCGCCGCATAGCAGAAGATGTAGAGGCCCCCCTGCAGGATCTCGACGAAGACCAGCATGAACAGCGGCATGACGAGCGCGAACTCGACGGCCGTGGCACCACCGGATGTCCGGCCGAACCGGCGAACCCGTCCCTGGGCGCGCGACCAGGACCGGAAAACCGGACGCCGCCGCGTCAACGTCCTCTCGTTGGGGTCCACCGGCATCGCCATCGCATTCCGTCCCGAGGGTTCCCTTGCGCTCGTTTCCGCGAGCCGAGGCCGTCCCTCGTCCCCGCTATTGATGCATGTCGGGCCTTAAGGTCGGCTTACTCCCAATGCGCGAAGGCGGGAGGACTCGCGCCGCGCCGACGTCGAAGGCCCGTCCGGCGGGATTTGTGGGCCGGCGCGACGAAAAGCACCGCGCGCGGGGTGGACATCGGGCGCGTGCCGGTGAAGTCCGATCCAGCGCAGAACGTCCGAGGGGACGAAACCGGAGAGATCCTCATGAGCGAACGCATCATCCTTCGGGCCGGCGAGGCCCTGGTCGCCGGCGGCCCGCCCAACACCGCCTCCGAGCCCGAGGTCATCATCGGCGAACTCGACGGGCCGGTCGGCACCGCGCTCGCCACCCTCACGGGCGATCAGGTCGTCGGCCACAGCCGGGTCTTCGCCCTTCTCAACACGGACATCATGGTCCGTCCCGTGACCCTGTGCGTCTCCAAGGTCAGTGTCGAGACCTCCAAATACACCTCGATCCTGATGGGCACGGTGCAGTTCGCCATCGCCAACGGCGTGCTCGATGCCGTGCGCGCCGGCTACATCCCGCGGGAGAAGGCCAACGACCTCGGGATCATCTGCTCGGTCTGGCTCAGCCCGGGGGTGATCGAGGCGGAGAGCGTGGACCACAAGGCGCTGTTCGAGATCCAGCGCAAGGGCATGACGGAGGCCATCCGCAAGGCGATGGCCAACGAACCCTCGATCGACTGGCTCCTGGAGAACCAGGACAAGATCGTTCACAAGTACTATCAGATGGGCCTCGACGGTAAGATCTGACGCCGGACGCGTCCGCCAGGCGGCCTTTGCCGTGGCGGGCGCGCCATGCGAGAGGGCGGGGATGTCTTCCGCAGATCTCCACGACACCATGATCCAGAGCGCATCCCCCGCCGGCCCCGTCATCATCCTGGTCCAGCCGCAACTGGCCGAGAACATCGGCATGACCGCCCGCGCCATGGCGAATTTCGGCCTGTCCGAGCTTCGCCTGGTGGCCCCCAAGAACGGCTGGCCGAAGAAGGGCGTCCGCGAAGCGGCCTCGGGCGCCACCCACGTCCTCGACGGGGCCAGCGTCCACGCCACCCTGGCCGAGGCGATCGCCGACCTTCATTACGTCCTGGCGACCACGGCGCGCGAGCGCGGCCAGATGAAGCGCGTCCTCGCTCCCGACGCCGCCATGCGGGACGTCGTCGCCCGCGCCGGACAGCGCACCGGAATCCTGTTCGGCCGCGAGCGCGCGGGCCTCGACAACGACGAGGTCTCCTTCGCCGATGCCATCGTCACCTTTCCGGTCGATGCCCGGTTCTCGTCGCTCAACCTCGCGCAGGGCGTTCTCCTGATGAGCTACGAGTGGCGCCGCGCGGCGGGCCTATCGGTCCTGCCCTTCACCGGCGAGATGCTGTCGCCGCCGGCCACCCGCGAGGCGATGGGCTCGCTGTTCGCGACGCTGGAGGACAGCCTCGGGAGTGCCGGCTTCTACCCGCCGGAGAAGCGGGACATCATCGCCCGCAACATGCGCGACATGCTGCACCGCATGGCGATGACCGAGCAGGACGTGCGCACGATGCGGGGCGCCCTGCGCGCCCTGACCCTCCGCCGCCCGCGCCGAAACACGTCCGGTCAGCCTTAACACCTGCGCCATACTTGCGTGGCACAGTCGCGCATCATGTCGCTTCAACGTCTCAAATCCTTCGGAGGCGAATTCACCTCCGCTGCGCGGGAAGCCAAGTTCCAGGCGGAGCGGCTCCCGGAGACGTTGCGTCACACCCGGCTGACCTTCCAGATCGGGATCGCGCTGAACCTGATGTTCCTGCTCAGCGACGCGCGCTTCGCCCACTCGAGTCACTTCGTCGAGATCGTGGCGGCCCGCCTCAGCATCGTGGCCTTGAGCTTCGTGTGCGTCCTGGCGCTGCGCCGCACGGAGACCTTCCATCAACTTCAGCGGGTCGTGGTGGTCTGGCAGACCATCACGGCGCTGGCCGTGGGCTATCTCTGCACGTCCCGCTCCGACATCGCGCTGTTCGTGGCACTGATGCTGCCGGCCGTGTACATGCTGCTGCTCCCGACGAGCTTCGTCTGGACGGTACGATCGGGCGCCTTCAGCGCCATCGTGCTGCTCGCCGCATATCTCCTGCCCCTGCCGCTGCCGCCGACCGCGCTGGGCATGGTGATGGCGGCCTGCATCGCCAACACCGCGACCCTGCTCTTCGTGATTCGCTCGAACCGGTTGCGGCGCCTCGAATGGGAGGCGACCCAGGCGGAGCGGAGGGCGAATCTCGAACTCGCCGAGAGCCGGGAATTGTTCGAGACGATGTTCCGCGGGGTGCCGGTGCCGATCGTGGTCTCCCAGATCGCGGATGGCCGGGTCATCAGCACCAACGATGCCGGCAACCGCTTCTTCCGCGTGCCGCCCGGCGATTCCCTGGCGAATTACCGAAATCAGGATTTCGTCGCGAAGTCCGACCGCGCTGAGATGCAGCGGCTCCTCGAGGCGAACGGCGCGATCCGGGATCACGAGGCGATCATCGTGGTCCTGTCCGGCGAACGTCGCGACGTCCTGCTGTCGATCGAGCCGGTGCAGGTGGAGGGCGCGCCCTGCCTCATCTCCAGCCTCGTCGACATCACCGACCGCAAGGCGGCCGAGGAGCAGATCCGGGTGGCGGCGCACCACGACGTGCTGACGGGCCTGCCGAACCGCGCCCTGTTCCATCAGACCCTGGACGCCAACCTCGTCCTGGCGGGCCAGGACGGGACCGAGTTCGGCCTGATCCTGCTCGACCTCGATGCCTTCAAGGAGATCAACGACACCCTCGGGCATGATTCCGGCGACGCGCTCCTCAAGGAGGTCGCCCGGCGCCTGCTGAGCGCGGTCGATCCGAACGATCTCGTCGCGCGTCTCGGCGGCGATGAATTCGTGATCATCTCCAGACGGAACCGCGTCGGACGACCCGCGGCCTGCGCAATTTCCGCCCTGTCGGAGCGAATCCTGGAGGTCTTGCGTCAGCCCATGTCGATCGGCGGGCGGGTCGTGCTCCCCCGGGCCAGCCTCGGCCTCGCGCTGTACCCGGCGCATGCCGACAATGCCGCCGACCTGTTCACCAACGCCGATCTCGCGCTCTATGCCGCCAAGGCGTCGGGCCGCAACTGCGCGACGATGTTCGTGCCGGCGCTGCGCGCGGACATCGAGGCGCGCGTGACCGTGACGCGCGAGATGCGGGCGGCCCTGGAGGAGGGGAACGGGCTGGTGCCGTACTATCAGCCCAAGATCCATCTGGCTTCCGGAGCGGTCATCGGCTTCGAGGCCCTCGCGCGCTGGCAGCACCCCAAGCACGGCCTCCTCGCGCCCGGCGCCTTTGCGGCCGTGTTCGACGATCCGGAGATCGGCATCGCGGTGGGCGCGTCCCTGCGTCGCCAGATCTTCGCCGACGTCGTGGCCTGGATCGGCCAGGGCCTCGACCCGGGCCGGGTCTTCCTGAACCTGTCATCGGCCCAGTTCGCGCAGGGCGACCTGGCGGGAACTCTCCTCGGCGACGTCGATGCGGCCGGCGTGCCGCGCGACCGGATCGGGGTGGAGGTCACCGAGACCGTCCTGCTCGGCGGGCATTGCGACCGGGTGAGCGCCGTCCTCGACGCGCTCCACGTGGCCGGCATCCGCGTCGCGCTCGACGATTTCGGAACCGGCTACGCCTCGCTCACCCACCTCAAGCAGTTCCCGGTCGACGAGATCAAGATCGACCGCAGCTTCATCCGGGACCTCGAACGCGACGCCAACGACGCCGCCATCGTCACGGCCGTGCTGCAGCTCGGGCGCAGTCTCGGCCTCGACGTCACCGCCGAGGGCGTCGAGACGCCGGAGCAGGCGACGTTCCTCGCGGACGAGGGCTGCACGCATGTGCAGGGCTACCTCTACAGCAAGCCGATCCCGGCGAACCGCGTGCCCTGGTTCCTGCGCAACCGGCCGGACCTGCTCGGCGGCGACATGGAGATCGGCCCGATCCGGCGCATCGCCTGAGCGGGTTGGCCGGAACCCGCGCGCCGGATGACCCCACTCCGCCAACGGACCCGCGTTGCGTCCCGGCCTCAGCCGAGCTGGGCCAGGGCCTGTGCGACGTCGGCGATCAGGTCCTCGGCGTTCTCCAGACCGATGGACAGGCGCACCGTCTCCGGGCCGACCATGGCGGCCGCCTTGTCGGCGGGGGCGAGCTGGCGATGGGTCGTGGTGGCGGGGTGAATCGCCAGCGACTTGATCTCGCCGATGTTCACGAGGTGCGAGATCAGCTTCAGGCTCATGATGAACTTGATCGCCGCCGGCTCGCCGCCCTTGAGCGCCACGGTGAAGATCGAGCCGGGCCCCTGCGGCACGTAGCGGGCGGCCATGGCCTCACCCTCCTGGCCGGGGAGCGCGGGATAGCTCACCCAGGCCACCGCCGGCTGGTCCCGCAGGAAGGCCGCCACCGCCCGGGCGTTGGCGCAATGCCGCTCCATGCGCAGCGGCAGGGTCTCGATGCCGGTGAGCGTGAGGAAGGCGTTCATCGGCGACAGGCCGGGGCCGAGTTCGCGCATGCCGAAGACGCGGCAGGCCGCCGCGAAGGCGAAGTCCGGGAAGCGCTCGGTGAGCACGAGGCCGTCGTAATCGGCCCAGGGCTCGCTCATCAGGTCGTAGCGCCCCGGCACCGCCGCCCAATCGAAGCGGCCGGCATCGCAGATGACGCCGCCGATGGTCTGGCCCGAGCCGCCGAGGAACTTCGAGGTCGAGTGGATGACGATGTCGGCGCCGTACTCGATCGGCCGGATCAGGGCCGGGGAGGCGAGGGTGTTGTCGACGACGAGCGGGAGCCCGTGACGGCGCGCCACCTCGGCGATGCCGGCCAGATCCATCACGGTGGCGCACGGATTGACGATCGACTCGCAGACGATCGCCCGGGTCTCGGGCGTGATCTGCGCCTCGAAATCGGCCGGCGTCAGGCCCTTGGTGAATTGCGGCTTGAGGTCGTAGCGCCCGTCGAGGCGGTTCATCAGGCCGAGCGAGCCGCCGAACAGGCGCGAGGAGGCCACGTAGGCGTCCCCGCTCTTCATCAGGGTCATCAGCACCATCAGCACCGCCGACTGGCCGGAGGCCACCGCCACGGCGGACTTGGCGCCTTCCAGCGCGGCGACGCGGCGCTCCAGGGCGGCGACCGTGGGGTTCGAGCCGCGCGAGTAGGAGTAGCCCGTGCGCCGCATCGCGAAGATGTCGGCGGCCTGCTGGGTGTCCTCGAACACGAAGCCGTTGGTGAAGTAGATCGGCTGGACCCGCGCGCCGGTGGCGGGGTCCGGCGCGGCACCGGCATGGATGGCCTGGGTCGCGAAGCGGTGGGTGCTGGTATCGGTGGCCATGCGGGCCTCCCGTGCGTGGAGTGCGTGAGGTGCGTGCGGAGGGGTCAGGCGGCGCGGCGGACGAAGGCGCGCAGGGTCCGGACCAGGGTCGAGGGCTCGTAGGGCTTCGGGATGAAGCGGGCGCCCTCGGGCATGTCGTTCGGGCCCGGCGTGCCCATGCCGGACACCACGAGGACCGGGATGCCGGGCCAGCGATGGGCCACGAGGCGGGCCAGGGCGAAGCCGTCCATGGAGCCGCGCGGCATGTCGACGTCGGTCATCAGCACGCCGACATCGGTGCGGCTCTCCAGCACCGTCAGGGCGTTGTCCGCGTGGCTCGCCTCCACCACCGCGAAGCCGGCATCCGCGAGGGTGTCGGCCGCCTCCATCAGGAGCAGTCCGTCATCCTCCACGAGGAGCACGACGGGCAGGTCTGCCTGGTCCTGAAGGTCTGGCTTGTCTTGCGTCATCGGCGGCCGGACGATCTCGCGATACGGGGAGGGTCGGGGCCTAGTCCCGCCCGACGGTGCCGTCAATAACGGCCGGTGTCGCGCATTCGTTTCGCCAGGGCGGGAAGACGGCGGGGCGGGATCGTCGGCGCGCAGGCCACCGCCACGGCGATCAGGGTCGCCAGGACGAGGCAGACCAGCACGGCCTCGTCGACCTGTCCCATCCAGCGCAAGACCGACATCGTGCCCTCCCACGACCGTGGACGAAGCCCTTCGCGGATCCCGTCCGCGCGAAGGAGCCTCGCCCGAACGTGGTGAAGAAAGCGTTAACACGGCCCGGTTTCAGGCCGTGAGAGCGGCGTCGAGATCCTCGATCAGATCCTGTGGATCCTCGAGACCGATCGAGAGGCGCACCACCTCCGGCCCGGCCCCGGCCGCGATCCGCTGCGGATCGGTGAGCTGGCGGTGGGTGGTGGAGGCGGGGTGGATGACGAGCGAGCGGGTGTCGCCGATATTGGCCAGATGCGAGAACAGGGTGAGGTTCGAGACCAGCTTCACGCCGGCCTCGTAGCCGCCCTTGAGCCCGATGGTGAAGACCGCGCCGGCCCCGTTCGGCGTGTAGCGCCGGGCGAGCGCGTGGTAGCGGTCGCTCTCCAGGCCCGGATAGCTGACCCAGGCCACCGCCGGGTGGTCGTGCAGGTGGGTGGCGACGGCGAGCGCGTTGTCGCAGTGGCGCTGCATCCGCAGGGGCAGCGTCTCGATGCCCGAGAGCAGCAGGAAGGCGTTGAAGGGCGAGAGCGCCGGCCCGAGGTCGCGCAGGCCCAGCACCCGGATCGCGATGGCGAAGGCGAAGTTGCCGAAGGTCTCGGCGATGACGACGCCGGCATATTCCGGCCGGGGCGCCGATAGCATGGGGAAGCGCGCGTCGCCCGCCCACGCAAAGGTGCCACCGTCGACCACGAGGCCGCCGATGGAATTGCCGTGCCCCCCGAGGAACTTGGTGGCCGAGTGCACCACGATGTCGGCGCCGTGCTCGAAGGGCCGGATCAGGTACGGGCTCGCCATCGTGTTGTCGACGATGAGCGGGATGTTGTGGCGCTTGGCGATCTCGGAGAGCGCCGCGATGTCGGTGATGACCCCGCCCGGATTGGCGATCGACTCGCAGAAGATCGCCTTGGTGCGGGGCGTGATCGCCCGCTCGAACGAGGCCGGGTCATCGGTCCGGGCCCAGACCACGTTCCAGCCGAAGTTCTTGTAGGAATGGTTGAACTGGTTGATCGAGCCGCCGTAGAGCCGGTCGGCCGCGATGAACTCGTCGCCCGGCTGCATCAGGGCGTGCATCACCAGGAACTCGGCGGCGTGGCCCGAGGCCACCGCCACGGCGGCGGTGCC
The DNA here is from genome assembly GCF_022829445.1 of Methylobacterium sp. J-068. Classification (GTDB taxonomy): domain Bacteria; phylum Pseudomonadota; class Alphaproteobacteria; order Rhizobiales; family Beijerinckiaceae; genus Methylobacterium. The sequence continues at coordinate 136,576 of NZ_JAKSXY010000084.1, read as the reverse complement.
GCCTTCCAGCGCGGCGACGCGCTCCTCCAGCACCGCGTTGGTCGGGTTGGTGATGCGCGAGTAGATGTTGCCGAAGGCCTGGAGCCCGAACAGCGCGGCGGCGTGCTCGGCATCCTCGAACACGAACGAGGCCGTCTGGTAGATCGGCGTGGCGCGCGCGCCCGTCGTCGGATCGGGCGCCGCGCCGGCATGGATGGCGCGCGTGTTGAAGCCGGGCAGACGATCGGTCATCGAGAAATCCTCCCGGGCCGCCGGGCCCGCGCATGCCCGTCCTCATAACCCCCGGACGGGGGTCGGCGGAAGAGCAGGCCATCCGCTGAAACGAACGATGGTTCTTTATGGCGGACGAAGACGAGGGTCAAGGCAGGCGGAACGCCTCCTTCCTCCTTGTCGGAGGCGGCCCGTAAAACCGGCGCTATCGTGCCGGTCACGCTTGCGCTATGGCCCCGGCCATGAGCCAGACAGCGAGCCGCCCGACAGCCATCCGCCAGAGCACGACGCCGCAGCCCGTGCCGGCCGGGCGCATCCTCATCGCGAGCTTCGTCGGCACCGCGATCGAGTTCTACGACTTCTACGTCTACGCCACCGCCGCCGCGCTGGTGATCGGGCCGATCTTCTTCCCGCCCGGCGATCCGGCGGTGCAGACGCTGGCGGCCTTCGCGACCTTCTCGATCGCCTTCATCGCCCGGCCCATGGGCGCGGCGTTCTTCGGACATTTCGGCGACCGGGTCGGGCGCAAGGCGACACTCGTCGCTTCGCTGATGATCATGGGCCTGTCGACGGTGCTGATCGGCTGCCTGCCGTCCTATGCCACCGCCGGCTGGTGGGCGCCCTTCCTCCTCTGCGTCCTGCGCTTCGGCCAGGGCGTCGGCTTCGGCGGCGAGTGGGGCGGGGCGGCGCTGCTGGCGGTGGAGAACGCGCCGCCGGGCCGGCGCGCGCTCTACGGCATCTTCCCGCAGCTCGGGGCGCCGGTGGGCTTCATCACCGCCAATCTCGGCTTCCTCGGGCTGGCGCTGGCCTTGAGCCCGGCCGACTTCCAGGCCTGGGGCTGGCGCATCCCGTTCCTGGCCTCGGCCGCGCTCGTCGGCGTCGGGCTCTACGTCCGCCTGAAGCTCACCGAGACCCCGGTCTTCAAGGCCGCCCTGGAAAAGGCCGCCCCGGAGCGCGTGCCGCTCGCGGTGATCTTCACCAAGTACATCCGCGCGACGCTGCTCGGCACCTTCGCGATGGTGGCCTGCTACGCGGTGTTCTACCTCTCCACCGTGTTCGCCTTGAGCTACGGCGTCTCGACGCTGGGCTTCACCCGGCCGACCTTCCTGCTGTTCGAGTGCGTGGCCGTGCTCTTCATGGGCCTCGGCATCCCGCTCTCAGGCTGGGCCGCCGACCGCTACGGCCGCCGCCCCGTCCTCCTCTCCGGCCTGATCTTCACCGCGAGCCTCGGCCTGCTGATGGGTCCGATGCTCGGCAGCGGTCAGGGCGGCCCCGTGCTCGGCTTCCTGTGTCTGGGCCTGTTCGCGATGGGCTGGCTGTTCGGGCCGATGGGAGCGCTGCTGCCGGAACTGTTCCCGACCCGCGTGCGCTACACCGGGGCCTCCGTGACCTACAACCTCGCGGGGATCTTGGGAGCCTCCGCTGCGCCGTACTTGGCGCAGCGATTGTCGGAGTGGGGTGGTATCGGTTGGGTGGGGTTGTATTTGGCGGTTGCCGCTGGGGTTAGTTTCGTGGCTGTGGCGCTGATGGAGGAGACTAAACAAACCGAAATATCTTTTAATGATTTATAATTTACATAAATCGATTAAAAAGCATCTATAATTAATACAAATATTATACAAAAAGGCAACGTTCTGCGAATATAAAATCATCCATTCCATCGACGTTTTTACTGACAATATCAAAATATTTTTCATGCTAAATTCTCAAAAAAGAAGCATTGTTGAACAAACTAAGGCAGCAAGTCACTGCAACTTCATCACATAATCAACTATAAATACTCAAGCATAAATTCAGTCAGGCTGCGGTTGCATGTATCGCAAACGCTAAGCTACCATCCCAGTCAATAAGCAAACGAATCAGGGGGTGGAAAGCCGTGAAGCTCGAACAACTTCATATCTCGAATTTTAAAGGCTTGAAGAAAGCTGAAGTGAAATTTGATAGTTTTGATTGTCTTGTTGGTGAAAATAACTCTGGGAAATCATCCGTACTACAGAGTGTCGTCTGGGCATTAGGGCGATCAGGCACACTTCCAACTGCTTTATATTATGACCAAAATACTATAGTAGAATTCAATCTCGTTTTCATCGAAATAGATAGTCGCGATTTGCTGCGATTATCTCTTGAGCAGAGGGATAAAATTCAAGATCTTATTATTGATGGCAAACTTCAGCTAAGAGTTAAATTTCCTCCCAATGAAAAGTGTGAGACACTCGTCCTTCGCAGAACTGCACGAGACGAGCGGTTGCGTGAGCCTCAAATTGCCGCAACCTTACAAGGAAAGCGAGGGGCTAGCGTTATACAAGCTGTTCAAGAGAACTATCCAGAATTTGCTGCCGACCTCCCCCAAGGCGCAACCGCAACAGCGGCGAAAGCATTTCTAAAAGCATGCATTTCAGCCTTACCTGAAGATCAGCATGAGTTAACCGAATGCCCTCTCCCCACCGGTATCAGCTCTTCAATAACTAATCTTTTGCCTGAGCCAATTTACATTCCTGCAGTCAAAAACCTTATTGATGACCTAAAGACCACTCAGTCAACCCCTTTTGGTCGACTCATGGGACTTTTGCTTGAAGGTCTTAACTCAGAACTCTCAAACATACAAGAATCCCTTACTTCACTTAATCGACTATTAAACCGCATAGATATTGAAGGAGACACCGTAGATGGGCGTCACGACACTGTGAAAAAATTAGAGGAAACAATTGAAGGGTTTTTGCAAGATAACTTCCCGTCAATCAAACTGGAACTAAATGTTCCGCCGCCAGAAATCAAAACAATCTTGAGCGCAGCCCAAATATATGTTGACGATGGATCGAGAGACTTAATTGACAACAAGGGTGATGGTATAAAACGATCTCTTACATTTGCTTTGCTTCAAACTTACGTTCAGCACCGCGACAAAACTGAAACCGCGCAATTAGAAATGGCCGAAGTTTCTCCATCTCGTCGACCATTGATGTTTCTCTTCGAAGAACCAGAGCTTTATCTTCATCCTCGATCTCAGAGAATCTTATTCAAAACTTTGGCAAAAATCAGTATTTCTAACCAAGTGATAGTGACAACTCATTCTCCTATTTTCTTCGAACCCGGAGTAACTGCCAGTTTTATTAGAGTATCTAAAGAAACGGCTCGGCCAAAATCTGTAGGCCGGCTATATCCAATTAGTGTAAAACTAGACCCGGACAATGCTGAAGTATTTCGACTGACCAAGTTCGAAAACACAGATGCAGCATTTTTTAGTCGTGGCATAATTTTATTTGAGGGGGAATCAGATGATTTCTATTGCAAACATACAGCAAAAATTTTGAACGAAGAATGGTGCTTTGACAGCAAGTGTGTCTCTTTAGTGAGAGTCTCTGGCAAGGGAAATTTTGCGAAATTTAGACGTTTCTATGAAGCATTTGGTCTGCCAGTTAAGATTGTCGCTGATCTTGACGCAATATTCGACGGATACCAACATCTAGGCGCACCGGCCGATCTGAATGATATCAGATCAACGGCAGTTATGAATATTGATGCTCGCGTCAAGGAACTTAAAATCTCTGCCGAGCCCAACGCTCGTAAAATAAAAGACAAGGTTCATACCGAGAATTTTAAGATCAGATACAACAAGGCCAAACTTATACTTCGAGAAGTTCAAAAAACTGGACATATCCGACCAGAAGAAATTGAGATTTTTGATGAGCTATTTACATGGGAGCAAGATATAGCGCGCATTAATGCTTGTCGTGAAGACGATAAATCAAGACAACATCTCTTACCGCTTCTAGATGGACTTCGGGCTGCCGGTATCTGCGTATTGTCGCGCGGTGCAATCGAGGATTACTATCCTGATGGAGCGGAACATGGACAAAAACCTCAACGCGCATTGCTAGCCGTTGATTTAATTAAAACTAAAGAGGATCTTTCTCCAATAAGCCGCCCTTTAGAGGAAGGCCGCGCCTGTGAATTAACCGAAATCTTCACGGAGCTGTTCCGATCTCGCGAAGCCAATCATTGATAACGATCGATTGTCGATATCTAAAATAGTACGCCTTTGAGCTCATTAAAAACCCAGAAGGACAACCACCTTTAACTATCTGGATCGCTTCAGAAGCTTATTAAAAATTTGTTCGTTGTTTTGCACTTTAAAATATCAACACGCCCACCAAGCTGATTATTCATAGATAATAGGTTCCATCGCCACGCAAAATAAATAGTACCCTAGACTACCAAAAAAATTCAATCTTCGGACACCGATCCATCACCACCATAACTCCCGCCGCCTCCGCCCTTGCGGCGGCGGCGGCATCCCGCACCCCAACCTGCATCCAGATGAAGCGCGGCGTCCAAGGCAAGGCCAGCGCCTCGTCCACCACCCCACCCGCCGCATCCGAACTCCGGAAGATCTCCACCATGTCGACGGGCTCGGGCAGGTCGGAGAGGCGGGCCACCACCCGCTGACCAAGGAGCGTCTGCCCGGCGAGCCCCGGATTGACCGGAGTCACGCGAAACCCGCGCCCCAGCAAAAATTCCATGACGTGGCGGCTCGGCCGGGCCGGGTTCGCCGAGGCGCCGACAAGGGCGATGTGCTTAGTCTCGGTGAGCACGCGGCGGATCAGGGCGGGGTCGTAGGCATCGTGGGCGCGCATGCCTGCTCTTGTCGGGCAGGACCGGCCATGCTGCAAGGTGAGGCATGTCCGAGACCCTGCCGCAGGCCCTGTCGCTCTCCGAGACCGTGGCCTTCCTCGAATCGGCCTTTCCGCAGATGGATGCGGGCGGGCGCACCTATCATCTCGTGGAGGTCGGCCCCGGCCTCGCGCGGATGCGGATGGATCACCACACGCGCCACCTGCGCCCCGGCGGCACGGTCTCCGGCCCGTCCATGATGGCGCTCGCCGATTACGCGCTCTATGCGGCGATCCTCGCCACCCTCGGCCCGGTGGCGCTCGCCGTCACCACCAGCCTCAGCTTCAACTTCCTGCGCAGGCCCGGCCCGGCGGGCCTCGTCGCCGCGGCGCGCCTGCTCAAGCTCGGCCGGCGCCTCGCGGTGGGCGAGGTCCACATCACCACGCCGGACGGCGACAGCCTCGTCTGCCACGCCACCGGCACCTACGCGATCCCGCCGGAGCGGTAGCGCGGCGAGCCCTGCCCCCGCCACGGGGGAGGGCGGTCGCGATTGCGGTATTCTGATACCACTTCACCGAAGCCTTTCCGATCGTTGCGCTTTTCCGGTTTTCGGTTTCCGAAACCGCATTCTCCCTTGACGGCGCGCCCGCCAGCCCCTAGAGACCCGGCAACGCCGCCGCGTCCGCCACGCGGCGGCGCATCGTTTTGAATTCAGACATCATACGGAACGCCACGGGATGAAGACCTTTTCTCTGAAGCCCGCCGACGTCGACAAGAAGTGGATCATCGTCGATGCGGAGGGCCTGGTCGTCGGCCGGCTCGCCTCCATCGTCGCCATGCGCCTGCGCGGCAAGCACAAGCCCGCGTACACGCCCCACGTCGATTGCGGCGACAACGTCATCGTCATCAACGCCGAGAAGGTGAAGTTCACCGGCCGCAAGCGCGAGCAGAAGGTGTACTACCACCACACCGGCTACCCGGGCGGCATCAAGGAGCGCACGGCCAAGTTCATCCTCGACGGGCGCTTCCCCGAGCGCGTCGTGGAGAAGGCCGTCGAGCGCATGCTGCCCCGCGGCCCGCTCTTCCGCCAGATCATGGGCAACCTCCGGGTCTACAAGGGCTCCGAGCATCCCCACACCGCCCAGCAGCCGCAGGCGCTCGACGTCGGCAGCCTCAACCGCAAGAACGTGAGCGCTTGATCATGGCGACCCTCCAGTCCCTCTCCGACCTGAACCGCGCCAACGTCGAGAACCCCGAGAACGCGGCCCCCGTCCACGTTCAGAAGCTCGACGCCCAGGGCCGCGCCTACGCCACCGGCAAGCGCAAGGACGCGGTCGCCCGCGTCTGGATCAAGCCCGGCTCCGGCAAGGTCGTCGTCAACGGCCGCGCGGTCGAGACCTACTTCGCCCGCCCCGTGCTGCGCATGATCCTGCGCCAGCCGCTCACCATCGCCAACCGCGTCGACCAGTACGACATCACCGTCTCGGTGCATGGTGGCGGTCTCTCGGGCCAGGCCGGCGCCGTGCGCCACGGCCTCTCCAAGGCGCTGACCTACTACGAGCCGGAGCTGCGCGCGCCGCTGAAGCGCGAGGGCTTCCTCACCCGCGACAGCCGCGTGGTCGAGCGCAAGAAGTACGGCCGCAAGAAGGCCCGCCGCAGCTTCCAGTTCTCGAAGCGCTGAAGCGAACCGATACGGAATCAGGACAGGGCGGCTTCGGCCGCCCTTTCTTTTTGTCACCCCCGCGAGAGAGACGCCCCCACGATGGCCAAACCCTTCCGGCGCGTTCGCGAGCCCGACGCCTCCGCCGTCACCCTCTGCCTCGCCGAGGCCGAGGGCGCGACGACCGGCGAGGTCAAGCTCGCCGATGGCCGTCTGTTCAGCACCACCGGCACGATGCCTATCGCCCAGGCCTTCGGCATCGCCGTCCACGTGGCCAACGAGAGCGGCCGGGAGATCGTGGTGATCGATCCCCAGAACCTCTGGAAGCCGTCCTGGGGCGAGCTCGTCGCCTGACGGCGACGGCCGCCGTCAGGCGTGCAGGGCGTGCTCCAGCTCGCCCTTCGACATCTTCGAGCGACCGGGAATGTTCTTGTCCCGCGCCGCCTTCATCAGGTCAGCCTTCGTCTTAGTCGAACCGGATTTGCGCGCCGCGGCCGTCTTCTTCGCCACGTCGGCCGGCTGCTTCGAGAACTGCTTGCCCTTGGCCGAATCGGCGCGCTTCTTCTTCGTCGAGCGGTCGTACTCGGATTGCGAGACCGCATCGCGGGCCTTCTTCGGCAGGTAGCGCTCACCGGTCTCGCCGCTCTTCTGGCCGGACTTGGTGTCCCATTCCTCGTCGGTCCATTGCTTGAGGTGGTTGTCCTTCGACTTGCCGCCCTCGTAGCCGCCGCCGGCATCCTTGTAGGCCTTGGTCGCGGCCTGCGCCTTGCGCGCCGACCATTGGCCCGGCTTGCCGCCCTTGTCCGATTCGGTCACCCGCTTCTTCACCTTGTCCCAAAGCTTCGGGTCGGTCTTCTCCGCACTGCCTGACATCGTCGTCTCCGGGTATTCGCGTCCGTTGCGGCGACAACCGGTCGGCGCCGGGCCCCGTTCCGGGCAGCCTTGCGCGATGCACAGGTCAGTCGCGCCGTCATCAAGCCTTGTCGGTCCTGCGCGAAGACGTTGACTTGCAGAGGCGGCCTGGTCACGTGGCCCGCACCGTATCATCGCGGACGACGCGGTGGTTCGACGAACAGGATATGGACGATGTCTGAGAGCGAGCACGGCGCGGGGCGGCGGCCCACGGTCTTCATCGACGGCGAGGCGGGCACCACCGGGCTCGGCATCCGCGAGCGCCTGGAGCGCGAGGGCCGCGTCGCCCTGCGCAGCATCCCGCACGAGAGCCGCAAGGACGTCGCCGTCAAGCGCACGCTGCTGCAGGAGGTCGACCTCGTCGTGCTCTGTCTGCCCGACGGGGCGGCCAAGGAGACGGTGGCGCTCGCCGACGGCCTTGCCGGCGGCGGTCCGCGCATCCTCGACGCCAGCACCGCGCACCGGGTCGACCCGGCCTGGGTCTACGGCTTCGCCGAACTCGAACCGGGGCAGGCGCAGGCCATCCGGCAGTCCCGGCGGGTCGCCAATCCCGGCTGCTATCCGACCGGCGCCATCGCGCTGATCCGCCCGCTGGTCGAGGCGGGGCTGGTTCCCGCCGACCATCCGCTCAGCATCAACGCGGTCAGCGGCTACAGCGGCGGCGGTAAGAGCATGATCGAGACCTACGAGGCCGGGCAGGGCGAGCCGTTCCTGCTCTACGGCCTCGGTTTCGCGCACAAGCACCTGCCGGAGACGCAGGCCTATGCGGGCCTCACCCGCCGGCCGATCTTCATCCCGTCGGTGGGCAATTTCCGCCAGGGCATGCTGGTCAGCGTGCCGCTCCACCTCGACACCCTGCCGGGATCGCCGAAGGTCGCCGATCTCGAAGCCGCGCTGGCGGCCTATTACGAGGGCCAGGACCTGGTGCAGGTGGTCCGGGGCGACGGCGCCGAGCGGATCGAGCCCGAGGCCCTGAACGACACCGACCGCCTCGAACTGCGTGTCTTCGGCAACGAGAGCGTCCGGCAGGCGGTCCTCGTGGCGCGCCTCGACAATCTCGGCAAGGGCGCCTCCGGTGCCGCCGTGCAGAATATCGGCCTGATGCTGGGGCTCGACTGACCGGACGCCGGCGGCGACCCGCCGCCGGTCGCCACGGGATCACGCGATCCAGGCATAGGCCGCGCGTGATCCGGCCAAGTCCTGTCCGGCCAAGTCTTGTCCGGCCAAGTCTTGTCCGGCACGCGCCGCCCGTGGCCCGGCGCCTTCGCTGCACCTAGCGAGAACCAATCGATCCGGGGTCGGTCGTGGCGCGGCGACGGCCCGAGCCGCCCCCCTCGCGCGGCGTTGCGCCGCAGAGACCTCCGATCCCGCACCGAAGGACGCCGCACCGCGATGGGTTCGGCCGCGATCGAGGTCCATCCGCGCGACGAAGCGGTGGCGGGCGGGTCCCCCGCGACGCTGTATAGGACGCGGATCGCACCTGCATCGACAAAGCATCGCGAGCCGGATGTGAAGCTTCGTCAGCCGCTTGGCCCGAACTCTGCACGGCCGGATCACATACCCGCCCCGCCGGCCACCCACCGCAAGAACATACGCCCGCTCGGACTCCGGATAGCGTGACGACGACCCATTCAGTGCGTCTGACCGGAATGGTATCCCCGATCTGATCAGTGAACATCTTGCTGATGCCACCGTTATTTCATGACTGACTGATTGCGAAGACCATCAAAGTGCATTACTCCGATTGAGGCGGGGTTGTCCGGATCCGAGAGGCGGCGCCCATCGCCGGCAGCCTGATCGGAATCTGGATCGAACGGTGTTCGTGGACGGGAACAGTCGCCGCTGCGTCGGCAGCCTCCTCCCGATACGGTGAGCAGATCCGTCGAACAGCGCGGTTCGCTTCATAAAAACAGACGATCTTCCAAGAAAAGACTTTCGGACAAGCCAATCCTTTCACCGCCATAGGTGGGTCCATCGTTTTTTCGGGCAACCGGAGAGCGATTGTTCGATCTCGTGCAGGCGATGCGCGAAAAGTTGATGAATGATCCACAGCGCGGAGAGGAAAAAACGCTTGACCAGCCTAAGAACATCTTGATTGAGAAAATAAGTGGGCCTACGCTAGTAAACAACATCAACACTTATGCAGATCGGCATCGCCTCATGAATGAAACAGACAACGACGCAGCCCGGCTCATCACCCTCGCGGCCGATATCGTCTCGGCCTATGTCAGCAACAATCATGTCCAGAGCGCCGAGCTACCGAAGCTGCTGAGCGATGTTCATGAGGCGATCCGCAGCGTCACCGCCGCCGGTGCGCCGGTGGCCGATGCCGGCCCGCCCAAGGCGACGCCGCAGGAAATCCGCCGCTCGATCACGCCGGATTACTTGATCAGCTTCGAGGACGGCAAGCAGTACAAGACGTTGCGCCGCCACCTGACCCTGCGCGGCCTGACACCCGAGCAGTATCGCGCGAAATGGGGCCTGGCGCCCGATTATCCGATGACCTCGGCGAGCTATTCCGAGCAGCGCTCGGAGCTCGCCCGCGCCCTCGGCCTCGGCCAGCAGCGTCGCAAGGGCGTCGCGCGCAGCGCCGCCGACGAGACCGTCAGCGAGCCCGCCCCGGAAGCCAAGGCCGAGCCCCGCGACGAGGCTCCGGAGCCCGAGAAGAAGCGGCGCGGCCCCCGCAAGAAGGTCGACGCCTGAGCGTCGACCCCGTGCCCCCGGCCGAGCCGGGGATCGAGGCGGACGTTTCGCCCGCATCCCGCCGGGTGGGCTCTCCGATGACGCATCGGAGAGACCACCCGGCTTTCTTCGTTGAGACCGTCTTCCGCTCGATCGAAGCGGAGACGGTCTCGCTCAGCCCGCGCGGCGCCTGAGCGAAGCCCAAATCCACCATCCCGAAGGGATCAAAGGGATTTGGGATGAGACGTCACGCCGGCACAAAAGATTATCCTCAAGACCTCGGCGGACGTGGCCGAAGCCCTGTTCGATGGGCATACGACGCGCGCGCAGGCTCCCCGAGCCCGACGCAACGCTGATTCGGCTCCGTCGTGTTAGCCCTATGGGACCGCGCTGCATTGCAGCATAACCGCCTCGCGCCGCAGAAGGCGGGAGGCCGGCTCCAGCCCCAGGCGCTTCATGCTCTCCCGACCGCTCCTCGCCCTGGCCGCGGCCTCCTTCGGCATCGGCACCACGGAATTCGTCATCATGGGGCTTCTGCCCGAGGTGGCCGAGAGCTTCGGGGTCAGCGTCCCGCGCGCCGGGCTGCTGGTGTCGGGCTACGCACTCGGGGTCGCCATCGGCGCGCCCATCGTGGCGATCGCCACCGCCCGTCTGCCGCGAAAGACCGCCCTCCTCACGCTGATGGCGGTCTTCCTGTTCGGCAATGTCGGCTGTGCGCTCGCCCCGAGCTACGACCTTCTGATGATCGCCCGCATCGTCACCGCCTTCGCGCATGGCGCCTTCTTCGGCATCGGGGCGGTGGTGGCGAGCGGCCTGGTGCCGCGCGAACAGCGCGCCCAGGCCGTCGCGCTGATGTTCGCGGGCCTCACGCTGGCCAACGTCCTCGGCGTTCCGTTCGGAACCGCCCTGGGACAGGTCGCCGGCTGGCGCGCCACGTTCTGGGCGGTGGTCGCCCTGGGTGTCGTGGCGGCCGCCGCCATCCTGGCCTTCGTCCCCGGCGGCATGGCCGGCTCGCGCGGGGGGCTGGCGGGCGAGTTCCGCTCCCTGCGGCGCTGGGCGGTGCTCCTGCCGATGCTGATCAGCACCCTGGCCTCGGTGAGCCTGTTCACGGTCTTCACCTACATCACGCCGCTGCTCGAGAATGTCAGCGGCCTGACGCCGACCCAGGTCACGGGCGCGCTGCTCCTGTTCGGCGTGGGGCTCACCCTCGGCAACCTCATCGGCGGGCGCCTCGCCGACCGGCGCCTGATGGCCACCGTCATCGGTGCCTTCGCGGCCCTGGTCGCGGTGCTGGCCCTGTTCGCCTTCACGGCGCAGGCCGCGATCCCCGCCGTCCTGACCCTGCCGGTCTGGGGAGCGCTCGTCTTCGCCCTGGTCTCGCCCCTGCAGATCTGGGTCGTGGAAGCGGCCACCGATGCGCCCAACCTCGCCTCGACCCTGAACCAGGGCGCGTTCAACCTCGGCAACGCCACCGGCGCGGCCCTGGGAGGCGGCATCGTCACCGCCGGCTTCGGCTACGGCAGCCTGCCGTGGTTCGGAGCCGGCGTGGCGCTCCTGGCCCTCGTCCTGACCCTGACGGCCCGCCGGGGCGGAGAGCCGCTGGCAGCCTGACGCCGCATGGGCGACGGGGCGTCAGGGACGGGGCGAGGCCAACACCTTGTCGATGCGCCGGCCGTCCATGTCGACGACCTCGAAATGCCAGCCGTTCGATTCGAAGCTGTCGCCGGTCGCCGGGATGCGGCCGAGGCGGAAGATCACGAAGCCCGCCAGGGTGGTGAAATCGTCGGAATCCGGCCGCTCCGCGAAGGCGAGCCGGTCGAAGGCCTGCGAGGCCGGCATCATGCCGTCGATGAGCAGGGAGCCGTCCTCCCGCTCCACCACGCTGGGCTCGTCGCCGACCTCGGGAATGTTGCCGGCGATCGCCTCCAGCAGGTCGGTCTGGGTGACGATGCCCTCGAGGCTGCCGTACTCGTCGACGACGACCGCCATCCGCACCGGCTTGGCCTGGAACGTCTCGAGGACGGCGAGGATCGACATGCTCTCATGGACCACGATGGGGGCCTGGGTCACGGCCAGGACGTCCACGCTCTTGCCGTCGAGGAGCTGGTTCAGCAGGTCCTGCTTGCGCACCACGCCGACGATCTCATCGACCTCGCTGCGGCTCACCACCAGCTGGGCGTGGTCGCATTCGCGCACGGAGCGGAGCATCGCCTCCCGCTCCTCGTCGGCATCGACCCACTCCACCTCGTGACGGGGGGTCATGATGTCACGCACCCGGCGCTCGCCGATGGAGAAGATGCGCTGCACGGCCTCCTGCTGGGCCTCGCCGATCAGGCCCGCCTCCTGGCTCGCCTGGACCAGGAGGTTGAGTTCGGCGGTGGAGTGCAGCGAGCCCTCGCCGTGGCCCGCCTGGAGCCCGAACATCCGCACGATGCCGTTGCCGAGGCCGTTGAGGAACAGGATGGCGGGGCGGAAGACGAACAGAAAGACGCCGAGCGGGCGGACCACCGCCAGCGCCGTGCGCTCGCTGCGCTGGAGCGCGAGGCTCTTCGGCGCCAGTTCGCCGAGCACGATGTGCATCGACGTGATGATGACGAAGGAGATCACCACCGCGATGGTGTGGGCGGCGGTGGTGCCGACCGGCTCCGGCAGAAAGCTCAGGGCCGGCACGATGACGTGCGCCAGGGCCGGCTCGCCGACCCAGCCGAGCGCCAGGGACGAGATCGTGATGCCGAGCTGCGTCGCGGCGAGGTAGGCATCGAGCTGATCGGTGGCGCGCTGGAGCGGCTTGGCGTTGGTCCGACGCTCGGAGACCAGTTCGGCGACCCGGCTCCTGCGCACGGAGACCATGGCGAACTCGGCGGCCACGAAGAACCCGTTGGCCAGCACGAGGGCGAAGACGGCAACGAGGCCCAAGCCGGTCGCCCATGCATCGTCGAAAATCGTCGTCTCCCCTGGTCAGCGCCGGATCTCTAACAGCTACGCCGGGTCCGAGCCACAGCGATCCCGGAGAAGCATCATGGGAGACCGGCCGGACGGGGTGTGGCGGTGCGGGCGCGGGACACAGCGGGGTGGCGCCGAAGGCGAGGGGCGGACACGCGCTCGGAGACACGCGGCATCACGACCGGCGCGAGGCCGGCCGTGATGCATCGGCGCGTCGAGGCGGAGCGGCCGATCAACGATCGGCCTTCTCGCCCGAGGTGGTCAGGTCGATGTAGCGCAGGGTGGTGGGCCGGATGAGTTCGCGGACCTTGCGGGCCATCCCCTCTTCTTCACGGAGCGATTGCTGGAAACCGGTGAGCGCCGTCTGCTGCCCGGCGGCCTCGCCGATGGCGATCAGCGATTCGTAGGCCGCGATCTCGAAGTTCTCGAAGGCGTGGTTGGCGTAGGCGTTCTTCAGGATCTCGTCCTGAGCCGGGACGTGGCCGAGGGCCATCATGTTGCCGACGAACCCGAGCACACCCTCCTTGATCGCCGACGGGCTCTCCGAGAGGCTGTGCAGGGCCTCCTCGATCCGGGTGCGCTGGCCGTGGGTCTCCTCGATGTGCCGGCGCAGGGCCGCCTCCATCTCGGGATAGCGCTGGATGCGCTCGACCTGCCGCTCCATGATCTGGAGCGCCTGCATCTCGAGCGCATGCGTGTTCTTCAGGGCCGTCACATAGATTTCGCGCGTATCCGTGGTCACGTCGAAGCTCTCCCGTTTTGTCGCCAACGCATTCGCTGTCGTGACGAGAAGATCATCGGCGGAACCCCTGTTCCGTGACGGGTGCCGGCACGCATCGTCGTCCTGGCCCGTGTCACCACCCTGGCCCGGCGTCTCACGCCGGCCGGCGCACCCTGTTCGACCCGACCCGGCGCGGTGATGCTTGCCGCGACTTAGGTCGAAGCGTCGCCCTTGAGACGCGCCAGTTCGGCTTCGGCGCTCAAAGCGCGCGCCTTCCAGGCGTCGCGGTCGGCCTCCATCGCGCGCGCGGCGGCCTCGGCGTTCTTTGCGCGCGCGCCCTGGGTCGCCGCCAGGGCCTGCGCGCGCTCGCGGGCGCGGGTCTCGCCGGCCATCTGCACCTTGAGGTCGCGGGGCGTGGCCATCGTGGCAATTCCTCGAATCCGGTTGGTCCCGTGCCTTCCCGCGCCGTGGCGCCGGGGTCAAGCTCAGGCAAAGGGCTCGGCGCCGAACCTCAGAGGAACTTGGCGGGATCCCGACTGGGCGGGGCCGGCCTCACGTCGGAGCGATTCCACCAGCCGCCGCCGAGCGCCTGGAAGAGCGCGGCGGTGTCGGCGTACTGGTTGGCGCGCGCGCCGGCCGAAGTCACCAGGGCCGAGAGGTAGGATTGCTGCGCGATCAGCACCTGCGTGCTGTTGAGGGCCCCCGCCGCGTATTGCTTGCGGATCAGCCCGAGGCTCTCGCCCGTCGCCCGCTCGGCGGCAGAGGCCGCCGCCACCGCCTTGGCGTCGGATTGGAGCGCCCGCAGGGTGTCGGCGACGTTCTGGAAGGCGCCGATCACCACCGCGCGGTACTGCGCCTGGGCCTGGGTCAGCGTCTCCTCCGCCGCGCGCTGGCGCCGGAACAGGGTTCCGGCGTCGAAGATCGGTTGCGCCACGGTGCCGATGATCCCGTAGAACGAGGCGCTGGAGGCCGCGAGCTGCGCGATCCGAACCGCGCTGGCACCGCCATTGGCGGTGATGTTGAACTGCGGCAGGCGGTTGGCGACCGCGACGCCGACCGCCGCGCTCGCCTGCTGCACGCTGGCCTCCGCCGCCTTCACGTCGGGGCGCTGCTGCACGAGGCTGGAGGGCAGGCTGACCGGGAGCTTCGTCGGCAGGCGCAGGGAGGCCAGGGTGAAGGTCTGGCTGATCTCCTCGCTCGGCAGGCGGCCGACCAGCGCGGTCAGGAGGTTGCGCTGCTGGGCGAGCTGCTTCTCCAGGGGCGGCAGCAGCTGCATCGAGACCGACAGGGCGGCCTGCTGCACCACCACGTCGGCGCCGGCGATCTGCCCGAGGGACAGCTGCTTGTTGTAGAGGTTGAGGACGTCGGTCTGCGCCTGGATCACCTTGCGGGTGGCGTCGATCTGGGCGCGCAGGGACGCTTCCTGGATCGCCGCCAGCACCACGTTCGCGGTCAGCGTGAGGTAGGTCGCCTCGAGCTGGTAGCGCTGGTTCTCGGCCTGCGCCTCCAGCGACTCGATCTCGCGCCGGTTGCCGCCGAACACGTCGGGGGTGAACGAGACCGTCACCTGCGGCGTGTAGAGGCTGTAGAAGAGCTGCCGCGGGTCGTTGAGCGGCCCCTGCAGGGCCCCGCCCGGCGCCTTCTGGCGCGAGCCGAGGCCGTTGGCGGTGACCACCGGAAACAGCGTGCCGCGCTGCGCCTCGACGTTCTCCTGCGCGATCCGCAGGGCCGCCTGGGCCGCGTCGAGGTTCGGATTGTTGGCGAGCGCCTCGTCCACGAGGCGGTTGAGGGCCGGGGAGTGGAACAGAGTCCACCATTGCCCCGGCACGTCGGCGCCCGAGACGAAGCTCTGGTCGGCCGAGCCGCCATGGGCGGTGCGGATGTTGTCCGAGGCGCTCGGGTTGCGCAGGGGCTCGCTGGTGTAGCGGCCGACGGGCGGATCGGCGGGAGGCACGAAATCCGGCCCGACCATGCAGCCGCCGAGCGCGCTCAGGGCGGCGGCGAGCACGCCGGCGCGGATCGGCGCGGATCGACGCGGCGTCCTGCCGGCCGGAGCCTGATGGGGGTGAAAAACCGTCATGGTGCCGGAGAATCCTGTCGCCGTCCGAGGCCGTAGAGGCGTCGGGACGTCACCGAAGTCAACGCGGCGGATCGGTTGCGCACGCGGCTTATCGCGCATGTGCCCGCCACGTCACGCGTGCTCGGCCTGCGCCACGGCGCGGGCCGCGGGGGGCGTCGCGTTCACGGCCGGTGTCCGGCGCGAGAACAGCGCGATCAGGATCGGCACCACCACGAGGATCAGGTTCGGGGCGAGCATGATGCCGCCGACCACCACCAGGGCGAGGGGCTTCTGCACCTGGGAGCCGATGCCGGTGGAGACCGCCGCCGGGAGCAGGCCGACGCAGGCGGCGACGCAGGTCATCATCACCGGGCGCATGCGGACGTTGGCGGCATGCCACACGGCCTCCGCCCGGCCCCAGCCCTCGTCGAGGAGCTGGTTGTAGTACGAGAGCAGGATCACGCCCTCCATGGTGGAGATGCCGAACAGGGCGATGAAGCCGATGGCCGCCGAGATCGAGAACGGGGTCAGCGTCAGGAACAATGCGAAGATGCCCCCGATCATCGCCATGGGGATCACGCTCAGCGTCAGCACCATGTCGGTCACGGAACTGAAGTTCACGTAGAGCAGCAGGGCGATCAGCGCGATCGTCACCGGAACCACGATGGACAGGCGCTGCACCGCGTCCTGGAGGTTGGTGAACTGCCCGACCCATTCGAGGTGGAAGCCGGCCGGCAGCGTCACCTCCTGGGCGATCCGGGCCTGCGCCTCCGAGACGGCGCCGCCGAGGTCGCGCCCGCGCACCGAGAACTTCACCGGAATGTAGCGCTCCTGGTTCTCGCGGTAGATGAAGGCCGCGCCCGAGACGAGTTCCACGCTGGCGATCTCGGAGAGCGGCACCTGGATCACCCCGCCGGCCGGGTTCGTCGCCCCGACGGTGATGTTGCGGATGGTCTCCAGGCTTCTGCGGTATTGCGGCGCGAGGCGCACCCGCATCGGGAAATGCCGGTCCGAGCCGTACTCGTAGAGGTCGCCCGCCGTCTGGCCGCCGATCGCCGCCTGGACGGTGGTGTTCACGTCCCCCGGCAAGAGGCCGTAGCGGGCGGCCTTGCGCCGGTCGATGTCGATCCGCACCGTGGGCTGGCCGAGGGAGGCGAACACCGCGAGGTCGGCTACGCCCGGCACCCGCGACAGCGTGGCCTTGATCGCCTCGGCCGTGCGGGTGAGTTCGTTCAGGTCGTTGCCGTAGATCTTGACCGAGTTCTCGCCCTTCACGCCGGACGCGGCCTCTTGGACGTTGTCCTCGATGTACTGGGAGAAATTGAACTCGATGCCCGGAAAGGCCTCGTCGAGCTTGGCCGAGAGGTCGCGAACCAGGCCCTCCTTGTCGAGGCCCTTGCGCCAGGTGTCGAAGGGCTTCAGCGGCGCCAGGATCTCGACGTTGAAGAACCCGGTGGCGTCGGTGCCGTCGTCCGGGCGGCCCTGGTGCGAGAGCACGGTCACCACCTCGGGCACGTCGGCGATGATCCCGCGCAGGCGCTCCACGTAGGCGTTGCCGGCCTCCAGGGAGATCGAGGCCGGCATGGTGCCGCGGATGTAGAGGTTGCCCTCCTCGAGCTTCGGTAGGAATTCGAGGCCCAGCGTGCGCGCCGCGATGGCGGAAGCGCCGAGCAGGGCGACCAGCACCAGCAGCGAGAGCACCTTGTTGCGCAGGCCGAAGCGCAGGATCAGCACGTGGCCGAAGCGCAGCAGGCGCACCACCAGGGTGTCGCGCTCCTCCATGTGCCTGGGCAGGATCAGCGCCGACAGGGCGGGCGAGACCGTGAAGGTGGCGATGAGGCCGCCGAGCAGCGCGTAGGCGTAGGTCTTGGCCATCGGCCCGAAGATGTGGCCCTCGACGCCCGTGAGCGTGAAGAGCGGCAGGAAGCCCACGATGATGATGGTCGCCGAGAAGAAGATCGCCCGGTTCACCTCCGCGCCCGCGATCGCGATCGTGCCGAGACGCCCGGTCAGCCCGCCCGGCGGCGCCTGACCCTCGCCGTGCTCCGGTTCGGCCAGATGCCGGAACACGTTCTCGACCATGATGACGGTGGCGTCGACGATGAGGCCGAAATCGATGGCGCCGAGCGACAGGAGGTTGGCCGAATCCCCGCGCAGGACCAGGATGAGGATGGCGAAGCCGAGGGCGAAGGGAATCGTGGCCGCCACGATGATGGCACTGCGCAGCGAGCCCAGGAACAGCCACTGCACCACGAAGACCAGCACCACGCCGAAGACGAGGTTGTGCATCACCGTGTGGGTCGTGGTGTGGATGAGGCCGCTGCGGTCGTAGATGCGCTCCACCTTCACGCCGGGGGGCAGGATGCCGCTGGCGTTGACCTTGTCGATCTCGGCGTTGACGAGGCGCAGGGTCGGCAGGCTCTCGCCGTCGCGGCTCATCAGCACGATGCCCTCGACGATGTCGTTCTCGCCGTCATGGCCGACGATGCCGAGGCGCGGCGCGTTCGAGACCCGCACCTCGGCCACGTCGCGCACCAGCACGGGCACGCCGTTGACCTGGGTCAGCATCGTGTCGCGGATGTCGTCCATGTCGCGGATGAGGCCGATGCCGCGCACCACGGCCGATTGCTCGCCGACGTTCAGGGTCTGGCCGCCGACGTTGATGCTCGAATTGTTCAGCGCGGTGACGAGCTGGACCAGGGTCAGCCCCTGCGCCTGGAGCCGGGTGAGATCGACGGCGATCTCGTATTCCTTGGTCCGGCCGCCGAAGGCCGTCACGTCGGTGACGCCGGGAATCGCCTTGAAGCGCCGCTGAAGCACCCAGTCCTGCAGGGTCTTGAGTTCGGTCGAGGTGTATCCCTTCGGCCCCGTCACCTTGTAGCGCATGATCTCGCCGACCGGGCTCGTGGGCGAGATCTGCGGCTGGGCGCCGTTGGGCAGGGGCGGCAGCTGCGACAGGCGGTTGAGCACCCGCTGCAGGGCCTGCTGGTAGGTGAAGGCGTAGGAGAACTGGACCTTCACGTCGGAGAGGCCGAACAGCGAGATCGTGCGCACCACCGTGGCGTTGGGGATGCCGGCGAGCTGCACCTCCAGGGGGATCGTGATGTAGCGCTCGATCTCGTCGGCGGATTGCCCGGGATTCTGCGTGATGACGTCGACCAGCGGCGGCACCGGGTCGGGATAGGCCTCGATGTTGAGCTGCGTGTAGCTCGCGTAGCCGAGCGCGAGCATGACCACGAACAGCAGGAACACCAGGACGCGCTGGCGCAGGGCGAAGACGATCAGGCTGTTCATCGGACGTGGTTCTCGGCGCTGGCCTCGACGATGGGTGGGGCGCGGTGGCTCAGGAGGCCTTGTCGCCGCTGGTCGCCCGATCCATGAAGACGGCGCCCCGCGTGACGATGTCCTCGCCGTCGGAGATCCCTTCCGTCACCTGCGCCATGCCGGCGGTGATCAGGCCGAGCTTCACGTCGCGGGCCTCGATGGCGCCGTCGGGGCGGGCGACCCAGACATGCGCCCGCGCGCCCTCGTAGACGATGGCGGCGACCGGCACGGCCGGCGCCGATCGCTCGGGCCCGGTGAAGATCGTGAAGCTGGCGAACATCTCGGGCTTCAGGACCCGGTCGGGGTTCTCGACCTCGCTGCGCACGGCCAGACGCCGGGTCGCCGGATCGAGGCTCGCCGACATGTAGTCGACCCGCGCCTTGAAGAGCCGCTCGCCGAAGCCCGCCACCGTCGCCTGGACCTCCTGCCCGATGCGGATCTTGGGGATCTCGCTCTCGCGCACGTTGGCCACCAGCCAGACCGTCGAGAGGTCGCCGATCACGAAGACCGGGTCGCTCGACGTGGAGAGGTACTGGCCGAGGCCGACCTTGCGCTGGACGATGGTGCCGGAGATCGGGGCGCGGATCTGGGTCTCCGAACTGAGGGTGCCCTTGCGCTCGTAGGCGGCGATCTCGGCATCCGTCTTGCCGAGGAGGCGCAGGCGGTTCTTCACCGCATCGAGGCTCGCCTCGGCGGTGCGCAGGTCGCTCTGGGCGCCGATCACGTCGTTCTGGGCCGCCTGATAATCCTTGAGCGCGACGGCCTTGGCCTGGAACAGCTCCTGCTGCCGGGCCGCGATGGTCTGGTCGAGCTTCAGCAGGGCGGCCGCCTTGGCGATGGTGTTGAGCGCCGCCTGGTAGTCGCTCTGGGCCTGGAGCATGTCGGTGGCCTCGAGGGTGAGGAGGACGTCACCGGCCTTCACCTCGTCGCCCGCGCGGACCAGCACCTTCGTCACCCGGCCCGCATAGGGCGAGGTGACGGGCACGTTGTCGTCCTCGTTGAGGGCGATACGGCCCTCCGCCATGCCCTCGGGGCGAAAGCCCACCGCCTTCACGGTGACGATGTCGAGGGCGGCGCGCTGCGCCGGGGTGGGACGGAAGACGCGCGCCACCGGGGCCGGGCGCGCCCCGGACTCGTCCGTCCCGGCGGTCTCCGTCGCGGCGAATCGCTCCCGGATCGAGGCGGCCGCCCAGGTGAGGAACCCCAGGGTCGGGCCGGTCCAGATGCTCGCGGCCACGATCGCGCAGATCAGCAGGCCGAGCGGAATGACGATCCTGGCGATCGAACGCTTTGTCCCATTCATCAGGCGTAACTTCGATTCGGGTTGGTCGTGGAGCGGCATCCGGCGGATCCGCGGTTTTACGCGAACGACACGCCGGATGAGGCCATCATGCGAATCGCGACGTGGAAGCGCCGTCCAACCCCGTCGGGCGACGATTCCAGAACGGGTCCGGCGGTCGCCGACGTATCGCGGGCTGCAATACGCGATCCGCATGCGATTTGCGTGACATCGTTTCGCGCGCAACGCAAAAATCCGCGAGGCCGCAGGACTCCCACAGCCACGCTCCGTGCAGGTTACGCGACGGCGTGTCGAATTCGAGGCAGCCGCAGCCGGGCCGCCCCGCATCGGCGGATCGCCCGCCGGCCGGTCGATCCCTTCCGGCGATCCCTGAGGGATGGCGGATTTGGGCTTCGCTCAGGCGCCGCGCGGTCTCAGTGGCTCACCTGCGCCGAGGCCAGGATCGCGACCCCGAGGGCGATCACGCCGATCCCGACGATCATCGTCGGGCTGACCGGCTCGCCGAACAGGAGCGCGCCGCCCAGAGCCGCGCCCACCATGCCGACGCCGGCCCAGATGGCGTAGACGACGCCGATCGGCAGCATGTCCATGCTGGTCGACATCAGCCACAGGGCCGTGCCGTAGCCCAGGGCCACCAGGACGGTCGGCACCGGCCGGGTCAGGCCGTCGGCGGCCTTCAGGGCGAGGGTGGCGGTGATCTCCGCGCCGATCGCCAGGGAGAGGATGAGGAACGGGTTCATGCGATGGCCGTCAGCGCCGCGGGCTGGCTGGGGGCGGGTGCGGTGAACATCTCCAGATCGTCGGCGAACTGGTCGACGATCTCGGCCGAGTTCGCCAGGCAGGTGCCGAGATAGGCCGGCAGCGGCGGCGGTGCCGCGAAGCCCTCCGCCAGCAGGCGGGTGTTGTCGAAGCTGAGATCGAGGGAGCAGAACGCGTAATAGGCGCGGGTCGCGCGCAGCATCGCCTGCTTCAGGGAACCGTCGAGCCCGAAGACCTGCGCGAAGCGGGCGCGCAGGGTGGCGCGATCGGCCAGATCGAAGCGGGTGAAGGCGCGGATGCCGTCACTGGGCTCGGCCGCTTCGAAGGCCCGCATCAGGTCGGCCCAGGAGGTGCTCGCCGAGGCACCGCCCGAGACGTGATAGAGCCGGTGCGCGAGGCTCGGCTTGAACAGGAGGCCGTGCAGGGTTTCGGCGACCCAGTCGGAGGGGACGATGTCCACCTTGCTCTCGGGCGCGCAGGGCAGCATGCGCAGGCGGTCGGCCGCGCGCACCACCCACAGGATGCTGGAACTCGGGCCGGCGCCCAGGACGGAGTGCCCGACGACGATCGAGGGACGGGCCACGACGATCGGCAGGTCCGAGAAGTGCTCGGCGAGGGAGGATTCCGCCGCCGCCTTCGACACCGTGTAGGCGACGAGATGCCGGGCATCGGCGGCCGGATAGGCGGCCTCCTCGACGTGATGCGGCGCGTTGGCCCCGCAGATCATCGCGGTTCCCACGTGGAGGAAGCGTTGCAGCCCCGACATCGCGCGGGCGCGGCGGGCCAGCGCCAGGGTGCCGTCGTGGTTGGTCCGGTTGACCCGCTCGTCGCCCCACCACGAGGTGTCGGCGGCCAGGTGCAGGATGTGGGTGAGGCCGTCGAGGCGCGGGTCCATGTCGAGGTCGGCGCGGGTGAAGTCGCCGGGCACGATCTCGATCTTGCGGGCCAGGCGCTGGGCGGTGAACGGATCGGTGAAGCGGGCGAGCCTGGCGGCGACGCGCTGGCGTCCCTGCTCGATGCTGCCGCAACGGACGAGGCAGACCCACTCCGTGGCGTCGTCCCGGTCGAGAGCATGGTGGAGCACGGCTCCGCCGATCAGACCGGTCGCGCCGGTGAGCAATACGCGTTTCAAATTCCGCCCCCTCGTTGGAGACGGTGTGCCAGACAAATTCAGAAATAATCCGGACGAAAACTGCGCAAAACGACATTCGCGGAGCGCGATGCAAATTTACATCACTCGATCACGAATTCGTGTTTGACGTTGGCGTGATCGGGTCCGTCACGGCGGGCTGCGGAAAGAATAGATCGCGCCCACGCCCGCGGACAATTGGTTGACCGTTCCGAACCGCCGGACGATCGGGCTCGCGGCGGCGGCGGAGAGCAGCCGGTCGTAGCGGCCGTAGACGAGAGTCTGCCAATCGTCGGACCAGTCGTAGGCCAGGGCCGCCGCCAGACCCGCCGAACGCGGGCCGCCTCGCGGGTCGTAGGGTTTCAGGCCAAGGGCACGGTCCGGGACGCCGAAATCGATTCGCTGGGAGGCCGCGTCGGCGAGGACGAGCCGCGGGCCGCCGCTGAGCGTGAAGCGCCCGAACCGGTGGATCGCATCGCCCGCGAGCTTGATCAGCACGCCGTCATGCGCCCGCACGCCCTGGGTGACCTCGGCCCGGAGGCGCAGCGTGTCCCGCTCGAGCCAGACTTCGCCGAACAGGCCGAGGCCGACCGTGAGCGGCACCGTCGGCAGATCGGGAACGTGGCGGGTGTCCCGGGCGGAACGCCCGTCGCGCAGGTCGAGCACGGGGCCCACCCGCAACGGACCCGTCTCGACGAGGTCGGCGTCGAGGCCATCGTCGGGGGACCACCATTCCGGCGCTTCGCCGGGACGTCGGAACGAGAGGTAGGGCAGGCCCCAGAGCGAGGCCCGGTTCGCCCCCTGGAAGCGCGGACCGACCCCGGACAGCGCCCCGACCGAGAACACAGTTCCGGGCGCGAACAGCGCCGAGACGTCGTCGGGTTGCGCACGCGCCCGCGAGGCGCCGCCGGCCAGCAGGAGCACGACCGCCAGCGCCGCGCGCGCCGATCGCCGCGCCGCCGTCCCGGCCCCACCGGCCCATCGCTCGGGCGCCCTCATCGTCACGTCGCCTTCCGGGCCGGCCCCGTTCGTCATCGGCCCGGCCACCATCGGAAACCGCAAGCACGCGCGCGAGTCAATCCGGGAATTCCCTCACGCATCCCGCGCCGCCGGACCGGGCGCGCCACGGCCCTCAGGTGACGTAGCGGTCGGTGGCGTAGAAGCCGGGATTGGAGCGCACGAAGTCGATCATCCGGCAGAGTCCGTCGTCGATGCTCATCCGGGGGGTCCAGCCCATGGCCCTGCGGGCGAGGCTGTTGTCGGAGATCAGCTTGAGCACCTCGCTCTGCTCGGGGCGCAGGCGCTGCGCCTCCGTGACGATGGGCTTGTCCACGCCCATCAGGTCGAGGATCCGGCGCGCGAACCATCCGACCGAGTGGGTCTCCCCGGTGCCGAGATTGATGGTCATGCCCTCGATGCCGGGCTGCACGCCGGCCGCCAGGAAGCCCGCCACCGTGTCGGACACGTAGGTCATGTCGCGCTCGGGCGTCAGCGAGCCGAGGCGGATCTCGTCGCGGGCGCAGGCCTGCGAGATGATCGTCGGGATGAAGGCGCGCGCGCTCTGGCGCGGCCCGTAGGTGTTGAAGGGCCGCAGCGTCACCACCGGCAGGTCGAACGAGCGGCAGAAGCTCTCGGCGAGCTTGTCGGCCGCGATCTTCGAGGCGGAGTAGGGGGATTGCCCCTGGAGGGGGTGGGTCTCGTCGATGGGCGCGCGCAGGGCGGTGCCGTAGACCTCCGAGGTGCTGGTGTGGACGATCCGGCCGATCGTGCCGCGGCGCCCGGCCTGGAGCACGTTCAGCGTGCCCTCGATGTTGGCGCGCACGTAGCTTCGCGGGGCCTCGTAGGAATAGGGGATCGCGATCAGGGCGCCGAGATGCAGGACGACGTCCTTGCCCTCGAGGGTCTGGTAGATGAAGTCGCTGTCCTCGATGTTTCCGAAGGCGACCGTCGTCGCGGCCCGCACCTCGGGGTCGAGGAAGTCGAGGTTGCCCATCCGCGCGCCGGAATTGTAGCGGACGATCGCGGTGACCTCGGCACCCGCCCGGACGAGGCCATCGACGAGGTGACTGCCGATGAAGCCGCCGGCCCCGGTGACGGCGACGCGCTTTGCCTGCCACATATTGCTGTCCATCGTATGCCCCCGAGGCTTTTTCCAAGCACAACGCGGATCAGTTCACAGGACACACCCGTTCGGCGCAATTGACACGAAAGGATTAGGACACCATCCGACAGCAGCCGGGACCAGACGCATGGACTTCATCTCTGCGCGGTTGCGACGGGCTCGCGGATGATCTTGTCGAGGAGGACCTGCGCGACGTAGGGCCGATGCCCGAGGGCACGCTCGCGGGCATAGATCTCGCGGATCGTGTCCGCATCCTCCGGGTCCCAGTAATCCAGGCTGAGGATCGGCACGGGCGGTGAGGCGTCGCGCAGCGGCTGCAGGGCCTGCCGGTGCTGATCGCGCTCGGTCTCCTCGATCCAGCGATAGCCGTTCGCCCGCCCGTCATAGGTCGTCAGCAGGCTCTCGGCGACGACGCCGTCGACGGCGTCCGTCAGCTCGGGCAGCAGGGCGTAGCCGCGGTTCATCAGCAGCGTCCGGCCGGGAAAGCGCTGGCGGATCGTGCGCACGAGGTCGATGGCGGCCTCGCGCATCCCGGCGAAGCGCTCGGGGTCGGTCTGTTCGAGGTGGGGCGGGGTATCGAGGGTATCGAAGAACAGGCCGGAGAAGCCCTGCTCCAGCAGGGCCGGAATCGCCACGTCGAGGACCAGGGCGCGCCAGGCCGGGCGGCGCACGTCGCAGAGGACGGTGTCGGGCCAGTTCGGATTCTCGGACAGCAGGGTGTCGGGATCGTTCAGACGCGGGAAGAACGGGCTCGTGCGCTTGATCTCGCCGAGGCTGAGGTAACCCAGCGCCTGCGTGCCGAGGGCCGTCACCGACGCGACCGGGCGCTTGAAGCCCGGATCGAGCACCGCGATGTCGAATTCCTCGAATTCCTCGGGATCGAGGTCCTCGCCGTAGAAGAGGGTCCAGGACAGGCCCGGACGCGCGAGCCAGTGCTGGGCCCGGGCCGGACGGTCGAGGAGACCGGCGGCGCCGAGGCCGCCGAGCAGCCCCAGCACGCTGCGGCGCGGGAGCGTCGGGGGCGGGAGGCCCGGGGACGGGTGCTTGGGACCGCTATCCATCGCTCGGACTCGCTCGGAGGGAGGTGTTGTTGGTCACGAAGGCGTGGAAATGCAGCCAGGGCAGTTCGTGGGCGAGGATCAATACCGCGAGCAGGAAGGTGAGCGCCGAGGCGAGCAGGTTGCCGTAGCCGAAATACGGGAAGCCGAGGGGCAGGAGGGCCGCCGTCAGCGTGCCGTTGAGGATGAAGTACGTCCCCGAGACCGCGAGCGCGTGCCGGCGCAGGTCGAAGTACAGCAGGAAGATGAAGCAGAACGAGGAGCTGGTCTGGAACACCATCCCGGCCAGGGCCGCGCGCAGGATGCCCATCTGGCTCGCCCGCAGGCCGAGGGGCTCGATCACCACGAAGGAGATCAGGATCGCGATGAGGGCGACGGCCGAGAGGGCGATGAACAGCCCGACGAGCTTGGCCATCACGAAATGCGACAGCCGCGCCATCATGCGGGTCAGGTCCCGCCGGCTGACCCCGTTGGCGAGGCTGCCGTAGAAGGCGCGGCTGAGGCGGAAGAAGTTCGTCTCCACGTGGACGAAGAACACCGCGAGGATCGGGATCGAGGCCAGCTGCGCCCAGAACATCGGCGTGTCGTAGTTCGGCATGGTCCGGAAGGCGCCGCCCACAATGGTGACGCCGACGGGTGCCGCGCACCACATGATCAGCTTGTCGACCCAGAGCCCGAGGGCGCAGGTCAGCCCGATCAAGGGCAGGTCCCAGTGGGTGCGCAGCGTGCGGGCCAGAGCGCCGTCGGGGACGAGCGCCATGCCGTATTCCCGCAGGAGACGCCGGGCGAGGAGCAGGTCGATGACGGTCAGGCCGACGTTGAAGGCGGTCAGCAGGTGCAGGGGATCGCTGCGCGGCGCCACCGCGATCAGCGCCACCATGAGGCCCGCGCCGGCCGCGAAGGCGATGGCCACGGCGACGTAGCTCCGGATCGCCCCGAGAAACGGGATGAGGAGCCAGGCCGCCCCCATCAGCATCAGGTTCTGCAACCCCGCCAGGGCATCGGGGGCGGGCAGATCCGCCGCGAACAGGTAGAAGGGTGCCGCGATCGCCAGCGCCGTGCCGGCGAACACGGATTGGGCGACCACGAACGCGAAGGTGACGCTCTCGTAGCGCTTGAGCCAGATCCGGTCCGAGACGAAGCGGGTGCAGACGAAGGCGATGGGGCCGGTCAGGATCGCCGAGACCAGTGCGTTGTAGATGATGATCGACCGGAAGACGGGCAAGCCGGGGCAGTCGCCACCGGGGCAGGCGGCGAGGTCGATGCCGCCGATGGCCAGCACCGTGAAGATCCAGGGGCCGGCGACCAGAAGCGCCGCGTAGACGTAGGCGCCGGCGGTGCTGGTCAGCGAGCGTCCCTGCGTCATGCGCTCCAGCGCGAAGCCTAGGCCGGCCATGGGACCCTCGACGGTGTCGGGGGATCCGCGACGGTGTCGGGGCGCCCCTGGGGTGGTTCGGGCGCCGGGGCCAGGGAGGCGTAGAGCGCCTCGTAGAGCCCGACGACGCGGTCCTGATCGAACACGGCATGGATGCGGGCCCGCAGATTCCGCCCCAGGCGGTCGCGCAAGGCGGGATCGCGCAGGATTCGCGCGAGAGCGTCGGCGGTGGCCTGGGGATCGCAGGCCCGCACCACGTAGCCGCCGACGGTGTCTGAGCCAGGGCCGCCGGGGCCTTCCAGGATCTCGCGGCAGGAGCCGACATCGGTGGCCACCGCCGGCACGCCGGCCGCGCCGGCCTCGAGGATCGCCAGGGGCTGCGCCTCGCTGATGCTGGTGAGCGCGACGACGTCGGTCTGGCCGAAATAGGCGCGCACGTCCCGGACCCGGCCGAGGAAGCGGACCGTGTCCTGCAGGCCGAGCTGGCGCACGAGGCCCCGGCACTCGGCCGCGTAGGCCGGGTCCTCGTCCTCCGGCCCGACGATGATCGCATCGACCTCCGGCACCTGCCGGCGCAGCAAGCCGGCGGCCTGGATGAAGGTGCGGATGTCCTTGATCGGCACGACGCGGCCGACCAGCAGGACGGTGGGGCGGCGCGGCAGCGGCCCCGGAGGAATCGCGGCGAACTCGTCGAGCCGGATGCCGTTCGGGATGGCGCGGAGCTTCGCCTCCGGGGCGCCGTCCTGGATCTGGTAGAGCTGGTTGGTCCGGAACTGGGTCGTGATGCGGTCCGCGGAATCGTAGCTGATCCGCGCCATGCCGTTGAAGGCGTTCAGCCAGACCCGGCGCAACTCGGGCGTGGCGCCGCTCACGTCGAACCCGCCCGCGCCGGAATCGTAGATCCAGTCGGCGACGGAGAGTTCGATCCGGCGCTCGTTCGTGTAGATGCCGTGCTCGGTCACGACGAAGGGCCTGCCGGTCAGAATCCGCGCGCGAGCACCGAACAGGCCCGGATACCCCGTCGAGAGCGCGTGGTAGATCCGAGCCGGCGGGATCGGGGCGGTGGCCACCGCGATGAGGCTGCGGGCCAGGAAGCGCCAGGTCCAGAAGAAATCGACGAAGGGCGCGCCCGGAAGCATCGCCTCGTAGATCCGCTCCAGGGCGGTCCAGGCGGCACGCGAGTCGAGCAGCGCCCGCTGTCCGAGGCCGCGGGCCGCGAAGGCGCGGACGCAGGCGGCCCAGGCCGCCCCGTCGCCCTCGGTCAGCACCGTGCGCAGACTCTCGATCATCGGCGCGACCCGGTCGCGCCCGCGTAAAATGGGCAGACGTCCGGGAGGACAGGCATCGATGAGGACGTCGGTGACGCTGTCGACGTTCGGCGGCAGCGTGAATTTCGGCGTGCGGTCCTGGCTCGACACCGTGAAGGCCACGATGCTGAAGCGCTTGTGCGGAAAGCTGCGGATGTAGCTGTCGGTCCAGGACGAGACGCCCCCGAGAAGATAGGGATAGCCGCCCTCGACCAGCAGGCAGACGTCCGACGGTGCTGCCGTGCCGCGCGCCGTCATGAGCCGGTCTCCGGTCGAGGCGCATCCGCGGGCCGACCGTCGGCGCCATCGATCTCCGCGAGCAGGATCTGCGCGGCGGCGTTCCGGGGCTCCGCCGCCACGGCCCGGCCGGCGGCGAGGCGGGCCGCCTCGCGTTCCGCGCGGGCCTGAAGAGGTTCGGTCAGTCCCGATTCGGCGTAAGTCCGGCGCGCCCGCGCGAGGGCGATCCAGGCCGCCGCGTCGTCGGGGGATCGCGCGGCGGCCTCCTCCAGGGCGATGAGGTCGCGGGTGAAGCGCGTCTGGAGCTTGGCGAGCACCGTGGAGGCGAGGACCCGCACGGAGGGATCGGCATCCTGGATCGCCGCGCGGATGACGTGGGTGAGGGCGGGATCGAACCGGCGACCGACAATCGCCAGCGCCTCGAACTTCGCCTCCTTGGGCCCCGTCGCGAGGACATCGGCCAGGGCCGGCACCGCGCCGGCATTGCCGACCCGGAGGCGGCCATCGCGCAGGTCGCTGCTCAGGCGACGGCAGGCGGTGGTCGGCTCCAGGGCGCCCTCCGCCTCGACCCAGCTCCCGAAATCCCGAGCCAGGGCGGGCTTGCCCGCCACCCCGTCGAGGATCGCGAGCCCGAGGGCGACGAGGCTGCCGAGCGGGCCGGCCACGAAGGTCCAGAGCGTCAGGTGGGCGAGGGATGCCGATGCGTCCGCGTCCTGCGCCGCGCGGAGGCCGAGGAGAAGGCAAAGGGCGAGGTGGCCCGCCAGCACCGGCGCCGGCCCGGCGAGTCCCTTCACCAGCGCGAGGGCGAGGGCGACCTCGCCGAGAGCCGTGGCGAGCGCGATCCAGATCGGCGGCGTCCGCGTGAGGCCGCCGACGACCCAGCCGGTCCGGGCGCTCGCGGCGACGCCGCCTGGTTCCGCGTCGATCATCATCGCTCCACCCGCCCGAGAAGGCCGGCCACGCCGCGCGCCACGTCCCGGGCCTGCGCAGCGGCGGCGGCGAGGGTCCGGCTCGGCAGGAGCCGCTCCACCAGGATGAGGCCGAGCGGGCCGGAGCGGTCGGGTGCGGGGATGCCGATGGCGAGGATCGCTCCGGCGGGCATCCGCTCGGCATCGGCCACGCGGTCGCGCCGCCAGACGAGGTCTGGGGTCTGGCGCAGGGCCTGCACCGTGCCGTCGTCGAGGGGCGGGATGCCGACGTGGTCGCGCGATGCGCCGTCCCCGGCGACGGCCAGGGCCGCGAAGCCCTCGGGGCCATGCCCGTAGAGCGTGATCGCGCTCGCCCCGATAAGGAGGCGGCCGAGTTCGGCGAGGCTCGCGGCCGGCCGAGGCGCGTCCCCGGCGTCGAGGCGCCCGAAGGCCTGGGCCACGGCGCCGAGGGTCTGCGTCTCGCTCGCGATCCGCAATTCGAGCCGGGCGATCTCCGCCATCGCGTCCGAGAGGCCGCGACCGAGGATCTCGCCCTCCTGCAGCGCGTCGTCCCGCTGCTGGCGCAACTCCGCGGCGTGGAAGATGTGGAGGCTGCGCAAGCCGCCGAGGACCAGCGCACAGGCGAGCCACGCGGTCGGTTCGGCCACCACCAGCCGCGAATAGGCATAGTAATCCTGCGTCGCGAGCTGCGACGGCAGCGCGGAACTGTACAGGGCCAGCGTCGACGCGAGGGTGGCGAAGACGCCGCCCGCGAGACCGTACTGCGCCGAGATCAGGATGATGGGAATCCAGAACGGGCGGGGCGCGATCCAGGCGAAGCGGGTGCCGTCGAAATAGAGATGATCCACGAGGACCAGGAAGAGGACGAGCCCGATCGCCTCCGGAACGTAGCGGCGCCAGCCCAGCAGGAGGGCGGACTGCTCGGAGCCCGCCGTTCCCAACGCCTGCCCCGAAGCTGCCCTCACCGCCTGCTCCCCCGACTCGATCGCCGTCCGTTCCGGTGCGAGGCGTCGTTCCGCGCGACGTCTTCAGAAGCATCTGACAGGACAAGGTTTTACCTTGCAATACGTAATGCGTGCTGTAATCACTCTGCATTACTTGGGGAAGAATGCGCTAACACGTCGGCGTTAGTCCGCGTGAGCGGCGGTTCCCGATCCGCCAGATCCCCGGCCGTTCGCAAGCCCCTCGGCGGCCCCGGAATGAACGACTGCCAGACGATGCGAATCCCTTGCCCCCCGCCGGCGGCGAGGGTCGCGGCGGCGAGGGGCCTCGCTCAGGCCAGGGGCGAAGCGGCGAGGGGCTGCATCGCGGCGCCATGATCGACCGCCGGCAGCGCGTGGAACCAGGCGCCGCCGATCCGCGGCCCCCAGGATACCACCCCCTTGGTGTTGACGAGGTAGGCCAGTTCGGTGCGGTTCTTGGCCTGAAGCTTCTTCATGATGTTGCGCACGTGAACCTTCACGGTGTTGGTGCACATGTTGAGTTCGTAGGCGATCACCTTGTTCGGCTTGCCGATCTGCAAGGCGCCGAGCACGGCGGTCTCCCGCTCGGTGAGCCGGACCGATCCGCTCGCCTGTCCCTTCGCGGCGGGCGCCGCGTCGCGCGTGCAGACGATGCCGGAGGGAATGAAGCAGCCTCCCGCCAGCACGAGCGCGATGGCGCTCTGGGCCACCTTCACCGAACTCGTCATCGGGATGAACCCGCTCAGGCCCCGCCGCATCGCTTCGGCGACCTGATGGTAATCCTCCAGTTCGGACAGCAGCACGACGGGGACGCCGGGGCTGACGGCGGCGAGCAGATCCAGCTCGCACTCCATCTGCGCGATGCTGCGGTGGGTGGCGGCGATCACGATCACGGATGCGGGCGCTCTCTCCCGTGCAACGGCCTGCCATTGTGCGACGGTGCAGAAGCCCAGCACGTTCGGAGCGCCGCCGTTCTTCTGAATTTGGAAGATCAGGCTCTCCCGGAACAAGACGCGCGGGTCGACAATGACCACGGTGGATGGGTCGCTCTCCGTCGCCGAAAGGCTCGACTCCATTGCGACGAGTGACATAGTCGATACCTCCCGTAGCGATCATTGCAATTTTCTGGGTCGGTAGTGTCGCGATACAGGTCGATCACGAGACTGCGACGTTTTGTTCAGTTACAGCGACGTATTCTAAATTACAAGTAATCATTGTAAAAATTTCACAGACTTAACTTTTGTTGAAAACGATGTCGGCGCGAATGCTTGAAACGCCGGATTGTGTCACTTGTCGATCACGCTAAAATCAGTAAATCGATATCGCATTGCAAGAAGTCGCGCGGTCCGAGGCGTCCGGGAAGGCGCCCGGCGCCACGCGCGATGCACCCCGCCGGGATGATTCGCGCGACGCGGGATCGTCCCGGTCCGAGGATGTCACGGCCTCCGGCGCCGGACCGCGATGGGACCATCGCGATGCCGGCGCGCGAGCAGGCCGGGACGGTCCTACAGAATGACGAAGTCCGTCTCGTGCAGCACGACCTTGGTGGCGAAGCTCGCCACCGAGACGGCGGCCGCCGCGCCGGACCCGTCCGGGTCCCAGAGCAGGGTCTGGGACGCGCTGTTGAACAGGAACTCCGCATGCGCCTTCGTGGCGAGACCGCCGGGCGTGGAGACCGTCTCGAAATAATCGGCGGGGAGCAGGCCGGTCCCCAACCCGTAATCCGAGCCGTGGACGGCGAGCTTGTCGCCCTGGAGCACGCGGAAATCCATCACCCGGTCGGCGCTGGTGCCGCTCGGTGCGTCGAAGATGAAGATGTCGGCGCCCGCGCCGCCCGTCAGGGTGTCGTGCCCGGCACCGCCCTCCAGGCGGTCGTTGCCGGCATTGCCCAGCAGGGCGTCGTCGCCGCCTCCGCCGACGATGACGTTGTCGAGGGCGTTGCCCGTGCCGGTGAACGCTCCCGTGCCGGTGAAGACCAGGGTCTCGACATTG
The DNA here is from genome assembly GCF_022829445.1 of Methylobacterium sp. J-068. Taxonomy (GTDB): domain Bacteria; phylum Pseudomonadota; class Alphaproteobacteria; order Rhizobiales; family Beijerinckiaceae; genus Methylobacterium. The sequence continues at coordinate 104,284 of NZ_JAKSXY010000084.1, read as the reverse complement.
GCCGTCAGGGTGTAGGCCGCGAGGTCCGTCATCACGACGTCGTTGCCGCCCCCGGCGCTCTCCACGACGATGTCTCCCGCCCGCACGATGTAGGTGTCGTTGCCGAGCCCGCCGACGAGCCGGTCGGCGAGGCTGTCGAGGCCTCCGTCGAGGACGTCGTTGCCGGCCCCGCCCGTGATGGTGTTGGCGAGGGCGTTGCCGGTGCCGTGGAAGTCGCCGGTCCCCGTGAAGGCGAGGGTCTCGACGTTGGGCGTCAGGGTGTAGGCGGAGAGGCTCGTCCGCACCCCGTCGGTGCCTTCGCCTGCGGCCTCGATGACCTGGTCGCCGGCATTGTCGACGATGTAGGTGTCGTTGCCCGCACCCCCGATCAGCGTATCGGCGCCGGCGCCCCCGTCGAGGACGTTGTTGCCCGCATTGCCCGTGATCGTGTTGTCGAGGGCGTTGCCCGTGCCCTGCCGGTTCGCGGTGCCGGTGAGGATCAGGTTCTCCACCTCCGCCGGCAGCACGTAGGCGAGGGCGGTGCGCACCGTGTCGATGCCCCCGCCGGCCGCCTCCACCACCCGGTCGCCGGCATTGTCGACGATGTAGGTGTCGTTGCCCGCACCCCCGATCAGCGTGTCGGCGCCGAGGCCGCCGTCGAGGACGTCGGTGCCGCCGCCCCCCGTGATGGTATTGGCCAGGTTGTTTCCGGTGCCGGTGAAGTCGCCCGTGCCGGTGAAGACGAGCGCCTCGACATTGACCGGGAGCGTGTACGCGCCGAGCGTCGTCTGCACGAGGTCCGTGCCGCCGCCCGCGGCCTCGACGACCCGGTCGCCGACATTGTCGACCACGTAGGTGTCGTTGCCCGCACCGCCCGTCATGGTGTCGGCGCCGGGGCCGCCGTCGAGGACATCGTTCCCCGCGAGCCCGTTCAGGGTGTCGTTGCCGCGCCCGCCGGTGAGGGTGTCGTTGCCGGTGGTTCCGGTGAGGACGAGGTTCCTGGCCGCGATGGCCACATCGAAGGTATCGCTCGCGGTGAGCCCGCCGCTATCCGTCGCCGTGACCTTCAGGGACAGCGACGCGGGGCCTCCCACGGGCGGCGTGCCCGAGAAGCGCTCCGCGATCGCATCGAAGCTGAGCCAGGCCGGCAGCGCCGACCCGTCGGCCAGGGTCGCCGCGTAGCGCAGCGTATCCCCGACATCGACATCCGCGAAGGTGTTGGCCGCCACGGTCAGGCTGAAGGGCGTGCCCTCGGCGGCGGTGGCATCGGGGATCGGCACCGCGAGGGTGGGCGCGTCGTTGGTGTTGATCACGGTCAGCGCGAAGAGGCCGGACGTGCTGGCGCCGGAGGGATCGGTCGCGGCGACCTTGAGCGCGAGCGTGCCGACATCGGCGTTCAGGGGCGTCCCGGACAAGGTCTGCGTCGCGGCATCGAAGTGGAGCCAGGCCGGCAGCGCGGCGCCGCTCGCCAGCGTCGCCGCGTAGGCGAGGGTGTCGCCGGGATCGTCCGTGAAGGAGCCGGCTGGCACCGCGAAGACGAAGGGCGCGTCCTCGTTCGTGGTCTGGTCGGCGATCGCGTGGGCGAGGACGGGCGCGCGGTTCGCGAATCCCACGGTGACGTCGTGCTCGCCGGTGCCGGTGAGGACGAGTTCGAGCTTGTCGCCGTTCAGGCTCTTGACGGTGGCGCCGGTGACCTGCGGCGTTCGCCCGGCCGGATCGACGAGGTCGATCAGGACGTTGCCCTCGCCCACCACCGAGAAGGCGAGCTTCGTCCCGTCACCGGTGACCGAGACGAGGTCGGCGCGCGACGGCAGGGCCGTGATGTGGGTCACGTCGTCGGGGATCGGGCCGAGGTCGATCGTGTAGGTTCCCCCCGTCCTGGCGACGAAGACGCTATCCGAATCGTAGGCGTACCAGTTGGCGACGCTGCGGATCGCCGCGCCCCCCTCCAGGTCGAGGGCGAACTTGCCGGCGGCGCCCGACCCCACCGTGGCGGTGAGGACGTTGTTCGTCGCGTTGAAGCTGAAATCTAGCGTCGATTGCTCGAAGGCGGCGACGCGCCGGGCGAGGTCGTCGAGGGTCACGAATTCCGAGCCCGCCTGGTAGGCGGTCTGGATGAAGCTCGTGAACATGTCGGCGTTGTAGGGCGACAGGGCCGGCGCGTCGGTCTGCCAGGCGGTCGGTCCGTAATCGTGCCAGGGCCAGACCACCACCGGCAGGTCGGAATGGGCCTTCAGGGCCGCCCACTCGGCCGCCCAGGCGGCGGAGGCCTGCGCCGCCGTCTTGCCCTGGAAGCCCACCAGGGTGAAGTCGAAGGACGTGTCGGGCGCGATGTAGACGGAATTCTTGTCGTCCGGCGACAGGTAGCCGATGGCGCCCGGATAGCCCGCCCCGGCCAGGGAGGCGCCGCCGCTGATGTAGGAGAAGTAGGGGTCGATCAGCCGCGCCGTGGCGAGGGTCTCCGGCGCGCCGGGAACCGCCGCCCCCGTGACGGGGATGCCGAGCTTGTCCTGCAGGACGAGTTTCGACTGCTCGAACTCGAACTGGATCTGCGCTGGGGTGAGGACGTTCGTGTCCTCCGGATGGGTGTAGGAATGCGTTCCGATCTCGTTGCCCATGGCGATCATCTGCCGGTAATAGGGCAGGGACCGGGTCCAGTCCGTGGTCTGATCGGGCGGGTTGTTGCCGATGTTGACGTAGTACGATCCGACGAAGTTGTAGTCGGCCTTCCACTGCGCCAGGATCGGCAGCAGCTTGTCGTAGATCCCCGGTCCGCCACCTTCCGGGCTGACGTCGAAGGATTCCTGCGACTGGTCCATGTCCGTGCGCGAGGCGAACAGCGCCGATTGCCGGCTCATCTGCAGGCTGACGGACGGGCCGTTCGACAGGCCGGCCGACCAATCGAGGGCGTGGCCGAGCATGTTGTTGTCGCCGAGCAGGTTTTCGTTGGCGAAATGGACGTTGTTGCCCCCCGTATGCGTCGCCAGGACCGCCGCGTGGGTTCCCCCGGACGTGGTCTGTGTCGCGAGCGTCGTCGCGCTGCCGTCGACGGGCGTGAACCAGGAGGTCGAGAGGGCGGCGTAGTCGCGGATGTCCTCCCCGGCGGTGTAACCGGCCATCACCGGATGGCTGATGTCCCCGGCCTCGACCTTGACGGCGCCGAGCCCCGCGCCGTCATCCCGGGTCAGCCCGAGCAGGCTCTTCATGCGGGAATAGGGGTCCCCCGGGAGAAGCGCGCCCGTGGCGTCGTTGGTCAGGAAGTTGCCGGCCGTGACCAGCCCGACGCCGTAATGGTAGACCGCATCGGTGAGCGTGTTCTCGACGGCGCCGAGCTTGTCGAGCGCGACCGCGCTCATCGAGGGAAAGATCAGCGACTTGTACTGCGAGATCTTGGCGATGTCGGTCAGGTCGCTCTCGGTGAGAAGATCGAACGGCACGCCCGCCATGGCGGCCTGGTTCTGGGCGGCCATGAAGAGCTGTGAATAGGCCGTCGTGCTGAAATAGGTCTTGGCACTCGATTCCGAGAAGACGATGCCGACCTTCACGCCGTGATTCGCGACCGCCGGCAGGGTGGCCGGGTCCGTGATGGTATAGCGGTAGGACCCGTAATCGTTCGGCAGGAAGGCCTGGTCGTTGATGTCGAGGAGCATGTCGATCGCGCTCGGGGCCCCCGCCAGCGCCGATTTCGGGATCGCGATCTCGACGACCCGATGGTCGCTCGACGTGCCGTAGGCGACCTGACCGACGAGGGTCTGGCCGGAGGCCCCGGTGTACAGGGCCGGCATCCCGTTATTGCCGAAATTGACGTTGTACTCGGCGCCGCCGCCCGTGCCGAAGATCTGGTAGCCGGTCTTCGCGTCGCGGTCGGTGTTCAGCCAGATCGTGGTGTTGGCGCCGATCGCCACGGCGGACGAGATGGCGACCACGTAGTTGTCGCCGACGTAGCGGCCATAGAGTTCATAGCCGGCCTGACGCGCGCCCGGATGGTCGATCCGGTCGGCGCTCGTCCAGTCCGAAAGGCTGCCGTCGAGGGTGATGGGGCCGATCACGGGGCTCGGCTGCGTCACCGGCGCGGGCGCCACGGTGTAGCCGCCGCCCGAATAGTCGCCGGGCAGGAAAACGGCGTTGTTCACGTCGATGAGGACGTCGGCGGCGCTCGCCGTCGCGCCGACGGCCGCGGTCGGCACCGCGATCTCGAGGGTCTGGTTGTCGGCGCCGTAGGCGTATTGCACCGGGCCCGAGACGTAGTTCTCCCCGGCCGCGCCGGTGTACAGATAGGGCTTGCCGTCCGAGTAGACGTTCACGTTGTACTCGGCCCCGCCGACGAAGCCGAAGATCTGGTAGCCCGTGGCGGCGTTCCGGTCGGTGTTGAGCCAGAACGTCGTCCCCGCGCCGATCGCGATGCCCGTCGGCGCGTGCAGGGCGAAGAGGAACTGCCCGTCCTGGACCCGGCCATAGACCTGCCAGCCCGGAATGCCCGTCTGGGACGAGTCGAGCCGGTCCGCTTCGCTCCAATCGTCGAGAAGTCCGTCGATGATCATGTCGGAATTCCTCCCATGCCCGCCGCTGGCCGGTGGGACATCTGTCGCTGACCTCGGTGTCTCGTGCGTCGGTCGCCGCTCGGCTGACCCGGAAAAGCAGTTCTCACCCGTGCGAACATCTTCGTTCGTACATCCACTTAATAAAATAGCGGATACACGTACTACCTTGGCATTATAGACGCCATCGATCGAACCTTGCAGCCGATGATGTTCAACATTGTATTGAAGATCAATCCTTGTGTTTTGAATTTTTACTTGCTTCCATGGCGCGGAACCGAGATCGAGCACGGGCGGGTCTTCATGGTTGCGGCGTGTGGCTTCCGGTCGGCCCGCCTTCGTCACGGGCGTCCGCGCGCGCGGGGGGCGGGGCCGTCATGAAGACCGACTGGCGCTTCCTGGCGCTCTGGGCATTCGCGGCCGCCGCGACCGGCTACGCCCTCTCGCCCGGCTCGGAGGAGCAGCTCGCGATGCTGGCGCGGGACGGGCGCAGCAGCGAGGCGGCGAGCGAATTGGCGCGGCTGCTGGCGCTCGGCCGGCGCGACCCCGCCTTCCTGGCCGCCGCGGCCCGGGCCCTCGAATCCACCGGCAACCGGGTGCTCGCCGAGGACCTGCTGGAGCGCTACCTCCTGGAGCGGCCCGGCGACGTTCAGGCGCTCGACTGGCTCGCCGGCCTCTACCAGGCCTCGGACGACCGGCCGGGGGCCACCCGCACCCTGCAAATCCTCGTGGCGATCGAGCCGACCCGCGCACGATTGTCGGCGCTCCTCGACCTCTACCGGACCCAGGAACGCATCGACGAGGAGCGCGAACTCCTCAAATCGATCGGGGACGAGGCGATGCTGCGCCCCGGGGACATCGAGCGCCTCGGCATCCTGCTGTCCTGGGCCGGGGAGCGTGACGCCGCCCTCGCCGCCCTGCGCCGCGCCGATGCGCTGATGCCCGCCGGGCACGAGACCGGCCGGATCGTGCTCTACGACCTCCTCCTCGCGACCGGCCAGGGGACGGAGGCCGCCGAGCGGGCGGGCCGCTGGATCGAGGTCTGGCGCGACAAGCCCTGGCTCGGCGTTCACGTGGTGCGCCGCATGGCCGCCCGCGGCGACCCGGCCTCCGCGTTGGCCCTCGGCGCGCAGGTCATCGCGCGCAGCCCCGGAACGCGCTTCTACCTCGCCCGGGTGGTGGCCGAGGACGGGAACCGGCGTGTCGCCACCGCGCTCCTCGACGATTGGGCGCAGGGCGCGACCGAGCCCTCCTCCGACGAGGTCGCCGGCTACGTGGCGGCGGCCCACGTGGTCGGCGATTCGCTGGCCCTGTGGCGCAAGGCGTCGCTGATCCTGTCCCGGCCCGGATGGTTCGAGGCCCATGTGGCGATCGCCGAGGCCCTGTCCCTGCGCTACGGGCTCGATGCGATCGCGCCCCTGCGGCCGCGCCTGTCCTTCGAGGCCCTGCGCCGGCAGCCGCTCTTCGCCGCGCGCCTTGCCCTGCACGAGGGCAACCCTCTGCTGGCCCGGCACCTCATCGAGGGCGTCGATCCGGCTCGGCTCGCAGGAGCGGCGCGGCCCGAATGGCTCGCGCTTCTCGGCCTCATCGCCGGGGACGAGGCGGCCCTGGCGACGCTGGGCGACCTCCTGCGCCGGGACCGGCTGCCCACCGACCTCATCCCGAATCAGCTCCGGCTGGCGCAGCGCCTCGGCAACGCGGCCGAACAGCACCTCGGCCTGAACGCGTTGCGGCGGCGGACCCAGAGCCCGGCACCGATCGCGGCGCAGGCCCGAGTGCAGACCCGAGCACAGGCCGACGTGGAGCCGGGCGCCCGGAGGACGCAGTGACCCGCCGCCGATGCCGGCCCGCGCCGGCCCGCCCCCTCATCCGCGCCGCAGAGGCCACCGGCTCAACCATCCCCAGGAGACAAGGTCATGCTGAGATCACGCACCGCCGCGCTGCTCGTCGTCCTGTCGGGTCTGGTCGCCCGGGGTCTTGAGGCCCGGGCCGAGGGCGGTCCGGTCCTTCGCGCCGGCGACCGGCTCAAGATCACCTTCTACGAGACCATGGAGCTCCCGAACCCGGCGCAGGGCGACAAGGGGCCGGCCGCCGGGGCCGCCGCCGTGATCCAGACCTTCTACCAGCGGATCGACCTGTCGGGCGATTACGCGATCGAGCAGGGCGGGACGCTCTCGCTGCCGTTCTTCGGCTTCGTGCCGGCGGCCGGCAAGCCGCTGGAGACCCTGCGGACGGATCTGATGGGCGTCTTCGAGACCGCCTTCGGCCGGCACGGCGGGGTGACGGTGGGGCTGCTCCAGCGCGCGCCCGTCTTCGTCGTCGGCTCCGTCCGCAACCCGGGCGCCTATCCGTATACGGGCGGGATGATCGTGCTGCAGGCGATCGCCCTCGCCGGCGGCCGCGACAAGGACCCGGCCACCCTCGCGGGCGTGGTCGAATCCCTGCGCGAGCGCGAGCGGGAGGAGACGGCCCGCGCCCGGCTCAAGCGCGCCCTGGCGCGCCGGGCCGCGCTGGCGGCCGGACGCGCCGGACAGGCGCCGGGAGGCGCGCTCGAGCGGCTGCGCGCCCTCGCGGGGGCCGAGGAAGCCAGCGCCCTCGTGGCGGCGGAGGCGAAGGTGGTGCGCCTGGAGACGAACCTGCAGGCCGGGGAGGAGGGGGGCCGCAGGGCGGCGGCCGAGGCCTCCGTCAGCGAGGTCGACCTGCTGCGCAAGCGCCTGGAGACCTACGGCGTCCAGATCGCGGCTCGGGGCGACCGCCTGCGCACCATGGAGGCGCTGTTCTCGCGCCAGGTCGTGGAGAGCGAGCGCGTCGCGGACGTGCGCCGCGACTTCGTCGACATGGAGGGGCGCCGGCGGGAATACGAGGTCAGCGTCCTCCAGGCGGAGCTGCGCCAGCGCCTGACCCGCGAGGCGGTGGAGCAGGGCAGCGCGCAGCATCGGCTCGCCGCCGAGCGCGAGGTGGCCCTCGTCGACGCGGAGATCGTGGCCGCCGAGCGCGCCCTCGCCACGGCCTCGGTGGTGGGCGCGACGATGAGCGCCGGCTGGTCGCGCGACCCGGCGCTCGCCTATCGGATCGTCCGGAGCACGCAGGCCGGCCCGCAGAGCCTGCCGGCGGCCGAGACCGACACGCTCGAACCGGGCGACGTGCTCAAGGTCGTGCTCGAACCGGGCCCCGGCGAGCGCGGACGGGAGGGCGCGGGCGACGCCGCCCTGCGAGGCGCCGACGCCACGCCGCGCTGAAGTCGGGCGCCGTCACGCCCTCACGTCAGGATCGAAGCGCGACACCGTGCCGGCCGCGAGGCCGGCGCGGCGCGCCGGTATTCGGCACCAAGAGCGGCATCGCGGGATGCCCGGTCAGACCAGCGCGCAGGGCGGCCGCTTCGAGCCGGCCGATCGAACGATCCCGTGCCGATCCAACTCTGTACCGCGTCGGTGTTAGCCCACCACTCCCCCCGCATAGCAAGACTAAGGCTACCTTGTCGCTTGCCTCGAAATCTTAAAAATCCGTTACTTGTTCCTGCGGAGATCGATGATCGTCGTTTCGAGATCAGACAACGCAAGACTCGACCAGGAGGATGCAATGCTTGAAGTCCTTTCCGAGCGTCCGAATCATCATCCGAATTCTTCCGATCCGGCGCGTGCCCTGCATCTGTACGATTCGACGTCCGAGCTTATGCAGCCACGGATCAGCGCGGCACCGGCCATCAAGCAGGCCGTTGTCATGGCGGGCGGCAAGGGCACGCGGCTGCATCCCTACTCGGCCCTGTTTCCCAAGCCCCTGATGCCGCTCAACGACATGCCGGTGCTCGAACTCCTGCTGCGCCAGATGAAGTGTGCGGGCATCACCGACGTGATCCTGGCCGTGAACCACCTCAGCCACCTGCTGGAGGCGTTCTTCCGCGACGGCGAGCGGCTCGGCCTCAACATCCGCTACCGGCTGGAGGACCGGCCCCTCGGGACGGCGGGCGCCCTCGGCGCCATGATGGACGACCTCGACGAGACGTTCTTCGTCACGAACGGCGACCTGCTGACGACCCTGAGCCTCAAGCACATGATGGCGGCCCACGCCGATGCCGGCGCCGACATCTCCATCGGCGTGTTCGAGCGCGAGGTGAAGATCGATTTCGGGCTGATCGAGATCGACGAGCGCAGCCGCATGACGGCCTATCGCGAGAAGCCCAGGAGCACGCACTTCGTCAGCATGGGGGTCTATGCCCTGTCGCGCGAGGCGGTGCGCCGGCACCTGGTGCCGAACGAATACCTCGACATGCCGAACCTGATTTCGAAGGTGAAGGCCTGCGGCGGGGACGTGAACTGCTTCCACGAGGATTGCGTCTGGCTCGATATCGGGCGCCCGGACGATTTCGCGCTGGCCCAGCAGATGTTCGTCTCGGATCGCAGCCTGTTCCTGGCGTCGTGATCCCATGCCCGGCATCCTGGTCAGCGGGGCAGGGGGCTTCATCGGGCGGGCCCTGACCGCGCATCTCGACGGGCGCGGCCTGCCCGTCGCCACGATCGGCACGCGCCCGTCGGAGCGGGCCGGACACTGGAATGTGGCGCCCGGCCCCTGGGGCGTCGCGGAGTGGGAGAGCGTCCTCGATCAGGTCCGGCCCGAGGTGGTGTTCCACCTCGCGGGCACCGTCCAGGGCTCCCCCGAGACGCTCCAGGCCGTCAACGTCGACCTGGCGCGGGATCTCTTCGGCGCTCTGCGCCGGACGGGCCAGCGCCCCGCCCTGATCCTGGCCGGCAGCGCGGCCGAGTACGGCGAGGCGGTGATCGACGGCGTCCCGGTCCGGGAGGATGCACCCTGCGCGCCGCGAACCCCCTACGGCCAGAGCAAGCTCGCCCAGACGCGGGCCGCCCTGGCCTTCGGTTCCGAGACCGATCTGCGCGTGCTCGTGGCCCGGATCTTCAACCCGATCGGGCCGGGGCTGCCGCGCCACCTCGCGCTCGGCGACTTCGCGGCGCAGATCGACGGGATCGGTCCGGCGGGCGGGGCCCTGGCCACCGGCGACGTCGAGGTCTGGCGCGACATGCTCCACGTCGACGATCTCGCCTGGGCGCTCGCCGAACTCGCCGGCAATCCGAAGGCGCGCGGGGTGGTGAACCTCTGCACCGGGGTGCCGACCCGCCTGCGCGATCTCCTGGACAGCATGATCGCCGCCTCCGGCAAGCCGATCACCGTCACGCGCGATCCGGCACGCCTACGCGGCGGCGAGCGCCGGATCATCGTCGGGTCCTCGATCGTCCTCGCGACCCTCGGCGCGCAGCCGCCCTTGCGCGACCTGCGCCGGGCGGCCGCCGGAATGCTCACGGCCCCGGCGCGCGCCGCCTGACCGCGCAACGCGCGCCTCGTCCAAAGCAAATCGTCCCCCTGCAAGCCGTCCCCCTTGCAAATCGTGCCCCGAAGGAGGTCCCCATGTGCGGAATCGTCGGTATCGTCGGCCGTGAGGCGGTGGCGGGTCCCGTGGTCGAGGCGTTGCGCCGCCTGGAATACCGGGGCTACGATTCCGCCGGGCTGGCCACCCTGGAGGCGGGCCGCCTGGAGCGGCGGCGAGCGGAGGGCAAGCTCGTCAACCTGCAATTGAAATTGGTCCAGTCGCCCCTGCGGGGCGCCATCGGCATCGGTCACACCCGCTGGGCGACGCATGGGCGGCCGAACGAGACCAACGCCCATCCGCACGCCACCACGCGCCTCGCGGTCGTCCACAACGGCATCATCGAGAATTTTCGGAGTCTGAAACGGCGCCTGCAAGCGGAGGGCATCGTGTTCGAGACCGAGACGGACACCGAGGTGGTGGCCCAGCTCGTGAGCTGGAACATGGAATGCGGGATGGATCCGGTCGAGGCCGTGGCCGCCACGCTGCCGCAGCTGCGCGGCGCCTTCGCGCTCGCCTTCCTGTTCGCGGGCGAGACCGACCTGCTGATCGGCGCCCGGCACGGCGCGCCGCTCGCGGTGGGGTTCGGCGAGGGCGAGACCTATCTCGGCTCGGATGCCCTGGCCCTGGCGCCGCTGACCGATTCGATCACCTACCTGGAGGACGGCGACTGGGCCGTGCTGACACGCCAGGGCGCCGAGATTCGCGAAGCGGACGGAGCGCCCGCCGCGCGGATGCGCCAGACGATCGTCACCCACAACTTCCTGGTCGATCGCGGCAATCACCGCCACTTCATGGCCAAGGAGATCCACGAGCAGCCGGAGGTGGTGGGGCGCACGCTCGCCCACTACGTCGATCTCGCGACGAGCCGGGTGCGGCTGCCCATGGCGCTGCCCTTCGGCTTCGCGGACCTGACGCGCCTCTCCATCACGGCCTGCGGCACCGCCTATTATGCCGGGCTCGTGGCCAAGTATTGGTTCGAGCACCTGGCCCGGCTTCCGGTGGAGGTCGATGTCGCCTCCGAGTTCCGCTACCGGGAGGCGCCCCTTGCCGCCGGGGAGGCCACCCTGGTCATCTCGCAATCGGGCGAGACTGCCGACACCCTGGCCTCCCTGCGCTACGCGCGTGCCCAGGGGCAGCACGTCCTCGCCGTGCTCAACGTGCCGACCTCGACCATGGCGCGGGAATCCGACGCGGTGCTGCCCACCTTCGCGGGGCCCGAGATCGGGGTCGCCTCCACCAAGGCCTTCACCTGCCAGCTCACGGTGCTGCTCTGCCTCGCCATCGCGGCGGCGCGCGCGCGGGGCCATCTCGATGCCGCCGGAGAGCACCGTCTCGTCGACGCCCTGATCGCCGTGCCGGGCCTGATGGCGCGGGCCGTCAAGCAGGAGGGCGAGATCCAGACCCTCGCGCAGGAGATCGCCAAGGCCCGGGACGTGCTCTATCTCGGCCGCGGCACGGCCTATCCCCTCGCCCTCGAAGGCGCCCTGAAGCTGAAGGAGATCTCCTACATCCACGCGGAAGGGTACGCGGCCGGCGAGCTCAAGCACGGGCCGATCGCGCTCATCGACGAGGCGATGCCGGTCATCGTCATCGCCCCCCACGACGCGGTGTTCGAGAAAACGGTCTCCAACATGCAGGAGGTCGCCGCGCGCGGCGGCCGGATCGTCCTCATCGGCGACGCCGCCGGCGCGGCCGAGCACGGGCTCGAGACCCTGGCGACCCTGACGATGCCGGAGATCGACCCGACCGTGGCGCCGATCCTCTACGCAATGCCGATCCAGCTCCTCGCCTACCACACCGCCGCCATCATGGGGAAAGACGTCGACCAGCCGCGAAATCTGGCGAAATCCGTCACCGTCGAGTGAGCCGGCAGGCCGACGCCGAGGTGGGCGGAAGCCTCCGAGTTTGCAAATACTCGGGGGCGAACTACGCTCGACCTACGGCACGGCCCGTTTCTGTCCGCGAGACGCCGAAACCATGAACGCCGTTGTCGAAGCGCTGTCCCTGTTGACCCCCTTCGATATGGATCGTCCCAAGACCCGCATCGGGCCGCATTCGGACGGAGGCTACGTCTTCGTAGACAGCATCACCAGTGATCAGACCGTGTTGAGCTACGGGATCGGGGGCGAATACCGCTTCGATACGCTGATGGCCGAGAACGGCCATGACGTCTACATGTTCGATCACACCATCACGGGTGTGCCCCTGGCGAACGCCCGGATGCACTGGTTCAAGGAGGGCGTATCGGGCACGTCCCGCCCCGGGGACAGCCTGTTTTCCATCGAGGACCATCTGCGCAGGCATGGGATCACCGGCGACCGCATGATCCTGAAGATGGACGTGGAGGGGGCGGAATTCGAGGCGCTCGGCCTGGCCTCGCCGGAGACCCTCGCACGTTTCGAGCAGATCGTCGTCGAGATCCACGACCTGAAGAACCTGTCCGATCCGGGATACCGCGCGGCGTTCGGCACGATGATGCGGAACCTGAACCGGCACTTCACCCTCTTCCACGTCCACGCCAACAATTGCGACGGCCCGAACCGCTTCCATGTCGTCGACGGCGTGCCGGTCTCGAACCTGCTCGAACTGTCCTTCGTGAAGACCTCGACGGTGGTCCCGTCCCCGTCGCGGACGCTGTATCCCACCGTCCACGACCATCCGAATATTCCGCAGAAGGACAAGCTGCTCTGGTTCTTCCCCTTCCTGCCGACGACGGCCCCGACGGCCGATTTCCTCGCCTGCGCGGATCGGATCGACCTCGTTTATCCGCCCTACCCACCCTTGGAACGAAAGCCCCCCGGGCCATGGACATCCGGGATGCGGAAGATCAAGCGTTGGCTCGCCGGCATCGCGTCGGCGACGGCCGCGAAGTGACCCCGGAGACCGGCGCGCCACGCGAAGGGCACTCGATCCAGGGCTTCGGCCGACATCGCTCGATGGCCGCGCTTCACGGCGCGGGAATTCGGACCGCGACTCTCCTCACTCGGATATGACCCCGGTCGAGAGCCGGCGGACCGTTGACCTCGGCGGCGCAAAGTCGAGGTAAGAACAAGCCCGTTCAGATTTGCGCCGTCCGTTCGGATCGACGGGTCGCAGACGGAGCGGCCATGCCGGAATGTCAAACGCCAGCCATCCTGAACCGCCTCGACCTCAAGTCCCTGCGCCTGTTCGCGGCCGTCTGCGAGGAGGGAACGCTCAACGGCACGGCCCGGCGTGCCGCGATCGCGCCCTCGGCGGTCAGCAAGCGCCTTGCCGAACTGGAGCGCGTGCTGGGCTGCGAACTGCTCACCCGCGATCCCAAGGGAATGCGCCCGACACCCGCCGGGGAAACCCTCCTGCACCACACCCGGCGGATGCTCGCGAGCGCCGAGCAGATCACCCTCGAACTCGCCGAGCACGCCCGGGGCGTGCGCGGTTTCGTGCGCGTGCTCGCCAACCTGTCGGCGATCGTGCAGTTCCTCCCCGAGGACCTTCAGGCCTTCCTTGCGGTCCAGGTGAACATCCGGATCGACCTGGAGGAGCGGCCGAGCGGCGGCGTGGTGGCGGGCGTCGAGGAGGGGGCGGCCGATCTCGGCATCTGTGCCGGCAGTACCGACGCCCGCTCGCTCGTCGCCCGTCCCTATCGCGGCGACCGGCTCGTTCTGGTCGTGCCCGCCGGCCATCCGCTGGCGGACCGGGACGCCATCGCGTTGTCGGAGACCCTCGATCACGACCATGTCGGCCTGCACCAAGAGAGCTCGATCTACGCGGCCCTGCGTGACGAGGCCCAGCGCCTCGGACGGCCCCTGCGCCTGCGCATCCACGTGCCGAGCTTCGATGCCATCTGCCGGATGGCCCAGGTCGGGATGGGGCTCGGCGTCGTGCCCGAAGGCGTCCACGCCCTCCTCGGCCCGCAGATGAATCTCGTCGCCGTCCCGCTGACCGACCCCTGGGCCCGGCGCACCCTGAACCTGGTCGTCCGGCCCGGCCCCTTGTCCCCGGCCGCGTCCCTCCTCCTCGATCATCTCCACGACGCTTCGTGACCGGTGTGGTCCGGCCGGCGTTCTCCGACCGAGAATGCCCGATGGCGGATTACGTTTGGACTTCGGAAGACCGGAACAATATCTCCTCCTCCAACAAAAATGGAGGAAACGCCGATGCACAGCCCTGCCGACGCTCCGGTCGCCGGCCCGCTCGCCGGGATCCGGGTTCTCGAACTCGGCCAGCTCATCGCCGCGCCGTTCGCGACCAAGATCCTGGCCGAGTTCGGCGCGGAGGTGATCAAGGTGGAGTCGCCGAAGGACGGCGATCCTCTGCGTAAGTGGCGCAAGATGCACGAGGGCACCTCGCTCTGGTGGTACCTGCAGTCGCGCAACAAGAAATCCATCGCCGTCAACCTGAAGTCGCCCGACGGCCTCGCGCTCGTGAAGGATCTGGCGCAGAGCGCCGACGTGGTGGTCGAGAACTTCCGTCCCGGCGGCCTGGAGAAACTGGGTCTCGGCTGGGACGTCCTCTCGGCCCTCAACCCCAAGCTCGTCATGGTGCGCATCTCGGGCTACGGCCAGACCGGCCCCTATCGCGACCGGCCGGGCTTCGGCGCCATCGGCGAGTCCATGGGCGGCATCCGCTTCACCACCGGCAGCCCGGACAGCCCGCCCGCCCGCGTCGGCGTCAGCATCGGCGACACCCTGGCCTCGCTCCACGGAGTGATCGGCGCCCTGATGGCCCTCCTGCATGTCCGGACCGGCGGCGGCGCGGGGCAGGTGGTGGACGTCTCGCTCGTGGAGAGCGTGTTCAACGTCATGGAGAGCCTCGTGCCGGAATACGACCTCCTCGGCGAGGTCCGCACGCGCACCGGCGGGGCGCTGCCGGGAATCACGCCCTCCAACACCTACCCGTCGAAGGATGGCGGCTTCGTCGTCGTCGCGGGCAATTCGGACCCGATCTTCCGCCGCCTGATGACCGTGATCGGCCGGGCCGATCTCGCCGAGGCGCCGCGCTTTGCCGGAAACGACGGCCGCTCCGCCGAGGCCGCGATGCTCGACGGCGTGATCGGGGACTGGACGAAGGCGCGCACGGTGGACGAGGCCCTGGCGGCGCTGGACGCGGCGGACGTTCCGGCGGGCCGGATCTATTCGGTGGCCGACATCGTGGCCGACCCGCACTACGCCGCCCGCGACATGATCCTGGAGGCGGAGCTTCCCGGCGGCACGCGGGTCAAGATGCCCGGCATCGTGCCGAAGCTCTCGGGCACCCCCGGCGCGGTGCACTGGCAGGGACCGGCCCTGGGCGCGCACACCGATTCGGTTCTCGCCGATCTGGGCCGGGATGCCAAGACGATCGAACGCCTGCGCCGCGAGGGAGCCATCGGATGACCGAGACCATGCTGATCCAGGAAGTCGCCACCCGCGACGGATTTCAGATCGAAGCCCAATACGTCGAGACCGCCGACAAGATCGCGCTGATCGATGCGCTCTCGGCGGCCGGGTTCTCGCGCATCGAGGTCTCGTCCTTCGTGTCGCCCAAGGCCGTCCCGGCGCTTCGCGACGCGGCCGAGGTCTTCGCCGGCATCCGGCGGCGGCCCGGCACGGTCTACGTCGCGCTGGTGCCGAACCCGAAGGGCGCGGAGCGGGCGCTGGCGGCGGGGGTCGACGAGATCAACCTCGTCGCCTCGGTGAGCGAGACCCACAACCGCGCCAACATGGGCATGAGCCCGGCGGCCTCCATCGAGGGGTTCGCCCGGATTATGGAGACGGTGCGGGGGGCCGACGTCTCGACCAACGCCACGGTGGCCACCGCCTTCGGCTGCCCGTTCGAGGGCGACCAGGACGCCGACACGGTGATGGCCCAGGTCGAGCGCTACCTCGCCCTCGGCATCCAGGGAGTGACGCTGGCCGACACCACCGGCATGGCCAACCCGCGCCAGGTCGAGCGGCTCGTCGCGCGCGCGCTGAGCCTCGTGCCGGCCGAGCGCCTGACCCTGCACTTCCACAACACCCGCGGGCTCGGGCTCGCCAACGTGCTCGCCGCCCATCGCGTGGGCGCGCGCCGGTTCGATGCGGCGCTCGGGGGCCTGGGCGGCTGCCCGTTCGCGCCCGGCGCCACGGGCAACATCTGCACCGAGGATCTCGTCAGCATGGCCCACGAGATGGGCATCGAGACGGGGCTCGACCTCGACGCCCTGATCCGCCTGTCCCGCGACCTGCCACGCCTCGTCCAGCACGAGGTGCCGGGACAGGTCGCCAAGGCCGGCCGCCCCTGCGACCTGCATCCGGTGCCGCGGGCGGCCTGACGCCGGGCCCCGACGGACGCTCCGGCTCCCGGGCGCCCCCAGTCTCGATCCCGGACGGAAGCCCTCGCCAGAAGGGGCTCCGTCCTCCCCGTGAACCCGCCCGCGCCGAGCGGAGCGGCATGCCACGGGTCGTCCCCATCCCAAAAAACATGCCCAGGAGGAAACCATGACCGCTGCCACGACCGGCCCGCTCGCGGGCGAAGACACCGTCACCGAGGCCAGCGTGGTCCGCAAGGCCGCGTGGCGGCTGATGCCGCTGATCATGGTCTGCTACATGTTCGCCTTCTTCGACCGGATCAACATCAGCTTCGCCAAGTTCCAGCTCCAGAGCGACCTCGGCTTCAGCAACGTCGCCTACGGTCTCGGCGCGAGCATGTTCGTCGTCGGCTACGTGATCTTCGAGGTGCCCTCGAACCTGTTCCTCTACCGGGTCGGGGCGCGGCGCTGGATCGCCCGCATCATGGTGTCCTGGGGCATCGCCACGGCGCTGATGGTGTTCATCACCACCGAGTGGCACTTCTACGTTCTGCGCTTCATCATCGGCGCCATGGAGGCGGGCTTCGCGCCGGGCATCCTGTACTACCTGACCCTCTGGTTTCCGGCCTCGTTCCGGGGGCGCGTGACCTCGTTCATGTTCGTGGCCTCGGCCTTCTCGGGCATCTTCGGCGCACCGGTGGCGGGCCTCATCCTCGGCGGCCTCAACGGGGTGGCGGGCCTCGCCGGCTGGCAGTGGCTGTTCCTCGCCGGCGGCCTGCCCTGCCTCGTGCTCGGCGCGATGGTGTTCTTCCGCCTCGACGACCGGATCGCCGATGCGCGCTGGCTCAACCAGCGCGAGAAGGACCTCCTGTCCGCGCAGATCGCCCACCACAACCGCGACATCGGCGACCATTCCCTCTGGGGCGCGATCAAGCAGCCGGGCTTCCTGCTCATCGCGCTGGTGTACTTCCTGCTCCAGGTGGGCTCCTACGGCCTGAACTTCTGGGGGCCGGACTTGATCAAGACCGCCACCGGCGGAACGGCGGCCTCCATCGGCTTCCTCACGGCGATCCCCTACGTCTGCGGCGCCATCAGCATGATCGTGGTCGGGCGCCTGTCGGACGCCTCCGGCGAGCGGCCGAAATTCGTAGCGGGCCTCGCCATCGCGGCGGCCATCGGCTTCTTCGCCGCCGGCCTGTTCGACCGGCAGATCGTGCCGCTGATGTTCGCCCTGGCCCTGGTCGGGGCCGGCATCGTCGCCTCGATCCCGACCTTCTGGACCCTGCCGGCCAAGCTCGTCACCGGGGCGGGGGCCGCCGGCGGCATCGCCCTCATCAACACGCTGGGCCAGTTCGGCGGCATCGTCAGCCCCGTGGCGGTCGGCTGGATCAAGGACCTGACGGGTTCGACGACTCCGGCGCTCTACGCCATCGGCATCGTCTGCCTCATCGCGGCCGGGCTCGCGCTCTTCGCGATGCCCGAGAGCCTGCGCCGCAGCGACCGCAGGGTCTGATCCGTCCCACACCCGACAGACGCGGCCCCAGCGCCGGTCGCCTCTAGCGGAGGCGCCCGCCGGGGTCGCTCGCCCTAGCGACGCCCTTGCCCAATCGGGGCCCTTGCCTCGGCGGGATTCCTTTGCCCTCGAACAGGAGACCGGGAGACCGATATGGCTCTGAACCTCACGCAGAAGCTCGTCCAGGCCCACCTCGCCGAGGGCGACCTCACGCCCGGCGGCGACATCGCCCTCCGGATCGACCAGACCCTGCTGCAGGACGTGCTCGGCGGGCTCGTGATGCTCGAACTCGAAGCCATGGGCGTCGAGCGGGTGAAGGTCGGGCTCGCCGCGCAGTACATCGATCACAACCTCGTCCAGAACGACCACCTCAACGCCGACGAGCACATGTTCCTGCGCTCGGCCTGCCGCCGCTTCGGCGTGTGGTACTCGCGGCCCGGCAACGGCATCAGCCACCCCGTGCACATGCAGAGCTTCGGCAAGCCGGGACAGACCCTGGTCGGCTCCGACAGCCACACGCCGGCCGCCGGGTCGCTCGGCATGCTCGCCTTCGGGGCCGGCGGCGTCGAGGTGGCGCTCGCCATGGCGGGCCAGCCCCTGAACCTGCGCATGCCGCGCGTCTGGGGCGTGCGGCTGACGGGACGGCTGCCCGACTGGGTGAGCGCCAAGGACGTGATCCTGACGATGCTCGCGCGCCACGGCGTCGAGGGGGGCTTCGGACGGATCATCGAGTATCACGGACCCGGCCTCGATCACCTCACCGCCATGGACCGGCACGTCATCGCCAACATGGGCGCCGAGATGGGCGCCACGACGAGCGTCTTCCCCTCGGACGCCGCCACGAAAGCGTTCCTCGACAGCGTCGGCCGGCGCGAGGACTGGGTGCCGCTCAGCGCCGATGCGGGCTGCGCCTACGACGACCACGAGGAGATCGACCTCTCCACCCTGGTGCCGATGATCGCCAAACCGTCGAGTCCCGGCAACGTCGTGCCGGTCTCGGAGGTGGCCGGCACCGAGATCTATCAGTCCTATATCGGCTCCTCGGCCAATCCCGGATTCCGCGACTTCGCCGTGGCCGCCGCCATCGTGAAGGGCGCCCAAGCCCACGACCGGGTGTCGTTCGACATCAACCCTTCCACCCGCGTGGTCCTGGAGACCCTGATCCGCGACGGACAGCTCACCGACCTCATCCACGCCGGGGCGCGGGTGCATCAGGCCGGCTGCAACGGCTGCATCGGCATGGGCCAGGCCCCGGCTTCGGGGCGCAATTCGCTCCGCACCGTGCCGCGCAACTTCCCCGGCCGCTCGGGCACCCGCGAGGACAGCGTGTTCCTGTGCAGCCCGGAGACCGCCGCCGCCTCGGCGCTGACCGGCGTGATCACCGATCCGCGCACCCTCGGCATCCCCTATCCGCGGGTCGCGCCCCCGCGCATGGTGACGGGCAACGCCGCGATGCTGGTGGCGCCCCTGTCCGAGGCGGAGGCGCGGGATGTCGCCCTGGAGAAATCCGCCAACATCACGACGCTGCCCGAACTCGGCAAGCTCGGCACCTCGATCCGCGTGCCGGTGATGTTGAAGACCGGCGACGACATCTCCACCGACGACATCATGCCGGCCGGTGCCCGTGTGATGCCCTACTGGTCGAACATCCCCAAGACCTCGGAATTCACCTTCGAGCCCATCGACGACACCTACCCGAAGCGCGCCAGGCAGGGCGGCCGGGAGCGCGCCGGGCACGCCATCGTCGGCGGCTCCAATTACGGCCAGGGCTCGAGCCGCGAGAACGCCGCGCTGGCGCCGCGCTATCTCGGGCTGGAAACGGTGCTGGCCAAGAGCTTCGCCCGCATCCACTGGCAGAACCTCGTCAATTTCGGCGTCCTGCCGCTGACCTTCGTGGATCCCGCCGACTACGACCGGCTCGAACTCGGCGACGTGATCGAGATCGCGGATGTGCCCGGCGCGCTCGCCGGAGGTCCCGAGATCGAGGCCACCCTGCGCGGCGGCAAGGCGCGGATCCGGCTGCGCCACGACCTGTCGCCGCGCCAGATCGAGGTGCTGCTGGAGGGGGGCGTCATCAACTGGGTCCGCACGCGGATCGCGGCCTGACGCCGTCTCGGCCTGATCGAAGCGGAGGCGGCGCAGCCCTGCTTAGCGGGACAGGAGCGGCCTCTTCAGCTTGCGTACGACACTCGACTGGCTGATGCCGAGAGACTTCGCGGCCGCGCGCGTGCTGCCCAACCGCTCCACCGCCTCCGCCACCAGGCGCCGCTCGTAGGCCTCGACGCTGGCGAGCAGGTTGCCGTCTTTGCAGCGCCGGCTCGGGAGTTGCGGAAGGCCGTCGAGCCCGATCGTATCGTCCTGCGCGATCACCACCAGGCGTTCGATCAGGTTGCGCAACTCGCGCACGTTGCCGGGCCAGTCGTGTTCGATCAGCTTGGCCAGGGCGGACGGAGTCAGCCGCCGCGCTGTCCGGTACCGGCTGTTGATCTCGGCCAGCGCCTGGACCGTGAGCGGCAGGATGTCGTCCCGCCGCTCCCGCAGGGGAGGAATCTCGATCGGTACGACGTTCAGACGGTAGAACAGGTCCTCGCGGAAGCTCCTGGCCTCGACCATCTGCGCGAGATCGCGGTTCGTGGCCGCGACCATCCGAGCGTCGATCCTGACCGATTGCGTCCCGCCCACGCGCGTCGTCGTGCGATCCTGCAAGACGTGCAGGAGCTTGACCTGCATGTCGAGCGGCAGTTCGCCGACCTCGTCGAGAAACAATGTCCCACCGTCGGCAAGTTCGACGAGGCCGGGCTTGCCCTTGCTCCGCGCCCCGGTGAAGGCGCCGCCCTCATAACCGAACAGCTCGGATTCCAGGAGTTCGCGCGGAATCGCCCCGCAATTGATCTTGATGAATGGGCCCTTGGCGCGCGGGCTCTCCCGATGGATCAGGCGGGCCAGGACCTCCTTGCCCACCCCGGACTCGCCGGTGATCAAGACGGTTGCATCGACTCTGGCGACGCGCGTGGCCATTTCGGCGACCCGGCGCATCGCGGTGCTCTGAAGCACGATGCCGTCGAGCTTGAACCGGTCGCGGCGCAGATGGGCAACCTCGCCTTCCACCCGCGCGAGGTGCGCCTGTATTCGCGCGAGTTCCGCCTGGAGCTGTGTCAGCTCCGTGGTGTCGCGTGAGTTGATCACCACGCGCCGGACCGCGCCGTCCTCGTCGAACAGCGGAATGCCCGTCACCATGATGGTCTTGCCCTTGTGGGTCGTCTGTACCGCCGTGACGCGTTCGGCCGTGGTGATCACCTGCGTGGCGATGACCGGCCGGATCAGGCCGAGGGCCTCGAACTCGGAGACGTGGCGACCGATCATCTCGCGGGCGGAGAGGTCGTAGTTGCGCTCGCAACCCGCGTTGACCATCAGGGTGCGGCCAGCCCCGTCCGCCACGAAGATGCCGTCGAAGGAATTGCGGAAGATCTCCTGGAAGTCCTCGGCGAGCCGCTGCGCCTCGACAGGACAGGGCTCCGCGTCCGCGAACAAGGCCGGCGGAATCCCGAGGCGCAAAGTCCGACCGTCGCCCAGTGCGAGAGCCACGACCCGGTACGGAGCGCCGTCCGACGCGGCCCGTTGCGATGGATGCGCGCCGCTCGGGGTCCGACCTTCCGGCGACGAGGTCGGGCCGAGTCCGATCCGCCGAGCCTCGGCATTCGCGTAGACGGTGCCGTCATCCCCCGAGATCTCGATACAGAGCGGCAGCGCATCCAGAATCGTACGCGGGTCGTCGGCGGGCATGGGCAATCCTGGTCGGCCAAGCATGATTGAACCGATTATGCATCACTTGCAGCAGACATGCATCGCCGCGCCCTGGTGCCCTTACCGCTAAAGATCTGACGATCATAGGGAAACCGGACCCGCGCGGGCTGGCATCCCAATTGCGCCAGGACCCTGCGCCCGCGATCACGACGGGCGCCAAGAACACCAGCAGGAAACGCCATGGCAGCCCCCGTCGCCGCATCGCATCCCCCGTACGCCGGCGAGCCCCGGCGCCCGACGCACCCCGCCCGTTCCGTCGCCGACGCCCGGATCATCGATGGCGTCGAATTCCAGCGCCTGTTGAGGCTCAAGCGGCGCGTGGTCGGACCCATGCTCGCGGGCGGTCTGGGCTTCTTTCTCGTCACCCTCGCGCTGGCCGGCTTCGCAAGACCGCTCATGGCCGAGAAGATCGCGGGGCCGCTCAACCTGGGCTACGGCTTGGTGCTGGGGGTCTACGCCATGTGCTGGGGGCTCGCGATCCTGTACGCCTTCCTGGCCGAGACGTGCTTCGATCCCCAGGCCGCCCGCGCCATCGCCGAGCGGGAGGCGCGGTCATGAAGGCCCTCGCCCTCGCCATATTCGCGGTGATCGTCGGCATCACGCTGCTCATCACCTACTGGGCGGCGCGCCGGACCAAGACGGTCGAGAGCTTCTATGCCGCCGACAGCGGACTCACCCCGCTCCAGAACGGATTCGCGCTCGCCGGCGACTGGATGAGCGCGGCCGCCTTCCTCGGGTTCACGGGCCTGGCCGCGCTCTACGGCATGGACGGCACGCTCTACGCGGTCGGCGCGCTCGTCGCCTTCCTGCCGATCCTGCTTCTGGTGGCCGAGCCACTGCGCAACACCGGCCGATACACGCTGGGCGACGTCATCGCCTTCCGGATGCGGCGCCCCTCCGCGCGCCTCGGCGCGGTGCTGGGCACCATCGTCGTCAGCCTCGCCTACCTGATCCCGCAGATGGCCGGCGGCGGCGCGCTGATCAAGCTCCTGCTCGGGATTCCCTACGGCGTTTCGGTGGCGATCGTGGGCCTCGGCATGATCGTCTACGTGACCTTCGGCGGCATGATCGCGACGACCTGGGTGCAGATCGTCAAGGCGGTCCTGCTCCTCGGGACGGCGGTGATCCTCGTCGTCCTGATCCTCGCGCGGTTCGACTTCAATCCGCTCAACGTGCTCGCCGCCATGGAGGCCCGATACGGCGAGCAGATCCTCGCTCCCGGAAACTATCTCAAGAACCCGCTGGATCAGCTTTCGCTCGGTCTGAGCTTCGTGCTCGGCACGGCTGGACTGCCACACGTGATGACCCGTTTCTACACGGTCCCGGACGCACGCGCGGCGCGGCGGTCGGTCATCTGGGTCATGTTCCTGGCCGGTGCCTTCTTCCTCGTCACGACCCTGATCGGCTTCGTCTCCGCCGTGCTCGTCGGCCAGGATGCGATCCGCGCGGCCGACAGGGGCGGGAACCTCGCTCTCCCCCTGTTGGCGCAATACCTCGGCGGGGGACCGGACAGCATCGGGGGACAGGCCTTCCTGGCTTTCGTGGCGGCGGTCGCCTTCGCCACGATCCTGGCCGTCGTCGCCGGCTTGACGCTCTCGACGTCGGGGGCGATCGCCCACGACATCTACGTCAATGTGATCCGCCGGGGGCAGGTGAGCGAGGCCGACCAGGTCCGGGTGGCGCGCCGAGCCACCATCGGAGTCGGCCTCGCGGCGGTCCTGCTCGGCCTCCTTGCACAGGGCGTGAACGTCGCCGTGCTCGTCATCCTGGCGATCTCCATCGCCGCGAGCGCGAACTTCCCGGTCATCGTGCTGTCGCTGTTCTGGAGGCGGTTCAACACGGCTGGGGTGATCGGCGGCATGGCGACGGGGCTGATCTCGTCCGTTGCCCTCGCGCTGCTCGGACCGGCCTTCCTGGGCCCTGCGGCCGTCTTCCCGATCGTGAACCCGGCGATCCTGAGCATGCCGCTCGGGTTCCTCGGTGCGGTGCTGTGCGCCTTCATCGGCAAGCGCGAGCCGGACGCCGACGCCCACTTCGACGCCGTGTTGTTCCAGGCCCACACCGGGCGCGCGCCCGCCTGACCCGCCCCTGAACGAGGAATCGCATCCGATGATCAAAGCCTTCGTCTTCGACGCCTACGGAACGCTCTACGACGTGCAATCGGTCGAGGCCGTGACCGACGCCGCCTTCCCCGGCCACGGCGCCTACATCACTCAGGTCTGGCGCCTGAAACAGCTCGAATACAGCTGGTTGCGCTCCCTCATGGGACGATACGAGGACTTCTGGACGGTCACGCGTGAGTCACTGGCCTACACCCTCGGGACGCTGGGTCTGACCCCGGACGAGCGCCTGTTCGAGGATGTGGCCGAGGCCTACAACCACTTGACGCCCTATCCGGACGCCGAGGCCGCGCTCGGGGCGCTCTCGGGCTACCGTCGCGCGATCCTTTCGAACGGCAGCCCCGACATGTTGGCGGCTTTGGTCAGCAACTCGCGGCTCGGGCGGCATCTCGAGGCGACGATCAGCGTCGATGGACATCGCGTGTTCAAGCCGGATGCACGCGCTTACGAACTCGTCGAGGAGCGTTTGGGCGTTCGACCCGACGAGGTGGTCTTCGTGTCGTCGAACGGCTTCGACGTCGCCGGGGCCAAGAGCTTCGGCTTCCGCGTGGCACGCATCGAGCGGGTCGCGCCGGCGGCGCTCACCCGGGAACTCGCGGCGGACGGAGTGATCGGACCGGCGACCCTGTTCAAATCCCTGCGCATGCAGACGGAGAGGTTGGGCTACGAGCCCGACATCACCGTCGGATCGCTGAGCGAACTGGCAGTGCTCGCGGAGCACCTTTAGCGCGCGCGCGCCAGCTCGCCGCCTGCCGGTCCCGATGGCTGCTCTCCGCCCTCGTTCGGCGGGCAACGAGCCGGGTCACGTCGTGGCCGACAGGGTGAGATTTCCTGGATCGGCCCGGTATGGCGGCAGGCCTCCGGGGCGGCCCAGGGACGGGACCGGGACCATCGGCCCGGCGGCGTCGCAATCACGCCCCGTAGGAGCGCGAGGTCCGCACCGACCTCGGCCGGCAACCGCAGGTCGCTCAACCGCGTGTCCGCAACACCAGCCGCGGCTCACAGATCGGATACGTCATCGGCGCCATCGAACGTGTCCCGACGGAATGGATGACCGGCGGTCGACAAGGCACCGATTTGAGGAGAGTTCCCGCCAACGCAATGACTGAGCGTGGAGATGGCGCGCCCTACGGGAATCGAACCCGTGTTTTCGCCGTGAAAGGGCGACGTCCTGGACCGCTAGACGAAGGGCGCTGCTGCGGCGAGGGGTTCTATATGCGGCTTCGTTCGCGGGGGCAACGGGGGTTCGCCAACTCGTTTGTCGCTTGACGAATGGGGCGCCGGCCGGTTTGTCGGTTTCTTGATCGGCGGCCCGGCCATCTCGTCGGCGGCCGGAGAGCGGACCTTGTGATTCATGACGACGCGACGTGACGGCCCTTCGGGCCCGAGGACCAGCAAGCCCGGCTACACGCGGGGTCCCTTCCGGCGTGGACCGGCCCAGAACCAGCGCGGCGCGGCCAGCGTCGCGGCCGCCTCCGGCGACCACGTGGTGCTGTATGGCTGGCACCCGGTGGCGCAGGCGCTCGCCAACGAGGGCCGGATCCTGCACCGGCTCCTGGCGACGGAGAACGCCATGGCGCGGCTGACCGAGGAGATCGGGCCCCTGCGCATCGATCCCGAACTCGTGCGCCCCAGCGCGATCAACGCCCTGCTCGGGCCCGACGCGGTGCATCAGGGGCTCTACCTCGAGGCCGATCCGCTGCCGGGGCCGGACCTCGACGACCTGCCCGACGACGTGCTGCTGCTCGCCCTCGATCAGATCACCGATCCGCACAATGTCGGCGCCATCGTGCGCACGGCGGCCGCCTTCGGGGTCGCGGGCATCGTCACCACGGCGCGCCACTCGCCGAACGCCACCGGCGTCCTGGCCAAGTCCGCCTCGGGCGGCCTGGAGCACGTGCCCTTGATCGTGGTGCGCAACCTCTCGGATGCGCTCGTCGACCTCGGCAAGCGCGGCTTCACGCGCATCGGCCTCGATTCGGACGCCGAGACCGACCTCGCCAGCATCGGCCCGAAGCGCCCGGCGGTGATCGTGCTCGGGGCCGAGGGCAAGGGCCTGCGCCAGCGCACGCGCGACAATTGCGACGTGCTGGCCCGGATTCCCTTCAGCGGCGAGATCCGCAGCATCAACGTCTCGAACGCCGCCGCGATCACGCTCTACGCCCTCAGCCCGCGGGGCTGAGGGACGTCCTCGGCGCCCTCAGCGCCAGAAGGGCTTGACGTCGAGAAGCTCGCCATGGGCCTCGGCGGCGGCCTTCAGGAGCTTGCGGGCGTTCGCTTCGTTGTCGCCGGCCGCGAGCCCGGCCGCGAACAGCGTCTCGCTCGGCACCGGCGGATGATCCGGGGTGACGGTCAGGCTGGCGAGCACGGCGTGCGCGGTCGCCTGGTCGTTCAGCGCGCCGAGATGGTCCTGCAGGTCGGAGAGGGCCGAGGCGAAGGCCTTGTGCCGCTTGCGCGACGCCTTGTCGGTGAAGAGGCTCGCGAAGAAATCGGCGCCGTAGCGCAGCTTCTTGGCTTCGATCCGCACCCGGTGGCGCGCCTCCGGATCGAGCCGGTCGAGATGGCGGCCCCGCTTGCGGATGCGCTTGCGCGCCTTGTCCAGCACGTCGGCGGCGTAATCGGCCGCCGCCCGGTCGCGCTCCGGGGCCTCCAGCGTCCGCCACGTCCCCGTCTCCAGCCAGCTCGCGAGTTCGAGGACGAGGCCGCGCCATTCTGGGGATTCCAGGGTCGAGAGCACCGCGTCGTAGGCGCGGGACCGTTCGGCCTCCAGGCGCGCGCGCAGGTCGTCCAGTCCGGGCTCGTCGGGGCGTCTGGCCACTTCCGCCGGCAGGGTCTCGCCGAGGAAGACGTCGAGGTTGCGCGCGTGGCCGAACGGCTCGGTGATGCGCTTGATCTCCTCGCGCAGGTGTCCCGCCGTCGCGTCGCCCGCCAGGACCGGCTTGAACAGCGTGAAGGCGGAGCGCAGGCGGCGCAAGGCGACGCGCAACTGGTGCAGTGCCTCCGGATCGTGATCGTGAAGGAACACGTCCTCGTTGAGGCGCAGCTGTACCGTGCAGGCCTGCGCGATGGCGCGGAAGGCGTCTCCAGCCGTGGCCTCGGGGCCGAGATGCACGGGGCCGGCCTTGCTCGGGCGCCGCAGGGTGCCGTCGATCAGGCTGAAACCGCGCGCGCTCTTGCTGAGGGCGCCGAGGCGCAGCGGCACGGTTTCGGAAAGCGCCTGGGCCAGGGTGAAGAGGTCCTCGGGCTCGCCCGCCTTGAGTTCGAGTTCCAGTTCCCAGAGCGGCGCGTCGCCGCTCGGCGTCTGGATCCGGCCCTCGTCGAAGGCGACCTCGATGCGGGATGCCCCGTAGCTGACGCTGCGCGAGCGGCGCTCGACCAGGGTCGCGAAGACCGGGACCAGGGACGGGTCGGACACGGTTTCGAGGAGGGCCGGCAGCGGGGTTTCGCCGAGTTGCGCGAGGTCGGGCCGATCGCCCGGGATCGCGCCTTCCCATTCCGCCCGATCGAACAGACCGGCCGCCTTCGAGGCGACCTTGACCGTCTGGACGAAGGCGTCGCCCGCGCGGCGGACCCGCAGGGTCAGGCCGGCCTTGCGCAGATCGCCGTCCGGGGTGTCGTGGTAGGTCGAGGTCAGGAAGGCGGACTGCTCGTGCGACGCGGCCTGCAGGAACGGGTGGCGGGCGAGTTCGGCGAGGTCGCCCGCCTCGCATTGCAGCTTCAATTCGATTTCCCGCGGCGCGTCCATGTCTCGTCCTAACCGTCGGCCCCGATCCATCGGGCTCGATGAATCGGTCGGCCCCTCCGTCCGGGGGAAAGCCGGACGCGGCGCGACCGTTCCGTGTGGAATCGGCCGCGCTCCAACCCCCTGTATGGCGCAGCCCCGGCCTCAGGAGCGACCGAAATCTTTGCGAAATGCGTTCGCCCCCGGGGTGTTGTGGTGTAGCGGAGGGCGTCGGGCTGCGGCCCTTGAGTGCACTATCGTCGGACGGGGTCATGAATCGGGACCGGCTCAGGGCCGATCGCCTCTTGGTGGAGCAGGGCCATTTCGAGAGCCGGGCGCGGGCTCAGGCGGCCATCGCCGCCGGGCTGGTGCGGGCCGACGAACGCCCGGTCACGCGCCCCTCGGACCTCCTCGACCGGGACGCGCGCATCACCGCCAGCGCCCCCCACCCCTTCGTCTCGCGCGGCGGCCTCAAGCTGGCGGCCGCCCTCGACGCCTTCGGCCTCGACCCGGCGGGCCGGACCTGCCTCGACGTCGGAGCCTCGACGGGCGGCTTCACCGACGTCCTGCTCGGACGCGGGGCCGCGCATGTCTACGCCGTCGATGTCGGCCGCGACCAGCTCCATGCCTCCCTTCGGGACGACCCGCGCGTCACCAGCCTCGAGGGCCGGGATGCACGGACCCTCGACCGGCACGCCCTTCCGGTGGCGCCCGGCCTCTGCGCCATCGACGTCAGCTTCATCGCCCTGCGCCTCGTCCTGCCGGCCATCCTGCCGCTGCTGGCGCCCGGAGCCGCGCTCGCGGCGCTGATCAAGCCGCAATTCGAGGCCGGGCGCGAGCGGGTCGGGCGCGGCGGGATCGTGCGCGACGCGGCGGTCCACGCGGCGGTCTGCGACGGGGTCCGCGATGTCCTCGAAGGCGCGGGGATGACGATCCTCGGGCTGATTCCGTCGCCCGTCACCGGCGGCGACGGCAACCGCGAATTCCTGATCGGGGCTCGCCTGGATTCCGAACGATGACCGAGACGAAGATGGACATCCCCGCCGAGACCGTCGAGATCCGGCGCCTCGGGGCGCGCGGCGACGGCATGGCGGAGGACGGCACCGCCGTGGCGCTCGCCCTGCCGGGCGAGCGCGTCACCATCCGGCGGGAGGGATCGCGCGGGCACCTCCTGGCGGTCGAGCGGCCCGCGCCGGATCGGATCGATCCCTTCTGTCCCTATTTCGGCACCTGCGGCGGCTGCGCCGTGCAGCACCTCGCGCCCGAACCCTACGCCGCCTGGAAGCGCGGCCAGCTGGTCCAGGCCCTGTCCCAGGCGCGGCTCGCGGCGGAGCCGGGGCCGATGATCGATGCGCGGGGGGAGGGGCGCCGGCGCCTGACCCTGCACGTGCGCGCCGTGGAGGGTCGGGCCGAGGCGGGGCTGATGGCCGCGCGCAGCCACGATCTGGTGGCCATCGACCATTGCCCCATCACCGTGCCGATGCTGCACCCCGCGCCCCGGATCGCCGAGGCCCTGAGCGCACCGCTCGGCCACGGCCGCAAGCCCCTCGATGTCGCCTTCACCGCCACCGAGGCCGGGCTCGATGTCGACATCCGGGGGCACGGCCCCGCGGCCGAGGGCGTGCGCGCCGCCTTGGTGCGCCTCGCCTCCGAGTGGGACCTCGCCCGCCTCGCCCTGCACGGCGACGTCCTGGTGGAGCGCCGCGCCCCCGCGATCTCGACCTCGGGCCTGCGCCTCGTTCCGCCGGCGGGCGGGTTCCTTCAGGCCACGGAGGCCGGCGAAGCGGTGCTGGCCGCCACCGTCCTCGCCGCCCTCGACAAGAGGACGAAGCGGGTGGTCGACCTGTTCTCCGGCAGCGGCCCCTTCACCCTCGCCATGGCGCGGACCCGCGACGTCCACGCCGTGGAAGGGGAAGCCGCCGCTCTCGCGAGCCTCGACCGGGCGGTGCGGGCCGTGCCGGGCCTGCGCCGGGTCACCACCGAGCGGCGGGACCTGTTCCGTCGCCCGCTCCTGCCCCTGGAACTCGATGCCTACGATGCCGTGGTGTTCGATCCGCCCCGCGCGGGGGCGGGGGCGCAGGCGACGCGGATCGCCGAGTCGAAGGTGCCGCTGGTCGTCGGCGTGGCCTGCGACGTCGGCACCTTCGCGCGCGACGCCGCCACCCTGGTGGCGGGCGGCTACACGCTGGAGACGGTCACGCCCGTCGACCAGTTCGCCTATTCGGGCCATGTGGAGGTGGTGGGCGTGTTCCGGCGCCCGCGCCCGCCGCGCAAGCGCCTGTAGGGCGGCTCGACCAAGAGCCTCCGGGGCGTCTCGACAAAGCGCGCCCGGCCCTTAAGTGACGGGCTATGCGCGCATTCATTCTCGCCCTCGGCCTCCTCACCTGTGCCGGCCCCGCCGCGGCGGATGCCTGCGGCGACCTGATCGACCGCGTGGTGGCGGGCACGCAGGCCAGCCTGGTGAAGCGAACCGCGGACTTCGCGGAATTCTCGGCCAGCGACGGCATCGGCCTGACGCTGGCCTGCGGCGACCTCTCGGCGGTGGGCGTGCAGTACCGGGGGGCGACGCTGCCCGCCGGCTACTTCCCCCTGTTCGGCCGGGCCGGGCACGCGACCACGGGCATTTCCGCCGAGGCGATCGCAGAGGCCGGCATGAAGGCGCGCGACAGTGCGATGATCACCCGCCACAGCAACGTGGACGCGGGCGCGGCGCTCGTGACGTGCTCGGTCTCGACATACAACGGCAGTCCGGTCACGGCCTGCGCGGTGATCGACAAGGACGACCGCCGCTGAGCGGACGCACGATCGCCCGTTTTCTAGGATCGCATGGCGATCAGCATGTAGCCGGAATAGGCGAGGGCGGCGGCCATCAGGAGGTAGGCGTTCGGTTCCATGGCGTCGGCTTAGGTGCGCCGCCGCGAGGGGTCGAGCCGACCCTCTGACGCTGCGGCATCGCGTTCGCTTCAGTCCGCGTTAACCATGCCGGGTCGAACGTTCCGGCTCGCCGATCATCCATCCGAGGAGCCGATGCGCCGTTCCATCCGCCCTGTCCTCGCCGTCGCCGGACGCCTGATCGGCCTCATGCCCGCGATCGCGGCTTGCGCGACGGTGGCCGCGCGGGCACAGGAGCCGTTGTTCTTGCGCATTCGCCCCGCCGGGGATACGCCCGCCGGCCTCGGCGGCGCGGGCCCCTCGGACGAGGACATCGCCCGGGCCGCCCGGGCGCGGAGCGAAGCGGTGTGGCAACGCGCCGAGCAGCGGTCCCGCATCGCCATCGCGTCGGTCTGTACCGGATGCCTCGTGGCATCCCGTGCGGCCGAGCCCAGCCCGAAATCGACGCCGCCGGCTCCGGTCCATCCGGACGCGGACGGCGTCACCCCCGTCGCGGCCGAGTCCACGGCCGTTCCGATCTCGCCCCTCGCAGAGGCACACCTCCCATGACCCAGGCCCATCCGACCAGCGGCGCCGTTCCCGATCCGGATTGCCCGGTCTCCCTCGATCTCCTCGGCCAGGTCTACCGGGCGGACGAGGACGACCTGCCCGAGATCCTCGCCGCGATGTCGACGACGACGCGGGCGCGCCTCGCCGTCTACCTCTACGGCAAGAGCCACATGCACCAGCTCGGCCTTCGGGTGGCGCGCGAATGCGAGCGCGAGGATCTGGTCCGGGTGGCCGACGAGATCGGCTCCGTGGTCTACGGCCAGTCCCGCCTGAAGCCGGCCCGCCCCGCCACGCCGACCCCCGCCGCGGCCCCTCCGAAGAAGATCAGCCTCGGCGGCTCGGGGACGAAGAAGATCAGCCTCGGCGGCTCCGGCGCGAAGAACCGCCTGTTCGACTGAGAGCGGGCTCCCGACGGAGGCGCCGTGCCGAAGCCCCCGCACGCGCGGCGCCTGGGCCAAGCCCAGATCCGCCATCCCGAAGGGAGCAGCCGGTCTGACTTGCACCCGCGCGGGAACCGTGGCCTTTCGCTGAACCTGACCCTGGTTTCGGAGTGACATTGCATGTTCGGTGCGTGGTGGAAGCTCGGCATGGATGCGACGATGCTCGCCATGGAATCGCAGCAGGTCATCGGGATGCGGCTCGCGATGCTGTCCGCGGGCGGCTCCGCGGCGCAGGCCGAGGCCCAGCGCATGGTCACCGAGAAGATCACGGCGGCCAGTGAGGCGGCCCTGCTCATCGCGGCCGGCGGCTCCACCGCCCGCGTCGTCGCCGATTACCGGCGCAAGGTGCGGGCGAACGCCCGGCGCCTGTCGAAGCGCTAGCCGCCCGTTTTAACCAGCTCTTAACCATACGCTTTCATCGTCTCCCGGACCGTCGGACCGCGAGGACAAGGAGCGTGTGATGACCCACTTCGAACATCAGGTGCGGGAACGCGCCTACTACATCTGGGAAGGCGAGGGCCGCGTGTTCGGCCGGGCCGACGAGCATTGGCTGCGCGCCGAGACCGAGCTGCACGCGAGCCTGAGCCCGGCGCCCGTCCTGGTCGAGGCCGTGGCCCCGAGCCTGACGCGCTCGGCGAACCCCGCCGAGATCCTCGGCGAGTCGCTGAAGGCCAAGCCGAGCCGCGCCCGTGGCGTGACCGCCAAGGTCGAGGCCAAGGTCAAGGCCGCCGCCAGGACCACGGCCGAGCCGGCGCCGAAGGCGGCGAAATCGACCGCGACCAGGACCGCTTCGACCAAGACCGCTGCGACCGAGACCGCGGCACCTGCGACGAAGTCCGCCCCGGCGGCCAAGGCGGCGGCAACCGCGAAGCCTGCCGCGAGCAAGACCGCCGTTGCCAAGCCCGTCGCCGCCAAGACCGCCGTCGCCAAGGCGCCGAAGGCCGCCGCGCGCCCGCGTGCCGCCGAAGCCGTCGCCACGGTTCACTGATCGCAGCCCCGCGATCCGTCCTGCCGCCGATCCGAAAAAGCCCGCTTCCCCGAGACAGGGAAGCGGGCTTTTCCTTTGGCTTCAGAGCCTAGCGTCGCCCGCGCGGGTTCGGAACGAAGCCGAACCTTGGCGGTTGACAGACCAGCTCCCAGTCCTGCGCGGCCCCGCGCGAGCGCGCCGCCGATGCTTTCCCCGCGAGGCCGTCATGAAGACCACGATCTCCACCTTGCTCGCCCTCAGCCTGGCCGGGCTACCCATCGGCGCCGTGGCGGGCCCCGGCGCACCGCGCGGCGCGCCGGTGATCGTCGATGTCGACGCGACCGGCGGCGTGGGTGGCCGCGCGCCGTGGAGCCGCAGCTGGGAATACGATTCGGGAAGCGACAACGATCGCCGTCCCGAATTGCCCTATTATCAGCAGGGGCGCGGACAGCAGACCGGCGGCCCCGCCCGCAACTTGCTGCCCGACGACGGATTCCACATCTTCCCGCGCTGAGCGCTCGAAGCTGGAACGGCCGTGCCGTCCGGCCGTTCGCCTGGGACGGGTGACGGGGCCGCAGCCCCGCGCCGCAACGGGCACGGGACAGGACCATGGCAAAGACCGTTCAGGCGGTGATCTTCGACATCGACGGCACCCTGCTCGACAGCGTCGACCTGCATGCCCGGGCCTGGGTCGATGCCTTCGCGCATTTCGGGGTGACGGTCTCCCATGCGGATGCCCGGAGCCAGATCGGCAAGGGTGGCGACCAGTTGCTCCCGGTGTTCCTCGACGAATCGCGCATCGCGCGCGAGGGCGAGCGCATCGAGGCCTACCGCTCCGACCTGTTCAAGCGCGACTACCTGTCGAAGGTGAAGCCGTTTCCGGGCGTGCCTGCCTTGTTTCGGCATCTTCGCGCGGAGGGCCTGACCGTGGCGCTGGCCTCCTCCGGCAAGGCGAAGGAAGTCGAGCAATATCAGAAGCTTCTCGGGATCGAGGGCTTGGCGGACGTGGTGGTGAGTTCCGACGACGTCGAGCGCTCGAAGCCCTTCCCGGACATCTTCGCGGCGGCCCTCGAGAAGCTCGCCCCGATCGGCGCAGCGGCCGCCATCGTGATCGGCGACACGCCCTACGACGCCGAGGCGGCGTCCAAGGCCGGGATCCGAACCATCGGCGTGCTCTGCGGCGGCTTTCCCGAAGCGGACCTCAACGGCGCGGGCTGCGTCGCGCTCTACCAGGACCCGCAGGACATCCTCGACGGATACCGCGATTCTCCCCTCGCGCGCTAACGCGGCCCTCACCATCCGGATGGGAAACGGGGTCGTCCCCACATTCTTGACGAGAACCCGTTTTGTTCCCGCGCGCAGGACAGGATTGCGTGCCGGCTATGGATAGATGGCAAAAAACTCTGGCGCGGGCGCGATTCATGGCGTAGCGAGCCGCCCGTGATCGCGCCTGATCACGCCACGGATCCGCGGACCATGCCCCAGCCGGCCCAAACGAACCTGAAAACCGAGATCTCGGCCGAGCAGCCCCCGCTGCAGGTCCAGATCCGCTCGGCGGTCGAGGACCGCACCACGCCGATCAGCCGGCTGCTGCGGTTGATGTCGGCGCTCGACGCGGACGCGACCGCGAACCAGAACCTCCGTCACATGCTCCGCGCCCGCATCGGCGCACCGCTCAGCGTCTGACCTCCTGAACCGCCCTCGGTCCCGTGCGCAGGATCAGGACGGGCGAGAGCCCGGTGTCGCGCGGCGCGAGCCGCCCTGCGAGCGCTTCATGCAGGCGAAGGAGATCTGCCGCCCGATCGCGTAGAGCCCGAGGCCACGCGGATCGGGCGTCGAGGAGACCTCGGTCGTTCCATCGTGCCGGGACGGACGCCCCCGATCAAACCCCTGGGGGCCGCCCCACGGTTCAGGGCCATACCCAGGCGCAGGCGCTCTCACCCGAAACGGCCAGGCACTCGAACGGCGCGCCTCCCACCATCGCTCGATGCTCGGCGGCACCGATCCGCCCGCGCGGAATGGTACGGCAGCCCGGATGTCCCGGCAGCGCGGCCTCCGCCGCGACCCGGTCGCCGGACGCCATCAGCACGCGCAGCTGCACCAGCGTCTCGCAGGCGACGACTGCCGTCTCGGCCCTCAGCGGGGCGAGATTCGCGCCGATCAACACGATCGCGAGCGCGGGGCCAAGGGTGCGGAGCCATCCCGTCATCGGCGTGCCTTCTCGGGGGCGCCGGATTTGTCGCCGGATCCCGCCTTCGGGCCCGGTCGCGGTTTGGCCGGCGGTTCGGCGAGGTCGACGGTGCCGGCCACGACCCAGTGACAAATTCCGGTGTTGCGCAGGGTCAGGCAATCGTAGGCGTTCCCGCTCAGGGTGAGGTGCTCCTGCAGCGCCGTGACCGCCTCGCGGGCAAGGACCACACAACCGAGGTGATCCGCCTGGTCGTTGCCGAGGATCGCCGCGGCGCCGCCGGCATCCGCCTTCGTCTGCCGCATCAGCATGCGCAGGTTGACCAGGGAGGGGCAGCCGATGATCGGCCCGGGCGCCGCCGTCGCGGGGACCGGGGCCCCGAAGCCGAGGACCAGACAGAGACCGAGGAGACGGAGCGGGGACATCGGGCACCTTTCGCGAGGGGCGGACTTAAGTGTCTCTCACAAAACCCCTCCGGCTGTGACGGGATTTAGGGCACGAAACGGCGCGACGGGAGGGGACGCTCGCGCACGTCCCGTCACGCGGCGCCGCGCCGCAGCTTCGCGAAGCGCTTCACGGCGCGGTCGCGGCGCAAGCGCGAGAGCCGCTCGATCCAGAAGATGCCGTCGAGCTGGTCGATCTCGTGCTGGAGGCAGGCGGCGCGAAACCCCTCCGCTTCCTCCTCCTGCTCGACACCGTCCAGATCCTGAAACCGAAGCCGAATCCGCGCGGCGCGGTCGACCATCTCCATGACGCCCGGCATGGAGACGCTGCCCTCCTCCTGGGGACCGCGCTCGGGCGAAGCCCAGACGATCTCGGGATTCACGTAGGCCGTCGTCGGCTCGCCCGGCTCCATCCGGAGCAGCACGACGCGCTGCGGCCGGCCGATATGCGGCAGGGTCAGGCCGAGAGCCGACACGGAGCGCATGACCGCTTCGAGGTCGCGCACGGAGTCCCGCAGGGCTGCGTCGAAGGTCACGACGGGGGCGGCCGTCAGGCGCAGGCGCGGGTCGGGATAGATCAGGAGGGATGCGGAGGACACCGGGTGATTCCGAGCGAGGGGAGGTCAGACCGCGCGCGGGCCGCGATGGATCGGGCGCGATCCCCTGATCCGTGCTTTGGCCCGCGCCTTGCGGCGTCGGTCGCTCACACAGAGCAAACTCGTTCCGGAGACGCAATGACGGATCGTCGTTCCGAAGCCCGCCGCGATGCCGCGATCGGCAAGCCCCGTGACCTGCGCGGGTCCGGGGAGGTCATCCTGCTGACGCTGGCGACCCTCCTCGGCCTTCTCTGGGCGATTGTGCTGGTGACCCATTTCCACGGCCATTTGAGCCAGGTCGGCCAGTCGCTCTGGCTGACGCGCTGAGGCTCAATATTCCCACTCGGCCCCGACACCCACGGCGGTGCGGCCGTCGCTGCCGGCCTCGCCCTGGATCTTGACCCGGCGCGAGACGTCGTAATCCACGGTGGCGGCCGTGTCGGCGGGCTTGGCGCCGGCCTTCACGCCGACGCTGAGGCGATCGCTGAGATAGCGCGATGCGCCGAGGGCGGGCCCGCCGCTCGCCCCCGTCGAGACATCGAGGCTGTCGAGCCCGAGCCCCTTGCGCGCCTGCTCGAACACGTCGACGCCGCCGGCGCCGCCCGAGAACTGCGCCACGGCCTGCGCCAGTTGCAGGGCCTGGAAGGGCGAGAGGCCACCGGATGCCTTCTTGAACAGCAGGCGCGAGAGCACCTCGTCCTGCGGCAGGCTCGGATCGGAGGTGAGGAGGAAGCTCGGCTGGTTGGCCGGCCCGGTGACGGCGATGCGGGCGGTGACCTCGGCCGCCTTGGTCTCGGCGACGAAGTCGAGGTCGGGGGCCGCGATCTCGCCGCCGAAGGTCAGGCGCCCTCGGGTGAAGTCGAGGCGCTGGCCGACCACGCTGAGGCGGCCGCGCCGCATCTCGAAGGCCCCCGTCGCCACGGGGTCGCGGGAGGAGCCGGTGAGGCGCAGCGCGCCGCCGAGTTCGGCATCGATGCCGCGGCCGCGCACGAAGATCCGGTTCGGCGCGTTCACCGCGACGTCGAGCGTGGCGTCGAAGGGCGCGGCGCCTTTCCGGCCCTTGCGCCCGAGCGCCGCGATCTTCGCACGCCGGTCGGCCCGCGCGTCGAGGCGTGCCCGCACCTCCGGCGGCGTGTTCACCCGGCGGATCTCGGGCAGGGGCTGCACCGTCGCGGGCAGGCGGTCCGGCACCGAGACGTCGACGGAGACGAGGTCGATCCGCCCGGCCACCTTCGGCGTGCGGGCGAGCGGGCCGGTCAGCGCGAGGTTGAGGCTCGCCACCGCCGTCATCAGCGGGCTGGAGACGAGTTCGGCCCGCTCGGCCGAGACCCGGAGGGTGCCGGGAAAGCCGGCGGCCGGATCCAGCGCGACGCGCCCGTCGCCGCGCAGGGTCCCGCCGTTGCGGGTCAGGGCGGTGAGGCGCTCGACCACCAGGGTGTCGCCGCGCCCGGTGACGCGCCCCTCGATCTGGGTGAGGCGGATGCCCTGGAGCGGATCGGTGAAGGCCCCGTTCGCCAGGGTGGCGCTCCCCTCGGCGCGCGGCGCGGCGAGGTTTCCGGTGACGCCGGCATCGATGGCGATGCGCCCGGCGACGCGCTGGCCGCCGGTGCTGAGGAGAGAATTGGCGAGGGCGGCGTCGAGGGTGCCGCGCAGCTTCAGCGCGAGGGCGCCGCCCGCCGCCACGGGCAACGAGCCGCTGATGTTCATCTCGGCGCCGCGCCCGGCGGAGACCCGGCCCTCGATCCCGGCGCGTCCGTCGCTCAGCGTTCCGCTGGCCCGGGCCTCGATGGGCGGCAAGCCGGCCTTGCGCGTCTCCGGCGTGACGAGGCGGGCGACGGTGAAGGCGTAGCGGCCCTCCGGCCGGTTCGTGGATCCGCGCAGGTCGGCCTCGCCGTCGAGGGTTCCGGTGAGCGCGAGGCTCGGGGACGCGATGCGGGCCAATGCCAGGGGGAGGGCCCGGATGCCGAGCTTGAGGTCGAGGACCTGTCCGGCCCGGCCCGACAGGCTGACGCGGCCGGAGCCGGCGGCCACCACGAGGTTGTCGATGAGCGCCGTGCCGCCGTCGAGGGTCACGCTGGCGGGCCCCGCGAGCGCCAGACGGTCGCCGCCACGCGCGGCGGAGAACCGGGCGAGTTCGATGCGGGTGCGCTCGCCCGGCACGAGGCGGGCGGCACCGTCGAGGTCGAAGCCGCGCGCCTTGGCCGACAGGGTGATGTCACTCGCGTTCGGCGCGCCGACGGCCGCGAGGCGGACCGTATCGAGGCTCTCGCCGGCCGCGATCAGGCGGTCGGCGTTCACGCGGCCGTCGATCACCGGCCGGCCCGTCAGGTCGCGTCCGGTCAGGTCGGCATCGAGCCGCGCGAGTCCGAATTCCCCGGCGCGGAGCGAAGCCCCCCTGGCCTTCACCGCAGCGTCCTGCCGCCCACCCTCGCGCGAGAGGGTGATGGCAGCGTCGAGATTGCCGCCGAGCGGCGTCAGGGCGAGGGGCGAGAGATCGTCGAGATTACCCGCCGCGAGGGTGAGCGCGCCCTGTGTGAGAAGCGTGCGGGCGTCGAGGGCGGCGCGGCCGTCGAGGGAGACGGAGCCGAGCCGGAAGGCGAGCCGGTCGAGGGACCAGGCATCGGCGGAGGGCCGCGCGAGGTGGGCGTCGCCCCGCAGGGGCTTGCCGCCGATGTCGCCGGACAGGCGCAGGGTTCCGTCGAGGGCCCCCGTGAGATCCGTCATCGCCATGTCGACCCGAAGGTCGCGCAGCGGACGGCCGAGGGCGCGCGCGTCACCGGCGGTCAGCGTCGCGGTGAGATCGGGCTTCTCCAGCGTGCCGGTGAGGCGGCCGTCGAGCAGGGCGCGGCCGGCGAGCTTCGGATCGAGGGCCGAGAGGTCCTTCAGGTCGACGACGAGCTTGGCATCGGCAAGGCGCGCGGTGGCCCGGCCCTCCAGGCGCCCGACGATCGCGGCGCCCTCCAGCCGAGCGCCCTCGAAGGCGTAGCCGTCATAGACCTGC
Source organism: Methylobacterium sp. J-068 (assembly GCF_022829445.1). Taxonomy (GTDB): domain Bacteria; phylum Pseudomonadota; class Alphaproteobacteria; order Rhizobiales; family Beijerinckiaceae; genus Methylobacterium. The sequence continues at coordinate 65,906 of NZ_JAKSXY010000084.1, read as the reverse complement.
GAGAGGCGGCCGCTGAAACGCGGCGCGCTGCCGAGGGTGCGATCGAGGGGGGCCGAGGCGAGCGCGAGGCCGCTGGTCCGCACGTCCACATCCGCCGAGACCGCCTTGCGCGCCGGATCGCCGCTCAGGACGGCGCGCGCCGTGAGCGCTCCGGCGAGCGGGCGCCCGGCCATCTCCGAGAAGGCCGCGAGGTCCGAGAGCGCGGCGTCGACGGTGCCGGTCAGGGTGTTCTGGCCGACCTTGCCGGCGTAGGAGGCGCGGGCGGTCGGGCCGTCGAGATCGAGCTTGGCCACCTCGACGATGCCGTCGGGCTGCAGCGTGCCCCGGAAGGTCAGCGCCGCCCGCGAGCCGATCGCCCGGCGCAGGGCGGGGTCGGCGAGGCGCAAGCCGTCGACCTTGGCGTCGGCCGAGAGCGCGAAGCGGGCAGCACCCGGCTCGGCGCCCGCCGGCATCATCGCCAGACTGGCGTCGATCCGCTCCAGCGCGCTGCCATCGGCCCGCAATCCGGCGGCCTTGAGCGTGCCGTTCACGGTGGGGCGGGCGATCGGCCCCTTCAGGCTGCCGTCGAAGACGAGGCTGTCGAGTTCGGCATCGGCGGCCTTAGTCACGCCGCCCTCGGTCGGAACGGCACGAGCCGCGATGAGGAAATCCGCGATCCGCTCGGCGCTCAGCGTCCCGCGCGCGTCGAGGCGGGCCGTGCGGGAGGTGAGTTCGAGCCGGTCGATGCCGAAGGCGCCGCTGTCGGAGAAGCGCAGCCCACCGTCGAGTTTGGTCGTGCCGGAGAAGATCGCCGCGGCCGGGCCGGGCAGCAGCGCCTCGATCCGCGAGGCGAGATCGAGCGTCAGGCGACGCTCGGCGCCGATGCGCGAGATGCGCGCGGTGCCCTTGGCGCCGAGTTCCGGCCCCGCATCGAGGTCGAGGCGCGCGTTCCAGGCATCGAGGGTGCCGCGCCCGTCGAGGTCGAGGTTGATCGGCGGCGTGCCGGGCACGTTGGCGGCCTTCGAGAGCAGGCCGCCCGCGGGCTCCACCAGCGTGGTCTTGAGTTCGAGCGTCTCGCCCTTGGGCACGAACAGCAGGCGGGCGCCGAAGCGGCCTTCGGCGTCGAGGCGGCGCACGGTGAGGTCGAGGTCGAGCCCCTCGGAGGGAGCGCCGAGCTTGGCCCGGCCCTCGGCGGAGAGGCGTGCCGGCTGCCCCGCGAGGGCCTCGCCGAGGACGAGTTCGGCGAGCCGGAAGGCCTTGACCTCGACCTTCACGGGCAGGTCCGGCAGCAGCGAGCCGTCGGGCTCGGGCGTCGCCGAGACCGGGGCGGGGCGGGGACGCCGCAGGACTTCGAGGCGCCCGACCTCCAGGCTCTCGACCTCGAGGCGGCCGGAGAGCAGGGCGAGGCGGCGCCAGACGAGGCGCGCCCGGTCGAGCTTCAGCCAGACGCCGTCGGCGTCGCTGATCGCCACGTCGCGGATGGTGGCGTCGGAGGACAGGGCGCCGTCGACGGCGCCGATGGCGACGCGCGAGCCCGGCGTCGAGAGGGCCTTCGAGAGCAGGCCGCCGAGCACCGTCTTCTCGCCCTCGTCCGCGCGGGTGAGGGTGGCGCCGCCGAGGGGGAGAAGAAGGGTCGCGGCGAGGACGAGAGCCGGGAGGGTGCCCTTCGCGGAAATCCCACGGGATCGGACCAGACCGCCCCGCGCCATCCGGGGATCACGCCGACCGCGCGCGCTCAAGAAACCGAAGAACCGCATCAGAAGGATTGCCCCAGGCTGATGTAGAGGGCCACGGGGCGCTCGTGATTGCCCTTGATGCGGTCCATCGGGAAGGCGACGTCGACGCGGATCGGTCCGATCCCGGTGTAGTAGCGCAGGCCGAGGCCGACCGCGTAGCGGATGCGCTCGTCGAAATCGGGGAGGCTGCCGGCGAACGCCGTGCCGGCATCGATGAACGGCACGACGCCGATCGTGTCCGTGACCTTGATGCGCGCCTCCACCGAGGCTTCGAGCAGGCTGCGGCCGCCGATCGGCAGGTTGAAGGGGCCGCGCGGCCCCAGCGTGCGGTAGGGAAAGCCGCGCACCGATCCGCCGCCGCCCGCGAAGAAGCGGATATTGGCCGGGATCTCGTCGAGGTTGGCCCCCGAGATCGAACCGAAGCCGATGCGGCCGGCCAGGATGTAGCGGGCCTCGTCGTCGAAGGCGTAGTAGGTCGAGCCCTGCGCCTTGGCGACGAAGATCGACGGATCGGAGCCGAGGAACCCCGCATAGGGCGTCGCCGAGGCGGTGAGGCGCACGCCTTGCGTCGGGTCGAGCAGGTTGTCGGTGGAATCGTAGGAGACAGAGACCGGCACGCCGATCAGGCGGTAATCGACCTTGCCGAGCGCGTCCTGCGAGCGCCCGGCCTGCCCGTCGACGCCGATCTGGGCGAAGAACGTGTCGGAGAAGCGGTGCCGTATGGCCACCGTACCGCCGGCCGCATCGCTGACATAGGATTGCTGCGCCTCGCGCCCGACGAACAGGTTGGCGACGAGGTCGTTGCGGGTGCCCCAGAGGGCCGGCTTGACGAAGGTGGCGGAGAGCCGGCCGCCGAGCCCGTTCGACTCGATGCCGGCGGCCTTGCGCTGCTTCGCGTAGAGATCGTTGCCGAGGTAGTAGATGTCGGCATCGACCCGAAAGGTCTCGCCGCCGCCGAACAGGTTGCGGTTGGCGTAATAGGCCCGGATGCCCGGCCCATCGACGGTGGAGTAGCGAGCCGAGACGCCGATCAGGTTCCGCTCGCGCTCGGTGACATCGACGAAGATCGGCAGGTTGCCGGCGCCGTCCAGGGCCTCTCCCTCGCGCACCCGGACCGAGCCGAGGCCCTCGACCTTGGCCACCGAGCGGCGGATGTCCGACACGGCCTTGGGCGAGTACGGGTCCCCCGGCTCGGCGTAGATGAACGAGCGCACCACCGCCGGATCGATCCCCTGAGTGCCACGGACCGCCACCTCGCCGAGGCCGGCGATCGGCCCCGGATCGATGGTGTAGGTGACGTCCATGACGTGGGCGGCATCGTCCACCACCGGATCGCGCGTCACCGCCTTGGCGAAGGGATGGCCCAGCGCGCGGAAGCGATCGACGATCCGGGCCTCGCGCGCGAGCACGGTGGCCGAGCGGGCCGGCACCGCCTCACCGACACGGACGAAGCGCTCGGGCAGGACCTCCTCGGGGAACGGGTTGCCCCGGGGATCGCGCGCCGCCACGGAGCGCAACGTGTAGAGCGGGCCCGGATCGAGCACGACCTTGACGGGAACGAGCGCGCGCGCGCGGGACGCCTCCGCCGCCCGGGCGGCGGCGACCACGGTGCCCTCGCCCGCCAGCACGATGCCGTCGATGCGGATGGTGACCCGGCCCTGGTAATAGCCGTAGCCGGACAGCACGTCGGCGAGGCGGCGCAGGTCGGCCTCGGCCCGGCGCACCAGCCCCTCGCCGTCGGGCGGGGCCTCCTGGCGCAGGCGGTGAAGCGTCGAGGTATCCTGGAGCGCGCGCAGGACGTCGTCATCGTCCACGCCCTGGAATTTCACCGTGTAGGGCAGGGCCCCTTCACTCGGCGCAGGCGGCTCCTCCTCGGAGCCGAACAGGCCGAACAGATCGAAGGCCGCGGCCGGCCCGGCCGCCAGCCCGCCGCCGGCCAAGGCGATGGCGAGCGGCCAGGCCGCCCGCGCGATCCCGAGCCCCGACGTGTCGCGAACCCGCCCCCGGATCCACCTCACGAATGCGCGTTCCGGCGGAAACGTCCCCGCATCGGTCCCGGCCCTCGGCCGCTCCGCCGACGCTTCCTAGGTTCCGTCATACCATCCCCGTCCTCGTCCCGGCGCCATGATCCGGCAATGATCCGGCCGGGCCGTGTCGAAGGCGTTAAGCCTCTGCGTGTCCGGTTGTGTCGGGCTTGAGACTATCGATCGGCCCGCGTGCCCGCAACCGTGGCGGCCACGCGGGCGCATGTCCCGCACATCCCTGCCGCACGCGCCCATGCCGGACGTGCGTGCGGCCGGCCCGTCCGAGGCGGGTTTCATTTCCCGTCGCCGTCCGGGAACCCGGGCTCGGATTGGCGCCTTGTCTCCGCGTCGCAGGATTCCCAGATAGCCACCATCGCTCCATGGCCGGTATTCATCCGGGTTGCATACGTGCCGTACGTCAGGGCTGCCCAGCAGACCGTCGTCACGGGCGTGGCTTCGATCCCATCCCATTCCGACGACCCTGCGCCACGGTCGGCCGCGTGTTTTCAAGCGGTTTCCGGGCAGGCGATGGCAGGCCAGACAACGCTCCGAGGAGGACAACACCATGAGCACGGGCACCGTGAAATGGTTCAATGAGACCAAGGGTTACGGCTTCATTCAGCCGGACGACGGCGGCAAGGACGTGTTCGTCCACATCTCGGCGGTCGAACGCGCCGGGATGCGCAACCTGATCGAGGGTCAGAAGGTCTCCTACGAGATCGAGAACGACCGCCGCACCGGCAAGCAATCGGCCGGCAATCTCCAGGCGGCCTGATTCGGGCCTCGCCGATGTCCGATCGCTGAGGCATCGATTCAACATGTCGCAAGAAGCCGTTCGCCGAAGGGCGGCTTCTGTTGCTTCCGCGCGGTCGGTGAGGCATGGGGCTGCTGCGATGCAAGACCACCCGTTTTTTTGATTCCCTCCACGGCCCCGCGCCGCGCGTGCTCAACGCCGGACGCGAGCGACACACCACATGAGAAAGGTCAGATGGGCGCCTTCGACTACAGGAATTTCGACGATCGCCGTAAGAACTCCCTCAGCGCCAAGCAGATGCTGCTGGAAAAATTCAAGGCCCGCCCTCCGGCGGACGATCCGGAGATGATCGCCAAGGCCCAAGCCCGTGCGGAAGTCGCCCGCGCCCGTGAAGAGCGCGCTCGCGAGCGCGAGGCCGCCCGGATCGCTGCCGAGAAGGCAGCGGCGGAAGAGAAGCGTGCCCGTGAGGAGGCCGAACTGGCCGCGCAGATCGCGCGCGAGGAAGCGGAGGCCCTGGCCGCCGCCGAGCGCAAGGCCGCCGATCTCGCCGAGAAGAAGGCCCAGCGCGACGCGCGCTACGCCGCCCGCAAGGCCAAGGCCCGGCGCTGAAATCTCTCACGGGTTTCGAAACGCGACCCGTGAGACGGAACGCTCGGGATCGATGAGGGCCGGCGATCTTCGTCGGCCCTTTTTCGTGCGGTGGCGCAGCCGAAAAGCGATCAGGCCTCGGTGCTGGTCTCGGCTTCGGCTTCGGATTCCGCGGCCTCGTGGCCCTCGGCCTGCGGCTCCGTGGCCGGGCTGGACTCGTCCTCGGGACGCGGGCCGGCCTTGAAGGTGCGGCGCGGCGCGTTTCCGCGCTTCACCTGGATCGGCTTCTCGATGGCGCCGAGACGCTCGGACAAAAGCTTGGCACGCTCGTTGAAATCATTGGTCGAGCGCGACTGGGATGCACCGCTCTTGAACGCGTTTGCCACTTGGGCCTCATGGAGTTGCCCAGGGCACGGGGTCGTGCGGGGTGGGCTCCTCCTAGCATACCCCGGTGGCGGCGTCGGCCTTTATCTTACCCGTGCGGCGCCGGACCCGGATGTTTGTCCGGCGCCGCGTCGCATTCAGTCAGAAGCGCGCGGTCAGGAACAGGCGGACGTTGCGTCCGGGCAGGAGGATCTCGTCCTTCTTGAACGAGGCCGAGTTGCGGATGCGGTCGTCGAGCAGGTTGCGGCCCTGCAGGCCGAGCGTGACCTCGCTCATGCCGTAGACGGCCGGATCCAGGGGCTTGGTGTAGCTCACCTCCGCGCGCAGGTCGTCGAAGCCGGGCGTCACCGTCTCGATCGGGGCGACCTCCGTATGCGCGAAGGCGTGGAGCAGGTTCACCCGGGCGTACCAGCCGTCGGCACGCACGAAGACGCCGCCTCCGAGGCGATGCGGCGGAATGCGCGGCACGAAGGTGCCGTCGTCGAACTGGGCGCGGACGAAATCGTACTGCGCGTCGAGACCCGCAAAGCCGTTACCCACCGGGATGAGGTCGAGCTGGGCACCGATCTCGGCCCCGTAGAAGGTGGCATTGCGCTGCGAGTAGACGATCTGCTGCAATTCGTCGTCGCTGCCGCAGGAGGCGAAGTCGTCGCCGCAACGGATGCCGGTGTCGCGCTTGTAGATGAAGCCGGTGTAGCGGGTGTAGTAGCCCGTGGCATCGAGGCGGAACGGGCCTTCCGCCCGGCGGATGCTGGCCTCGACGGTGCGCGCCCGTTCCTTCTTCAGGTTGGCGTCACCGATCTCGAAGGTCTCCGTCGCGTCGTGGGCCCCGCGCGAGTAGAGTTCGAAGGCAGTGGGCGCGCGCTCCACGAAAGAGCCGTTCAGGCTCGCGACGAAGCCGTAGGGTAGATCCTGAAGAACCCCGAAGCTGGCGCTCTTCGGAGCGAACTTGCGCCGCCGTCCGGAGGCGAGGGGCTCCTCGCCGTCGATGGGCAGGAAGTCGCCCGGGAAGGCCGTGGCGGTGCCGGTGGAACGGTCGCCCTCGATGCGTCCGGCCGCCTGGAGGCGCAGGCCGCCGCCGAGCGCGAGTTCCTCGAACAGGTAGACGGCGTTGCTGCGGGAATCCGTGGGCGCGAGCAGGCCGCCGGCCTCGCCGGCGGTGCCGAGGGTGCGCCGACCCGCCTGGAGGCCGAGCGCTCCGGTGAGCGTGCCGAAGGGGAGGGCGACGGGCACGTGCTGGAACTCGACGCGCCCCTCCGCCTCGCGGTTCTTGAAGGTGGCGCGGATGCCGCTGACGCCCTGGTCGTCGAGACCGATCTCGTCGTGGCGGTAGACCGAGCCGCCGAGCCAGAACCGCACCGCCGCGATCGGACCATCGACGGGACGGTACTCGCCGCGCGCCAGGAGCCGATCCTGGCGCGGATCGAGGCGGGTGCGGCTCTCGGCAGCCTCGCCGCCGGGAATCTGATAGAGCGCGTCGTAATGGCTGTAGGACAGCCCGACGAAGCCGCGATCGCCGATGAACGACATGCCGACCGCGCCGCCCTGGCTCTCGTTGGCGGAGTTGCGCTGGATGCCGGCGGGCGTCGCGTAGCTGTCGGCGGCGGTCTTGAAGCCGTCCGCGTGGAACGCGACGTTGTCCGCGCCCGCATCCACCGTGACCGCCCCGAGCCGGCCGTTGTCGACGGACGAGTAGCCCGTCGTGGCCGAGCCGGAGATCCCCCGTGCCGGGATGTAGGTCGGTACGCGGTTGTTCTCGGCACTGACCACGCCCCCGATGGCCTGCGACCCGAACCGGAGCGAGGCCGGTCCCCGGATCACCTCGATGCGGTTGGCCACCAGCGGGTTGATCGGGACGCCGTGGTCCTCGCCGAGTTCGGAGACGTCCTGGATGCCGACGCCGTTCTCCTGGATGCGCACCCGGTTGTTGTCGAGGCCCCGGATGATCGGGCGGCTCGCGGCACCCGGCGCATAGGTCGAGGCCGAGATGCCGGGACGGTCGGCGAGCGCGTCGCCCAGGGTGCGGGGCTGGTCGCGGGCGATCTGCTCCGCCGTGACCACCGTCACGGGCGAGAAGGTGTTCGTCACCACCGGCAGGACGCCGATCGGCGGCCCCACACTCGGAATCGTGACCGGTGCGGTGGCGATCGGGCTCGGCGAGGTGACGCTGAGTTCCTCCAGCGTCGCCCGCGCCTGCTGCGCCCCGGCCGGCACCGGAGCGAGCGCCGTTCCCGTCAGGACGGCAACCGTCCAAAGCCCCCTGGATCGCCGATTCCGCATCACGCCTCTCAGAAACACGTTATAATGTTTCGTGACGCAGATGTTATAGTGTTACAAGAGAGACCCGATCGAGAAACGGCCTTCTTTCGGCCGTGTTGCCGCGCTGCACCACTCCGCGCATGCGACCGTGACGCCGCTTGCGGGACCGGACACCGCCCCTGACATGGCGAGCGGAATGTCCGTGCTCCTCTTCGTTCTCGCCGCCCTGCGCGGTCTCCTCCTCACCATCCTGGTCCTGTTCTTCCTGCCGCTGGGCACGCATGCCCTGTGGTGGATGGCGCGCGGTGCGCGCGCGCCCGATTGGGCGGTGGCGGATTGGTCGAGCGCGGGCCTTCTGAAGGCGCCCACCGCCGACGACCCCGCCCTGGTTCGCGTCTATGCCGCACGGGTCGGGCGCTGGCGCGGGATCTTCGCGCACCACAGCTGGATCGTCCTCAAGCCGGCCGGCGCCGCACGCTACACCCGGTACGACGTGGTGGGCTGGGGCCTGCCGGTCCGGACCGACGGCTGGGCCGCCGACGGGCGCTGGTTCGGCAACCTGCCCGAGACCGTGCTCGCCCTCGACGGAGATGCCGCCGGCCGGGCCATTCCCCGCATCCGCGCGGCGGTGGCATCGTATCCACACCGGGCGCTCGGCTCCTACATCGTCTGGCCGGGGCCCAACTCGAACACCTTCGCGGCCCACATCCTCGCCAGCATTCCGGGGGTCACGGATACGCTGCCGCCGACCGCCCTCGGCAAGGATTGGACGCCGCCCGGTCGCCTCGTCGCGCGGACGCCGAGCGGCACGGGCCTGCGCCTCAGCCTCGGCGGCTATGCCGGCCTCACCATCGGCTGGGTCGAGGGGGTCGAGATCAACTTTCTCGGACTGGTGACGGGCTTCGACCTGCGCCGGCCCGCATTGAAGCTCCCCGGATGGGGACGGATCGGGCCCGACTGGGGGCGGGCGGCCTGAAGGGACCGACGACACGGCCGGCGGAGGGCTGCCGGGCACGTGCCGCCGCGCGCCGCGTCGGCGTCGCGGTGTTGCCCCGCGTCCCCGTGACCGCGCGGCCTGGGCGGAACCGAGGGGGAAGCCGGAACATTGCGCAAGCATGTCCGACAGACCCGATCCGTCCGCGCCGCGTCTCGCCGCGCCGAGTCCCGATGCGCCGAGTCCCGATGCGCGACGCTCGGCCGGTGGCCTGAGGGTCAGCGTCGACCTCAACCTGTGCCAAGCCTACGCCCAGTGCTGCTACGCGGCCCCGGACCACTTCGTCCTGAGGGGACGCGAAGCGTTGCACTACGATCCGGCGCCCTCGGCATCGGTGCGCGGCGACATCGAGCGGGCCCGGATCGCATGCCCGGTCCAGGCCATTCGCGTCGAGGATGCCGGGGCCGCGCGCCGATGAGCGATGCCGAGACGCGCATCGTCGTGGTCGGCGCCTCGCTCGCCGGCCTGCGCGGCGCCGAGAGCCTCCGGCGCTCGGGCTTCACCGGACACCTGACGATCGTCGGCGCCGAGCCGCATCGGCCCTATGACCGTCCGCCCCTGTCCAAGGGGGTGCTCACGGGGGAGGTCGGAGCGGATGCGACCGCCCTGCCGAACCTCGTCGACCTCGACGCCGACTGGCGCTTCGGCACCCCGGCGACCCGCCTCGACCGCGCCCGGCGCACCGTGACCGTAGAGACCGGAGAAGCCCTGCCTTACGACCGGCTCCTCATCGCCACCGGCGCTTCCGCCCGGACCTGGCCGGATGCCGCGCAGGGGCGGTTCGCGGGCGTTCATACGTTGCGCGGGCGCGACGACGCCGACGCCCTGCGGCGCGACCTCGCGGCGGGGCCGAAGCATGTCCTCGTCATCGGCGGCGGCTTCATCGGCTGCGATGTCGCGGCCTCCTGCCGGACGCTGGATTTGCCCGTGACCCTGGTGGAGACCGGGCCGACCCTGCTCGCCGGAGTGCTGGGTGCGCATCTCGGCGCGGTGGTCGAGGCTCTGCACGCCCATCGCGGGGTCACGATCCGCAGCGGCACCAAGGTCGTGGCCCTGGAGGACGACGGCACCGGCCGGGTCGTGCGGGCGCGGCTCGCCGACGGGACGGCAATCCCGGCCGACGTGGTGGTGGTGGCCCTCGGCGCGGTGCGCAACACCGGGTGGCTCTCGGGATCCGGCCTTTCCTTCGACGCGGGCGGGCTCGATTGCGATGCCGACGGCGACGCCCTCGACGAGGACGGGCGGCCCGATCCCCGCATCGTGGCCGCCGGGGACGTCGCGCGTTTTCCCCACCCGCTCTATCCGGGCAAACCCATCGCCCTGGAGCATTGGGGTCACGCGGTGGCGCAGGGCGTCCGGGCCGGGCGGCGGCTGGCCGGGTTGCCGGAGGCCCCCTATGCCGAGGTGCCGGCCTTCTGGTCGAGCCAGGGCGGGATCACGATCAAGTCGGTGGGCCTCACGGCGGGCGCGGACGGCCTCGTGATCGCGCGAGGCGACCCGAAGGAGGGGCGCTTCCTGGCGGTCTATGGCCGCGAGGGCCGCTGCATCGCGGCCGTCGCCTTCGACTGCGCGCGCTGGCTCCCGGCCTATGCCGAGCGGATCGCCGCGCGGGCGCCGTTCCCGCCGGAACCGGGCGGGGTCGATGCCGGGCCCATGCGCGTGCTCCCGCCGGCCTTTCCCGAACCCGCAGACGAGGACGCGGCATGAGCGACGACACCCTGTTCGCGCAGGTGAAGGACGAGGCCGCCCGGCCGGACCCGTACCCGCTCTTCGCGGCGCTCCGGGAATGCCCGGTCTCGCGCCAGGAGGACGGCACCTACGTGGCCGCGACCCACGCGGCGATCGAGAGCCTGCTGCACGATCCGCGCGTCAGTTCGGAGACCCTGCCGCCGGCCGACCGGCCGAAGACCGGCAATCCGTTCAAGGATTGGCTGGTGAAGCCTTTGCGCGACCACATCACCGACACGCACCGGCCCTTCATCTTCCGCGACCCGCCGGACCACGACACCCTGCGCGCCGCCGTCATGCGGCAATTCACGCAGCGACGCGTCCAGGCAATGCGGGCGCGCTCGCACGTTCTGGTGGACGAGATCCTCGATCGTCTCGGGGATGCGAGGACGATCGATATCGTCGACGACCTCGCCTATCCGCTCCCCGTGACGGTGATCTGCGAGTTGCTGGGCATCCCGCCCGAGGACGAGGCCCGGTTCCACGCCTGGGCGACGCAGCTCGCCACCGCTCTCGAACCCGACACCCTGCAGGACGGCGCGGCGCGGGCCGAGAACAGCCGCACCTTCGATGCGATCTCCGAGTACATGCAGGGTCTGATCGCGCAGAAGCGCAAGCACCCGAAGGACGACATGCTCTCGGGGCTCGCCACCGAGGAGCCCGGCGGCGCGCCGCGCATGGGCGACTTCGACCTGATCGCCACGGCGATCCTCATGCTGGTGGCGGGTCACGAGACCACGGTCAACCTCATCACCAACGGCATGCTCGCCCTGCTGCGCCATCCCGAGGAGTTGCGGCGGCTGCGCGACGATCCGGAGCGCGCGCCGCGCGTGGTCGAGGAGTTGCTGCGCTTCGATCCACCGGTGCAGTTCCGGACGCGGAAGGCGCTGTGCCCGATCACGCTGGCGGGGGTGACGATCCCGGAGGGCGCGCCCCTGGTGCTGCTGCTCGCGGCCGGCAATCGCGACCCGGAGGTCTATGCCGAGCCGGAGCGGTTCGATCCGGACCGGATCGACAACCGCCATCTCGGCTTCGGCGGCAGCCTGCATTACTGCGTCGGCGCGCCGCTGGCCCGGTTCGAGGTCGAGGCCGCCCTGACGGCGCTCGCCCGCCGTCTGCGGAACCCTCGGCTGATCGCGGACCCGCCGCCCTACCGGCCGGGCTCGGCCCTGCGCGGACCCAAGCACCTGCGCCTCGCCATCGACGGCATCGATCCCTGATCCACGGGCGAACGGAGCCGGTCCTCACCGGAGCTGAGGCGCGCGCGCCACACCGGCCGGCAAATGCGCCGCCGTACCGCCAAAACCCGCGCGGGCTGCGCGCGATGCCTTGCCGCCAGCGCAATTGCCGGTGACCCAGACCCGAACCAGGGGCGCGACGCCCCGACCCTGCCCCTGTTCGGGATTTAGCCACCGATGCCGCGTTCGCTCTCCTCGACAGTCGCCATCCTCGCGCTCGCCGCCGGCCTCGGCGCCTGCGCCTCGCAGCGTTTCGACGGGCCTGCGCGCGGGCGGGGCAGCCTCGGCCCCCAGGCGGCGCTGGAGCCGATCGCGCCGGCCATGCCCTCCGGTCCCGTGACTTCGGCGCCACTTGCGCCGCCGCCGGGCGCCACCGCCGCGCCGGCCGACCTGCCGCCGCCGGTCGGAGCCAACGTCGCCGTCGCGCCGTCCACGCCGGTGATCGTGCCCGATCTGGGTCCGGGCATCGCCCCGGTGGCGCCGCCGCCGATCGTGGCGAGCGGGCGCTCCTCGGTGGTCGGCAGCTGGAACGCCAAGGACGCCACGGGCGCGAGCTGCAAGGTCTCGCTGTCGAGCGCGCCCGCCCTCGACCTCTACAAGGCCAGCGCCTCGAGCTGCCCGAACAAGGATCTGGCCAAGGTCACCGCCTGGGATTACCGCGACGGCGAGGTCTACCTATACCAGCCCGGCGGCACCGTCACGGCCCGCCTGCGCCAGGGCGGCGGCGCCCTCGACGGCGCCCTCTCGAAGTCCGGCGCCTCGCTCGCCATGGTGCGCTGAGCGGTCGGCGGGTTCGGGCCGGCCCCGGTCAGGGGTTGATCCGCATCCCCAGCAGGAAGGTGTTGGCGCTGAAGCTCGACCCGGCCACCGAGCTGTCGATGCGCTGGTAGATGTAGCTGCCGCGCAGGGCGAGCCAGCGGTTGAAGCGGTAGTCGAGGCGGGCCGTGGCCGAGAAGCCGCGCTCCGTGATGTTCACGCGGTCGTAGTCGTTCGACAGGTAGCTGATCCCGCCGATGAGCGAGAGGTTGCGCAGGAGGTCGTGCTGCACCTCCAGCGTCGCCGTCTGGGTCAGCACGCCGCCCGATCCCGCCACGGTGGTCTCGGTCACGCCGGTGGCCGCGTTGAGGCGCACGGTGGTGAGCGGGCTCGCGGTCCAGATCAGGGAGGCGCTGAGGATGGGCGCCGTGACGTCGCGCAGGGTCGGGTCGGCATAGGTCCGGTGCTGGAGGCCGCCGGAGATCTCGCCGGTGACGAAGCGGGTGAGCGCGAAGCTTGCGCCGCCGGACAGCGTCAGGCCGTCCGAATTGCGGCGGATGCCCGTGGAATCCACCCGCAGGTCGTAGACGCGGGTATCGGCCAGCACGTCGACGAACGGCGTGATCACGGGCGAGATCTCGTAGCCGGCGCGCAGTTGAAGCCCGTACTGGTTCAGGTTGCGGTCGCTCTGGCGCAGGATCGTGCCGTTGGACAGTTGCGCATCCTCGAACTCGGACCGGTCGAAGAGCCCGCGCACGGAGACCTGCACCCGGTTGAAGCGCTCGGTGACGCCGACCGTGGTGCCGTAGCTCGTGACCAGGGGCCGGGTGGCGACGGCCGCCGCGAGGTCGGGCGTTCCGGCGCGCTGCGTGTCGAGGACGAAGCGGCCCTCGACGTCGATGCGCGTGTCGCGGTTGGCGTCGATCCGCAGCCGGGTGACGCCCGAGCCGTTGGGCCGGCTGGCACCGTCGTTGTCGGGATAATCGATGTAGCCGCCGCGCAGGTCGCCGGTGAGCTCGCTCGACGACCAGTCGCTGCGGAAGGTCACCTCGCCATCGGTGCGCAGGGCGAGGGAGGGCTTGGCGAGGCGATTGGTGATCTGGTCGGGATTGGTGTCGTAGCCGACGCTCTGCTGGAGCGCTGGCAGGATGGTGAAGGTGCCGACCTTGATCCCCAGCGGCGCGTAGGCCTCGTCGACGGTGAGCGGCCGGCGCAGGGCGGTCCCGAGAAAGAAGCCCGGGGTCTGAACCCCGGCGAGGGGCAGCAGGGTCGGCAACGGCACGCCGATCACCGGATTGCGCACCACGGGGGTGAGGCGCAGGTCGTAGGAATTGGTCTGGGTCACCGCGCGGATGGGCTTGACCGTGGCCGAGCCGAACCGGCGCGGCGGGGCGGCGCGCAGGCGCAGGAGGTTGGTCGGCGCGCGGTTGTTGGCGCCGCTGGTCCCGCTGAAGGTGAGGGCGCTGCCCGAGCGCGAGCCGGCGAGCGGGCGCGTGGTGGAGGCGGCGCCGCCGGAGGTCTCGCCCGTCGTGGACGAACCGGCCGTGCTGCTGCTCAGGGAAGGGCTGGACGCGCCGCCGGAAAGCGCGCTGCCCCGCAAGCCGTTGCCGGACGAAAGGCCGGTCCCGGCCCCCGATTCCGTTCGGGGATCGCCGCTGCCCGAGGTCGTGCCGGAGCCCGAGCTCGTGCCCGAACCCGGATCCGTGCCTTGCACCTGGGCCGAGACCGTGCCCGGGCCGAGAACCAGGACGGCCGTCACCGCGAGCCCGGCGAGGCTCCGGTTCGACCTACCTGCGTTCGGCGCGGCACGCGTCACGGATCGGGATCTTTCCGCTGTGCTTCGCGCCGTGGGGCGCGTCGGGACGTGAGCCATCGGCGCGGATGCGCGCATGGCGGGCGCTCCGTTTCTCCGGGGAGGAGCGGGGCGCCATGGTTAACTGGGCTACAACCGACAGGGTTAACGCGGCGTCAACGGCGGCGGGGACGGGGGCCGAGGCGGTGCGGGACGGAAGCCGGGCGGGGTGTGAGCCGCCATCCGACCACATTCGCTGTCCATAGGCTCTCGATTCCGCGAGCCTTCACGGGCCCGCGCGCGACGAGAAGGATACGGGCCGGAATGGCTCCAGCAGACAACGCCCTGGCGCAGCGCCACAACTTCCCGAGCCTCGAGACCGAAACCGCACCGGCGGTGGCCTCCGCCCTGCGCACCATCGAGACGGAGCGGGACGGCCTCGCCTGCCTGATGGAGGCCATCGGCAACGGCCTCGGCGAGGCCTTCACGGCCGCCGTGGCGCGCATCGCCGGCGCGAAGGGCCGCGCCATCCTCACCGGCATGGGCAAATCCGGCCATATCGGCCGCAAGATCGCCGCGACGCTCGCCTCCACCGGGACCCCGGCCCTTTACGTCCATCCGGCGGAAGCGAGCCACGGCGACCTCGGCATGGTCCAGCCCGAGGACGTGGTCGTCGCCCTGTCCTGGTCCGGCGAGACCACGGAACTCGCCGACATCATCGGCTACGCCAAGCGCTACCGCGTCGGCCTGATCGCGATCACCTCGAACGCCGCCTCGACCCTGGGCCGCGAGGCCGATGTCTGCCTGACGTTGCCGAAGGCCCGCGAGGCCTGCCCGAACGGGCTCGCGCCCACGACCTCCACGGCGATGCAGCTGGCGCTGGGCGACGCGCTCGCGGTGGCGCTGTTGGAGCATCGCGGCTTCTCCGCCCGGGAATTCTCGATCTACCATCCGGGCGGACGCCTCGGCGCATCCCTGCGACAGGTGCGCGAGGTCATGCATACCGGCGCGCAATTGCCGGTGGTGGCGCGCGGCACCCCGATGCGCGCGGCCATCGCGGAGATCGACGCCAAGGGCTTCGGCTCGGTGCTGGTGGTGGAGGCGGACGGGCGCCTCGCCGGCATCCTCACCGACGGCGACCTGCGCCGCAACGTCTTCCGCAGCGACCTCGACAGCCTCGCGGTCGAGGCGCTGATGAGCGCCAGGCCCCGCACCGTCGCGCCCGAGACGCTGCTCGCCAAGGCGCTCGAGATCCAGGAATCGATGAAGATCACCGCCCTGATCGTGGTCGAGAACGAGTGCCCGGTGGGCCTCGTGCATTATCACGACCTCCTGCGCTCGGGCGTCGCCTGACGGAACCGGTGCATCGGCGCGCACAGGCTCGACCGGCGCCTTCCGGGTGAGGGCGCCCGCGCCTATACTCTCCGGCAGATGTCCGCAGCCTCCCGCCCCGTCCGCCGCCTCGACCCGATCCTCGTCGACCGCATCGCGGCGGGCGAGGTGGTCGAGCGGCCCGCCTCCGCCGTCAAGGAGCTCGTGGAGAACGCCATCGATGCGGGCGCGCGCAGCATCGAGGTGACGATCGAGGGCGGCGGCCGCCGCCTGATCCGGGTCGTCGACGACGGAGCCGGCATGAGCGCCGAGGACCTGACCCTGGCGGTGGAGCGCCACGCCACCTCGAAGCTGCCCGGCGGCGACCTCACCCGCATCGACACCCTCGGCTTTCGCGGCGAGGCGCTGCCCTCGATCGGCGCCGTGGCGCGCCTGACCCTCACCAGCCGGACGGCGCAGGCCGACGCGGGCGCCACCCTCACGGTGGATGCCGGCGTGAAGGGCGAGGTCCGCCCGGCCCCGAGCGCGCGCGGCACCCGCATCGAGGTGTCCGACCTGTTCTCGGCCACACCCGCGCGACTGAAGTTCCTGAAATCCGACCGCGCCGAGACCGCCGCGATCGGCGACATCCTGCGCCGCCTCGCGGTGGCGCAGCCGGGGATCCGGCTCGTGCTGCGGACCGAGAGCGGCAGCCCCCAGGTGTTCCCCGCCGAGGCCGATCCGGGTCCCGCAGCGACCCTGCGCCGGCTGACGGGCGTGTTCGGCGCGGATTTCGGTGCCAATGCCCTGGCCCTGGCGATGGCGCGCGAGGGCTTCGCGCTGTCCGGGCATATCGGCCTGCCGAGCTACCACCGGGGCGCGGCCAATCAGATCCACTTCAGCGTCAACGGGCGCCCGGTGCGCGACCGGCTGCTGCTCGGGGCCGTGCGCGGCGCCTACGCGGACACGATGAGTTCGGACCGCCATCCCGTGCTGGCCCTGGCGATCCAGTGCGATCCGGCCCTCGTCGACGTCAACGTTCACCCTGCCAAGACCGAGGTGCGCTTTCGCGACCCCGGCCTGATCCGGGGGCTGATCGTCAGCGCGATCCACGAGACCCTGCGGCAGGCGGGTCTGCGCGGCTCCACCACCGGCGCCGCCCGCACCTTGGACGCCCTTCGGCCGGCGGGATTCGCGGTCCACACGGGTGCGGGCGCCTATCCGGCTCCGGCCCCCAGCCCGCCCCGGGGACTGCCCTCCTTCGGCGCGCCGTCCAACGATCGCCAAGCGCCGTCGCGCGCGCCCGCCTTCGCGGGCCTCGCCGAGACGCCGCAGGCGGCCTTCCAACATGATTTCTCGCACCACGCCGGCGCGCGCGCCGACTTCGCGCGCCCCTCGGCGGATGTCCGCCCGGAGGCCGAGCCGGAATCGACCGAGACCGGCGCCCACCCCCTCGGCGCGGCCCGGGCACAGCTTCACGAGACCTACATCGTCGCCCAGACCGCGGACGGGCTCGTCCTCGTCGACCAGCACGCGGCGCATGAGCGCCTCGTCTACGAGCGCCTGAAGCGCGAGCGGGCACGGGGCGGCATCGCCCGCCAGGGCCTGCTGATTCCCGACGTGGTGGAGATGGCGCCGGGCGATGCCGAGCGCCTGGTGGCAGCGGCCCCCGACCTCGACCGCCTCGGCCTCACCCTGGAGGCGTTCGGCACCGGCGCGGTGCTGGTGCGGGAGGTGCCGGCGGCGCTCGCGGGTGCCTCGATCCGGACCCTCGTCACCGACATCCTCGACGCGCTCGACGAGAGCGGACTCGAGGATGACAGCCCGGACGGGACCGATGCGGGCGGCGGCCCTCTCGGGCGGCGCCTGGACGCGATCCTGTCGCGCATGAGTTGCCACGGTTCGATCCGGGCCGGACGCCGCCTGCGCCCGGAGGAGATGAACGCGCTCCTGCGCGAGATGGAGGCGACGCCGCTGGCGGGCACCTGCAACCATGGCCGCCCGACCTTCGTGGAGCTGAAGCTCCACGACATCGAGCGGCTGTTCGGCCGGCGCTAGCCTTCAGATCAAATCCAGTTGCTCCCTTCGGGGCGATCAGACGCGACGGGCTCCCCTTCTGGAAGGAGAGGGAGCCCGCGAGGCACCCCACACCGAACTGATCAGGCGGAAATCGTATCAGACCGGAACGTGCGCCGGCCGGACGTCATGTCCGGCCCCGGCGGTCTCGACCCCGTCGGTCGCGGGGCGCCGCCGGGAGAAGGTCACGATCAGGACCGGCAGGATCAGCAGGATCAGCAGCGGCGCGAGGCTCATACCGCCGACCACCACCAGCGCCAGGGGCTTCTGCACCTGCGAGCCGACGCCGTTGGAGAAGGCCGCCGGCAGGAGGCCGACGCCCGCCACCACGCAGGTCATCACCACCGGGCGCATCTGGGTCAGGCAGGTGCGCATCATCGCCCGCAGGCGCGCCTCGCCCTCGGCGATCAGGCCGTTGTAGTGCGAGAGCACGATGATCCCATCCATCACCGCAATCCCGAGGAGCGCGATGAAGCCGATCGCGGCCGAGACGCTGAACGGCGTCTCGGTGACGACGAGCGCCAGCACGCCGCCCGCCACCGCCATGGGGATGACGCTGAGCGCCAGCAGCATGTCGATCACGGAGCCGAAATTCACGAACAGCAGGATCGCGATCAGCCCGATGGCGATCGGCACCGTCACGGAGAGGCGCGCCAGGGCGCCCTGCATGTTGTTGAATTCGCCCACGAGTTCGAGCCGGTAGCCGCGCGGCAGCGTCACCTCCCGGGCCACGCGCTCGCGCGCCTCCAGGATCGCGCTGCCGAGATCGCGGTCGCGGACGCTGAACTTGACCGGGAGGTAGCGCTCCTGGCCCTCCCGGTAGATGTAGGCCGGCCCGGAGACGAGGGCGACCTGCGCGACCTCGCTGAGCGGCACCTGCATCAGCGTGCCGTTGGGGCCCTGGCCCGAGATGCGCAGGGCGCGGATCGAGGCCACGCTCTGCCGGAACTGCTCGGCGAGGCGGATGACGATGGGATAGTGGCGGTCGGAGCCGCTGTCGTAGAGGTCGCCGGCGCTGTCGCCGCCGATGGCGGTGCGGACCGTCGCGTTGATGTCGCCCGGGGTCAGGCCGTAGCGCGCCGCGCGGATGCGGTCGACGTCGATCTGCACGGTCGGCTGACCGAGCGAGGTGAACACGCCGAGATCGGTCACGCCCTGCACCTTGCGCAACGTCGCCTCCACCCGGTTGGCGACCTCCGTGAGAGTTTCGAGGTCGGGCCCGAACACCTTGAAGGAGTTCTCGCCCTTGATGCCCGAGACCGCCTCGGCGACGTTGTCCTGGAGATATTGCGAGACGTTGAACTCGACGCCGGGGAACTCCACGCGCAGCCTGTCGAGGAGGTCGCCGACCATCCGGTCCTTGGTCACGCCCGGGCGCCAGGCCTCGGCGGGCTTCAGGGGCGCGAAGAACTCGCCGTTGAAGAAACCGGCCGCGTCCGTGCCGTCGTCGGGCCGGCCGTGCTGCGAGACCACGCTCTCGACCTCCGGCACGGCGGCGATGATGCGGCGGATGCGGTTGACGTAGAGGTTGCCCTCTTCCAGCGAGATCGTCGCCGGCATCGTGGCGCGCAGCCAGAGATTGCCCTCCTCGAGCTTGGGCAGGAATTCGAGGCCGAGCTGACGTCCGGCGAGGCCGACGCCCACGGTCAGGATCGCCGCGAGGCCGAGGGTGAGGAGCCGGTTGCCGAGCGCCGCCCGGATCGCCGGCCGGTAGAGCCGCTCCAGGGTGCGCACCAGGATCGTCTCGACCTCCTCGACATGGTCGGGCAGCAGGTAGGCGGACAGGACGGGCGTCACCGTGAAGGTCGCGATCAGGCCGCCGAGCAGGGCGTAGGCGTAGGTCTGCGCCATCGGCCCGAAGATGTGGCCCTCGACGCCCGTGAGCGTGAAGAGCGGGAGAAATCCCGTCACGATGATGATCGCGGCGAACACGATCGAGCGGCTGACGTCGCCCGACGCCAGGACGATGCGCTTCAGCTTTCCGGCCAGGCCCGGCGCGGGCACCTCGCCGGCCGGCGCGCCGTGGCCCGACAGGCGCCGGAAGATCGCCTCGACCATGATCACGGTGCCGTCGACGATCAGTCCGAAATCAAGGGCGCCGACGGACAGGAGGTTGGCGGATTCGCCCCGCACCACGAGGATGATGACGGCGAAGAACAGCGCGAAGGGAATCGTCGCCACCACGATGAGGGCGCTGCGCAGGTTGCCCAGGAACAGCCACTGCACGATGAGGATCAGCACGATGCCGACCAGCATATTGTGCAGGACGGTGTGGGTGGTGACCGCGATGAGGTCGGCGCGGTCGTAGATCCGCTCGATCCGCACGCCGGGGGGCAGGAGGCCCATGGCCTCGATGCGCGACACCTCCGCCTGCACGGCCTCGATCGTCGGCGTGCTCTCCTCGCCGCGCCGCATCAGCACGATACCCTGCACGATGTCGTCGTCGTCGTTCATGCCCGCGATGCCGAGGCGCGGCTGGTGCCCGATCGTCACGGTGGCGACGTCGCGCACCAGGACGGGGGCGCCGCCGGACTGGGTCAGCACCGTCTCGCCGATATCGTCGGTGGAGCGGATCAGGCCGACGCCGCGCACCACGGCCGATTGCGTGCCGAGGTTGATGCGGTTGCCGCCGACGTTGAGGTTGCTGTCGTTGAGGGTCTTCACGACCCCCTGGAGGGTGAGCCCGTAGGCCATCAGCCGGTCGAGGTCGACGGCGATGTCGAAGGTCTTGGTCTTGCCGCCCCAGCCGATCACGTCGATCACGCCCGGCACGGCGCGGAAGCGGCGGCGCAGGACCCAATCCTGCAGGGATTTCAGGTCCAGCACGCTGTAGCCCGCCGGCGCGGTGATCTTATAGCGGAAGATCTCGCCGATCGGGCTCACCGGCGAGATGGTCGGCTTGGCGCCGTTGGGCAGGGCGTCGAGCTGGGCGAGGCGGTTGAGCACCTGCTGCTCGGCCTCGCGGTAGCTGAACTCGAAGCCGAATTGCAGCTTCACGTCCGAGAGGCCGTAGAGGGAGACCGAGCGGACCTGCTTCAGGTTGGGCAGGCCCGAGGTGATGACTTCGATCGGCACGGTGACGTAGCGCTCGATCTCCTCGCCCGAGAGTCCGTTCGCCTGCGTGATCACGTCGATCATCGGGGGCGTCGGGTCCGGATAGGCCTCGATGTTGAGGCTGCGGAACGCCACCAGCCCGCAGACGAGCAGCAGCACGAAGGCGAGCACCACCAGCGCGCGCTGGCGCAGGGCGAGGTTCACGAAGCCGTTCATGAAGGGTCTTTCCCCGCGTGGCGACGGATCAGCCGCGCGTCAACATACGGTCGATGAACAGGGAGCCGCGCGAGATCACCCGCTCGCCGACCGCGAGCCCCTGGAGGATCTCGATGTTGCCGCCGTCGATGATGCCGGTCCGGACCCGGCGGCTCTCCACCGCGTTGCCGGGGCCCAGCACCCAGACGCTGGCCTTGGCGCCCTCCAGCACCACGGCGGCCCGGGGCACCGATTGCGAGAGGCTCTCGCGCTCGTTGATGATGCGCACGCTGGCATACATCTCGGGCTTCAGGAGGCCCCGGGTGTTGTCGATGTCGGCCCGCACGGTGATGCGTCGCGTGGCCGGATCGACGGAGGCCCCGATGAAGTTGATCTGGCCGTCGAAGACGATCTCGGGGAAGGCGAGCACGCGGAACTTGATCCGGTCCCCGAGGTCCACCCGCGCCGCGTCCGGCTCGCGCAACTGCGCGATCAGCCACACCTTCGAGAGGTCGCCGATGATGTAGGAGGGGTCGCCGCCGCCGCTGCCGACATACTGGCCGGGGCCGATCTTGCGCTGGATGATGGTGCCGTTCAGCGGCGCGTTGATCGTCGTCTCGGGGTTGATCGAGCCCTTCTGGAGGTTGGCCACCTCCTCGTCGCGCAGCCCGAGGATGCGCAGGCGGTTGCGCACGGCCTCCAGGCCGACCTCCGCCGTGCGGGCGTCGTTGGTCGTCGAGGTCAGGTCGTTCTGCGCGGCCTGGAGCTCGCGCAGCGTGGTCACGCGCGTTTCGTAGAGGTCGCGCTGGCGCTTCTCGGCGGCCTGTGAGAGCGCGAGCTGCGAGCGGGCCTTGTTGAGGGCGTTCAGGGCCGCGAGATAGTCGTTCTGCGCCTGCACCATCTCGTTGGCCTGGAGGGAGAACAGGCGCTGGCCCTGCTTCACCTGCTCGCCGGTGCGCGCGAAGATCGAGACCACGCGGCCCGGATAGGGCGAGAAGACCGGGGTGGCCTGGTACTCGTCGACGCCGATCTTGCCCTCGGTGCCGATCTCCTCGGAGAACAGGCGCTGCTCCACCGGCACCACGGTGACGGCGGCGAGCTGGTCCGGCGTCAGGACGAAGGCGGAATCCGGCGCGGACGGGGGACCGGCCGCGTTGGTGGGCGCCACGGCTTGCGCGAAGGTGCCCGGCAGCCAGAAGGCGCCGGCGCCGACCGCCAGCGCGAGGGCCGACAGAATCACGACTTGCGTGCGCTTCCTGAGACCGGAGAGCGGGACAAGCGAACGGTCGGTTTCACGCATGCGACGAGGTCTCGCGAGCCTCCGCGACCTGCCTCGACCGGCTGCGGAGCGGGCCGCATTCCAGATCGATGCCGTACGGCCTGATGGCTCCAGGAGGGGGATGACAGTCGGGGATTAACGTCCGTGTCTGACGCATTGATGAAGGTTGTCGTCGAAAACAAGGCGCCACGGCGACAAATCGCGGGGCCTGTCTCCGGCCGGGCGGGACCCGTGCGAGACGGAACGGGTTGCTCTGTGTGAAGGAAACGGCCCGGTCCTCGTGCGATGGGATGGGTCCGATCCGGCCGGTGCGACGCCGCCGCTCCGCTCGACGATCGGATCAATTCTCCGTGCGGCTGGCCCGCCAGGGTCGAGTTCCATGCTTTCCTCAGAGACGATCACCTTTCACGAGATCCGGGAGCGGGCCTACGACCTGTGGGAGCGCCATCATCGGCCGGAGGGCTTCAGCATCGAACTCTGGCTGATGGCCGAACGGGAGTTGCGAGCGCAGCGCGAGGGCCGGGCGGACCGAAACCCGGAGACCGGGCGGCCGCCCGATCCGGATGCGGCGCCGAACGCCTGAGCGATCCCGTCTCCGCTTCGATCAACCGGAACCGGGGTCAGAACTCCATCCCGAACTTGACCCGGACGTTGTGGCGCTCGAACTGGTTCAGGCCGAGCGCGCGTCCGGCCAGGGCCGGACCGGTGTCGCGGCCCCAGACCTGGCCGGAATAGGCGAGCGTGAGCCAGGCCTTCTCGGTGAACCGATGATGGAGGGCGGGTCCGACGAAGAGCGCCTCGCCCTCAAGCTGGTTCAGGAAGGTGCCGTCGTAGCCGCGCTGGTAGCGCACCTCCGGCCCGAAATAGGTGTTCTCCCCGACCCGCCCGACGAGGGCGTTCGACCACAGGACGGTCGAGGAGCGGTAGCCCGGGCCGCCGCCGCGCTGGCGCCCGGCCGCCGGCTCGAAGCTGAGGTTGCCGCCGTACCAGAGCTTGTCCGGCACCAGCTGGACGTCGAGTTGCAGGACGCTCTCGATGTCGAAGATGTCGGCGCCGTTGCCCTCGATCGGCAGGACACGGCTGAAGCGGGGACGCAGTTCCACCGCCAACCCGACGGGCTGGTCCCGCGAGCCCTTCAGGAACTGGTACTTCACCTCGAGCGAGACGCCGTCGAAGGTGCCGTAGGACTTGTCGTCGAGATCCACGACGCTGCGGACCCGCCGCAGGTTGCCGAAGGCGCCGATCTCGATGCTGAGCCGGTCGATGGGATCGAACTGGTAGCCGAGCTTGGTGTCGAGCACCTGGTACCGCGAGCCGGGACCGGCCGCGCGCTTGCCGAGGCGCGAGATCGTGTCGACCACGACCTCCTGCTCGCCCTTCTCGCCGGCATCCGCCCCCTCGGTGAAGCCGAACAGGTGCTCCGTGTCGACATCCTTCGACGCCCCGCCCGATCCACCCCGATCGGCCTCGGACGCGGCCGGCTTGTCCTGGCCCTTCGAGCCGTCCTGCCCGCCCGCCCATGCCGGGCCGGCCAGCACCATGACGAGGCCGAACGTCATCCAGCGCAGTCGGAACCCGACCTGAGGCACGCAGCTCGAAGACATGGGAAGACTTCCTGTCGTGCACCGTCGGTCGGCGACTGACCGTCCGTCCATGCCCTCTGAAGAGTGCCTCACGAAACGCCCGACCGCCGCCGGTCCTCACTCCGGGCACGGCGGCGCAGCGGGCGTTTCGTGAGAGACACTTAGACACGCGGATGCACGGCTCCGCTGCTGCGCTTCCGACACAGGGCGGGAGAATTCGGCAATTCCCGGATTAAGAGTGCCTCACAAAACTCCCGACCACCGTCGGCCCTCACTCTGGGCACGGCAGCGCAGCGGGAGTTTTGTGAGAGACGCTAAGCGCGACGGCGAGCCCGGATCCCGGCCGGCGCGCCATCGCGCGGTGGGAGCGGTCCGGTCGGGGGAACGCGGCGGACGGGGCGATGTTCTCTCCACGCATCAGATCGGGAGAACACCATGCGGATCATCGCGACAGCCTCGGCCCTCGCCCTCCTCACCTTCGGCAGCGTCGGCGCGGCGGAGGCCAAGGGCTGCATCAAGGGCGCCATCATCGGGGGGATCGCCGGACATTACCTCGCCGAGCGCGGCGTCGTCGGCGCGGTGGCCGGGTGCCTCGGCGGCCGCTACCTCGCGAACCGGCAGGCCCGGCGCCAGCGCGAGATCGATTACGGCTCGCGGGTCCAGCAGCGCGACACCGGGTACGGCCCGGCGCAGGGACCGTCGCGCCGCAGCTACAGCTACTGACGGATCGCGGCGCCCGGGTTCAGACCAGGGCGCCCGACTGCGCCGGGGCGGCGGCCCGGGCCGCATCGGGACCGGGGTTCGGCGTCTCGGCAGCCTCGATCGCCTCTGCGGGCGGCACCGCGCGGCGCTCCAGCGTGGCGACGGTCCGGAACGCGAGCACGATGGCGGTCAGGCCGAACAGGACGGAGCCGAAGCCCACCCCCGCGATGACGCCCTTCGGGCCGTAGAGATGCGCGCCCAGGAGGGCGGGCGGCACCGTCCCGAGGGTGGCGCGGCCCCAGTTCAGGGCCGTGGAATAGAACGGAAACCCGAGGTTGTTGAACGAGGCGTTGGCCAGGAACAGCAGCCCGGTGAAGAACCAGACCCCGCCGCTCACGTGGCAGAAGAACGCGAAGAGTTCTGCCGCCACGCCATCCAGGGCGAACAGCCGCGTCAGCGGGCCGGCCCCGAGGGCCAGGGCGAGCCACACCACCAGGACGTAGGCGGCGGTGACCAGGGTGCCGTCGCGCAGGACGCCGCGCATCCGGTCGAAGCGGCCCGCGCCCCAGTTCTGGCCGAGGATCGGGCCGATGGAGCCCGACATGGCGAAGAGGCCGCCGAAGGCGACGGGGGTGAGCCGGTCGACGACAACGTTGCCGGCCACCGCCACCGCGCCGAACTTCGCCAGCGCATGGGCGATGAAGGCGCTGGCCACCGAGGGCGCGAGGTTGGTGAGCACGGCGGGCAGCGCGATGCGCATCATCACGGGCGCGTCCGCGACGACGTGGGCGAGGTTCGGGCGGGCGAGCAGACGGTGCTGGCGCACGCCCCAGAGGCCGACCAGGGCGAAGGTGGCGCGGGCGACGCAGGTGGTGATGGCGGCCCCGTCGACCCCGAGCCCCGCCCCGAAGATCAGCAGCGGATCGAGCCCGGCGGTGACGATCGCGCCCCCGAGGGTGACGTACATGGCCTGGCGCGCGGCACCCACGGCGCGCAGCAGGCCGGAGAACATCATGCCCGGTCCCATCAGGAGGTTCGAGGGCAGGGTGATCCAGAGGAACCGGGTCGCCACCGGCAGGGTCTCGGCATCGGCGCCGATCCAGCCGAGAAAACTCGGCAGGACGGGCAGCATCGCCAGGACGAGGAACCCCGAGACGACGATGCCGTGGAGGGTGCCGGAGGTGGCCAGTCGCCGGGCGCCCTCCGCGTCCCCGGCGCCGACGGCGCGGGAGACCAGGGCGCCGGCCGCGATCATCAGGCCGATGTTGATGGCGATCGCGAAGAACTGGACGATGGTGGCGAAGCCCACCGCCGCGGTCAGGCTCGGGTCGCCGAGCTTCGAGACGTAGAGCAGCGACAGGAAGTCGACGACGAAGATCGCCATCAGCCCCACCGAGCCGGTGGCGCTCATCGTCACCACGTGGCGCAGGATCGAACCCTGCACGAAGCGGGCGGAATCTCGGGTCGCCTCAGGCATCCGACGCGGCGTCCTCGTGGGCGCCTCGATGGGGGCCCGGATGCGCGCCTTGGGCTTCGAGGGTGCGGGTGGCCGCCTCCCGCGTCTTCGACCCGATGATGTCGCGGGTCTCGGCGTTGAGGGCGCGGGAGGGGCGCTGCGGCTCGGTGAGCGGTTCCGGCTTGATCTCGGAGACGCCGCGCGCCCAGGCCATGGCCTCGGGCAGGGCGCCGGCCTGCTGCAGCACGAGGCGGGCGACGTCGCGCTTGCGCACGTCCTCGGCGGTGGCGGCCGCCGCCTCGGCGCCGAGGCCGAGGCCCTCCAGGGTGGCGCGCCCGAAGGCGAGGGCGGATTCGACGGTCTCGCGCAGCTGGAAATCCACGTCCCGGTTCATCAGCTCGACGGCGTGCATGCGGTCGTAGGCCCGCACGTAGGTGCGCACGCTCGCGAATTCCTCGTGGACGATGTCGACGATCTTGAGGGCCGCCTCACCGTCGTCGACGCAGATGCAGAGCAGTTCGGCCCGGCCGATGCCGGCGGCGCGCAGCACGTCGAGGCGCGTGCCGTCGCCGTAATAGATGCGGAAGCCGAAGCGCGAGGCGCTGCGGATCTGCTCCACGTCCTTGTCGATGACCGTGACGCTGATGCCTTCCGCGAGCAGCACCTGGGTCAGGATCTGGCCGAAACGGCCGAAGCCGACCACGAGGACGCGGGCCTCCGTGCTCTCGATCGCCTCCGGCGTCGCCTCCGGCCCCTCGGGACGCCGGGCGAGCACGGTGTCGAGGGCCTTGGCCGCCACGGGGCCGACCAGCATGGTCAGGGCCGCGAGGGCCACGGCGAAGCGCGTGCTCGCCGGATCGACGAGGCCGAGTTCGCCGCCGGCCGGCAGCAGCACGAAGGCGAACTCGCCCGCCGGCGCCAGGATGGCCCCGCCGCGCACCGCGTCGAGCCAGGGCGAGCCGAACAGGCGGAACAGGCCGGCCACCAGGGCGACCTTGAGCAGGATCGCGCCCGCCGTCGCCCCGAGCAGGGTCGGCCACTCGGCCCGAAGCAGGCCGCCGTCGATGGACATGCCCACGCTCATGAAGAACAGGCCGAGCAGCATGCCGCGGAACGGCTCGATATCGGCCTCGAGCTGGTGGCGGAAATTCGATTCCGCGAGCAGCACGCCGGCCAGGAACGCCCCCATCGCCATCGACAGGCCGACATGCTCCATCAGCATCGCGGTGCCGAGCACCACGAGGAGGGCCGCCGCCGTCATCACCTCGCGGGCGCCGCTGGCCGCGAGCAGGCCGAAGAACGGGTTGAGGCCGTAGCGCCCCACCAGCACCACCGCGAGGATCGCGGCCCCGACCGTGCCGGTCGATTGCAGGGCCGCGAGCAGCCAGCCGTCGCCGCCCCCGCCGCCGGAGGAGGCGAAGAGCGGCATCAGGGCCAGGATGGCGACGACGGAGATGTCCTGGAACAGCAGCACCGCGAAGGCCCGCCCGCCATAGGGCGTGCCCATGTCGCCGCGCTCCTCCAGGAGTTGCAGGGCGACCGCGGTCGCCGAGAGCGCCAGCGCGATGCCGATGACGAGGCTGGCCGAGGGCTTGGCGCCCATCAGGATGCCGACCCCCGCGAGCGCCGCCGAGCAGACGAGGAGCTGGGCCGTGCCGAGCCCGAAGATGTCGCGCCGCATCGAGACGAGGCGCGAGACCTGGAGTTCGAGCCCGACGATGAAGAGCAGAAGGACGACGCCGAGTTCGGCGACGCTCGCCGCCGTCTCGGGCTCGGCGATCAGCGAGAAGCCGAACGGGCCGATCACCACCCCGGCCACGAGGTAGCCGAGCACCGCGCTCTGACCGATGAGGCGGAAGATCGGCACGCCGATCACCGCCGCCGACAGGAACGTCAGCACGGGCGGAAGGAAGCTGACGTGGGTCGCAGCGCTCGCCATGACGATCCGGGGCTTGGAAATCCGAAGGCTGGAGGGGTTCGGGGCCGGGAAGGCCGAGGTCGATCGAATCCGATCCAGTATGCCGGGCGGCCCCTTCTTAACCATAGGGGGCCCGCCCGTCACGTCGGCGAGCCCCGACAACTCCGACGGTCGAGTCCCGTCGTGCGAATCAGCACCTCAACGCGTTCGCGGCGGCCACTGGTCCGCGGGGCTTCGCGGCGGCCACTGCCCGGTCGGGATGCGGCGCCCCGACCGGCGCTCCTCGCGGCGGCCGATCAGGAAGCTCGACGCGTCGCCCTCCAGCAGGAGCGTCTCGGAATCGAGGACATCCTGGCGCACGAGGCCGATATCCTTGAGTTCGCGGTCGGACATCGCGGAGAGCTGGCGGACCACGCGCCGGTTGATCGCGGCGCGCGACATACCCTCGGCGGCGGCCGCCATCCAGCGCTTGAGCCGAGCCTTGGCGCGCGCCAGCACGGCACGGCCGGCGCCGGTGGAATTCGATTCTGTCGTCGATGGGGTGATAGCGTCCATGATGTGCGTCCCTGCCCGGCGCCCGATCTCCTGAGGCGCCGATGTCCGATGGGATGCCCGGTCCGGGCTGGCCACGACAGGCACAGTCCAGTACGGTTGGCCAGAATTGTCCGGGACGAGGAGCAGGACAGATGAAGGCCGCATCCCGCCCCGCACCCGGCGCCGCGCCGACCCTGGTCGAGACCGTCGCGGCGGCGATCACCCAGCGGATCGCCGGGCGCACGCTCATGCCCGGCGCGCGCCTGCCCTCCGTGCGGGCCTTCGCCGAGACCATGGGCGTGTCGAAATCCACCGTGGTGGAGGCCTATGACCGCCTCGGGGCCGAGGGCGCCATCGTGGCGCGCCGGGGCTCGGGCTTCTACGTCGCCGGCAAGACGCGCCCGCTCTGCCTGAAGACGGTGGGGCCGCAGCTCGACCGGGCGGTGGACCCGCTCTGGATCACCCGGCAATCGATGCAGGCGGGCCCCGACCTCGTCCTGCCGGGCTCAGGCTGGCTCCCGGCCGCCTGGATGCCGAACGCGGCGATCCGCCGGGGCCTGCGGCACCTCGCGCGCGGGCCGGAGGCGAACCTCGTCGCGCACGATCAGCCGCTGGGTTTCCCACCTTTACGCGCGCAGATCGCCCGGCGCCTTGCCGAGAAGGGCATCGAGGCGGAGGCCGACCAGGTCGTGCTGGTCGATTCGGCGACGCAGGCGGTGGATCTGCTCTGCCGCTTCCTGCTCGAACCGGGCGACACCGTGCTGGTGGACGACCCCTGCTACTTCAACTACCACGCCCTGCTGCGGGCGCACCGGGCGCGGATCGTCGGCGTGCCGCTGACGCCGTCCGGCCCCGATCTCGGCGCCCTCGCGGACCTCATGGCCGAGCACAGGCCGCGCTTCTACCTGACCAACTCGGCGCTCCATAATCCCACCGGGGCGACCCTGGCCCCGGCGGTGGCGCACCGCGTCCTCAAGCTCGCGGAGGCGCACGACACCCTCATCGTCGAGGACGACATCTTCGGGGATTTCGAGGGCGAGCCCTCGCCGCGCCTGGCCGGCTTCGACGGGCTGGAACGGGTGATCCAGGTCGGCAGCTTCTCGAAGACGCTCTCGGCCGCGATCCGCTGCGGCTTCGTCGTGCTGCGCGAGGATTGGGTGGAGCCGCTCGTCGACCTCAAGCTCGCGATGAGCCTGGGCAGCGGCCTGCTCTCGGCGACGCTGATGCACACCCTGCTCACGGACGGGACCTACCGCCGGCACATCGCGGAGGTGCGCGAAAAGCTCGCTCGCACCATGGCGCCGGCCCTGCGCCGCCTGGAAGCGTGCGGATTGCGCGCCTGGCTGGAGCCCAGCGGCGGTTTCTTCCTGTGGATGCGGCTGCCGGACGGCATGGATTCGGCGGAGGTCGCCCGCAACGCCCTGGCGCGGGGCCTGGTGCTGGCGCCCGGCGGGGCCTTCAGCATGTCGTCGCTCGGCAACGCCTTCCTGCGCTTCAACGTGGCCCAATGCACCGATCCGCGCATGATCCCGCTGCTGGAGGCGGCGCTGGCCGCGAGCGTCCCGGTGCCGGGGCGGTTGGCCGGATCGGCGGCATGACCCGCGCCCGATACGGGGCCTGCGCGCCACGCCACCCCGGTTTCGCGCGGGCGCGGGTGCCAGCACGCGGGTTTTACGGTATAGGCGGTTGACAGGGGCGACCCCGCCTCGCCACATCCCGGCTATCATGAGCGACGCGAATCTGACGACCACCTCCGTTCCGGGCGACGCGGTGAAGCCGCCCCTGGAGATCCTGCTCTGTGCGCCGCGCGGCTTCTGCGCCGGCGTCGTGCGGGCCATCGACGTGGTGGAGCGCGCGCTCGCCATCTACGGACCCCCGGTCTACGTCCGTCACGAGATCGTCCACAACAAGTACGTGGTCGAGAGCCTGAAGCGGAAGGGCGCGGTCTTCGTGCGCGAGCTCGACGAGGTTCCGGACGGCTCCGCCCCGGTGATCTTCTCGGCCCACGGCGTCGCCAAGACGGTGCCGCACAACGCCGATTCGCGCGGGCTCACCACCATCGACGCCACCTGCCCGCTGGTGACCAAGGTCCACCGCGAGGCCGAGATCCACCACAAGCGCGGCCGCCACGTGCTGCTCGTCGGCCATTCCGGCCATCCGGAGGTCGTCGGCACCATGGGCCAGCTGCCCAAGGGCTCGATCACCCTGGTCGAGGATCTGGAGCAGATCGCCGCCCTGGAGCCGGAGAACCGCGACAACCTCGCCTGGGTGACGCAGACGACCCTGTCGGTGGACGACACCCGGCACATCGTGGCGGCGCTCAAGGAGAAGTTCCCGACCATCACCGGGCCGCACAAGGACGACATCTGCTACGCCACCACGAACCGCCAGGAGGCGGTCAAGCAGGTGGCGCCGCTGGTCGACGCGGTCATCGTCGTCGGCTCGTCGAACTCCTCGAACTCGCAGCGCCTGCGCGAGGTCGCCGAGCGCGTCGGCTGCCCGATCACCCGCCTCGTGCTGCGCGCCGAGGAGATCGACTGGCCGGCCTTCGAGGGCATCCGCAAGCTCGGCCTGACCGCCGGCGCCTCCGCGCCGGAGGTGCTGGTGGAGGAGATCATCGATGCCTTCGCGGCCCGCTACACCGTGACGGTGGACACGGTCTCGACGGTGGTCGAGGACATGTCCTTCCCGCTGCCGCGTGAGCTGCGCAGCGAAGCGGCCGAGTAATCGGCCGCCTTCACGGCCCGAAGCATCGCAGGGGCGCCGTTCGGCGCCCTTGTCCTTTTCTTACCCCCGAGAATCCAAGCGAAGCGCCGTGGCCGTCTACACCGAGGTCTCCGACGAGGCGCTGACCGCCTTCCTCTCCGCCTACGAGATCGGCACACTGCTCTCCTACAAGGGCATCGCCGAGGGCGTCGAGAACACTAATTTCTACCTGCACACCACCGCCGGCTCCTACATTCTCACCCTCTACGAGAAGCGGGTGCGGGTGGACGACCTGCCGTTCTTCCTCAACCTGATGGAGCATCTCGCTGCGCGCGGGCTCGCCTGTCCGCAGCCGGTCCGCAACCGCGCGGGCGTGGCGTTGGGCGAGCTCTGCGGCCGGCCGGCGGTGATCGTCAGCTTCCTCGACGGGGTCTCGGTCAAGCGCCCCGGCGCCGACCATTGCCGCGCCCTCGGGCGAGCGCTGGCCGGGCTGCACGCGGCGGGCCGCGATTTCGGCATGCGCCGGGACAACAACCTCTCGGTGGAAGCCTGGGGCCCGCTGTTCCGGGGCGCGGAAGCGCAGGCCGACACGGTCTCGCCCGGCCTCGCCGCGCGCGTGCGCGGCGATCTCGCCGCGCTCCGGGCCGGCTGGCCCGCCGGGCTGCCCTCGGGCGTGATCCACGCCGACCTCTTCACCGACAACGTGTTCTTCATCGGCGACGACTTGTCGGGCCTGATCGACTTCTACTTCGCCTGCACGGACGCCTTCGCCTACGACCTCGCGATCTGCCTCAACGCCTGGTGCTTCGACGCGGACGGCACGTATGACCGCGACAGGGGCGCGGCCCTGATCGCCGGCTACGAGGCGGTGCGCCCGCTGACGCCCGAGGAGGTCGCGGCCCTTCCGATCCTGTGCCGGGGCGCGGCCCTGCGCTTCCTGCTGACCCGTCTCGTGGACTGGCTCGACGTGCCGCCGGGGGCGCTGGTGCAGCCGAAGGACCCGCTGGAATACGACCGGCGGCTGACCTTCCACCGCAACGCGACGCGGGCGGAGGATTACGGCCGGGGCGCGGCGGGCTGATAGGCTATTCGGCTGTTCGGCTGACGGCTTCGGTGCCACGCCACCGCCGTCATCCCAGGGCCGCGCGGCGGAGCCTGGAATCCGAACACGACACGGTCGCCGAACGCCGCTCGCGAACCATTCGGCGGGTGACGAGCGCGGATCCCTTCTCCTGGAAGGAGATGGAGCGCGGCGCGTCCATCCCAATCGAAGCGATCAAACCGAGCCGGTCTGAAACCCGGGCCGCGCTTGGCCGGACCGGCTCCCTCCGGTGTCGAGAGGGAGCCGATATGGGGCTCAGATCACCTTGAGCAGGGCCTCGGCGCCGGAGATCTCGGTCTTGGCCGGGGAATCCTCGACGTTGAGCACGCGCACCACGCCGTCCTCGACCAGCATGGCGTAGCGCTTCGAGCGCGGCCCGAGGCCGAAGCCGGCGCCGTCCATGTCGAGGCCGATGGCCTTGGCGAACTCGGCATTGCCGTCGGCCAGGAACTCCAGGCCCTCGGCGCCGCTCGCCGTCTGCCAGGCGTCGAGCACGAACACGTCGTTGACCGAGGTGATCGCGATGGCGTCGACGCCGCGCGCCTTGATCTCGGCCTGCTTCTCGACGAAGCCCGGCAGGTGGTTGCGGTGGCAGCTCGGGGTGAAGGCGCCGGGCACGCCGACGAGGACGACGCGGCGTCCCTTGAAGAGGTCGTCGGTGGTCTTGGGCTCCGGCCCCTCCGCGCCCTTCACGCGAAACGTCACCTGGGGGAGGTGGTCGCCAACCTGGATGGTCATCCGTCGTCTCCTGAAGATCGTAGGGGGTTCGAACTGGGGGGCCGCGCGGGGTCGAGTCCCGCCAGCCTGTGGTCGAAGCGTCTAGCTCGCGGGGGTTGGCCTGTCGAGTTGCGGGAGGCCGCTTCTCCGGGGTGCGGCATGTTCCGGAACGCGTCGCCGGGAGCGTGTCCCGCCCTGGACAACGCCGCGCGCCGGCGTAGCATGGCGCGATGCAGACCTCCCGGCCCCGCGCGGGTGATCCCGCCTATCTCGACGGTCAGTTTCTGGTGGCGATGCCGGGGCTCACGGATTCCCGGTTCTCGCGCTCGGTGATCTATCTCTGCGCCCACTCCGCCGACGGCGCGATGGGGATCATCCTGAACAAGCCGGTCTCCGACCTCAACATGCCGGACCTGCTGATCCAGCTCGACATCGCGAGCGAGACCGACGCGATCCGCCTGCGCGAGCGCGTCGGCCACATGCCGGTGCTGATGGGCGGCCCGGTGGACGCCAAGCGCGGCTTCGTCCTGCACACGGACGATTTCCACATCGACCAGTCGACCCTGATCATCGACGACGGCATCTGCCTGACCGCGACGGTGGACATCCTGCGGGCCATCGCGGCCGGGGACGGGCCCGCCAGCGCCGTGCTCGCCCTCGGCTATGCCGGCTGGCAGGCGGGCCAACTGGAGAACGAGATCCTGGCCAATGGCTGGCTGGTCTGCCCGGCCGACCCGGACATGATCTTCCACACCGCCCTCGACGCCAGGTACGAGCGGACCCTGCGCAACAACGGCATCGATCTGGCGATGCTCTCGGTCAGCGCCGGCCATAGCTGAGCGGCGGGGCGAGCGCGCCCTGCGATCCTACCGGTCCGCGCGGTCCTACTGCTCCGTGAACGGCGCGCCGCCGGCATCCGGGTTCATGCCCTCGACCGGGGCCTTGCGGCGCGGACGCGGCGGCGCGGCCGACGCGCTCGGGGTCGCCACGCTCGTGTTGACGCCCAGCCGCGTCGCGAGGGCCAGCGCCCGCGCCTCGGTGAAGCGCAGGTTGCAGAACCCGTGCGCGCCCTCGCGGGCATAGGTCCGGCAGAGCTGTTCGCGGTCCGACGAGAAGGCCGCCTGCTCGGTGACGACCGGGCGCAGGTCGGCCCCGCGCACGCGCTGGCTGATCAGCTTGTAGTTCTCGCGCACCGCCCGGTCGGCGCCGCCGCGCGCGCCCTCGAACTCGCCCGCGCGCGGGATCAGGGTCGCGGCGGCCGGCCCCCACAGGCCGGTGGGCGTCGTGGCGCAATCGGCGGCCGCGAAGGTGCAGACCGCGCCGGACAGCGTCCGCACCAGGACGGCGCCGTCGAGCACGTCGAGCCGTAACGGGCAGGCGCCGCCCGCCACCTCGAAGCGGCCGACCCCCTCCGGACGCCCCTCCGACGAGAGCGCCACCGGCGCGCCGCCGTTGAGCGGCACCTTGCAGGCCTCGACAGGCTGCGAGATCTTGTTGCCCGGCAGGGTGATCCGGGCGGTGGTGCCGGCCCCCGCCTTCTCCAGCTTGAGGCTGCCGGTGAGCCCGTTGAGCATCAGTTCCTGGCCCGTCACGTTGTCCTCGGCCGGCGCCTTGAGCACCACGGGCTGCCTCGGCACGGGCGGCGCCTTCGGGACCTCGGCCGCCGGGGGCGGGGCCTCGCCCGGCGCGCCGGGGGGCGGCGCCGTGGGAACGCCCGGCACGCCGCGCGGCGGCACCGGCGGCTTGGCCGCCCGACCGATCCCGAACAACTCCTCGAAGAACGACTGCGCGGAGGCCGGTTGGGGCACGAAGGCCAGCACCGGCAGGAGGAGAAGCACGCGGGTCGGACGCATCGAGACTTTCGGGCCTGTGACAGGAGAGGCGTACGGATGCGCAGCCAAGCACGTTACCGCACACTTACGCACTTTCACCACACGCTTACCATGTGTGAGAGCGATCCCGCCATGGCGGGCATATCATTGTGAACCATCCCGCGATGGGGGCGGCGGACGGGCGCTTCGGTCGGACGATCGGGAGGCGCCGGCGGTTCGGCCCCGTGCCGGGGCGCGGGAATGCCGGACGCACGGCGCCCATTCCATCAGGTGAATGAAAGGGATAACGCGGGCAGGCGAGATCGGATGCGCCGCGTGGCGCGCTTCGTCTTGCGGCCCCGCACCACCCTTCTTATATCGGCCGAGACGCGGGATTAAGACCCGGCTCCGCACCGATCCGGGGTGCGAACCGGTGCCCAACCCCGTTCTCACACATTCAGTTTTGCACAGCCATGGGCCGAGCTGCTTCGGGGCTCGGCGGTCTGCTTGACCAAACGACAACAGAGGGATCCCACCATGGGTAAAGTTATCGGTATCGACCTCGGCACCACCAATTCCTGCGTGGCCGTCATGGAAGGCACGCAGCCCAAGGTCGTCGAGAATTCGGAAGGCGCGCGCACCACGCCGTCCATCGTCGCGTTCACCGACGAGGGCGAGCGGCTCGTCGGCCAGCCGGCCAAGCGCCAGGGCGTCACGAATCCCGAGCGCACCTTCTTCGCCATCAAGCGCCTCGTCGGCCGCACCTACGACGATCCGATGACGCAGAAGGACAAGGGCCTCGTGCCCTACAAGATCGTGCGCGGCGACAACGGCGATGCCTGGGTCGAGGCGGACGGCAAGAAGTATTCCCCCTCGCAGATCTCCGCCTTCACCCTGCAGAAGATGAAGGAGACGGCGGAAGCCCATCTCGGCCAGCCCGTCACGCAGGCTGTCATCACGGTGCCCGCCTACTTTAACGACGCCCAGCGCCAGGCCACCAAGGACGCGGGCAAGATCGCCGGCCTCGAAGTGCTGCGCATCATCAACGAGCCGACGGCGGCGGCCCTCGCCTACGGCCTCGACAAGCGCAAGTCCGGCACCATCGCGGTCTACGATCTCGGCGGCGGCACCTTCGACGTCTCGATCCTCGAGATCGGCGATGGCGTGTTCGAGGTGAAGTCCACCAACGGCGACACCTTCCTGGGCGGTGAGGACTTCGACAACCGCGTGGTCGAGTACCTCGCGGCGGAGTTCAAGCGCGAGCAGGGCATCGACCTGACGAAGGACAAGCTCGCCCTGCAGCGCCTGAAGGAAGCCGCCGAGAAGGCCAAGATCGAGCTGTCCTCGGCGACCCAGACCGAGATCAACCTGCCCTACATCACGGCGGACGCCTCCGGCCCGAAGCACCTCGCGCTCAAGCTCAGCCGCGCGAAGTTCGAGAGCCTCGTGGACGATCTCGTCCAGCGCACCATCGAGCCCTGCCGCAAGGCCCTCAAGGATGCGGGCGTCTCGGCCTCCGAGATCGACGAGGTGGTACTCGTCGGCGGCATGATCCGCATGCCGAAGATCCAGGAAGTGGTGAAGTCCTTCTTCGGCAAGGAGCCCCACAAGGGCGTCAACCCCGACGAGGTCGTGGCCATCGGCGCGGCGGTCCAGGCCGGCGTGCTCCAGGGCGACGTCAAGGACGTGCTGCTCCTCGACGTCACCCCGCTGTCGCTCGGCATCGAGACGCTCGGCGGCGTTTTCACCCGCCTCATCGACCGCAACACCACCATCCCGACGAAGAAGTCCCAGACCTTCTCGACGGCCGAGGACAACCAGAACGCCGTCACCATCCGGGTCTTCCAGGGTGAGCGCGAGATGGCGGCCGACAACAAGATGCTCGGCCAGTTCGACCTCATGGGCATTCCGCCGGCCCCGCGCGGCATGCCGCAGATCGAGGTGACCTTCGACATCGACGCCAACGGCATCGTCAACGTGACGGCCAAGGACAAGGCGACGAACAAGGAGCACCAGATCCGCATCCAAGCCTCGGGCGGCCTGTCGGACGCCGACATCGACCGGATGGTGAAGGACGCCGAGGCCAATGCCGAGGCGGACAAGAAGCGCCGCGAACTCGTCGAGGTGAAGAACCAGGGCGAGAGCCTCGTCCACGCCACCGAGAAGTCGGTGAAGGAGTACGGCGACAAGGTCTCGGCCGACGACAAGGGCGCGATCGAGACCGCCATCACCGCTCTGCGCACCGCCCTCGAGGGCGAGGACGTGGAGGTCATCAAGGCGCGCACCACGGACGTGATGCAGGCCTCGATGAAGCTCGGCGAGGCCATGTACGCGGCCAATCAGGCCGGTGAGGCCGGAGCCGAGGCGCCGGCCGGCGAGGCCAAGAAGGACGACGTCATCGACGCCGACTTCCAGGAAGTCGATGACAAGGACCAGAAGAAGCGGGCATAAGGCCTGCTCTGAACGCGGGGCCGGAGCGATCCGGCCCCGTGCCATGTCCGGTGACGCCGGGCGGGCGTAGTTCGGCGCGCGGAATTGGGACGGAAGACGGCGCAGTCCCGGTGGGTCGGCGCGCCGGGGGACTTTGAGGACGGGAATGTCGAAGCGGGACTATTACGAGATTCTGAGCGTCTCCAAGACCGCGACCGACGGAGAACTGAAGGTCGCCTTCCGCAAGCTCGCCATGAGCTATCACCCCGACCGCAATCCGGGGAATGCGGAGGCCGAACTCAAGTTCAAGGAAATCAACGAGGCCTATCAGTGCCTCTCGGACGGCCAGAAGCGGGCCGCCTACGATCGATTCGGCCATGCCGCCTTCCAGCAGGGCGGCGGCGGCGGACCGGGCTTCGGCAACGAGTTCGGCGACTTCATGTCGGACATCTTCGACAATTTCTTCGGCGACGGCCGTGCCGCGCCCGGTGGGCAGCGGGGCGGCGCGCGGGGTGGCCCGAGCCGCGAGCGCGGCGCGGATCTGCGCTACAACCTCGAGATCTCCCTGGAGGAGGCCTTCGCCGGCAAGGCCGAGACCATCAAGATGGCGACCTCGGTCACCTGCGAGGTCTGCTCGGGCTCAGGTGCCAAGGCCGGCTCGAAACCGCGCCCCTGCCAGACCTGCGGCGGCTACGGCCGGGTCCGCGCGGCGCAAGGCTTCTTCGCCATCGAGCGCACCTGCCCGAACTGCCACGGGCGCGGCGAGATGATCGACGATCCCTGCGCGGCCTGCAGCGGCGCCGGCCGGGTCACGCGCGAGCGCACCCTCTCGATCAACGTGCCGGCGGGCGTCGATGACGGCCTGCGCATCCGCCTCGCCGGCGAGGGCGAGACCGGCCTGCGTGGCGGCCCTGCGGGCGACCTCTACGTCTTCCTCTCGATCAAGCCGCACGAGTTCTTCCAGCGCGACGGCGCGGACCTGTTCTGCCGGGTGCCGATCTCGATGGTGACGGCGGCCCTCGCCGGCGAGATCACCGTTCCGGTGATCGACGGCTCCCAGACCCAGGTCCGCATCCCGGCCGGCACGCAGACCGCCAAGCAGTTCCGCATCAAGGGCAAGGGCATGCCGGTGCTGCGCTCGCGCGACGTCGGCGACCTCTACATCCAGGTCTTCGTCGAGACGCCGCAGAACCTTTCGAAGCGCCAGCGCGAACTCCTCCAGGAATTCGATCAGTCCGCGTCGGACGAGAATCACCCGGAGAGCGCGGGCTTCTTCTCCAAGGTGAAGGTGTTCTTCGATGGGCTCGGCGGCACGGCGCGGCCATAAGCGACGTGGCGACCCGCGGATCAAACGGTCGCGGATCCGGTTATCGCATGTGGCGGTCCGGCACCGCTCGCGCGATCCCGGTCGGCGGTCGGGCGCGTTCTGTGGATGCTCGCTTGACTGCCGGTGAGCTTCGTCGTCTAGCCTTTCCTTCCCAACCCGTGATCTGAGGACATAGGGTCTTGCCGCCGCTACGCCGCTCCAGCGCCAAAGCCGACCTCGCCTCCGGTGCCAACCGTACGCGACGGGACCCGCTGGAGGACGAGGCGCGCTTCCTGCGCTCCTGGTTCGAGCGGCCCCTCGTCACCGGCGCCGTGACGCCCTCGGGTAAGATGCTCGCCCGCACGATGGCCTCCTACGTCGATCCGCGCGTGGGCGGCCCCGTGATCGAGCTCGGGCCCGGCACCGGTCCGGTGACCGAGGCCCTGGTCAGGCGCGGCATCGAGCAGGAGCGGCTGATCCTGGTCGAGTACAACCCGGATTTCTGCAAGCTCCTCGCCAAGCGCTTCCCGCGCGCCACGATCGTGCGCGGCGACGCCTACGACATCCGCGAGACCCTCGGGTCGGTGGTCTCGGAGAAGGCGGCCGCCATGGTGTCGAGCCTGCCGCTTTTCACCAAGCCCCTGGAGCAGCGCCTCGACCTTCTGAACACCGCCCACGCGATGATGCATCCGAGCGCGCCCTTCGTGCAGTTCACCTACGCGGTGGTGCCGCCGATCCCCGCCCGCTGCGATGCCGGCACCTACACGGCCAGCCGCTCGAACCGGGTCTGGCTGAACCTGCCGCCCGCCCGCGTCTGGGTCTATCGCCGGCCCTGAAAACCGAACCTCCGCTGAAGGCCGGTCTCAGGCCGCGTTCAGTCCCCCTGCGCTATCCCGGATGCCGAGGACGCGCCGCGCCGGCGCTGCCTGAATCTTCCGGCGACCGGGACAGGAGGGATTTTTCCCATGACCACATCACGCACGCGCACGCTGCGGGGCGCCAGGGCGCTGCTGGCCGCCATGGTTCTGGCGGGCGGCCTCGCCGCTTCGGGCAGCGCGAGCGCCGCGCCGGGCCTTCCCCTCGCCGCCGCCCCGCATGCCGAGATCACGCCGGTGCAGTATCGGGGCGATCACGAGGGTTGGGGCCATCGACGCCACCACGACGGCCCGCGCCACGGCGGCTGGGGCCATCGCCACGACGGTTGGAGCCACCGCCGCCACCACGGCTGGGACCACCATCGTGGCTGGGGTCATCGCCACCATCACCACCATCATCATCATCGCGGGCACGGTCGCTACGATTACTGAGACCGGCTCCGTTTGATCGAAGCGGAGACGGACTCGCTCAGCCCGCGCGCCCGCTAACCCGCGATCCGTTCCAGGATCGCGGGTGTCTGCGCGGGCGCCGTCTCGCCGATCCGGTAGGCCGCGCGCAGGGTCGCCTCGGCCCGGTCGGCGGAGGCCTCATCGCGGGCATGGATCGTGGCGAGGGGGTGCCCCCGCTCGATCGGTGCGCCGAGGCGGGGCAGGCCGGTCAGGCCGACGCTCGGGTCGATGGCGTCCTGCGGGCGCGTGCGCCCGCCCCCGAGCCCGATCACGGCGAGCCCGAGATCCCGCGTTTCCACCGAAGCGACGAACCCGCTCGTTTCCGCCGCCACGACGCGGATGACGGGCGCGGGGGCCAGGTGACGCGCGCCGCGCTCCACGAGATCGGCCGGACCGCCGAGCGCCGCGACCATCCGGGCGAAGATCTCCGTGGCGCGGCCGGAGGCCAGGGCCGTCTCCAGGCGGGCGGAGGCCTCGGCCACGTCGGGGCAGAGCCTCCCCGTCACCAGCATCTCGGCGCCGAGCGCCAGGGTCACGGCGTGGAAGGCGGGCTCGCGGGCGCGGCCGGTGAGGTAATCGAGGGTGTAGGCCACCTCCAGGGCGTTGCCGGCCGCCGAGGCCAGGGGCGAGTCCATGTCCGTGATCAGCGCCACCGTGCGCAGGCCCGCGCCCTCGGCCACGCCGACGATGCTGGCCGCGAGGCCGCGCGCCGCGTCCCGGTCCGCCATGAAGGCGCCCGAACCCGTCTTCACGTCCATGACGAGACCGTCGAGGCCCGCCGCGAGCTTCTTCGAGAGGATCGAGGCCGTGATGAGATCGAGCGATTCCACCGTGCCGGTGACGTCGCGGATGGCGTAGAGGCGCCGGTCCGCCGGGGCGAGGTCGGGGGTCTGGCCGATGATGGCGCAGCCGACCTGCCCCGTGACGCGGCGGAAGCGGTCGAGGTCGGGGGTCGCGTCGTAGCCCGGGATGCTCCCGAGCTTGTCGAGGGTGCCGCCGGTATGGCCGAGCCCGCGCCCGGAGATCATCGGCACGTAGCCGCCGCAGGCCGCCACCATCGGCGCGAGGGCGAGGCTGACCGCATCGCCGACGCCGCCGGAGGAATGCTTGTCGAGGACGGGGCCGGGCAGGTCCCAGGCCAGCACCGTGCCGGATTCCGTCATGGCGCGGGTGAGCGCCACGCGCTCGGCCAGGGACAGGCCCCGGAAGTACACCGCCATGGCGAAGGCCGCCGCCTGCCCCTCGGTGACGCGCCCGTCCGTGAGCCCGGCGACGAAGGCGGCGATCGCCTCGGGCGGAAGCTCGGCTCCGTCGCGCTTGGCCCGGATCAGCTCCTGCGGCAGCCTCACCGTGCGGCCCCCGAGGGCCGTGCGGCCTCGACCAGGGCCGCGTGCAGGCTGCTGGCGCCGAGGCGGAACGTGCGGGGTGAGACCCAGGCCGGCCCCATGATCCGGTCCGCGAGGTCGAGGTAGCGCGCGGCGTCGGCGACGGTGCGCAGGCCGCCCGAGACCTTGAGCCCGACGATCCGCTCGCCCGCCCGGTCGCGGATGGCCCGCAGCATGGCCTCGGCGGCCTCCGGCGTGGCCGAGACCGGGCTCTTGCCGGTGGAGGTCTTGATGAAGTCGGCGCCCGCCGCGATGGCGAGGCGGCTCGCCGCGTCGATCGCCTCCGCGCTCCGCAGGGTGCCGGTCTCGAGGATGACCTTGAGCAGCCGGTCGCCGTCGCAGGCCTCGCGGACGGCCGCCACCATGGCGCGGGCCGTCGCGGCGTCGCCCGCCAGGAAGGCCCGATAGGGCAGCACGAGGTCGATCTCGTGCGCACCGTCGCGAATCGCCTCGGCGGTGTCCTCCACGGCACGCTCGACGTCGTCGCCCCCGGCGGGGAAGTTGATCACCGTGGCGACCCGCACCGGCGAACCGGAGAGCAGCCGGGCCGAACGGCCGACATAGTGGGGCCAGACGCACACCGCCGCCACGGCACTCGCGCGGGCGTCGCGGCACAGGGTGTCGATCGCGGCCTCCGAACAGGCCTCGCCGAGATCGGTGAGGTCGAGGAGGGGCAGGGCACGCCGGGCGACGGCGGGTTCGTCCATCATGAGGCACTCGCTGAGAGGCGGCCGACGAAGGCGGTGACGAGGCGGGCGAGGTCGTCCCCCGCCCGCGCGGCCGCCGCCTTGGTCTCCGCATGATGGGGGTCGCCGTCGCCGATGCCGGCGCCCAGATTGGTCACCACCGAGAGCGCGGCGACGCGCAATCCGTAGAAGCGCGCCAGGATCACCTCCGGCACCGTCGACATGCCGACGAGATCGGCCCCGAGGCGGCCGGCCATGCGCACCTCGGCCGGCGTCTCGAAGCTCGGCCCCGAGAACCAGGCATAGATGCCCGCGCGCAGGGGAATGCCGGCCTCGGCCGCCGCCGCGTGGAGATGGGCCCGCAGCTCCGGATCGTAGGCGCCCACCATGGGCACGAACCGGGCATCGCTGGTCTCGCCGACGAGCGGGTTGAGGCCGGACAGGTTGATGTGGTCGCTGAGCGCCACGATGGCACCCGGCCCGACCTCCGGCATCAGCGAGCCGGAGGCGTTGGTGAGGAGGAGGGTGCCCGCGCCGAGTGCCCGCGCGACGCCGAGGGGCACCCGCATCACGGACGCGTCCCCCGTCTCGTAGGCATGCGCCCGGCCCTCGAACACCAGGACCCGCCGTCCGGCGAGGCGGCCGGCATGCAGGCGCCCGCCATGGCCGCTGACGCCCGGCTCGGGAAAGCCGGGGATCTGCGCGTAGGGCACCGAGACCGGCGCTTCGAGGTTCCGCGCGAGGCCGCCAAGCCCCGTGCCGGTGACGATGGCGCAGGCGAACGGTCCTTCGAGCCCCCGCGCCCGCAGGAGCCCGGCGGCGGCCGCGATTCCGGGCTCGGGCTCAGCCATGAGCGACCTCGGAACCGAGGTTTTCCGGGCCGAAGGAATCCGGCAGCAGCGCCGCGAGGGTGAAGGCGGCGCGCACGCCCGCGCCATCGGCGACGTGGATCCGCGCGGCGGGACCGGCGAATTCGCGGATGCGCTGGCGGCAGGCGCCGCAGGGCGTCACGAGGCCGGGCCCCGGGCCGAGCACCAGCATCTCGGAGATCGCCCGGCCGCCCGCCGCCACCATGGCGGCGATGGCCCCGGCCTCGGCGCAGGTGCCGACCGGATAGGCGGCGTTCTCGACGTTGCAGCCGGCATGGACCGCGCCCGTCTCGTCGCGCAGGGCCGCGCCAACGGGAAAGCGCGAGTAGGGCGCGTAGGCTCGGCCTTGCGCGGCGCGCGCGGCCTCGAACAGGCGGATCAGGTCCGGGCTCATGCGAACGGGGTTCGTGCGAGGGAGAGGCGTTGCGGCATCGGGCGACTTAAGGCACCCCGCGCCGGACCTGTCGAGGGTGTCGTGATCGACAGCGGCGCGCCGGGCTCCTAAGACGGGGGCGAACGGGTGAACGGCCGAGAGGCGGGCAAGATCATGTTGGGACGTTTCGAGCGCGGGGCTTCCGGCGAGGCGGTGGTCGAGTACGGCGACGGCACGATGCGGGTGGTCAAGCCCGGCAGCTTCGTGCGCTGCGCGGTCACCGGCGAGCCGATCGACCTCGACGCCCTGCGCTACTGGAGCGCCGCTCTGCAGGAGGCCTATGTCAGCCCCGAGGCCGTGATGAAGCGCCTCGCCGAGGTCGGGCGCCCGGTCTGAGACTCGTCTTCGGACGTCAAGGATCAGCCTGATCGCAGCGCCAGGAGCGCGCGAAGCTGCGCCAGGAGCGCGGCCTCCTCCGCGAAGCGCAGGGCGACCGGCAGCACCGACACGCACGCGGCGAAGGCGGGCTCCAGGCGGACATGGTCCTTCGCCGTGGTGACGAGGTCGAGGCCGCGCCGCGCCGCCTCGTCCGCGAGGCCGGCGGTGTCGCGGGCGCCGTAGGGGTGGTGGTCCGCGAAGGCGCGGGTGGCGACCACCTCCGCTCCGGCCTCGCGCAGGCTCGCGAAGAATTTTTCCGGGCGGCCGATGCCCGCGAAGGCCAGCACGCGCCGCCCGGCGAGATCGGCGCCCGGAACCAGCCGGGCGCGGTGGACCGGACAGCCGCGCCGGCGCGCCATCTCGGCCACGGCCTCCCCCCGCGCGCCCGCGCCGATCACGACGAGGCCGTGGACATGCGGCCATTGCCGGGCGAGCGGCACCCGCAAGGGGCCCGCCGGAAAGGGACGCCCGTTGCCGAGCCCGGCCCCGGCATCGACGACGGCGAGCGAGAGGTTCTTGGTCAGGCTCGGGTTCTGCAGGCCGTCATCCATCACGATGACGTCGGCGCCCCGCGCCACGCAGAGGCGGGCGCCCGCCGGCCGGTCCCGCGCCAGGATGGTGGGCGCGACGCGGGCGAGCAGGAGGGGCTCGTCGCCGGTCTCGTGCGCGCGATGACGGCCCGGCTCGACCCGGAGGGGACCGGAGAGGCGCCCGCCATAGCCCCGCGTCAGGAAGGCCGGATGCGCGCCGAGATCGCGCAGCAGCGCCGCGACGGCGAGAGCCGTCGGCGTCTTGCCGGCGCCGCCGAGACCGAAATTTCCGATACAGAGCACGGGGCAGGGCGCCGTCGCGCCGGGGCGGTCCATGCGCGCCGCCGTGTGGCGGCCATAGAGGGCGCCGAGGGGCGCGAGGAAGCGCGCGGCGGGGTGGCCGGCCTCTGCGTCCCAGAAGGCGGGCGGGCGCATCAGGCCGCGCTCATGCCGGTATCCTGCCGGTCTCATGCCAGATCCGGTCGATCCCTTCGGGATGGCGGATTCGGGCTTCGCTCATACGCCGGGCGGGCTGAGCGAGACCGGCCGTCATGACGCGGCCATGGCCTTGAGGTTCATCTGGGCGATGAAGGGATCGAGCACCGAGAGGGTGCGGGACACGGCCCCCTCGAAGGGCTTCAGCGCGGCCGCG
Organism: Methylobacterium sp. J-068; assembly: GCF_022829445.1. Taxonomy (GTDB): domain Bacteria; phylum Pseudomonadota; class Alphaproteobacteria; order Rhizobiales; family Beijerinckiaceae; genus Methylobacterium. The sequence goes on along the minus strand of NZ_JAKSXY010000084.1, from coordinate 21,236 downwards.
CCGGCCCGGTACATGGCCTCGATGCGGGGGCGATCCGCGAGCAGGTCGTTCAGCGTCGCGGCGAGGTCGTCCGCATCCGCCACCGCCAGCGCCCCGCCGGCCGCGTCGAGGGCCCGGTAGACCTGGGTGAAGTTGTGGATGTGCGGCCCGTGCAGCACGGCGGCGCGCAGGCGCGTCGGCTCGATCGGGTTCTGCCCGCCATGCGGTACCAGGGAGCCGCCGAGATAGACGATCCGGCTCAGGCGGTAGAACAGCCCGAGTTCGCCCAGGGTGTCGGCCACGTAGAGGTCGACGCCGCCATGAGGCCGTCCGCCCTGCGAGCGCCGGACGCTGCGCAAGCCCTCGGTGGCGGCGCAGGCCGCGACGTCGCCGCCGCGATGGGGATGGCGCGGCACGACGATGGTGAGGAGGTCGGGCCAGCGCGTCCGCAGGCGCGCATGGGCGCGGGCCGCCATGGCATCCTCGCCCGGATGCGTGCTCGCCGCGACCCAGACCGGGCGCTCGCCGATGAGATCGCGCAGATGCGCGAATTGCTGGCCATCCGCCGGCGGCACCTCGGAATCGTACTTGAGATTGCCGGAGATGCTGACGCGCGGCGCCCCGAGGCGGCGGAAGCGGTCGGCGTCGTCGTCGGTCTGCGCGAGGCAGATGGCGATGCGCGCCAGCAGCGCCTCGGCGGTGCGCGGCGAGCGCGCCCAGCCCCGGGACGAGCGTTCCGACATCCGCGCATTGACGAGGAGGAGGGGGATGCCGCGTCCGTGCAGGGACACGACGGTATTGGGCCAGATCTCGGATTCGGCCACCAGCGCGAGGTCGGGGCGCCAATGGTCGAGGAAGCGGTCGACCCAGCGCGGCGCGTCGAGGGGCATGTACTGGTGGACGGCCCCGGCCGGCAGCCGACGCCCGATCAGGTCGGCCGCGCTGCGCGTGCCCGTGGTGACCAGCACCGAAAAGCCGCGCGCGATCATGCCGTCGACGAGGCCCACGAGGGACAGCGCCTCGCCGACGCTGGCCCCGTGCATCCAGACGAGGCGCCCCAACGGCCGCGCCCGGCCGGGCAGGCCGCGCCGCTCGGCGAGCCGTCCGGGGTCTTCCTTGCCGCGCCGCGAGCGCCAGGCGAGCAGACCCGCGAGCGCCGGCTCCCCGAGGTAGAGGCCGTAGCGATAGGCCCGGAGGATCGCCGTGAGGGGAGGGGCCTTCGCCATGGACCTCATGCGGGAAGCGCCGACGGGGCGGTGCGCTCGTGTCCGCCCACGCGGTCGAGCCGGCCGACGAGGGTGTAGGCCCGGTCGTGGACCCGGTTCATCTCGGCCTCCAACTGGCGCCGTAGGGCCTCGAAGGCCTCGGGCTCCACGTCGCGGGGCACGTGGATCGGGGTGCCGTAGACCATCGCGCCCCGGCCGAAGGGCAGGCCGAGGCAGGCCCGGTCCCAGCTGTCGAAGCGCCAGTGCCGGCTTGTCACCACCGCGACGGGCAGGATGGGCCGGCCGGAGAAGCGCGCCAGGGTGAGGATACCCGCATCCGCCCGGCGCGAGACCTTGGGCACGTCGGCGCTGAAGGCCACGCTCTCGCCGGCCTTGAGCGCGCGCAGCATGGCGCGCAGGCCCTCGGCCCCGCCCTTGGCCTTGGCATCCCGGACCACGCGGCCACGGGCACCCGAGGCGCGGATGACGCGCACGCCCATCCGGGTCAGCGCGATGGTGTTCACGTTGCCGTCCGCCGAGCGGGAGATGATCGTGGCGATGCGGTCGTGCGGCCGCTTCATGAACGAGATCATCGTGTGCTGGCCGTGCCACATGCCGGCGATGAACGGGCTGAGGCCGTCGAGCCAGGCATCGGGCCCGGCCGGCTCCACCGTGAAGCGGTTGGTCCGGCGCACGAGGCGCAGGTAGGCGCCGGCCAGGATGCCGAGAACCTGCTGGACCGCGGGCGCGCGGCCGATGCGTTTGACGAGGCTCATCACTTCGCTTTCGCGTCGCTGAGGTCACGGGGCATCGCGGCCGGCATCCCGCGAGGTCCGCGAGGGCCATCGCGCGCCGCCCCCCATGAGCGGGCAATCCGGGGCCGGCGGTTGTCTAGCGCCGATCGGCGCCGCCGCGCAACGGCGGCCATGCGGCTCGAAAGGCGGCCGAACGGGCATCCGGCGTCTTGTTTATATTCATTCCAATCTATAGATTGGAATGAATCCAGACTGGACCCTTGCCATGATCGCGAACCCCGCTGCCCCATCGTCCGAGAGCCTGCCCCTGTCACCGGAGGAGGCCCATCGCGCCTTCGTGCTGCGCTACGTGCAGCCCGGCCTCGCGGGCCTGATCGACGGCTCGGTCTCGACGCTCGCGCCGATCTTCGCCGCCGCCTTCGCGACCCACAGCAACGGCGCGACCGTTCTGGTCGGCCTCGCGGCCTCGATCGGCGCGGGGATCAGCATGGGCTTCACCGAGGCCCTGTCCGACGACGGCACCATCACCGGGCGCGGCACGCCGTGGATGCGCGGCCTCGTCTGCGGCGTCATGACCACGCTCGGCGGGCTCGGCCACACGCTGCCCTACGCGATCCCCGATTCCTGGCCGAACGCCTTCGGCCTCGCGACGGGGCTGGCCATCGTCGTGGTGGTGCTGGAACTGGTGCTGATCTCGGCGATCCGGACGCGCTACATGGCGACGCCGTTCTGGCGGGCGGCGCTGCAGGTCATGCTCGGCGGTGCCCTGGTTCTGCTCGCCGGAATCGCGATCGGCAGCGCCTGAGGATCGGCCCCGCCGGGTTGACCCCCGGGGCCGGTTGGGGCGATGGCGGGCGCGACCCGATCGATCGCCGACCTTCCAATGGGGGACGATGTTCCGACTCGCCCATCTGACCGACCCGCATGTGGGGCCGCTGACCCGCCCGCGCCTGCGCCAGCTCCTGAGCAAACGCGCCACCGGCTACGTGAACTGGCAGCGCGGCCGCAAGGACGCGCACGACATGGAAGTGCTCGCCGCCCTCGTGGCGGATCTCAGGGCGCAGGCGCACGACCACGTCGCCTGCACGGGCGACCTGTGCAACATCGGCCTGCCCAGCGAGTGGTCGACCGCGAAGGTCTTCCTGGAGGCCCTCGGCGCGCCCGACGTCGTGAGCTTCGTGCCGGGCAACCACGACGCCTACGTGCGTGGCTCGCTGGAAGGGCTGCTCCATGCCTGTGGCGCCTGGACCGCGGGCGATGACGGCCATCAGGGGCACTTCCCCTATCTGCGCCGACGCGGACACGTGGCCCTGATCGGGCTGTCTTCGGCCATTCCGACGAAGCCCTTCGCGGCCAGCGGCCGGCTCGGGCCCCAGCAGATCGCCGCGACCGAAGCCCTGCTGAGCGCCCTGGCGTCCGAGGCGGAGCCGCCCTGCCGGGTGGTGATGATCCACCATCCCGCGCATCCGGGCGGCACCACGCCCGTCCGTGCGTTGAAGGACGCGGCGGTCTTCACGGCCATGATCGGGCGGGTGGGGGCGGAGCTGATCCTGCACGGACACAACCACGTGCGCAGCGTCGCCTTCGTGCCGGGTCCGAACGGGGCCTCGGTGCCCGTGGTGGGCGCCGCCTCCGCGTCGGCCCGGGGCGATGCCCGCCACCACCGCGCGAGCTACCACCTCTATACGATCACCCGCGAGGCGGCGGGTTACGCCGTCGCGGGTGTCGAGCGCGGTCTCACGGAGACCGGCACCATCGCGGATCTGGGGCCGCTTCGGCTCACGCGCGCCTGAGCCCCGATGCGGGCGCGCGTGCGCGGCGTCATGGTTGCGAGGGCGTCAGGCGCCCAGGAGAGCGGGCGCGTTGGCCTGCGCCGCGAGGCTGGCCTCGTAGCGCTCCGCCTGGAGGCGGGTCAGGCCGCTGACGAGGACGGATTCGCCCCGATAAACCGTGTAGGTGCCGTCCTGGGTCGGCTTCACGCGAATCACGTTGGACATGGCTGTCACCCTGTCAAAAAAGGTTAGACGTGAAATCTTTCGGCGGAGGGGAAATTTTAACCCGACGTAGAGACTACGCAAGTCCTCGACGCGACTACGCAGACTATTTTCGCATTTCGCAGTGCAGCACGCAGTCTGGAAGATCGGTCTTATTCAAAAAACAACGAACCATTCCAGCCAAGTGCCGCGTGCGCGGCGCAGCATCGCATCGGGCACAGCCGGATCGTGCCGTGCGACCGGCAACACGCATGGTCCCCGTCGCGCCTGACCAAGCAGCAGCTTGGCGCGAATCGGATGACATGTCAGAGATGGGAAAGGAGTTGTTGGCGCGCCCACGGGGAATCGAACCCCGGTCTGATCCGTGAGAGGGACCTGTCCTAACCGCTAGACGATGGGCGCGGACCGGTGGGAGGCGTGTCGGGGATCGCCGCTGCGATCCGTGCTTCCCGGCCGATGGGCGATCGTATAGCGAGGGTCGCGCGGCGCCACAAGACCCGAAATCGCGCCATCGTCGCCCAACCGACATTTTTGGATCGAAGGACCGTCCCTTGCAGGCAACGGAAGACCATCGGCAGGCCACGGACGAACAGGGTGGGGAAGACCGTGGTGGAACCGACCGCCGCGCGATCCTCGGCGAGGACGCGAGCCCGGAGCGCCTGGACCGCGCCCTGGCGCGGGCCTTTCCGGACGTCTCGCGCTCGCGCCTTCAGGACCTGATCCGCGCCGGCCACGTGCGCTGGAACGGCGCCGTCAGCCTGGACCCCGCCGTGAAGGTCGGCGCGGGCGCCGAACTCGCCGTGGTGATGCCGGAGGCGGTGGCGCCGGACCCGGTGGCCGAATCCCTCGACCTCGTCATCGTCTACGAGGACGACGACCTCGTGGTCATCGACAAGCCGGCCGGCCTCGTGGTGCATCCGGCCCCGGGCCACGAATCCGGCACGCTGGTGAACGGGCTCATCGCCCATTGCGGGGTGAGCCTGTCGGGCATCGGCGGCGTCCGGCGGCCCGGCATCGTCCACCGCCTCGACAAGGATACGAGCGGGCTTCTGGTGGTGGCCAAGAACGACCTCGCCCATGCGGGGCTGACGGCTCAATTCGCCGACCACGGCCGCACGGGGCCGTTGGAGCGGGCCTATCTCGCCCTGGCCTGGGGCGTGCCCGAACCCCGCCTCGGCACGATCGAGGCGAAGCTCGCGCGCAGCGTGCGCAACCGCGAGAAGATCGCGGTGGTGCGCGGCGAGGCGGGGCGTGAGGCGATCACGCATTACCGCGTCGAGGAGGTCCTGGGTTCGGCCGCGCCGGTCGCCCTCGTCCGCTGCATCCTGGAAACGGGGCGCACGCACCAGATCCGCGTGCATCTCAGCCATCGCGGCCATCCGCTCCTCGGGGACGGGGTGTATGGCGGGGCCTTCAAGACCAAGGCGAGCCGGCTGTCGGCGCAAGCCCGCGCGGCCCTCGACACCCTCGGGCGCCAGGCGCTCCATGCCAGCGTGCTCGGCTTCGCGCATCCGCGCAGCGGCGAGACCCTGCATTTCGAGAGCCCGCTGCCGCCGGACATGGCCGACCTGGTGGGACAGCTGCGAGCCGGGGCGTAGCGGGGCCGCCACAGTCAAGGCGGCACGGGCGTGCGCCAGGACACGCCCGGCTGCGGCCTTTCGTGCCATGACAGGCCCCAAGCGAGATCCCGCGCGTTGACGAAGAACTTCGTACTGCGCGTCGCCTTTCCGAGCCCACCGCTTTCCCGCTAGGATGGGGAATCGGACGGCCGGCTCAAGGGAGCGGCGGTTCGCTTGCGACCGCCCATCGGGGGTCCATACAAGGAGGTAAGATCATGGCCGGCGCATTGCCAGTGCTCGCCACCGAGGGTGGCCTCTCCCGCTACCTCGACGAGATCCGCAAGTTCCCGATGCTCGAGCCGAACGAGGAGTTCACGCTCGCGAAGGACTGGCGCGAGAAGGGGGACCGCAACGCCGCGCATCGCCTCGTCACGTCGCACCTGCGCCTCGTGGCCAAGATCGCCATGGGCTATCGCGGCTACGGCCTGCCGATCGGCGAGGTCGTGTCGGAGGGCAATGTCGGGCTGATGCAGGCGGTCAAGCGCTTCGAGCCGGACAAGGGTTTCCGGCTCGCCACCTACGCCATGTGGTGGATCAAGGCGGCGATCCAGGAATACATCCTGCGCTCGTGGTCCCTCGTGAAGATGGGCACCACCGCCAACCAGAAGAAGCTGTTCTTCAACCTGCGCAAGGCCAAGGGCCGGATCTCGGCCCTCGACGAGGGCGACCTCAAGCCGGATCAGGTCGCGCAGATCGCCGTCAAGCTCGGCGTGCCCGAGCAGGAGGTGATCGACATGAATCGCCGCCTGTCCGGCGACACCTCGCTCAACGCGCCGTTGCGCGAGGAGGGCGAGGGCGAGTGGCAGGACTGGCTCGTGGACAACAGCCCGAGCCAGGAGACCGTGCTCGCCCGCGAGGAGGAGGGGCAGAACCGCCTCTCCGCCCTCCGCGACGCCCTCTCGGTGCTCAATCCGCGCGAGCGCCGGATCTTCGAGGCGCGCCGCCTGGCGGACGACCCGATCACGCTCGAGGACCTGTCCGGCGAGTTCGGCGTCTCCCGCGAGCGCGTGCGCCAGATCGAGGTCCGGGCCTTCGAGAAGATCCAGGAGGCGGTCAAGCGCAACCTCGCCAGCCGCGAGGCGCCGCGCGCCGAGGCCCATGCCTGACCCGCGATCCGACGCGGCGACAACCCCATGAAAAAGGCCCTCGGGAGCGATCCCGGGGGCCTTTTCGTTCGCGGCAAGGATGTGGCGGAAACACTATCGGCGGTTCAGCGCCACTGGTCGAAGGCCTTCTGGAGCACCTGCGTCCCGGCGCTGCCCTTCTCCAGGGCGATGACGCCGCGCAGGCCCGAATTGAACTTCAGCGTCACGTCGAACCAGTTCTTGCGCAGGAGGATGTCGGTGTTGCGCTCGACGTCGCTGGGCAGCGAGGAGAGGCCGATGAGGAACAGGTTCTCGCGGACCCGCACGGGCAGGCCGGAGACGGGCGAGCCGCGCGCGCCCTCCTCGTCCTTGCCCTGAAGCAATCCGATATCCTGCACGTTCCGCTGGGCGCCCGCGGTTCCGCTCGGGGTGAAGACCAGTTCGATCGTGTGCGAGGCCGGCAAGGTGGCGTCGAGGTTCCGGCGCAGGGTCAGTGCCAAGGCCAGGCCGGCATCCGGGAAGTCGGCGTTCGCGCGCACCACCGTCTCGAGTGGCTGGCCCTGCTCACCCGGCACCGTGTCGAGACGCCAGGTCACCCGCCCTTGCGTCGTGTTGGGCGGAGCGCCCGCGCCCCCGCTGGCGTTCTCCTCGTAGAGCAGCGCCCGCTGGGCGATGGCGAGATCGGGCTCGCTCGGCGCCGGAACGGCCGTGGGGCTCGCGGCCGGTGCCGAGCGCCGCGCCTGGGCCGGGCGCTCGGCCGGCGCCGCGCCGCCGCCGACCCGATCGGCGAACTTGGATTCCGACCCGTCCGAGGCGTTCTCCTGGGTCCCCGTCGCGACGGGCTGGAGGTCGGCGGGCTTGTCGCGCAGGAGGAAGGCCGCGACGGCGATCAGGCCGATCACCAGGATGAGCACGCTGCCCACGGCGAGGTTCCGCAGCAGGCGCGAGCGTCCCTCGCGCGGCGCCACCACGTCGATGCGCGGACGCTGGCGCTGGCCGGCCCCATCGAGGCTCGCCGCATCGGGGGCGCTCTCCCCGGATTCCCCGGCGGGATCACCCGCCTCCGCCGGGCCGGCGGCCACGAAGGGCGGGGCCTTGCCCTTGCGCGCCTGGATGCGGACGACGGGTTCGGAGGGAGCCGGCGCCGGTTCGAGCGCGGGCCGCGCCGGGGCCTCCGGCGGTTCGGCGGTGACCGGCGGCAGCGTCGCCTTGGGCAGGCTCGCCTCGGTCGGGACGGGCTCGGGAGCGAGGGCAGCAGGCTCGGGAGACGTGACCTCGGGGGGAGTGGCCTCGGGAGCACGCACCTCGGGCCGGCTCGGCTCCGGCAGGTCCGTGGTGTCGTTCGCCGGATGCGGAACGAACGGCGCGGGTTCCGGGGGCGGGGCCTCCGGTGGGGGCGGCGTGGGCTCGGGCGCCCGGTGGTCCTGCTCCAGGCGCAGGATCGCCGCCTCGAGGGCGTTGCGCTCCAGGTCGATGTCGTCTTCCGACAGGGGCGGATCGAGGGAGCGCAGCTGGCCGATGAGCGCGCCGCGGGCACGCTCGTACACGGCCTGACGCAGGGCCGGCGAGCGGTCCGGCATGGCGTCGAGCGCCCGTGCCAGCAAGGGATAATAATCGGCCATCGTGCCTCAGGTCCGCGCTTCCGTCGGCGGCCGACGGGCCGCCCAGTCCCGCCATCCCACGGGACGGCGCCCCGCGCGACACGGCGGGCCGCCGCACGGCCCATGTCGACGCGGCCGCATCATCCTCACGCGGCCGCGCTCCCATCAAGGAGAAACCGCGTCAGTCCTCAAAGGGGTTGTGCATGAGGATGGTGTCGTTGCGCTCCGGCGAGGTCGAGAGCAGTGCCACCGGCGCTCCGATCAGTTCCTCGATCCGGCGCACGTACTTGATCGCCTGCGCGGGCAGATCCGCCCAGGAGCGGGCGCCGGCGGTGGTGCCGGACCAGCCCTCGATGGTCTCGTAGATCGGCTCGACCTTGGCCTGGGCCGCCTGGTTGGCGGGGAGGTGATCGAGCACCTGGCCCTCGAGGCGATAGCCGGTGCAGACCTTGATGGTCTCGAACCCGTCGAGGATGTCGAGCTTCGTCAGCGCGATGCCGTCGATGCCGGAGGTCCGCACGGTCTGGCGCACCAGCACGGCGTCGAACCAGCCGCAGCGGCGCTTGCGCCCGGTGTTGACGCCGAACTCGCGGCCCTTGGCGCCGATGGTCTCGCCGATCTCGTCGAAGAGCTCGGTGGGGAAGGGGCCCTCGCCGACGCGGGTGGTGTAGGCCTTGGCGATGCCGAGCACGTAGCCGATGGCCGAGGGGCCCATGCCCGAGCCCGTGGCGGCCTGAGCGGCGACGATGTTCGAGGACGTCACGAACGGATAGGTGCCGTGATCGACGTCGAGGAGCGCGCCCTGCGCGCCCTCGAACAGGATGCGCTTGCCGGCCCGGCGCTCGTCGTCGAGGAGCTTCCAGACCGGTTCGGCGTAGGGCAGGATGGTCGGGGCGATCGCCTTCAGCTCGGCCAGCAGCGCGCCCGCATCGACCTCGGCGATGCCGAGGCCCCGGCGCAGGGCGTTGTGATGGGTGAGCACGCGCTCGATCTTCGATTCCAGCGTGGTCTCGTCGGCCAGATCGACGACGCGGATGGCGCGGCGGCCCACCTTGTCCTCGTAGGCCGGGCCGATGCCGCGCTTCGTCGTGCCGATCTTGAGGCCCGCGTTCGAGGTCTCGCGGAAATGGTCGAGCTCGCGGTGCAGCGGCAGGATCAGGGTGGCGTTGTCGGCGATGCGCAGGGTGCGGGGCGAGATCTCGACGCCCTGCGCCTGGAGCCGGGCGATCTCGTCGACGAGGTGCCACGGATCGACCACGACGCCGTTGCCGATCACCGAGAGCTTGCCGCCGCGCACGACGCCGGAGGGCAGCAGCGCCAGCTTGTAGGTGACGCCGTCGATCACGAGCGTATGGCCGGCATTGTGCCCGCCCTGGAAGCGGACCACGACGTCGGCCTGCTCGGAGAGCCAGTCGACGATCTTGCCCTTGCCTTCGTCACCCCACTGGGCGCCTACGACGACGACGTTTGCCATTCACATAAGACCCGTGCGTGCTCCGCGCGAAAGCGGCCCGGCCTGTCGGGCGGACCGTTCTCGCTGTCATCGGGTCTTTCCGCGATCCGTGCGCGGAAATCAAGCAAGGGTCCCGCTACGGGGCCGCCGGCCGGGTATGCCGTCTCGGCAGGCCCCGCTCAGCGGGCCTCGGTTCCGGGTTGGCGGCCGGGCAGGTCGCCGGGCTTGATCACCGGCATCGAGCCCGGATTCGGGTCGGGCGGCGTCACCACCATGCCGGGGGCCGTGTTGCCCGGCGGCTTGATGACGCCGTCGCTCTTCTCCAGCCTGTCGCTCAGGGTCCCCTTGTCGCTCGCGCCCTTGTCGGCGGTCCCGTCCTGCGGCCGGATCTTGTCGGGGATGGTCTGGTTCGGCGGCGGCAGGGCCGGATCGGTGTCGCGCCCCTTCAGGGGAGCCTCGGGGGACTGCGCGAGGGCGCCGCCGGCGAGCAGGCCGATGCCGGCCGCGAGTGTGAGGATCGAGCGCATGAGATCTCCCTGTCTCGGATTCGAAGTTGGAGGGAGAACGGAAGCGGGCGCCGAAGCGTTCCTGTGCTGGGACGATGGTCCTGCCGCGGCGGTCCCGTTCCGGGACCGCTCAGGCACCGTCCGGGCGCCACTCATACTGTTACTGTTTCAGCCTGATCCGTTCCGTGATGGGGTGACTCGCGGGTCTCCTCTCCTGGAAGGAGAGGGAGCCCTTCGCGTCTGATCGTCCCGAAGGAAGCAACCGGAACAGATATCAGGCGCCCGCGCGCGCCAGGTCGAGGTAGAGTTCGCGCAGCCGGCGGGTATGCGGTCCGGGGCGCCCCTCGCCGACCGGCTGCCCGTCGATGGCGACGACCGGCATCACGAAGGCGGAGGCGCTGGTGTAGAACGCCTCGGCAGCCGCCTTGGCCTCGGCGACGCTGAACAGGCGCTCCTCCAGGGCGAGGCCGGCCTCCTCGGCCAGCCGGAGGACGGCCTTGCGGGTGATGCCGGGCAGGAGCGCGGTGGAGAGCGGCCGGGTGACCAGGGCGCCGCCTTTCGTGACGATGAAGGCCGTGGAGGACGAGCCCTCGGTGACGGCGTCGTCCTCGACCATCCAGGCCTCGGCGACGCCGGCGGCGGCGGCCTGCTGCTTGGCCAGGACCTGGGCCAGCAGAGCGACCGACTTGATGTCGCGGCGCTTCCAGCGCAGGTCCGGCACGGTGATGATCCGGGCGCCGGTCTCGGCCAGCGGGTTCGCCGCCACGGTCTTGGCCTGCGTGAACATCATCACGGTCGGCGCGGTCCCGGCCGGCGGGTAGGCGAAATCGCGCTCGTACACGCCGCGCGTCACCTGCATGTAGACGAGGCCCTCGGTCAGCCCGTTGCGGGCGACGAGATCGGTCTGCAGGCCGATCCACTCGGCCAGGGTGTGCGGGTTGGCGATGTCGATCTCGCCCAGCGAGCGGTCGAGGCGCGCGAGGTGGGCCTCGTTGTCCACGAGGCGGCGATCGAGCACCGCCGAGACCTCGTAGATGCCGTCGGCGAAGAGGAAGCCCCGGTCCATGATCGGAACGCGCGCCTCGGCGAAGGGCAGGAACGCGCCGTTCAGGTAGACGATGCGGGCGTTGGACACGGGGCTCACCTCTTTTCGCCGGGGGTCATGGTGGACGCGGGATCCGAGCGGATCGGGGTCAGGCTTCCCCGAAGACCCGCGAAAAGATCGTGTCCACGTGCTTGAAGTGGTAGCCGAGATCGAAGCATTCCTCGATCTGTTCGGGCTTGAGCGCGGCGGTCACGTCGGCATCGGCCTTGAGGAGCGCCAGGAAGTCGCCCTCGCCGCGCCAGACCGGCATCGCGTTGCGCTGCACGAGGCGGTAGGCGTCCTCGCGCGAAACGCCGGCCTGGGTCAGGGCCAGCAGCACCCGCTGCGAGTGGACGAGGCCGCCGAGCTTGTCGAGGTTGCGCCGCATGGTCTCGGGATAGATCAGCAGCTTGTCGATGACGCCGGTGAGGCGGCCCAGGGCGAAGTCGAGGGTGATCGTCGCGTCGGGGCCGATCATGCGCTCGACCGAGGAATGCGAGATGTCGCGCTCGTGCCAGAGGGCGACGTTCTCCATGGCCGGCAGGGCGTAGCTGCGCACCATGCGGGCGAGGCCGGTGAGATTCTCGGTGAGGACCGGGTTGCGCTTGTGCGGCATCGCCGACGAGCCCTTCTGCCCCTCGGAGAAGAACTCCTCGGCCTCCAGCACCTCCGTGCGCTGGAGATGGCGCACCTCGATGGAGAGGCGCTCCACGGACGAGGCGACGACGCCCAGCACCGCGAAGAACATGGCGTGGCGGTCACGCGGGATGACCTGCGTCGAGACCGGCTCCGGCGTCAGGCCCATGGCCTTGGCGACGTACTCTTCCACGCGCGGGTCGATGTTGGCGAAGGTGCCGACCGCGCCCGAGATGGCGCAGGTGGCGACCTCGTCCCGCGCGGCGACGAGGCGGGCCCGCGCCCGCTCGAACTCCGCATAGGCCTGCGCCAGCTTCAGGCCGAAGGTGACCGGCTCGGCATGGATGCCGTGCGAGCGGCCGATGGTCGGGGTCATCCGGTGCTCGAAGGCCCGGCGCTTGAGGGCGGCGAGCAGCGCGTCGACATCCTTGATCAGGAGGTCGGCCGCACGCACGAGCTGCACGTTGAGGCAGGTGTCGAGCACGTCCGACGAGGTCATGCCCTGGTGGACGAAGCGCGCCTCGGGGCCGACGATCTCGGCCAGGTGCGTCAGGAAGGCGATGACGTCGTGCTTGGTCACGGCCTCGATGGCGTCGATGCGCGCCACGTCGAAGACGGCGTCGCGGCCCTTCGCCCAGATGACCTCGGCGGCCTCCCTCGGGACGACGCCGAGTTCGGCGAGCGCCGTGGTGGCGTGCGCCTCGATCTCGAACCAGATCCGGAAACGCGATTCGGGGGACCAGATCGCGGTCATCTCGGGGCGGCTGTAGCGGGGGATCATGCGGCGCCTCGGGTCAACGCGTCGGGAAAAGCAATCAGGATGGTCGGCGCCTAGCATGTGCGGCGGGCGTGCTCAACGCGGGACGCCGGCGGAACGTGCAAGGCCGCGATCGCGAAGTTCGCGCAGCGGGTCCTCTTAGCCAACGGCGCCCGGGCGGGAAGGCCACGCAGCGTCGGTCGCGCGTCCCGCGCCGAGACCCGGTCGTCCGGCGGCACCGCGTTCTCCAGCCTCCGTACGGTTCTCCGTGCGCTTACAAGACTGTTGCAACAAGACAACAGGCCCCGCACGATCAACCGAATTTAGAATAAATCCAGGACTAAAATCGGAAACGTTTTTGCTGAACATCAGGAACGTGTTGCCGTCGAGTTTCCATCGATTCTTAGAATCGATCGAAATTAAACATCCGTATTGCCCGTTCCGTCCGCTTGCTCGCCCACTCCGTTCCCGTTCAAGGGGCCTCATCGCTCCTGAACGTGATCGGGAGCGCAAGATCAACAAGACACGTGTCGCGAGCAGGCGGATCGATCGATGAACATTGGAGCAACCTCCAGGATCCTGGCAACCCTGATGTGCGGGACCGCCCTGACGACGTCCGCGCAGGCACAGGCGATCGTGCCGGCCAGCGGCACCGCGGTGACGCTGGACCAGCTCAGCGTCGAGGGCCTGCGCGGGAACACGGTCGGCTACCTGACCCGCGCCACCCGCAGCGCGACGAAGACCGACACGCCCCTTCTCGACACGCCGCAATCGATCACGATCGTCAGCCAGGAGCAGATCCGGGACCAGAACTTCCAGAACCTCACCGACCAGTTGCGCTACGTGCCCGGCGTGATTCCGGCGCAGGGTGAGAGCAACCGCGACGAGGTCGTGATCCGCGGCCAGAAGACCAACGCGGATTTCTACGTCAACGGCGTGCGCGACGATGTCCAGTACTTCCGCGACCTCTACAACATCGAGCGCATCGAGGTGCTGAAGGGCCCGGATTCGCTGATCTTCGGGCGCGGCGGCGGCGGCGGCGTGATCAACCGCGTCCTCAAGGAGGCCGACGGCCTGCGCGTGCGCCAGATCGTGGCCGGCGGCGGCCAGTTCAACCAGAAGCGCGTGGCCGTCGACGTCGGCGACCGGATCAGCGACAGCGTGTTCTTCCGCCTCAACGGCGTGTTCGAGGACAGCCAGACCTACCGCCAGTTCGGGGATCTGCGCCGCTACGGCGTCAACCCGACCATGACCTTCCTCCTCGGCCCGGCGACGACCCTGAAGCTCTCCTACGAGTTCTTCCACGACGACCGCTTCCCGGATCGGGGCATCCCCTCGCAGAACGGCCGGCCGTACAATTACCGGAACAACATCCGGACCTTCTTCGGCAACCCGGACGTCAACACCACGCGCGTCGACGCCAACATCGCCACGGCCACCCTCGACCACACCTTCGAGTCCGGCGTGCAGATGCGCAACCAGCTGCGCTTTGCCGATTACAACCGCTTCTACGCCAACACCCTGCCGGGGGCGCCGGTCAACGCCGCCGGCACCCAGGTGCCGATCTCCGGCTATCGCAACGAGACCGACCGGACCAACTACTTCAACCAGAACGACTTCACCTACAAGTTCCTCACCGGCGACGTGAAGCACACCCTGCTCGCCGGCTTCGAGCTCGGCTACCAGGAAGGCCTCGCCTTCCGGCAGACGGCCTATTTCAACACCGGCAACAGCCTCGTCACCAGCGTGGTGGTGAACCCGATGTCGCCGATCACCCGCGCGCCGGTGACCTTCCGCAACAACGGCACCACGGACGCCAATTTCCGCTACGACCTCGGCCTCGCCGCGGCCTATGCCCAGGACCAGATCGACCTCAACGAGTACGTCCAGATCGTCGGTGGCCTGCGCTACGACTACTTCGACTTCTCGTCCCGCAGCCGCGTGACGGCGCTCTCCAACGACCGGGTCGACAACCTCGTCTCGCCGCGCGCCGGCCTCGTGATCAAGCCGCTGGCCAACCTCGCCTTCTACGGCAGCTACAGCGTCTCCTACCTGCCGTCCTCGGGCGACCAGATCGGCGTGTTCACGCCGGGCCTCGCCATCGCCAAGCCGGAAGGGTTCCAGAACCTCGAGGTCGGTGTGAAGTACGACGTCACGCCGACCTTCCAGGTCACGGGCGCCCTGTACAACCTCGACCGCACCAACCAGCGCCTCGCCGACCCGAACAATGCGGGCTTCTTCATCCTGTCGGGCCGGACCAACACGCAAGGCGCCGAGATCGGCGCCAACGGCTACGTCACCGACTGGTGGCAGATCGCCGGCGGCTACGCCTTCACGGATGCCCGCATCGACAGCGCGACCTCGGCCACCATCGTGAAGGGCAACACGGTCGGGCTGGTGCCGTTCAACAGCGTCTCGCTCTGGAACAAGTTCGACATCACGCCGGAACTCGGCATCGGCATCGGGGTGATCCACCAGACCCACACCTTCGCCACCTCCGACGACACCGTGCGGCTGCCGGGCTACACCCGCTTCGACCTCGGATTGTTCTACAACATCTCCGAGTCGGTCCGGGCGCAGGTGAACATCGAGAACCTGTTCGACCGGCGCTACATCTACACGGCGGACAACAACCAGAACATCACGACCGGCGCGCCCCGCACCATCCGGGCGCAGATCATCGCCAAGTTCTGAGGCGCTCGGCGGGTGGCTCAGTCCACCCGCTGCCAGCCCGGCCCCATCAGGCGCTCCTGCGGGGTGAAGCGGGCCTTGTAGTCCATCTTGCGCGAGCCCTCGACCCAGTAGCCGAGATAGAGGTAGGGCAGGCCGAGGTCGGCCGCGCGCCGGATGTGATCGAGGATCATGTAGGTGCCGAGCGAGCGGTGCGCCTCGGCCGGATCGTAGAACGAGTAGACCATCGACAGGCCGTCGGCGAGGACGTCGGTGAGGCAGAGGGCGACGGTCGGTCCGGTGCCGCGCCCGTTGATCGCGGTGTCGGGTCCGCGCCGGCGATAGGCCACGAGGTGGGTGTCCACGTGGCTGTCCTCGATCATCATCGCGTAGTCGAGCACGGTCATGTCGACCATGCCGCCATCGCCGTGGCGGGCGTCGAGGTAGCGCCGGAACAGGGCGTATTGCTCGGAGGCCGGGCGGTTGGGCTCCGGGTTGCCGACGAGGTCGGCATTGCGCTGGAGGATGCGGCGCTGGCTGCCCGAGGGCAGGAAATCGGCCACCACCACCCGCACCGAGATGCAGGCGCGGCAGGATTCGCAGGCCGGCCGGTAGGCGATGGTCTGCGAGCGGCGGAAGCCGCCCTGCGTGAGGATCTCGTTGAGGTCCCGGGCCCGGCGCCCGACGAGGTGCGTGAAGACCTTCCGCTCCTCCTGCCCCGGCAGGTAGGGGCAGGCGGAGGGCGCCGTCAGGTAGAATTGCGGGGTGTCACGGGAATGGCTCGTCACGCTGTCCGTCGCTCGCCGCGCGCGGGGACGCGAAACGCGCCCCGAGACTTGAGTGTATCCGCAACGCTGGCCGGCTCAACACCCCGCGCGGCATCCCAGACGATTTCACGCGGAACCTTTGTCGCGCCCGAGGTCGCACGCAAGACGGTGCGCGCGCGCCTTTCGGAGACCTTGCCTCCCCGGCGGACCCGCGCTCTTCGCGGCTGCGTCAGCCGGCCCGCACCACGGCGAGGCCGAGGAGCAGGTCGTGACCGAGGCGACGGTCGGCCCGCACGAGGCCGATGCCGACATCGAGGACCCAGAGCAGGAACGCGGAGGCGACCGCCACGTAGAACAGCAGCGCGTGGATCGCGGCGGTGAGATAGTCCACCCGGGCCCCGCTCTCGGGGGCCACGACGCGCAGGCCCATCATGCGCATGCCCCAGGTGCTCTGGGCAGCGCCGCCCACCGTGATCGCGCTGTACAGGATGCCGCTGGCGGGCAGGATCGCGAACAGCGTCCAGCCGAGCCCGAAGGTGAGGACGCCGATCACCGTGATCGCCAGGGTGAGGAGCGCGGTGAAGCCGAAGATGAACAGGATGTCGAGGAAATAGGCGACGCAGCGCGCGCCGAGACTGCCCCGCACGGCGGGCACGGGGAATTGGGGGGCGTAGCCGGTCTGGACACGATCGGCGTAGGGATTCTGCGTCTCGCGCATGGGGCGCTCCTCGGCGACGCTCGCGGGATGGAGCGGCTGCGTTCCGACGCCAGAGATGGGCGCGCGGCAGCCGAGTCTCAAGATCGCCCGTCAGTGCGCCTCGCCGGTGGCCGGCGCCTTTCCGGGATCGGCGGCGGCCGCTTCCGGCGTGTCGAGGTAGTAGTGGCGCAGGAGATAGAGGTTGGGGCCGCTGACAGGGCCGCTCTCGGTGGCGAGGCCGAGAAGTTCGGCCCCCGGCCCGAACCCGCAGGCGACCCAGCGCTGGCGCGCGGCCTGACCCGGCCGCCCCGTCACGGCGTAATCGACCCGCACCGCGTCCGGGCCGGGGCCGGGGCCGACCCGGAGAAGCCGGATCGCGGTGTCCGGAGGCGCCAGCGCGGGCACGACGCGCCGGCAGATCGTCGCGCGCTGGCGGTCCACCGAGCTCTCGCAGGCGGCGAGGCTCAGGAGCAGCGAGCCCACCAGAGCCAGAGGCCCGAGGGCGGACGGCCTGCGCCTCACGCGCCGGCGCGCAGCCGCTCGGCGACGCGCAGGGCGTAATAGGTCAGCACGCCGTCGGCGCCGGCGCGCTTGAACGCCAGCAGGCTCTCGACCATGGCCCGGTCCCCGTCGAGCCAGCCGTTGCGGGCGGCGGCCTCGATCATCGCGTACTCGCCGGACACCTGGTAGGCGAAGGTCGGCACCGCGAATTCGTCCTTCACCCGGCGGATGATGTCGAGATAGGGCAGGCCGGGCTTCACCATCACGGAATCGGCGCCCTCGGCGATGTCGAGGGCGACCTCGCGGATGGCCTCGTCGGAATTGCCCGGGTCCATCTGGTAGGTGCGCTTGTCGCCGACGAGGGCCGCCCGGGTGCCGATGGCATCGCGGAACGGGCCGTAGAAGGCGGACGCATACTTGGCCGCGTAGGCCATGATCTGCACGTCGCGAAAGCCCGCCCGGTCGAGGCCGGCCCGGATGGCACCGACGCGCCCGTCCATCATGTCGGAGGGGGCGATGATGTCGGTGCCGGCCTCCGCCTGGATCAGGCTCTGCTCGACGAGGAGCGCCACGGTCTCGTCGTTGAGGATGGCGCCGTCCTCCAGCAGGCCGTCATGGCCGTGGCTGGTATAGGGGTCGAGGGCGACGTCGGTCATCAGGCCGAGTTCCGGCACCGCGCGCTTGACCGCGCGCACCGCCCGGCAGACGAGGTTTTCGCGGTTCAGCGATTCCGAGCCCGTGGGATCGCGCAAGGACGGCTCGGTGTAGGGAAAGAACGAGATCGCCGGGATGCCGAGGCGGGCGGCCCGCTCGGCGTCGCGCACCACCTCGTCGACGCTGAGACGCTCGACGCCCGGCATCGACGCGATCGGCTCGCGCCGCCCCGATCCCTCGATCACGAACAGCGGCCAGATCAGGTCGTCGACGGTGAGCGTATGCTCGCGCACGAGGCGGCGCGACCATTCGGCCTTGCGGTTACGGCGCGGGCGCTGGGTGATGCCCAGCGCCGCCGGGCGGGCCGATTCCTGCGCGGTCTCGACGGCGAGGGGCCGCGGCGTCGCGGGATCGGTCGCGGGATTGTGGGTCATCGTGATCGGACTCGATGGTTCTCGGCCCGGACCCGGGGCACGGGCGGGCCGGCTGGGCCTATCACATTCGCAAAACGCTTCGAAACCCGCGATGCGGACGCAGGCGACGCCCGCCGGTCCCGCCATCGCCTCGATTGACGCCGCGCGGCAAAACCTCGTCTAAGCGGACGATCCGGTCGGGAGAGGTTGCCGGTCGGGAGAGGTTGCCGGACGGGAGGGGTGATGGCGGATCCGGGCGAAGCGGAGATCCTGTTCGAACGGCGCGGCGCGGTCGGCCTCGTGACGCTGAACCGGCCGCGCGCGCTCAACGCCCTGACGCTGGCGATGCTGCGGGCCATGCAGGCGCAACTCGAGGCCTGGGCCGGCGACGCGGACGTGACGCGCGTGATCCTGCGCGGACGGGGCGGCCGCGCCTTCTGCGCCGGGGGCGACATCCGCCAGATCCACGCCTTCGCGCAGGGCGGCGACCACGCGGCGGTGGATGCGTTCTGGCGCAGCGAGTACCGCCTCGACGCCACCGTGAAGCAGTTCGCAAAGCCCGTGATCAGCCTGATCGAGGGCCTCGTCATGGGCGGGGGCAACGGCATCTCGGTGCATGGCAGCCACAGGGTCTCCTCGGAGAGCTACAGCTTCGCGATGCCCGAGGTCGGGATCGGCCTGTTTCCCGATGTCGGGATGACCTACGCGCTGCCGCGCCTGCCCGGCCTGACCGGAACCTACCTCGCCCTCACGGGCGCCCGCATCGGACCGGGCGACGCGCACGCCGTGGGGCTCGCCACGCACCACGCGGCGGCGGCCGATTTCGACGCCGTCGTGGAGGCGCTGAGCACGGGCGAGGCGGTCGACACCGTGCTCGCCGCCCATGCCCGCGCGGTACCGGAGGCGGAGGTGCTGGTGACGGAGCGCGGCCGCATCGACGCCTGCTTCTCGGCCGAGACCGTCCCCGGCATCCTGGCGCGCCTCGACGCGGACGGGTCCGCCTTCGCGACCGAGACGGCCGCCCTGATGCGCACGCGCTCGCCGACCAGCCTCGTGCTGGTGCGCGAGCAGATGCGCCGGGGCGCGGACCTGAGCTTCCCGCAGGCGATGCTGACCGAGTACCGCATGGTCAGCGCCCTGATGCGCGGGCCCGACTTCTTCGAGGGCGTGCGCGCCGCGCTGATCGACAAGGACGGCGCGCCCGCCTGGAACCCCGCCACCCTGGAGCGCGTCGCCCCCGGCACCATCGCCGAGGCCTTCGCGCCGGGCGCGGGCCCCGAACCACGATTCGAGATCACCGGAGGCACGCATTGCGCGGATTGACGAAGGTGGGCGGCCCCCGCGAGGCCCGGCCGCGCGGCGGCGAGGGCGGGAGCGACCGGATCGAGCGGGCCCCGCAGGCGCCGCAGACCGGCTGGGACGTGGTGCTGATCTGGTTCATGCGCCTCACCGCCCTGTTCTGGCTGGCCAAGGCGGTGGCGACCTGGGCCAGCATCCTCGACGTGCTGCCCGGCGCCCGGCCCTTCGAATCGGAGCCGATCGGACGCCAGAGCGTCATCGTCTACTTCGCGGTGATCGACGCGATGGCGGCGGTCGGGCTCTGGCTCACCAGCGCCTGGGGCGGCGTCGTCTGGCTGCTGGCGGCCACGAGCGCGCTCACCCTCGCAGTCCTGACACCGCAATTGCTGCCGATGTCTCCGCCATACCTGGCACTACAGGGCGGAATTATTGCGTTGTATTTTATCTTGTCTTTCCTGGCGGCCCGGGAAACCCGGTAAACGGGGCGTTACGCCGATCGCTTCATCTTGCATTTACCCATAGAGGTAAATCGCAAATTCATCCTATCGCTTAAACCGTCTTTCATCTGCGACTCCTAGGTTGGCTTCATGAGCGGTGGCGAAGAACACCGGCCCTGAAGCACAGAGACCTGACGAGGCCCATGATGAAGTCCCAGGCTGCCAAGGTTAGCGAAACCAACACGGCTCCCGAGACCGCCCCGGCGCACGGCTCGTATCTCGAAGCCCTGCACCTCGTGGAGCGCCTGCACCGCCGCCTGCTTGACGTCATCAAGGACGAGTTCGAGCGCCGCGACCGGGGGGACGTGAACAGCGTCCAGGCGCTGCTCCTCTACAACATCGGCGACAAGGAACTGACCGCGAGCGAGCTGCGCACCAAGGGCTACTACCTGGGCTCGAACGTCTCCTACAACGTGAAGAAGCTGGTCGAGGCGGGCTACCTGCACCACGCCCGCTCGAAGACGGACCGCCGCTCAGTGCGCATCAGCCTCACCGACAAGGGCCGCCAGGTCCACGACATCATCCAGACCCTGTACGACAAGCACGCCCGCACCATCCAGCCGATCGGCGGCATCTCGGACGACGATTTCGGCCGCCTCAACGTGGCGCTGAGCCGCCTCGAGCGCTTCTGGACCGACCAGATCCGCTACCGCCTCTGAGACCGGCTCCGGTCGATCCCTTCGGGACGATCAGACACGACGGGCCCCTCTCCTTCCCGGAGAGGGGCCCGTCGTGTCACCCCATCACCGAACTGACCGGAAACAGTCTCATACTGGTTCCGGCTGATCACTTCGGATCACTGGATCGCGACGGGCTCCCTCTCCTGGAAGGAGATGGTTGGGGTGAGGTGTAGTCCATCTGCGGGGAGGTCACGCACCTCACCCTGTCCCTCTCCTTCCAGGAGAGGGGAGCCGCGCTCCGTCTCGTCAGCTGTCCGACGTAATCTACCGGAGGCCGTATGATACCGTTTGCGGTTGATTAGTTCGGTCTGGCAGGCTGTGGCCAACAATGGCAGAGTGTGTTGGAGCGCCGGATGTCTGGTTGGGCTTCGAGGTCGCGGCAGC
>NZ_JAKSXY010000052.1 GCF_022829445.1 Methylobacterium sp. J-068 | reverse complement strand
CCGACGCCTACGACTGCGCGCAAGGCGCGGACGCGGTGGTGATCGTGACCGAGTGGAACGCCTTCCGGGCCCTCGACTTCGCCAGGCTGCGCGCCGCCATGACCGCCCCCGTCATGGTCGACCTGCGCAACGTCTACAAGGTTCATGACCTTGAGCGGCTGGGTTTCCACTACACCGGCATCGGGCAATCGCGGGGACGGCCATCGCGCGCCGGGACCGCCGATGCGGCGACGATCCCACGGCGAGACTGATACCAGACCTCGATGAGCCTGACTCATCGAGACCTGTTATGAGATCCGGCATGCGTTATGGCGAGACGAAGCGAATCCTGGTGACCGGCGGTGCGGGGTTCCTCGGCTCACACCTGTGCGACCGGCTGATTCTCCAGGGTCACGAGGTGCTGTGCGTCGACAACCTCTTCACGGGGTCGCGCCGCAACATCGCGCATCTGCTGGGCCACGGGCGCTTCGAGTTCATGCGCCACGACGTGACGTTTCCCCTCCACGTCGAGGTGGACGAGATCTACAATCTCGCCTGTCCGGCCTCGCCGGTGCATTACCAGTTCGATCCTGTCCAGACCGCCAAGACCAGCGTCATCGGCGCGATCAACATGCTGGGGCTGGCCAAGCGCCTCAAGGTGAAGGTCTTCCAGGCTTCGACCAGCGAGGTCTACGGCGACCCCGAGGTGCATCCGCAGCCGGAGACGTACTGGGGCCGGGTCAACCCGATCGGCCATCGCTCCTGCTACGACGAGGGCAAGCGCTGCGCCGAGACTTTATTCTTCGACTACCATCGCCAGCACGGCCTCGCGATCAAGGTCGCGCGGATCTTCAACACCTACGGGCCGCGCATGCACCCGAACGACGGGCGCGTGGTCTCGAACTTCGTCCTTCAGGCCCTGCTTGACGAGGACATCACCCTCTACGGCGACGGGTCGCAGACCCGCGCCTTCTGCTACGTCGACGATCTGATCGAGGGGGTCCTGCGCCTGATGGCGACGGGGCTGGAGGTGACCGGACCGGTCAATCTCGGCAACCCGGGCGAGTTCTCCATCCGCCAACTCGCCGAACTCGTGATCGAACTCACCGGTTCGCGGTCGCGGATCGTGTTTCAGCCGCTTCCGCCCGACGATCCGCGCCAGCGTCGCCCTGAGATCGATCGGGCCAAGGCCCTGCTCGATTGGGAACCGACCGTACCGCTTCGCGACGGACTGGTCCGCACGATCGACTACTTCGATCGCTTTCTCGGCGAGACCGCGCCGGCCTGAAGCGCTCGCGCGCCCGCGTCGCTCAGACCGGTTGATCTCTTGGGATCGAGCGGGCGCGCCGGGCTCCCTCTCCGGCCAGGAAAGGGGACCCGCGAGTCACCACATCACCGGACTGATCAGTCCGAAACGGTCTCAGAGGAAGCGGCGCGGATCGAACGGAGCCAGGGCGATCTCGGGCTCGGCGCGGCTGACGAGCTGGGCGACGAGGCGGCCTGTCCGGGCCGAGCCCACGAGGCCGACATGGCCATGTCCGAAGGCGTAGATCACGTCTGAGGTCGCCCGCGCCGTTCCGATGCAGGGGCGGCCGTCCGGCATGCTGGGACGGTGTCCGAGCCAGACGCGGCACTGATCCGCCGTCACCGTTCCGGCCAGGTCCGGGAGCAGCGCGACCAGGTGGTCGCGCAGGATGTCCGCGCGCTTCCAGTTCGGCTCCGCCGCCAGCCCCGCGAACTCGACCTGCCCGGCGGCGCGCAGGCCACCGTTCATGTGGTTGACGATCATCTTGGCGTCCGAGACCATCATGGGCGTGCGCGGACCGACCTTCGCGTCTTTGACCATGACGTGGTAACCGCGCTCGCTCTCCAGGGGGAGCGCATCGCCGAGCGCGGCGGTGAGAGCCTTGGAGCGCGCGCCGGCCGCGACGACCGCGCAATCACACGGGATCTCGCCCTGCTCCGTCGTCACGGCGGTGAGCCGCCCGTCCCGGTGACGAAACCCGGTCGCACGGGTCGCGACGGAGGTCGCGCCCCGCTCCCGCGCGAGGTCGGCCAGGGCGGCGACGTAGCCGCCGGGATCGCGGCAATGCCCCGCCTCCTCGACCACGAGGCCGAAGGTGTAGCGCGGATCGAGATGCGGCTCGCGCTGGCGCAGCTCGTCGGCCGTGAGTTCGAGCCATTCGACCCCGACCTTGCGGCGGATGGCCCAGGACCGGGCATCGGCCGCGAAGGCCGCGCGATCGGGATAGACGTGCAGGACGCCCCGGCGCTCGATCAGGTGCGGTACGCCGGCCTCGGCTGCCAGACCTGCGTGGAGCTTCGGCGCGTCGATCAGCAGCATCCGCATCGCCCGCGCCGTCTGCTCGATCAGCGCGGGCGTCCGGGCGGCCAGAAGGAAGCGCACCAGCCAGGGCATGACCTTCGGCAGGTAGGTCCAGCGGATCGAGAGCGGGCCGAGGGGATCGAGCAGGAACGCGGGGACCTTCCGCCACATCCCCGGTTCGGCCGGCGGAATGACGGAATGCGAGGAGAGCCAGCCCGCGTTGCCGTAGCTGGTGGCCTGCTCGCCGCCCGGCTGGCCGGGATCGACCACCGTGACGCGGTGCCCCATCCGTAGGCACTCGATCGCGCTCACCGTCCCGATCGCGCCGGAACCGATGACGACCACATGGCGACCCGTTACCGCGGACATCCGCTGCCTCCCCGAATGAGCTCAAGCCGGGGCTGACTACCTCATCCGAACTTGTGACGGTGTGAACGACCGCTCTTGGATGGCAGTGTCGTTCGGGTCACGCCACGCCCGACGTGGTCGCCGCCAGCCAATCCACCACCGCGTCGAGGGCCTGACGGTTCGAGGTGTCGCCGTCGCGGGCCCCCTCGAAGGTGGTGCCCTGGCACGCGGCGCTGGTGCCGTGCGCGACAATGTTTCGGGCCTGCGCGACCTCGGCCTCGCAGCCGAGGGCGGCCGCATCCTCGGCGATGAGCGCCAGCAGGGCTTCCAGGGCCTCGCCGAAGGGCAGTG
Organism: Methylobacterium sp. J-068; assembly: GCF_022829445.1. GTDB lineage: Bacteria > Pseudomonadota > Alphaproteobacteria > Rhizobiales > Beijerinckiaceae > Methylobacterium. The sequence goes on along the minus strand of NZ_JAKSXY010000052.1, from coordinate 32,162 downwards.
CCGCTTCGCGCGCTTCGTCGATCAGCTCCGCGTCCGTGCCGCTGCGCTGGGCGCGCCAGAGGTTCTCCTGCGCCAGGGCGCGCGAGACGCCGTCGAGGGCAGCATTGAGGGTGGGCTCGCGCACCGCGCGGCGCACGAGGCAGCGATAGAGCGCCGCGATGGTGAGCGCGTCCTCCAGGCGGGTGCAGGAATCCGCGATCCGCAATTCCAGCGTCGGGAACTTGATCGAGGGGCGCAGCGACCACCACAGGAAGCTCGCATCCTGGATCGAGCCGGCCCGCGTCATGATCCGGACGTAGCGCTCGTGCGCCGCCCTGTCGGCGAACAGGTCCGGCAGGCCGGTGCGCGGCAACTCCCCGAAGGCGCTGAGGCGATAGGCGCTGAGCCCGGTGGGCTTGCCCTGCCAGAACGGCGAGGAGGCCGAGAGCGCCAGCAGCAGCGGCTGGTAGGTCAGCAGGCGGTTCATCAGGTCGACGCGGGCGTCGGGGTCCGGCACCTCGACATGGACATGCATGCCGCAGATCAGGCTGCGGCGCCCGGCGAGGCCGACGTCGCGCAGGATGCCGCGATAGCGGTCGCCCTTCGTCGGGAGCTGGCGGGCCCAATCCGCCACCGGGTGCGTGCCGGCCGCGAAGACCAGCAGGCCGTGCTCGCGGCCGAGCTTGGCCAGGGCCGCGCGCTGCCGGGCCAGCACGTCGCGGGCCTGCGCGAAATCGGTGGAGGGCGGGGTGCAGACCTCGACCTGGCACTGGAGCAGCTCGCGCCCGATCTCTGGCAATTCCTCGCCGGCCTGAACGTGGAACGGCTTCACCGAGCGGCGGGGGGTGCCACGCGTCTCGGCATCCGCCAGGAAGTACTCCTCCTCGATGCCGAAACGGTACTGTGCGGAGGTCATCGGGAGCCTTCCGGGGGAGCCTTCTGGAATATGCGCTCCCCTCAACCCCTCAGCCGGCCGTTTGTGCCCTCACGCCCGCAGGGGGCCGCCCACGAGCCAGGCCGGGTCGAACCAGCGGTCGGCCTCGCCGTCATAGGGCAGGCGGGTGACGTCCCAGTGCTGGATGTAGCGGGCGTACACGTTCCAGACCGCGATGCCGCCGCCGACGAAGATGCGCCGGCCGGGATAGCGGGCCAGCACGGCCTCCGGATCCTCGTGGCTGCGGATGACGTCGATGGTGCGGTCCCGGAACGCGAATTCGGGGACCGACGCCACGGTCTTCGGTCCGGCGATGAGGACGTGGCCCATGGTGAGGGCGAAGAACCGCGTCACGTCCTCGACGAAGAGCGGATCGGTGTTGCCCTCCCAGGGCAATTGTCCGTTCAGGCCGAGCTGCCCGCGAAGGCCGATGGCGCAGATGCAGCGAACGTCGATCATGGAGGTCTCGCGAGGGGGCGAACGGGAGAACCGGCGCCGTATCAGTTCGCCATCTGCGGCGTCAGCACGCGATCGCTGGGGAAATCGTAGATCTTGCCGGATTCGTCGAAGCCCGGGCTCGCGAGGCGCACGAAGTGCGGCGCGAGGTCCTCCGGCGTCTTCAGCGTCATGGCGTCCTCGCCCGGCATCGCGGCCTTGCGCATGGCGGTGCGCAGGGGGCCGGGGTTGAGCAGCATGGCGCGGACGTTCGTGGTGGCCGTCTCGGCCGCGTAGGTGCGCACGAGCGCGTCGAGGGCGGCCTTCGAGACCGAGTAGGGCCCCCAATAGGCCCGGCACTTCTGAGCCGCGCCGGAGGTGACGAAGATGGCGCGCCCGGCATCCGACATCCGCAGCAGCGGATCGAGGGACCGGATCAGGCGGTAATTCGCCGTGACGTTGATCTCCATCACCTGCGCCCAGGTCTTCGGCGTCACGTGCCCGATCGGCGTGAGGTTGCCGAGGATGCCGGCATTGCCGACCAGGATGTCGAGGCGCTTCCAGCGCTCGTGGATCGAGGCGCCCAGGCGGTCGATCGCATCGTAGTCGGTGAGGTCGAGGGGCACGAGCGTGGCGCTCCCGCCCACGCCCCGGATCGCGTCGTCGAGGTCCTCCAGGCCGCCCTGCGTGCGGGCGACCGCGATGATGTGCGCGCCGGCCTCGGCCAGGGCGAGGGCGGCCGCGCGGCCGATGCCGCGCGAGGCGCCGGTGACGACGGCGAGGCGGCCGGCGAGCGGCTTCTCTGGCGTGCTCAAGCGGGGCGTGCTCCTCGGTCGCTCAATCGGCTTCGGCCAGCATCGCGAGACGGCGCGGCCCCGCGATGGCGAGGTCGGTCAGGCTGGTCGGGTAATCGCCGGTGAAGCAATGGTCGGTGTATTGCGGGCAGCCCTCGTCGCGCCGCTCCTCGCCCATGGCCTTGTAGAGCCCGTCCATGGAGAGGAAGGCCAGTGAATCCGCGCCGATGTAGCGGCGCATGCCCTCGAGGTCGTGCGTCGCGGCGAGCAGCTTCTCGCGCTCCGGCGTGTCGATGCCGTAGAAGTCCGGATAGGTGATCGGTGGCGAGGCGATGCGGAAATGCACCTCCTTGGCGCCGGCTTCGCGCATCATCCGGACGATCTTCACGGAGGTGGTGCCGCGCACGAGGCTGTCGTCCACGAGAACGATGCGCTTGCCCTCGACCACGGCGCGGTTGGCCGAGTGCTTCATGCGCACGCCGAGTTCGCGCACGGACTGCGTCGGCTGGATGAAGGTGCGCCCGACATAGTGGTTGCGGATGATGCCCATCTCGAAGGGCAGGCCGGTCTCCTGGGCAAACCCCAGGGCGGCGGGCACGCCGGAATCCGGCACCGGGATGACCACGTCGGCCGCAGCCGCCGATTCGCGGGCGAGCTCGTGGCCGATGTTCTTGCGCACGGCGTAGACGCTTTTGCCGTTCACCACCGAATCGGGCCGGGCGAAGTAGATGTACTCGAAGATGCACGGGCGCATGGGCCGGACCGATGCGAAGCGGATCGACTCGATGCCCTCTTCCGAGATCACCACGATCTCGCCGTTCTCGACGTCGCGGATGAACTTGGCGCCGATGATGTCGAGGGCGCAGGTCTCGGAGGCGAGGATGTAGCGGCCGTCGAGTTCGCCGAGCACCAGGGGACGGATGCCCATGGGGTCGCGAGCGCCGATGAGCTTCTTGTTGGTGAGCGCCACGATGGCGAAGGCCCCCTCGATCTGCTTCAGGGCCTCGGTGAAGCGCTCGACGATGCGCGGTGCGCGGGAGCGCGCGGCGAGATGCAGGATCACCTCCGTGTCGGAGGTGGACTGCGTGATCGCGCCGTCGCGCACGAGGTCGCGGCGGATCGACAGGGCGTTGGTGAGGTTGCCGTTATGCGCCACCGCGAGGCCCCCGCTCGCCAGTTCGGCGAAGAGGGGCTGGACGTTGCGCAGGATGGTGCCGCCGGTGGTGGAGTAGCGCACGTGGCCGATGGCGGCCGGGCCCTCCAGGTGCTCGATGGTCGAGCGGTCGGAGAAGGAATCGCCGACGAGGCCGGGCCGGCGCTCGGAATGGAACACGCTGCCGTCGAAGGAGACGATGCCGGCCGCCTCCTGGCCGCGATGCTGCAGGGCGTGGAGGCCCAAGGCCACGATGGCGGAGGCGTCCGGGTGGCCGAAGATGCCGAAGACGCCGCATTCCTCGCGCAGCGTGTCCCCGTCGCGGTCGAGCCCGTCCACGACCTCGACCGCAGAGCCCTCGACCGAGGAGCGGGCACTCGACTTGGCTACAGACATGGTGATGTCATTCCCTGCTTGGTCCCGCCCTGCTCGGTCCCGCGCGAATCCCCGCGCGGGCACCGTCAGATGACCGTCATGTAATCGGCCCGCGCCTCGCGACCAAGCGCGCGCCGACGCGGGTCAGCGTCGCGGCGCAGGCGTGGCTGGCCCCTCGGTACGGCGCTGGGGCGGAACCTCGGCTTCCGGCGGCTCGGCCGGATCGGCCGGCGTCTCGACCTTCGGCTTCTTGAACTGCTTCAGGAGACCTTCGGGATTTTCGGGCAGTTGCGCCACCAGAGCTTCGCCGGATTTTTCCAGCATCGGCCGGCTGCGCGCCTCGGAGGCCCAGGGCGGCATCTTGCCCTGGACCAGCCAGGCCAGGAAGACCCAGCCGATCACGCAGATCAGGAAGCCGCGCCCCGCGCCGAACAGGAAGCCGAGCGAGCGGTCGATAGCGCCGATCCGCGAATCCAAGATCATGTCCGACACCTTCACGGTGATGATGGACACGACGATCAGCGTGACGAGGAAGATCGCCGCGATCGACGCCACGAGGGCCACGGTGGCGTTCGTCACGTGCTGGCTGACGGTGGGCAGCAGGAGGGGATGGAACTTCCAGGCGATGGCGGCGGCCGCCACCCAGGCGATGATGGCCAGCACTTCGCGGGTCGCGCCGCGCACGGCCGCCAACAGCGCCGAGACCACGACGATTCCCAGCACGACGAGATCGAGAACGGAGAACGGCATCTCTGAGAAGTGTCACTTCATGGGGTGGAGCGGCGACGATGATCGGATCGTGCGGCTCCCCGGGCCGCCACCCCGTATATCCTGCGGAAACTCGGGCGTCACCCTGGCCCGGACGGCCATCACCGACCTGTTTCGGTTCAGTCGTCGTCGCCGTAATCCGGCGGGTTGTGCCCGCGCCGCGCGGCGACCCGGCGCGGGCCGCCGCTGGCGATGCCCGCGACCATGTCGGCGATGTGGCGCAGGGCCTCCGTCGCCAGGGCGCCGTCGCCGCCCTCGCCGCGTCCCTGCGGCATCACCGCCTTGGCGAAGCCGAGCTTCAGCGCCTCCTTGAGCCGGGCCGGCGCCTGGGCGACGGGGCGGACGGCACCCGACAGGCCGATCTCGCCGAAATACACGGTCTCGGGCGGCAGCGTCGCTCCGGAGAGCGATGAGACCAGGGCGGCGGCCACCGCGAGGTCGGCCGCCGGCTCCGAGATGCGCAGCCCGCCCGCGACGTTGAGATAGACGTCGTGGGTGCCGAGCCGAATGCCGCCATGGGCTTCCAGCACCGCGAGCACCATCGAGAGGCGATTCGGGTCCCAGCCGACCACCGCGCGGCGCGGCATCCCGAGGGAGGAGGGGGCGACGAGGGCCTGGATCTCCACCAGCAGGGGGCGCGTGCCCTCCATGCCGGCGAACACCGCCGTGCCGGGCGCGGCGTGGTCGCGGCCCGCGAGGAACAGGGCGGAGGGGTTCGGCACCTCGGCCAGCCCCATGTCGGTCATCTCGAACACGCCGATCTCGTCGGTGGGGCCGAAGCGGTTCTTCACCGCGCGCAGGATGCGGAAATGGTGCCCCTGGTCGCCCTCGAAGGAGGCGACCGCGTCGACCATGTGCTCGACCACGCGCGGACCCGCGATCTGCCCGTCCTTGGTCACGTGACCGACCAGGATCACGGCGGTGCCGGTGGTCTTGGCGAAGCGGATCAACGTCTGGGCGGAGCCGCGCACCTGCGTGACCGTGCCGGGGGCCGATTCCACGGTCTCGGTCCACATGGTCTGGATCGAGTCGATGATGGCGAGCGCCGGGGGGCGGCCCTGCGACAGGGTCTCGACGATGTCCTCGACGTTGGTCTCGGCCGCGAGTTCGACGGCGGCCGAGGTCAGCCCCAGCCGCTCGGCCCGCAGGCGCACCTGCGCCACCGCCTCCTCGCCCGAGATGTAGACCACGCGCTCGCCGGTGCGCGCCATGGCGGCGGAGGCCTGCATCAGCAGGGTCGACTTGCCGATGCCGGGATCGCCGCCGAGGAGGATCACCGAGCCGCGCACGAAGCCGCCGCCGGTGACGCGGTCGAGTTCACCGATGCCGGACGGGATGCGGGGGGCCTGCTTCACCTCGCCGGTGAGGCCTTCGAGGGGGAACACCCGGCCCTTGGCCCGGCTCGGCCGCGTCTTGACCGGGCCGGATTGGGGACCGGCGGCGCTGCTCTCCTCGACGATCGTGTTCCAGCCGTTGCAGGCCTCGCAGCGCCCGCGCCAGCGGTTGTAGACCGCCCCGCAGGACTGGCAGACGAAGGTCTGTTGGATCTTGGCCATCGCGATTCCGCTGGAGGGGCCGGTTCGCCCTTCCGGTCGGGCGGGCGTCAGGCGTCGTGTCCTGTCACATAATGGCGAACATAGCGAGAACCTAGGCCCGTCAGGATCTCGTATCCAATGGTGCCGGCGGTGCGGCCGACCGTGTCGACGTCGAGGTCGTCGCCGATCAGGATCGCGGTTCCCCCGCGCGTCGCGTCGGCCGCCCCGGTGACGTCGAGGATGATGAGATCCATCGAGATGAGCCCGAGGATCGGGCAGCGCACGCTGCCGACGCGGGCCGAGCCCCGGCCGCTCGCCGCGCGCGGATAGCCGTCGGCGTAGCCCATCGAGAGCGTCGCGAGGCGACGGGGCTCGGCCGCGCGCCAGCGGCCGTTGTAGCCGCAGGTCTCGCCGGGCGCGACGTCGCGAACCTGCGCGATCCGCGCCTCCAGCCGCACCACCGGGCGCATCGGGTTGGTCTTCCACGGCGTCGGGTTTCCGCCGAACAGGGCGTAGCCCGGACGCAGCAGGTCGTGATGCGCGCCCGCGCCGAGGAAGATTCCGGAGGAATTGGCGAACGAGCCCGGAATGCCGGGATGGGCAGCGCGCACCCACGCGAAATCCGCCATCTGGCGCGCGTTGACGGGGTCGCCCGGGATCTCGGCGCTGACGAGATGGGTCATCAGCAGCGCGATGCCGGCTCGGCTCACGAGGGAATCGCCGGCGAGCGCCAGCGCGTCCGGCAGCGCGAGGCCGAGGCGGTTCATGCCGGTGTCGACGTGGAGCGCCGCCGGCAGGGTCCGGCCGGCGGCCTCGGCGAGCGCCGCCCAGTCCGCGAGTTCCTCCCAGCTGCCGAGCACCGGGCGCAGGTCGTGCGCCATCAGGGTGGGTCCGAGGCCCGGCAGCAGCCCGTTGAGGACGTAGATCGCCGCCTCGGGCAGAACGGCGCGGGCCGCCACCCCCTCGCTCGCATGGGCGACGAAGAAGGTCCGGCACCCGGCCGCCCACAGGGCGGGGACGACCCGCGTCAGCCCGCAGCCATAGGCGTCGGCCTTGACCACGGCGGCACAGCCCGATTCCGGCGCCATCGCGGACAGGCGACGCCAATTCTCCGCGACGGCCGTCAGGTCGATGGTGAGGCGGGCGCCGTGGTCGGCGTTCAGTCCGGTCTTGTGATCCATCCCATCCATCGCGGGCCCGAAGTCGGCCGCGTCTCGCTGAAACCGATTGCGGATCGTAGCACGCCGTCTCTCCGGGGCACCGCTCCGGGATGACGGCGCGGTGCGATCCGATCCGTCTACATCGGCTCCGGCATCCGGTCCGACTGCGCCAGGTTCGAGAAGCGGGTGACGTTGGCGTCGAACTGGAGTTCCACCGTGCCGGTGGGGCCGTGGCGCTGCTTGCCGAGGATCACCTCGGCCTTGCCGTGGACGCGGTTCATCTCGGCTTCCCAGGCGAAGAACTCTTCCGTGCCCTCGCGCGGCTTCTTGTTGTTGACGTAGTATTCCTCTCGGAACACGAACATCACCACGTCGGCGTCCTGCTCGATCGAGCCCGATTCGCGAAGGTCGGCGAGCTGCGGGCGCTTGTCGTCGCGGTTCTCGACCTGACGCGAGAGCTGCGACAGGGCGATGATCGGCACCGCGAGCTCCTTGGCCAGCGCCTTCATGCCGGTGGTGATCTCGGTCATCTCCTGCACGCGGTTGTCGCTGCGCTTGCCCGAGCCCGAGAGCAGCTGGAGGTAGTCGACGATGAGGAGGTCGAGCCCCTTCTGGCGCTTCAGGCGCCGGGCGCGGGCGGCGAGCTGCGCGATCGAGATGCCGCCGGTCTGGTCGATGTAGAACGGGATGGTCTGCATGTCGCGCGCTGCGTCGGTGATCTTGTAGAAGTCCGCCGGCTGGATGTCGCCGCGGCGGATCTTGTACGAGGGCACGCCCGACTGCTCGGCGATGATACGCGTGGCCAATTGCTCGGCCGACATTTCGAGGGAGAAGAACCCGACGATGCCGCCGTTCTTGGTCTCGATGCGCCCGTCCGGCAGCTTCTCGGACTGGTAGGCCTTGGCCACGTTGAAGGCGATGTTGGTCACCAGCGAGGTCTTGCCCATGGCCGGGCGGCCCGCGAGGATGATGAGATCCGAGCGCTGCAGGCCGCCCATCTTGGCGTCGAGGTCCGACAGCCCGGTGGCGATGCCCGAGAGCTTGCCCTCGCGCTGGTAGGCCTTGGCGGCCATGTCCACGGCGGCCGTGAGCGCGTCCGAGAACTTCTGGAAACCGCCGTCGTACTTGCCCGATTCGGCGAGTTCGTAGAGCCGGCGCTCGGTGCCCTCGATCTGGTCGCGGGGCGAGGATTCCACCGGCGCCTCGTAGGCGCCGTTCACGAGGTCCTCGCCGATGGTGATGAGGCGGCGGCGGATGGCCAGATCGTAGATGGTGCGGCCGTAATCGCCCGCGTTGATGACCGTCGTGGCCTCGGCCGCGAGGCGGGCGAGGTACTGCATCACCGTCTGGCCGCCGAGATCGGCGTCGCCCAGGTAGGTCTTCAGGGTGATCGGGGTCGCGAGCTTGCCGGCCTTGATGAGCTGCGCCGCCACCTCGAAGATCTTGCGGTGGACATCCTCCATGAAGTGCTCGGGCAGGAGGAAGTCCGAGATCCGGTAATAGGCGTCGTTGTTGACGAGGACCGCGCCGAGCAGCGCCTGTTCCGCGTCGATGTTGTGCGGCGCCACGCGGAATTCCTGCGCGACGGGCTGGAGGTTGGCCGTCAGGGCGTTGGGCAGGGCCATGGGCTGATTCGAGGCTCCGACTCGTCGATGTCATCCGCGCGGTGGTGAGGCCACCGCCACGGTCTATCCGCCGACCATGGCCACGGCGTGGTTAGCCGAACCTTAGCCGATTCGCGCTTCGGCGCCGTGGCATCCGGGCCACCCCTCGGGACGGCGACGGCACGGCGCGACCATGGCGTGCTCGCGGCGTGCGCATGGAAACGCCCGCCAACCTCTCGGCTGACGGGCGTCCATGCTGGAACAAAAGAGGAACTAGTCAACCGCTAAAGCGGGCCGTCCCCGTTCTTCACCGCCGTGTGTCGCGCTTACTCGCGGTCGTCGCCGGCCTCGGCGAGCGCCGCGCCGACCTCCAGGCCGAGGTCGTCGAGGTTGAACGCCTCGCGCTCGGTGGTCGATTCACCGCGCGCCTGACGCTCGGCCTCTTCCGGCGAACGGGCGACGTTGACGGTGATGCTGACCTCGACCTCGGGGTGCAGCACGACCGGCACGGTGTGCAGGCCGAGCGTCTTGATCGGCTGGTTCAGGGCGAACTGGTCGCGGCCCACGCTGAAGCCGTCGGCGGTGACGACCTCGGCGAGATCGCGGGTCGAGACCGAACCGTAGAGCACGCCGGTCTCGCCCGACTGGCGGATCAGCACGAAGCTCTTGCCCTCGAGGGTCTCGGCCACGGTCTGGGCCTCGGACTTCTTCTCGAGGTTGCGGGCCTCGAGCTGGGCGCGCTGCGTCTCGAAGTGCTTCTTGTTGTTGGCCGTGGCGCGCAGGGCCTTGCCGCGAGCCAGCAGGAAGTTGCGGGCGTAGCCCGGCTTCACGTTCACGGTCTCGCCCATCTGGCCGAGCTTGGCGACGCGCTCGAGGAGGATGACTTCCATGGTCTTGGTCCTTTGGGTTGGTGTGGGGATCAGGGTCGTCCGGCCGTCCCGTGCGGGCGGCGGCGGTCGAGGGCGGTATCGGCGATGCCGAAGAGGGTCAGGGCGACGAGGGCGAAACCCTGGGTGACGAAGAGGATGACGTAGAGGCCGAACAGCAGGGCGAGGCGTCCCGGCCGGCCCCGGCTGCGGTCGTGGAACGCGGCCAGACCCTGCATGGCGAACGCGGCGCTTAGCGCGCCCGCCAGCGCCACGCCCAGCACGCCGGGATAGCCCGGCACCAGGGCGAGGACGACCGACCCGGCCAGGATCGCGAGGACGCGCCGGGGCATGATCGTGGCGGCGAGGTCCGGCCAGGGCCGGGGCAGGCGGCCCGACACGCGCACGATCCGGGCGGCCGCCCAGAGATAGAAGGTGAGGAGGACCGTCAGCCCCTGCGTCGCGAGGCCGGGCGCCACCGCCGCCAGCGCGTTGGCCACCTCGTTGCGGGTCGCGGCGGCCGGGTCCTGCGGCACGGCATCGGTGGCTGCGTCGGCCTCCGGCGCGGCCGGCTTCGGGACCGGAGCCCCCGCGGCGCGATCCGCCTGGATGCGCACGACCGTGCGGGTCATGCCGCGCAGCTGCGCCTGGAAGGTCTCGTAGTTCGGCGCGGCGATGACCGCGATCGCCACGAAGGCGATGCCCGCCGTGCCGGCGGTCCAGGCGAGCAGGCGGCCGGTGGGATACCACTCCATGCCGCCGTCGGCGTTCGGCCGGCCGAGGAGCGCGAGGTAGGCGAGCCACCAGGCGGGCAGGGCGAGATAGGCGAGGAAGCCGAGGCCGAGGAAGGGCTGCACGACGAGGGCCAGCGCCAGGCTGCCGGTGAAGGCGGCGACCAGGGCGGCCCGATGGCTCCAGCCGAGCCCCACGATCAGGATCGGGAGCGGGGCGAGCAGGTAGAGCAGGATTGCGAGCGCCGTCGCCTTCAGCAGGACGCCGAAGAGGAGGGCGGAGACGAGGCCCGCGCCGATGCCGATGAGAAGGTACTGTGCCATCAATCCCGCTGTCCCGCTGTCCCGATCCGGGCAGGGTTAGGGGCGAACCTTGTCGCCCCAACGACTCCCGGCCGCCCATCGGGAGGGCCGGTACGAAATCTCACCCCGCCCGGGGCGAGACCCCGGCCCGGCGGAGCCGGACCGGGATGAAACGCCGAGGCGCTTACTTGATCACGTAGGGGAGGAAGCCGAGGAAGCGGGCGCGCTTGATCGCCTGGGCGAGCTCGCGCTGCTTCTTGGCGGACACCGCCGTGATGCGCGACGGCACGATCTTGCCGCGCTCGGAGACGTAGCGCGACAGGAGCTTGACGTCCTTGTAGTCGATCTTGGGCGCGTTCGCGCCCGAGAACGGGCAGGTCTTGCGACGACGGAAGAAGGGACGGCGACCGCCGCCCGCACCACCACCAGCGGCAGGCGCCGCGCCGGGTCCAGCACCGAATGCCATGATTTAAGCCTCCCCGCCGAAGCTGCGCTCGGGGCGGTCACCCCGGTCGCCGCGATCACCACGGTCGCCGCGATCGCGGTCGCCGCCGAATCCACCACCACCGCCGAAGCCCTCGTCGTCACGACGACGGCCGCGCTCACGATCCTTGCGGTCGTCGCGGTCGCGCTTCTGCATCATCGCCGACGGCTCGGACTCGAGCTCCTCGACGCGGACGGTCATGAAGCGCAGGACGTCCTCGGAGATCTGCATCTGACGCTCCATCTCGGCGAGCGCCGCCGGGGGGGCGTCGACGTTGAGCAGCGTGAAATGCGCCTTGCGGTTCTTCTTGATGCGGTAGGCGAGGGACTTCACGCCCCACATCTCGATCTTCTCGACCTTGCCGCCATTGGCTTCGATGACGCCCTTGTAGGTCTCGACCATGGTCTCGACCTGCTGGGCCGTCACGTCCTGGCGCGCCAGGAAGACGTGTTCGTAGAGAGGCATTAACGGGCCCTTCATATCCAAAGGGACCCGACGGCACGAAAACGTGCGGGAAAGGAAGCGTCGGGCCGGTTCGTACGCGAGATCGCCCGGCGCCAAGCCCTTCGAGCCGTTTGAAGGCCCGAGCGGTTGATCGAAGGCGGAGACACGGGACGATGGACGCGCCCGTTACGGGGTTCGCCCTATGCCGATGGACTCGGCACCGTCCGTTCAGCCCCCAGCCGGAGCGAACGCGAGGGCTGGCGCATAAAGGACTTGTTGGGGATTGGCAAGTTCGAAACGGCGCGGTGTCGCTAACCTCACCCCCAGAAACCTCATCCATGAGCTTCATCCCGTGAACCGGCGCCGGCCGATCACATCGCAGCGGGCGCGCATGCCAGCCGGCGTCGTGGGGGCCGGCGTTTTGGGGCCGCCCCGAGCCGGATGCCTCATCCTGTTTTCGCCTGATCAGTGCGGTGACGGGGTGACTCGCGGGTCCCCTCTCTTGGAAAGAGAGGGACAGGGTGAGGTGTGTGACTTCTCCGGAGATGGACCACACCTCTCCCCAACCCTCTCCTTCCAGAAGAGGGGGCCTGTCGCGTCCGATCGTTCCGTAGTGATCAACCGGAGCCGGTCTCAGGCGTCGGCGTCCCGCCCGATGGGGTCGCGGTCGCTGGCCTCGACACTCTCGACCGCCTCGTGCCGACGCAGGCGCTCGGTCAGCGCATCGAGGGCGCCGCGATCCACGTGGACGAGGCAGAGGAGGATCTCGTCGAGATCGGCCCCGGCGCGCTGGCGGATCACGATCTGCCGGAGCTTCGACGCGCAGGGACCCGCGAGGCTTCGGAGCGTCTCGGTGGTGAGGCTGCCGTGGCGCGCCACGACGCGAAGGTCGTGCCGCTGGCGCCGCTCGCGGTAACGCTCCTCGATCGGCTTCATGCCGGCCAGGATGGCGAGCACGATGGCGGTGGTGGCGATGGCCGGCACGTAGAGTCCGCCGCCGGCCGCGAGGCCGATGGCGGCCACCGCCCACAGGCTCGCCGCCGTGGTGAGCCCCTTCACCACCTCGCCGCGCAGGAGGATCGTCCCCGCGCCGAGGAAACCGATGCCCGAGACCACCTGAGCGGCGACGCGGGACGGGTCAAGGGTGACGTTCGGACGGCCGAGGATGTCGGAGAAGCCGAAGGCGGAGACGATCATCAGCAGGCAGGAGCCGACGCAGACGAGCATGTGCGTGCGCATGCCGGCGGCCCAGACCAGCCGCTCGCGCTCGAAACCGATCACGCTGCCGAGCAGCGCGGCCGCCAGCAGGCGGCCGACCATGTCGAGGTTGCTCAGCACGGCGCCGCTCGATCCCGTCGCACGTCCCGTCAGCTCATTTGTCGGGCTTCTCGGAGAGGATGGCTCCGGTCTTCGGGTCGGCGTGGAACTGCATCTTCACGCCGTTCTTCACGCCCTCGCCCTCCCAATGGCCGTCATCCGCCTCGAATTCGGTGATGCTGGTGTATCCGTTCGCCATCAGCTTCTGCTTGACCTGATCGGCCGGCATCCAGTCGGCGCCGGGCGTATCGGCCCGAGCGAGCCCGGCGGAGCCTGCGCTCAGCGCGAAGGCGAGGAGGAGGGTCGAGAACCGGTTCATGAACCACCTGTCGGATATGCAGCCGGCTATCCAACCAGGGGCGGCGGGTTCGGTTCCGGGCCGGTCAGGCCTCGCCCGCGAACACGGCGGCGATCTCGCCCGCGCCGAGGATCCGATGCGCGCCGGGGGCCAGATCCCCCGGCAGGTTGAGGCCGCCGACGCGGTCGCGGTGCAGGGCGGTGACGTGGTTGCCGAGAGCCGCGAACATGCGCCGGACCTGATGGTAGCGCCCCTCGTGCAGGGTCACCACGGCACCCGTCTCGCTTTCGGGCTCGAAATCCACCGGCAGCAGCGGCTTCTCCTCGCCCTCCAGCATCAGCGTGCCGGAGGCGAAGACCGCGCCCTCGTTCCCCGTGAGCGGCCGGTCGAGGGTGACCCGATAGCGCTTGGCCACGTTGGCCTTCGGCGCGATGATCCGGTGCAGCAGGGCGCCGTCATCGGTGAGGAGCAGGAGACCCGAGGTCTCCTTGTCGAGGCGGCCCACGGTGGAGAGGGCGGGGTCGCGCCGGCGCCAGCGCTCGGGCAGCAGGGCGTAGACGAGGGGGCCCGCCTCCTTGTGCGAGCAGGTGACGCCGAGGGGCTTGTGCAGCATCAGGGTCAGGCCCGGCGGCGGGTCGAGGGGCGCGCCGTCGACGCGCATGCGCTGGGCCAGATCCGGCGTCACCGGGATACGCTGGTCGGCATCGCGCAAGGGAACGCCGTCGAGCACGACCAGCCCGGCGCGGGTGAGCAGCGCGATCTCCCGGCGCGAGCCGTAGCCCATATTGGCGAGCAGCCTGTCGAGGCGGAGATGGGCGACCTTCGTCGGCTTCGTCACCGGCGCGCCTCGTAGATCTTGTAGCCGCCCGCCGAAGCCTTCAGGGCCACGGCCTTGAAGGCGGCGTTCAGGGGCGCCTCGTAGGGCAGGTGGGTGTTGGCCGTGAGCCAGAGCGTGCCGCCGGGGCGCAGGGCCTCGGCCGCGCGGGCGATGAAGACCTGGCCCAGGGCCTGGTCCTCGGCGCCGCCGTCGTGGAAGGGCGGGTTCATCACCACGAAGTCGAGGCGGTTCAGCGCGAGGCCGCCGGCGCGGATGTCGGCCCAGCGCAGGCGCGCGCGGGGATCGCCGACATTGCGCGTCGCCATCTCGATCGCGCGCCGGTCGATGTCGATCAGCGTCAGGTCCGTCACCTTCGGCGAGGCCAGGACCGCGCGGGCGAGGATGCCGAGGCCGCAGCCGAAATCGGCGCCCGTCCCGGCGAGCGCCGGCAGGTTGGCGAGCAGGAGCGCGGTGCCGGGATCGAGCCGGTCGTACGAGAAGATGCCGGCCTGGCTGCAGAGCGCGAGATTCTCGATGTGGCGCGGGCCGCCCTCGTGGATCGCGTCCGCGAGGCCGGTCACGGTCTCCGGGCGGGTGAGCGTGCAGATGCGGTGATGCCGGCGCGCGTCCTCGTGGACGGCGCAGCCGAAGCCGGTGAGTTCCTTCGCGAGCCGGCTGCCGCCGCGATCCTTCGGGGCCAGGGCGGTCAGGATGCCGCCCTGGCTCAGGGCCTTCAGGGCAAGAGCCAGGACGTAGCGGCGCTCGATGGTGCCGGCCGGGGCCAGGACGTCGAGCCGCGTCAGGCTTTCCGGCGCGACGTCCTCCAGCCGGGCCGCGCCGGGAATCAGCGGCGAGACCTGCGCCGCCGAATCCGGCACCTGCGCCAGTTCGAGGGGCGGCGCGCCGTAGACGGCTTCCGAGAAGGGCATGGGGGACATGGTGACGGTTCCGGCGCGACGGCGCGCGCGCCTCGACGGCTCAGGGCGTGACGGGAAAACGGGAGATCCGGGCTGCCGCGCGGCGAGAATCGTCGCGGAGCCGGTCTCCCGCTCTCATAGCCCATGCTCAGCCGCGCGGGAACTCCAGACCCATCTCGCGATAGCGCGCCGGATCGTCCGCCCAGTTCTCACGCACCTTGACGTGCAGGAAGAGGTGGACCGTCTGCTCGGCGGCCTCCGCGATCTCGTGACGGGCGGCCTGACCGATCGCCTTGATGGTCTGGCCGCCCTTGCCGAGCACGATGGAGCGCTGGCTCTCGCGCTCCACGAAGATGGTCTGCTCGATGCGCACCGAGCCGTCCGGCCGGACCTGCCACTGGTCGGTCTCGACCGTGGAGCGGTAGGGCAGCTCCTCGTGCAGGCGGTCGTAGAGCTTCTCGCGGGTGATCTCGGCCGCCAGCATGCGGATCGGGGCGTCGGAGACCTGATCCTCGGGGTAGAGCCAGGGGCTCTTGGGCATCATGCCGGCCAGCGTCGATTTCAGCGTCTCGATGCCGTCGCCGTTGAGGGCCGAGACCATGAAGGTGTGCTGGAACGGGATGCGCGCGTTGAGGGAGGCCGCCAGCGCCAGCAGGCGGTCGCGCGGGATCAGGTCGATCTTGTTGAGGATCAGCACCTTGGGGCGCTTCACGTCGGGCAGCTTGGCGAGGATCGCCTCGACCTCCTCGGTGACGCCCTTGCGGGCGTCGATCAGCAGGCAGACCGCGTCGGCGTCCGAGGCGCCGCTCCAGGCCGAATGCACCATCGCCCGGTCGAGGCGGCGCTTGGGCGCGAAGATGCCGGGGGTGTCGACGAGGATGATCTGCGCCGTCTCGTGCATGACGATGCCGCGCACCAGGGCGCGCGTGGTCTGCACCTTGCGCGAGACGATGGAGACCTTGGTGCCCACGAGGCTGTTGAGCAGGGTCGATTTGCCCGCATTGGGAATGCCGATCAGCGCGACGAAGCCCGCCGTGGTGTTCTCCGGCATGATCACGGCGGGAAGCGGCTGGAGCGGCGGCGGGGCGAAGTCGTCGTCGTCGGTGTCGAAATCGTCGTCAGGCATCGGGGGCGTGTCCTTCATCGACGTCCGCCGACGTCTCCATGGTTCGTGTCCGGGACGTGTCGAGGCCGTGGACCTCGCGGTCGAGCACGAGGCGGGCGGCCTCCTGCTCGGCGAGGCGCTTCGAGGGGCCCGTGCCGATGCCCGCCTCCAGGCCCTCGACGCGGGCGGCGATGCGGAAGACGGGGGCGTGGTCGGGGCCGGAGCGCTCCACCACCTCGTAGAGCGGGATCGGCAGGGCGCGGGCCATGGCCCATTCCTGCAGAGCCGACTTGGCGTCGCGGCCGCGCGGCGCCGCCGTGTCGGTATCGGGGGTGAAGGCGGCGTTCACGATGGCCTTGGCGGTCGCGTAGCCCGCGTCGAGGAACACCGCGCCGAGGATCGATTCGCAGACATCGGCCAGGATGGTCTGGTTGCGGCGCCCCCCGCTCTGGACCTCGCCCGGACCGAGGGCGAGGTGGGGCCCCACGTCCCACACCGTGGCGACGGAGGCGCAGGTCTCGCGCCGCACGAGCCCGGCGAGGCGCCGCGAGAGTTCGCCCTCGTCGGCGCCCGGAAAGGCCTCGTAGAGCAGGTCGGCGATGGCGAGGCCGAGGACGCGGTCGCCGAGGAATTCGAGGCGCTGGTAGCTGCCGAGGCGGCCGTCGCCGCCGGCCTTGCTCACATGCGTCAGCGCGACGGACAGGAGCTTTCGGTCGGCGAAGACATGCCCGATCCGGGCCTCCAACCCCGCGAGGTCGGGCTTCGGACGGGGCGCGCGCCGCGCCCGGCTGGAGGGACGCGCCTCTTCGGTCACAATACTGAATGCCCTAGTGGATGGCCGTGAACAGCCGGTTCCAGCGAACCTTCGCCGGCCAGTTCCAGATCTGCCATGCCGGCGTGCCTTCGTCGATGGAGAAGAAGATCATCTCCGCGCGGCCGACGAAGTTCTCGAACGGCACGAAGCCCACATTGGCGAGGTCGCGCGAATCCGTCGAGTTGTCGCGGTTGTCGCCCATCATGAAGAAGCGGCCCTGCGGCACGGTGTAGGGCTCGGTGTTGTCCCAGTATCCGTTGTCGCCGTCGCGCTCGATCACCCGGTGGGTGACGCCGTTGGGCAGGGTCTCGAGGTACTGCTCGGCCTTAGCCTGCTCGCCGTAGGGGCCGGTGGTCTCGAAGGGCGCGATCTTCTCGCGCTTGACCGGCACGTCGTTGATGTAGAGCAGGCCGGCCTTCATCTGGATCTTGTCGCCCGGCAGGCCGATGACGCGCTTGATGTAGTCGGTGGCGTTGTCCTTCGGCAGCTTGAACACTGCGATGTCGCCGCGCTTGGGCTCCGCCGCCCAGACCCGGCCGTCGGCGGTGAAGGGCAGGTACTCGCTCAAGGGAAGCGAATATTTCGAGTAGCCGTAGGAATACTTCGAGACGAACAGGTAATCGCCGATCAGCAGCGTCGGAACGAGGGAGCCCGACGGAATGTTGAAGGGCTGAAACAGAAGCGTGCGCACCACGAGGGCGATCAGCAGCGCCTGCCCGCCGACCTTCAGCGTCTCCTTGACGCTCGCCCAGGTGCCGGTATCGGCGGCCTTCAGGTCACGCTTCGTCTGGTGGTCCACGCGGGCACGTTCCATCTGGTCGCCATCTCCGGTCCGGCGCTGGCGCCCGGATTCCGGGCGGCTCCCGTCGCCGACGGTCGAGCGGCGGCATAGACCATGCGGGAAGGCGCCGCAACGCACGGGTGCCGCGACTAGGTCGAGGCCGTGTCGTCCGGCACCGCCTCGACGATCACGAAGGCCTGCGCCATCGGCGGATCGTCGGTG
Organism: Methylobacterium sp. J-068; assembly: GCF_022829445.1. Taxonomy (GTDB): domain Bacteria; phylum Pseudomonadota; class Alphaproteobacteria; order Rhizobiales; family Beijerinckiaceae; genus Methylobacterium. The sequence continues at coordinate 14,326 of NZ_JAKSXY010000052.1, read as the reverse complement.
AGCGTGATGTGCAGCCTCGGCACGTGGCCGGCCGGCATCATCGCGGCGAGGTGCTCGGCCGCCGCTCCGGTGAGGCGCAGGGTCGGGCGCCCGCCGGGCAGGTTGACCACCTCCATGTCGCGCCAGAACACGCCCCGCGCGATGCCGGTGCCCAGGGCCTTGGCGCAGGCCTCCTTGGCGGCGAAGCGCCTCGCATAGGAGGGCGCGCGCGCCGCGCGGGCGTCGCACTTGGCGCGCTCGCCGTCGGTGAAGACCCGGTGGGTGAAGCGCTCCCCGTAGCGCTCCAGCGATTTCTCGATGCGGCGGATGTCGCAGAGATCGGAGCCGATACCGAGGATCATGCCCGGGCCGTGTCCATGGCGCCGCGCATGTCGCGGATCGCCTGTCCCAGCCCGACGAAGATCGCCTCGCCGATCAGTGCGTGGCCGATGTTGAGCTCCGCGATCTCGGGCAGGGCGGCGACGGGGCCGACGCTGTCGAGGGCGAGCCCGTGCCCGGCATGGATCTCCAGGCCGATCCCGGCGCCGTAGGACGCCGCCCGGGCGATCCGGCCGAGTTCGTGCGCGGTGCGCGCGGCGTCGCCCTCGGCCACCGCCTCGCAGTAGCTGCCCGTGTGGAGTTCGACCACCGGCGCGCCGAGGCGACGGGCGGCGTCCATCACGGCCTCGTCGGGTTCGACGAACAGCGAGACACGGATGCCGGCCTGTCCCAGTCGCTTGACGCGGGACAGGAGCGAATCGTGCGCGCCGACGATGTCGAGGCCGCCCTCGGTGGTGCGCTCCTCGCGCTTCTCCGGCACGAGGCAGGCCGCGTGCGGCCTTAAACGAATCGCCATGTCGATCATCTCGTCGGTGGCCGCCATCTCGAAGTTGAGCGGCACGGTGAGGACGTGCGCCAGCGTCTCCATGTCGGCGTCGCGGATGTGGCGCCGATCCTCGCGCAGATGCGCGGTGATGCCGTCGGCGCCCGCCGCCACGGCCTCGCGGGCGGCGCGGATCGGGTCGGGGGCGGTGCCGCCGCGCGCGTTGCGCACCGTGGCGACGTGATCGATGTTGACGCCGAGGCGCAGGGGATTCGAGCGCGGGGCAGGAGAGGACATCGCGGCGGACTCCGAACGGGATCGCCATGCCCTGACAGGGCGGCGACCGCGCCCCTACATAGGAGATCCGGGGCTTCAGGGGGATACGGCGCGCGATGGGTTTTCTCGATGGACTGCTCGGCCACGGCAGCGACCTCTCGCCCGCGGAGGTGAACGAGCAACTCGCCGGCATCCTCACGGAGGGCGAGCCGGTTCAGGTCGCCTTCCGGATCCTGCGCGACCTCATCGTCTTCACCGACCGGCGCCTGATCCTGGTGGACAAGCAGGGCCTCACCGGCCGCAAGGTCTCGTACCTGACCGTGCCCTACCGGGCGATCACCTCGTTCTCGGTGGAGACGGCGGGCAGCTTCGACCTCGATTCCGAACTCGCGATCTGGGTCTCGGGCCGGGCGGAGCCGATCCGCAAGACGCTGAAGCGGGGCGCCAACATCCTGGCGATCCAGCAGGCGATCGCGGCCTCGATCCGCTGACGCCGCCGCGAACGGGCCCGGCCCACGAGGGGGCGGCGAAAACCTTGCCTCGGCGGACGGCCTCTGTTAAGGCCCCGCCCATTCCACACGCGGAGCCGGCCTCATGCCTGAATGAGGCGTTTCCGGTGGTCGGGACCCCGAGGGGCCCGATCGCTTCCTCCGCGGCGGTACCAACCGGAGAGTACAAAGACATGGCCGTCGATTTCACCATGCGTCAGCTTCTCGAGGCCGGCGCCCACTTCGGACACCAGGCCCACCGCTGGAACCCGAAGATGCAGTCCTACATCTTCGGGACGCGCAACAACATCCACATCATCGACCTCGCCCAGACCGTGCCGGCCCTCCATCAGGCCCTGCAGGCGGTGAGCGACACCGTCGCCAAGGGCGGCCGCGTGCTGTTCGTCGGCACCAAGCGCCAGGCGGCCGACACCATCGCCGAGGCCGCCAAGCGCTCGGCCCAGTACTACGTCAACTCCCGCTGGCTCGGCGGCATGCTGACCAACTGGAAGACCATCTCGGGCTCGATCCAGCGCCTGCGCAAGGTCGACGAGACCCTCGACGGCGGGGCCCAGGGCCTCACCAAGAAGGAGCGCCTGATGCTGGCCCGCGAGAAGGACAAGCTCGAGAAGGCGCTCGGCGGCATCAAGGACATGGGCGGCGTGCCGGACCTGCTGTTCGTGATCGACACGAACAAGGAGCAGCTCGCGATCAAGGAGGCCCAGCGCCTCGGCATCCCGGTGGCGGCCATCGTCGACACCAACTGCAACCCGGACGGAATCACCTACGTCGTGCCCGCCAACGATGACGCCGGCCGCGCCATCGCCCTGTACTGCGACCTGATCGCCCGCGCCGCCATCGACGGCATCTCGCGCGGCCAGGGCTCGCTCGGCATCGACCTCGGCGCCTCCGAGGAGCCGGTCGCCGAGGAGCTGCCCGCCAACGACGACGCGGCGGCCTCCGTCGAGTCCGGCTCGGTCACCCAGGCCGACGTGGCCGCCCTCGTCGAGTCCACCGAGCACTTCGAGCTGCTCTCGGCTCCGCGCGGCGCTCCGGACGACCTGTCCAAGCTCCACGGCGCCGGCCCGCAGATCGTGCAGAAGCTCAACGAGGCGGGCATCTACCACTACTGGCAGCTGGCCGCGATGAGCGCCGACGACATCGCCAAGGTCGATGCCGATCTCAAGCTGAACGGCCGCATCGGTCGCGACGGCTGGGTCGACCAGGCCCGTGGCTTCGTCGAGGCGGCGGCCGCCGCCTGATCCCGACCTGGCGGCCCGTCATCGGGCCGCCACCGGCCGATCGGACACTGCATCCTGAAGCCCGGTGCTTTCCCTGAGCGCCGGGCTCATTCACTTCAGACGACTTCGTTTTTCAATCGCTACGAAAGGACCCGCCATGGCCAACATCACCGCCGCACTGGTGAAAGAGCTCCGCGAGAAGACCGGCGCGGGCATGATGGACTGCAAGGGCGCGCTCAACGAGACCGATGGTGACATCGAGGCCGCCGTCGACTGGCTGCGCAAGAAGGGCCTCGCCAAGGCCGCCAAGAAGGCCGGCCGCGTCGCCGCCGAGGGCCTCGTCGCCGTCGAGTCCGCCGGCCACCACGCCGCCATCGTCGAGGTGAATTCCGAGACCGACTTCGTCGCCCGCAACGACAGCTTCCAGGGCTTCGCCCGCGAGGCCGCCAAGCTCGCGCTGAACACCGACGGCACGCTGGAAGGCCTCGAGGCCGCCACGTTCCCCGGCGCCGCGACCACGGTCAAGGAAAGCCTCGCCAACCTCATCGCCACCATCGGCGAGAACATGACCCTGCGCCGCGTCGCCAAGCTCGACGTGACCAAGGGCGTGATCGCCTCCTATGTCCACGGTCAGGTCGTCGAGGGCCTGGGCAAGATCGGCGTGCTGGTCGCGCTCGAGTCCGAGGGCGACGTCGAGGTGCTCTCCACCCTCGGCCGTCAGATCGCCATGCACGTCGCCGCGACCAACCCGGTGGCGCTGGACGCCGCCGGCGTCGATCAGGCGACCCTCGACCGCGAGATCAACATCCTGCGCGAGAAGAACGTCGGCAAGCCCGAGAACGTGCTCGCCAAGATCGTCGAGAGCGGCCTGAAGAGCTACTACAAGGAGGTCACCCTCCTGGAGCAGCCCTTCGTGCATGACGGCTCCAAGACCATCTCCCAGGTCCTCAAGGAGGCCGAGGGCAAGGCCGGCGCCCCGGTCAAGCTCACTGCCTTCGTGCGCTACGCCCTCGGCGAGGGCATCGAGAAGGAGGAGGCTCCCGACTTCGCCTCCGAGGTGGCCGCCGCCGCGCGCGGCTGAACGCCTCGCGAAAAAGCGACGGACTCTTGCGATGGGGCGGCGGCAGCGATGCCGCCGCCCCTCGACGTTCCGGCCCGCCTTGGGCTAGACACCCCTCCGCTTCCGATTGGCTTCCCGCCCCGCGTCAGGGCGGGGTTTGAGGGGACTGGCTCGATGCCGGAGACCACACCGTTTCGCCGCGTCCTCGTGAAGCTCTCGGGCGAGGCCCTGGCAGCCCCCGACGGCTACTGGCTGCATCCGCCGACGCTCGCCGGCATCGCCGACGACATCGCCCGCACCCGCGAAGCGGGCATCCAGATCGCCTTGGTGGTCGGCGGCGGCAACATGATCCGGGGGGCGCGCATCTCGGCGGCCGGCTGGATCGACCGGGCCACCGGCGATTCGCTGGGCATGATGGCCACCGTGATGAACTCGCTCGCCCTGGAGACGGCCCTGAACGCGGCCGGCGTGCCCGCCCGCACCATGTCGGCGGTGTCGATGCCGACGATCTGCGAGACCTTCGCGCGCCAGCCCGCCCTGCACCACCTCGACAAGGGCCAGGTCATCGTGCTCGCCGGGGGCACCGGCAATCCGTTCTTCACCACCGACACGGCCGCCGTGCTGCGCGCGGCCGAGCTGCGCTGCGACGCCGTGCTCAAGGCGACACAGGTGGACGGGGTCTATTCCGCCGATCCGAAGCGCGATCCCAGCGCCACCCGCTACGACCGCCTCACCCACGACGAGGCCATCGCCCGCGACCTCAAGGTGATGGACACCGCCGCCTTCGCGCTGGCCCGCGAGAGCCGCCTGTCGATCGTGGTCGGCTCCGTCCACGCTCCGAGTTCGATCAAGGCGATCCTCACCGGCGAGGCGCCGGCGACCCTGGTGGTTCCGTAGGGCCGGCGATTCCGCGAGCCCGCCCGAGGGATCGGCGCGGACGCCCGGGCCGGCGATTTCGCGGCTTGCGGGCGCGAACGCCATTTGCGACCCATCTCGTTTTGGTTCATTGAGGCCACGAACGGGCCCCGGCGGCCCGGCCCCACTCCCTCAAGTACGCGTCGGGAACCTTCCGCATGGCAGCCATTCCAGAATTCGACCTGAACGACATCAAGCGCCGCATGCAGGGCGCGGTCACGTCGCTGAGGGGCGATCTCGGGTCGCTGCGCACCGGGCGTGCCACGCCGAGCATCCTCGACCCGATCCAGGTCGATGCCTACGGCGCGATGATGCCGATGGCCCAGGTCGCCACCGTGAGCGTGCCCGAGCCGCGCCTGCTCAGCATCTCGGTCTGGGACCGGGGCATGGTCACCGCCGTCGAGAAGGCCATCCGCGAATCCGACCTTGGCATGAACCCGCAGACGGAGGGTCAGACCATCCGCCTGCGCGTGCCGGAGATGAACGAACAGCGCCGCAAGGAGATGGTCAAGGTCGCCCACAAGTACACCGAGGAGGCCCGCGTCGCGGTCCGCCACGTGCGCCGCGACGGCCTGGATCATCTCAAGAAGCTGGAGAAGGACGGCGCCATCAGCGAAGACGACGAGAAGCGTCAGGCCGCCGAGGTCCAGAAGGCCACCGACGCGCATATCGCCGAGATCGACGGCGTGCTGGCCTCGAAGGAAAAGGAAATCATGCAGGTCTGAGTGTCCACGACGGGACTCGGACGGCGCGCGATCGGCACGAATGACGGATGGGGAGAAGCGCGTTGGGTCGCTCAGAGGGCGCGCGGCAGATCGACACCGCGACGGTGCATGGCACTGAGGCGGTGATTTCGGGCGCGCAGAGCGACGCCCCGGCCGGCTACCCCACCGTCGCCCAGCCGGCTGCCGGGCCGGGGGCGGCGCCCGCGCATGTCGCCATCATCATGGACGGCAACGGCCGCTGGGCCGCCCGGCGCGGCCTGCCGCGCGTCGAGGGACATCGGCGCGGCGTCGAGGCGGTGCGGCGGGCCGTGCGCTCGGCCATCGATCTCGGCGTGCGCTACCTGACGATCTACAGCTTCTCCTCCGAGAACTGGCGCCGGCCGCCGGCCGAGGTCGCCGACCTCATGGGCCTGCTGAAACTGTTCGTGCGCCGGGATCTGGCGGAGCTGCACGGCAACAATGTCCGCGTCCGCATCATCGGCGAGCGCGAGGGCCTGAGCCCCGACATCGCCGGCCTGCTCGACGAGGCCGAGGCGCGGACGCGGAGCAATACGGGGCTCACCCTCGTCGTCGCCTTCAATTACGGCGGCCGCCAGGAAATCCTGCGTGCCGTGCGCCGGCTGGCCGGGGCCGTGGCGGAGGGGCGCCTCGCGCCGGAGGCCATCGACTTCGACGTCCTGGCCGGCGCCCTCGACACCACCGGCATCCCGGATCCGGATCTCGTGATCCGCACGTCGGGCGAGCAGCGCCTGTCGAACTTCCTGACCTGGCAGACGGCCTATGCCGAGTACGTCATCGTGCCGGAATTCTGGCCCGACTTCGACGACGGCGCCTTCCGGGCCGCCCTCGACGAGTATCACCGCCGCGACCGACGCTTCGGCGGGCTCAGCGACAAGGCCGGCTGATCATGGCTCCGGGTGAGGCGACCCCCGCGTCGCGGAGCGGTCCCTTCGCGGGCCGCGAGTTCCAGGCCCGCCTCGTTTCGGCGATCCTGCTCGGCGCCGTCGTGCTCTCGGCCCTGGTGATCGGCGGCTGGCCCTTCGCGGTGATCTGGCTCGCCGCCGGCATCGTCTTCGCCGCCGAATGGATCGGCATGAGTGCCATCGCGCCGCGCCGTCTCGTCCTCTCGATCACCGCCGCGACCCTGTTCGGGCTCGTCCTCTGCCTGCATGGCGGCGTCGATGTCCCGACCACCCTCGGCATCGGTGCCGTCGGCGCGATCCTCGTCGCGGCCGTGGCCCGGACCGGGGCCGGGCGGATGCGCGCCCTGGCCGGTCTCGCGAGCGCGGGCGTGATCGCCCTGGTGCCCACCGCCCTGCGGGACGACCCGGCCATCGGGCTCCTCGGCCCGGCATGGATGTTCGCCGTGGTCTGGACCACCGACATCGTCGCCTACTTTACGGGCCGGACCCTCGGCGGCCCGAAGCTGATGCCGCGCGTCAGCCCCAAGAAAACCTGGTCGGGCGCTCTGGGCGGCCTCGCCGGGGGGACGCTCGCGGGGATCGGTCTCGTCGTGTTCGCCCGCGACCACGGCTGGAGCGACCTCTCGACCGCGCCGCTGGCCCTCGTCGGCCTCCTCAGCGCCACGGCCTCGATCCTGAGCCAGGGCGGCGACCTCGCGGAATCCGCCCTCAAGCGCCGTTACGGCGTCAAGGATTCGGGGCGCGCCATCCCGGGGCACGGCGGCGTCATGGATCGCCTCGACGGCTTCTTCGCCGTGGCCGTGCTCGCCGGCTTCTATCTCATCGCGCGCCGTCTCGCGGCGGCCTGAAGGACCATTCCGTTGCTGACCGTCACCATCCTGGGCGCCACCGGCTCCATCGGCCAATCGACCATCGACCTGCTGCTGCAGCATCCGGACCGGTTCCGGATCGGGGGGCTCGTGGCCGGGCGCGACGTGGAGGCCATCGCGCGCCTCGCCGGCAACCTCCAGCCCGACTTCGTGGCGCTCGCCGACGCGGGCGCCGGCCCGGCCCTGCGCGCGGCGCTGGCGCACACGAACATCCGCAACGGGGCCGGGGAGGGCGCGGTCCTCGAAGCGGTCTCGCGGGACGCCGACATCGTGGTGGCGGCGGTGAGCGGCGCCGCCGGGCTGCGGCCCACGCACGAGGCGCTGAAGCTCGGGCGCACCGTGGCGCTCGCCAACAAGGAGAGCCTCGTCTGCGCCGGCGACGCCTTCATGCGCGACGCCAAGCGCTACGGCGCCACGCTGCTCCCCGTCGATTCCGAGCACAACGCGCTCGCCCAGGCTCTCGGAGACGGCCGCCTCGACGACGTCTCCAAGATGACCATCACCGCCTCGGGCGGTCCCTTCCGGACCTGGAGCCGCGAGCGTATCGCGGCCGCCTCGCCCGCGGAGGCCGCCGCCCACCCGACCTGGTCGATGGGCATGAAGATCAACATCGATTCGGCCTCCCTGATGAACAAGGGGCTGGAATTGATCGAGGCGCACCACCTCTTCGCGCTCGAACCCGAGCGGCTCGACGTCATCGTGCATCCGCAATCGATCGTGCACGGCCTCGTCTACTGGCGCGACGGCGCCGTGACGGCCGGCCTCGCCATGCCGGACATGCGCGTGCCGATCGCCCATTGCCTCGGTCTCGGCGAGCGCCTGACCATCGCGCGCGGCCGCCATCTCGACCTCGCCGCCGCCGGCAGCCTGACCTTCGAGGCGGCCGACGAGGCGCGCTTTCCCTGTCTGCGCATCGCCCGCGCGGCGCTGAGCGCCGGCGGCGCGGCCCCGACGGTGATGAACGCCGCCAACGAGATCGCGGTCGCGGCCTTCATCAAGGGCGCCATCGGTTTCTACGGCATCGCAGATTTGGTGGAGCGCGCCTGCGAGCACTTCGCCGGAACCTACCGGACCGCGCCCGAGAACGTGGACGAGGCCCTGGCCATCGACGCCGAGGTGCGCCGCTGGAGCAGCGACGCGGTCCGCGCGGCCTGACCCGGGTTCAGGCCTCCGGGTCGTAGCCCGCCAGGAACACGCGGACGGCCTGCGCGACGTGATGCGCGATTTCCGCCTCCGTCACGGCCTCGCCGGCATTGAACAGCAGGCGCGTCACCAGCCCGGCCTGGCAGAGTTGCAGGAAGTGGCGCGCGGCGAGGTTCGTGTCGGCGGGGCGCAGGCGCCCGGCTGCGATCTGCGCGTCGAGAAAGGCGGCGAGGCGCCGCGTGCCCTTGACCGGGCCGGCCTCGAAGAACGCCTGGCCGAGGCGCGGAAACTTCTCGCAGGCGCCGATCACCATTCGGATCACCGTGATGTGCTCGGGCCGGACCATCTCGGCGAGATAGCTGTGCCCCAGCCGGGTGAGGGCACCCCGCACATCCGGATCGTCGGCATCGAGCCGGAACAGCGCCTCGGCGAGCCCGCGCTTCTCCGTGAGCGTCAGGGCCTCGAACAACGCCTCCTTGCTGTCGAAGTAGACGTAGAGCGTCCCCTTCGAGACGCCCGCAGCCTTGGCGATCTCGCCCATGCTCGCCCCGTCGAACCCGGAGGCCATGAACACCGCGCGCGCCCCCTCGAGGATCTGGCGGTGCTTGTCGGATTCGCCTTGAATCCGCGCCCGCGGCTCCAGCGTGGCACTGGCGATCGCCATGATCCCGTAACTCCATTGACCGAACGGTTCGGTCATAATATCTGAATGGCCGAGGCCGCGCCAGTGCTGCGGCCCGCGAAATGACCGAACGGTTCGGTCAATCACCGCGAGAGCCGGATCGATCCCATGAGCCTGAGCGAGGACGACGGATTCCGGGCCGACCCGGTCGACGCGCATCCGGCCCGGATCGCCGCGCCGGCATCCCCGGCGCCGGTCGCGAGGCGGGCGCCCGCCCTCATCGAGCCCGCGCCGGCCGAGCCGCCGGGCAAGCCGAGGCGGGTGCGCAAGGTCGTGCTGACAGCGCTGCTCGCCGCAGCCCTCGGAGGCGGCGCCTACAAGGCGCATGCATGGTGGACGGTGGGGCGCTTCTTCGTGAGCACCGACGACGCCTACGTGCAGGCCGACATCTCCGTCCTGGCCGCCAAGGTGCCCGGCTACCTCGCATCCGTGCCGATCGTGAACGGTCAGGCGGTACGCAAGGGCGACGTGATCGCCCTCATCGAGGACGGCGACTACCGCCTCGCGGAGCAGGCGGCGCACGACAAGCTCGTGACGCAGCAGGCCGCCATCGCCCGCATTGGCCGTCAGGTCGAGGCCGCGCAGGCGCAGATGCTCCAGGCCTCGGCCCAGATCGACGCGAGCAAGGCGGATGCCGTGCGGGCCGCCGCCGATTACGCGCGCCAGCAGCAGCTGGAAAAGGTCGATTTCGTCGCCAAGGCGCGCATCGAGCAGGCGCGGGCCGATCGCGACCGCACGGACGCCGCCGTGAAGGGCGCCGAGGCATCCCTCGTCGCCATGCGGGCCAATGTCGAGGTGCTGCGCGCCCAGGGCAAGGAGGCGGAGGGGCTGGCCGCCGAGTTGCGCACCGCCGAGGCGCGCGCCGCCCGCGACGTCGCCTTCTCGACGATTCGCGCGCCCTTCGACGGCGTGGTCGGCAACAAGGCCGTGGAGGCCGGCGCCTATGTCCAGCCGGGCTCGCGCATCGCCGCCCTGGTGCCCCTGGAGAGCGTCCGGGTCGACGCCAACTTCAAGGAGACCCAGGTCGAGCGCATGCATCCGGGCCAGCGCGTCCACATCGCGGTCGATGCCTATCCGGACCGCGACATCGTCGGCGAGGTCGAATCGCTCTCGCCCGCCTCCGGCTCGGTCTTCAGCCTGCTGCCGCCCGACAACGCGACGGGCAATTTCACCAAGATCGTGCAGCGCCTGCCCGTGCGGGTGCACGTGCCCGTCGACGTCGCCCGCGAGGGCATCCTGCGGCCGGGCCTGTCCGTGACCGTGCGGGTCGACACCCGGGACGAGGCCCGCTCGGGCGACGACCACGTCCGCACCGCGAAGCGCTAGGACCATGGCCGCCGGCGCCGCCCTGGGTCCGATCCCGAGACCCGCCGAGCCACCGCTCGACCGCCGCCGCATGGTGGCGTTCGTCTGCATGGTGTTCGGGATGTTCATGGCGATTCTGGACATCCAGATCGTCTCGGCCTCGCTCGCCGAGATCCAGGCCGGGCTGTCGGCCTCGGGCGACGAGATCCCCTGGGTGCAGACGAGCTACCTCATCGCCGAGGTGATCTCGATCCCCCTCTCGGGCTTCCTTTCGCGCGTGGTCTCGACCCGCTGGATGTTCGTGATCTCGGCCGGCGGGTTCACCCTGATGAGCCTGATGTGCGCCACCTCGACCTCGATCAACGAGATGATCGTCTGGCGCGCCGCACAGGGCTTCATCGGTGGCGGCATGATCCCGACGGTGTTCGCCTCGGCCTTCACGATCTTCCCGCCCTCGAAGCGCTCCATCGTCTCGCCGATGATCGGCCTCGTGGCGACCCTCGCCCCCACCATCGGCCCGACGGTGGGCGGCTATCTCACCGACCTGTTCGACTGGCACTGGCTCTTCCTGATCAACCTCGTGCCGGGCATCTTCGTCACGGTCTCGACCTACCTCCTGGTCGATTTCGACGAGCCGAACCTCGCCCTGTTCAAGCGCTTCGACTGGTTCGGCCTCGTCTTCATGGCGCTGATGCTCGGCTGCCTCGAATACGTGCTGGAGGAGGGGCCGAACCACGACTGGCTCGCGGACGAGGCGGTGTTCGCCTGCGCCGCGGTCTGCCTCGTCGCCGTCCCGGCGTTCTTCTGGCGCGCCTTCACGGCGGCCGAGCCCATCGTGGACCTGCGCGCCTTTTCCGACCGCAACTTCGCGGCGGGCTGCACCTTCAGCTTCGTGCTCGGCATCGGCCTCTACGGCCTGACCTACCTCTACCCGGTCTATCTCGGCCGGGTGCGCGGCTATTCCGCCCTCCAGATCGGGGAGACGATGTTCGTCTCGGGGCTCTGCATGTTCGCGACCGCGCCCATCGCGGGCTGGTTCTCGGGCCGGGTCGATCCGCGCCTGATGATGGGCACGGGCTTCCTCGGCTTCGCCATCGGCACCTGGATGGTCACGGGCCTGACCAAGGACTGGGACTTCTGGGAATTGCTGGTGCCCCAGATCCTCCGCGGCTGCTCGCTGATGCTGTGCATGATCCCGATCAACAACATCGCGCTCGGCACGCTGCCGCCGGCCCGGATGAAGAACGCGTCGGGCCTCTACAACCTCACGCGCAACCTCGGCGGCGCGGTCGGGCTGGCGCTGATCAACACCGTGCTCAACGACCGCTGGGACCTGCACCTCGCGCGGCTGCACGAGCGCTTCACCTGGACGAACACCGCCGTGCTCGAACGCCTGGAGATGACCCGGCGCCAGTTCGAGGTGCTCGGCGGCAATGCCGACGCCATGGCGTTGAAGGCGCTGATGAACACCGTCCGCATGCAGGGCCTGGTGATGGGGTTCACCGACGTGTTCCTGGTGCTCACCGTCCTGTTCGTGGCCATGGCCTGCGCCGTGCCCTTCATCCGCCGGCCCCGCGCGGCCGCGGGTGCCGGCGGCGGCCACTAGCGAGCCCGCCCACTTCTTTACCGTGCGGCGGGGAAAGAGGGGACAGACCGGGCGAAGACGGCCCTGCGTCGCCGAATCGCGGGATTGGGGTTTGCGTTCGCCTCGTGCGCATCCGATCTGCTAAAGCGGAACGACGGCCCCGGGGGAGGCCGAGAGGATCGACGTATGGACTTCCTGAACGCCATGGGCGGCACGGCCTCCGGATTCTTCGGTGCCGTCATTCCCTTCCTGATCGTGCTCAGCATCGTCGTGTTCGTGCACGAGATGGGGCATTTCCTGGTCGGGCGCTGGTGCGGCGTCGGCGTTCACGCCTTCTCCCTCGGCTTCGGGCCGGAACTGTTCGGCTTCAACGACCGGCACGGCACCCGCTGGAAGCTCTCCGCGATCCCGCTGGGCGGCTACGTCAAGTTCCACGGCGACGCCAACGGCGCCAGCGTGCCGGACCCGGACGCGGTGGCCCGCATGAGCCCGCAGGAGCGGGCGATCAGCTTCCCGACGCAGAGCCTGCCCAAGCGCGCCGCGATCGTCGCCGCCGGCCCGATCGCGAACTTCATCCTGGCCATCGCGCTGTTCTCCGGCGCCATCTACTTCGGCGGCCGTTACGAGACGCCGGCCCGCGTCGAGGCGGTGATGCCCGACAGCGCCGCCGCGCGCGCCGGCTTCCAGCCCGGCGACATCATCCGCGCCATCGGCGGGTCACGGGTCAACAGCTTCACCGACATGCAGCGCACGGTCTCGGGCGCGGCGGGCTCCAGCCTGACGATCACGATCGAGCGGGGCGGCGAGACCAAGGATCTCGTGGCCATCCCCGAGAGCAAGGAAGACGTCACGCCCTTCGGCCGCCATCGCTTCGGCCGGCTCGGCATCCAGGGACCGAAGGGCACGGAGGCGAGACTCGTTCATTACGGCCCCCTCGAATCCCTCGGCCTCGGGACCTACGAGACCTACTTCGTTGTCGACCGGACCATCGACTACATCGGCAAGCTCGTCACCGGCCGCGAATCCCCCGACCAGCTCTCCGGCCCGATCGGCATCGCCCGGGTCTCGGGGGAGGTCGCCAAGGTCGGCGGCATCGGTGGCCTGATCGGGCTGATCGCCCTGCTCTCGGTTTCGATCGGCCTCCTGAACCTCTTCCCGGTGCCGCTGCTCGATGGCGGGCACCTGCTGTTCTACGCCTTCGAGGCGGTGCGCGGTCGTCCCCTGAGCGAGCGGGCGCAGGAGATCGGCTTCCGGATCGGTCTCGCGCTGGTGCTGTTCCTGATGCTGTTCGCGGCCTGGAACGACCTGCTGAATCTCGGCGCCTCCTGGGGGACGCGCCGGACCTGAGCGGCGAACGCTGAGAGGCTGTGGATTGCGGGCGCGGCGGGCGACTTTCTCCGCCCGGTCCCGCTCCGGGACACGTAAGCGCCTCGATCGTCACGACAATCGCGTTCGCGCACCGGACTCTCGGGTCCGGTGCGCAACCGTTCGTTGACGCTGTTCGACGATCGCGGCGGGGCGTTAAGTGACCGGAAGGCCACGTCTCCCCAAAATCCCGGACGAGCACGCCCCCCGAACGTTTGCTTCGCCCGGGAATCCCGATAGAAGCTGAGCTTGGGACCAGGTGTCAGGACGCCCGAAAACGGGTGCCTGACTGCGGGTGCGAACTCGCGCTGAAGATAAAAGAGACGGGCGATTACATGATGTCGATGACGGGGAAGCGCCGGCGCAAGTCGGCGGAACAGACCATCGTCCTAGTCGCCGCGGCGGCCGCTGGCCTGGTTCTCGGTGGCGCCGCTCAGGCGCAGCAGATCGTCGTCCAGGGTAACAAGCGTGTCGATGCCGACACGATCCGGTCCTACGTGACCGGCACCGCCTCCGGCTCCCCCGAGGAAGCCCGCCGCAACCTGCTGGCGACCGGCATGTTCTCCGACGTGAAGGTGTCGCGCAGCGGCGGCGGCACGGTGGTGAGCGTCCGCGAGAACAACATCATCAACCGGGTGGTGTTCGAGGGGAACAAGAAGATCGAGAAGGCCACCCTGGAGGGCGAGGTCGAGGCCAAGGCGCGCGGCGCCTTCAGCGAGGGTGTGGTCAAGGCCGACATCCAGCGCATCAAGGAAGTCTATCGCCGCGCCGGGCGCGGCACCGCGAAGGTCAGCTTCCGCACGGTCGATCTTCCGAACGGCCGGCTGGACGTGATCTACGTGATCGAGGAAGGCGACAAGACCGGCATCAAGGCGATCAACTTCGTCGGGAACCAGGCCTACTCGGAGTCCAAGCTGCGCGAGCTCATGTCCTCGTCGGAGATGAAC